>NZ_JBICUQ010000004.1:389744-812949 GCF_043198225.1 Nonomuraea sp. NPDC048826 | reverse complement strand
TCGATTTAGTGCGCACTTTCGCCGCCCTCAGCGGAGAACCACAAGGTCAGCGGCCTGCACTCAGTCGTGATCTTGAAACGTGAGCCAAGTCAGGTCACTGACGCGCAGTGGGCGGCACTGGAGCCGCATCTGCCTGCCGCATCGGGCAAAGGGCGTCCGCCGAAGTGGAGCAGGCGGCAGTTGATCGATGGGATCCGGTGGCGGATCCGGACCGGGGCACCGTGGCGGGACGTTCCTGCCTGCTACGGCCACTGGTTCACCGTGTATGGCCTGTTCCGGCGCTGGCAGCGGGAGGGGATTTGGGCGCGGATCCTGGCGGCCTTGCAGGCGTGTGCGGACGCCGCCGTGAAGATCGATTGGACGGTCAGCGTGGACTCCACCATCACCCGGGCTCACCAGCACGCGGCCGGAGCCCGCCGGGACGGCCACCTGCAGAAGGAACCACCCGGCGGGGTGCACAGCGAGCCGGCCGATCACGCGCTGGGGCGCTCACGCGGCGGGCTGACCACCAAGACCCATCTGGCTTGCGAGCAGGGTCGCAAGCTGCTGGCTGCGGTGGTGACCGCCGGGCAGCGGGGCGACAGCCCGCAGTTCATCCCGGTGCTCGGCAAGATCCGGGTGGCCCGCCTCGGCGGTGGCCGTCCCAGGACCCGCCCGGATCGGGTCCTGGCCGACAAGGCCTACACCAGCAAGGCCAACCGGACTCATCTGCGCCGGCGTGGGATCAAGGCGTGCATTCCGAGCAAGGCCGACCAGGACGCTCACCGGCGAGCCAAGGGATCGAAGGGAGGCCGCCCACCGGCCTTCGACCCCGCGCTCTACCGGCTGCGTCATGCTGTGGAGTGCGGCATCAACCTGCTCAAAGGCAACCGCGGCATGGCAACCCGTTACGACAAGCTCGCCGTACGCTACGAGGCCGTCGTCATCATCGCTGCGATCAACCAGTGGCTCAATGCCTTATGAAACACGACCTAGTTCGTGCTGCACATCGGAGTCGCCTGGGAGCACCTGCCGCAGGAGCTCGGCTCGGACATGACCTGCTAGCGGCGCCTGGCGGAGTGGAACAAGGGCAGCGGCTGCACGAGGTGCTGCACGATCGGCTGCGGGCGGCCGACGCACTTGACTCTCCCGGGCCGTGGTGGACTCTTCCTGATCAGAGCGTTAAAGGGGGAGACCGGCCCGTCCCCGGTCGATTGAGGGCGGACCGATAGCAATCACATCACCTGATCACTGGGGCCACCGGCATCCCGTTAGCCGTCATCTTGACCGGCGCGAATCGCAATGACGTCACCCAGCTGCGCTCGTTGTTGGATGCCATTCCGAAGGTGCGTGGCAAGCGCGGCCGGCCCCGCCAGCGTCCCGACGTCGTGCTCGCTGACCGCGGCTACGACCATGACAAGTACCGCGCATTGGTGTGCGAGCTGCAGGTCTGCCCGCCGATCGCCCGCCGCGGCACTGAACACGGCTCAAGCCTGGGCAAGAGTGATGGGTCGTCCAGCAGACCTTCGCCCTGCCGCACGGTTTCCGCCGACTGCACATCCGCTGGGAAGTCCGGGCCGACATCCAGGAGGCCTTCCTCAAGCTGGCCTGCGCCCTCATCTGCTGGTGGCGCCTCACTTCATTACGTTAGGCGCTCTAAGTCCGCGCAGATTCTGGCGATGCGCTGCGACGATCATGATGGGCTGCACGGCGGGCGGTAAGGACAGCTAGTAGATCGTTGCTGAGTTGCAGGTTCATCCGGACACGGTCTCGGAGTGGCGGTCATGGGTTCCTGCGCCTGCGGGCTGGACGAGTCGGTCGATGAGGCACACTTGCTGCCCGCCGACAACCAGCCTGGACCAGGCATGCGTGTGTTTGGGCCATGCTGGAGGAGACATCAACTGGTGCCACGCACTGGACCCGCGCCTCGACGGCGAAGCGCAGCGGCCTGTCGGAATTGACCATTCGGTCGGACCTGGCGGGCCCTTCGTCCAAGCCATAGGCGGTCAGCGGTTTGGTGGTTATGGTCCAGCCAGCGGCGAGTCCGGATGCGGCTGGAGGCGCCACTCAGTTTGCTCTTAGCGAGTTTTGCCAGGCCGGGTTCATGAGGTGACCTGAGTGATCACGGCCCAGTGGTTCTAGACACAGCAGTTGTGCTGGGCGGAGCAGGATGGAGAAGATCCCCCACAGGACAGTCCGGATGGACCCGTCCTTCCGCACCACGGTGTCACAGGCGCTTGAAGCCGGGGGTGCAGGGATGATTTGTAGTTGTCGTCGATCGCACAGCGCGGCTCCGTGACCTGCCGTGCTGGGCAGCTTAGACCTCTCCGGCGGGAGTGGGTTCCACGTGTCGGCGCATCCGGCGAACCGTCGAGCTCGCGGGCAATGTGAGACTTGCGGCTCTCTCAGGGACCGGCGAGAGCAACTCGGTTCATTTGTGTGGTGCTCCAACTGGTAGGGCAGGCTGGTTGAGCTGTGTTCATCGGCATCTCCAAGCAGTCGAGGGCTCGTCGAGAATGGTCTCCAGCGTTTGGAGAAGTGTCGGTCGGCGCGATTCACGTCGGTTGGGGTTCGGCTGAGCTGGTCCACGCCTGCCAGAGCTCGGTGTACCGACCGCCGCGGGCGAGCAGTTCGGTGTGGGTTCCCTGTTCGACCACGGTCCCTTCGTGCAGGACGAGAATGCGGTCGGCGGCTTCGGCCTGGGTGAGCCGATGGGCGATGATGAGGGCGCCGCGGCCGTCGGTGGCGGCGCGAGCGGCCTGCTCCAGGTCGCGGGCCCCGGCGGAGCCCGCTTCGGCGGTCGCTTCGTCGAGGACGACGAACCAGGGGTCGGCCAGCGGAACCCTGGCCAGGGCGATCTGCTGCGCCTGGGCGGGGGTGAGCGGGTGGCCGCCGTCGCCGATCCGGGTGTCGAGGCCGTCGGGGAGCGCCGCCGACCAGCCGTCGGCGCCCACGGCTCGCAGCGCCTCGAACAGCCGCCGGTCGTCCGCGTCGGGAGCGGCCAGGGTGAGGGCGTCACGCAGGGTGCCGGCGAAGACGTGGACGTCCTGGCTGACCAGGGCGATCCGGGTGCGGATGTCTCCAGGGTCCAGGGTCTCGTACGGGTGACCGGCCAGCGAGACCACGCCCTCGGTCGGCGTCAGGACACCGCGGGCGATGGCGCCGAGCGTGGTCTTGCCCGCCCCGCTGGCGCCGACCACGGCGACCCGTTCGCCGGGGGAGATGGTGAGGGAGGTGGGAGCCAGTACGGGATGCCCCGGCGTGTAGGAGTGGCTGACGGAGTCGAGCACCAGCGGCCCCGGCGCGGTGGGGGCGGCCGTCCGCCGGGCGGGGCGCGGCAGACGGGTGACGCCCACGAGGCGGGCCAGGGCCGCACCGGCCGACTGCAGTGCGTCGAAGACGGTCAGCAGCGCGCCGATCGGGTTGAACAGCCGGTGGAAGTAGAGGGCGGCGGCGGTGACCTCGCCGACGGACACGGCATCGGCCCGCACCAGCAGGAACCCGGTGGCCAGCACCGAGCCGAGGCCGATGAGCTCGGCCCGGTTGGACCGGGCGAAGAACCGGGTCAGCAGCCGGAACACCGTGAGGCTCAGGTCCCTGGCCCGGCCCGAACGGTCGTCGATGATCGCGAGCTGGCGTTCCTCGTGGCCGAAGGCCCGCAGCGTCGCCGCGCCCTGGAGGCCGCCGACGAGCGCCTCGGTCAGCTCGCCCTGGGCGATGCGTTCCTGGCGATGGAGCGGACCCGAGCGAGGCAGGTACCAGCGCAGGCCCAGCACGTAGAAGGGCGCCGCGACGAATCCGGCGAGCCCGAGCCGCCAGTCGAGGGCGAACAGGCCCGCCGCCGTGAAGGCGATCAGGACCACCGAGTTCACCAGCATGGGCACGATCTCGCCCAGGGAGTCCGCCACGGTGGCGGCGTCGTCGCCGACCCTGGAGATCAGGTCGCCGGTCCCGGCCGTCTCGATCCGCTGGGCGTCGAGGTGCAGGGCGGTGTCCAGGACCTCCTCGCGCAGCTCGGCCAGGGCGGGCTCGCCGGCGCGGGCCAGGAACGCGACCGAGGCGGCGGTGCAGAGGGCGCCCAGCACGGCGGCCACGGCGATGGCCACGGCGTACGGGGCGACCGACGCCTCACCGGCGGCCACGGCGTCGACGATCCTGCCGAGCATCCACGGCGGCACCACGGAGCACAGACCGGCCAGGACGAACGCGACGACCGCTGCCGCCAGCGGCCACCGGTGCCGGAGGACCAGCCGCCGGGCGTACCTGGAGGTGTCGCGCCAGGACGCGATGGGCAGCAGTTCGCGGCTCATCGCAGCACCAGCTCACGGTAGTCCGGCGCCGCGCTCAGGTCGCGGTGGGCGCCCTCGGCCACCACCGCGCCGTCGCGGACCTGGAGGACCCGGTCGCACCGCGCCAGGAGCGCGGGCGAGCAGGTCACCAGCCAGGTGATCAGCCCGCCGCCGGGCGGGTGCCGCAGGTCGCGGATGCCGTCGGCGATCCGGTGCTCGGTGACGGCGTCCACGGCGGTGGTGGGATCGTGCAGCACCAGGATCGGCGCCCGCGAGGCGAGGGCCCGGGCGAGCGCGACACGCTGGCGCTGCCCGCCCGAGAAGGCGGCGCCGCCGGACGTCACCGGCCGGTCGGGACCTGCGGCGTCGTCGGCGGCCGAGGCGGACAGCACGGCGTCGAACGCGGCGTCGTCGAGCAGACCGGCCGGGTCGACGTTCCCGCGAACGGTCCCCTCGAACAGGTCGACGTGGTGCGGGCTCACCACCAGATGCGCGCGCCGGGCCTCGGTGGAGAGCTGGTCGAGCGGGACGCCGCCCAGCGTGATCGAGGCCGAGCCGAGGGCGAGCGCGTCCATCAGCTCGCTCGCGCAGACAGGGTCCTCGACCGCCAGGCCCAGCATCTCCCCGGGACGGGACACGACGCGCAGACCCGACAGGCGGCGTCCGGTCAGCCCCTCCACCCGCAGCGCGGCGCCGGTCGGCGGAAGCGCCCGGGTCCCCTCCTCGACCAGGGGCTTGCCGGTGAGGTGACCGAGGATGCGGACGGCGGAGGCGTGAGCCTGGGCGGCCTGGGCGCCGATGCCGCCGACCGCCTCGATCGGCTCGGCCAGGTACTGGCTCAGGCCGACCACGGTCACCAGCCCGCCGACGGTGATCTCACCGGCCAGCGCGAGATCCCCGGCGAGGAACGCCACCAGGGCCAGGAACCCCCCGCTCAGCAGGGACGTCAGGCCGAGCATCGCGCCGTGGGACTCCGCTCCCCGGATGCCCGCGATCCGCGCCCGGCGGCTGACCCCCCGGTAGCGGGCCGCCGCCCGGTCCTCCGCGCCGATGCCCTGCAGGACGCGGAGTCCGCGTACCAGATCGGTGGCGATGCCGGTCGCGTGCGCCGTGCCGGCCTGCTGGTCCCGGGTCCGCCGGGAGACCAGCGGGGTCAGGACCTGGACCGCGGCCATCACCAGGGGCACCCCGAGTAGGACCACGAGCCCCAGCCCGGTGTGGATGCCGAGCAGCACCCACGCGCTGAGCGCCAGGGACGCCGCCGAGGCCAGGCTGTAGCCCAGCGACCGCAGCGCGAACGCCATGCTGTCGGTGTCGGAGGTGGCGAGCGAGAGCGTCTCGCCGGTGAGCGCGTCGGTGCGCACCCCGCGGGCGTCCAGCGCGTGGCGGGCGATCTCGGTACGGAGCCGGTGGCGTTCGCGCTGGATGACGCCGAACCCCAGCCGCGAGCCGAAGCGGTAGGAGGAGGAGAGCACGCCGAAGAGCACCAGCAGCGCGGCCCCGCCCAGGGCGAGCCAGGTCCAGTCGGAGGTCGCCACCGCCCGGTCGATGATCAGCCCGATCAGCACCGGCACGAGGGTCTCGCAGAGCTGCCACAGGGTGAGCAGGAGCAGGAAACCCGCCATCCGCGCCTTGTTGCGGGTCACCCCCCGGAACACGAACCGCCAGGGCGAGCTGCCACCGGGGCCGAGATCACGGCGCGTCGTCATGCGTCACCGCCCCCGCGCCGACGGGGACCACGCGCTCTCAGGATCGGGTACGACCCGGGCCGGACACCGACCACCTCGGCCACCAGGTCGGGGGTCACCCTCGACGAGGGCTCTCCCCGCGCGACGATCGCGATGAGGCCGGTGGCGTAGCGGGCCGCCTGGGCGCGGGTGGCGGCCCCGGGAGACGAGGTCGACGACCGTGATCGCCTCCCGGGCGACCGAGCTCTGCGGCAGCAGCCCGATCCGGCGCGCCGGCTCCTTGGGGCGCAGCGACGGTTCCGCGGAGGGGCTCCGCATCAGGCGACTCCTTGGAACGTTCCGGAGGGACGACGTGCAGGTAGGGGCCCGAGGGTCCCGACGGATCGGGAGACTACCCTGCCCGTTGACCTTGCGATTACCTAGGTCGACTTACCGAAGTTCAGCCGGGTCGGCGCCCCCTGCGGCGACCCGCTCGCCCGATGAAGTCCTTGGAGACGGCGCGGGAGGGGCCCGTCGCCGAGACCTTCCAGGAGATGCTCGCCCTGATCGGCGCCGCCGAAGACCTGGCCGACTGAGCCGCCTGTGGGCGGCCGGGCCGGAGAAGTCAGCTCAGCGCGGCCGCCTTGCGCAGCAGCACCGAGCGTTCCCGCCGGTTGGCGCAGAGCCGGGCCGCCAGCTCCAGCTCGGCGCGCGCCTCCGCCCGCCGGCCGAGCCGGGCCAGGAGCTCACCGCGTACGGTCGGGACCAGATGGGAGCCGGGCAGCCGGTCCGAGGCGATCAGCTCGTCCACGATGTCCAGGGCCTGCGCCGGTCCCGAGGCCATGGCGACGGCGACGGCCCGGTTGAGTTCGACCACCGGTGAAGGCGCGACCCGGCCGAGTGCCTCGTAGAGCACGACGATCCGGTCCCAGTCGGTCGCCCCGACCGAGGGCGCCGACGCGTGGGTGGCGGCGATCGCGGCCTGCAGGCCGTACGGGCCGAGACCGCGGACCGACGCCTTGGCCAGCGCGGCCAGCCCGCGGCGGATCGCCGCGACGTCCCACCGCCGCCGGTCCTGCTCGTCGAGCAGGACCGGCGAACCGTCCGCGGCGGTCCTGGCCGGGAACCGCGCGGCCGTCAGCTCGCACAACGCCAGCAGGCCGTGCACCTCCGGCTCGTCCGGCTGCAGCGCGGCCAGGGTGCGGGCCAGCCTTATCGCCTCGTACGCGAGATCGGGACGCCGGTCCAGCGTTCGGCCTCGTCGGCGGTGCGGCCGCAGGCCAGGACGAAGTCGCGGACCAGCTCCACCGGGGGCAGCCGGTGCCTGCGGGGGTTCAGCGCGTCGGACAGCGTGCTGGTGGGATGGCCGGTCCTGCGCCCGAGCACGGCCAGCGAGGGGTCCCCGGCCCAGACCTTCAGCAGGCGGAGCAGGAGCACGAACTCTTCCGTGGTGCGGGCGGCGGCGGGATCCGGGGCGTGGTCCTCGGCCGGGCGATCACCTGTACGCACGCGCAGAGTTTAACGATCATGACCCTGCTCGGACAGATCCGGATGAACCCGGCCAGACGTTGGCCACCGTGGCAGACCACCCTTTGCCAGCATGTCGCCAGATCAAGCATCGGAGGACGACATGGGGTACGGAGGGGGCTTCCGTCCCGATCCGCAGGGCCGGATGCGGTGGAGCGAGAACGGGCGATGGACCGACGACGTGCGCGACCCCGACGGGACCGTGCGCAAGGACGGCCGCATCCCGGCGTCGGCGCCGCCGTCCACACCACCCATGCTGGGCGTCGACCCGCCGCGCCGCTCTGACATGCCCACCCGGTCGGCCTCGTCGGGGCCGGATCTGGCGGGCGCCGGCGGCGCCGTCCTGGGCGCCACCGGCTGCGGCGGCCTGGTGCTGACGGGCGTCGTCATGCTCGTCCTGATGGCGTTCGTGTGGCAGCTCCGCTGGGTCTTCCTGGCCTTGTGGCTGGCCCTGCCCGTGGTGGGCGTGCTCCTGCGCAGGCGCGGGCGGCTGCGGGGCTGGGTCGCGATCGGCGGCGTGGCCGGCTGGCTGATCCTCGGCCTGCTCGTCCTCACGGGCTTCCAGATCGAGCAGGGCGTACGAGAGTCCGAGAGGCGCGAGGTCGCCGAAGCGCACCGGTCGGCGGACGCCGAGACCGCCAAGGAGATCGGCTTCACCCGCGACGCCCTGGCCGGGATGGGGGACGACGGCTTCTGCCGCAACACCTTCTACGGCGACGTCGCCGACGCCCTGGCCGCCCGGGAGCAGGTTTCGTCCTGTTCGGAGGCGGTCGAAAGCATCACCGCGCGGATCGGGCCGGAAGGGCTGGAGGCGCTCCGGAGCCTGGAGATGACCAGGATTCGCTCGTACGTTCCGGAACGTGAAGCCACCGAGCACCACGTCTACCGCCTCGGCGGCAACCCGCTCGGCTGGAGCGAGATCGAGGTGAGCCACAACGCCATCAGAGGGTTCGTCATCCACGCGTTCGCCTAGACGGCATGCTGCTGCAGGTCCTGCAGTCGCACTGCAAGCATGGCGCGCGGACCTGGATCCCGACGGGCGTCGCCCCGGACCGCTCCCTTCACCGGCGGCCCGCCTGGAGTGCCTGATCGTCCGGCAGGGAGCCGCCCTGGTCAAGGTCGGCTCGTTCTGACCGGCGTCTCAGCCGGCCAGGGCATGCACCTCGATCTCCGGGCACAGCTGGGGGCTCGTCCTCACCGAGCTGGGTCTCGGCGAGATGCAGGCCAGACGAGGCGTCCCCGAGGCCGTCGGGCGGCTGCGGCAGTGCCTCCGATGCTGGACGGACAAGCGGGTCCCGGCGCTGCGGCGCGTACGCTGCTCGCTCTCGCGTCCGCCGCGGAGCGGGCGGGCGACCCGGCGGCGCGGGACCTGCTCACCGAGGCGTTCCGGCGCTACCGCGGGGTGGGCTCCCCGGCCGCGGCGGACGTCGCGAGAAGGCTCGGCTGCCGGGGAAGGACGCCCCCTCGCCGACCCGCCGGGGGTGAGCCTGGCGCTCGGCGAAGAGCTGGGCGGATGCCCTTGATCACGGCCCGGGGTCCATGACGAGCCGTGATCAAGGGAAGCGTGCTTGCGGTCAGGCGCAGGTGTAGCCGGACGGCAGGGCGGTGTTGCCGTTGGGCCTGCTCGCTTGGAAGCCGAAGCTGGTGGTGCCGGCTCCGGGCGCGAGTGTGCCGTTGTGGCTGACACTTCTGACCGTGACCGTCTGGCCGTCGGTGGTGATGGTGCCGTTCCACGAGCCGGTCAAGGTGTGCCCGGCAGGCAGGGTGAAGGTGACGGTCCAGCTGGTGATCGTCGAGGTGCCGGTGTTGGTGATGGTCAGCGGCTGGATCACGTACCCGTTCCCCCACTGGGACTGCACGGTCGGGGTGGCCGAGCAGGCGCCGGTCGTGCCTCCCTGGGTGGTGATCTGGACGGTGCCGGAGACCGGTGAGACGTTCCCGGCGGCGTCGCGTGCCCGGACCTGGTAGCGGTAGGTGGTGTTCGCGGTCAGGCCCGTGTCGGTGAACGAGGTCGTGGCCGAGGTGCCGGCCTGGGTGAAGGTGCCGCCCGTCGCGCCGGGGGCGCGCAGGATGTCATAGCCGGTCACACCGGTGTCGTCGGTGGAAGCCGTCCAGGTCAGGCTGGTGCCGGTGGCGGTGGTGCCCGAGGCGGTGAGCCCGGTCGGGGCGGTCGGCGGCGTGGTGTCGCCCCCGGTGGGGGCCGTGGTGAAGGTGACCGGCGCGGAGTTGGCCGACAGGTTGCCCGCGCCGTCGCGCGCCCGTACGTACACCTGGTACTGGGTGTCGGCGCTCAGCCCGGTCAGGGTGATCGAGTTGGTGGTGGACTGGCCGAGCTGCGGGTCGGTGGCGCCCTGCTCCCGGTAGACGGTGTAACCCGCCAGGCCGGAGCCGCCCTGGTCGGTGGACGCGGTCCAGGTCAGCGTGGCACCGGTGGCGGTCACGTCGGACGCGACCGGGGTGCCCGGCGTGGTCGGGGGCGTGGTGTCGCCCGGATTCGCGGTCAGGCCGAAGAACTCGATGGCGCGGAGGGCCATGCCGCTCTGCGGGAGAACATGCCCGGCGCCCTGGATGCTGTACGCCTCCACCTGCACGGTGCCGGACGGATTCGCGTACCGGCTGCGGTTCCAGTTCGCCTGCGGGGTGTCGGTGCTGGTCGGGGTCTGGCTCAGCCCGAACACGTCGGTCCACTGCTCGATCGACTCCCGCAGCAGCGAGTAGGGCACGAGGGTGTCGCCGGTGCCGTGCCACAGCTGCATGCGCGGGCGCGGGCCGGAGTATCCCGGGTACGCCTGGCGGACCGCGTCGCCCCACTGCTGGGGCGTTCTGTCCATGCTCCCGCCGGTGCACCTGCTGCTTCCGGGCGGGTAGTCGGAGGCGCCGGCGAAGCAGTTGAAGGGCACGCCCATGAACGAGGCCCCTGCCTTGAACACGTCCGGGTAGACGGCGGCCATGTGCTGGGTCATCATGCCGCCGGACGAGCTTCCCGTCGCGTAGACCCGGTTCGGGTCTCCCTGATGGTTCCGCTCGACATAGTCGATCATCGACATGATCGAGACCGGATCGCTGCCGCCGCCGCGCCGCTTGGCCGCGTCCGACCAGGTGTCGAAGCAGTTGCCGAACCCCGCCGACTGGGTGGCGCTCGGGTAGATGACGATGTAGCCGTATCGATCGGCCAGCGAGGCGAACTCGCTGCCCTGGTAGAAGCCGGGGCCGGAGCCGCCGCAGCCATGCATGGCGACCACGATCGCCGGCGACGCCGGGCGTGAGTCCGGGACGTAGACATGCATCCGCATGTTGCCCGGGTTGTTGCCGAAGGCGGTCACCTCCACCAAGGTGGCGGCCACGGCCGGCGATCCGAGTACCACGCTGATGACGGCGAAGAGCGCCGCGGCGCAGGCACCGGCCAGCACCCTGATCGATCGTCTCATTCGCGCTCCTCCTCTCATTTCCGCGGCGCGCCGCGGATCGGTCCGCCGCGTATCGACATCGGTCGCTGGAACGTAAAAGCGCCAGGTCTCACTGTCAATGCGCGTTCGGTGCGCGTGCCGCCGGTTCACCCGGGCGGGGAGTCGTTTCCCCTCGTTATCAAGTACCTTGCTATCAAGGACCTTGATAAGCGGAGAGAAACTTTCATCGGGACCCGTTACGGCGGGGGCGCGATATCGTCTCCTGGTGACCGATCCGGGTGTCCCCGCGGCCGTTGCGCCGGACGCACCGCCGCCCCGTGTGAGCTACCTGGTGTTCCGGCTGGAACGCCGCATCCGCGCCTGCCTGGATGAAGCGCTCGCCCGGCACGGCCTGACGACCACCGCCTACATGGCGCTCAGCGAACTCCGCCTGCGTGACGCCCCGTCCTCGGCCGACCTGGCCCGCATCGCCTTCGTCACCCCGCAGGCGATGAACCTGGTCATCCGCGATCTCGAACAACGCGGCCTGATCCGCCGCGACCCGCATCCCCGCGGCGGACGCGCTCTGCGCACCCGCCTCACCCCGAAGGGCCTGGACACCCTCCGGCGCTGCGACCGCTCCCTCGACAGCATCGAAGCCGTCATGCTCGCCGAGATCGGCGACCCGGACCGCGCGACACTCGCGGAAACGCTCACGCTGTGCGCCCGGGCCCTCCACCCGGACACGCGGCCCTGACCCCGCGACCAGGTTCGCCCGCCGTCGAGGAAGTCGTTCGCTACAGTGGGACCGTATTCATCGTACGAATCGCGGGCCGGTTTCATGCATTCAGACAAACGAGAAGTCGCTCGTCCGGAAAGCGCGGGCAACTTATTGGTCGCGTCATCGGGCTTACGGCGTGACGACATCCCGATCCGGGATTTCTTCGGGGCGGTGATCAGCCTGGACGACTTTCTCGCCGGCCGGCCCGAGGTGAAACAGAAAACCGTCTACCTGTGCGGCGACATATCCAGGATCGGCGGCCATGAGCTCGACGGGGCCGCGCGGGTGTTCGTGGTCCGGGGGCTTTCGTCTGGTTATGACGAGGAGGCCCGGCTGGTGGACCTCGGACGGGTTCCCCTCGGCATACACGGCGTCGGCGTGTATTACCGGCGCTTCTTCGATCCCGGCTCCGACTTCTTCGGCCGGATCCGCTCGGAGCACGCGTTCCAGTCCCTCACCGAGTCCACCAAGCCGGGCGCGGCCCGTCGGACCGGCATCTACCTCACTCCCGTCACGCGAGCCGGTGACGAACTGCGCTTCCGCCTGCTCCGGTGCTCCACGAACCTCTCCGGGCCGACCGAGAACTTCTCCCCGACGGACGCGCACATCGTCGAGGCCCTGAACGACGAGGCCGCCTTCGTGTTCCGCGACCACGCCCCGCTCAATCACGTCCTCGCGCAGATCTACCACAACACCCCGGCCGACGCCGCGCGCAAGCAGTCCAAGGCCAGGATCTCGGCGCACGCCGACAAGACCAAGGACATGCCCGTCAACGGCATCATGGCCTTCTGCACCTTCTACGACGGGCTCGACAAGCTGCGCCCCTCGGCCGAGGACGCCTTCGACCACGGTCTGAACGGTGTCAGCGGGCTGACCAGGCTCCACTTCCGGCTCAAGGAGGAGGCCGGGGACCGGCACGCGCTTCCCCGGCAGTTCGCCCTCACCCTGTATCCCGGCTCCGTCTTCTTCATGCCGCTGTCCACCAACCGGCTCTACACGCACGAGATCAGGCCGTCCACGCTGGACGCCGCAGCACTCCCGATCCGCCTGGGGTACGTCGTCCGTTGTTCGAGCACCGAAGCCGTGCACAAGGACGGCCACACGTTCCTCAAGAGAGACGGCGAGTTGACGAAGCTGGAACCACCCACCCCCGAGGGCATGGAGGACCTGCGCAAGCTGTACGCCGAGGAGAACAGGACCACGTCCTTCGTCGATTACGGCGACAGGTTCCTCTTCAGCATGAACACGGGAGACTACCTTGCCCCCCGGCCGTAGGACGCCGGACGGGTTCCGCTCGTACCCCGTGCCCGTCGAGGGCGATCTCTTCCAGGAGCTGTACGCGTCGACGCGGTTCGAGGACGTGGGAAAGGGCCGGTCGGGGGCTGTCCTGGTCAAGGTCGACGAGAACGGTGACGTGCCCCTGGTCCGCACCACCACCCGCTACGCCGCTCCGGCGCAACGTTTCCGGGCGGTGCACGAGCGGCTGGCCCGGCGGATCGAGGAGTGCGCGGCGCCGGCGGCCGGCTTCGACAACGCTCTCGCCGAGGTCTACACGAACGCCTACGCGACCATGGGCGGCCATTCCGACCAGGCCCTCGATCTGGCGGACGACTCGTGCATCGCGGTCTTCTCCTGCTACGAGCATCCCGAGGCGGGCCCGCCGAGAAAGCTGATCGTCGAAGCGAAGGAACCCGGCGGCCAGACGTTCGAGATCCCGTTGACGCACAACAGCGCCGTCGTGTTCTCCGTGGACATGAACCGGCGGCACCGGCACAAGATCGTGCTGGACAGGTCCTCCCCGCCGGCCGAGAACCGATGGCTGGGCGTCACCTTCCGCACGTCGAAGACCTTCGTACGGTTCCGCGACGGGCAGCCCCGGCTGCCGGACGGCGCCCGCCTCACCTCGGCGGACGACGGGCAACAGCGCGAGTTCTACCGGCTGCGGCGCCGTGAGAACCAGGAGACGGACTTCGCCTACCCCGTGCTCACGTACACCGTCAGCGAGAGTGATCTGATGCCGCCCGTCTGATCGAAGGCCCGTGGGGCACGGGACCGACGTCGCGTCCGTCAGGTCCCGTACCCCACAGCACGTGCCCACGTGGTCAGCGGACTTCCTTGAGGTAGGTGACCGCCCGGTAGGCCGATTCGATCGCCCCGTCGACGAAGCCGTGGTTGGCCTGGTCGGTCGTCGACACGGTGATCCGGCCGAGCGGGGTGCCGATCTTGTCCGCGGGGGTCGGCCCGTGCGGCCAGATGTCCGCGTCCCACGGCAGGATGTAGTACCGGGCGTAGCCGTGCGCCCAGCGGTTCACGGTGATCCCGGCGATGTCCTTGGCGGGGTCGAACCCGGCGGGGGTCAGCACGTCGGCGAGCGCGGCGCGCATGCTGCGCTCCAGGTCCTCGAACGACATCCGGGCCAGGGCGGCCCGCCCGGCCTTGGCCGCGGCCTGCGGGTTCGCCAGGCCCGACGGGGTGAAGCCGGTGCTGAAGTGGGCCACGATGGGCTCGTTCGGGTTGGCGGAGAACTTGTAGTGCCGTCCCATGCTCACCGGGAAGTCCAGCGCCGCGCTCGACCACAGGCCGTTGGCGAACCTGATCGAGTTGATGCCGAGCTCGGCCCACGGCTTCCAGTTGCGCAGGGCGACGTTCGCGTAGACGATCGGGTACTTGACCGCCTCGTGCCCGGCCGCCTTCTGCTCGTCCGGCATCTCCGGGACGATGTGCGGGATCATCGAGTTCCAGCAGGCCAGGACGACCCCGCCGGCCTGCACCCGCTTGAGCTTGCCGTCCTGGACGTACTGGATCTCGACCGCGCGGCGCCCGGCGGTGTGGGCCACGCGGACCGCGGTGCTGTTGAGCCGGATCTTGACCCGGTTGCCGGGATTGTCGAGCAGCTTGTAGTTGCACGTCGAGGTGACCAGGTCCTCCATGGAGTTCCCCGGCAGCGCGCCCGGGACGAGGCGGCGCACCAGCGCCCTCGCGATCGAGGCGTTGCCGTCCGGGAAGTGGAAGATGTACGGGTCCGTCGCGCCCCACATCCGGGTGTAGGTCTTGATCAGGCCGGGCCAGGGCTCGCCGCTGTAGTCGAGGCCGAGCCCTCCCGTGCCCGGATAGCCGGACGCGGCGGCGTCCAGCGCGCCGAAGTAGTCGATCGTCATCCCCGTACCACCCATGGTCGACTTGAGCATGTAGTCGTACGCGGCGCCCGACACTCCGGCGTGGTCCCGGAGGAACTGGCCGTAGGTCAGCCGGCGGAGCCTGTCGAGCTTCTCCTCGGCCGACAGGCCCGGAAGGTAGTCGATGTTGCCCTCGTACACCTCGATGAGCTTCTGCTTCGAGGCGTCGTCGAGCGGTGCGTCCTTGAGCGTGACCTCCAGCTTCGAACCGGGCGGCACCAGCGAGACGTGCGTGCGGCCCCACTGCTCCGCGTCGAAGTGGACGGCGCGACCGCCGGCTCCGTGGTTGGCGTAGAAGGTCCGGTCGTAGTAGGTGTAGAACTTCTGGATGTCGATCCCGACGTCGGTGAGCAGCTGCTTCGCCTCGGGCGGGTACGAGCTCGGGGTGTCGATCGACTGCGACCCGCCGTAGCCGATGAGCGTCTTGCCCTTGACGGTGAACTCGTTGCGCTTGGCGTGGCCGCCGAAGTCGTCGTGCGGGTCGATCACGAGGATCCTGGCGTTGCGGTTGACGTCCCGCAGGTAGAAGTGGGCCGCGCTGAGACCGCTGATCCCGGCGCCGACCACGACCAGGTCGAACGTCTCGCCCGTGTCGGAAGGCTTGCCCGCCTTGTCCCAGAAGGTGCCGTCACGGAGGGCGTGCGCGATCTCGAAGGATCCCACGTGGCTGCCGCGGAGGCCGGTGAGGGCCGGCGGGTAGGCCTTCGGCTTGCCGCTGTTGCCGGGGCCCGTGGCGGCGGCGGCCGTGCCGCCGCCGAAGAGGCCGCCGAGGGCCAGCGCGCCGCCGGTCAGGGCGATGCCGTCCAGGAAGTCACGGCGGGTGATGCCGCTGCGCATCCCGAGTTCCTCGTCAGACCATCCGGCATTCGGTCGTTTCTTCGCGCTCATCGCGCGTCCTCCTCAACATTGGGGGTGCGGTAAGGCTCATGTGGTCGGGGTGTGCGGCGGGAGCCGGTCGGCTCCGGGCTCCCGTGCGGTCAGGACTGGGCGGCGGGCGCGGGCTCGGTCTCGTCGTCCGGCTCGACCTCGTTGAAGTGCAGCTCCGGCGGGCGGCGGGTGAACATCCGGGTCAGCCCCAGCAGGTAGACGAACCCGGCGCCGACCCAGGACAGGCCGACGACGAACGTCAGGCCGGACAGGCTGGTCCACAGCCACAGACAGAGCAGCAGGCCGACGGCGGGCACGACGCCGTACTTGACCAGGTCCTGCGGGGTCCGCCGGCCCTCGTTCACGACATAGTGCTTGATCACCGAGAGGTTCACGAAGGAGAACGCCACCAGCGCGCCGAAGCTGACCATGGCCGACGCCAGCTCCAGGCTGATGACCAGCGCCACCAGCGATATCGCGCCGACCGCGAGGGTGGCCCGCACGGGGTTGCGGAACCGGGGGTGGACGTAGCCGAAGAACCGCTTCGGCAGCACGCCGTCGCGACCCATGGCGTACAGGATGCGGGACACGCTCGCCTGCGAGGTCATGGCCGAGGCGAACGCGCCGGAGATGTAGGAGGCGGTGAAGAAGGCGGTCAGCAGCGCCCCGCCGACGTGTCCCATGACGTCCAGCGCCGCCGAGTCCGCGTCGGTGAACGACTGCCAGTCAGGGAAGGCCAGGTGCCCGACGTAGGAGATGAGGATGAAGAGGACGCCGCCGGCCAGAGTCGTCAGCATGATCGCCCGGGGCACCCGCCGCCGGGGGTCGCGCGTCTCCTCCGACAGCGTGGAGACCGCGTCGAACCCGAGGAAGGACAGGCACAGGATCGCCGCGCCGCCGAGGATCATCGACAGGTCGGTGCCGGCGCTGAAGAACGGCTCGACGATCGACGGCATCGGCTCACCGGCGATGGCGCGCACGGCGCCGGCCAGGAACACCACCACGAACACGACCTGGATCCCGATCAGAATGAAGTTCATCCTGCTCACCATCTGGATCCCGAGCACGTTCAGCCCGGTGACCAGGGCGATCGCGGCGAGGACCCAGACCCAGGCCGGGATCGCCTCGAAGGCCGCGTTCAGGTAGATGCCGATCACCAGATAGTTGATCATCGGCAGGAAGACGTAGTCCAGCAGCAGGGCCCAGCCGGCCATGAAGCCCAGGTGCGGGCCGAACGACTTCTGGGTGTAGGTGTAGGCCGAGCCGGCGTACGGATGCGCCTGCACCATCCGCCCGTAGCTGTAGGCGGTGAAGAGCATCGCGGTCAGGGTGACGACGTACGCGCCGGGCAGGTGCCCCGCGGTCATCTCCGTGACGATCCCGTACGTGGTGAACACGGTGAGCGGCACCATGTACGCCAGCCCGAACAGGACCAGTGAGGGCAGGCCGAGTACTCGGCGCAGGTGGGGGGTGGTGGGGACGTTGGGGGGTTCACTGGACATCGGTGCCTCCTCAGGGGCGTTCGAAGACGACGGACCCCTCGGCGATGGTGTAGTCGACATGCGCGTCGCCGATCGGGCCGGCGTCGCGGGTGAACAGGTTGCGGTCGAGAACGGCGAGGTCGGCGCGGTTGCCGACGGCGATGGTGCCGGCGTCGTCGTCATGGTTGACGTACGCGGAGCCGGCGGTGAACGCGGCTAGCGCCACCGGCAGCGGCAGCGCCTGCTCCGGCAGGAACGGCGCGTTGTCCCGGTTCTCGGGGTCGATCCGGGTGACGGCGACCTCGATCTCCTCCAAGGGGTTGGCGGTGGTCACCGCCCAGTCGCTGCCCATCGCCAGGGTCGCGCCGGAACGCAGCAGATCCCCGAAGGGATACTGCAGGTCGGCGCGGTCCCGGCCGAGGAACGGCAGCGTCAGCTCTTCCATCTGCGGCTCCAGCTGCGCCCAGTACGCCTGGCAGTTGGCCGTGACGCCGAGATCGCGGAAGCGGGGAAGGTCGTCGGGGTGCACGAGCTGCACGTGGGCGATGTGGTGCCGGTGGTCGGCGGCGCCGTTGGCGGTCCTGGCGGCCTGCACGGCGTCGAGCGCGTTGCGTACGGCGCGGTCGCCGATCGCGTGCATGTGCACCTGGAAGCCGAGCCGGTCCAGTTCGGTGACCGCCGCGGTCAGCAGCTCGCGGTCGACGTAGGTCAGGCCGTGGTTGCCGGTGTGCCCGCCGCAGCCGTCGCAGTAGGGCTCCAGCAGCGCGCCCGTGTAGTTCTCCATCACCCCGTCGGTCATGATCTTCACGGAGGTGGGACGGAACCGCGCGGTGCCCGCCTCCCGCTGACCGAGGAACTCCGGGATCTGGTCCAGGCCGCGGTGCCGGTCCCACCAGAGCGCCCCCACGACGCGGGCGGTGAGCCGGCCTGACGCGTCCAGGGAGCGGTAGGCGTCCAGCGTGGCCGGGGTGACCCAGGCGTCCTGCCAGCCGGTGATGCCGAGGGAGTGCAGGTGCGCCTGCGCGTTGACGATGGCGGCCTCCCACTCCTCCCGGGAGGGCGGCGGGACGTGGCGCTCGTTGTAGGAGTACGCGGCGCCCTCGTGCAGCGTGCCCGTGGGCTCGCCGGTGCCCGGGTCGCGCTCGATCCTGCCGTCGGCCGGGTCCGGGGTGTCCGCGGTGATCCCGGCCAGCGCCAGCGCGGCGGAGTTCACCCACGCGCTGTGCACGTCCCGGTTGAACAGGAACACCGGCCGGTCCGGCGCGATGGCGTCGAGGTCCTCCTTGCGGGGCGTGCCGCCGGGGAAGTACTCCATGGCCCAGCCGCCGCCCACGATCCAGGGCCGGTCGGGGTGGGCGGCGGCGTGGGCGGCGATGCGGTCGAGGTAGGCCTGCCGGCCCACCAGGCCGTCCAGGTCCACGTTCAGCCGGTTGCGGCCGGCGAACGGCGCGTGGAGGTGCGCGTCCTGGAAGCCGGGCAGCACCATCCCGCCCCGGGCCTCGATCACCCGGGTGCGCGGGCCGATGAGCTCACGTACGGCCGGGCCGCCCAGCGCGGCGATCCGGCCGCCGCGCACGGCCACCGCGTCGGTCCAGCTCCGGGCGGCGTCCACGGTGTAGACGTCGGCTCCGACAATGACGAGATCGGCGAATGGGGTCACTTGGGGGGCACCTTCGGGGAATGGATGGGACGGGCTGGGGTCACAGGAAGTACAGGCGGGACAGCGCCACCCGTTCGGCGGGCGCGGAGCTGACGGGCTCGCCGTCCAGGCGGACGGCGCCGGTGCGCGGGTCGACGCTGACCTGACCGGTGCGGCCGTTGCGCACCATGTCGGCCAGGCCGATGCCGCGCGTGCCGCGCACGGCGACCCGGCGGCGGCGGGTGGGCAGCAGGTCCGTCCCGGCCTCGGCGGCGGCCCGGCTGACGAAGGCGACGGACAGCTCGGCCGGGGCCGCGCCGTGCCCGCCGAACTGCGGGCCGAGGACCAGCGGCTGCGCCTGCGACACCGCCGCGTTGGGGTCGCCGGTCACGCCCCAGGCGGGGAATCCCGCCTTGAGCACGAGCTCCGGGGTGGCGCCGAACCTGGACGGCTCCCACAGCACGAGGTCGGCGAGCAGACCCGGCCGCACCGAGCCGATCTCGTGGCCGAGCCCGTGCGCGATCGCCGGGTTGACGGTCAGCTTGGCCAGGTAGCGCAGCACCCGGGCGTTGTCGTGGCGGTCGTGCTCGGGCCCCCGCTCGGCCTTCATCTTCGCGGCCAGGGCGAAGGTCCGCCGGACCGTCTCCCCGGCCCGGCCCATGCCCTGGGCGTCGGAGGAGGTGATCGGGATGACGCCGAGGTCGTGCAGGACGTCCTCGGCGCCCATGGTCTGCTCGCGGATCCGGTCGCGGGCCATGGCCTCGTCGCAGGGCAGGTCGGGGGAGAGGCCGTGGCAGGAGACGATCATGTCGTAGTGCTCGGCCACGGCGTCGCGGCCGAACGGCAGCGTCGGGTTGGTGGAGGAGCCGATGACGTGCGGCTGCCCGGCCAGGCTGAGCACGTCGGGCACGTGGCCGCCGCCGCAGCCCTCGATGTGGAAGGCGTGGATGGTGCGCCCGTCCAGCACGGCCAGGGTGTCACGCACCGACAGGCTCTCGTTCAGCCCGTCGGTGTGCAGCGCGACCTGCACGTCGTGCTCCTCGGCCACCCGCAGCGCGGTGTCCAGCGCGCGGGCGTGCGCGCCCATGTCCTCGTGCACCTTGAACCCGCAGGCGCCGCCCTCGGCCAGCGCCTCGACGAGCGGCTCGGGGCTCGACGACGAGCCCCGCGCGAGGAAGCCGATGTTGACCGGCCAGGCGTCGAACGCGGCGAACGAGGTGCGCAGCGCCCACGGCGAGTTCACCCCGACCCCCCACACCGGGCCGAACTCCTGGCCGAGGATCGTGGTCACCCCGGAGGCGAGCGAGGCCTCCATCACCCGCGGGGACAGCAGGTGGACGTGGGTGTCGATCACCCCCGCGGTGGCGATCAGCCCCTCGCCGCTGATGATCGTGGTCCCGGTGCCGGCCACCACGTCGACCCCGTCGAGGGTGTCGGGGTTGCCCGCCCTCCCGATCGCGGCGATCCGGCCCTCCCGGATCCCGATCGAGGCCTTGCGCACCCCCAGCACCGGGTCGAGGATCAGCACGTTCGACACGATCAGGTCGCACGTGTCACGCGTCGAGGTCGCCTTCAGGTGCAGGCCGTCGCGGGCGGTCTTGCCGAACCCGGCGAGGAACTCGTCCCCGTACCGCTGCGCGTCCGCCTCGACCTCCACCACCAGCCCGGTGTCGCCGAGCACCACCCGGTCGCCGGTGGTCGGCCCGTACACCGCCGCGTAGTCAGCGCCGTCCACGTCACTCCGCTCCCAGATAGCCGCAGGCCCTGGCACGCTCCAGCGCCGCCTCCCGGGCGCCGGGGGCGTCCAGCGGCCCGTCCACCAGTCCGGCGAAGCCGACCACCACCCGCGCGCCGCCGATCGGCGCCAGCCGCACCTCGACGGTCGCGCCGGGGTCGAACCGCACCGCCGTCCCGGCGGGCACGGCCAGGTGCCGTCCGTACGCGGCGGCCCGGTCGAACCTGAGCCGCGGGTTCACCTCGAAGAAGTGGAAGTGGGAGGTGACGCTGATCGGCACCGCCGCCGTGTTGGCGACCGCCACTGTCACGGCCTCGTCGCCGGGCTGCCCGGGACGCTCCGCTGCGGGCAGCAGCGCGCCGGGCCCCGCCGGGTCGAGCCCCTCGGGCCCGAACGGCGCGGTCACCACGGCCAGCCGGGTCCCGTCGTCGAAGACGGCCTCGACCTGAACCTCGGTGACCACGTCCGGCACACCGGGCAGCACGTCGTCCGGGGTCAGCACCGACCGGCCCGCTTCGATCGCCTCGCTCAGCCGCCGGCCGTCCCGCGCCGCCTCGCACACCGTGTCGGCGATCAGCGCGGTGGCCTCGGGCACGTTCAGCCGCAGCCCCCTGGCCCGCCGCGACCGGGCCAGCTCCGCCGCGGTGAAAAGCAGCAGGCGATCACGTTCCGATGGGACCAGCCGCACGACGATCACCTCCGTGGCTGTAGGTAGTCGGCCGAGGTGGGGACGATTAGAGCACGCACAGAAACGTTCCTGCAATGGTCTGAAGAAACGTTCCTGTAAACTCGCCGGGTCGCTCGCCCACGGCCGCGCGGACCGTCGCGCCGCAGTACGGTTGGCTTTGATGAACATGACCCGACCGATCACCCTGCTCGACGTGGCCCGCGCGGCTGGGGTCTCGACGACGACGGTGTCCGACGCGCTCAACGGGCGAGGCCGGCTTCCCGCCGCGACCCGCGAGCGGGTGGCCGCGGTCGCCCGCGAACTGGGTTATGTCGCCAACCACAGCGCCCGCAACCTGCGCAGGGGCCGCACCGGGGTCATCGGCCTGTACTTCCCCGACCGCACGATCGGTCTCGAGTACTACATGGACCTCGCGATCGCCGCCGCCGAGGAGGCGCTCTCGCACGATCTGGCGCTCACGCTCATCCCCGCGACCCGCGATCCGGGGCGCGTGCCGTCCCTCCATCTCGACGGCGTGGTCGTCTCCGACCCGATGCTCGGCGACCCGACGCTGGAGACCCTCACCAACCTGCGGGTGCCGATCGTCACCTGCGAGCGCGACCTGACCCCCGGCGCCCGGCACGCGGGCCGGGTCGAGTCGGATCACGGCGCGGCGACCCGCATGCTGCTCGAGCACCTGGCTCTCCGCGGCGACCGGATCGCGATGCTCTGCCCCGGCGAGGAGACCGCGTTCGGCCTGGACATCCGCGCCGGCTACCAGGCGTGGTGCGCCGAGACCGGCAGACAGGCGCTGATCTACGACGTGCCGCTCGTGTGCGAGCCGCAGGACGTCAGCCGCGCGGTGGCCGCGGCCCTGCAGGCGCCGGGAGGCGTCGACGCGATCGTCTCCGTCCCCGACGGCGGCGCCAACAGCGCCCTGCAGGCCGCCTTCCAGCAGGGCCGCCACGTGCCCAAGGACCTGCGCGTGGCCGCCTACGTCGACAGCCCCTCGCTGCGCGGCCTGGCCACCCCGATCACCGCGATCGACATCGCCCCCCGCGAGATGGGCCGGCGGGCGGCGCGGATGCTCGCCGACCTCCTCACCGGCGCGATCGAGCCGGGCGCGGTGGAGGTCCTTCCCACCCGGCTCATGGTCCGAGCCAGCACCTCGTCGGCCAACTGAGAACGTCGATGCGACGCCGAACCAAACCGCCGGTGGCGTAGTCGATCAGAGAAACCCTTTTTCGACGGCGGACCGTCGTCCGAGCGAAAGGTGATCCTGATTGGAATCGGCATCTTCGCCCGACATGCTCTTCATTCTCGGATCGGCGAACCTGGCGTTCGGCGTCTGGACCCTGCGCCGGGCACAGCGGTTCCGTGACCGGGGGATCCGGGTGTCCGGCCTGGTCACCGGCCTGGAGAGGAGCAGCGACCCCGACAGCAACGCGTGCTATCCCGTTTTCCGCTTCACGACCCGCGACGGCCGGGAAGTCGAGATCACCTCGCGTTACGGCGAGAGCAAGCCTCCTCGACCGGGCGATCACGTCACGGTTCTCTACGACCCCGAGAAAGAGCGGAACGCGCGCATCGACACCGGCGGTCAGGACGGTTCCACGATAGGGATGTGGGTCGTGGGCATAGGCCTCTTCCTCATCACCCTCGGCGTCCTCACCACCTTCAGGATCGTCTGATGTCGACGCTGGTACTGGTCCATGGTTTCTGGCACGGCGCCTGGTGCTGGAGCGAAGTCATCCCCCACGTGGTGGCCCGCGGCCGCCCGGCCGTCGCGGTGGACATGGCGGGGCACGGGCTGTACGCCCGCCGCCCTCGATGGTTCACCGAGCAGCCGTACGACCCAGAGGCGGTCGGCGCCGAGGTCTCGCCCGTGGCGGACGTGACCCTCGACGACGCGGCCGGCCTGCTGACCGCGCAGCTCAGGCGGATCGGCGGCGGCGAGCCGGTCACCGTGGTCGCCCACAGCGCGGCCGGTCCCGTCCTGACGCGAACGGCCCAGCAGACACCCGAACTGGTGGCACACGCCGTGTACCTCACCGCCTACATGCCGGCGTCCGGCGTGTCCGCGGCGGCGTACACGCGGCTGCCCGAGGCCGCCGACGACCGCGTCGCGCCGCTGTTACGGGGTGACCCCGCCCGGACAGGCGCGCTGCGGCTCGACTTCGCCACCGACGACCCGGCCTACCGGCAGGGGCTCCGCGCGGCCTTCTATGGTGACGTGGACCCGGACCTCGCCGACGCCGCCACCGGCCTGCTGACACCCGACGGCCCGATCGGCATCATGGCGGGCACCACCGCCCTGACCCGCGACGGCTGGGGATCGGTGCCGCGCTCGTACATCGTCTGCACGCGGGACATGGCCATCCGGCCGGGCCTGCAGGCGAGGTTCGTCGCGGACGCCGACGCGGCGTACCCGGACAACCCGACCTCCGTCGTCACCCTCGACGCCTCCCACTCGCCTTTCCTCTCCAAGCCCGGAGCGCTGGCCGACATCCTCGTCCCGCTCGGCTGAACCAGACTGCGACGGCCTGGGGCCGTCGCGCCGGACGGGGTCGGGTCTCCTGAGGCGCGATGCGCAGGGCGCGGGCTTCGGCCTGCGCCGCCACCCGGTCCTACAACAGGTCACTCCCCGTGCCTGCCGTCCCCCGACGCGTCCGTACTGCTCGCTTGATCCGTCACACCAACGCGCACGCCTGGCGGTAGAAGGCGATCTGGTCGGCGACCACGCGGTCGCGGAAGGTGAGGTCGGTGTAGAAGGTGAAGTGGGTGCCGGGATAGACGCGCAGCTCGCCGCGCGGGGCGCGGTCGGCCAGCTCCCGGCTGCTCTCCAGCGGTGTCTCCCGGTCCTCGGCGGCGACGCAGACCAGCAGCGGGGAGGCCAGGCGGGCCGCGGACTCGGCAGGGTGGTAGCGCATCATCCGCAGCAGCCCCCGGGGTGCGACGCTGTTGCGCCACGACGTCCGGTGCTCTCCGCCGGTCAGGGTCCGGATGTGCTGGTCGGCCTCGGGGGTCGCGGTCACGGCCAGCTCTCCCGGGCGTCCCACCATCGGGATGTAGTACGGCCGCAGGCCCAGCTTGCCCCGCAGCGCGTCCCAGCAGATCGCGCCCAGCACCCTCAGCGTCTCAGCGGTCGAGCGCCCCTCGACCTTCTTCGGGAACCCGTTGAACGGGATCTGCGCGACCACGGCCGCGATGCGGGGATCGTCCGCGGCCACCGTGATCACATGGGCGCCGCCCAGCGAGTTGCCCCACAACAGAACCTTGCCGGGGTCGACCCGCTCGTGCCCCCGGACGAATTCCACGGCGGCGCGCACGTCGGTGAGCTGGCCGCGGATGTCGGGAACCTGGCGCGGCTCGCCGTCGCTCTCGCCGAAACCGCGGTAGTCGAAGACCAGCGCGGCGAACCCCGCGGCGGCGAAGCGCTCGCCGTAGTCGAAGAGCCGGTCCATCGTCCCGCTGAAGCCGTGGCAGAGCACCACGCACGGCACCGGACCCGAACCGGCGGGCAGGTAGAGGTAGCCGGCGCACCGGATGCCGTCAGCGGTGAAGGACACCTTGGATCGCATACGGATCTCCCCGCGGCCGTAGACTGACTTCCGGTAAGCACACTAGCGAATGAACTGACCGTTGGTAAGTGAGACTCCTTGACTTCCGAACGGATCCTGGAGGCGGCGCGCATCCTGTTCGCCGCCCGCGGCTACCGGGCGACCTCCATGCAGGCCATCGCCGACGAGGTGGGCATCACCAAGGCCGCCCTCTACTACCACTTCGACTCCAAGGAGGAGATCCTCCGCCGGATCACGGTGCCGTTGCTGGACGAGCTGGAGGCGGTGCTGTCCGCGGCCGAGTCCAGCGGGAGCGCCGAGGAGGTCCGGTGGCGGGCGATCGAGGGTTACGTCGACGTGCACCTGCGGCACCGGCACACGCTCACCATGCTGGTCAGGGACATGACGCTGCTGGTGCAGGCACCGATCGCCGACCGCTTCCGTGCCGCCATCGCGCTGGCCAACGAGCTGGTGGCCGGGCCTTCCCGGGGGATCGAGGAGCGGGTGCGGGCCTGTCAGGTGGTGGCGGGGCTGGCCGATCCCGTGCTGCTGTTCCGCGACGAACCGCCCGAACGGCTGCGCCGGCTGATCCTGGACGGCGCCAGGGCGCTGCTGGACGCGCCGCCCGCGTCCGTGCCCGGAGCCGAGGTGCGCGGGCGGGCGCGGGGGCGGAACGGCGGGCGGCGCGCCCTCCTCGGCGAGGAGCAGGTCGCGCAGGCGCGTTCGCTGTACGCCGAGGGGTGTGGGGCCGGGGAGATCGCCGCCCGGTTCGGCGTCTCCAGGGCGACGGTCTATCGCTATCTCAAAATCTCCAGTAGTGAGACTCGATTTTGAGACTGAGACGTACGGGTCAGTAAGAGGCGCGCATCAGCTCCGCCGCCCAGTCCGGCTGCACCGTCTCGCCCTGCGGGCCGAACCCCGTCCTGCGTCACGTAAACATCCGACAACGTGGAGTGATGGGCTGCCGAAGTCCGGGCCCCGACCTCCAGCTGACGGGCGGCTTTCCGCAATCTCCCTATCATTGAGCCATGAACGATAGGCTCCCGAAACCGGTCGGCCGCGATGGGTGGCGCGTCTCGCACGACGAGCGTGAAGCGGTGGTGGAACGGCTGAACACGGCGGCGGCCGATGGCCGGATCGACCTCAGCGAGCTGGACACCCGGCTGGAGCTGGCGTTGAACGCCAAGACGTACGCCGATCTGGCACCCCTCACCGCCGATCTGCCGCCGGAGGTCCCGGTGCATCAGGAGCCGCTGGTCCTCAAGGGTGGCATGCACGGCGTGACCCGTTCGGGGCGCTGGGACGTGCCGGGGCGCATCGTCGTGTACGGCGGCATGGGCGCCGTCAAGATCGACTTCACCGAGACCGAATGCCGGCTGCCCGAGATCCGGATCGAGGCCGAAGGCCAGATGGGCGGCATCACGATCATCATCCCCGACGGCTGGGCCGCGGAGACGTCCCGCATGGAGGGCGGCCTCGGGGGCTTCAAGGACAAGACCACGCCGCAGCGCCTCCCCAGGACGCCGCTGATCCGCCTGTCCGGCACCGGCGGCGCGGGGGGAGTGGTCATCCGGCATCCCAACAGCTGGGAACGCCGGAAGCAGCGGCGCCTCCAGGGCCGCTGAGTCCGCCCTGACCGCTGATCCGCGGTCCGCCCGTCGCCGTGATGACCCCTGGACCTGGAGCTTCCCCGTACGTCCGCCGAATGTCCTCCCGCTGTCCTGGCCGCAGGCGCTCCGGCGTCGGAGCGTGGAGAGGCGGAAAGCGAAGTCCAGAGGAAAGGATCCGGCATGAGATTTCGGGGAGCCCTGGGCGTGCGGGCGTCGACAGTGGCCGCCGTCGCCGTCGGGACCATGCTGGCCATGACTCCGGCTGCGCAGGCGCACCTGGTGCGCGTCGGCGGCGATCTCGGATTCGCGCAGCTGTCGGGCGATCACCTGCAAGTGAGCGCCTGCAGGATGTACGGCGGCCCTCCTGTCTGGGCGACCGTGCGATACCGGGACGGCCGCCTTCAGCGGTACAACGGGCCCGCGGTGGCCACGAACGCCTGTTACTCCTACGGCGTCAGCGGTGAGCCGAACGGCCTCCGCTTCTGCTGGGGCAACACAGGGTCGATCAAGTGCACGGCATTCGTGCGTCCCTGACCTGAGCGGCAGGCTCACCGGGCGAGATCACACCGGTTCGACGTGCCCTGGAGAGGAAGTCCTCTCCAGGGCACAGCCGTCGGCGAGGCATGGCGGGAGTCCGGTTCGCGATCCGTCTTGACGCATGCCTATATCGGCATATGATGTCTGCGTGGCAAGAGCAGCGACGACATCGGACGTCTTCAACGCGATCGCCGAGCCGCAGCGCCGGGAGATCCTGGTTCTGCTGCGGGCGGGTGAGCTGCCGGTGACCGAATTGGCGCAGGATCTGGGGATGACCCAGCCGGGGGCGTCCAAGCACCTGCGGGTGCTCCGCGAGGTCGGGCTGGTGCGGGACCGCAAGGTGGGCAAACAGCGCTTGTATCGGCTGGACGCCCGCGGGCTGCGGCCGATCCACGAGTGGACCGGCGGGTTCGAGCGGTTCTGGAACGAGAGCTTCGACCGCCTGGACGCGTACGTACAGGACCTCAAGCAGGCAAGCCAGGAGGGTGGCGACCAATGAGCAGGACCGGACAAGGAGCGTCGGCTCGGCCCGTGACGGCCGACCGCGAGATCGTGATCTCCCGGGTCGTCGACGCCCCGCGGGAGCTGGTGTTCGAGGCGTTCACCGAGGTGCGGCACCTGTCACGGTGGTGGGGGCCGGAAGGGTTCACCACCACGACGCGCTCGTTCGAGTTCCGCGTCGGCGGGGAGTGGGACTTCGTGATGCACGGGCCGGACGGGACGGACTACCAGGAGTGGATCACCTGGACCGAGATCGTCCCGCCACGGAGAATCGCGCTGCTGCACGGCGAACACCGCGACGACCAGAACGCCTTCGAGTCGGTCCTGGCGTTCACGCCCGACGGGGCGGCGACCCGGATCGAGATGCGCACGGTGTTCCCCACCGCCGAACTGCGCGACGAAGCGGTCGAGAAATACCACGCCGTCGAGGGCGGACAGCAGACCCTGGGCAACCTCGCCGCCTACATCGCCGAGATCGTCCGGAAGGGAGCTGAGGGCTGATGGCGCGGAAGGTGTTCTTCAGCGTGTCGATGTCGCTGGACGGTTTCATCGCACCCGCGTCCGCCGGAGAACTGATGGGACGGCAGTGGATGGAACTGCAGCGGTGGGTCTTTCCGCAGCGGTTCTTCAGGGAGAACCTGAAGTTGGGCGGAGGCGGCGAGGAAGGCCGCGACAACGACATCCTGCGGGAGACGTTCGAGCGCACCGGCGCGAGCGTCATGGGCAAGCGCATGTTCGACGCCGGTGAGCAGATGTGGCCGGAGGAGGCGCCGTTCCACACGCCGGTGTTCGTCGTGACACACGAGAAGCGCGACCCCTGGGAACGGCCGGGCGGGACCACGTTCCACTTCGTCAACGACGGCATCGAGGCCGCGCTCGGCCTGGCCCGCGAGGCCGCCGGCGACCGCGACGTCCGGATCGCCGGCGGCGGCGCGACGATTCTGCAGTACGTGAACGCCGGCCTGGTCGACGAGTTCTCGATCTCGCTGTCACCCGTGTTCTTCGGCTCCGGAGTCCGTCTGTTCGAGGGCGTGGACGCGGACCGCGTGGCCCTGGATCAGGTCCGGGCGGAGACGACGCAGCGGGTGACGCACCTGACCTACGCAGTCAGAAGGCGCTGACCGGTCCCACCTCAGCGCTCCGTCGCCGGTCGCCCGACGGCTGCGCCACCGTCGTGCCGGGATCCCTCGTTCAGAGACTCCGGTCGAGCCAGTTCAGCACTCTGGCACAGGCCGCAGGTGCGCGGCGGTGCAGGTTGATCGCTCACATCGCGTCAGCCCCGTCGCGCAGGTGGTGCTTGTCCAGCCAGGCGAGCAGCGAGGCGGCGATGGCCTCGGGCTGGTCCTCGGGAGTGTGATGGCCGGCGGGCCCGTGCCTCACGATCTCCAGGGCGGACACGTGGGCGGCGCACCAGTCGATGGTCTCCTTGCCCATCATCGTGCTCGGCCCGGGTTCGAAGGCGAGCAGGAGCTTGGGCACGTCCGCGCTGCCGGCCAGCCACTCGTCGTAGGCCGTGATCCTGGCCACGACGTCGGCCGGCTCTCCCTCCAGCGGCATCGCCCGCGGCCACTGCAGCAACGGCAGCCGGCTCTGCCTGGTCGGGTAGGGACGGCGGTAGACCTCGTGGTCCTCCTCGCTCAGCCCGCCGGCGACGGTGGACGGCAGCGCCTTCTCGATGAACGCGTTCTGGTCGAGGACCATGGCCTCGCCCACACCGGGCGTACGCATGGCCTCGAACATCGGGCGGGCGCCGGCGGGGAAGTCCTCCCAGGACATCGGCCTGATGATCGTCTCGGTGAACGCGATGCCCCGGATTCGTCCGGGATGGCGGGCGGCCCAGTCGAAGGCCAGGGCGCCGCCCCAGTCGTGACCGACCAGCACGACCTGCTCGAGACCGAGCGCGTCGAACCACGCGTCGAGGTAGCGGGCGTGATCGTGGAAGGTGTACGCGACCTCGGGCTTGCCCGAGTCGCCCATGCCGATGAGGTCGGGCGCCAGGCACCGGCCGTACTGGCTGACGGCAGGCAGGATGTGCCGCCACAGGTACGACGAGGTGGGGTTGCCGTGCAGGAACACCAGCGGCGTCCCCGCCCCGGCCTCCCGGTAGAAGATCGTGGAATCGAGAACATGGGCAGTGGGCATGGCAGGCCTCTCTTCGGGGATGGCATACTAGACAGGTACCTGACCATATTAGAACTAGACAGGTGGCTGTCAATATGAGCCGAGATCCGTCCGCCAAGCGCCTGCGGCTCGCTCTCCTCCTCCGCCTCCTCCACCGCGAATACGCCCACGGCATCGAGGCGGCTCTTGAGGAAGCCGGCTTCGGCGACATCCGATCGGGCGATGCGAAGGTTTTCCCGTTCGTCCCGCCCGAGGGAATCGCGGTACGCGAACTCGCCGTCCGGGCCGGCGTACGCAAGCAGACCATGGCCCAGTCGGTCGACCAGCTCGAACGCGCCGGCTACCTGGAACGCCGCCCGAATCCCCGCGACGGCCGGTCCCGGTTGATCGTCCTCACGGAACGGGGAAGGGCGGTACGGCCGCTGGCGGCGAGCATAGGAGACAGGATCGAACAGCGGTGGGCCGAGCTGACCAGCCCCGAGGAGTTCGAAACCCTCAACGACCTCCTGCACCGCCTGCTGGACCGCATCGGCCAGGCGGATCCGGACGCGGCCGCCCGCCTGACGTCACTCGACGACAGCCATCTCGACTGACCAGGACGGGTGAGCTCGCCTGTTCGGCGAGTCCTTTCATCCTGAGCAGCGGCCTTCTTGCCGCACCTGGACCGAGCGTGTGCATCCTCCGGCACGACATCGCCGTCGATCGGCTGCCGCTGCCGGTCTCCGGGCCCGCCATGGGTTATGGTCCGCGGCATGCGCCCGATGCCGTCAGCCGAGATGGTCAGCTTGATCTCGTTCCTCGCCGTTCTGTTGATCTTCTTCAGCATCGACGTACGGTCGAGGGAGTCGACGGTCTCAGGACCGTGGCTTGCGCAGTTGTTCGGGTGGACCTCCAGGATCGGCGGGGTGGCCACGGCTCTGGCCCTCGCCCTGGGGTGGGTGGATCTCTTCCTCCCGGACGAGGGCAGCCCGATCCATGTCGCGTTCGTGGCCGTCCCCGGTTTCGTGGCGGTGCTGTGCGCGATCGCCCTGGGCCTGGAGATGCTCTGGCAGCGAGGAGATTCGCGATAGGACGCGGCTCCCATGGATCACGGCTCGGCGCCGACGACCGGGTCGAGCCTCCGGCAGGTGACCGGCGAAAGCTTCGGATGTCATCGCCGATCCTTGAGCCCGGCCGCGTTCCGCCCCGCCGGCTGTCGCGCTGAGCCGTTCAGTTCGGTGACGGCCTCGGGATGCCCGTCGTCGGCGGCGCGGTGGAACCAGCTCGCCGCGACCCCCCGCTCGTCCCTGCTGTGGTGGACGAGCCCGAGGCGGTAGGCGGCCTCGGTGTGCCCGGCTTCCGCGGCCAGCCGGTAGTAGAACATCGCGATGTGCAGGTTGCCGGGAGAGGCCTGCTCGAAGTCGCGTCCGTAGGTGTAGGCGAGGCGCGCGGCCATCTGCCGCCGTCTCGGGTGGTCGAGCAACGCGGTGGCCTCGGCGGAACCGGCTTCGTCGGCCAGCCGCAGCCAGGGGCGGGCGTCGTCGGGGTGCCCCCGTAACAAGGCGACGACGGCTAATCGCAGGCAGTCGCGGGGGTCCTGCCGGTCGCTCTGGGCCAGCAACCGCAGGCCGATCCGGCCGAAGGCTCTCAGCAGGTCCTCCCGTACCGGACGCTCCGGAACCGCGGGGGCGGCCGGCACGGGAGGGGACTCGGCGGGTCCGCCGGGCGTCTCACGCGCTGCCCGCCACAGGTGGTGCCAGGTCTTGACGTCGTCCAGGGGACGTATGTCGAGCCCGGTCCGCTCGGCGGCCGTGCGGCACGCCATCACGAAGGAATGCACCCACGGCCAGTCGGGCGCTCGTTTGCGCTTGCCGGTCAGGATGTCATGCGTGGTGCTCTCCGCCAGGTCCCTGCTGCTGTTGCGCGAGATCTTCCGTAACTCGGACAGCGTGGGAGACCCGGCCAGGGCGACCAGCTCGGTCAGTTGACCGACGAAGGCGTCCAGTGCCGTTGTGCGAGGTTTTTTCGCCATCGCTCCGAACCGAAACTGAGTGATCTTCGATGTACGCGTGGTGATGTAGCCATCTTGGCATCACCTGGTGCCAGCTTCACGGGATCGCCGGCCCGCGTTGGTTCCAGATCGGTTGCACTGATACGCGACTCAGGGCCGGACGTGTCCGGACGAGGCCGGATAGGCCCGGAGGGTGCGATTTGATCCGGGATCATCCGGATCCATCGGGAGTCATGGTGCTGCCGCGCCCACTGTGCGCATCATCAGGAGGCTCAGAGATCCCCGCTGCCACAGAATCGAAGTGAATCGTCATGGATCGAGTGTGAACAAAAACTGGGTGATCGGGCGACAAATAGGCGTTTCTCCTGACAGATAGCCATACCTGTTGAGCATGGATCGGTCGCTCCATGGTCTTGGCTCACAGACTGATGTATCGTTTTGCATCATTTTGAATCAGCAAGACCTGGGCCGACCGCCCAGCGAGATCGGGGATCGATGGAAGACCTCCCACAGGAGACGGGGAAGCCGCGGACCAAACGCCAACGGCTCGCCATGGAGCTGCGACGCTTGCGCGACCTGGCCGGCATCTCGGGCCGCGACCTCGCTGCTCGCATCGGCATCAGCCAGTCGAAGATCTCACGCATCGAGTCCGGCAACGTCATCCCGTCGTTGCCCGAGGTGACGGCCTGGGGGGAGGCGGTGGAGGCGCCGCCCGAGGCGCGGGAGATGCTCGCCGACCTGACGCAGGCGGTCTTCGTCGAGATGCACTCGTGGCGGACCGCCCTGCAACAGCAGACCCACTTGCAGGACCAGATCCGCGAGCAGGAGGACCAGGCACGGCTGATCCGCTCCTTCCAGCCGTCGCTCGTTCCGGGGCTGCTGCAGACAGCGGAGTACGCCCGCCGCGTGTTCACCCTGTTCGACCCCCCGTACGCCGTGGGCGACCTGCCCATGATCGTCGCGGCCCGGCTGCAGCGCCAGGTCGCCCTGTACGACGAGAACCGGTGCTTCGAGTTCCTGATCACCGAGGCCGCGCTGCGCTGCCGTCCCGGGCCGGTCCGGCTCCTCCTGGCGCAGCTCGACCGCATCGCGTCGGTGAGCACCTTGGAGAACGTGTCCATGGGGCTGATCCCCCTGGACACGGAATCACTCGTCTGTCCTTCGCACGGATTCACGTTGTTCGAGAGTGACGGCAGCGCCGGCGAAAGTTTCGTGGAGATAGAAGTGACGCACATGAGATTGACCGCGCGCAATCAAGAGGACGTGGCGATGTATCGGCGGCAATGGTCGCTGCTCCGCGACATGGCGATTTACGGCGACGCGGCGCGGGATTTTCTCGCGAAGCTGGGCGCGGACCTGCGCGCCGAGGCGGGCTGACCGGAATGGCCGCCCGCCCCGCTCGATCGCCGACACCGGCCCGGCGTCCCCGCCGGGGGGCGTCGCGGCCCGCGCGCCGCGACGCCCTTCCCGGGGCCGGCGTACGTCACATCAGGTGGTCGAAGTCGCCGACGAGCACCCCGCAGACGAAGACGAGCCACTCGGGGACGGTGAAGCGGAGCACCGGCCCGTCCGGGTCCTTGGAGTCCCGGATGAGGATCGCGTTGCCGCTGAGGGCGACCTCGATGCAGGTGCCGCCATTGTCACAAGCGGCGGCCTTGACCCAGCCGGGCTGCTGCGGGTTGTTTTCCCGGACCTCGTTCATTTTTTTCTCCTTTTCTTTTCGGCGGGGGCTTTGCCGCGCCCTTGAGAAAAGGATCGAATATCGCGGTGTGAAACCAGGTGAGAGATCCGGTAGGCGGTTTGTCATAGGTGCGTCATAGGAAATCCTGAGCGGAGGGGAGCGGCCGTGCGGTATCAATTGCTGAACGGTATGGAGGCGTACCGGGGCGACCGTCCGGTGCCCCTGGGGGACCGGCAGCAACGACTGTTGCTCGCCCTGCTGCTGCTCGCCGAGGGGCAGCCGGTCACCATCGAGCGGCTCATCACGAAGGTGTGGGGCGAGCCGGGCATCCGCGCGGCGCGCCGCGTCCTGTCGCACTACGCCAGCGACCTGCGCACCCGGCTGGGCAGGACCTCCTCGGGAGGCCTCGTGGTGCCCATGTACGACAACGGCTACCGGGTCGTGGTCGAGCGGGACCAGGTGGACGCCCTCCGCTTCCGAGATCGCGTCAAGTCGGCCTGGCCGCTGCTGAGGCAGGACGACGAGCAGGCCGCACGGTTGCTGCGGGACGCGCTCCAGCAGTGGGAGCCCGACGGGCCACGCCCGGGTGAGCCGCTCGCCGGCCTGCCGGGACCGGGGGCCGAGGAGGCGCGGCTCCGGCTGCTGGAGGAGTACCGCGCCGCACTGCTCGCCTGCCTGGAGGCCGAGCTGCGGCTCGGTCAGCACGCCCGGCTCGTGCCCGAGCTGCAGGACCTCGTCCACGCCTGGCCGCTGGACGAGGAGGCGGCGAGGTTGCTGATGCTGGCCCACTACCGCGTCGGCCGGGCGACCGACTCCCTCGCCGCGTACGAGGACCTGCGGCGCAGGCTGCGCGACGAGGTCGGCAACGACCCCGGCACCCGGGTCAAGGAGCTTCAGCAGCTGATCTTGCGCCAGGACCCCGTGCTCGACCCGCCACCCGGCGCTTACACCGTCGATCCCCCAGGAGGGAACATGCGATCAGCGAACGAGATCGGGAAGAACGCCGTCCGCCTTGTCACGGACGCCATCACGAGGGGCGAGGCACAGAGCGGCGTCTCCTGGACCCGTCACCCGGACGAACTGCTCGAACTCGTCAGGGCCCGCTTCGCCGGCGACCCGGAGGCGGCGGACGCGCTGGCGCGCGTCGAGGTCGACCCGGTGAACGGCGCGGCCGTCGCGGTCCTGGAGCGGGTGCTGGTCGCGCACCTCGTCCGCGACCAGGCGTTCCTGGACAGCGTGGAGCGGCTGGTCGACCAGGAGAAGCGGGCGCGCGCGGGCGGCCCCGCGATCGTCGCCGAGACCATCAAGAACGCCATGGTCTACCAGGCGCCCGTGCACATCGCCGGCGACTTCACCATCTCCTGACCACGACGGATGACCACGACGGAGGTCAGTAGCGCATGAGCCAGAAGACCGACGAGCCCCCGGTGGAGGAAGGCGCCTCCGGCGACGAGGGGGCGCACGCGGCCGCCGACCAGCGTCCACAGCCGGATCAGCAGAACAAGGACGACACCACGCCGCTGAGCGCCGAGGACGCGCTGAACGCGCTGCGCCACGGCGGCGAGGACGACCCGGAACGCGCGGAGGCGGCGCAGGCGGCCGCCATCGCGGCCCGCGTCATGGAGCGGCTGAACGGAGATCCGCTAGGCATGCGGATCAACACGTTGGCCCTGTTCAACGGCCGTGTGGACGTGGCCGGCGGGATGTCCGTCGGCGGGGGCGGACAGCGCGCGGGACAGACGACCACGAAGATCAGCGCCAGGGGACTCGTCCGGTGGACCAAGGGCTATCTCCCCGCGCCCGGCTTCGACGAAGCGCTGCGCGTCCTCGTCGAGCACCGGTTGCTGATCCTCGCCCTCCCGCCCGGCGGACGACGCACCACGGGCATGAATCTGCTGGCGCGAGCGGTGGAGAGGCATCCGGCCGGCGCGTGCCACATGGTGCTGGACCCGTCCGTGGTGAAGGAGGCGCAGTGGGCGTCCGAGACGGACACCGGCTACCTGCTCGTCCTGGACGACGCGACCACCACTCTTGATCCGGCGCTCCTCGACGAGCAGTGGATCGACGACACGACGGACCGCCTCCAGGAGCGGAAGAGCTACCTCGTCGTGGTGACCGGCCCGCCGAGGGGCGCGCTGGTGCAGGCCGGGCGTTTCGAGCAGGTCATGACGACGCTCGGCCGGCCTGACCTCATACGCCTGATCGAGCGGCAGCTCCACGAGGACGAGCCCACGCCCGAGGAGTCGGCGGAGCTGCGGCGACGGCTCGCCGACGCGGGCGCGCTGGAACTCCTGCGCGAGGACCCACGCCCGCGGACCGCGGTGCGCCTGGCCGCCGTGATCAGGGAGGGCAAGGACCTTGCGAGCGCCGTCAGGGACCTGCGCGATCCCACGGCACAGGTCCACGCGTGGTTCAGCCGGCACCGCGAGCCGGAGAGCACGAGCTTCGCGCTGGCGGCGGCGGTGCTGGAGGACGCCACCTACCTCACGGTGTCCGACGCCGCCACCGCCCTGCACGAGCGGCTGGCCCCGCCCGCAGAGGCGCCGGCCGACCTGCGATTCCGTGAGCGTCTGGAGTCGGACCATCCGTGGCTGGAGGTGTCGCTCGGCTCGGGAACGGTCGCCGGCGACGTGGCGCCCCGCGTCCGCTACCGCAACCCGCTGGTCAGGCAGGCCGTGCTGGGGTACGCCTGGACTTCGCTCGACGGCCGGCGCCTGGCGCTGCTCGGCTGGATCCGGAAGCTCGTCACCCATCCCGACATCGACGTGCGGGCTCGCGCCTCGGTGGCGGCAGGCGTGCTCGCCTGGAGCGACTACGATCATGCCGTCCACCGCTACCTGCGGCAATGGGCCGAGGACGGGTCGCTCGTGCTGAGGCAGAGCGCGGCCACCGCGCTCGACGTCGCCGGTGGCCACCCGGATCTCACCGAGGCCGTGTGGCAGTTGCTGGAAGGCTGGGTGACGGAGGCGGACACCGTCGCCCAGCGGCGGCGGGGGCTGACCGCCGCCATGACGCTGAGCGGCAGGCTGGGCGCCGCCCGTCCGGATCGCGCCGCCCGCGCGCTGCGCATGCTGCTGAACCGGAAGGAAGAGGACTGGGGCACTCTGCTGCCGGTCGGCGTGAGCCTGTTCCACTTGATCGAGCAGGGGCACGCGAGCGACGTGCTCGAGGCACTGCTGGACTGGTCGCAGGCGCAGGACGGCTCGACGGAGGTCGCCAAGGCCCTGTCGGCCTTCGTCTTCGTGGCCGGGCTCCCGGCGAGCGGGACGGCGGCCGCGCTCGCTGGGCCGGGAGAGCGCACGTCCTCGTGCCCGCTGCTGATCGCCGAGGCCGAGAGCCACCTGGCGCCGCTGACCGAGCTCTGGTCCCGCGCGCTGTCCCGCAGGCCGGTGCAGGAGCAGGCGCTGCAGACCCTGCGCGACTACCTGGACAAGCACGTCGGCCACGACCGGACGGCCAACCGCAACGCGCGGCTCATCGTGCTGGCCGTGGCCGGGCGTTCCGGCAGGCATCGAGAACGGCTGCTGTACCACCTCGACGAATGGGCCAGGGCGGCCGGTCGTCGAGACCACCCCGCCGCGCAGATCCACGCGGCGCTCGACCGATCACGCGAGTACACGACCGGAAGGACCTGATCGTGGAGGCCTACACCTACAACCCGATTCTCAAGAGGTCCGGCCTGCCGCTGGTCCTGCCGCGCAAGCCGCTGCGGCCGCCCGCTCCGGGAACGGCGCTGGTCCTGGCGCCGCGCAAGGGCGACCTGCTGACGATCCGGCACGGCGAGTCCGTCCCGGACGCCTGGTACGGCACCTACCGTCACTCCTACCTGGTCGACATGCGAGAGCACCGGCTGGTCCTGCACCTGCCGTTGCTCAGCAGGGACCCCGCCTTCGGCTTCTCCAGCCTGGTCCGGCTGAACTGCCGGGTGGCCGAGCCCGACGAGGTCGTCTCCCGCGGCATCGAGGACGTCGGCAGCGCCCTGCGTCTGCCGTTGCAGAGCATGTTGCGCCGGGTCTCGCGCGGCTACGACATCGGTGACCTGCACCGGGCCGAGGACGCGCTGACCGAGTCGATGCGGGACTTCGCCGGCGACTCCGCGCTCCGGCTGCGCAACATCACCATCGAGCTCGTGGTCGACACCGACGAGATCCTGGCGAGCGGCCGGGCGTACCGCGAGATCGAGCGCGAGACCCGGCTGATGGAGATGCGCAGGCAGCGGCACCTGCGCATGCTCCGCGAGGACGGGGCCGAGGGCCTGATCGCGGAGATCATGGAACGGGAGGGGCCGCGGGCGGCGTACGACCTGATCGCCGGGGCCGAACGTGAAGAACGCCAGGAGCTGCTGGCCGCCTGGAACAAGGTCATCTCACAGGCGGGCACGGAGCTCGAGCCATGGGAGCTCCTCCAGGCCGAGCGGGCGTTGCGGGACCGGGTCACCGGTGGATCCACGGCACCGTTCGGCGGGATCCGCTCGGGGAGGTTGCGGGGCGCGCTCTCCACCGGCCCCGTCGCGGAGACCGGCCATGAGCCGGACGACACCCCAGAAGAGCAGGACCCGGCGCAGAACGGCTCGCACCGCCCCAGCCGCGTCCGCGGCATCAAGCTGTCGAAGATCGACGACGTGAACGGGTGACCCGGTAGGTGACCGAGGTGAAGGTGCACGGGACCCGCCTGTCCGATCCGCCAGGGGCGGGTGTCGTGTGGCACTGCGTGGTCCCGCGCGTGCTGGCCATCGGCGTGTGGACCGAACGGAGCGAAGGACGGGGTGAGGACGCCCCGCCGCTGTTCACGCACCTGATGCCGGACGGCGAAGGGATGCTGGGCGTCTTCGACGGGCTGGGCGGAGCCGGGGCGGGCGCTTCGTGCGAGCTGCCCGACGGCACGCGCAGGAGCGGGGCCTGGGTGGCGGCCCGGCTGGTCAGGGCCGGCGTGGAGGAGTGGTTCGGCGACCGCTCCGGGGCCCGGACCCCGGTCCGTACGCCGGACTCGCTGCGCGAGCACCTGACCGGGCTGCTGACCGGAGTGCCCGCGCCGCCCCGCGGAAAGATCGTCAGCCGGATGCGACGGTGGTTGCCCACCACCATGGCCGTTTCGTGCTACCGGCTGGACGGGGAGGAGGCCGAGTGCCGGACGCTCTGGGCCGGCGACTCACGGGCGTACGCGCTGAGCCCTGGACGCGGGCTGCAGGCGCTGACCCGGGACCACACGGAGGAGACGGACGGCCTGCGGCAACTCACGCAGGACCCGCCGATGACCAACATGATCTCCGCCGACCAGGAGTTCGTCATCGACTCGCACACGCTGCGGCTGCCGTTGCCGTGCGTGCTGATCTGCGCCACCGATGGCTTCTTCGGCTATGTCGAGACGCCCGCGCACTTCGAGTGCCATCTGCTGAGCACGCTGCAGGCGGCGCACGACGAACTCGACTGGGCCGAGCGGCTGGCCCGCCTGGTGTCGGGCTACACCGGTGACGACGCCTCGCTCAGCCTCGCGGCACTGGGGTACGCCGACTTCGCCCGGCTCCGGACGGACTTCGCCGGCCGGGCGCTGGAGACCGGGACGCGCTACCGCGCGGCAGGAGACCCCACGGAGCCGGAGTGGCGGTCACGCGCGTGGGACGACTATCGGCCGGCGTACGAGCGGCTCATGCCGCCCCTGAAGGAGCAGCCCGTCAAGGAGCGGATGTGAAGGCGGGCAAGTACGTCAAGGACTACCGGATCATCAGTGAGCCGACCAACAGCGGCGGAGGGAAGTGTGTCTGGGCCTTCGCCGAGCGAGGGCGGCAGCAGTATTTCATCAAGCGCTTCCTGGACCCGAAACGGCCCAAACCCGGCTCCTCCGCGAGCGCGGCCAGCGTCCGGCTGCGCACGGAGGCGTGCGAGGAGTTCGAGCGGCGGCACCGGGCCATCATGGACCGGCTGCCCTGGGACGCTCCCGGCGGCGGCAACCTGGTCCTGGCGCTCGACTTCTTCCTGGACGGCGTCACGTACTACAAGGTGACCGAACGCGTCCACGCGAACCCTCCGCCCCGGCCGCAGGCGCTCGGCACGGAGGAGAAGGCCGTGCTGCTGCGCACGCTCGGGCTCAGCGTGCGGCTGCTGCACCGCATCGGCGTGGTGCACGGAGACCTGAAGCCCGGCAACGTCCTCCTCACCAAGAGGGGACAGGCCGCGTTCTACACGGCCAAACTCATCGACTTCGACGACGCCTACTTCTCCGGCCTGCCGCCCGCGCGGGAGGACATCACGGGCGACTCGGTGTACGCGGCCCCGGAGTGGCGCCGCTACGTGCAGGAGGACCCCGGCACACGGCCGGAGCAGCTCACGACGAAGACCGACGTCTTCGCACTGGGCCTGATGGCGCACTACTACCTGACCGGCTCCCTGCCCGGATTCGACGACCGGTTCGGCACGCCCGCGGACGCCGCGCTGGCCGGCGGGCGGCTGCGCTTCGACGACCGGCTGACCGAGCCCATGCGGGCCCTCCTCGACGCGATGACGTCCAGGGCGCCGATGGCCCGGCCGGGGATGACCACTTTTCTCCAGGTGCTCAAGGAACCCGGGGTGTGCGAATTGCGCCCCAGGTACGCGACGTCGCCGGGCTCCCGAGTCCGCATCACCGTACGAACCAAGGAGGACCAGCCATGAACAACGACGACGGATACCAGGGCAACCTGCGGTACGCGGTGGACATCGTCCTCTGCGTCGACGTGACCGAGAGCATGGCTCCGGTCCTCGACAGGGTGAAGCAGAGCGCCCTCACCTTCCACGACCGGCTGAGTCAGGTCATGGGGCGCAAGGGCAAGGAGATCAGCCAGCTCCGGATCAAGCTCGTCGCCTTCCGGGACTTCGGCGACTTCGCCGAGGACGCCATCGAGCAGACCGAGTTCCTGACGTTCCCCGGCGAGGCGACGGAGTTCGACCAGTTCGTCCGGAAGCTGCGCGCGACCGGCGGCGGCGACGTCCCCGAGTCCGGGCTGGAGGCGCTCGCGCTGGCGATCGGCTCGCCGTGGGAGAAGGGGCTGGACCGGCGCCGTCACGTCATCGTCATGTTCACTGACGCGCCGGCGCATCCGCTGCGGTCGCCGCAGGCGGTCGCCGCGCACACCTATCCCCAGCACCTTCCCCGGGACATGGACGAGCTCTTCGAGCAGTGGGGATACACCAAGAGCCAGTCGTCGGTCATGGACAACGGCGCCAAGCGCCTCGTGCTCTTCGCGCCCGATGCCTATCCCTGGACCGACATCACCGAAGAGTGGAACATGACTCTGCACTTCCCCTCCAAAGCCGGAGACGGGCTGGAGGAGTTCGAACTCGACGAGATCATCGACACGATCGCGAACAGCCTGTGAGCGGTGCCGGCCCGAACTGGCGGTGCTCGCTGTGCGACGTGTGGAACGACCCCGCGGACGCCACTTGCCAGGGGTGCGACACCGGGCGTGCGGCCGGGCACGCCACCGGGCCTGATCCCTGGCTCGGCAACGGGCACGCCGAACCCGACCCGGGACATGACGCAGGGCACCGCTTCGTCCCTCCGGAGCCGAGCGCGATCTTCTTCCCATCCCCGCCGCCGCCCCCATCCCCGCCCCCGCCCCCGCTGCTCCTGCCGGGCCCGCCTCCGCCGGGCCCTGTCCGGCCGTGGCCACCGGTCCGCCCGCCGCTGCCACCGCCGTACCATGCCCCCAGGTCGTCCGGTTCGATCGAGGGCTGCATGGTCACTCTGGTCGTCGTCGTGGGGCTGTTCCTTCTCCTCTACATGGCCGTGGCGCTGATCTACGCGATCAACCGGGCGGCCGATCAGCGGTACGGCACCATGTCCTCGTACCGGACGGAGATCGTCCTCACGGACCACTACGTGAGAGCGTCCTCGTCCACCAGGGGTCCCATCCTGGAGGTACACGTCCCGCTCTGACCCAGGAACCCGCGAAGTGCCGCTTCCAGCTGGCAAGTCGGCAGTTCGCTTCGGTGAAGTGGGTGGGAGTCGCGAGACGGGAACCGATCGCATCGCCGGGCGGCCGTACAGTGAAGAGATGACCGTCGCGCCTGCTCATCAGAGGTCCGCGGCTCTGGCACCGTTCGTGGCGACATTGACCGCCTACGAGCTCGGCCCAGGCTTGGTCGGCGTTCATCGCGGGCTGCCCTCGTCCACGATATCGATCACGATCCCGGAGTCGGACTCGGTGGAGATCGCGTGGCCTGGGCGGCACGGCTGCTCGCCGAAACGGTTCCGGGCCGTCGTCGCCGGGCTTCACCTGGACGCGGCCGAGCTGAGGCAGGTGGGCGGCACTCGCGGCGTGTGGTTGAGACTGAGTCCGCTGGGTGCCGGTGCGCTGCTGGGAATCCCGGCGTCGGCCGTGGCCGGGCACGTCGCCGATCTCGCCGACGTGGCCCCGGCGATGGCGTACCTGCCGGAGCAGCTTGCGGCCTGCCAGTCCTGGCCGCAACGCCGAGCCCTCGTCGAAGGCGCCCTGATCGCCGGACGGGCCCGGCATGAGGAAAGTCCGGGCGGTCACCTGCGCGCCACGCTGGCCGCGCTGTCAGGGACCAGCCGGGTGCAGGAGGCGGCTCGGCTTCTCGGGTGCTCCCGGCGTCACCTGAGCGGCAGGATCAGCGCCGCGTTGGGGGTGACGCCGAAGGAGTACCAACGCCTGCTGCGGTTCGAGGCCACGCGTGGCAGGCTCGTGGCCGGCGCTCGTGCCGGGACCCTCAGCCTGGCGGCAGTGGCCGCGGCGTCGGGATTCGCCGACCAGGCGCACCTCACCCGGGAATGGCGGGCTATGGCCGGGTGCACGCCGACCGAGTGGCTACGCGCCGAAGGTCTGGCATGGGGCGTTCCCAAATCTTCAAGACTCCTGCCTCCGTCAGGCCCGACGATCGGTGCATGACGCCAAACACTCATCTCTCTCCCCGTCTCATCGTGCCTGACCCGGACCGGGCGTCGGCGTTCTACCAGGTTGCCCTCGGCGCCGAGCAGGTGTTCAGTGCGCCAGGGAGCGGGGACGATGGCCGGCCCAGCGTCATTGAGCACCGCGTCGGCGGGTCGTCCTTCCGCATCTCGCCGGCCGTCTCATCGTGGGGATGGCTGTCACCCGATGATCTCGGCGGATCCGCGGTCCTCCTCGAGGTCGAGGTCGACGATCCGGACGCGGTCGGCGAACGCATGATCGCCCACGGCGCCGCAGTGGTTGTGCCGATCGAGAACCGGCCCTACGGCAAGCGGTCAGGACGCATCCGTGACCCGTTCGGCCACCTGTGGATCATCACCGGCGAGCTACGCTGAGCCAGAATCGGCTGAACCCGAGCCCGCCGCGCACTTGTCGCGTTGGCGAACCACTACGAGCGCGGCATGCGTGAGGTCGGTCGGCGCGGGCAAGACCGCGGGGAGTGGCCGCCGCACTCGCCTTCGCCCGGCGAAGGGCATTGATCGTGACGACCGGGACGGGGCATCCGCGGGATCATCGCGGTGGCGGGCCAGGTGCTCTACACCTTGCCGAGGCATACGCGTGACGGTGGTGCTCGACAGCGACAACGGCACTTGAGTACAGCCGATGCGGGGGAGGAGATGAGCAGCGGGGGTTCGCAGCATGCCCGGGGAGAGGCGGCCGGTGGTTTTGACGGAGATGTTGCCGCCTCGTGCCCATCGTCGTGCGGCTGGTTCGTCGGACAGGAGTGGAAGGGGCTGGTGCTGGTTGCCGGCGGGGACGCGAAGATGATCGAACGCCGAGTGCTGCATGGCGGATGCGGGCGTCCGTTCGGATGCTCGTCATGCCCCGAAGCGCTGGATCTTTCCCGCCATCAGCATCGAACAAGCACGCCTCACCCTGATCGGTGAACCAGCCCGCTCTCCCACGCCCAGGCGGCGATGCCGACTCGGTTGGAGGCGGCATGTTCCTGCAGGAGCCGCTGGTCGCGCCAGGCAGGCTGGGAGCTGATGTGGCCGACGTGCTCGGGATCGGGGTCGGACACTGGCCCGCCTGATCGGCTGGACCGACATCACCGCCGCCACCGGCCACTACCGCAGCCACCCTACCGACGGCCTTCAGCTACTCGGTTTCACAACATGAGAACGCTTCTTTGGCCCTGCGGGGCTAGCCACGTCTTTCCGCGAGCCGTTGATGAAAGGGAGCATAGTCGTGGTCGGGGAAGAGTTCCGGGAACACATCCAGCATCGCCTCCATGGCTTCCGCCGCTGCCAGGAAGTCGATGTCCCCTAGGGAAACGTCGGTGTAGAGGTGTTGCCAGCCGTAGACACCTTTGGTCACCAGCAGCGCATCGAGGTACTCGTCGTAACCCAGATTCAGCTTGAACGCGCCGTGCGGCCCGTCGCAATACCAGACCTCCGGTGACGACATCCAGGGAGAGATGCGCAGGCCGGCCAGGGTGCCGCCACCGCCGCGCGGGTGCTCGTCGAAGACGCGAAGTTCCGAGTAGACGCGGCGCTCCTCCTCCGGAGTGTCATCAGTGGCACGTTCGGCTCCGACCGTGAGCATGGCGGCACCGATATGGCGGATCGAGAACTCGCCCGCCAGGTACAGGCCGGGGCGCTCTATGGCCCAGTGGCTGGACAGTCCCTCGAAGCGAAGGAAGGTGCGATGCAAGGTCGGATCCAGATGAACGCCTTCCTCGTCGGCGATGAGCTCGAAGGTCTCCGAGGCGTCCCCGATCATTTCCTCGATCGGCCCCCGCTCCTCGTAGAGGATCTTCGCTTCGGAGCAGTTGGTCAGTTCGTCGAGCATGGCGAGATAGCGCGCTTCGTAGTCGAGTCACTCCGACATGAAACCTCCGGCCATCGCCGTTTCCTGGGAACATCCGCGACCAAGATCGCAGCGTATAGTCGGCCCTCCATGAGGGCGAACCCCTCAGTTGGGCAATCAGCGATCATCGGGCGTCGCGTTGTCGCCTCCGCGCGGGTGTCTCGGCTCCGCGTTCCGGTCCCACTCACGCGTCTCACCAGCCGAGAACGCTTCGCCCCTGCTGTCCGGAAGGACAGCTGGGATACAGCTACAGCTCGTCTCTATGCAGGTCATTCGCCAGCAGGTCTGTCTTCCCTGACTGGCCATCTCTGACGGTCCGACGCTCCGCTCACCCCATCCGGTCCGCGGATCGACTGCTACAGCAAGTGCTTCGGATGCCTGAGCGGGGACCCGCACGATTCATGCCACGGAGATGGCCAGGACGCCGAGCAGGACGATGCCGATGCCGATCTGCTGCCGGCGCTGGAGTCGTTCCTTCAAGACGATCCGGGCGAGCGTGATGGTCACGACTGTGTGCAGCGAGGCCAGAACGGCCGCGACGCCCACCTGGCCGAGAATCGAGGCGAAGGCGTACTGGGCGTCAGCTGCGACGATGAGGACGCCGATCGCGGCCAGCACAGGAAGATCGCTCCGCCGGACGGTGACGCGGTGACGCTTGATGAGCAGCACAGAGACGATCATGAGTACAGTCGTGAGACGGGCGGTCAGCAGGGCCCAGCCCGTGTCGGCCTGACCGGCGTTGTGCATCGTGAGGAAGAAGGCGCCGAAGCCGAGCGCCGCCAGCAGGCCGTACAGGATGCTCGCCAGCGGCCGGGCCCCTGCCTCGGTGGCCGGGCCGCGTGAGGTGATGATCAGTCCGAGTACGGCGAACGCGAGACCGGCGAACTGGAACGGCCCAGGGACTTGACCTGCCGTCAGCCCGGCAAGCAGGGGGATGGCGGGTGCTGCGGCTGCGACCGGGGCGACGATGCTCATCGTGCCGACCGCAAGGCCGCGGTAGAGAGCAGCTATGCCTGCTGTTTCGCCCAGGCCGGCGATGGCGGCCTGGACGAGGAAGGCGGGGTCCGGTGGGCTTGCGCCGCGTATGGCCATGACGGTCGCGAGCAGGATGAGAGCGGCAGCCTGCGAGACGAGCAGGACGGACAGCAGAGGGAGGGAACGGCTCTTCAGTCCCCCCAGGAAGTCGGACGCCCCCCAGCCGAGCGCGGCGCCAAGGGCCAATGCGATGGCGATCACGGGTCGTCCCGGTCAACGCGGCTCGGTGTGATCAAGGATCGCGGCGATGATCATGTCCCAGTGGTACCGGGGGAAGACCTCATGCCCGGTCCGTTCCATGGCGATGAATCGGGCGCCGGGAATCTCCGCGGCCAGGGCGCGACCGTGATCCAGGGGGAGGAAGGGGTCGTCGGCGCCGTGCAGCACGAGCGTCGGGGCTTTGATGTCGCCGAGCCGGTGCCGCCAGGGCTTGCCGGCGTCCAGGAGGAACGGGTTGGTCAGCTGGGCGGCGATGTCGATCGTGCGGTCAGCGACACGCCCGGCCAGCTGTCGTACGGCGAGCTCGTCGAAATGTCCTGGAGCAGCGAAGGGGCGTTCGGCTTCGACGAGATAGTCGATGACGGCTTGGCGGTCCTGCCAGTCCGGCTCCGCGGGTTCGGTCGCGTACAGAGCCTGCAGCTCAGCCGTCATGCCCGGTAGGCCGTCGTGCTGGTGGCCGGGGCCGCCAGGGGTTGAGGATGCGAGGGTGAGCGTGGCCACACGCTCGGCGTGGTCGAGTGCGACGAGCTGGGCGATCGCGGCGCCTTGTGACATGCCGACCAGATGTGCGCGGTCGAAGCCGAGTGCCTCGATGAGGGCCGCGGTGTCGGTGACCATGTCGCGCAGGTCGTGGGGCGGAGCGCCGGCGGGGGAGTGGGTCGAGCGTCCGGCGTCTCGGCTGTCGAAGCGGATGACGTGGCGTCGGCCGGCCGCCAGCCGCTGGACGAACTCGTCCTCCCAGTTGAGCATGCTGTGGCCGCCGCCGTGAATCAGCACGATGGCGGGGTCGGCCGGGACGCCGAAGGCTTCGGTGGCCAGTTCGACCCCGTTGACGTTGAGGGTGCGTTCCATTGCAGCCACCTTCCGGATAGGTTCGTTACATGTAACGTAGAAGCTAGCACGAAAGTGGTTACATGTAACCAAGTATTGGTACGATCGGTTCATGACCCGACCCGCATACGACGCCTGGGCCGCCTACCGCAGGCTGCAGCTGCTGGTTGACGTCGAGGTCGCCCGCGACCTGGAGAAGGAGTCGGGCCTGTCGATGCCCGACTACGAGGTGCTGTCCGCGGTGGCCGAACTGGCGAGTACGCAGATGTGCGTGCGGGTAGGCGGCCTGGCGGCTCGGTTGCAGTGGGCCCACGGCCGCCTGTCCCGCCAGCTGGGCCGTATGGAAGGCCGCGGGCTGATCGCGCGCGAGTCCTGCGAGCTGGATGGCCGGGGCGACGACGTTCTGCTCACCGAGGCCGGACGCCGGACGTATGAGGAGGCGACGCCTGCGCATCTGGCGTCGATCGACCGGCACTTCGGCAGAGCGCTGTCGGCGGGGCAGTTGGCTGCTCTTGTCGACATCGAGCAGGCCGTCTCCGCCGCGCGCCTGCCTTGACCTGCGAGGTGGACAGCGTCTTGTGCGTTGTGACCCGAGAGCCACTGTGCTCGCCCATGCGATGCGTACTTCCCTGTCTCATGGCCGGGCTACTCGTCGGCTGCGACAGGCGCGGCGGGTGCCTTTGCGGCCGTGGGTTGAAGACGGCGAGAGCGTGCGGACCGCCGGGCTGCGGTCAGCAGCAGCCCCGCCGAAATCAGGTCGACAGGCCAAGGTGCAGGCCCGAAGATCACACCGCACAGGACGGCGTTGATCGCCAATATCCATGCGATGAAGGGCGGAGGTATCATGCCTCGGCGGTCCAGCCACAGCACCATCAGGCCGATCACCACCTGTGGCGGGCCGAAGCTGCCGAAGGCCAGCCAGTATGCGCCGTGCGCCGGGCTCATCGCAGCGAGATCCTCGCCCCAGAGCCCCCTGCTGAACCACGCGTCGGCGTGATCCGGGGCGGTCAGGACCAGGCCGCCGATCGTGTGCCCGAGTCCTATCAGCAGAATGAGCCAGCCTGCCCATTTGACCATCTCAGCTCTCCGTCCTCGGCGGGATGGCCACGCGGACCGCTCGGTCCGGGCCGGGGTCGGGGGTGCTCGCGCTCACGGTAGGGGCGGTGTGGTCCCGCCAGGCCCGTTCCCACTGTCGGGTGAGGGCCGGATAGACGATCAGGTGGCGGAACGGGGCGATGGCTGCCATGTAAAGGCGTCCGAGCAGGCCGTTGGGCTTGACCAATGCCGCCATCCGCAGTTCGTGCTCGCCGTCGCGGGTCTCCACCCATCCGAGGTGACAGATCGTGTGCACGGTCCGGTTCGACAGTTCCATGGCGAACTCGTCGTCGAGTTCGTAGACGTTGGTGAAGGGGATGTCGTCGAAGTCGGGGCCGAGCGGTGCCTGGCGTAGGTCGGCGGGCAGGCGCTCGCGCAGGGAGGGCACGCGCGCGCCCACTCGCTGCTCGGGTTCGTCCCAGCCGAACAGGGCGCCCAGCTCCCATCGCGCGGCGAACAGGAGCCGGGCCAGGGTTGACTGGGCGACGGGTTCGCCGCTGGCCCGGAGGGCGGCGAGCATCGTGGCGAAGTCGTCGGGTCCGCCGCCGGGTGTGCGGAAGGCCCAGACGTCTTGCAGGTGGAAGTCGCGGGTGAGGTCGTGGATGCGCCAGGGGCGGCTGGTGTGTTCGGTGTCGGGCAGTCGTGTGGACATGACAGGGTGTCCTCCTGAATATACGCTTCCGTATAAGCCTAGTTATACGGGTGCGTACAACCGGATGCAAGGTGAGGTGGGCCACGATGGGCGGGCTGCGGACGCCACGCGAGAAGTGGGTGGAAGAGGGACTGCGAGCCCTGGCGCGGGGAGGCGTGGCCTCCGTACGGGTCGAGGCCCTGGCCAAAGCGCTCGGCGTGACCAAGGGCGGCTTCTACGGTTACTTCGCCGACCGGGAAGCCCTGCTGGCCGAGATGCTCGACGCCTGGGAGCGCGAGAGCGTCGACGACGTCCTGGAAAGGATCGAGCGCGAAGACGGTGATGTGCTCGACAAGGTCTGGCTGGCCGGGCAGCTCACCTTCTCCAGCGACCGCCTGCTGCCCATCGACCTGGCCGTCCGTGACTGGGCTCGCCGGGACCAGGACGTCGCCGAGCGCCTGCGCCGCGTCGACAATCGCCGCATGGACCTGCTGCGCGAGGCGATCGGCACGTTCTGCCAGGACCCCGACGAGGTAGAGGCGCGTAGCCTGCTTGCTTTCTGTGCGGCTATCGGCAGCCACTTCCTGGCCGCCGACCATGCCGGCCGCACCCGCGAGGATGTCATCGCCCGCGCCGCCGACCTCCTCCTCGACCGCCCACCGGGAAGTCGCAAAAGGTGACGACTCGCGGCCTTCGCCGGTGACGGTGTGGACGCCGGCCCAGCTGGGTGCCTTTCTGGACCACACGGCCACCGACGGGCTGTATGCGCTCCACCACCTGGTGGCGTTCCGGGTCTGCGGCGGGGTGAGGCGTGCGGCGCGCGGTGGGTGGACGGCGATCTGGAGGAGGTGACCCTCGCTACCGGGAAGCAGCTGTCGAAGAGGCACGGCTACCGGCCGGAACGCCCGAACTGTGATCTACTCAGCAGGTCCGATCACGGAAAGTGGCACACCAGAGTCTCCATCAATCCCGGCGCGGTTCAGTGTCTGTCGATTTCCGAAGTGGACTGCACGGATGATCGAGGTCCTCTGCACGAATTGTTGCCGGTGGGCGGATATGGTCACGTTCCGTAAGGCGCGGTCAGCGGCATGAGCGGGCGTCTGTGGATGGCACGCATGAGCAGGGCCTGCTCACTGCCGATCGCTTTTCTCGCCGGTCACCGCGTCGTCGTGGCCCACGAGCGTGGCCCTGCCGCTGCGGAGGTCGTGGTCGGCGCCGGGCGCGGCGAACTCCAGCAGCCGGGCGCCCTCGGCCTCGACCTCGGCGCGCTCGGTGGTGGCCAGCGGCCGGAACGGGTCGATCTCCAGAGTCGCTGATGCCTTGCCCAGATGGAGCTTCCAGGCGCCCGTCACTTGCCCGTCCACCAGGAAGGTGGCGCGCATCCCGTTGCGCGTCATGACCCGTTTGCGGTCCTGCTCCGAGATCACGCGGGTGCGGTCGGCGTGGGAGGCCAGGAGGTTGTCGTATTCGGGCAAGAAGCGAACCGGCGCGCGGGCGTCGGCGCCGGGGCGTGGCGCATCCGGCAGGTCGAACAGTTCCACCCCGTGCTCGTCGCGGAAGACCGCCAGTTGCGGCCGCAGCCTTTCCAGGACGGGACGCAGCCGGGTTCGGCCGGCCCATGTCTGCACGTCGGTGACCGAGGCCGGGCCGAACGCGGCGAGGTAGCGCAGCACGATGTGTTCGGAGTCGGCCGCGGGGGCGGGCTCGGCTCCGGTCCAGCCGGCCGCCGTCGCGTACCGGGTGGTGCCGCCGACGCCCCAGACGGCGCGTGGCGGCACCTGGACTAGCGGCACGAGGTTGCGCACTACGGTGGCGAGCGCGCGGGGCTCGTGATCGGGCCACCGCTCGTGCAGCGCCGCCCTGAGCTCCTTGGGGGTGAGGTGCCGTGCGTCGAGCAGCGCCCGGCCCGACTCCGCCACGGCCACACGGTCCAGACCGGTCAGGACCTTTTTGAACGCGGTGTCCAGCTCACGGTCGAGCGCGGGCTGCGCCCATGGCCGCAACGAGCGGTAGTCCGCCGTGGTGACCAGGTGGACGGTGCTGCGCATCAGCGCGACCCGCACCAGGCGGCGCTCAGTCAGCGTGTCCGCCAGGTCGGCGGTGCCGAACTTCCGCAACCTGCTCCAGAGCCCGAAGTAGGGCGCGTACGGCGCCTGCGCCTGCATGCCGACCAGCCGGGTGACCGCCTCCTCGGCGGTCGCGTCGGCCCGTTCCAGCAGCCACTGACGGGCCAGCAGGGCTCTGCCCAACTCCCGTCGCCCCAGCACCTGTGCCACTGTGCCGTCCTCTCCGTCCATCCGGCTGGGGCGGCGGATGCCGCTGCCCTCGTTGATCATCCGCCGAAGTCGGCCCGGTGATCTGCGGCCCACCGGGCGTAGGTGCGCGCGGGGTGCCCGGTGATCTGCTCGATGACGTCGTTGACCGGCGCGGGCTTGCCGACCGCCTGCGCCATGAGAGCGAACAGCGCGGCCAGGAACTCGGGGTCCATGAACTGGCTCATCTGCTCCAGCACAGGCTCCGGGTCGAGGTCCTCGACGGTGAGCGGGCGCCCCAGCGTCTCGCCGAGGATGCGGACCTGCTGTGCCTGGGTCAGCGACTCGGGGCCGGTCAGGTCGTAGGCCCGCCCCGCGTACCCGCCGCCGATCAGGATCCGCGCGGCCACCTCGGCGACGTCCCTCTCGTGCACGGCGCTGAAGGCCGCTTCGGTGTACGGCGCGCGAATGACGTCACCGCCCTGGAGCTGCATCGCGAACGTCAACGAGTTGATGGCGGGGAACAGCAGCCGCAGGAACGTCCACTCGATTCCGGACGCCTCGACAGCCCGCTCGACGTCGCGGTGGTACTGGGCGATCACGTCGGGCTGCCGCTCGGCGCCCGGGACGACCGCCCCCGAGGACAGGAACACCAGCCGCCGCACCCCGGCCCGGCCCGCGGCCGCCAGCAGCGGAGCGACATCCATCCCGTACTGCAGAACCAGGAAGGCGGCCTCGACGCCGGCCAGCGCCGCCGGCAGGGTCTCGGGCTTGGTCAGATCGCCCCGGACGACGTCGACTTCCTCCGGAAGCTCCGCCCGCTCCGGAGTACGGGTCAGCGCCCGCACCGGCGCACCCGCGGCGACCAGCTCCTCTACCGCCTGACGTCCGAAGTGAGCCGTGGCACCGATGACGAGATACATGGGATTTCCTTTCGTGCGAATACATAGGGTCTGAGGGGGGTCCGCCGACAACCGGCGGCGGATCAGCGAACCTTGCCGAAGAACTGCCGGATGTCGCCGACGAGCAGATCGGGGGCATCGTGCGCGGCGAAGTGGCTGCCCCGGTCATAGACGTTCCAGGAGAGGATGTTCGTGTGGTCGCGGTCGGCGAACGTCCGGATGGACTGGAAGTCCCAGGCGAAGTTGGCCAGGCCGAGGGGCACGGTGGTCGGCTCGGGCACGGAGGTGCCCCGGCCGTTCGACTTCTGTTGTACGGGGGCCGCCGCCGCGTCCTCGTAGTAGAACCGGGCGGCTGAGGCGGCCGTGTTGGTCAGCCAGTAGATCATCACGTTCGTGAGCACGAAATCCGGGTCGAGCGAAGCGCCGAGCAGCTGCGCGTGCCAGCCCAGCAGACCGGCCGGGGAGTCGGCCAGTGCGTGCGCCAGATTCTGCGGCTCGGTGGACTGGAGCTTGTCGTACGCACCACGGTTCTGGGTGAACCACTCGGCGAACGCGAGCTTGCCGCGCTCCTCCTCGGAGAGACCGGTCAGCTCGGCGGGGTCACCTGACGGGAAGGAGAAGACCTGCGTCACGTGCACGCCGCAGACGTGCCCGGGGTCAACCCGGCCCACCTCGGGCGAGATCAGCGACCCGCCGTCGTTGCCGACCGCGCCGTACCGGTCGTACCCGAGCCGGCGCATCAGCTCGGCCCAGGCCCGGGCCACCCGGTACCGGTCCCAGCCACGCTCCCGGGTCGGCCCGGAGAAGCCGAAGCCCGGCACCGACGGAATGACCAGGTGGAACGCGTCCGCCGGGTCGCCGCCGTGGGCCCGCGGGTCGGTGAGCGGGCCGATCACGTCCAGCCACTCGACCACCGAGGTCGGCCAGCCGTGGGTCAGGATCAGCGGCGTCGCGTCCGGCTCCGGCGACAGCACGTGCAGGAAGTGGATGTTCTGGCCGTCGATCTCAGTGGTGAACTGCGGGTACGCGTTCAGCTTCGCCTCCCAGGCCCGCCAGTCGTACCCCGTGCGCCACCGCTCGACCAGTTGCTTGACGTAGCCCACCGGGACGCCGTACTCCCAACCCGGCGGCACCGGGCCGACCGGCGCCGACTCGCTCGCGGGCAGCTCCTCCGCCCACCGGGTCCGGGCCAGCCTCTGCTGTAGATCGTCGAGCTCGGCCTGGGGGATGTCGATCCGGAACGGGGCGATCGTGCTGTCGTTCGTCATGGTCATCAGCGTAGGAACCAATTAGGTAAGAACCGTTCCTAATGAACGGGCAGACTCGAAGAATGTTGGAAACCTCGGCGCGGCTGCTGCGCCTGCTCTCGCTGCTCCAGACGCCCCGCGAGTGGACCGGCGCCGAACTGGCCGAACGGCTGTCGGTCAGCACCCGCACCGTCCGCAACGACGTGGAACGCCTGCGAAACCTCGGCTATCCGGTGCACGGCAACCGAGGCGCGGTAGGCGGCTACCGGCTCGGTGCCGGGGCCGCGCTGCCGCCGCTGCTGCTCGACGATGAAGAGGCGGTCGCGGTGGCGATCGGACTGCGCACCGCCGCCGGGGGCACGATCACCGGAGTCGAGGAGACCTCGCTGCGCGCGCTGGCCAAACTGGAGCAGGTGCTACCGACCCGGCTCCGGCGCCGTGTCAACGCCCTCCAGCGGTACGCCGTCGCGGTGCCGCGGGACGACCTGGGCCCGCGGGTGGACGCGGACACGCTGAGCGCCCTCGCCGCCGCCTGCCGGGATCACGAGCGCCTGCGATTCGACTACCGAAGCCACGACGGCTCCGAGAGCCGGCGAGAGGTGGAACCGTACCGGCTGGTCAACTGGGGACGCCGGTGGTACCTCGTCGGGTTCGACGTCGAGCGGAGCGACTGGCGGACCTTCCGGGTGGACCGGCTCCACCCACGCACCCCGACCGGTCCCCGATTCACCCCCCGCGATCTCCCCGAGGAAGCCGTCGACCAGGTACGCCGGGGTGTGTCGTCGGCCGCCTGGCGGTACCGGGCCCAGGTCGTCATACACGCACCGGCCGAACAGCTCGCCGAGCGGATCAACCCCGCCATCGGCACCATCACGTCGGTCGACGACACCCGCTGCCTGCTGGACACCGGCGCGGACAGCATCGAGGCGCTCGCCGTCCACCTCGGCCTGCTCGGCGTCGACTTCACCGTGACCGAACCCGCGGAACTCGTCGAACTCGTGCGTGCACTCGCCGGACGCTACCACCGCGCCACCGAGCCACGGCCGCAGGACACCTGAGCCATGCGGACGAGGCCGCCCGCCGCGGCTCCTGCCTCCATGCGGTTGCGCATCCGCCGATCGGCTACTTGGAGTGCGATGCCAGCGGTGTGGAGCGGCGATGATCCGCTTCGTTGAGCGGCACCCATCGTCTCCTGCCAAAGCTCGGCGCGACGGGTGCGGCTCTGTCCGCACCTCACCGTTGGTGCGGCACGCCGTGATCGACTGATACTGATGTTGGTTGGGGTACACCCCAACACCACACCCACCACTGCATCGAAAAACGTCAGGTTAGAGTCCTCCGCGCGGTTTCTTGACGCTTGTCCGTATCGTGCGGCTGCTGACCGGCAAGGGGGTGCGGGTCGAGTCATCTCTGAGGTCTGAACTGACGGTGGCGGCCTAAATGATCTACCGCGATACACGATCCGTACACACGAGCAACCACCGAGCAACCAGCCATGATCAACAATGAGATCCGAGGTCGGCGAAAACCGAGAAACCCCAGGTCGAACACGGTATTGGTGAGTAGGGCGGGTGGGACTTGAACCCACGACCCACGGATTATGAGTCCGATGCTCTGACCGGCTGAGCTACCGCCCCTGGAATTGAGTTGTGCGCATCGACAAGGCTAAAGCATGGTGTGCGCCCCCGCCCCGTTCGATACCTCGCACATCATTCCACGTCGAGCCCCCTGCGGGGAGACTGGGACGATCATTCTTCCCAGAGCGGACGGGATCGCGGTATGTCGGTCAGGCTGGTCTACGAGACGCATGCCACGACGGTGGACAACGAGCGGGGGATCGCCACCGGGCATCTGCCTGGGGAGTTGTCGGCCGTGGGGCGGGAGCAGGCGCGGGAGCTGGGGGAGCGGCGGAGGGGCGTGGAGGTGGTCTACGCCTCGGACCTGGGACGGGCGGTGGAGACCGTGGAGCTTGCCTTCGGCGGGGTGCGGGAGGTCAGGTTCGACGCCAGGTTGCGTGAGTGTGACTACGGGGATCTCACCGGGCGGCCGGTGCGGGAGCTGGCGCCGTTGCGAGTGCGGCACATCGACGTGCCGTGGCCGGGCGGGGAGAGCTACCGGCAGGTGGTGGCGCGTACGGCGGCCTTTCTCAGGGACGTGCGCAGCGATCTGAATGACGTGCGGGATGGCTTGCGGGGCGTGCCGGATGTGGGGGATGGCTTGCGGGGCGTGCCGGATGTGCGGGATGGCTTGCGGGTCGAGGCGGGTGGGCCGGGCGTGCCGGATGTGGGGGACGGACCGGGCGTGCGGGAACCGGGTGATGCGTCCGCACGGTGGCAGGGCCGCACCGTGTTGGTGGTCGCGCATGCGGCCAACCGGTGGGCCCTGCTGCACCTGCTGGCCGGGACGCCGCTGGAGGAGCTGGTGACGGCTCCGTTCCAGTGGCGTCCCGGGTGGGAGTTCGAGCTCGAAGCGGGATAGGGGTTACGGGCGGTTGAAGCCCAGGGTGTACGAGCCGGAGCCGCTGTAGGCGTGGACGCGGTAGCGGTAGTAGCCGGCGCTGCCGTTGTAGGTGATGGTCTCGTCGGAGCCGGGGGTGATGCCCTGGGCCACGGTGCTCCAGGAGTAGCCGTTCCACCTCTGAAGGTAGAGGTCGAAGTCGGTGCCGTCAGGGGCGTCGAGGCAGGCGCTGTGGTTGCCGGACGTGGTGGTCTGGAAGTACGAGCCGTTCGGCTGGTAGACGCTCTGGCCGGAGCTCAGCGAGCCGGTGTGGGTGGACTGGTAGTTCTGGCAGCCGGTGGGCGGGTCGGGGTCGCCGCCGCCTCCGCTGGTCACCAGGGTCAGGCCGCCCACGGAGATGATCTCGCCGATGGGCTGGAAGTACGTGGTGCCGCCGACGCTGCAGTTGCCGGAGCCGCCGGAGGTCATGCCCTGGGCCTGGTCGCCGGAGATGAAGGCGCCGCCGGAGTCGCCGGGTTCGGCGCAGACGGAGGTGCGGGTGAGGCCGGAGACGGTGCCCTGCGGGTAGTTCACGGTGCTGTTGAGCGCCTGGACGGCGCCGCAGCGCCACTGGGTGGTGGAGCCGGAGCGGCACACGGAGCCGCCGGGCTGGGTGACGGTGGCGCCGCGCACCGGGAGGATGCCGGCCGAGTAGCCGTTGACGACGCCGGCGGCGGTCCAGTCGGCGTTCGTCGCGACCCAGGCGTAGTCGTTGCCGGGGAACGACGAGATCTGGAAGGTGCCCTGCGCCACGCGGTTGTAGCCGGTGGTGGAGGCGCCGGTGGAGCCGCAGTGGCCGGCCGTGGTGAAGCCGAGCTGGGTGCCGCGGCGTGCGGCGAACCCTACGGAGCAGCGCGAGGACGAGATGTAGTAGGCGTCGCCGCCGCGGATCTCGTAGAAGAGCTTGGGCCGGTCAGCCGAGTCGGCGATCTTGACGGCCTCGGTGTCCACGCCGGCGCTCTTGGCCCAGGCGATGGCGGCGTCCTGGTCGGCGGTCTGGACGACGACCGCGTTGTCGGCCGGGGAGACCGACCAGCTGTGCACGGTGTCCGGGGCCGCCGTCTTGTCCAGGCCCTCCTTCACCGCGTTGAGCTGGGCGAGCGTGCGGGGCACGATGCGGGGCTCGGCGCCGGCGCTCTTGATCGCGGCGGCGTCGGCCTGGCTGACGCTGGCGGTGACGAGTTTGCTCTCCGCGCCTTCGAACCAGGTGCCGGCGTAGCGGTCGCCGAGGCGCTTGGCCAGGGCGGGGGCGGCCTGGTTGCCGCGGGTCTCGTTGGCGATCCTGGTGACGGCCTGCTTCTCGCTGATGCCGAGGTCGCGTTCGATGGCGTCGATCACGCCTTTGGGGGGTTCGGCCGCACCGGCGGTCGTGGCGGTGGCGACGGCCGGGGTGGCCGTCACGACTAACGCGCCGATCGCGATGGCGATCATGGCTGGAGTTCGGAGCATGGGGTGTCTCCTCGCTGTGGCTGGGGGGTGCCGTCAACGTACGCGGGGGGCCGAAGGCCGAGGAGTACCAGTTCGGCCCTACCACGGTGTTATGGCGCTGTGCCGAACGCGGGATTGCGCGCCAGCCAGTCGTGATAGACGGGGCTGCGCCGTACCGCCTCCCGGTGTGTCTGTTTGGCCTGGAGGAGCACCCAGGCGGCGTCGGGCGCGGCGGGGTGGCGGCCGAGGAGCTGCCGCCAGCGCAGCGGCGCGTTCTTCAGCGGCACCACCACCATGCCGGCCGCGGGCTGGTGGGTGGCCTGGCAGAGCACCACCGCCCGGCCCACGGCGGCCAGGTGCACGCAGGTGGCCACGTCGGTCTCGTAGATGGTGCCCGGGGTGAACCCGGCCCGCGCGCACGCCATGGCGAAGCAGTCGTTGAAGCAGCCGTCCCCGGGCGTGACGGCCCATTGCTCGTCGGCCAGGTCGGCCAGTTCCACCTCCTTCTCCACGGCGAGCGGGTGGTGCTCGGAGAGCAGGGTGAAGACCGGGTCGAGGCTGATCGTCTCCCAGGCCAGCGTGCCCGCGGGGGTGCCGTTGTCGCCGCACGCGCCGGTGAGCACGTAGTCGAGGCGGCCCAGCTCGACCATGGTGGTCAGTTCGTGCGCCGACCAGCTGGTGTAGGTGCTGACCTGTCGTTCGGCGGCCAGGCGGTGCACCAGGCCGCCGAGTATCGGGCCGTTGGTGGCGCCGATGCGGTAACCGGGGGAGGGGGCGTGCGCGAACCGTACCGCCTCCTCCTGGAGTTCCTTGGCGGCGGGCAGCAGCACCCGGGCCCGGGCGAGCACCAGCTCGCCCAGGCGGGTGGGGCGGGCGCCGTGCCGGTCGCGCTCGAAGAGCGCGCCGCCGAGCATCCGCTCGATGCGCTTGAGCTGGGCGGTGAGGGCGGGCTGGGCCAACCCGAGCATGGAAGCGGCTTTGCTGACACTTCCTGCGTCCGCGACGGCGCGGACGATCTTGAGGTGCCTGAGCTCGAGGTCCATAACGGGAAGGTAAGGCGGTCCAATCTCCCAAACAATGCCTATGTGTCAGGAAATATGACAGATATTGTTGAGCGTCTTCTGGGGTAGGGGCAAGCCCATGACGATGATGGGAATCGACCCGGCCACCCTGAGCGACGAAGACCTGCTGCGCGAGCTGCGGCAACTCCACACCACCCGCACCGACACCTTCCTGCACGGCTCCGACGACGCGCTGGCCCGGCACACCTCGCGCACGAACGAGCTGGAGTCCGAATACCTGCGCCGCTACCCGGCGCGCGAGGTCGACCCGAACCGGCTGCGCGAGGGAGCGAGGGCACGCTGATGGACCGGGAACACGACGTGCAGGCGCTGTCCGACGTCGACATCCACGTGTACGAGGCGGTCGCCGGTCAGGCCGTGGAGCACGGCTCCATCGGTCTGGGCGAGCTGGTGCACAGCACCGGCCTGCCCGGCGAGGAGGTGCGGGAGAGTCTCGAACGGCTGATCGGCCAGGGGTACGTGCGCGTGACCGGGGAGGGGTACGCGCTCGGGCCGCACACCTTCGGCGTCTGGCGCTGATCCGCCGAGGCAGGCCGGGGACGGGATGATCCGGCTTCCGGCGCGTACTGTCGAGGGGTGGACGTCGCAGACCTGACCCCCGCGCAGGCGCGCGAGCGCTTCCGCGGCGGGGAGCGCGCGCCGACGGCGGGCTGGTGCAGGGGCTGGACCCAGGCCAACCTGATCGCCGTCCCCAAGGAACTGGCCTACGACCTGCTGCTGTTCGCGCACCGCAACGCGCAGGCGTGCCCGCTGCTCGACGTCGGTGAGCCGGGCGCGGTGCGCACCCGGCTGTTCCCCGGCGACCTGCGCACCGACCTGCCCGGCTACCGCGTCTACCGCGACGGCCGGGCCGTCGCCGACACCGCCGACGTGGTGTCGGAGTGGCGGGACGACCTGGTGCCGTTCCTGCTCGGCTGCAGCTTCACGTTCGAGGCGGCGCTGCTGGCGGCCGGTGTGCCGATCCGGCACCTGGAGCAGGGCGTGAACGTGCCGATGTACCGGACGAACGTGCCGTGCGAGCCGTCGGGCCCGCTGGCGGGGCCGCTCGTGGTGTCGATGCGGCCGGTGCCGGAGCCGCTGGTGGCCACCGCGATCGAGGTGAGCGGGCACTACCCGATGGTGCACGGCGCGCCCGTGCACGTGGGCGACCCGGCCGTGATCGGCGTCGCCGACCTGGGCAGCCCCGACTTCGGCGACCCGGTGGAGGTGCGGGCGGGGGAGGTGCCGGTGTTCTGGGCGTGCGGGGTGACGCCGCAGGCGGCGGTGATGGCCAGCGGCGTGGAGTTCGCCATCGGTCACCTGCCGGGGCACATGGCGATCATCGACGCGCGGGATGAGGACTATCGAGAGACATAGCCAGATATTTCCCGGTATGGGTGGAGGCTTCGGCCAGCTCCGCCGGGGTGCCCTCGAACACCACCCGCCCGCCGTGCCGCCCCGCCTCCGGCCCCAGGTCGATCACCCAGTCGGCGTGCTTCACCACGTCGAGGTCGTGTTCCACCACGATCGCCGTGTTGCCGCCCCCGACCAGCCGGTCGAGCAGCGCCAGCAGCCGGTCGACGTCGGCCGGGTGCAGGCCGGTGGTCGGCTCGTCGAACACGTACACCTGACCGGTCTCGTGCAGCCGGTGCGCCAGCTTGAGCCGCTGCCGTTCGCCGCCTGACAGCGTGGTCAGCGCGCGCCCCAGCGTCAGGTGGCCCAGCCCCAGCTCGCCCAGCCGGTCCAGGCCCGGCAGGGCGTAGTCGCGTACGGCCTCGTCGGCGGTCAGCGCCAGCACCCCGGCGATGTCGCGCCCGGCCAGCCGGTACGAGAGCGCCCGGGGGTTGTAGCGGGTGCCGCCGCAGGCGTCGCAGACGCGGGTCACCGGGTCCATGAAGGCCAGGTCGGTCCGGATCTCGCCGCGCCCCTCGCACGCCGGGCAGGCGCCCGCCGCGTTGGCGCTGAACCAGGTGGCCGGCACCCCGTGGGCGGTCGCGAACAGCTTGCGCAGCCGGTCCATCGCCCCCAGGTAGGTGGCGACGGTCGAGCGGGGCGAGGCGCGCACGGCCGACTGGTCGACCAGCACCGTGCCGGGATGACGGGCGGGCAGCTCGCGGGTCATCAGCGTGCTCTTGCCCGAACCGGCCACGCCGGTCACCGCCGTCAGCACGCCCAGCGGCACCCGGACCGTCACGTCCCGCAGGTTGTGGGCGCGGGCGCCGTCGATCGCCAGCCACCCCGACGGGGCGCGCACCCGCTCCTTGAACCCGCGCGCCCGCCGCAGCGCCCTGCCGGTCAGCGTGTCGCCGAGACCGGCCGGCGGGCCCTGGTAGACCACCCGCCCGCCCTCGGCGCCCGCGCCCGGCCCCAGGTCGACCACGTGGTCGGCGAGAGCGATCACGTCGCGGTCGTGCTCCACCACGAGCACCGTGTTGCCCTTGTCGCGCAGCTCCCGCAGCAGGTCGCCGAGCAGGCGCACGTCGCGCGGGTGCAGGCCGACGGTGGGCTCGTCGAAGACGTACGTCAGCCCGGTGAGGCTGCTGCCCAGGTGGCGCACGGTCTTCAGGCGCTGGGCCTCGCCGCCCGACAGCGTCGGCGTCTCCCGGTCGAGGCTGAGGTAGCCGAGCCCGATCGCGTCGATGCGGCGCAGCGCCTCCGCCGCCGCCTCGGCCACCGGGTCGGCCTGCCCGGCCAGCACGCCGATCAGGTCGGAGATCTCCATGGCGCAGTAGTCGGCCAGGGTGTGCCCGCCGACGCGGGAGGCCAGCGCCGCCGCGTTGAGCCGCCGGCCGTCGCACGCGGGGCAGACGCGCTCGCGCACCACCTCGCGGGCCGCCCGGTCGAGCGACTCGACGTCGCGGTGCAGGTGGACGCGGTCGAACCGGGTGATCACGCCTTCGTAGTCATGGGCGCGGCCGTCGCGCTCGACCTTGAGACCGCTTCCGTACAGCAGCAGGTCGAGCTCCCGTGCGGTGTAGTCGCGCAGCGGCTTGTCCGGGTCGAACAGCCCCGAGCCGGCGTAGAGCCCCCACACGTAGCCGCCGACCGCGTACGGCCGGAGCGCGCCCTCCGCCAGCGACAGGTCGACGTCGACCAGCCGGTCGACGTCGACCTCTGTCTTCCGCCCCAGGCCGTGGCACTCCGGGCACATGCCCGACGGATCGTTGAACGAGTAGGCCGTCGCCGGGCCCGCCGAGGGCTCGCCGCGCCGGGAGAACAGCACCCGCAGCATCGGGTGGATCTCGGTCATCGTGCCGACCGTGGAGCGGGCGTTGCCCGCCACCGGCCGCTGGTCGACGACCACCGCGGCGGTCAGCCCGGACAGCCGCTCGGCGCGCGGGCGCTCGCGCTTGGGCAGCCGGTTCCTGATGAACGCGGTGTAGGTCTCGTTGAGCTGGCGCTGCGACTCGGCGGCGATGGTGTCGAACACCACCGACGACTTGCCCGAGCCCGACACGCCGGTGAACACGATCAGCCTCTCCTTTGGCAGCCGCAGGGAGACGTCGCGGAGGTTGTTCTGCCGGAGTCCGGTGAGCACGATCTCGCGGGACATGGCTCTCCTTCATAGCTTCAGCTACTACCTATAGCCTAAGCTACATGCCATGGCTGACATTCCCGATCGGAGGGCCCGCCGGCGGGCGGAGACGCTGGAGGAGATCCTGGCCATCGCCCTGGAAGTGATGGCCGAGGAGGGCGTGGCCGGGCTGAGCCTGTCGGCCGTGGCCAGGCGGCTCGGCATCCGGCCGCCGTCGCTCTACAAGTACTTCCCGTCCCGGCACGCCGTCTACGACGCGCTGTTCGAGCGCGGCCAGCGGGCCTATCTGGAGGCGGTGCGGCGGGGCGCGGCGGGCCGGGAGCCTGGCCTGACCGCGATGGCCGACTCGCTGGAGGCCGGCGCGCGGTGGGTGATGGCCAACCAGGCGCTGGCCCAGCTGCTGTTCTGGCGGCCGGTGCCCGGCTTCGAGCCCTCGGCGGAGGCGTACGCGCCGGCCCTGGCCGTGCACGACCACTTCACCGCGCTGACGGCGGCCGCGATCGAGCGCGGCGAGCTGCACCCCGACGCCGCGAGTGAGGAAGGGCAGGCCCTCGGCTCCAGCCTGATCGCCGGCCTGCTGTCGCAGCAGCTCGCCAACGAGCCGGGCGCCGCGTTCGAGGAGGGGCGGTTCACCCGGTGGGTGACGCGTCTGCCCGCGGTGCTCGCGGCGCTATACCCGCCGCGGTGAGCTGCGCCTCCAGCGGCGCCGCCCCGCGCCGGTTGTCGATCTCCAGGTGCGGCACGGCGGGCGGCTCGTCCACCATGATCCGGGCGAGGTACGCGTCGAACGCCGCCAGCTTGCCCGCGTCCCTGGGCAGGCCGCGGGCCGTCAGCCGCTCGCGCAGCGTCGCTGCGTCGGAGCGGACCCACACCAGCCGCACCGGCGGGCCGCCCAGCTCCGTCACCCAGCGCTCCCAGCGCGCCGCGTCGTGCACCTGCCCGGTGAACGGGCCGTCGAGCATGACGGGACAGCCGTGCTCGCGGATCCGCCGGGCCGTCGCGGTCATCCCGGCGTATTCGTGCCGCTTGACGTGCTCGTCGTACCACGGGCCCTCGCGCTCGCCGTGCGGCCTGCCGTGAGCGGCCAGCACCTCGGCGACCAGCCCGCCGTACAGCGTGTCCTTGTCGAGCAGGGCCGGCACCGGCCACAGGCGGGCGAGCAGCGCGGCGGCGACCGTGGACTTGCCCGCCCCCGGCGGGCCGCTGACGACCCAGATCATGGACCCAGTCTGGCAGGCGGGTCAGGCCGCTCCGCCGGTCAGCCAGCGCAGCGGGTTGTCGCGGGTGATCGCGCGCAGCGTCTCTGCGGGGACGCCGGCCTCGCGCAGCCTGGGCAGCAGCTCGCCGGACAGGTGCCCGTACCCGGGGCCGTCGTACTTGCGCAGCTGGGCGACGCGGCTGACGCCGCTGCTGAGCAGCAGGCGCTCCGCGTGGCCCTCGCGGACGAGGTCCAGCGCCACGGCCGCCGCCCGCTCGGCGCCCATGCCGATCGAGCCCAGGCTCACGTACGCGCCGGTCTCGGCGATCTTGCGGGCCACGGCCGGGTCGGTGCCGGCGTACCCGACGGACACCCGGGAGGGCGCCAGGCCCTCGATCATCAGCAGTTCCAGCATGCCCAGCCCGTCCTGGCCGCACGTGGCCACCGACAGGCGGGAGGCCAGCGCGGCCCGGGCGGCGGCGACCAGGGCGCGCTCCTCGGCCGGGGTGGGGCGCGGGCCCCAGCAGCCGACCTCGCCGATCACGCCGGGGAAGACGCCGGTGTCGTCCAGGCCGTTGAGGATGTCGGCCATCAGCAGGCCGGTGAGCGTGTCGGCGTCGGCGTCGCGGACGCCGGGAAGGCGCCCGGAGAACGGGCCGGTGGACAGGCCCGTGGCGGCGATCACCGGGACGCGGCTGCCGGCGGCGATCCTGGCCAGCGCGGTGGCGTCGCGGCCCATGCCCAGCGAGGTGAGTTCCACGACCAGGCCGAGCGGGTCCTCGCCGGTGCGCAGCGCGCGGAGTTCGGTGATGACCGCCTGCTCCTCGTCCAGCCAGCGGTACGGGTCGGAATCGACGCCTACCGCCCAGCGGGTGTCGGTGCGGAGGTGTTCGTGGGGGAGTACGGCACCGGTGATCGCGGCCGTCAGAACGGGGCCGGTGGCGGTGCGGAGCATGACCTCGGGCATGCTCTACAGTATTCGAAAAAAGCCCGGGATTTCCTGCTTTGTCACTAGATTTTACCGTATGACGGGTTTGGTGGCCGTACCAGGAGTAGTCCGCATTTGGTCACGCGCCCCGGTGGGCCTACCCGTATCCTGGTGAACACACCGACTGTCCGGGGGGACCGTGCCGACGCAGAGATCCGAGACGGGGGACGCCGACCTCATGAAGGAAGAGGCCGAGCGTCGCTCCAGCATCCCCCGCCGTCGCGGCCTTCATGGCTGGCTCGACGGCATCAGGGCCACGCGCACCGGCGCGATGACGCTCAAGATCGTGATCGGCGTGATCGGCACCGTCATGGTGATCGGCGGCCTGATCATGGTGCCGTTCCCCGGCCCCGGCTGGCTCGTCGTGTTCGCCGGGCTGGCGGTGCTGTCGACCGAGTTCCACTGGGCGCACAAGCTGCTGGGGTTCGGCCGCCGCACCCTGCACGCCTGGACCGAGTGGTACAAGCGGCAGGGCTGGACCGTGCGGATCATCGTGGCGATCGTGACCCTCTGCGCCATGGGCGTGATCATTTACCTCAGCATGCTCACGTTCGGCGTGGACGTCATCCAGGTGGCCAGGCAGTTCGTGCTCTCGTGAGCCGTCAGAGGTAGAGGCCGGTGCCGTGGTCGGTCTCCTGCGTGGCCACGGCGTGCAGGTCGCGCTCGCGCATCACCAGATAGGTCTGCGCGCGCAGCTCCACCTCGAACTGGTCCTCAGGGTTGAGCAGCACCTTGTCGCCGACCCGGACCGAGCGCACGTTGGCCCCGACGCCGCAGACCTCGCCCCACGCGAGCCGGTTGGCCATCTTCACCGTCGCCGGGATGACGATGCCCGATCCGCTGCGCCGCTCCTCGGTGTCGCGCTCCAGCCGGATCATCACCCGATCGTGCAGCATCTGAATCTCGAACTTCGGCTCTTCCACGGGGCAAGTTTACGTCCGCCGGATCAGGGGTCATTCCACGGCGGGCAGGGTGAGCACGGCCGAGACCGGGTGGTGGTCGGTGCCCCTGAGCGCGTGCACGGCGAAGGAGCGGACGCCGACGCGGGCGTCCGCCAGGACGTGGTCGATGGCCACCCCGGGGACCGGGCCCCAGCCGCCCTGGGGCCACGTCGTGCGCAGGCCGTGGCCGGTGACGTCGGCGGCGTCCCGGTAGCCGCTCGCCAGCAGCTCGCGCATGAGCAGGTGGTCGAGCGTGGCGTTGAAGTCGCCGGCCAGCACCCGCAGCGTCCCGCCGGCGCGGGGGAGCGCCTCCAGCCCGGTCCGCCAGCAGGGCTGCCGGCCGTACCGCTTGGGCGCGCACGGATGCACCGAGACCAGATCGACCCGCGCGCCGCCCGGGTGCGCGAGCTCCGCGCGAGCCTGGCCGAACCGGCCGTGCTCGATCGCCTCGCCGGGGACGAGCGGGTGCCGCGCGTACAGCGCCGAGCCGCCGACTCCGCTCCTGGGGCGGGTGACGGCGTACGGGAGCGCCTCCCGCAACCCGGCCTTCTCCAGTCGTTCCATGGCGCCGGGGGTCAGCTCCTGCAGCGCCAGCACGTCGGGCCGGACCCGGGACACCAGGGCCATCAGCTCGCCGGTGTCGGCCGACCCGACCATCAGGTTGGCCGCCAGCACCCGCAGCGGTGTGCCTGCCGCCGCCGGGCCGCCGTCGGCCACCGCCCGGGGGACCACGGCGCAGCTCAGCGCCACCGTGGCGGCCAGCGCCAGCACGGCCGCCGCCCGCCTGCGCAGCAGCGCCGCCAGCACCAGCCCGGCCGCCGCCGCGGCCGTCGCGTGCGGTGTCATCGCCACCGCCGGCACCCACGGCCAGTCCGGCTCGAATCCCGACAGCCGCAGCGCGGCCCACGCCGCCGACAGCCCCGCCACGCCCCATGCCGCCGTACTCGCCGCCGTACTCGCCGCCGCACTCGTCACAGGTCTCACAACTCTGTATCGTCCCGACTCCCGGCACGAGTTCACCACGAGCCACGGCATTCCGGACATGAGACAGTGTGCGCATGCGCGACGTGGAAACCAGGGTCCTGGACGCCATCGACGAGTCAGAGGCAGTCAACCTGCTGGCCGAGACCGTCGGCGTGCCCAGCATCACCGGCACCGACGCCGAGTCGGAGCTGCAGCATCACTTCGCCGGCCTGCTGACCGAGGCCGGCATGGACGTGGACGTGTGGAAGCTCGACCTCGACGACCTGCGCGGCCGCGACGGGTTCCCCGGCACCGAGGCGCCGCGGGTCGAGGGGTACGGGGTGGTCGGGGTGACCGGCGGCGACGGCGTCCCGGCGCTGGCCCTCCAGGGCCACGTGGACGTGGTCCCGGTCGGCGACCTGGCCAAGTGGCAGGGCAGCGACCCGTTCGCCGCCCGCATCAGCGGCGACGTCCTGCACGGCAGGGGAGCCTGCGACATGAAGGCGGGCCTGGTCGCCAACCTGGCCGTCGCGCGGGCCGTCCACCGGTCCGGGATCAAGCTCACCCGTCCGCTGGCCGTGCACTGCGTGGTCAGCGAGGAGGACGGCGGGCTCGGCGCGTTCGGCACCCTGGCCAGGGGCCACACCGCCGAGGCGGCGGTGATCACCGAGCCGACCAGCGGCAAGGTGATCACCGCCAACGCGGGCGCGCTCACCTTCCGGCTGGAGATCGCGGGCCGGGCCGCGCACGGCGCCGCCCGCCTGGAAGGGGTCAACGCCGTCGAGGTGTTCTGGCCGGTGTTCGAGGCGATCAGGCGGCTGGAGGCCGAGCGCAACCGGGACGTCCCGGCCGTGTTCGACGGCAACCCGCTGCCGTACCCGATCGAGATCGGCACCGTGCGCGCGGGCGACTGGGCGAGCACCGTGCCCGACCTGCTGGTCGCCGAGGGCCGGCTGGGGGTGCGGCTGGACGAGGACCCGGCGGCGGCGCGGGCCGCGTTCGAGGAGGCGGTGCTGTCGGTCGCGCACCCGTGGCTGCGGGCGCACCCGCCGGCGGTGACCTGGCCGGGCGGTCAGTTCGCCAGCGGCAGGCTGCCCGCCGGGCACCCGCTGCTCGACGAGGTCAGGCGGGCGGCCGCCGACACCAGCGGGGCCACGCTCCCCGAGGCCGCGGCCCCGTACGGGAGCGACCTGCGGCTGTACTCGGGCGGCGGGATCCCGACGCTGCACTACGGCCCCGGCGACGTGCGCTTCGCGCACGCGCCGCGCGAGCAGGTGGCGGTGCCGGAGTTCCTGGACGTGATCCGCGCCCTGGCCGTGCTGGCCGTGCGCCGCTGCGCGCCCTGACGATCCCCGTGCCGGGTCACGCGGGAGACGTGACCCGGCGGCGGGACTCGGGGACGATCAGCGGGGTGCCCGACTGCGGGTCCTGGATGATCTCGCAGCGCAGCTCGAATACCTGCTCGACCAGCTCGGGGGTGACGACGTCCGCCGGGTGGCCCTCGGCCAGGACGCTGCCGTCCCGCATGACGATCAGGTGGGTGGCGTAGCGGCAGGCCTGGTTCAGGTCGTGCAGCACGGCCACCATCGTCCGGCCGGCCTCGTGCAGGTCGGCGCAGAGGTCGAGCACCTCGATCTGGTGCGAGATGTCGAGGAACGTGGTCGGCTCGTCCAGCAGCAGGATCGGCGTCTCCTGGGCCAGCGCCATGGCCAGCCAGACCCGCTGGCGCTGGCCGCCCGACAGCTCGTCCACGATCCGGTCGGCCAGCTCGGTCACGTCCGTGGCGCGCATCGCCTCGGTGACGGCCGCCTCGTCGGCCTTCGACCACTGCCGCATCAGCCGCTGGTGCGGGTAGCGGCCGCGCGCCACCAGGTCGGCCACGGTGATGCCGTCGGGCACGATCGAGCTCTGCGGCAGCAGGCCGAGCCGCCGCGCCACCTCCTTCGACGGCAGCGAGGTGATGACGCTGCCGTCGAGGTGCACGGCGCCCTTCTTCGGCTTGAGCATCCTGGCCAGGGCCCGCAGCAGGGTGGACTTGCCGCACGCGTTCGGGCCGATGATGACGGTGAACGACTGGTCGGGGATGGACACGGACAGCTCGCTGGCCACGATCCGCTGGTCGTAGGCGAGGGTGAGGTCGGTGCCTGACAGACGGGCGGTCATCAGTAGCGGTCCTTTCGCAGCAGGAAAGCCAGGTACGCGCCGCCGATGGCGGCCGTCACCACGCCCACGGGCAGCTGGACGGGGGCCAGCAGGCGCTGGGCGATCAGGTCGGAAGCGGTCAGCAGCACGGCGCCCATGAGCGCCGAGGAGGCGAGGGTGACGCCGGGGGAGCGGGTCAGCCGGCGGGCGAGCTGCGGCGAGGCCAGCGCGACGAACATGACCGGCCCGGCGGCGGCGGTGGCCACCCCGCACAGCAGCACGCCCGCCACGATCGCGGCGGCGCGCACCGCCTCGACCTTGATGCCCATGGCCCGGGCCGCGTCGTCGCCCATCTCGATCATGCGCAGCGGCCTGGCCACGTACGCGCAGAGCGGCAGCAGCAGTGCCAGCGCGACGCCGACCGGGATCGCGTGGTCCCAGCCGCGCCCGCTCAGGCTGCCGGTCAGCCAGGCGGCGGCGGTGGCCGCGTCGTAGATGTTGGCCCGGGTCAGCAGGTAGGAGTTGGCGGCCAGGAGCAGGGCGTTCGCGCCGATGCCGACCAGGACGAGGCGGTAGCCCTGCACGCCCCGCCGGTACGACAGCGCGTACACCAGCACGGCGGTGATCACGCACCCGGCCAGCGCGCCCCCGGCGATGACCGCGGCCGAGCCGCCCGCGATCACGGCCAGGATCCCGCCCGACGAGGCCCCGGCGGTGAAGCCGATGAAGTCGGGGCTGCCGAGCGCGTTCCTGGTGAGGCTCTGGAAGATGGCCCCGCTCAGCCCGAACGCGGCCCCCACCAGCAGCCCGGTGGCCACCCGCGGGGCGCGCAGCTGGTTGACGATCAGCTCGGCGACCGGGGTGCCGTCGCCGGTGAGCGCGGCCAGGATGTCGGGCACCGGCACGGTGAACTCACCCGTCGAGATCGCCGCCACCGCCACCGCGCACGCGATCAGCAGCAGCATGACGGTGACGGCGAGCGCGCGCGGCGCCAGCCGGATCGACCAGGGGCCCAGGCGGACGTTCATAGCGCGGCGATCCTCCTGCGCCGGGCCATCAGGATGAAGATCGGCGCGCCGATGGCCGCGCACATGATGCCGACCTGCACCTCGCCCGGCCGGGCGATCAGCCGTCCGGCCACGTCCGCGCCGAGCAGCAGCACCGGTGCCACCAGCGCCGAGTACGGCAGCACCCACCGCATGTCCTGGCCCACCACCGCGCGCACCGCGTGCGGCACCGCCAGCCCGATGAACCAGAGCGGCCCGGCCGCCGCCGTCGCCGACCCGCACAGCAGCGTCACGGCCACCGCCGTCTGCGCGCGGGTGCGGCCGACCGCCACGCCCAGCGCGCGGCCGGCCTCGTCGCCCAGCGACAGCATGTTGAGCGGACGGCCCAGGAACAGCCCCAGCGCCAGCCCGGCCACCAGGAACGGCGCCAGCCGCAGCGCGGTGTCGGCCGTCTGCCCGGCCAGCGAACCGGTCAGCCAGAACCGCATCCGGTCATAGGTCTGGGAGTCGATGCGCAGGATGGCCGAGGAGATGGCGGTGAACACCATGCCCACCGCGATGCCCGCCAGCGCGAGCCGTACCGGCCCTCCTCCGGTCCGCCCGGACGCGCCGAGCGCGTACACCACCACCGAGGCGCCGGCCGCGCCGGCGAACGCGAACCACACGTAGACGGCCGGGTCGGAGAGCCCGAACAGCCCGAGCGCGAGCGTGACGCCCAGCGCGGCGCCCTCGTTGATGCCGAGGATGCCGGGGTCGGCCAGCGGGTTGCGGGTCAGGCTCTGCATGAGTGCGCCGGCCAGGCCGAGCGCCGCGCCGACGCCGATGCCGAGCAGCGTGCGCGGCACCCGCAGCTCCCTGATGACCGTGTGGTCGCTGGACCCGTCGGGGGCCAGGAACGCGTCCAGGGCCGCCGTCAGCGGCATCGCCCGGGCGCCCAGCGCGACACTGGCCAGCGCCACCAGGACGAGCAGCGCCAGGGCCAGGAGCAGGCCCGCGGCGAGCACGGCCTGTCTGCGGCGGCGTCGCGACGGCGGCTCGCCGTCACCGGGCACGGGCCCGGGGGCCGGTCCGGCGACAGGCCCCGTGTGCTCAGCCGGACGCACCCGACCCCCTCTCCTCACCATCAAGCTTAGGCAAGGCTAATCTAAAGCCTCGATAGCGAGGCAAGCCTAACCTTAGGGAGTGGTCATGTCGGGACCGGTCATGGCTCGACGGGGATTCTTCGCCGCGACGGCAGGTCTGGCCGCCGCCGTCACGCTCGCCGCGTGCGGCGGGGGCGGCGGGGGCGGCACGGCCGCCCCGGCAGGATCCGCCGAACCCGCCGCATCCCCGGCCGCGCAGGCCTGGACGTTCACCGACGACCGCGGCAAGAAGCTCGAACTGGACAAGACCCCCACCAGGATCGTCGCCCAGGTCGGCGCCGCCGCCGCCCTGTGGGACTTCGGCGTCCGCCCGATCGGCGTCTTCGGCCCGCACAAGCTCCAGGACGGCAGCAGGGACCCGCAGGCCGGCAACGTCGACATCACCAAGGTCACCGGCCTGGGCAACGTGTGGGACGAGTTCAACGTCGAGCAGTACATCAGCCTGCAGCCCGAGCTCCTGGTCAGCAGCATGTACGAGAACGGCACGCTCTGGTACGTGCCCGAGAAGTCCAAGGACACCATCGAGCAGGTCGCCCCCACCGCCGGCATCATGCTCACCGGCAAGACCGCCACCGAGGTGATCGGCACATACGAGGAGCTCGCCAAGTCGCTCGGCGCCGACCTCGCGGGCGTGCCCGAGGCCAAGGCCCGCATGGAGGCCGCCACCAAGGAGCTGGCCGGGCTCAAGGACCTCAAGATCCTCATGATGTCGGGCGGCGCCGACCAGATGTGGGTGGTCAACCCGCCCGAGTACGCCGACATCCGCCACCTCGTCGACAACGGCCTCGACATCGTGGTGCCCGACAAGGTCGACGAGGGCGGCTTCTTCCAGACCCTCAGCTGGGAGAACGCCGACGCCTACGACGCGGACGTGATCCTGTACGACACCCGCACGCAGGCGCTCAAGCCCGAGGAGATGATGAAGAAGCCGACCTTCGCCGAGCTCCCCGCGGTCAAGGCGGGGCAGCTCTACCCGTGGCGGGCCGAGGCGCCCTTCAGCTACGCCGGCTACGCCGACTTCCTGGAGGAGCTCGTGGCCAACCTGAAGAAGGCTAGTAAGCTCCCCTGACCTCGACGATCTCGGCGAGGGGGAACTCCAGGTAGTCGCCCGCCTCCTCGCACCAGGCGTCGAGCGCGCCGCCGCGCAGCTCGCCGTGGCTGATGGTGGCGGTCAGGCCGCCCGTCAGCGTGATGCCCGCGCGCACGCCCCGGTCGACCACGAAGCCGAGCAGCGACTGCTGAGCGGTGGGCAGGCGGGTCGCCATCCGGCCGATCACGGCCCAGGTGCGGCCGTTGCGCTCGCCCGCCCTGTGGCTCTCGGCGATCAGGCGCTCGGCGTGCTCGTGCGGGTCGGGCGCCGGCTCGGCGATCACCGGGACGACGTCGGACAGCTCGGCCACCTGCCCGCCGGGCAGCAGGATCAGCTTGCCGTTCCTGGGCTCCTCCGCGCGGGTGCGGCGGATCGCGATCTCGCCGGTGTCGGCGATCGGCACCGGCGCGTATCCCGCCTCGCGCAGCACGGCGAGCGTGCGCTCGGCGTCGGCGGCGGCGATCAGCACGGTCGGCGCGAGCAGCCGCAGCCCGAGCCGCGACAGCCGCCGGTGGGCGGCGATCTCGGCCAGCAGCGCGGGGTCGGAGGCCTGCACCACGCAGCCGACCGTGGTCACCGTCACCTCGCCGTGCCGGCGGGCCACGTCGTGCACCAGGTAGTCGAGCGGCTGCGGGACGGCGCCCACCTCGGCCAGCTCCTCCAGCAGCTCGTCAGCGTCGTAGCCGCGGTCGAGCGCGCGGCGCACGCTCTCGGTGGTGAACCGCCACACCGAGGCCGCGCCCCGCGACTCGCGCTCGGCCACCCGGTCGAGCAGCTCGGCCAGCTCCGCCGACGGCGGCCCGGTCACCACCGCGGTCAGGTCGGGGCCGAACAGGGCGCTCCTGCGCACGCTGGCGAGCGCCCGGGTGGACGCCTCCACCAGCGCGGGGTCGTGCTCGACCAGCGGCGCGGCGTCGTCGCTCTCGCTGCCCGCGCCGGCCGCCAGCCCGGCCAGCGCCCGGCCGAGGTCGGTGAGCGCGTCGTGGGCCACCAGGCCGAGCAGCCGCGACTCCTCGACCACCGCGGAGGCGCACCGGTCGAGCAGGTCGCGGTCGACCAGCGGCGCGTGCCAGTGGACGTTCGCCACCAGGCTCTCGTGGTCGGCGAAGGCCGTGCCGGACGGCAGCCGCAGCAGCGCCGGCAGCACGGCGTGGCGGATGCGGGCCATCGCCGCGCCGCTCTGGTCGTCGCCCAGGACCGTGCCGTAACGCCCGTCGGTCTTGCGCAGGGACGAGCGTTCCATGCGCCACCACGCCGACAGCAGCACCCGCAGCCGCGCCGCGCCCTCGTCGAGCCGCCAGCGATCGAAGCGCTCGGTGGGCACCAGGCCGCCGGACTCCTCGTCCCAGGCGAGCAGCCGCGCCACCGCGCAGATCTCCAGCAGCAGCCGGGTCTCGTCCTCGTCGCAGCCGGTCTCCTTGGCGATCCTGCGCACCTCGCGCACGCCCACGCCGCCGGTCTTGAGCAGCGGCAGCGGTGTCTTGGAGGTGTTGTCGAGCAGGGCCGCGCAGCGCTCCACCACGTGCGGCGCGGCCAGTGTCATCAGGTGGTCGACCTCCTCGGGGTCGACCGGGATCGTGGCCACCTCGGGCGGCCGCGGCGTGAACGGCGGGTGATAGCCGGGGCCGCGCCGGGACAGCGCCACCTCGCGCGGGATCTCGGCGACGTTCCAGCTCGGCCGGTAGAGCAGGCCGTGGTCGGCCGCCCACTTCTCCGGCGTGCCCCGGGTGACGAACCGGCCGCCGTCGACCTCGCGCACGGGGCCGTGCCAGGCGAACTCGTCGAGCAGCTCGGCGGCCCCGGCCGGGGCGTGGCGCAGCAGCGTGTCGAGGTGGTCCTCGTCGGACAGCGCCTCGCTCACCCGCAGGATCGTGCGGCGCTTGCTGGAGTGGGGCGGCAGGCCCAGGTTGCGGGCCAGCGCGCGGAGCGTGTCGCCGCTGATCGTCCAGGAGTTGAGATAGTGGTCGAGCGGCTCGCCCAGGCCGAGCGGCGAACTCCAGTAGCGGGTCACGGCCTCGGCCAGGCGGATCTCGCCGTCGCTCGCGGGGCAGGCCAGCGCGTGGTCGTAGAGATGGTCGAGCCACCGCTCGACCTCGGCGCGCGGCGCGGCGAGGAAGTCGGCCAGCCGCTCGGCGGTGGGCCGGGTCAGGACCAGGCACGCCTCGGCGAGCTGCAGGCAGGGCAGGGGGAGAGCGCGCAGCGCGGCCATCACCGCGAAGCCGTTGCTCAGCCGCTGGGCCAGCGTGTCGAGCCGCCGTGGCCAGGGCGCGGCGAGGGCGTCAGGCCGGTGCGTCAGGACGCGGGCGAGCCTGTCTTCGTCGAGGGTCCTCAGCCAGCCGAGCAGGTGATCGTCCATCGGTCAGCACTCTCATGGGGTCGAGCGTGGAACTCACCGTGAGCCATGACCATCCACGGTAGTGCAGATCACTCCGGGTCAGGAGAGCACCGCCCACACGATCTTCCCGTGGGGCGAGAGCGCGGACCAGCCCCAGCGAAGGCTCAGTGAGTCGACGATGTGGAGACCCAGGCCGCCGGTATCCAGAGGGCCAGAGTATCTCAGCGTGGGCACCGAGGAGCCGGGATCGGTGAAGGCGCTGGTGACCAGGTGGCCGCGGCGGACCAGTGACATGTGCACGGGACCGCGCCGGCACGGGTCGTCGGCGCGCACGCCGTGCCGCAGCGCGTTCGTGGCCAGCTCGGAGACCACCAGCTCCATGTTGTCGCCGACCTCGGTCAGCCCCCACGCGGTGAGCACCCCGGCGGCGTAGCTGCGCGCGGAGTGGACGGACGTGGGGGTGGCGGGGAGCACGAACGTGGCGCTCGCGGACGGGCCAGGCTCGAGGAGATCACGCGCCGCCTCCGGCCACCAGCCGACGGGGGGCCACCAGTCGAACGTGGTCCATTGGCCGGCTGCCGTGGTGGATTGCACGGTGATCATTGTGCGGCAAACTCTCGTGCACTTGCAAGAGCGAATGCACGTGCAGACAGTGCGTGCAGGCGCTACGGTTTGCTCCAAAAGGTCAATCAGTGGGAAAGGGGATCTTGTCCGCGGCCCATGATCTTTCGGCCGTGAAGTGACAGACTGTGTGCCAAGGAAACGACCAAGGAGCACCACGTGTCCATCGATCCGCCCGGTTCAGCTTCGACCGTTCGGCGCATCATGCTCGGTGCGAGCCTGCGGCGCCTGCGCGAGAAGTGCGGACTCACGCGCGACCAGGCCGGATTCCACATCCGCGCCTCCGAGTCCAAGATCAGCCGGATGGAGCTCGGGCGCGTCGGATTCAAGACACGTGACGTGGAAGACCTGCTCACGCTGTACGGCGTCGACGACGACGCCGAGCGCCGTGCCCTGTTGGAGATGGTCCGGGAGGCCAACACTCCCGGCTGGTGGCAGAACTACTCGCAGGAGCTGCCCTCCTGGTTCACCACCTACGTGGGGCTGGAGGAGGCGACGAGCATGATCCGCACCTATGAGGTGCAGTTCGTGCCCGGCCTGCTGCAGACGGCCGCGTACGCGCGATCAGTGATCCAACTCGGCAATCCTGACATGTCCGCCGATCGGATAGAACGCCGCGTGCATCTGCGCATGCAGCGGCAGGAGCGCTTCACCAAGAACGACGGCCCGCGGCTGTGGGCGGTCATCGACGAGGCGACCCTCAAACGGACCATCGGCGGACGGAAGGTCATGGCCGAGCAGCTCCGGCATCTGCTGGAAGTCGCCGCTCTGCCCAACATCACCCTTCAGGTGATGCCTTTCAGATACGGCATGCACGCCGCCGAAGGGGGCGCGTTCAGCATCTTGCGGTTTCCCGAGTCCGACCTGTCGGACGTCGTCTACGTCGAACAGCTCTGGGGTGCCCTGTACCTGGACAAGCGCGAGGACATCGACCCGTACCTCACGGCCATGGAGCAGCTGTGCGTGGAGAGCACCACGCCGGGGGGCACCGTCGAGCTCATCGGCGGCCTTCTCAGAAAGATGTAGATGAATCAGACCTATAACGGCATGCCCGCGGGCGATCTGTCCGGTGTGGCGTGGCGCAAGAGCCGCTACAGCAACTCGCAGGGCAACTGCGTGGAGCTCGCGAAGCTCCCCGACGGTGGGATAGCGGTGCGCAACTCCCGCTTCCCCGACGGCCCCGCGCTGATCTACACCCGCGACGAGATCCGGGCGCTGGTGCTCGGAGTGAAGGACGGAGAATTCGACGGCCTGCTGGTGTAACGCGCTGTTAACCTCCGGCGGGCTCGCTTAACCAGGGCGCGCCGGAGGCGTAACGGGCGGGCCGACTGCTCCGGGCACGATCAGGTCATGCTCGACCAGATGACGCTGTATCCGATAGCCGATGACGTGCTGTTCGCACCCGGCGGCAAGGTCGTCGTCCGCACCTACGGCGTGGCGCCCGCGGCCTCCGCCGGCTCGGTGTCGTACCGGACCTGGGTGACCGGTATCCGGGACCAGCCGCGTTACTGGCACTGGGGCCACTTCGAGGACGCCGCCCGGGGCCACCGCAGCGTCCTGGAATGGCTGACCGGCCGCGGCCCGCAACCGGCCGAGGCGCTCTCCTGAGCCGCTCCGCAGGCGGCCGGGGACCGCGTGGTGGCATTCCGGGGCGTCACCCCCGCCGGCCGTCCTGCGGGGCGATCAGGGCCACGCACCGGTAGGCCCGCCCTCGCCGGCGGCCTGGCGCCGCGGCCCGCCACGGGTTAGGTTCAGGCTGCGGAGGCGGCCATGACTGACTCGTACCTCTTCAACGGGCGCGGCGACCACGCCGCCTCGTGCCCCGAGTGCGGAGCCGCGCTCGCGCTGCTCCGCGGCGACCACGAGAGGGCGGAGGAGCCGCCCCCTCGACTGCGCGAGGCCGTGCTGTCCATGGCCCGGCGCCGCAGGCAGCCCGCCGAGCCGGCGGTGGCGGAGGTGAGCGTGCCCTACGCCGAGCAGGTGGCCCTCATGGACGACCTGCTGGCTGAGCTGAGCGAACCGCAGTGGGACGCCCCGATGGCGCGGCACGGCACGGTGCGCGGCCTGGTCGAGCACCTCGCCGCCAACGACGCCAGGGTGGCCCGCTTCATGGGAGTGCCGGACCCCGGCACCGACCCCGTGCACCGGCGCTGGCGCCGGCAGGCCGGCTCGATGCTGGAACGGGTCTCGGCCAGCAAGGGCGTGCTGCTGGCCGCCGAGGTCGAGCTGGCCGGCAACACGCGGCAGGCGCCGGCACGCGGCCCGCTGCGTCACGCGCTGATCCAGCGGGCGTTCGAGACCTGGACGCACGCCGACGACATCCGGCGGCTCACCGACCGGCCCGTCGCCGAGCCGCCCGAGCCCCACCTGCGCATGATCGTCGAGTTCGGGCTGGCCATGCTGCCCCGCGCGGTGCCGCGGCAGGACCACGGCGCGTCGGCCACCTTCCAGCTCACCGGTCCGGGCGGCGGCTGCTGGACGGTGCCGCTGTCGTCCGGGCCCGGCCGGGTCTCGGCGCTGATCTCGGCCGGCGCCGCCGACTTCTGCCGGCTGCTCGCCGACCGCCTGCCGCCCGAGTCGTTCCCGTACGCCGCCGAAGGCGACGCGGGCCTGGCCCGGGAGCTGATCAAGGCCGCCGCGACCCTGGGGTGCGACTGATGAGCGGCGACACCGACCTGCACGCCCGGCTCGTGGCGGGCGACCTCGACGCCCTGGCCGCCGTCTACGACGCGCACTGCGCGTACGTGTACGGGGTCGCGATCAAGGTGACCGGCAGCCAGGAGTACGCCGAGGAGGTCACCCAGGACGTCTTCGCCGCGCTCTGGGAGGAGCCGCGCGCCCACGACCCCCGGTTCGGCTCGCTGCGCGGCTGGCTGGTGACCAGGGCGCTGCACGCGGCGGCGATGCGCGTCAAGGTCCGGTGACCGGGGCGTTCCACGTCCTGATCACCGGCTCGCCGTGCTCGTAGGACAGCCGCGAGTAGGTGCCCGTGTCGAGCTTGAACAGCCGCCCGTCCTGCGGGGGCAGGCGCAGCCAGCGGGCGGTGAGCACGCGCAGCAGGTGGCCGTGCGCCACCAGCGCCACCCGCCCCCGCGCTCGTGCGCACCGCTCGATCACCCGGTCGGCGCGGGCGCCCACCTCGGCCGCGCTCTCACCCGGCGTCTCGCCGGGGATCACACCGTCGCGCCACAGGTACCAGCCCGGCCGGTCCTTCCTGATGTCGGGGGTGGAGACGCCCTCGTAGCCGCCGTAGTCCCACTCCCACAGGTCGGGGTCCACCTCGTAGGAGCCCAGCCCGGCCAGGTCGGCGGTGCGGGTGGCGCGCCGCGCCGGCGAGACCACGACCCGCTCGAACGGGCTCTCCGCGATCACCGGGATGAGGGCCTTGGCCTGCTCCTCGCCGCGCGGGGTCAGCGGCACGTCGGTGCGGCCGGTGTGCCTGCCCGTCCTGCTCCACTCCGTCTCGCCGTGGCGGAGCAACACCATCTCTTCCATGGGGTCCATCATCCGGCACGCCCACGAGCCTGGCGTCAGCGGTCTCCGCCCGGCCTCGTGGACGCGCATCCTGCCGGCCGCTTCAGTAGGGTCACGTCGGCTGAAGGATCGGACTCGGTGCGGGACGGGGAGATGGCTATGGAGCCGGTGGCGGTCGGGCTGGTCGGGGCGGGGCCGTGGGCGGAGATGGCGCACGCGCCGATGCTGGCGGCGGGCCCGCACACCAGGCTCGCGGGCGTCTGGGCGCGCAGGCCCGAGGCGGCCGCCCGGCTCGGCGTGCCCGTGTACGCGCGGCTGGAGGAGCTGTTCGACGCGTGCGAGGCGGTCGCGTTCTGCGTGCCGCCCGCGGTCCAGGCCGAGCTGGCGGCGCGGGCCGCGCGGGCGGGCAAGGCGCTGCTGCTGGAGAAGCCGCTCGGCGACTCGCTGGACAGCGCGCGGCGGCTCGCGGACGCGGTCGCCGAGTCGGGCGTGCCGAGCCAGCTGGTGCTCACCCTGCGGTACGCGGCCGGCACCCGGGCCTTCCTGGACCGGTGCCGCGAGATCGAGCCGTTCGGCGGGCACGCCGCGAACATCTCCGGCTCCCTCGTCGGCGACCACCCGTTCGCCACCCCCTGGCGGCTGGAACGGGGCGCGCTGCTCGACGCGGGGCCGCACATGATCGACCTGATGGACGCGGCACTCGGCCGGATCACCGGGGTGCGGGCGCACGGCGACCCGCTGCGCTGGGCCGGGCTGCTGCTGGAGCACGAGGGCGGCGCGGTCAGCGAGGTGTCGCTGAGCCAGGCCGCCGTCGGCGACCTGCCGCCCGCGAGCGTGGCCGTGTACGGCAGGAAGGGCGCCGCCGTGCTGGACCCCGGCGGCGACCCGCTGCCGCGGGTGGCCGAGGAGTTCGCCAGGACGGTCCGGCAGGGCGGCCATCCGCTCGACGCCGCGCACGGCCTCCGGCTCCAGCAGGTGATCGAGGAGGCCGAAGCACAGCTGCGTACCCCTTGACGCGGGCGCTTCCAAGAGGATTGATAGCGTTTGTCCGACGCGCAGTGCGCAGCGAAGTCCGGTGTGAGTCCGGCGCTGTCCCGCAACTGTCATAGCCAGGTCGCCTGCCTCTGCGTGACGTCATCAACCCTCGTGGAAAAGGGTGATCCGTCGCTCACCGCGGGTCTCTCGGTTCCGACAGTGTGAAAGGACTACCTCGTGAGGCCCGTACGCAAGGCTCTCGCGGGCGCGCTGCTGGGAACGCTCGCCCTGTCCGCATGCGGACAGCCCGGCACGACAGCCGCCCCCACCCCCGCCGCCAGCTCCGCCACCAGCTCCGCCACCCAGGCCGACGCCGCCTTCCCCGTGACGGTGGAGGCCGCCAACGGCCCGGTCACCATCGCGAAGAGGCCCGAGCGGATCGTGTCGCTCTCGGCCACCCACACCGAGACGCTGTTCGCCATCGGCGCCGGCCCGCAGGTGATCGCGGTCGACGACCAGTCGAACTTCCCGCCCGAGGCGCCGCGGACCGAGCTGTCCGGCTTCAAGCCGAACGTCGAGGCCATCGTCGCCCACAAGCCCGACCTGGTCGTGCTCTCCGACGACATGGAGCAGGTCATCACCGAGCTGGGCAAACTGAACGTGCCGGTGCTGTGGGAGCCCTCCGCCAAGACCTTCGACGAGGCGTACGACGAGATCGGCGACCTCGGGGCGGCCACCGGCAACGCGGAGAAGGCCGAGGAGGTGGTCGCCTCCATGCGCGCCACCCTGGACAAGCTCGCCGCCGACGCGCCCAAGGACAAGCGGCTCACCTACTACCACGAGCTCGACCAGACCCCGTACGGCGCCACGTCCACGACCTTCATCGGCCAGGTCTACGGCCTCTTCGGGCTGACCAACATCGCCGACAAGGCCCCGGACGCGGCCGGCGGCTACCCCAAGCTGTCCGCCGAGTTCATCGCCCAGGCCGACCCCGACCTGATCTTCCTGGCCGACGTGAAGTGCTGCGGGCAGAACAGGGACGCCCTCGCCAAGCGCCCCGGCTGGGCGAACCTGTCCGCGATCAAGAACGACCAGGTGATCGAGCTCGACGACGACATCGCCTCCCGCTGGGGCCCGCGCGTCGCCGACCTGGCGCAGACCGTCGGCGACGCCGTGACGAAGGCGGCCTCCCGATAGTGCTCGCCGAGCAGGCCACCGGGCAGGCCGCGGGACGCGACCCGGTGGCGCACGTCAAGCCCGCCCGCGCCCGGCCGGTGTGGCTGGCGGGGGCGCTGCTGGTGCTGGCCGCCGTCATGGTCGCCGGGCTGCTGGGCGGCGCCGCCGACATCTCGCCCCGGCAGGTCGTCCTCCAGGTGGCCGACTGGCTGCCGTTCGTGTCGGTCGACGCCGGGCTGTCGCCGGTGGAGCAGGGACTGCTGTACGAGCTGCGGCTGCCCAGGGTGCTGCTGGCGGCCGTGGTCGGCGGGCTGCTGGCCATGGCCGGCGCCGGCTACCAGGGCGTGTTCCGCAACCCGCTGGCCGACCCGTACCTGCTGGGCGCCGCCGCCGGGGCCGGGCTGATGACCACGGTGGCCGTGGTGCTGCTGCCCGGCTCCGCGCTCACCACCCCGGTCGCGGCGTTCGCGGGCGCGGTCGGCGGCGTGTTCCTGGCCTACGCGCTGGGCAGCGCCGCCGGGCGCACCGGCGGGGGCACCGCGACGCTGGTGCTGGCCGGGGTGGCGGTCACCTCGTTCCTCACCGCGATCCAGACGTTCGTGCAGCAGCTCGGGGTGGAGGAGCTGCGGCGCGTCTACTCCTGGATCCTCGGCGACGTCGGCGGCGGCTGGCCGCAGATCTGGATGGTGCTGCCGTACGCGGTCGTCTCCGCGGCCGTGCTGCTGGTGCACGGGCGGATGCTGGACGTGCTCGCGGTCGGCGACGAGGAGGCCGGCGCGCTCGGCGTGCGGGCCGCCCGGGTGCGGCTCGTGGTGCTGCTGGCCGCCTCCATGGCCACGGCGGCGGCCGTCGCGGTGAGCGGGCTGATCGGCTTCGTCGGCATCGTCGTGCCGCATGTGGTGCGGCGGCTGGCCGGCGGCTCCTACCGCAGCGTGCTGCCGCTGTCGCTGATCGGCGGCGCCGCCTTCCTAGTGCTCGCCGACCTGCTCGCGCGGACCGTCATCGCCCCCGCCGAGCTGCCGATCGGGGTCGTCACCATGTTCGTGGGCGCGCCGTTCTTCGTGGCCGTGCTGCGCATGACGCGGGGGACGGCGACATGATCACGGTCAAGGACCTCTCGGTACGGCTCGGCGGGCGTGACGTGCTCGACCGGGTGGACGTCGACGTGGCGCGGGGCGAGTGGCTCGCGGTCATCGGGCCCAACGGCGCCGGCAAGTCCACCCTGCTGAAGGCCGTCATGGGCGTGCTGGACCACCGGGGCCAGGTGGTCCTCGACGACCGGCAGGGGAGCGGGCTCAAGCCGCGCGAGCGGGCCAGGCTCGTCGCCTACGCGCCGCAGGCGCCCGCGCTGCCGCCCGACATGACGGTCTTCGACTACGCGCTGCTCGGCCGTACCCCGTACATCCCCTACCTCGGAAGGGAGAGCCGCCGCGACCGGGAGATCACCGGAGGCGTGCTGGCGCGGCTGGGACTGACCGGCTTCGCCGCTCGCAGGGTCGGCGAGCTGTCCGGCGGCGAGCGGCAGCGGGTGGTGCTCGCCCGCGCCCTCGCCCAGGAGGCGCCGGTGCTGCTGCTCGACGAGCCCACCACCGCGCTCGACCTCGGGCACCAGCAGCAGGTGCTGGAACTGGTGGACCGGCTCAGGACCGCCGACGGCCTCACCGTGATCACCACGCTGCACGACCTGACGCTCGCCGGCCAGTACGCCGACACGCTCCTGCTCCTGTCCGGCGGCCGGTCCGTGGCCCGCGGCGCACCCGCCGAGGTGCTCACCGGCGCCCTCGTCGGCGAGCACTTCGACGCCCGTGTCATGATCGAGCCGGGCCCCGGCGGGCGGCCCGTGGTGCACCTGGTCAGGGGAGAGACGTGAAGCTCGGCTACCGCGTCGAGGACGGGGAGCGGCTGGGGTCGCTGCTGTGGGAGTTCGGGCCGGGGTGGCGGATGATCTCCTCGGCGATGCTGGGCGGCGGGATCGGGCCGCGTACGTGGGTGCTGAACGCGCAGGTCGCGGCCGGCTACGCGCGCATGGACCCGGTCGCCCACCTGACCGGGCTGGGGCCGGGCGGCGACGGTGTGGGCATGCTGACCGCCGCCTCGGTCGACCGCTACGCCCGCGCCGCCGACGGTGGGGCGGAGGCGGTGGCCACGGTCGGGTTACGGGTGCCGACCTGGGCGGCGGCCCCGGCGGGCGCGGCCGACCCGGAGCTGGCCCCGATCGCCGGCACCGTCAACATCGTCGCCGCGCTGCCGGTGGCCATGACGGACGCGGCCCTGGTCAACGCCGTCATGACGGTCACCGAGGCCAAGACGCAGGCGCTGCTGGAAGCGGGCTACCCGTGCACGGGCACCGCCTCGGACGCGGTCTGCGTCGCGGTCCCCGAGTCCGGTCCCCAGGAGGTGTTCTGCGGCCCGCGCTCGGAGTGGGGCGCCCGCCTGGCCCGCGCCGTCCACGCGGCCGTCAAACAGGGCGCCGAAGCGTGGCGGCCCGGTTACCGAAAGTCAGGGAATGCGGGTAAGTAGCATGTGGGCGAGGGCTGCATTCCCGATACTGGGCGGGTGACCATCATGGCGACGACCGAACCGACGACCGAACCGACGAGCGCGCGCACGGTTCTTCCGGGCAGGCCGCCGTTCACTGTCGATGACCTGCTCAAGTTTCCCGACGACGGGAATCGCTACGAGCTCTTCAACGGGAGCCTACTGGTGAGCCCTGCCCCCACTCCTCTGCACCAAAGAGTCATCTTCCGCCTTCAGCGGATCCTCGACGACGCCTCGCCTCCGGAGCTCGAGCCGTTGTCGACGGTGAACCTCCGGGTGAGCGCCAAGGACTTCTACATCCCCGATCTGGTCGTGGTGCCGATGGCCTGCACCGACCAGGTGGGGCTGATGTTCTCGCCCGAGCACGTGCTGCTGGCCGTCGAGATCGTCAGCCCCAGCACGCAGATGCGCGACAGAGCCTTCAAGACGGAGGCGTACGCCGCCGCCGGCATCCCCGTCTACTGGCGCGTGGAGCTCGACGAGGGGCCGGTGCTCTACGCGTACGAGCTCGACGGCGACGCCTACGGACCGCCGAGCGCCCACAAGGCGGGGACCGTCGCCGACCTGGCCGAACCGTTCTCCGTCAGCTTCGACCCGGCCGCGCTGAATTGATCACGAAAATCTGTAACGCCGGAGGGCTCTCGGACGATAGGGCGTCGAGAGGGGTTCTTACGTCGGGGGAAGTACTGCAACCGCTTCTTCATACGCGGATCTATTGACTTACGACAGGTGATTGGGACCCTGGTTACAACCCTTCGTGCGGGAGCGGTGATGGCACGTCTCACAGTGCTGGCAGGCGGCGTCGGGGTGACGGTCGCCCTGCTCGCCATTCCCGCGGTCGCCCATGAGCACCCCAGCGGCATCACCGATCTGGTGACCCCGGCCGTGGTGCGGGTGGAGGCGGTCTCGCACGTCGAGATAACGCTTCTCGACCACGTCGGCCAGTTACGCCACGTGGAGCGTTCCTACGACTTCCCCATCGGCGAGGGCACCGGCATCGTCGTCAACCCCGAGGGCGCGATCGTCACGCTCACCCGCGTGGTCAAGACCGACGACGAGGACGTCGCCGTCCTGGCGGCCAACAAGGTGTTCGCCGAGCACCACGACGTGAAGGTGCCGCAGGACGCGAAGCGTCACTCGCTCGACAACCCCGTGCTCAACCGTCACCTCAAGGACTGCTACCCGCCCAAGCGGGCCACCGCGACCTGCATCATCGACGTCACCACCGACATCACGATCTTCCCGAACGTCTCGCCCGCCGACACCGACGGCTTCAAGGCCGACCTGGTGCGCGCCGGCTCCGGTCCCGACACCCCCGCCGTGCTGATGCCCGTCGCCCGCGCGGTCGGCAGCGTCGGCATGCCCACCGCCCCGCTCGCCGACAAGGTGCCCGACCAGCCGGGTTCCCCCACCAGCGTGGCCGGCTTCCTCGGCCGCCCCGGCCCGAACGTGCGCACCACCGTCGAGATCGCCCACCTCGCCAAGGGCGGCGGCGCGGGCGAGAATGGCCGGCCGTTCGCCGACCCGGACAAGAAGGCCGACGAGCCCGTCAAGCTGGGCGGCCTGGCCGACCGCGGCCTGGCCGGCGCCCCCGTCATCGGCGACAAGGACGGCCACGTCGTCGGGATGCTGATCGGCGGCGGCAAGGAAGGCAAGATGATCGGGGTACGGGAGATCACCTCGACCCTGTCGAAGGCCGGCATCGCGCCGCGCCGCGGGGCGATCGACTCCGCCTTCGAAGGGGCGCTGACCCGCTACCACACTCAGTACTACACCGAGGCCGCGCCGGGCTTCCAGCGCGTGCTGGAGCTCTACCCCGGCAACGTGGTGGCCGCCGACCTGCTCAAGGAGGCGCTCGCCAAGCGGGGCGGCCCCGACGACGCGGGCACCAAGAGGGCGGCCGCCCCGGCGCCGAGCGGCCTGCCGCTGTGGCCGTTCATCGTCGCGGCGGGCGTGCTGTTCGTCGCCGCCGCCGTGGGCGCGTTCCTGCTGTGGCGGCGCCACCGGGCCGGCGGCGGGCCGGACGACGACCAGGGGCAGCAGGCGCCGCCGCTGGTCCCGCAGCAGCAGGGGTACGACGAGGGCGCCAACCAGACGATCATGGTGCGCCGGTCGCTGCAGTTCCCGGTGGTGCCGCAGCAGCAGCAGGTGCTCACCTCCCCGCAGCCCACTCTCACGTTCTGCACGGCCTGCGGCATGCGGCTCGGCCAGGCACACCGGTTCTGCGGCTACTGTGGCCAGCCCATCGAGACGTCGTGATGCACGTGAACGACAGAGCGCTCATCGGCCAGGAGGTGGCCGGCTACTACATCGAGAACATCATCGGCAAGGGCGGCATGGCCGTCGTCTACCTGGCGCTGGACCCGAGGCTGAGCAGGCGCGTCGCGCTGAAGATCCTCAACCCGGTGCTGAGCGTCGACGACCGGTTCCGCCAGCGGTTCATCCTGGAGTCCAGGACCGTCGCCAGCATCGAGCACCCCAACATCATCCCGATCTACGAGGCCAACGCCGACGCCGACGGGGTGCTCTACATCGCCATGCGCTACGTCGACGGGCTCGACCTGCGCCGGTTCATCTACGACCGGGGGCCGCTGCCGCTCGACCAGGGTCTGCGGATCTTCGCCCAGGTGGCGGCAGCCCTCGACGCCGCGCACGCGCACGACCTGATCCACCGTGACGTGAAGCCGGCCAACATCCTGCTGGCGAACGACCACGTCTACCTGACCGACTTCGGCATCACCAAGCACCGCACCTCGATCTCCGGTCTGACCCAGACCGACCAGTTCATCGGCACCCCCCGCTACATGTCGCCCGAGCAGATCAACAAGGAGCACATCGACGGCCGGGCCGACCAGTACGCGCTGGCGTGCGTGGTGTACGAGGGGCTGTCGGGGCGGCTGCCGTTCCAGCGCGACAACGACATCGCGCTGCTCTGGGCCCATCTGGCCGAGCAGCCTGCGCCGCTGACGCAGCTCCGGCCCGAGCTGCCGCTGGAGGTCGACGGGGTGATGATGCGGGCCCTGGCCAAGGCGCCCGAGCAGCGCTTCCCGTCGTGCGCGGCGTTCATCGACGCGCTGCGCGAGGCGATCACCGGCTCGGCGGCCCCGGACGGCGCGCTCACCGGCCCCAGAACCGGCCCCCGGACCGGTCCCGGCACAGCTCCCGGCACGGGCACAGGCCCAGGCGCGGGCCCCGGCACCGGTCCAGGCTCCGGCGCCGGTTCGGGCCCGCATTACGGCCCCGGTCCCGGTTCCGGCCCGCACTACGGTCCCGGCCCGGGTTCCGGCCCGCACTACAGCCCTGGCCCAGGCTCCGGCCCGCACTCCGGTCCCGGCACGGGCCCAGGCTCCGGCCCGCATTCCGGCCCGCATTCCGGCCCTCACCCCGGCTCCCCGTACGGTTACGGGTCCGGCCCTATCACCGGCCCCGGCAGCGGCCCGCCGACCGGCCCGTCCCCGCGACCGGCACGCCGTCCGGGCCGGCTGCCCATCGTGGCGGCCACCATCACCGCGGCGGTCGCCGCGCTGGCCCTGGTCGTGATGATCGTCGTGATGCAGCGCGGCGAGTCGTGGGTGCGTTTCGAGAACACCGCCGCCGCCCCGGTGACGTTCGAGCACCCCGAGGGGTGGACCGCCCGCTCGCACGCCGACCTGTTCGCGCTCGCCTCGCCGCGGGCCGCCGAGTTCGAGTCGATGTTCGTCTCCGGCGCCAACGCCGACTGGTCGCAGGTCAACCCGGTCATCAGCGGCGACCGGGAGAACGCCGTGGGCGTGTACGTCCAGGTGTCCGACACCCTCGACCCCGGCGCCTCCCGCGACCAGATGAAGGCTACGATGGAGGGCCTGCTGCCGGGCGAGGTCGAGGTGTCGGCCCCGGTGCCCGACCGGGCCGGCAACAGCGACGCGACCCGCTACGACGGCACCCTGCGCGACCGCGGCAGCGGCAACCAGCTGGGCTTCGTCAGCTACGTCATCGCTCATCGGCCCAAGCCGATCCTGATCATGTACTTCTGCGCGCAGCCCCGCTGTGACACCGAGACGCAGGTGCGGGTGCGGCAGAGCGTCCAGGTTTCCTGATCGTCCGCTTGCACCTGACTTGTGTACGGCTTGACCTGCTGAATCCATGTCTGTTCATGTACTCCCCGGCCCTTTACCCTTCGGAAGCTGTGGGCATAAAAATCGTGATCGTGGACGACCAGGCGATGGTCAGGGCAGGGCTGCGCATGGTCGTGGAGAGCGACCCGGGCATGGAAGTGGTCGGCGAGGCGGCCGACGGGCGCGACGCCATCGCCGTGGCCCGGCGGGTCAGGCCGGACATCGTGCTGATGGACATCTCCATGCCGCGGCTCGACGGGCTGAGCGCGACCAGGGAGTTGCTCGACACCCCGTCACCGCCCAAGGTGATCACGCTGACCACCTTCGACACCGACGAGAACCTGTGGGCGGCGCTGCGCGCCGGCACCAGCGGGTTCCTGCTCAAGGTGTCCCCGCCTGAGCAGCTCATCGAGGCCATCCGGATCGTGCACGCCGGCGACGCGCTGCTCGACCCGGCCGTGACCAGCCGGGTGATCGCCTCGTTCGCGGGCCGGGCGGAGCCGACGCCGTCGCCCCGGCTGGACGAGCTGACGCCGCGCGAGCTGGAGGTGCTGCGCCTGCTGGCCCGCGGGCTCACCAACGCGGAGATCGCCGAGGAGCTGTACGTGGGGGAGGCCACGGTGAAGACGCACGTGGCGCGGGTGCTCATGAAACTGGGCCTGCGTGACCGGGCGCAGGCGGTGGTGTTCGCGTACGAGTCGGGCGTGGTGCGGCCCGGCAGCATGACCTGATCTCACCATGCGGGAAGGGTTGAAGAACCATTCGGGAGGTATGTGTATATTTTCCGTCATAAGGCCGCGATGACAGGAGATCTTTCATGCACGCGTTCCCCAGGGTGTTGTTCGACGAGGCCCACAGCGAGTCGTGGACCATCCGGCGTGAGATCGCCGAGGCCGTGAACCCCGCTCACCCCGACGATTCCAGCTACGCCCGCGCCGCCGGGCTGCTGCGCCACCTGGGCCACACGGTGACGGCCCACGTCGAGGGCCCGCTCGACCCGGGAACGCTCCAGGAGCATGACGTGCTGGTCATCGCCCACCCGGCGGAGGAGCGCTGGGAGCGCACGACCGGTGGCAGCCCCGTGCTCTCCCCGGCGGAACTCGACGCCGTGCACGACTTCGTCGCCGCGGGCGGCGGGCTGGTCGTGCTGGCCGAGGAGGAGCAGGACAAGTACGGCAACAACCTGGCCGAACTCCTGGCCCGCTTCGGCGTGACCATCGAGCACACCACCGTGCGCGACCCGCGCCACGCGCACCGCGGCGTCGCCTCCTGGGTCGTCGCCTCGCCCGCCACCGGCGACGGGCTGCTCGCCGGCGTCAAGTCCGCCTGCTTCTACCGCTCCGGCGTGCTCGCCACCGGGAACGTCACCGGGAACGTCACCGGGAACGTCACCGGGAACGCCGTCGAGAACGCCACTGTGCTGTTCGCCACCTCCCAGGACGCCGACCCGGCGGGCGCGCCGCTCGCCGTCGCGCTCCCGTACGGGCAGGGCAGGGTCGTGGTGTTCGCCGACTCCGACCTGTTCGGCGACGACTCGATCGACGACCACGACCACGCCAGGCTGTGGGGCAACGTCATCACCTGGGCCGCGCGCGTCCCGGACGACGCGCCCGCCGCCGTCGCCGGGTCCGGCCCGAAGGCCGAGCTGTTCGGCGAGCTCAAGGCCCTGGTGGAGGAGCTGCGGCCGCTCCAGGTCAAGGACGGCTCGGTGCCGGAGGAGAAGGACCGGGCCAAGGAGCTCGTCACCGCCGTCGCCGCCAAGGTGGGCGAGCTGGCGCCGTACTTCCCGCACGACGCCGCGTACCTCCAGGCCGTCACCGACGACCTCGCCCGATGGTCGGAGCAGGACCTCGGCGTGCCCGACTTCCTCGGCTCGCTCGACCTCTTCCACCCCGACACCCAGCGCGTCGACGGCCTCGAACACCTCGTCGTGTTCCCCATGTACACCCAGAACGGCAACCCGAACCGCAACCTGGAAGCCGTCTGGATCCGCACCATCTGGCCGGACTGGCTGGCCGAGCTGGAGGCGGGCGGCTACGACAACCCGATGTTCGTGCCGATCGCGTTCGAGGACTTCACCTCCGGCTACGACACCCACTCCGCCGTGCTCTTCCCCGAGACGGTCGCGGTCCGGCAGACGCCCGCCCGTTTCACCTGGGGCGGCATCTTCGCCGACCGCGAGTCGGCCCGGTTCCGCAAGGTGTCCAGGGCCGCCGTCGGCACGCTCAAGGTCGACCTGCCGCCGGACGCCGCCCGCCTGCTCGCCTCGCAGCGGCTCGCCCAGGACACGTTCGTGCTGTGGGACCTCGTGCACGACCGCACGCACAGCCACGGCGACCTGCCGTTCGACCCGTTCATGATCAAGCAGCGGATGCCGTACTGGCTGTACGCGCTGGAGGAGCTGCGCTGCGACCTCACCGCGTTCGGCGAGGCCGTCAAGCTGGAGCGGGAGGGCGTGCCGCACGCCCGGTACGTGCAGTACGCCGTGCTGTTCGACCGGCTGTTCCGGTTCCCCATCACCGGCCCGCGGGTGCGCAACTACGACGGGCTCGGCGGCCAGCTGCTCTTCGCCTACCTGCACCGCAACGACATCGTCCGGTGGACCGACAACCGCCTGTCCATCGACTGGGACCGGGTCGCCGACGGCGTGGCCGACCTGCGTGGCGAGGTGGACAAGCTCTACCGCGACAGCATCGACCGTTCCAAGGTCGCCCACTGGCTGGCCGCGCACGAGCTGGTGAGCGCCTACGTCGCGCCCGACCCGGCCTCCGTCTGGGCCAGGGGGATCGACGCGCTGCCGGAGGAGCAGAAGGCCAAGGTGGACGCGGTGCTGCCCGACGAGTTCCCCCTGAGCATGTTCTACGAGGCGCTGCGCCGTAAGCTGGCCGACGTGGTGGAGTCGACGAAGGGGATCCGGGCATGATCATTCTCGTGACGGGCGCGGCCGGCCCCACCGGCGCCGCGGTGTCCGAACACTTCGCCAAGCAGGGCCACACCGTGATCGGCGTCGACAAGGACGAGGTCGACCTGCTCGACCGCGCCGCCGTCGACGCCCTCGCGGCCCGGATCGAGGCCGAGCATGGTCACGTCGACGGCGTGGTCCACCTCGTCGGCGGCTGGCGCGGCGGGCCCGGCTTCGCCCAGACCGACCTCGCCGACTGGGACGTGCTGCACGACCTGCTCATCCGCACCCTCCAGCACGTCTCGCTGGCCTTCGAGCCGCTGCTGCGCCGGAGCGCCGACGGCCGGTTCGTGATCGTCTCCGCCAAGGCCGCCCAGCGCCCCACCGCCGGCGGCGCCGCCTACGCCGCGGCCAAGGCCGCCGCGGAGGCGTGGACCCTCTCGCTGGCCGACGCGCTGCGCGGCACCTCGTCCGCGGCGGTGATCCTCGTCGTCAAGGCCCTGGTCAACGACGCCATGCGGGCCGCCAAGCCCGAGGCGGCGTTCGCCGGCTTCACCGACGTGCGCGACCTCGCCGAGGCGATCGGCCGCCTCTACGACCAGCCCGCCGACCAGCTCAACGGCACCAGATTGGACCTCACCACGTGACCGTCCGGCACGACCCCCGGCTCAAGGGCTTCGCCAGCGACAACTACGCCGGGGTGCACCCGGAGATCCTCCAGGCCATCGCCGACGCCAACGGCGGTCACCAGATCGCCTACGGCGACGACGTCTACACCGAGGCGCTGCAGGAGGTGTTCCGCCACCACTTCGGCGAGCGGGCCCAGGCCTGGCCGGTCTTCAACGGCACCGCCGCCAACGTCGTCTCGCTGCGCGCCATGACCGCCCACTGGGAGGCGGTGATCTGCGCCGAGACCGCCCACATCAACACCGACGAGGGCGGCGCGCCCGAGGTCGCCGGCGGCATCAAGCTGCTCACCGTCCCCACGCCCGACGGCAGGCTCACCCCCGAGCTGATCGACCGGCAGGCGTGGGGGTTCGGCGACGTGCACCGCGCCCAGCCCAAGGTGGTGTCCATCTCCAACACCACCGAGCTCGGCACCGTCTACACCCCCGCCGAGATCGCCGCCGTCTGCGCGCACGCGCACGACCTCGGCCTGCTCGTCCACCTCGACGGCTCCCGCCTCACCAACGCCGCCGCCGCGCTGGACGTGCCGCTGCGGGCGCTCACCACCGACGCCGGCGTGGACGTGCTCTCGTTCGGCGGCACGAAGATCGGGCTGTTGTACGGGGAAGCGGTCGTGGTGCTCAACCCCGAGGCGGCCACCGGCGTCGACTACATCCGCAAGACGTTCATGCAGCTGTCGTCCAAGATGCGGTTCGTGTCGGCGCAGTTCGAGGCGCTGCTGGCGGGCGACCTGTGGCTGCGCAACGCGCGCCGGGCCAACGCGATGGGCCGCCGGCTCGCCGCTGCGGTCGAGGGTCTGCCCGGCGTCGAGGTGCCCCGCCCGGTCGAGGCCAACGCGGTCTTCGCGATCCTGCCGAAGGACGTCACCGCCCGGCTGCAGAAGCGGTTCCGCTTCTACACCTGGAACGAAGCCACCGGCGAGGTGCGCTGGATGTGCGCCTGGGACACCACCGAAGAGGACGTCGACGCTTTCGCCGCCGCGCTGGCCGAGGAGCTCGCCACCTGAAGCGGCCGGGCGCCGGAGATCAGCGGCGCAGGGCGAGGCGGGCCGCCTGCCAGCCGCCGACCCCGTGCACGCCCGGCCCCGGCGGGGTCGAGGCCGAGCAGAGGAACACCCCGGGCAGCGGCGTGCGCCACGGCGCCGGCGACCACACCGGCCGCCTGAGGAACTGGCCGAGGCTCGCCAGCCCGCCGCCGACGTCGCCGCCCACCAGGTTGGGGTTGACCGCCTCCAGCTCGGCCGGGCTCATCGTGTGCCGGGCCAGCACCCGGTCACGGAAACCCGGAGCGTACCGTTCGATCTGCGCCTCGATCGGGCCGGTCATGTCGACCGCCGAGCCGTTGGGCACGTGGCAGTAGGCCCACAGCGTGTGCCCGCCCCGGGTCGGGTCGGCCGCGTACGGCTGCACCAGCAGCACGTACGGCCTGGGGGAGTGGCGGCCGGCGGCCGTCTCCGCCTCGCTCAGCGCGATCTCCTCCAGCGTGCCGCCCAGGTGGACGGTGCCCGCCGCCGCCACCGCCGGGTCGCGCCACGGCACCGGCCCGTCCAGCGCCCAGTCGACCTTGAACGCCCCGGGCCCGTGCCGGAAACGGGTCAACCGGTCGCGGTAGCCCGGCGGCAGGTCGGCCATCTCCACGAACTGGCGCGGGGCCACGTCGAGCACCACCGTCTCGGCGTCCAGCTCGGCCAGCCGCCGCACCCGGTGGCCGGTCACCGCCTCGCCGCCCAGCTCGCGCAGCCGCGCGACCAGGGCGTCGGCCAGCCGCTGGGAGCCGCCGCGCACCACCGGCCAGCCCACCAGGTGGGCCAGGGACGCGAGCATGAGACCGTAGCCGCTGGTGATCGGCGCCCGCAGGTCGAGCAGCGAGTGCGCGGCCATGCCCGCCAGCAGCGCGCGCCCCTCCACGGTGCGGAACGCCAGCCGGCCCAGCGCGGTCGCGGGCAGCGCCGACGCCACCCCGAACCCGGCCGCCCCCACGACCCCGCCCGTGAGGCCCGCCGCCGACCACGGCCCCAGCGGTTTCAGCAGCAGGTCCACCAGCGGGAATCCGGCCCGCGCCGCCGCTCCCGCCGTCACCCGCCACACGGCCCCGTCGCGTCCCAGCCCCTCCGTGGTACGGGCGAGGTCGCGATGCAGGAGCACGGCGGGACGGTCGTCCAGAGGGTGGGCGGCAGGCAGCGCGGGGTGGGCGTACTCGACGCCCTTCAGCTCCAGGTCGCGCAGCGCGGGAGAGGCCAGCGCCATCGCCATCACGGTCGCGCCGACGTCGTGGACCAGCCCCGGCAGCGTCAGCTCCGCCGACCGCAGCCCGCCGCCGAACGACTCCGCCGCCTCCAGCAGCAGCACCCGCCGCCCGGCCTCGGCCAGCTTGACGGCCGCGACCAGCCCGTTGGGCCCCGACCCCACCACGATCGCGTCGGCGCTCACGTCCACCTCGTTTCTCGCACCGTTCCGGACAGGTCACCCCCGGAGGGGCGGGGTCACTGGAGGATCGAGGGGAGCGGTCGCGCGTCGCGGTGACCGAGCATGTCGGTCATCAGCTTGATCTCGCCCTTCTGCCCGGAGACGATCTTACGGGCCATGCCGGTGACCTCCTCCCGGCCCGACAGCCGGAGCACGCCCTCGGCCATCTCCACCCCGCCCTCGTGATGGCGGATCATCAGCTGCAGGAACAGCACCTCGGCCTCGGTGCCCTGCAGCTCGCGGAGCTTCGCCAGCTCCTCGTCGGACGCCATGCCGGGCATCCGCTCGCCGGGCCGCGCGGCGCCGCCGTGGCCGTGGCCGCTCATCCACGCCATCGGCCGCAGGTCGGTCGACTGCGTCAGGCCCCACTGCTGCAGCCAGCCGATGAACATGCCGCGCTGGTTGGCCTGGGTGTTGATGATGTCGAACGCCAGGGATCTGATCTCCGGCGACTTGCTCTTGTCTCTGATGGTGAAGGACATGTCGACGGCCTGCGCGTGATGGGTGGCCATGTCGCGGGCGAACCCGGCCTCGGCGGAGGCGTCGCCGGGAGCGCCCCGGCCGCCTAGGACGAACAGCAGCGCGGCCGCGGCGAGCACGAGGACGGCGACGACGGCGAACAGCGACGTGCGGGCAGGTTTCTCCATGACGCTGTCCAGCGTACCCACCTCTCCCAGCGGGTCGTGATCGGACGCTTACGCGGCTCTTATTCTCCGCATACGCCCCGAACCAATAGGGTGACCTCGGATTGGTTCGCCGATGGAGGAACGATGACGAAGGAGAAGGCGCAGGCCCGGCGGGAGCATCTGCAGAAGATGCGGGCCGAGCAGAAGCGCAAGGAACGCCGCACCGCATTGCTGATGTGGGGGACAGGCGGGCTCGTCATCGTCCTGCTCGTCGGCCTGGTGGGCTTCTACCTGGTCAAGCAGGCGCGCGAGACGTCGCTCGACGCCGTGGTGAGCGTCAAGTACGACGGCGGCGACCACGTCTGGAACAAGGTGGCGTACAAGGAGACCCCGCCCGTGGGCGGGGAGCACAACAACTACTGGCAACAGTGCGACATCTACGACAAGCCCATCCACAGCGAGCACGCCGTGCACTCGATGGAGCACGGCGCGGTCTGGATCACCTACCGGCCCGACCTGCCGGCCGACCAGGTCGCCAAGCTGAAGGAAGTGGCCTCGAGCACCGGCCAGCAGGAATTCATGCTGGTCAGCCCGTTCGAGGGGCTGCCCGCGCCGATCGTGGTCAGCAGCTGGAACCACCAGCTCAAGCTGGACAACCCCGAGGACCCGAAGCTCGGCGCGTTCGTCAAGCGCTACCAGAACGGCGCGGACACGCCTGAGCCGGGCGCCACCTGCGGCGGCGAGCAGGCCATCACCACCACCGCCGACCAGGCGCCGCTCCCGCCGGAGCCGAAGGCGGAGACCCAGACCCCGATGGAGACGGCGACCCCGCAGCCGTCGGAGTCCCAGCAGTAAGCAGACCTCTCCAGGAAGGCCCGGCGGCACGTCCGCCGGGTCTTCCGCTTCCCCTGGATCCGGCGGGCCGATCAAGGAATGATGAGCCCGTGGTCCGGTTCGAGGTGGTGACGCTGATCCGGGCGGCTCCGCGCCGGGTGTTCGAGGAGTCGCTGTCGGTGGACACCCACATGGCCTCCATGGCGGCCAGCCGCGAGCGGGCCGTCGGCGGGGTCACGTCGGGGCGGATGGGGCCGGGCGACCAGGTCACGTGGCGGGCGTGGCACTTCGGCGTCGCGTGGCGGATGACCTCGGTGATCAGCGCCTACGACGCCCCGGGGTTCTTCGTGGACGAGCAGGTGGCGGGCCCGTTCCGGCGCTGGCGTCACGAGCACCGCTTCGCGGCCGACGGCGGCGGGGGCACGGTGATGCGGGACGCGGTGGAGTTCGAGGCGCCGCTGGGCGTGCTCGGGCGGGTGGCCGAGTCGGTGGCGCTGCGGCGTCACATGACGGCCCTGATCGTGGCGCGCAACGCGCACCTGAAGGCGGTGCTGGAGTCGGCCGGGTGAGGACCTCGCCTAGGTGAGGGCCTGCTCCGGCGGCGTCCACTCCAGGTCGTGCGCCTGGGCGACGGGCCGGCTGGTCAGGTGGCCCTCGTGGGTGTTCAGGCCGAGCGCCAGCGCCGGGTCCTCGCGCAGCGCGCGGGCCCAGCCCAGGTCCGCGATCGCGAGCGCGTACGGGAGCGTCATGTTCGTCAGCGCGAACGTGGAGGTGTGCGGGACCGCGCCCGGCATGTTGGCCACACAGTAGAAGATCGACCCGTTCACCTCGTAGGTCGGCTCGGCGTGCGTGGTCGGGCGCGAGCTCTGGAAGCAGCCGCCCTGGTCGATGGAGATGTCCACCAGCACCGACCCCGGCTTCATCCGCGCGACCAGCTCGTCGGGCACCAGCTCGGGGGCCTTGGCGCCGGGCACCAGCACCGCGCCGATGACCAGGTCGGCCTCCAGCACCGCCTGCTCGATCTCCAGCGTGTTGGACGCCACCGTCTGGCAGTGGCCCTGGTAGATCATGTCGGCCTGGCGGAGCTTGTCGATGTTGTTGTCCAGGAGCAGCACCTCGGCCTGCATGCCGAGCGCGATCGCGGCCGCGTTCATGCCGGAGACGCCCGCGCCGATGACCACCACGTGGGCGGCCCGCACCCCGGACACCCCGCCCATCAGCACGCCCCTGCCGCCCCGCGAGCGCATCAGGTGGTACGCGCCGACCTGCGGGGCCAGCCTGCCCGCCACCTCCGACATGGGCGCGAGCAGCGGCAACCGGCCGTCGGGCGTCTGCACGGTCTCGTACGCGATGCCGGTGACGCCCGCGTCGAGCATCGCCTTCGTGCACCCGGCCGAGGCCGCGAGATGCAGGTACGTGAAGAGCACCTGGCCCTTGCGCATCCGGTGGTACTCCTCCGGGACCGGCTCCTTGACCTTGAGGATCAGGTCGCAGCCGGCCCACACCGCGTCGGCGTCCGGCAGGATGACCGCGCCCGCCGCCTCGAAGTCCGCGTCGGGGAGCGACGAGCCGGCGCCCGCCTCCCGCTCGACGAACACCTGGTGGCCCTGGCGCACCAGTTCGTGCGCGCCCGCCGGGGTGAGGGCCACGCGATACTCGCTGTTCTTGATCTCGCGGGGGACACCGACCTTCATGGTCACTCCCGTTCCTGGGCAACCGCGCTGTCGCCGTAATTCCTTCTCCATTGTCTGCCTCTGCACGCAAGAACGAGAAATATTCAGTCGATTACCCGGCATCCACCGGTCCTCGATAAGCTCACCGCAGCCCGTAGTCAGGATGGGGACATCGACGATGGACAAGCCGCAAGAGCCGCCGGCGGCAGCGGATCCGGGGCCGCCCAGGGCCAGCAAGGTCACCACCGTCATCCTGATCGTCTCGCTCGTCCTGATCGTCCTCATCGCGGGCGTCCTCGGCACCATCGCCGTCCTGATGACCCAGGCCCCCGACGCCCCGCTCCTCGGCGGCAACCCGCCGCAGCGACTGTCCACGCCGATCCACTTCGCCCCCGTGCGCGAGACCAAGGCCGCGCCCTGCCCGGGTGAGGAGGCGGCGCTCGACGACGCGCAGACCACCTGCTACCTGCTGGAGGACGGCGTCACGGTCTCCTCCGTGCAGCGGGTGGAGGCGGTGCGCGAGCGCGACGGCACCTACTCGGTGCGGATCGCGGTCGCTCCCGCGTTCAAGCAGAAGCTCGTCGACCTCATCGACGAGCAGGTCGGCGACCAGCGGCAGATCGCCGTCGTGCTGGTGCCGCGCACGGTCGTGGCCGCGCCCATCGTGACCCAGAGCATGGACGGCGACAGCCTCAGCATCGCGGGGATGACCCAGCAGGAGGCCGAGACGCTGACCACCCGCCTGCTCGGCGACTCCGCCCAGCCGTCCACCCCGGCCGACTCGCCGCCCGCCACCCCGGCCGACTCGCCCGCCGATTCACCGCCCGCCTCGTCGCCCGTCACCTCGCCCGCCACCGGTCTCCCGGGCGACCCCACCGGGGCCGATCAGCGGGGCGCCGGCACCCGCACCCCCGACCAGCGCTTCCCCACCTGCAAGGAGGCCACGGCCGCCGGCTACGGCCCCTACACCAAGGGCACGCACGAGGAGTACGCCTGGTACGTCGACGTCGACGGCAACGGCGTCGCCTGCAACTCCGGCGACCTGCGTTAGCCGAAGAGCCCGCCCAGCCAGTCGACCGCGAAGAACGCCAGGAACACCAGCGACACCACCCACAGCAGCCAGGGGATCTCGCCGAACTTGCCCCGCGCCGCCTTGATCAGCGTGTAGACGATCAGGCCGGCGCCCACGCCGTTGGTGATCGAGTAGGTGAACGGCATCAGCGCGATCGTCAGGAACGCGGGGATCGCCACGTCCGGGTCCTGCCACGGCACGTTCTTGCTCTGCATCATCATCAGCGCCCCGACCAGCACCAGCGCGGGCGCGGCGGCCGCGGCGGGCACCACCGCCGCCAGCGGCGTGAACAGCAGGGCCAGCGCCATCAGCGCCCCGGTGACCAGGCTGGCCAGACCGGTCCGCGCGCCCTCGCCGACGCCGGCGGCGGACTCCACGAACACCGTGTTCGCCGAGGCGCTGGCCGCCCCGCCCACCATGCCGGCCACGCCGTCCACGGTGAGGATCCGGCCCAGCCGCGGCACCCGCCCCTGGTCGTCCACGAGCCCGGCCTCGTCGCTGACGCCGATGATCGTGCCCATCGCGTCGAAGAACCCCGACAGCACCAGCGTGAACAGCACCACGGTCGCGGTCAGCGCGCCCGCCGTGGCGAAGCCGCCGAACAGGTCGACCTGCCCGACCAGCCCGAAGTCCGGCGCCGACACCAGCGACTCGGGCACCCGGGGCGCCACCACTCCCCAGTCGGCCTGGTCGATCGTGGCCACCGAGTTCACCACGATCGCCACGATCGCGGTGATCACGATGCTGATGAGGATCGCGGCCGGCGTGCGCCGCACGTACAGGGCGATCATCAGCAGCAGCCCGAAGCTGAACACCGCGACCGGCCAGCCGGTCAGGTGGCCGGTCGCGCCGAGCTGCACCGGCGTGCCCTCGCCGCGCGCCACGAACCCGGCGTCGACCAGCCCGATCAGCGCGATGAACAGGCCGATCCCGACGCTGATGGCGTGCTTGAGCGCCAGTGGGATCGCGTTCATGATCAGGGTGCGCAGGCCCGTCACGGCGAGCACGATGATGACCGCGCCGCCCAGCACGACCAGGCCCATCGCCTGCGGCCAGGTCATGCTGGGAGCGGCCTGGTAGGCGACCACGGCGTTGAGCCCGAGCCCCGCGGCCAGCGCGAGCGGCGCGTTGCCGACCAGCCCCATGAGCAGCGTGGAGATCGCCGCCGCCAGCGCCGTCGAGGTGGTGAGCTGCGCGATCGTCAGCTTCGCGCCGGTGATGTCCTGAGCGCCGCCGAGGATGATCGGGTTGAGCAGGATGATGTACGCCATCGCCATGAAGGTGGTGACGCCACCGCGCACCTCACGGCCGACGGTCGAGCCCCGCCGGGACAGCTCGAAGAATCTGTCGAGCACCGGCATCCCCCTTCAGCGAGACGGGGGAGTGCCGGGTGCCCTACCCGGCGGGAAAGCCGGTCATGCCTTGTGGTGCCTGCCGCCGCCGACCAGGGAGACGAACTCCTCCAGCGCGATCCGGCCGTCGCCGTCGCGGTCGGCGGACGAGATGAACGCCTCGATCTCCGCCTCGGCGGCGCCCTGGCCGCCCAGGGCCTCGTTGGCCTGCCTGATCTCGTCGGCCGTCAGCAGGCCGTCGCCGTCGGCGTCGAACCGCTCGAACTCGGCCTTGGCGGCCTCGCGTGCGTCAGCCATTGGGTCCTCCCCGTCGTCGCTCAGCCCCCGGTGTGGGCCAAGGCGATATCTTCGGGTCTGATCGGAACGCGCGTCAAACGCAGCCCGGTCGCCGCGCGCACCGCCGCCGCGATGGCGGGGGTGGAGGAGAGTGTCGGGGGTTCGCCCGCGCCCCGCAATCCGTACGGAGCAGACGGGTCTGGATTCTCCAGGATTTTAATCGTCATGGGCGGCATGTCGAGAATGGTGGGGATCAGGTAGTCGGTGAAGGACGGGTTCAGCACCTTGCCGTCCTTGATCTGGATCTCCTCCATCAGCGCCAGCCCGAGGCCCTGCGCCGACCCGCCGTGGATCTGCCCCTCCAGCGCCTGCGGGTTCAGGATCCGGCCCACGTCCTGCACGGCCGCCAGCTCGACCACCTTGACCAGGCCCAGCTCCACGTCCACGTCCACCACCGCCCGGTGCACGCAGAGCGCGAGCTGCGTGTGCGAGTCGCCCTGCCCGGTGAGCGGGTCCAGCGGGAACGTCGGCCGGTGCCGGAACTCGCGGGTCTCCTCCACGGGGCCGAACTTCTCCAGCGCCTCCCGTACCGGCAGCCCGCCGAACCGCTCGCGCACCGCCTCACAGGCCGCCTTCACCGCGCCCCCCGTCACGTACGACTGGCGCGAGGCCGACGACGAGCCCGCCGACCCGACCGAGGTGTCGGCGGTCGCCACCGTCACGTGGTCCACGCCCAGCTCGGTCCGGGCGATCTGGGCCTGGATCGTGATTAGCCCCTGGCCCACCTCGGCGGCCGCGGTGTGCACGGTGACGTGCGGTTCCCCGTTGACCAGCTCGGCCCGCACCCGGGCGGTGGAGTAGTCGTCGAAGCCCTCGGAGAAGCAGATGTTCTTGATGCCGACGCCGTACCCGACGCCGCGCCGCACCGACTCGCCGTGCGTGGTCTGCGAGACGCCGCCCGGCAGCGCGCGCAGGTCGTCGTCGGCGGGCGGCGGCAGCGGGAACGACTCCAGCTCGCGCAGCATGCCGGCCAGCGGCGCGGGCGAGTCGATCACCTGCCCGGTGATGAGCGCCGAGCCCTGCGACACCGCGTTGCGCACCCGGATCTCCACCGGCGACAGCCCGCACGCCTCGGCCAGGCGGTCCATCTGCGACTCGTACGCGTAACACGCCTGCACCGCGCCGAACCCGCGCATCGCTCCGCACGGCGGGTTGTTGGTGTAGACGCCGGTGGCCTCCACCAGCACGTTCGGCACCTCGTACGGGCCGACGCCGAGCGAGGCGGCGTTGCCCACCACGGCGGGGGAGGAGGAACAGTAGGCGCCGCCGTCCAGCAGGATGTCCGCCTTGACGTAGACCAGCCGGCCGTCGCGGGTGGCGCCGTGCTCGTAGCGCATCCGCGCCGGGTGGCGGTGCACGTGGCCGAAGAACGACTCCTCGCGCCCGTACACGATCTTGACCGGGCGGTTCAGCCGCAGCGCCAGCATGCACGCGTGCACCTGCATCGACAGGTCCTCACGGGCGCCGAACGCGCCGCCGACCCCGGACAGCGTCAGCCGCACCTTCTCCGGCGGCAGCCCGAGGCACGGGGCGAGCTGGTCGCGATCGACGTGCAGCCACTGCGTGGCGATGAACAGGTCGACGCCGCCGTCCTCGGCCGGCACCGCGAGCCCCGACTCCGGGCCCAGGAACGCCTGGTCCTGCATGCCGACCTCGTACTCGCCGGTGACCACGACCTCGGCCTCGAACACCTCGCCGGTGCGCACCGGCTGGTGGCGCACCACCTCGGTGGCCAGCCGCGGATCCGTCACCGCCTCGCGCACCTCGTAGTCGACCACGATCGCGTCCGCCGCGCGGCGCGCCGTCTCCGGATGGTCGGCGGCCACCAGCGCCACCGGCTCGCCCTGGTAGCGGACCCGGTCGATGGCGAGCACCGGCTGGTCCTTGTGCTCCAGGCCGTAGAACTTCTCGCCCGGCACGTCCTCGTGCGTCAGGACCGCGCGCACGCCGGGGACGGCCAGCGCCGGCCCCACGTCGATGGACCGGATCCACGCCGACGGGTGCGGGCTGCGCAGCGTCGCGCCCCACACCATGCCTTCGAGCCACAGGTCAGAGGCGTAGGCGAACTCGCCCGTCACCTTCAGCACCGCGTCCGGCCGCCGCGCGCTCTCGCCGACGCCGTGCCGCAGCGAACTCGCCGTCTCCGTCATCCTTCGAGTAGAGCACCGCCCGGGCTGCCCCGGTATGCGCGGCAGGTGAAATCGGGGTAAGCCCGGTGACGTGCCGCCTTGTATATTCCTCCAAGTGCGGATACGTGACCTGCTGGAGATCGGCGAGCCGCGCCTGCGGCTGCTCACCGGCGACCCCGACCGCGAGTTCACCACGGTCCACATCACCGACCTGCCGGAGCCCGGACGCTACCTGTCGGGCGGCGAGCTCGTGCTGACCGGCCTGATGTGGCGCACCGGGCCCGAGGACTCGGCCCGGTTCGTGACGGCCCTGGTCGAGGCCGGGGTGGCCGGGCTCGGCGCCGGACAGGCATGGCTCGGGCACATCCCCGCCGACCTCGTGACGGCGTGCGAGCGGGCCGGGCTGCCCCTCCTGGAGGTCCCCACCGAGGTCTCCTTCCGCACTCTCGCCGAGCGGCTCGCGCCCGGCCTCACCGGCGACGCGCGCGAGGCGCTGGGCCGCCACCGCAGGCTCGTCGCCGCCGTCGCCGAGGGCGCCGACCTGCCCGAGCTGTTCGCGCTGACCGCCGCCGAGCTCGGCGTGACCGGCGCGGTCGTCTCCGCCGTCGGAGACGTGATCGTCGGCGCGCCGGACGACCCCGCCGGGCTCGCCCGCGCCTACCTGACGGCGCCCCGGCTGCCGTGCCTGGCCGGCGGCCACACCCTGTTCGGCGTCGGCCGCGGCCACCGGGCCGGCGGCTGGCTGCTGGCCTGCGACGGCGACCTGCTCGACCGGGCCGACCTGGGCTACGAGCTGGCGGCCTGCGTGGCGCTGGAGCGCAGCCGGATGGAGGAGGGGCGGCGGGTGGAGCGCCGCCTGGCCGGGCAACTGCTGGCCGCCGCGCTCTCCGGGGCCGACGCGACCGAGCTGAACGCCCGCTTCCGCACCTGCGGCCTGGACGTCGCCGAGCCGTACGCGGTCGTGAGCGCGTCCGTCCCCCGGCCCGGCGCCACCCGCGGCCCCGACCCGGCCACGCTCGGCGGCCAGGTGCTGGAGGAACTGCTGGGCCGGGAGATCGTCGCCCCGCCCGGCGCCGACGAGGCGGTCGCGGTGGTGCCGCTGCGCGGCCACGACGTCGCCGCCCTGGCCGCCCGGCTGCGCGCCGGGGCCGAGATCCTCTCCGCGCTGCCGGACGCCCGCGTCCGCGTCGGGCTCAGCGGCGCGCTGACCGGTGCGTCCGCCCTGCGCGGCGGCGTCGAGGAGGCCGGTCACGCCCGGCGGCTCGCCCAGGCGCGGGACGGCGGGGTGGTCACCTCCGACGAGATCTACACGCACGCGCTGCTGCTGGCCACCGTCCCCGGCGACGTGCGCCGCTCCTTCGCCCACCGGCTGCTCGCCCCGCTGCTCGACTACGACGCCGGGCACCAGTCCGAGCTGGTGCGCACGCTGGCCACCTTCCTCGACTGCGCGGGCTCCTGGAACGCCTGCGCCGAACGGATGCACGTGCACGTCAACACCGTGCGCTACCGGATCAAGCGGGTGGAGGAGCTGACCGGCAGGGACCTGTCGACGATGGCCGACCGGGTCGACCTGTTCCTGGCGCTGCGGGCGGAGTGACCCCGCACTCACACGCGCACGGCGGGCACGCCGACCAGCTCGTGCACGATCCGCTGCTCGGACTCCGCCGCCCGCCGCCACTTGACGTTCTCCAGCAGCCGGGCCAGCGGGACCGCCTCGGCGACGTACGGCAGGGCCGCGTGGGCGTCGCCCATCGCCCGGCGCGCCCTGGACAGCAGGACGAGGCACTGCAGCGCGCCGAACCGGTTCCCGTGCGCGCGGTTCTGCGCCAGCGCCCGCTCCAGGTGGCCCGCCGCCGCGGCCGGATCGCCCTCGTCCAGGCAGACCTCGCCGAGGATCAGGCACACGTTCATCACGTGGCCGGTGTCGCCGATCCGCTCGGCCGCCGCCAGCGCCGTCCGCAGGTGCCGGCGCGCCTCGGCCGGGCGGCCCAGCCTCTGGCAGGCCCGTCCCAGCATGATGAGCGCGTAGCGCACGCCGACGTCGGCGCCGATGCGGCGGGCCAGCGCGAGCTGCCGCCGGGCGTGGCCGAGCGCCTGCTCGTGCAGCCCCTGCTCGTTGGCGAGGTTGGCCAGGTTGCCCAGCGTGCGCTGCTCGCTGAAGCGGTCGCCCAGCTCCCCGGCCAGCACGAGCTGGGCCTCCAGGTGCGCCATGCTCTCCGCCTTCCCCTGCAGGGACAGCCCGCAGGAGAGGTGACCGTGCGCGTGATAGGCGCCCAGCCGGTCGCCCAGCCGCTCGCAGACCTCCAGCGCCTGCCGGTTGAGCGTGATCAGCGGTACGGGTTCGTGCGCGTAGTGCTGGAACCAGAAGAGCGAGAAGCACAGCGCCACCCCCAGCCGGGCCAGCTCGGCGTCGGGGCTCGCCATGGCCTGCCCGGCGGCGGCGACCAGGTTGGTCTCCTCACCGGCCAGCCAGGCGATCGCCTCGTCCCGGCCGCCGACGGCATGCGGCACGGCGTCGACCTCGGGACCGTCGGCCTGCACCCGGTGCGGGTCCATGGCGGTGACGGCCAGCCGCGCCGAGGCGATGTAGAAGCTCAGCGCGCGGGCGAGCGGCGCGGCGGCGTCGTCCGGCGCCATCTCGGCCGCGAACAGCCGGACCAGGTCATGGAGCTGGTAGCGGCCGGGCCTGGCCGGGTGCTCCAGCAGGTGCGCGTCCACCAGGCGTTCCAGCGCCCGCTCGGCCTCGTCGGCGCCGCTGCCCAGCAGCGCCGCCGCCACCTCGGCCGTCACGTCGTGCAGATGGAGCGACCCGAGCAGGCCCAGCGTGCGTGCGGCCACCCGGTCGATCGGCCGGGCGCTGCCGTCCAGGGCGCGCCAGCTCGCCGCCAGGCTGGCCCGGACGGCCAGCTCGCCCACCTCCAGCTCGTGCAGCCTGCGGTGCTCGTCGCGGAGCCGGCCGGTCAGCGCCGACACGCTCCAGGAAGGGCGGTCGGCCAGCCGCGCGCCCGCGATGCGCAGCGCGAGCGGCAGGCCGTCACAGAGCCTGACCAGGCCGGCCGTCTCCTCCGGGTGCGCCGCCATCCGCTCCGCCCCGGCCAGCTTGGCCAGGACCGTGACGGACTCCGACAGCGACAGCCGCGGCAGATGGAGCTGCACGCAGTCGTCGCCCGCGGCGAGCGTCTCGCGGCTGGTCACCACCATCGCGGTGCCCCGGGGCGCCGGGATGAGCGGCAGGATCTGCCCCAGCCCGGCCGCGTCGTCCAGCAGCACGAGGGCCCGTTTGCCGGCGAGGGTGCTCCGCCACAGCGCCGCCGCCTCGTCCACGTCGCCGGGGATCGCGTCGCCGTCGACGCCGAACGCGCGTAAGAACCGGCCGAGCACGTCCAGCGGACCGAGCCCCGGCAGGCCGACCGTCGCCCCCCGCAGGTTCACGTAGAGCTGGCCGTCGGGGTAGCGGTCCTTGACCAGGTTGCCGATCCGCACCGCCAGCGCCGACTTGCCCACCCCGGGCGGCCCGGAGATGACCACCAGGGGGTTCGGCTCGGCGTCGTCCCACGGCGCGAGCAGCCCCTTCAACCGGATGATCTCCGGGGCCCGGCCCACGAACCCGGCCAGCTCGCGGGGCAGCTGGCGAGGCGCCGGCGGGCGGACGTCGCCGCCCCGATCGGCAGGCCCGCCCGCCAGGGCCAGCCGGTGAGCGCGGCGCAGCGCCTCTCCCGGCTCGACACCCAGCTCCGCGCGGAGCACCCGGCGGCTGTCCTCGTAGACCACCAGGGCCTCGGCGGGCCTGCCGCACCGTAACAGGGCCAGCATCAGCAGCTCGCGCGGGCGCTCGCGGAGAGGATGACTGCGGATCATGGACTGCAGCGGCGACAGCGCGTCCTGCGGACGGTCGAGCCCCAGCAGCGACTCCGCTCGAAACTCCTGGGCGGCCAGGCGCAGCTCGGTCAGCCGGGCCCGCTCGCCCTCGGCGAAGGGGCCGGGCACCCCCGCCAGCGCGTCGCCGCGCCACAGGCCGATCGCCTCGTCGAGGTCGGGCAGCGCGTTCGCGTAGGCCCCCTGCCCGATGGCGCGGCGGGCCCGGTCGACCCGCTCGGCGAAGGCGAGGGCGTCGACCTGGGCGGGGTCGAGCCGTAACAGGTAGCCGCCGGCGCCGCCGACCACGAGGCTGGAGGGCTCGCGCCGCCGCCGGGACGGCTCCAGCGCGCTCCTGAGCCCCGCCACGTAGGTGTAGACGCTCTGCTCGGCGGTCTTGGGCGGGTCGTCGCCCCAGATGCCGTCGATGATCCGCGGCATCGGCACCACGTGGCCGGGCCACGCGGCGAGGATGGCCGCCAGCGCCTGCCGGCGTGGCGAGCCGAGATCGATCCGTACGCCGTCACGCGCTGCGGTGACCGGCCCCAGGAGCCGGAAGACGACGCCATCGGCCAAGTGACTCTCCCCCCGTGCCGCGGACCACGGCTGGCGTGACCGGATCACGGGCGGGGAGCGGGGCCGATCAGGCCGACATGGCACCGTCTAGAAGAAATGTAGACGCCCCGCCTACGATGATCGCCTGTGGGGCCTGGGGAACATCGGACGGGGCGGCGGCGACGGGGGCACGACATGCCGACGGCCCGGCCATGCGATCACATGACGAGCGTCACATCGGCACGGCGACCGCGTCGCCGCTCTCACCGTGCTGGATCAGCAGCAGAGCTCGTCGTTGAAGGCGACCATCGAGACTGAGACGGGGGCAGACGTTTCCGCGTTCGCGGCCGTACTATTACCTGCAACGGCCACCACGGCCCCGAGCAAGGCAATGAGTGCGGACATGGTGAGGCGCGTGCGCATGGGGGATCTCCCTCGCGGATCTGGGACTTGCTTGGAACTTATCATTTCAGGGAGCGGCGACCGTGACCACATCTGATCTAGTCGGACTCCGTATAAAGACGGTGCGGCGGCAGCGAGGCCTGTCGCAGGCGCAGCTCGCGCATCCGGAGTTGTCTGACAGCTATGTCTCCTTGATCGAGAGTGGCAAGCGCACTCCCACGCCGGCCGTGCTTGAACTGCTGGCGCAGAAGCTCGACTGCTCACTCTCCTATCTGATCAACGGAGTGACCGCCGAGCAGATGGAAGACATCGAGCTCGCGCTCGGTTACGCCCGGCTGGCCCTGGAGAACGGCGAGGTCGCCGAGGCCCGCCGCCGCTTCGCCGAGCTGCTGGCGGACAACAACCTGACAGGTCTCACGGAGCTTCGTCAAGAGACCGAATTCGGGCTCGCCCTCGCCACGGAGGCGTACGGCCAGCGCGAAGAGGCGATCGGCATCCTCGAACGGCTGCGCGGCGAGGAGCTCCCGGCCGAGCGCCAGATCGAGATCGCCATCGCCCTGTGCCGCATCAACCGGCAGAGCAACCGGCTCACCGAGGCCGTCGAGATCGGCGAGCGCTTCCTGAGCGGCCCCAACCGGCCCGTGTGGTCCGACCTGATGGTCGAGCTGGGCGCCACCCTGCTGGCCGCCTACCTCGTCCGCGGCGACCACCTGCGGGCCCGGCAGTTCGCCGCCGAGCTGCTCAACGCCGCCGAGGCGCTCGGCACCCCGCGCGCCATGGCCGCGGCCAACTGGAACGCCGCCTACACCGCCGACTACACCGGACACCGCGAGGAGGCGCTGACCTTCGCCGAGCGCGCCCTGGCGCTGATGGCCGAGACCGACCACCCGAGGCTGCTGGCCAAGATGCGGGTGGCGTACGCGCAGCTCAAGCGGCGGGTGCAGCCCGAGGAGGCGGCCTCCCTGCTCGACCAGCTCCACCGCGCGATCCGGGAGCAGGAGCAGAGCTCCACCAGCGTGATCGACCGGGCGCGGGCGCGCACCGAGCTGGCGCACGTCGCGTTCGTCACGGGCGACCTCGACAAGGCGCTGGAGCACGGCCACGCGGCCGAGGAGCTGCTGTCCGACACGGCCGTCGCCCAGGTGCCGCAGGCCCACCTGCTGCTGGGCCGGGCCCACAGCCTGCGCGGCGACGCCGCCGAGGCCGACCGTCACCTGCGGGTCATCCGTCAGGCCCTGGAGCCGATGCCGTCGTCCTTCCAGTCGGCCGGCGCCTGGTACGCCACGGCCGAGACCCTGGAGGAGATCGGCGACACCGACAGCAGCGTGGAGGCCTACCAGCGCGCGCTGGCCTGCGCAGGTCTCTGATCGGGGTACGGACCGGGCGGGGTGCTCGGTAGCCTTGAGTTGCCATGAAGAGTTCCCCGCTCGCGGCCGTCACCGCGATTCTCGCCGCGCTGTTCGTCCTCGTCACCGCCGGCCCCGCCCTGGCGCACGACGCGCTCAAGAGCAGCAATCCCGCCAAGGGCGCCACGGTCAAGTCCGTCGACGAGGTCGAGCTGGAGTTCACCGGCAAGGTGCGCATGCCCTTCGTGGTCGTGCGCGGGCCGGGTGACAGCCAGCACCAGGCCGGTGACCCCGAGGTCGACGGCGTGGTGGTGACGCAGGAGCTGAAGGGCGAGCTGCCCGACGGCAAATACACCATCGCCTTCCGGGTCGTCTCGTCCGACGGCCACCCGATCGAGGGCGAGGTGCCGTTCACCGTCAAGGGCGCGAGCCCGCCGCCGAGCGCGACGCCCGAGGCGAGCGCGTCCCCGGCCGAGAGCGCGATCGGGGAGCCGACCGCCACGGAGGCGGCTCCCGCGGAGTCCCAGCCGGCGGAGACGCAGCCCGCGCAGGAGGTGTCCGCGGAGAGCGACTCCGCGACCTTCCCGGTCTGGCTGCTGATCGTGGTCGGCGCGCTCGTCGGCATCGGCATCGGGTTCCTGCTGAGCGCCCGGAAGAAGAAGCCGTGACCAGGGCCGCGCGTCTCGCGCTCGCGGCGGCGGGGGCGGCGGTCGTCGCCCTGGTGATCGCCATGATCGCCGGAGGCGCGGCGTTCCCCAGGATCATCCTCGGCGTGCCCTCGTCCGGGGCCGTGACCCGGTGGGGGCTGCCGGTCTCCAAGCTGGCCATGGACGTCGCCGGCGTCGCCACGGTCGGCCTGCTGCTGGCCGCCGCCCTGTTGCTGCCCAACGAGAAGGGCGTGCTGGGCAAGACCGCGCAGAGCTACGTGCGGGCCGCGTCCTGGGCGGGGCTGGCCTGGGCCGCGGCGGCGTTCCTCACCATGGTGTTCAGCGTCTCCGACGTGTGGGCGCGGCCGGTCCCGCAGATCCTCAACCGCAGCTTCCTGGTCGGCTACGCCACCCAGGAGAGCCCCGGCATCGCGCTCACGCTCGTGGTGCTGTTCGGGCTGTCGATCGCGCTGTTCTCGCGCGGCGTCATCACCGCCGGGGCGGCGGCGGGCCTGCTGCTGCTCGCGCTCGTCACGCTGACGCCGCCGGCGCTCACCGGCCACTCCGCCTCCTCGCCCAACCACGGCCTGGCCCTCACCTCGCTCACCCTCCACCTGCTGACGCTGGCCCTGTGGGTGGGCGGGCTGGCGGTGCTCGCCCTGCACGCCGCGCTCAAGCGGCCGCAGCTCGACGTGGCCGCCGGCCGCTTCTCCCGGCTGGCGCTGTGGGCCTACGCCGGGGTGGGGCTGTCCGGCGTCTTCAGCGTGCTGGCGCGGCTCACCGCGCTCTCCGACCTCTGGACGTCCAGCTACGGCGTGCTCGTGGTGGCCAAGATCGTGGCGTTCGTGCTGCTCGGCTACGTCGGCTGGTGGCACCGCCAGCGTACGCTCGCCGACCTCGACGCGGGCCGGCCGCGCGCGTTCGCCCGGCTCGCGGGCGGCGAGCTGATGCTCATGCTGGCCACGATCGGGCTCGCGGTGGCGCTGTCACGCACCCCGCCGCCGCCGGTCAGCCTGCCCGCCGACCGCGCCTTCGACCTCCTCGGCTACCCGGTGCCGCCGCCGATCTCGCTGGCGAACATCTTCACGCTGTGGTGGTTCGACCTGTTCTTCGCGCTCCTCGCCGCCGCCCTGGCCGGGCTGTACGGCGCGGGCGTCGTACGGCTGCGGCGGCGCGGCGACGCCTGGCCGTGGGGCCGCACCGCGGCGTGGTTCACCGGTGTGGCCATCCTCGTCTTCACCACCCAGAGCGGCCTGTCGCGGTACGCCAAGGTCATGTTCGACGTGCACATGATCGAGCACATGACGCTGGCCATGATCGTGCCGATCTTCCTGGTGCTCGGCGCCCCCGTCACGCTCGCCCTGCGCGCGCTCAAGCCCGCCGCCCGGCGGGGCGACCGCGGGCCGCGCGAGTGGCTGACCGCGATCCTGCACAGCGGGTACGTGCGCGTCGTCTCGCATCCGGGCATCGCCACCGCGATCTTCATCGCGTCGACCTACGCGCTCTACTTCACGCCCCTGTTCGAGGCCGCCATGGAGGAGCACCTCGGCCACGTCTTCATGATCCTCCACTTCCTGGTCAGCGGCAGCCTGTTCTTCTGGGTGGTCATCGGGATCGACCCCGGCCCGCACCAGCTCCCTTACGTGGGCAGGCTGCTGCTGCTGTTCGTCACCATGCCGTTCCACGCGTTCTTCGGCATCGCGCTGATGATGACCGGCACGGTCATCGCGCCGGGCTGGTACGAGCAGCTCGACCGGTCCTGGGGCGGCCCGCTGCTGCTGGAGCAGCAGAACGGCGGCGCCATCGCGTGGGGGTTCGGCGAGATCCCCACCCTCATCGTGCTGCTGGCCATCGCGGTGCAGTGGTACCGGAGCGAGGAGCGCAAGGCCCGGCGCGACGACCGCTCCGCCGAGCGGTCCGGCGACCCGGAGCTCAGCTCGTACAACGACTACCTGGCCAGGCTCAACCAGCTCGACAAGCGCGAGTAGCCGATCGGGTAGTGCCTGCTATCTTCCCCGGCGCGGCGCCGGAACGCCGGGTAGCCTTTTCACGATGGGGGAAGGCGCGAGCCTGCCGTGGGGGGTGTGCTGCGCCGTGACGCCGGCGGCGAAGCCGGCGCGCTCGGGCCTCAGGAAGGCGTAGATCGGTGACGGAAGAGACGCGCATGCGCGGGGGGGAAAGCCTGGCCGAAGCGCTCGAAGGACACCTGGCCGAATGGTCGAGACGCACCGGGATCACGGTGGAGGTGTGGGCCCTGCCGTCCGCCGACGTGCCGCCGCGGGTCGCGAAAGGGGTGCTGGCCGTCATGGCCGAGGCGCTCGACAACGTGGAGCGCCACAGCGAGGCCGCGACGGTGTCGATCGCCGTCACGGTGGCCCCGAGCGGTCTGCGGATGACGGTCAGCGATCATGGCAAGGGCTTCCGGCCGCCGCTGACCGGGCCGGGCATCGCCCGCATGCGGGCGGCCTTCACCGAGCTCGGCGGCTCCCTGTCGGTCAACGGCGTGCCCGACGAGGGCACCACCGTGACGGGGATCGTGCCTAGGGCGACGTGAGGATCTCGCTGCCTGCCTCGGTGACCAGGATCGTGTGCTCGAACTGCGCGGTGCGCTTGCGGTCCTTGGTCACCGCGGTCCACTTGTCGGGCCAGATGTCATAGTCGATCGTGCCCAGGGTCAGCATCGGCTCGATCGTGAACGTCATGCCCGCCACCAGCTCCACCCGGAGCGACGGGTCGTCGTAGTGGGGCACCATCAGGCCGGAGTGGAAGGTGGTGCCGATGCCGTGGCCGGTGAAGTCGCGCACCACGCCGTAGCCGAACCGCTTGGCGTACGCCTCGATCACCCGGCCGACCACGTTGAGCTGGCGGCCCGGCGCGACGGCCTTGATGGCCCGCATCATCGCCTCGCGGGTGCGCTCGACCAGCAGCCGCGACTCCTCGTCGACCTCGCCGACCAGGAAGGTGGCGTCGGTGTCGCCGTGCACGCCGCCGATGTAGGCGGTGATGTCGACGTTGACGATGTCGCCGTCACGCAGCACGGTGTCGTCGGGGATGCCGTGGCAGATCACCTCGTTGATCGAGGTGCACAGCGACTTGGGGTAGCCCTTGTAGCCGAGCGTGCTCGGGTAGGCGCCGTGGTCGATGAGGAACTCGTGGCCGATGCGGTCGAGCTCGTCGGTGGTGACGCCCGGCCGGACGTGCCGGCCGACCTCTTCGAGCGCCTGGGCGGCGATGCGGCCGGCGACCCGCATGCGCTCGATGATCTCGGGGGACTTCACGTCGGACTCGCCGGTCTTGGGGCGCTTCTTGCCGACGTACTCCGGCCGCTCGATGTGGGCGGGAACCTTTCGCATGGGCGAAATTCGGCCGGGCTGGAGCAGTGTCGTCATGAAAGACGAGTCTACGGGCAGAATGAAACCCGTGACCGATGGCCAGTGGTGGTTCTGTCTCAAGCACATGCGGGTCGAGCCCGACGCGGGCTGCCCCAACAAGGATCGGATGGGTCCGTACGCGACCGAGCAGGAGGCCGCGGGCGCGCTGCAGCGCGCGGCCGACCGCAACAAGGCGTGGGACGAGGCCGACCAGGACGACGAGTAGCCCCCTCGGGGACCTCGCGGGCGTCTCGGCTCGGGCAGGCCGAGAGGCCCGGTGGCGGACCCCTCGGCGCGGTGACGTGATCAGGGGGTCCGCGCGGCCGGGCGTGCCGCCAGGGCGGTGATGAAGGCGGCGGTCTCGTCGGGGTTCTCCTCGGCCATGAAGTGCCCGGACGTGGTCGGCTGGTAGGTCAGGTCCGGCGCCCAGGCCCGCCACAGCGAGGCGGCGTCGAAGCCGAGCTGGGAGCCCCAGTCCTGCGAGATGACGCCGACCGGCATCGTGAGCCGGGCGCCACGCTCGCGGTCGGCCCGGTCCATCTCCAGGTCGACGCTCGCGGTGGCCCGGTAGTCGGCCACGATGGAGTCGACCGCGGCGACCGAGCTGTCGACGTAGTAGGCGCGCTCCTCAGCGGTGAACGTCGTGCCGCCGGGGTCCCAGGCGTCCAGAAAGGAGCCGAAGAACTCCGGAGCGACCGCGCGGATCATCTTCTCGGGCAGCCCGGCGGGCTGCGCCATCAGGTAGAGGTGCCAGGCGACCTTGGCGTCGACCCCCCGCAGCACGGCCCAGGTGTCGAGGGTGGGCAGGACGTCGAGGATGCCCAGGTAGTCCACGACGCCGGGGTGGTCCAGGCCCGCGCGGACGGCGACCAGCGCGCCGCGGTCGTGCCCGACGAGCCCGAAGCGGTCCACGCCGAGGCCGGACGCGACCGTCACGACGTCCTGGGCCATGGTCCGCTTGGCGTAGGCGGTGGGGTCGCTCCCGTCCGGCTTGTCGCTGTCGCCGTATCCGCGCAGGTCGGGGACGATGACCGTGTGGTCGCCCGCGAGCCTGGCCGCGACGTGCCGCCACATGTAGTGGGTCTGCGGGAAGCCGTGCAGGAGGACCACGGCCGGCCCGCTCCCGCCGACGGCGACGTTGAGGTTCACGCCGTCGGCGCCGGGGACGGCCCGGTAGTCGAAGCCGCTGATCGTCGGTCGGGTGGTCATGCGTTCTCCTTCACGGTGGGGGCGGGGCGGCCGGAGAAGATCCCGGCGGGCAGGGGGCCCCGCCCGGACGAGGCCTTCAGGGCGGGGATGACGACGGTGTCGACGAGCGCGGACAGGTACTCCTCGTCGACCGCGAGGTTGTTGACCCGGCGCAGCAGGAGGGCGGCGCCGACCACCTCCTCGAACGCGAAGGGGTCCGCGCCTTCGGACAGCTCGCCGCGGGCGATCGCGGCCTCGACGACCTGGCGCGGCAGCCGCGCTCCTGTGGGGCCGACGGCGTTCTCGATGGCCTCGCACAGCTCCGGGTCCTCCAGGCCCGCCTGCAGGAGCAGCATCGCGGTCTGGCTGTCCGAGGCGCGCATGGTCCGGTCCAGGCGCCGGCACAGGCTCAGCACGTCGCCGCGCAGGGTGCCGGTGTCGATCGGCTCACCGGCCTCACGCCGTGCGGGCCCGGCCTTGACCGCGGCGATCACCATCTCCCGCTTGGACCCCCACCGTCGGTACAGGCTCGCCTTGGAGGTCTGGCACCGCCGGGCGACCTCCTCGAAGGACACCCCCTCATAACCGGACTCCGCCAGCACCTCCAGGACGACGGCCGTGATCCGCTGATCGAGGGCCGCGTCACGGGGGCGGCCGCGCGGGCCACCATTTCGAAACGTCACGCCCCGTATCGTAATGCACGAGACCGCATGCTCCGGTCAGTGCGGGTGACGGTCATCTCCTGGCGGTCATCTCCTGGCGAGGCGGGCGAGCTTGACCAGGGCCACGACGCCGATGGCGGCCCAGACCAGGTTCAGGCCCGCGGACGGCCAGGCGTCGTTGTACGCGCTGTTGATCATGAGGGAGATCGAACCCGCCAGGTTGATGAGCTGGTACAGGAGCCCGTCGCCGTTGAGCCGGGCGGACGAGACCAGGGCGTATCCGGCCAGGAGCAGGGCGGCGCCGAGCCAGCCGACGGCCTCAACGAGCAGATCCATGACGCCATTGTCCGGCTATAGCGAACTGAACGGTAATAAATGATCCAGAAGACCCGCGTAAGCTCTGCTCTGTGGACATCGACCCCCGGCGGCTGCGCGTGCTGCGCGAGGTCCATGTGCGCGGCGGCGTCATGCGGGCCGCCGAGGCGCTGCACCTGACCCCGTCGGCGGTCTCCCAGCAGCTCGCCCAGCTGGAGCGGGAGGTCGGGCTCGCGCTCCTGGACCGTTCGCAGCGCCGCATCTCGCTCACCCCGGCGGGGCGGGTGCTCGCGGGGTACGCCGAGCGCGTCGAGGAGGAGCTGGCCGAGGCCAGGCGGGAGCTGACCCGCTTCGCCGAACGGCTGGCCGGGCCGGTGCGCATCGCCGCGTTCCCGACGGTGATCCAGCACATCCTGGTGCCGGCCCTGGGCGAGCTCGCCGTCCGCCACCCGAAGCTGGAGCCCGCCGTGCACGAGGTGTTCGGGCCGCCCGCGCTGCAGGAGCTGCGGCTGGGGGCCGTGGACGTGCTCATCACCGAGCAGGACATGAGCCGGCCGGTGCTCGCCCAGCCGTCGCTGGACATCCGCCCGCTGTTCGTGGACGAGTATCGCGTCGTGGTGCCGCCGGACTGGCCCGAGCTGCCGCGGCACGTCTCCGAGCTCGCCGACGTGCCCTGGGTGGCGAGCGAACCGCAACTGGCGTGCGGTCAGGCGCTGGACCGGCTGGCCGGGCTGCACGGGTTCGAGCCGCGCAAGCTGCACGTCATCACCGACTTCGCCCCCACGCTGGCGCTGGTGACCGCCGGGCGCGGGGTGGCGATCGTGCCCACGCTGGCGCTGCTGGACGTACGGGAGGGCGAGGTGCGGGTCAGCGACATCCGCGACGTCGGCGCCCGCCGGATCGACGCCGTCACGAGGGTGAGCCGGACCAGGTCGGGGGAGCCGGACCCGGTGCAGGCGGTCGTCATCGACGCCATCGAGCGCGCCACCGCCGAGCTGGAGTCCTCGCTCAGCGCCCGCCTCGGCCGCTCCCGCGACGAGGTCGCCGGCTAGGTCGCGACCGCTTTCCGGCCCGCCGCGGCGCCCGCGACCGGCTGACTGTCTGTCTCGACGCCCGCCATCGGTTTGCGGTCCGCGGTGACGAGCGCGTCGATCAGGCCGGGGAAGGCCTCGTCGAGCTCGGCGCGGCGCAGCGTGTTCATGCGGGCGGTGCCGACGTAGTGCTGCCGGATCAGGCCGGCCTCGCGCAGCACGCGGAAGTGGTGCGTGGCGGTCGACTTGCTGACCGGGAGGTCGAACCCGCCGCACCTGACGTCCGCCTGGGCGTCGCACAGCTGCGTCACGATGCTCCGCCGCACCGGGTCGACGAGAGCCTCCAGGATCTGCTGCAGCGTGACCGTGCCCAGGTCCGGATGGCGCGGGATGCGGTCGTCGTCGTCCATGTGCTCGATAGTACGACACTGCTCGAAGTTTGACATCCATCGTACTTCTGGGTTTGGATCGGCGCAGTGACGTGAAGGGGTGAGGCGTGATGGCCAGGACGGTGCTGTTCCGCGAGCTCGGCGGGCCCGAGGTGCTGCGGCTGGAGGAGGCGGAGGTCGGGGAGCCTGGGCCGGGGGAGGTCCGGCTCCGGGTGGACGCGATCGGGGTGAACAGGGCGGAGGCGCTGTTCAGGAGCGGGACCTACATCGAGCCGGTGCGGCGGTGGCCCGCCAGGCTGGGCAGCGAGGCCGCCGGCGAGATCGAGGCGGTCGGCGAGGGCGTCACCGGCCTGGAGCCGGGGCAGCCGGTCAGCGTCGTGCCCGCGTTCTCGCAGAACGACTACGGCGTCTACGCCGAGCGGGCGATCGTCCCGGCGGCGGCGGTGCTGCGCCGCCCCGACGGCTTGGACGCGGTCGAGGGAGCGGCGGTGTGGATGCCCTACCTGACCGCCTACGGGGCGCTGGTCCAGGTCGGCGGGATGCGGCCAGGGGACACGGTGGTGCTGAACGCCGCGTCGAGCAGCGTCGGGCTGGCCGCCATCCAGATCGCCGACCGGGTCGGCGCCACGCCCGTCGCGCTCACCCGTACCCGGGCCAAGAAGGACATCCTGCTCAAGGAGGGCGCGGCCGAGGTGATCGTCACCGACGAGGAGGACGTGGCCGGACGGGTGAAGGCGCTGACCGGCGGCCGGGGGGTCGAGTTCGTCTTCGACGCCGTCGCAGGTCCCGGTGTGGTGGACCTCGCCCGGCTGATCGCCCCCGGCGGGACCCTCGTCGAGTACGGGATGCTGAGCGGCGAGCCGACCCCCTATCCCGGCTTCGAGCTGGGCATGCCCGCCCTCGGCATGCGGACCTACACCGTCCACGAGACGACCCGGGACCCGGAGCGCCTGCGCCGCGCGGAGGCGTTCGTGGCCTCAGGGCTGCGTACGGGGGCGTTCCGCCCGGTGGTGGACCGCGTCTTCGACCTGGGCGACGTCGTGGCGGCGCACCGGCACCTGGAGTCGGGCACGCAAGTCGGCAAGATCGTACTGACCGTCGCGCGTTAGTCGGTCACCTGCGGGCCGCTCACCTTGTCGAGCAGCCGGGCCAGCCGCTCGCGCAGCCCCGGCCGCTGCGGGATCTCGCCCGCGGCCGCGCTCACCAGGTGCTGGGCGCCGTCGAAGCTGAGCGGCGCGTGCGCCGGGACCGCGATGGCGTCATGCGCCAGCCCGGCCAGCTCCGCGTCACCGCCCTCCAGGGCCAGGATGGTGGCGCCGACGCGGCGGGCGTCGTCGACCCGCTCCAGCAGCGGGACCGGCGCCTGCTGCCCGGCCACCACGAACAACGTCTCGCCGCGTGCCGTCCGCTCGATGCGCTCCAGCCCCACCCGCAGGTGGGCCGGGGCGCCGGGCGGCGGGGACCAGCGGACCAGCGTGGGCGCGAGCTGCGGCAGCCCGGACAGGCGGGCCTCGTCGGTGAGATGCGCGGTCAGATGCCAGGGCTCGTCGTCGGGGGTGCCCACCAGCAGCAGCCCGCCGGGGGAACGGGTGGTGCGCAGCGCCCGGCCCAGCTCGCGGGTGCGCTCGACCCATCCCGTGGCGGCCAGCACTTCACGCAGGTGCGCGACCGACCCTGAATCCATGGCATCCATCGTGCCTGACAGGTGCGGCCGGGGCGACGGTTTCGCCCTGACGCGGCGGTGCGGGTGCGGTGACCCGGGGGCGTGTGGGGGCGCCGCGCGCCTGCTGGCATGATGCGTCCTATGACTGACGTGAGCGGGCTGAGCATCGGCATTCTGGGTGGCACGGGAGACCAGGGGAAGGGTCTGGCGCGGCGGTTCGCGCTGGCCGGGCTCAAGGTGATGATCGGATCGCGGAGCGCCGGGCGGGCGCAGGAGGCGGCCGAGTCCATCGGGGGCGGGGCCACCGGCGCCGAGAACGCCGTGGTGGCGGCCGAGAACGACCTGGTGATCGTGGCGGTGCCCTACGAGGGGCACAAGGCGCTGCTGGAGTCGCTCGCCCCGCAGCTCGCCGGGAAGATCGTGGTCGACTGCGTCAATCCGCTCGGCTTCGACAAGAAGGGCGCCTACGCCCTGCCCGTCGAGGAGGGCAGCGCCGCCCAGCAGGCGGCGGCGGTGCTTCCGGAGAGCCGAGTGGTGGCGGCGTTCCACCACGTGTCGGCCGTCGTGCTCCTTGACCCGGCGGTGGAGAAGGTGGATCTCGACGTGCTCGTGCTGGGCGAGGACCGCGAGGCCACCGACACCGTGCAGGCGCTGGCCGACCTGATCCCGGGCGTGCGGGGCGTCTACGGCGGACGGCTGCGCAACGCCTTCCAGGTGGAGGCGCTGACCGCCAACATCATCTCGGTCAACCGCCGCTACAAGGCCCACGCGGGCATCCGCATCACCGACATCTAGCGTCCATCGGCCCGCCGGTCGCGGGCCTGCGCGTCGTGCGGGGCGTGGTGGCGGTCACCGCTGCGTCCCCGGGGGTGGGTGCGGTGTTCGCCCTCGGGCCCTGACCTGATCACCGTGGAGGCGACGGTGCCGCGTGACGATCGGCTCAGGCCCAGTGATCTGGCCCGCGAGCACGGGCTGTCCGCGCAGGCCGTGCGCAACTACGAGGACGACGGGATCCTGCCTCCGGCCCCGCGGGGCGATCACGGTTACCGGCACTACACGCCGGTGCACGCCCAGGCGCTCCGCGCCTTTCTCGCGCTCCGGCCGGGGTTCGGGCACCAGGGCGCGGCGGCGATCCTGCGGGCCGCCAACGCGGGTGACGAGGAGGCCGTCTTCCGTCTCGTCGACCAGGGCCACGCCGAGATCCTCCGGGACCGGGGCACGCTGGACGAGGTGGCCGCCGCCCTCGGCGTCCTCGTCTCGGAGAGCGACCCGCCGGGGCGCGGGGCGCCGACCGTCGGCGCCCTGGCCCACCAGCTCGGCCTGCACCCCGCCACGCTTCGTACGTGGGAGAGGGCCGGGATCCTCCACGCCGAACGCGACCCCGTCACCGGCTACCGCCGCTACCCTGCCGCGGCGGTACGCGACGCCCACCTGGCCCGCCAGCTCCGGCGCGGCGGCTACCCGCTGCGCCAGATCGCCCGCGCCGTCGCCAGGGTGCGGGCGGCCGGCGGCGTCGGCCCCCTGGAGGAGGCCCTGACCGCGTGGCGCTCGGGGCTCCGGCGGCGCGGCCGGGCCATGCTCGACGGCACCGCCGAACTGGCCGCCTACCTCCGCCTGCGCGGTCTCTGAGCGCTCGACGGCATGGTGGAGCCGGCCGCTCACCCCCGTCGGCACGCCACCGAGCCTGCCTTGGCCTCGCTCGGGCGTCCGAGGGCCCCGGCGCGGCCGGTCAGAGCCAGCCGGCGTCCTCGGCGATGCGGATGGCGTCGATCTTGTTGCGGGCGCCTGTCTTGGTGATCGCGCCGGTGAGGTAGTTGCGGACCGTGCCGGGGGAGAGATGCAGGCGGGAGGCGATCTCCTCCGCCGACGCGCCCCGGGCGGCCTCCTTCAGCACGGTCGACTCGCGTGGCGTCAGCGGGCTCTCGCCGTACGCCGTCGCGGCGGACACCAGCTCCGGATCCAGCACCCGCAGCCCCGCCGCGGTGCGCCTGATGGCGTCGGCCAGCCGGTCGCCGGGGGCGTCCTTGACCAGGAAGGCCTCGATGCCGGCCGCCAGCGCGCGGCGCACGTGGCCGGGCCGGCCGAGCGCGGTCAGCACCAGGACGCGGCACGCCGGGAGCCGCTCGCGCAGCTCGGCGGCGGCGGTGATGCCGTCGACCACCGGCAGGTCGATGTCCACGATCGCGACGTCGGGGCGGGTCGCGAGCGCGGTGGGCACGATCTCGTCGCCGCGCGTGACCTCGGCGACCACCTCGATGTCGGACTCCAGGCGGAGCAGCGCGGTGAGCGCCGCGCGGATCATGTGCATGTCCTCGGCCAGGATCACCCTGATCGCCGTCATGCCGGGACTTCCATCGTCAGGAGGAACCCGCCCGACTCGGCGCGTCCCGCGGTGACGGCGCCGCCGGTCTGGGCGGCACGCTCGGCGAGGCCGGTGAGGCCGCCCCGATGGACGACGGGGCCGTCGGGGACGCCGTCGTTGGCCACTTCCAGGCGCAGCTTCCCGGCGTGTGCGGAGGTGGTGATCGTGCAGGTGGTGGCGTGGCTGTGACGCAGGACGTTGGTGGCCGCCTCCCTGACGGCCCAGGCCAGCGCCTCGTCCGACCGCTTCGGCGGCGTCACGTCGGTCAGGTGGGCCTGGCAGCGCACGCCCGACGTCTCCAGCAGGGCCACCGCCCGGCGCGTCTCGTCCGCCAGCGTCAGCTCCCGGTAGCCGCGCGCCACCTGCCGCACGTCCTGCGCCGCCTCTCTGGCCACCTGGACCAGCTCCGTCACCTCGCTCCGCGCCGACTCGGGATCGCGGTCGAGCAGCCGTCCGGCCAGGTCGCCCTTGAGCGCGATGGCGGTGAGGCTGCTGCCCAGCCCGTCGTGCAGGTCGCGGGAGATGCGCAGGCGTTCCTTCAGCACGGCCGCCTCGGCCAGCTCCGCTCTGACCTCCTCCAGCTCGACGGCGAGCCGGGCCAGCCGCACCAGCGTGTAGATCATGGCCCCGGTGATGGGCACGGCGAGGGCGAAGAAGAACGACACGATGGCGAAGGGCAGGCCGAACCAGAGCGCGGTGGCCCCGTACAGGGTCATCACCGCGACGAGCGGCACTCCCCAGCGCAGCGGCAGGAACACCAGCACGCTGCCCGCCAGCATCGGCGCCGCCACCGCCGAGTAGCCGGACGGCAGCAGGAAGTCGGGCACGTAGGTGACCAGCGCCTGCAGCACCAGCGTGAGCGGGAACACGGCGGGTCGCCTGCCGCCCAGCCCGGCCCTGATGTGCAGGTGGTGCAGGGCCACGACCGCCAGCATCACGGCCGTCGCCATCAGCCCCGGCAGCATCCCGAACTGGTAGTAGAGGAGGCCGAGCAGCGTGTAGGCGACGGCGACGCCGGTGAGCAGGCCGCTCGCCATGCGCCTGGCGGAAGTGGAGGTCACGACGTCGATTATGAGCGCCTCGGCTCCCACCGGAACCAGCGCCTCAGGCTGACGAGCCCGATCAGCGTCCACACCGCCAGGTTCAGCGCGGGCATCAGCACCTCGCCGTCACGTACCGCGTCGAGCACGGCTCCGGTCGGCAGCAGGTCGAGCGCCACCCGGACGAACGACGGCAGCGGGATCGGGCCCATCGCCCCCGCGCCCACCCCGGCCAGCAGGAACACCGGCATGGCGAACGCGGCCGACAGCTCGGCACGCGGGATCGCGGCCGTGTACGCGGTGGCGAGCAGCGCCATCACCGCCGAGCCGGCCACGACGGCGGCGGCGAACAGCACCGGGTCGGCCGGCAGCGGCACGTCGGCCAGGACCCGCACCGCCAGCGCCGACAGCACGACGATGACCACGGTCTGACTCACCACGCTGGCGATCTGCCCGGCCAGGATCTGCGCGTCGGTCAGCTCGGTCGTACGCAGCCGCTTGAGCACGAGCTGGTCGCGGCGCATGGTGAGGGTGACGACCATGGTCATGAACGTGGTGATCGCCAGGATGACGGCGATCATGCCGTGGAAGACCGTGGTCGCGGCGGCCACGCCCTCGCCGGTGACGTTCCGCATGAGGACCGGCAGCCCGATGGCCAGCCCCACCGGCGTGACGACCGAGCCGAAGAGCATGCCCCGGTCCTTCCAGAACAGGCGGGTGCCGAGCCGGTAGGTGGCGGCGAGACTCATCGTGCGCTCCTGGCCAGGTCGAGGAAGAGGTCTTCGAGGGTGGCGGTGCGGACCTCCAGGCCCGCCAGCCGCAGGCCGCGCCCGGCGGCCCAGCTCAGCAGCGTCTGGGCGGCCAGGTCGGGGTCGCCGGCGCGGCACACGGCCAGCTCCCCGTCGAGCGTCACCGGCAGCGGCAGGTCCTCGGGGCGGACGCCCGCGGGCAGCCGGAACGCCACCCGCCCGCTCAGGCCCGCCAGCGTCTCAGCCATGCCGCCCGCGGCGACGACCGCGCCCTCGTCCATGATGGCCATGGCGGTGGCGAGCCGCTGCGCCTCCTCCAGGTAGTGGGTGGTCAGCAGCACCGTGGTGCCCTGCCGGGCCAGCTCGCGCACCACCTCCCAGGTGGCCAGGCGCGCCTGCGGGTCCATGCCCGAGGTCGGCTCGTCGAGGAACAGCACGTCGGGCCGGCCCAGCAGGGCCAGCGCCAGGTCGAGCCGCCGCTTCTCCCCGCCCGAGAGCTGGCGCACCCGGGTCGCGGCCTTGCCGCCCAGCCCGGCCAGCTCCAGCGCCTCGTCGCGGGGGCGGGGCGCGGAGGTGAAGCCGCGCCAGGTGTCGACGGTCTGCGCCACGGTCAGGTCGGGGAAGAACCCCGCCTCCTGCAGCATGACGCCGGTGCGCCGCCGTACCGCCGCCCGGTCGGCCACCGGGTCGAGGCCGAGCACCCGCACCGAGCCGCCGTCAGGCCGCTGGAACCCGGCCAGCAGCTCCACGGTCGTGGTCTTGCCCGCGCCGTTCCTGCCGAGCAGGGCGAAGATCTGTCCGGCGGGCACCTCGAACGAGACGCCGCGCACCGCCTCGAAGGCGCCATAACGCTTGAGCAGGTCGGTCACCAGGATCGCTGTCATGCCTCCGACCTTTCCTGGCCGGGGCGCGCGGCGGCAGTGAAGAATTCACGACCTGCGGGAGAGCTTGAGCAGCGCGTCGGTCACCGCCTCCGGGTCGACGGTCTGGTGCAGGTGGAGACCGGGGACGCGGAGCACCGGCCAGCCGCGCTGCCGGGCCTGCTCCGCCACGGTGTCGTACGGCGGGCCGAACCACAGGCACGAGCAGCGCACCGCGTCCCACCCGGCGGGGACCGGCACCGGGTCGGTGTAGAAGCCGAGCGGCAGCCGGGGCTGCTCGGCGATCAGCCGGTCGCGGACGGCCGGGTCGGGGAACATGGGCGCGACGTCCTCCTCGCTCCACCAGTCGGTCCAGCGGGGCAGCACGCCGCTCTCGCCGGCCAGCTCGCGCAGGAACGGCAGGAAGTCGTCCTGCCCCGGCTTGACCAGCCCGCGCTCCGGCGGCAGGTGGGCGTCGGCGAACACGCACGCGACCACCCGGTCGCCCAGCCCCTCCTTGATCACCGGCACGAACAGCCCGGCGTTGCTGTGGGCGGCCAGCACGATCGGGCCGTCCGCGGGCGCCGCGTCGCGCACCGCCGCCACGACGCGCGGCCAGTAGGGCGGGCCGCCCTCGGTGACGCCGCTCAGGTCGGGCACCACCGCCGGACGGCCCCGGCGCTCCAGCGCCCCGGCCACCGGCGCCCACGTCGACGGACCCACGCTGGGGCTGTGTACGAGCACGAAGGTCATGCTCCACACCTTGCCGTACGCGTGGGCACGCCCGCCGTGATGTCAGCTCCTGGCTGATCCCGGATGTGGCGGGGGATCAGACGACGAGGGTCGGCCGTGACGGCAGCCGCTCGGTGCCGTCGTAGGCCCGCCAGGCCGCCGCCAGCGCCAGCACGGCCTGCGACAGCTCGGCCTCCGGGAACAGGAAGTGCAGCCGCAGCCGGTCCGCCAGGCCGCCGAGCGGGTCGAAGGACCGGCCGGGCGGGACCGCCACCCCGTGCCGGAGCGCGACCTGGGCGAAGGAGTCGGCGTCACCGCGCGGCAGCCGGATCCAGATCGTCTGCCCGCCCCTGGCCGGTTCGAACGACCACTGCGGCAGCCGGGCGCGCAGTTCGGCGCACAGGTGGTCGTGGCGGGCGCGCAGGACTCGTACCCGAGCGTCCTTGATCTCGTCGAGGCGGCGCAGCAGCGCGGCGGCGGCGAGCTGGCTGACCACCTCCCCGCCCAGGTCGTGCACGGCGCGGAGCCGGGCGAGCCGGGCGGCCAGCGGGGCAGGGGCCCTGATCCAGCCGATGCGCATGCCGCCCCAGACGACCTTGCTCAGCGACGCGATCGTGATCACCTGCTCGCCGTCGGCGTGGGCGGCGAGCGGGGCCGGGGTGTCGCCGTCGAAGCAGAGCTCCGCGCAGACCTCGTCGTCGATCACCGGCAGGTCGTGCTCGGCGGCCAGCGCGGCCACCCGGCGGCGGGTGCGGCCGTCCATGATCGTCCCGGTCGGGTTGCTCGCGGTCGGCACGGTGTAGAGCAGCGCGGGGCGCTCCCGTACGGCATGTAAGAGATCGGCCTCCGAGCGGGTCAGGGGGTCCAGGACGGCCGGGCGGACCACGGCCGCGGCGTGCCGGAAGACCTCCAGGGCGCCCGGGTACGTGGGGGACTCGGTCAGCACGCGGTCGCCGGGCGACACCAGCAGCGCGGTCAGCAGGGTGAGCGCCTGCTGCGCCCCCGTCGTCACGACGATCTCCCGCGCGGTCGTCGGCAGGCCGCGCCGCCGGTAGTAGGCCGCCACCGCCTCACGCAGGTCGGGCTGCCCGGCGGGCTGGTAGCCCATGTCCCGCATGCCCAGCAGGCGCGCGGCCGCCTCCTCGTACGCCTCGGCCAGCTCCGGAGGCGGCTCGTCGGGGGCGGCGCAGGTCAGCAGCAGCACCCCGTCGGGCGGGTGCAGGATGTGCAGGAGCAGCGGGTTGGCCATCACGCCGTCCGCGGTGCGGGTGGCGGGCAGGTCCAGTTCGGCGACCCGGGTGCCGCTGCCCTGCCGCCGCAGCACCCGGCCCTCCCGCTGGAGCAGCTCGTACGCGGCCACCACGGTGCCGCGGCCGACCGCCAGCCGCCCGGCCAGCACCCTGTCCGGCGGCAGCAGTTCGCCGGGAGGCAGCACGCCGTCGTCGACGAGCGCCCGCAACCGGGCGGCGAGCAGCAGGTAGAGCGGCCCCCGGCCGGACGCCCAGCGGCCCAGTAAGTCGACGAGATGGTCGGTATTGGCCCCATTCATGAACCAATATTGTGGGATTGGCTCTGATCTCGCACCACTTTCCCGGAGATCCTTCATATATGACTGACTATCGGCCAGAGACCCGCGCGGTTCACGTGCCCCATCCGGTGATCGAGGGCAGCCGTCCCATCACGGTGCCCATCTACCAGACGTCCGGGTTCGCCTTCGACGACCCGGAGACCATGGCCGACGGCATGAGCAGGCCCGACGGCCCGTTCACCTACGGCCGCTACACCAACCCCACCGTCCGCTCCCTGGAGCAGGCGGTCTCCGGGCTGGAGGGCGGCGTCGCGGGCCTCGCCACCGGCTCCGGCATGGGCGCCATCAACACGGTGCTGCTCGGCCTGCTCAAGCCCGGTGACCACCTGATCGCCCAGCGGGCGTTGTACGGCGGCACGGCGGGGATGATCAACGAGCTGGTCTCGCGGTTCGGCGTGGAGGTCAGCTATGTGCCCGAACATGATCCCGCGGCGCTGCGGGCCGCCGTCCGGCCGCAGACCAAACTGGTCTATCTGGAGACCATCGCCAACCCGATGGGCCAGGTCGCCGACCTGCCCGCGATGTGCGCGGTGGCCAGGGAACTGGGCCTGATCAGCGTGGTCGACAACACCTTCGCCACGCCCCTGCTGTGCCGCCCGATCGAGCACGGTGCGGACATCGTCTGCCATTCCACCACGAAGTATCTGTCCGGCCACACGGACGTGGTCGGCGGCATGGCGGTCTTCGCCGACGACGCCCTGTACCGCAAGGTCTGGCACTTCTCGGCCGAGCTGGGGCCGACGCCGGACCCGTTCGCCGCCTGGCTCAGCCTGCGCGGGCTGCAGACGCTGGCCCTGCGGCTGGAACGCCACTGCGCCAACACCCGGCTGCTCGCCACCCGCCTGGCCGAGCACCCGTCGGTGACGGCCGTGCACTGGCCCGGCCTTCCGTCGCACCCGTCGTACGAGGTGGCGGGCAAGCTGCTGGCCGACTTCGGCGGGGTCTTCGCGTTCGACCTGGCCGGCGGGCGCGCGGCGGGGGAGCGGTTCATGCGGTCGGTACGGCTCGCGCTGGTCGCGCCGTCGCTGGGCGGCGTCGAGACGCTCATCCTGCACCCGGCCACCACCTCGCACCGCTCGCTCACCGCCGAGGAACTGGCCAGGCACGGCATCAACGAGGGCACGGTCCGGGTCGCCGTCGGCATCGAGCACGCCGAGGACCTCTGGGCGGACTTCGAGCAGGCGTTGACATAGCCCTTAGGCAATGAGGAAAATGCCTAAGTGCTGTCCGAGCTCCGCGCCGTGGCCAGCGAGCCGCGCCTGATGATCCTCGCCTGGCTCAAGGACCCGGTCGCCCACTTCCCCGCCCAGGTCGACGGCGACCTGGTGACCGACGGGGTGTGCGGCCGGTCCATCGCGGAGAAGCTCGGCATGACCCAGCCCAGCGCCACCGGCCATCTCAAGATCCTGGAGCGTGCCGGTCTGATCCGCGGCAAGCGGATCAGGCAGTGGGTGTTCTACCGGCGCGACGAGGAGCGGATAGCACAGCTCAAACGGATGATCGAGGGGGAGCTGTGACGGTGGCGTACGCGGACGTGACGGCGGCGGCCGGGAGGATCGGGGCGCACGTGCTGCGCACACCGGTCCTGGAGGTCACGCCCGAGCTGGTGCTCAAGCTGGAGCTGCTGCAGCACTCCGGCTCGTTCAAGGTGCGCGGCGCGTTCAACCGCATGCTGGCGGCCGGCGCGCTGCCGGAGAGCGGGGTGATCGCGGCCAGCGGCGGCAACCACGGGCTGGCGGTCGCGTACGCGGCGCGGGCGCTGGGGGTACGGGCGGAGATCTTCGTGCCCGAGGTGACCAGCCCGATCAAGGTGGCCGGCCTGCGGGCATTGGGCGCGCGGATCAACCAGGTGGGCGCCATCTACTCCGAGGCGGCCGACGCGGCGGCCAAGCGCGCCGCCGAGACGGGCGCCCTGTCGGTGCACGCCTACGACCAGGCCGAAGTGGTCGCCGGACAGGGCACCACCGGGCTGGAGCTGATGGAACAGACCGGCGGCGTCGACACCGTCCTGGTCGCCGTCGGCGGCGGCGGCTTCGCCGCGGGCGTCGCACTCGGGTCCGGGGCAGTGGGCGGCGGGCCGCGGATCGTGGCCGTGGAGCCGGAGCGGATCCCCACCTTCCACGAGGCGCTCAAGGCGGGCGGTCCGGTGTCCGTGACGGTGAGCGGGGTGGCGGCCGACTCGCTGGGCGCCACCGCGCTCGGCGGGATCGCCTACGACCTCCTCGCCGCGGCCGGCGCACGGAGCGTGCTGGTCACCGAGGACGCCATCGTGGCCGCCCGGCGCACCCTCTGGGAGAAGCACCGGCTGGCCGCCGAGCCCGGCGGCGCGACCGCGTACGCCGCCCTGCTGTCAGGCGCCTACCGGCCCGAGCCCGGCGAGCGGGTGGCGGTGCTGGTGTGCGGCTCCAACACCGACCCCGCCACCCTCGCCACCGGATGATCCGTCAGGTGTAAGCGTGCTCCGGTGCCGGGAAGGTGCCGTCGATGACCTCGGTGGCGAAGGTGCGGGCGGCTCGGTCGAGGTCGGCGCCCAGGTCGGCGTAGCGCTTGACGAAGCGGGCCGGGCTGGGGGTCAGCCCCATCATGTCCTGCCAGACCAGGACCTGGGCGTCGGTGCCAGGACCCGCGCCGATGCCGATGGTGGGGATCGCCAGCGAGGTCGTCACCCGTTCGGCCAGGTCGGCGGGCACGCATTCGAGCACGATCGAGAACGCCCCGGCCCGCTGCAGGTCCTTGGCGTCGGCCATCAGCTCGTCGCCCGCCTGCCCGCGCCCTTGCACGCGGTAGCCGCCGAGCACGTTCACCGACTGCGGGGTCAGCCCGAGGTGCGCCATGACGGGCACGCCCGCCGAGACGAGGGCCTCGACCTGGGGCACGACCCGGCGGCCCCCTTCCAGCTTGACCGCGTGCGCGCCGGCCTCCTTCATGAAGCGGGCCGCCGACTCCAGCGCCTGCGCGGGTGAGGACTGGTACGAGCCGAACGGCAGGTCGGCGACCACGAGCGCGCGCGACGAGCCGCGCACCACGGCCGCGGTCAGCGGCAGCAGGTCGTCGACGGTGACCGGCAGCGTGGAGTCGTAGCCGTACACGACCATGGCGGCGGAGTCGCCCACGAGCAGGACGGGTATGCCGGCCTGGTCGAACACCCGGGCCGTCATCGCGTCGTAGGCGGTGACCATCGGCCATCGCTCTCCGCGCTGCTTGGCCGCGGCGAGGTCGCGCACGGTGACCCGGCGGCCGGACGCGCCGCCGTACAGGGTGGTTGAAGACATGAGGTCAACCTCCGGAAGCGTCTCGAGGCGCCCCGGTGGCGTCCCCGGACTCACCCCCGATGATGCCAGGCGGCGCCCGGAGAAAACCAGTCGCGGAACTGTCGGTACGAGCTGGAAGAATGCTTTCGGAGGTCAGCAATCAAGATGGTTATCGAACCTTACCGGCGTCTGTTCCGGTTGCCCGGCGTGAGCGTGCTGCTGGTGGTGGGCCTGGCTGCGCGGGTGCCCATGACGGCGATGGGCATGTCTCTCACGCTGCATGTCCTGGAGACACTCAAACTGGGCTACACCGCGGCCGGGGTGATCGCCGCGGCGAGCACGATCGGCATGGCCGTCGGGTCGCCGCTGGCCGGGCGGTTCGTCGACCGTTACGGCCTGCGCCCGGTGCTGCTCGTCACCACGGTCGCGCAGGCGGTGTTCTGGTCGTGCGCCTGGGCGCTGCCCTATCCCGTGCTGGTCGTCGCCGCGGGGGTGGCCGGGCTGCTCATGCTGCCCGTGTTCGGGGTGATCCGTCAGTGCCTGGCCGCCATGGTGCCGCTCGACCAGCGCCGCACGGCGTTCTCGTTCGACTCGATGCTGGTCGAGGTGTCCTACATGACCGGCCCCGCGCTGGCGGTCTTCGGCATCACGACGTTCGGCAGCGGTCCCACGCTGACCGCCATCGCGATCGGCACCACCGGCGCCGGTGTCGGCCTGCTGCTGCTCAACCCGCCGACCAGGTCGGCGGCCGAGCTGGCGGAGCCGGCGGTCACCGTCCCGAGGCGGGTCTGGGTCACGCCCCGGCTGGTGGCGCTGCTCGGCACCGCCGCGGCCGCCACGTTCGTGCTCACCGCGACCGAGCTGGCCATGGTCGGCACGATGAAGGACAGCGGCTACACCGGGTGGATCGGCCTGGCGGTGGGCATCTGGTGCCTCTACTCGCTGATGGGCGGGTTCCTGTACGGGATGCTCTCGCGCGGGTTCTCGCCGCTGGTGCTCATCGGCCTGATGGGGGCGCTCACCGTGCCGGTGACGCTGGTCTCCGGCGGCTGGTGGTGGCTGTTGCTGGCGCTGCTGCCCGCCGGTCTGCTCTGCGCGCCGGCGCTCACGTCCACCGTCGAGACGGCCACCCGCTGGGTGCCCGCGGCGGCGCGGGGCGAGGCGATGGGCCTGCACGGCACCGCGCTGCTGATCGGCGGCGCGGCCTCGGCGCCCATCGCGGGCAAGGTCATCGACGTGTACGGGGCGCCGTGGGCGTTCGCGGTGGCCGGTGCGCTGGGTTTGGCGATGGTGCTGGTGGCGCTGCCGTTCTGGCGTCGCGGCGCGAATCCGCCGCCGGTCCCGGACGCATCAGAGGCCGAAGCGGGCACCGCGTCCGGGGTCGAGCCGGGGGCCGAAGCGAGGGCCGGGCGGGGGACCGAACCGGGGGCAGAGCCGGAGAAGGTGCCGGAGAAGGTGCCGGAGAAGGTGCCGGAGAAGGTGCCGGAGAAGGTGCCGGAGGACCTCACCGCCTGAGCCGATACGAAACGATACCGTTGCGTATCGGAACATCCTGCGATACGGTCGCGTTGCGAAACGCAGTCGTATCGATTCTAAGGTGTGCTCATGGACGAGAACGCGGGACATCCACGCCGCTGGGCGATCCTCGGCGTGCTGGTGTTCAGCCTGTTGGCGGTCGTGCTCGACAACACGATCCTGAACGTGGCGATGAAGACCATCGCCGACCCGGTGGCCGGGCTGGGCGCGACCCAGAGTGAGCTCGAATGGGCGATCAACTCGTACACCCTGGTCTTCGCCGGCCTGTTGTTCACCTTCGGGGTGATCGGCGACCGGACCGGTCGCAAGCGCATGCTGATCATCGGCATGGTGTTGTTCGGGCTGTCGTCGCTGGCCAGCGCCTACGCCCAGGATCCGGGCCAGCTGATCCTGGCGCGGGCGGCGATGGGCGTCGGCGGGGCCGCGATCATGCCGGCCACGCTCGCCATCATCTCCAACGTCTTCCCGCAACGGGAGCGCGGGAAGGCGATCGGCGTCTGGGCGGCCGGCGTCGGGCTGGCCGTGGCCATCGGCCCGGTCACCGGAGGGCTGCTGCTGGAGCGCTTCTGGTGGGGCTCGGTCTTCCTGATCAACGTGCCGATCGTGCTCATCAGCATGGCGCTGATCGCCCCGATCGTGCCGGAGTCGCGTGACCCCAAGCCGTCGCGGCTCGACCCGGTGGGCGTGCTGCTGTCGATCATCGGTCTGGTCGCCGTCGTCTACGGCATCATCCGCGGCGGCGAGCTGGCCACCGTCGCCTCCGTGGAGGTGCTCGTGCCGGTGCTGGCCGGCGTCGCGGTGCTGGCGGTGTTCGTCTGGTGGGAGCGGCGCATCGACCACCCCGCCTTCGACGTGCGCTACTTCGGCGACGTCCGGTTCACCTCCGCCATCGCCACGATCGGCATCGTCTTCTTCGCGATGATGGGCGGGATGTTCTTCCTCACCTTCTACCTGCAGGTGGCGCTGGGGTTCAGCCCGGTGCAGGCGGGGGCGCTCATGCTGCCGTTCGCGGTCGCGCAGCTCATCTTCGCGCCGCTCAGCCAGCGGGTGAACGAGAAGTTCGGGGCCAAGCTGTCGGCCACCGTCAGCCTCCTGGTGCTGACCGCGATCCTGCTCGGCTACACGTTCTTCGACCTGCACACGCCGATCCCGGTGCTGCTGGCCGTGTTCTTCGTGCAGGGTGTCGCGATGGCCAACATCATGCCGCCCGCCACGACCGCCATCATGGAGGCGCTGCCCCGCGAGAAGGCCGGGGTCGGCTCGGCCATGAGCAACACCGTCCGCCAGGTCGCCGGCGCGCTCGGCGTGGCCGTGCTCGGCTCGGTGCTGTCGTCCAGCTACCGCGGCGAGATCGCGCCTGCCCTGCAGGGGCTGCCCGCCGAGGTCCAGCACGCGGGCGGCGAGTCCATCATGGCCACGGCCGAGGTGGCGCGCTCGCTCGGGGAGCGCGGCGCGGCGCTGATGGACCAGGCCAACGCGGCGTTCGTGCACGGCATGCACATCACGTCCTTCGCCTCGGCGGTCATCGCGCTGATCGGCGCGGCGGTGGTGTTCCGGTGGATGCCCGGCAAGGCGCGTCCCGTCCCTGAGCCTGAACAGCAGGAACGAGCGGTAGTCTGAGGCCGACATGACCACCCAGCAGACAGCCAGGGCGGGCCGCCCGCGCAGTGAGAAGGCCGAGAAAGCGATCATCACGGCCACCCTCGACCTGATCGCCGACGGCATGGGCGTCGCGGAGCTGTCCATCGAGGCGATCGCGGCCCGCGCGGGCGTGGGCAAGACCACGATCTACCGGCGCTGGGCCAACAAGGAAGATCTGGTCGTCGACGCCCTGGCCACCATCCGCGAGCCGCTCCCGCCGCTGGCCGGCGAGTCGGTGCGGGGCGACCTGATCACCCTGCTCGACGTGGTGCGCAGGGAGGCGGGCCATCGCCGGGCCCGCTGCGTGATGAACGTCGCGCTGAGCGAGACCGACCGGTCCAAGCGTGTCAGCGAGCGGTTCTTCAAGCTGGCGCTGGAGCCGCGGCGGGTGGCCATGCGGGAGGTGCTCCGCCGCGGCGTGGCCAACGGCGAGCTCCGCCCCGACCTCGACGTGGAGCTCGGCATGGCGCTCCTGTCCGGCGCCATGATCTTCTTCAGCAAGTGGGGCCCGGAGGGCGACCTGCCGGAGGACCTGGCCGAACGCGTCGTCGACCACGCCCTGGCGGGCTTCACGCCGCGCGCCTAGGCTCCGGCGGCCCTAGGCAGAAGATGAGCCGTGTTCTAGTCTCGCGATCATGCGTCTCTTACGCAGGATCGCCGTCCTCATCGTGGTCGCCCTGGCTCTGCTCGCGCACTCAGGCGCGGCGCTGGCGCACGAGGAACGGCCCGTCACCTTCCCCGACGGGTCCGGCAGCGTCCCCACGCTGCGCACCGGCGAGCCCGACCTGCTGGTGTGCAAGACCGACCGGGCCGACTTCGAACGGCGCGTCGCCGGCTTCCCCGCCGACCTGAGGGAACGCAACCTCCGCCTCTTCGACGCCTGCCAGAAGGACGGCTTCCGGCACCTCCAGGAGGCGGTCGACCGGGTCGACGAACCCGGCATGACGATCGCGATGCTGCCCGGCCTCTACCGCGAGGAGCCCAGCCAGGCCACGCCCACCGGCGCCTGCGCCCAGCTCCCCGCCCGCTGGTCCGACTGGGGCTACCAGATCCTCACCTTCGAGCAGCAGCTCCAGTGCCCGCACAACCAGAACCTCGTCGCCATCCTCGGCAAGAAGAACCTGCAGATCGAGGGCACCGGCGCCGGGCCGCTCGACGTGATCGTCGACGCCGAGTACCGCAAGCTCAACGCCATCAGGGCCGACCGCGCCGACGGCGTCTACTTCCACAACCTCACCGCCCAGCGCACCACGTTCAACTCCCTGTACGTGCTCGAAACCGACGGATTCGTCATCGACCGCGTGCTCACGCGCTGGAACGACGAGTACGGTTTCCTCACCTTCGCCAGCGACCACGGCCTCTACACCGACTGCGAGTCGTACGGCAACGGCGACGGCGGCCTCTACCCCGGCAGCGCCTCGAACATCAACGACGGCCGCGGCCACGACGTGCCCCGCTACGCCATCGAGATCCGCCGCTGCAAGAGCCACGACAACGCGCTCGGCTACTCCGGCACCGCGGGCGACTCCGTGTGGGCGCACGACAACGAGTTCTACGACAACATGGTCGGCGCCACGATGGACAGCCTCTGGCCCGACCACCCCGGCCTGCCGCAGAACCACGCGCTGTTCGAGAACAACAAGATCTACGACAACAACCGCGACTACTACCGCTTCACCCGCGACGGCACCTGCTCCCGCCCGCCCGCCGAGCGCGGCTACGAGAAGGGCGTCGTCTGCCCCCAGGTGGGCGTACCGCCCGGCACCGGCGTCATCGTGGCCGGCGGCAACCACAACGTGTTCAGGGACAACCACGTCTACGACAACCGCGGTGCCGCCTTCCAGCTCTTCGGCGTGCCCGCGTTCATCCGCGGCGAGGAGGACCTGGCCAAGCAGGCCGACACCTCCAACCACAACCGCTTCGTGGGCAACGTGCTCGGCCGCAGCCCCACCGGCGAGTCGCGGCCCAACGGCATGGACGTGTGGTGGGACGGCCAGGGCACCGGCAACTGCTGGCAGAGCGACGTCGCCCTGAGCTCGCCCGCGGCGCTGCCCGCCTGCGGCGCGCGGGCCCCCGAACTGTCGGGCGGCTCCAACCGGGTGCTCGCCGAACCCGTCAAGATTGCCAAGCTGTTCCTGTGCTCCGACTTCAACGCGGCCCAGGCCCGCCTGCCCGCGGGCTGCGACTGGTTCGGCGCCTCCGGGCTCGGCCGGGTGGAGACCCAGCTCGCGCTGGGCGGCTCGCTCGTCCTGGCGCTGGTCGCGGTCCTGTTCTGGGTGCGGGCGCAGCGCGCGGCCCGGCTGCGGCGCGGCGACCCCGCGGGGAACGGCGTGCCCCGGGCCGTCGGCGAGCCGGGGGAGCGGCGGCTGAGGCTGATCGCGGCCGGGTCGATCGTGGGCCTGGCCGGGCTGGCGCTGGACGTGGTGGCGGCCGCCATGGAGGACCCGTACCTGACCGGGGTGGCGCTGCTGCTCATGGCCGGCTGGTGGCTCTGCCTGGGCGTCGCGCTGCGGCCCGGGGCGTTCGCCTGGTTCACGATCGTGCTCGGCGTGCTGGCCGCGGCCGACGCCTACGACCGGATGATCGGGATGATCCCGTTGATCCCGCTCGGCCCCGGCTGGATCCGCGGGCTCCTGACGGGCCTGTGGGTGCTCTGGGCCGTGGTCCGCCTCGCCCCGCGCCGCGCCCGTACGCCGGAGAAGACGCCCAGCGAGGCGGAGGTCACCGCGTGAGCGGACGCGCCGTGCTCGTCGCCGTGCTGAGTCTGGCGATCGCGGGGTGCGGGACGCTGTCGGACACCCACCACCGGCCGGGCAACAGCCACCAGGTGGCCACCGCCGCCCCCGCGCCGGGGGAGGCGCACGCCGAGGTCGCGATCGAGGCGGGCCGGGTCCGGCCGCCGTCCGGCTGGCTGGAGGCCGCCCGCGGCCAGACCGTCAGCATCACCGTCACCAGCGACGTCGCCGACGAGGTGCACGTGCACGGCTACGACGTCAAGGCGGCCCTGCGGCCCGGCGAACCGGCCACGGTGCGGTTCGTGGCGGACGTGACCGGGGTGTTCGAGGTGGAGACCCACGAGAGCGACCTGGTCCTCGTCCAGGTGGCGGTCCGGTGACGGCTCCCGGCGGCCTGCTGGCGCACGGCATCGGCGACCGGGCCGACCTGCCGATCCCGCTCTTCTACGCCTACGCCGGAGCGCTCGCCGCCCTCGTCGTGTCCTTCCTGGCGCTCGGCCTGCTCTGGGCCGACTCCCGCTTCCGCGGCGACCGGGCCGGGCTGCCCCTGCGCCTGCGCCTCCCCACGCGGCCGCTCCGCGTCCTCACCCTGCTCGCCGCCGCCTACACCGTCGGCTGGCTGCTGCTCGGCCCCGCGTCCCCGAACACCGGCGCGTACCTCGTCTACGTGCTCTTCTGGGTCGGCCTGATCCCCGTGTCGCTGCTGCTCGGCCCGGTGTGGCGGCTGCTCAACCCGTTCCGCCTGCTGCCCGACCGGCCCCGCCGCCCGCTGCCGGCGCGGCTCGGCTACTGGCCGGCCGCACTCGGCCTGCTCGCCTTCACCTGGATGGAGCTCGTCGCCCCCGACCCCGCCGCGCCGCCCACCCTCCTCGCCTTCCTCGCGCTGTACGCGGCCGCGCAGACGGCGGGAACCCTCCGGTACGGGCACGCCTGGCTGGAACGCGGCGACCCGTTCGAGGTCTACTCGACCCTGGCCGGCCAGCTCGCCCCCCTCGGCCGCCGGGCCGACGGCGCCCTCGTGCTCCGCAGCCCCTTCGACGGCCTGGACGCCCTGCGGCCCGCGCCCGGCCTGGTCGCCACCGTGTGCGTGCTCCTCGGCAGCACCGGCTACGACGGCTTCTCCACCACCCCCGCCTGGGTGGACGCGCTCCAGTCGGGCCCGCTCGGCCGCGTCGGCCTCGGCACGGCCGGCCTGCTGGCCGCGATCGCCGCCGTCGCCGTCCTGTACGGGAGCTGCCTGTGGCTGGCCGGCCGGATCGGCGGCACCCGCGGCCTCGCCCCGCGCTTCGCCCACTCGCTGGTCCCGATCGCCATCGGCTACCTGATCGCGCACTACTTCTCGCTGCTGGTCATCGAGGGCCAGCGCGCGGTCATCCTGGCGCTCGGGCTGGACGCCGAGGTCGACAGGGAACTGGTCTCGTCCTCGGTCATCGCGACCGTCCAGGTGCTGGCGATCATCGCCGGGCACGTGGCGGGCGTGGTGGCGGCCCACGACCGCTCGGTCCGGCTGCTGCCGCCGGCCAAGGCGGTGGCGGGTCAGATCCCGCTGTTCGTCCTCATGCTCTGCTACACCCTCGGCGGCCTGACCCTTCTCCTGGCCTGACCGCTACGGCATGCTGCTCGCCGAACGGGCCCGGCTACGTGGTCTCGCGCCAGCCGTTGGTGATGGGCAGGCGGCGGTCGCGGCCGAAGTTCTTCGGGGTGATCTTGGGGCCCGGCGGGTACTGGCGGCGCTTGTACTCGGCCACGTCCACCAGCCGGATGACCCGGGATACCAGGGCGGGGTCGTGGCCGGCGGCGATGAGCTCGCGCGAGCCCATGTCCTTCTCCACGTAGTCGTCCAGCAGCCGGTCCAGGATCTCGTACGGCGGCAGCGAGTCGGTGTCGCGCTGGTCGGGGCGGAGCTCGGCGCTGGGCTCCTTGGTGATGGAGTTCGGCGGGATCGGCTCGTCGACCTGGAGCAGGAACGACGGGTCGCCGCCGGCGTTGCGCCACCTGGACAGCTCCCACACCATGAGCTTCGGCACGTCCTTGATCGGCGCGAAGCCGCCCGCCGAGTCGCCGTAGAGGGTGGAGTATCCGGTGGCCAGCTCGCTCTTGTTGCCGGTGGTGAGCACCAGGTGGCCGTTCTGGTTCGACAGGCCCATGAGGATCATGCCGCGGACCCGGGCCTGGAGGTTCTCGGCGGCCAGGCCGGACAGCTCGATCTCCTTCTCGAAGGCGTTCACGATCTCCGCGATCGGCACCACCTGCGCCCGCAGGCCCTGGCGGCGGACCAGGTCCTGGGCGTCGGCCAGCGAGTGCTCGGAGGAGTAGCGGGAGGGCATGAGCACCACGTGCACCCGCGACGGCCCGATGGCGTCGGCGGCGATGGTGGCGGTGAGCGCCGAGTCGATGCCGCCCGACAGCCCGAGGATCACCGACTCGAACCCGTTCTTGGCCACGTAGTCGCGCACCGCCAGCACCAGCGCCGCGTACACCTCGGCGACCGTGTCCAGCGGCTCGGCCACGCTCGCGGGCTCCGGCTCGTACGCGGGGAGCGGGTCGTCGGAGAGCACCAGGCGGTCCGCGGTGATGGTGGTGCCGTCGCCGGCGTCGTACGGGAAGGCTCCCGGCTCGGCGGACGAGACCGGCAGGTCGAGGTCGCAGACGAGCAGCTCCTCGCGGAACTGGGCGGCCCGCGCCACCGGCTCGCCGCGCGCGTCCACCACGAGCGAGTCGCCGTCGAAGACCAGCTCGTCCTGCCCGCCGACCTGGTTGGCGTAGACGAGCGCGCACCCGGCCTCGCGCGCCCGGCGCGCGCACAGCTCCAGGCGGACGTCGTCCTTCTCCTTCTCGTACGGGGAAGCGTTCGGCACCACGAGCAGGCCCGCGCCCGCCTGGCCGACCACGGCCACCGGGCCGCCCTCCTGCCAGAGGTCCTCGCAGACCGCGACGGCCACGTCGACCCCGTGCAGCCGGAAGATCGGCAGCCGGTCGCCGCGCACGAAGTAGCGGTACTCGTCGAACACCCCGTAGTTCGGCAGGTGGTGCTTGGCGGTGCGGGCGACGACCCGGCCCCGGTGGAGCAGGGCGGCGGCGTCGAGCGGGGCGCCCTTGGGCTGGCCGACCCGGGGCGCGAGCCCGGCCCTGTCGACGTAGCCGACGACCACGGGCAGGTCGCCGAGGCCCTCCTGGTCGAGCCGGCGCGCCGCCTCCTCGATCGCGGCGATGCTGGCGTCCACGAAGGAGGTGCGCAGCACGAGGTCCTCGACCGGGTAGCCGGTGAGGAACATCTCGGTGAACACGGCCAGGTGTGCGCCGCGGTCGGCGGCCTGGCGGGCCCACGCCACGAGCTTGTCGGCGTTGCCGGCCAGGTCGCCTACGGTCGGGTTCGTCTGGGCCAGGGCGATGCGCAGTTGTGCCACGGCCCCAGCCTAGTACGGCGTGATTTTTTCCAACTAAGGGGCAATAAGTCGGGCTATTTTGCCGAGGTGTTTCCTGGAGTGACCAGGCCCGACTCGTAAGCGGCCACCACGAGCTGCGCCCGGTCGAACAGCCCCAGATGGTCCAGCAGCGCCCGCACCGTCGCGTGCACCTCCGGCTCCGGCATGGCGAGAGTCTGGCCGATCTGCCGGTTCGTCAGCCCGCGCGCCACCAGCTTGACGACGTCGAGCTGGGCGTCGGCGAGCCCGGCGAGCGCCGGCGGCGAGGCCGGGTCGGTCCGGCCGGCGAAGGCGGAGATGAGCCGCGTGGTGACCGCCGGGTCGATGAGCGCGTCACCGGCGGCGGCGGCCCGGATGGCGGCCACGAGCTGCTCGGGCGGCGAGGTCTTGAGCATGAACCCGCTGACGCCCGCGCGCAGCGCCGCGTAGAGGTTCTCGTCGCTGCCGAAGGTGGTCATCATGATCACCTTGGGCGGGTCCTCGGCCGCGAGGATGCGCCGGGCGGCGGCCAGGCCGTCCAGGTTCGGCATCTGGATGTCGAGCAGCACGACGTCGGGGCGCAGGGTGCGGGCGGCGGTGATGGCCTCCTCGCCGTCGGTGGCCTCCCCGGCGGCCTCCAGCCCGTCCTCGGCGGCCAGCACGACCTGGAGCCCGGCACGTACCAGCGCCTGGTCGTCGGCGACCAGCACGCGCAGCGTGGGACAGTCGGCCGCCCCCTCGGCCGGTGCGGCGGGCGCGGTCTCGGGCGCGGCGGCGGGCGCCGCCGGGAGGTCGGGCACGCTCTGCGCGAGCATGTCGTGCTCCAGGCGCTGCAGCCCGGCCGTCAGGTCCAGGCCCAGCTCGTCACGCCAGACCGCGCGGGCCCGGCGCAGCGCGGCCAGCGCGTCGCCCTGGCGGCCGGTGTGGTAGAGCGCCAGAGCCAGCAGCCGCCAGGCCTCCTCGCGCAGGGGATGGGCGGCGGCGTGCGCCTCCAGGTCGGCCACCAGCGCCGTCGTCCGCCCGAGCGCCAGGCCGGCCGCGCCCCGCCGTTCGACGGCGACGAGCCGCAGCTCCTCCAGCCGGGCCGCCTCGGTCGCCGCCCACGTCAGGTCGGCGAACTCCGCCAGCGCGGGCCCGCGCCACAGCGCCAGCGCGTCCTCCATGGCCGCCCAGACCTCGGCAGGGGAGCCGTCGGACTTGGCGAGACTCTCGAACCGCCAGGCGTCCACCTGGTCGGGCCCGGCCCGCAGCGCGTAGCCCGGCGGCGCGGACACCAGCACCGAGGCCTCCTCGCGGGGCGCCCGGCGGGGTTCGAGCACGCGGCGCAGCCGGGAGACGTAGCCCTGGATGGTCGACAGGGCCTGCGCGGGCGGTTCGCCCGGCCACAGCTCGTCGATGAGGGTGTTCACGGGCACGGCACGGCCACCGGCCACGATCAGGCGGGCCAGCACCGCCCGCTGGCGCTGGCCGCCGAGGTCGAGGGGGGTGCCGTCCGCCCAGGCCTGGAACGGTCCGAGCGCGGTGAAAGTCAACATTGTGGGCATAAGCCTAGGGCCATCCAGACGTGCAGGTAAATGAGAGCTTATTGCGCCGGAAGGGTCGCGGTCACCACGGTCCCGCCGCCCTCCCGTGCCCGGACCGCGCAGGTGCCGCCCAGCTCGGCGGCGCGCTCGCGCATCGATCCCAGCCCGACCCCCGCCCGCACGTCCGGCGGCATGCCGGACCCGTCGTCGGCCACCGTCACCCGGAGCAGCCCGTTGTCGCGCTCCAACCGGACCGTCACGCGCGCCGCCGCGGCGTGCTTGCGCGCGTTCGTCAGCGCCTCCTGCACGATCCGGTACGCCGCCACCTCCACCGCCGCGGGCAGCCCGGCCAGGTCACCGGCGGTCTCCACCGTCGTCGCCGGCTCCTCGGGCGTCCGGGCCAGCTCCTCGACCGCGCCGGTCAGGCCCAGCTCGTCGATCGCGGGCGGGCGCAGCCCGTACACGAGCTGCCTGATGTCGCCGCTGATCGCGTCCATGCCCGTGCGCAGGTCGGCCAGCAGCCGCTCGGCCTGGTCGGGGGAGCGGCGCAGGGAGAGCCGGGCGGCGTTGATCACCATCGCCATCCCGGTGAGCGACTGGCCCAGCCCGTCGTGCAGGTCGCGGCGCAGGCGGCGGCGCTCCTCCTCGCGCGCTGCGAGGATCCGCTCCCGCGACCGCTGCACGGCCGCGGTCATGCGCACCGCGTGCGCGGCGTCGGCGATGTACGGGGAGAGCGTGGCGATCACCCGCTCGTCGTGCGCGGCGGGGAAGCGCCGCCGGGCCGTGGGGCCGATGAGCAGCAGCCCGACCGGCTCGCCGTGCCAGACCAGCGGGACGGTACGGGCGACGGGCTCGGGCGAGCCGGTCACCATGGTCGTGTTCTCGACCTCCACCGCCACCCCGGTCACCGACAGCCCTTCACGCAGGACCTCCAGCGTGGCCAGCAGCCCGTGTCCCGGGTCGAGGCGCTGCAGCCGGTGCCTGAGCCGCGCGGCCAGCGCGGCGGGCACGCCGGTGCCGCCGTAGAGCAGGCGGTCGACGCCGCGCTGCAGCGCCTGCCGCATCGGATGGAAGAACACCCCGGCGAACAGCGCCGCCGCCAGCCCGGCGACCGAGTGCACCTCGGCCAGGAACACGCTGGACGCCGCGCTCGCCGCCAGGTAGACGCCCGTGATGACCAGGGCGAGCCCGGTGCCGACCATGGCCCGGCTGATCAGCGTGTCGATGCCGAACAGCCGGTAGCGCAGCACCGCCACCGCGATCGCCGCCGGGATCAGCGGGATGCCGAACGACGCCAGCCACCAGGCGTCCCCGCCGAGGATCCACGGGATCAGCAGCCCCGGCAGGGTGACGAGCAGCCACAGGATCTGCCGCCGCTCGACGGCGTCGCCGCGGGTGAACCGTACGGCCAGCGAGGCGAACGCGAGCCCCAGGCCGACGGTGACGAGCAGGTGGGAGGCGTCTCTGAGCGCCTTGTCCATGGTCAGCAGGGAGGCCCAGGCGAGCAGATGACCCGCCACCACCGGCACGACCACCCACCGCCAGCGCGCCGACGGCATCCGGCCGTCCGGGTAGAGCAGGGGCAGCAGCACCCCCAGCGAGAGCTGGCATGCCTGCCAGGTGAACTCCACCACGACCCAGCCCCACCCCGGGTCCCCGTTCAGGACGATGAGGTTGGCGGACAGGATGTTCGCGGCGGAGCTCACGCCGCCCGCGCAGAGCAGCCACCCGATCAGCAGCCGCGGCCTGCGGTACACCAGGATCGCGCCGAACAACGGGAACGCGGTGCCGGCCACGTCCTCCGGCGCGAACGGCAGGGGGGTGTACGCGGCGGGCGGCAACCGGGCGGTCACCAGGATGTTGGTGAGCTCCAAGGCGATGGCGAGCATGGCGAGCCCGATCGCCGTACCGCGCGCCGCCCGTGCGTGGCGCATGGGAAAGTGTCCTCTCAGCCCGATGGCTGGAAGAAATTATCGGGCTCCGGCCAACGGCGAATCAAAATCCGTTGAACGCCGCCGGACCGCGGGCCCGATCGCCAGCATCCCGGCCGCGGCGGCCAGGCCGATCCCGCCCGTGGTGAACCAGAGCGCCCGCTGCCCGCCGACCTCCAGCAGGGCGCTGCCCAGCAGCGGCGCCAGCATCCCGGCCGCCGACCAGGCGAGCCCGAACAGCCCGGCGTAGCGGCCGCGCAGATGGGCCGGGGCGAGCGTGGCCAAGATCGTCCCGGCGATGCCCGCGGTGACGATCTCGCCCGCGGTCCACACGACGATGGTGACCGCCAGGATGGCCGTGTTGGTGACGAAGGCCGTCAGCGTGAACCCCAGCCCCATCACCACCAGCCCGGCGGCCAGTGTCCTGGACGCGTCCCTGCGGCCCAGCCAGCCGGAGACGAGCGGCTGCACGATCACGATGAGCACCCCGTTGAGCGCCATCGCGGTGCCGAACTGGGCGGTGGTCAGCCCGGCCAGGCTCGTCATCGCCACCGGCAGCATGGTGTACGTCTGCGCGTACATCAGCGCGTCCCCCAGGATCACCAGCGTGTACGCGATCATCAGCCGGTCGCGCAGCACCACGCCGAACCCGCCGGACTCCGCCTGGGCCTCGGGCCGGGTCTCCGGCACCGCCCGCCACACCAGCGCCGCGAAGATCAGGCAGCTCACCGCGTCCAGCCAGAACAGCAGGAGGAAGCCCTGCTGCGCCAGCCACCCGCCCGCCGTCATGCCGACCGAGTAGCCCAGGTTGATCGCCCAGAACAGCAGCCCGAACGCCCGCGGCCGGTCCTCCGGCGAGACGAGGTCGGCGACCAGCGCGTTCGAGGCCGGCCGGTAGGCGTCCACGACCAGCCCGAGCGCCAGCATCGAGGCCAGGATCGCGGGCAGCGTCGTGCTGTAGCCGAGCGCCAGCAGCGCCGCCGCGGTGGCCACCATGCCGCCGGTCAGCGTGGCCCGGCGGCCGATCCGGTCCGCCAGCGTCCCGGCCACCAGCTGCGACAGCAGCGACCCCGCGCCGAAGACGGCCATCACCAGACCGGCGGCGGCCACGGACAGGCCGCGCGTCTGGGTGAGGAATACGCCGGTGAACGGCAGCACCATGCCGCCCAGCCGGTTCACCAGGGTGCCGCCCCACAGGGCCCAGAAGGGGCGGGGCATGCCGCCGAACGCGGCGCGCAGGAAGGACTGCTTCCCGGGGGCTGTGGTGGTCACCCCGCAACCTTCGGTTCCGCCGGGCGCCGGGGCGAACGATTTAGGGCAGACTAAAGGCATGGCGGTGATCTGGGAGCTGAAGCCGGAGGACGTGGCCCGGATCCGGTTCGCGTTCTCGCCGCTGTGGGAGCTGGTCGCCAGCCTGCGCACGCTCCAGGACCCGGCCAGGCAGGCGCTTCACCTGCCGTGGCTCACCTGCGTGCGGCCCCGCCTGGCCGGGCTCGACCTGGCCGAGCTGTTCGCGCTGGTGCCCCCGAGCGGCTATCTCGCCGACTTCCTCACGCCGCCGCCCGACACGCCCATGCCGGACTTCGCCGCCGAGCTGGACCGGGTCCGGCGGACCGCGCCGGAGCGGGCGCTGCACGAGGCCCGGATAGTGCGCCCGGCCGACCCGGACGCGCTGCGCCGGTTCGCCGCCGACCCGGCGCGCGGGATCCAGCGGGTCGCCGACGCGCTGGAGGCGTACTGGGAGACCTGCTTCGCCGAGTTCTGGCCGCGCGTCTACGCGCTGCTCGAACGCGACGTGCTGCGCCGCTCGCGGCAGCTCGCCAGGGGCGGCGCCCGCGAGCTGTTCGACGGGCTCGACCCGGCCGTCAGGTGGGGCGGCGGCAGGCTGGTCGTCGACCGGCCGTGGTGCAACGAGGGCTCGGCGCTGCACGGCGACGGGCTGGTGCTGGTGCCGAGCGCGTTCTACTGGCCGTCCGTCGCCGTCATGGCCGCCCCCTACCAGGCGATGCTCGTCTATCCGGTGCTCGGGGTCGGCACGCTGTGGGAGCAGGGCCCGCCGCCCGCGCCGGGCGCGCTCGCCGCGCTCATCGGCCGCAGCCGCGCCCGGATCCTGCTCGCGCTGGCCGAGCCGAGCACCACCACGGCGCTGGCCGGCCGGATGTCGCTGACGCCCGGCGCGGTCAGCCAGCACCTGGCCGTGCTCAGCGGCAGCGGCCTGACCGTCGGCCTGCGAGTCGGCAAGCAGGTCGTCTACCGGCGCACCGCCACCGGCGACGCGCTCGCCGGCACCGCTCACGCGTAGCGGGACGACTCCAGCAGCCAGTCGAGGTGGGCCCGGGGCGCTGCGAGATAGGCGCAGGCCACCTTGCTCACGTCTCTGGCGGTGCCCGGCGCCAGGTCGTCCATCGGCAGCCGGCGCGCCGCCCGGCTCATGTCACGGCACCGCTCGGCGATCCGGTCGAGCACCCAGCCGACCGCGTCGCGCTCGCCCAGGCCCAGCTCCCGCATCGCGATCACGACCAGGTTGTGGCCGTCGCCGCGCTCCTTGGGCCGCGAGGCCACGTCGTTGCACCAGGCGGTGATGTCGCTGCAGGAGTTGACCAGCTCCTGCCACGGCTCCGACCGGTGCACCCAGGCCGGCACCTCCACCCGCAGGCACGGCTCCACCAGGTCGTACAGGTAGGGGCCGACCGTGCCCCGGCGCAGCATCGGGTAGTCGGCCAGCGTCGGCGACTTGCCCGCCGCCCGGTTCTCGGCCTCGGTGCGGCAGGCGTAGTGCTGGCGCTGCAGGTTGACCGCGAACCGGCGGCGCCACTGGTCGCTCATCCGCGCGCTGGTCACCCGCCACAGGTCGGCGAAGGCCGCCTCCAGCGGATGGTCGGCGGAACCCTCCAGCATCCCCTGGAACACCTCCAGCGGGCACGGTCCCTCGTCCAGCTCGTCGTCCAGGTGGAACAGCCAGGTCAGCCACTGCGCGAACAGCGCCGCGGCGGCCGCGTCGAACTCGGCGAACGCCCGCCCCGCCATCCGGTGGAAGCCGACGCCCGGGTCGGCGCGCAGGCCCGTCCGGCGCGCCCAGTCGATCACCGCCGCCTCGATCGCGTACACCGACGGATGCATCCGGCACGGCGCCGCCATCGCCGGCACCCGCTCGGTCAGCGGCAGCAGCGCGGCGGCGGCCCGGCTGCCCCGGCGGGGCAGCGGCAGCAGCGGCTTCCAGTGCAGCACGGAACGGAGCGCGGACCGTACGGAAGCCATCACGGTCGTGCTCACCACGGTGCTCACAGGGGCCCGAAGAGCCAGTTGCCGGGCGCCTCGGGGTCCTCGCCCGTGTAGAAGTCGCGGGCGGCGCGGACCAGCTCGGCCACCGTCAGCACGCCCCTGCCCGTGGTGTCGAGCCGGTCGAACGCCGCGTCCGCGTCGTCGTGGCCGGTGCCGAACGCGGCCAGCAGCGCGCGGAACTCCTGCGGCCCCGCGTAGCCGTCGCCGCCGCTGTCGCACAGCCCGGCCACCGCCACCGCCGCCGGATGGAAGACCGGCTCGTACCGGTCGCCCTTGACGAACGCGGCGGTCATGCCGAGCCGGAAGTCCTCGCGGGTCACGTCGGCGTCCTCGTCGCGGCCGAGCGCGGCCACCAGCTCCGCCCAGATCCGGTCGAAGCCTTCGACGAGGGCGCTGCCGGTCACCGACGTGGGGGACTCCCCGAAACCGACCAGGAGCCGGGCGCCCAGCCCGAGCAGGTCCTCGCGGTCCACGACGCCCCTGCCGGCCGCGTCGATGTGGTCGAAGGCCCGATCGAGCTTGTGATCGAGCAGGTCGATAGCCACCAATGCCTCCCCCGAGACTGACTGCGTGATCACATTAAGACCGGGCGGGGCCTTTGTCAGTGAGGCTCGCACCGGCACCCCACGTAACGTGTGCGAAACACGGACACGGCATGCTGATAGGAGACCTGTACTGTCTTCATGAGGGGACGCCGTGGACCGCCAGCAGGAGTTCGTGCTCCGCACGCTCGAGGAACGCGACATCCGGTTCATCCGGCTCTGGTTCACCGACGTGCTCGGCTTCCTCAAGTCCGTCGCGATCGCGCCGGCCGAGCTGGAGGGCGCCTTCGCCGAGGGCATCGGCTTCGACGGCTCCGCCATCGAGGGCTTCGCCCGCGTCTACGAGTCCGACATGCTCGCCAAGCCCGATCCCTCGACGTTCCAGATCCTGCCCTGGCGGAGCGAGACACCCGGCGCCGGGCGCATCTTCTGCGACATCCTCATGCCCGACGGCTCGCCCTCGCACGCCGACCCGCGCTGGGTGCTCAAGCGCACCCTCGCCAGGTGCGCCGACATGGGCTTCACCTTCTACACCCACCCGGAGATCGAGTTCTTCCTGCTGAAGCACCGGCCCGAAGAGGGCCGGCGGCCCGAGCCGATCGACTCCGGCAGCTACTTCGACCACACCCCCCACAGCTCCGGCCACGACTTCCGGCGCCAGGCGATCATGATGCTCGAGTCGATGGGCATCTCGGTGGAGTTCAGCCACCACGAGGGCGCCCCCGGCCAGCAGGAGATCGACCTGCGCTACGCCGACGCGCTCACCACGGCCGACAACATCATGACCTTCCGCCTGGTCATGAAGGAGGTCGCGCTGGAGCAGGGCATCTGGGCGTCGTTCATGCCCAAGCCGTTCACCGAGCACCCCGGCTCAGGCATGCACACCCACATGTCGCTGTTCGAGGGCGACCGCAACGCCTTCCACGAGCCCGGCGCCGACTACCAACTGTCCAAGGTGGGCCGCTCGTTCATCGCCGGCCTGCTCAGGCACGCCGCCGAGATCACCGCGATCACCAACCAGTGGGTCAACTCCTACAAGCGGCTGTGGGGCGGCGCCGAGGCCATCGCCGGCCAGGGCGGCGAGGCCCCCTCCTACATCTGCTGGGGCCACAACAACCGCTCCGCCCTGGTGCGGGTGCCGATGTACAAGCCGCACAAGGGCGGCTCGACCCGCATCGAGTTCCGCTCGCTCGACTCGGCCTGCAACCCCTACCTCGCGTTCGCGCTCATCCTGGCCGCCGGCCTCAAGGGCATCGAGGAGGGCTACGAGCTGCCGCCGGCCGCCGAGGACAACGTGTGGACCCTGACCAGCGCCGAGCGGCGCGCGCTGGGCATCCAGCCGCTGCCGCAGTCGCTCGACGAGGCGATCAGCGTCATGGAGCGCAGCGAGCTGGTGGCCGAGACGCTCGGCGAGCACGTCTTCGACTTCTTCCTGCGCAACAAGCGGGCCGAGTGGCGCGACTACCGCCGCACGGTCACCGAGTTCGAGCTGGGGCGCTACCTGCCGGTTCTCTGACGCACGGGCCGTGACGCCGCCGCCGGTCCGGCGGCGGCGTGAGCAACATCACTCTCATGCGGAAGTCACCTGTACGCAACGTGCGGGCCGTATCTTTTACTGATCCCGGAGGTTTCCCGTCGGAGATCGCGGGCAACCGTACGGCTTCACGGCAGGGCGGGAAGTTTCGGCCGTGTTGGTGGCGTTATGTCGTGATGTGGGTCCCGAGAACTGGCTGATCAGCAGGTCCAGTACTATCGGCCCATCCCAAACGACGTTTTAGTACTTCGCCTGATTTATGGCGATATAGGAGGGTGTTGCATGACGACGGCTGCCCTGCAGACCGTACTGACCGTTCCCGAGCGTTTCCGGGGGCCGGCCCATTCCGCCAACGGCGGCTGGCTGGCCGGCACCTTGACAGACGCGCTGAACGGCGGGCGATCGGCGGTCGAGGTCACGCTGCGCGCCCCGACACCCCTCGGCACCGAGCTGAAGCTGGAGCACCTGGCCAACTCCGTCTCCCTCTACGACGGCGACCAGCCGCTGGTCGAGGCCATCCCGGTGGCCGAGGACGTGCCGGCGCCGCCGTTCGTGCCGTTCACCGAGGCCGCACGGGCCGAGGCGGGGTTCGCGGGCCGCCGCGGTCACGCCTTCCCCGAGTGCTTCGCCTGCGGGTTCCGTGAGCCGGGCGACGGCCTGCGCATCTTCCCTGGACCGGTCGAAGGCGCGGAGGGACTCGTGGCGGCCGGGTGGCGGGTGCCGTTCGCGGTGGCCGACGCCGACGGCGTGCCCTCCTCGATCGTGGGCGCCGCGCTCGACTGCGTCACCGGCTGGGCCCACTTCCAGCCGGGTCAGTCGGCCCTGCTGGGGCGGCTCGGGCTGCAGTTCCACCGCAAGGTGATCCCGGGCGGCGTCTACTCCGTGGTGGCCCGCACGACCGGCCGCGAGGGCCGCAAGCTGTTCGGCGAGAGCGCGATCTACGAGGTGGACGGCACCCTGGTGGCCGCCGCCAACGCCACCTGGATCGTTCCGCGCTGACCTGTTGACGCTACGGACGGCCCCGCCTGGCGGGGCCGTTCGCCGTTTCTCATGAGGTGAGGCGTTCGACGACGGTCGCCACGCAGCGCTCGTCGAACAGGATCGTGTAGTGGTTGCAGTCCGGCAGCACCTCGTCCTTCAGTCCGGGCAGCCGGGCCAGCCAGGGGACGGTCAGGTCGTCGGGGAGCATGCCGACGTCCTGGTTCAGCAGCCCGCGCGGGGCCCGCAGCAGGCACACCGGCGCCTCGACGGCCTGCAGCGCCTCGCCGATCCGGGCCGCCTCCACCAGCAGCCAGCGTCCGTCCTCGGCGACCGCCTCCGGCACCGCCCGCGAGCGCAGCGCGCCCTCGGGGCCGGTCAGGTCGTAGCGCACGTACTCCTCCACCTCGGCGCTCCAGAACCCGGCGAAGGCCGGGTGCGCCCGGAAGAAGTCCAGGTACGCCTCCGCCGAGGGGAACGTCTGGCGCAGCCGGGCCAGCGCCGGGCCGAGCGTGGCGGCCATGACCTCGTCCGGGTCCATGCCCGGGGGCAGCGGCAGCGGCAGGCCGCCGTCGATCAGCACCACCCGGGAGAACGCCCGCCGCGCCGCGGCCAGCGCGGCCACGTACCCGCCCATCGAGTGGCCGGTGAGCACCGCGCCGGGGCCCGCGCCCACGTGCTCCGCCACCCGGAGCACGTCCTCGGCGTGCCGCTCCAGCCCGTACGGACCGGGCAGGTCCGCGCTGTGACCGCGGCCGCGCAGGTCCATGGCCACCAGGGACCACCCGTCAGGGAGCCGCCGCCCGACCGCCTGCCAGGCCATCAGCGAGGCGGTGATCCCGTGCACCGCCACGATCGTCCGTGGCCCGCCGCCGAAGGTGGCGATCCGCAGGCCGTCCACTTCCTCGATCCTCATGCGGGGAGTTTACGGACAAAACGGCCTTTACATTAGGTGCTATGCGCATCACGGTGATCGAGAACGAGGCCGACGCTCCGCTCGGCTATCTGGCCGACTGGCTGGGACTGCCTTGCGACGTCATCCGGCCGTACCTGGGGGAGGAGATCCCCGGCCGCGCCGCGGACGGGCTGATCGTGCTCGGCGGCGACGCCGCCGCGTGGGAGGACGAGCGCTGCCCCTGGTTGCCGGCCACCCGTGAGCTGCTGCGCAGGGCGGTCGAGGAGGGCACGCCCACGCTGGGCGTCTGCCTCGGCGCCCAGCTCCTGACCCTGGCCTGCGGCGGCGCCGTGGAGCGCGGGGCCGACGGGCTGGAGGTCGGGGCGTGCGAGGTCGTCGCGCTGCCCGCCGCCTCCGACGACCCGCTGCTGTCCGGCGTCGGGCGGGCGGTGGCCGTCCAGTATCACCGGGACGCCATGACCCGGCTGCCCGAGGGCGCGGTGCCGCTCATGACCGGCGACCGGTACCCGAACCAGGCCTACCGGCTGGGCGACACCGCCTGGGCGGTCCAGTTCCACCCCGAGGCCACCCCGGACATCTTCGCCTCCTGGGCCGCGGGCAACGGCCTGGAGCACCTCGACGCGCCGGTGCGGGCCGCGGCTCCGGCGCTGGAGTCGGCCTGGCGTCCGGTCGCCGAGGCGTTCGCCGGGGTGGTCCGCGCTCACGCCCGTTCCCTCCAGATGCGCAGCGAGCCCGCCGCGGGATAGGCGGTGTCCCGGGGCGTGTCGTCCCAGATCCGGGTGATGCCGCCGGACCCGTCGAAAGCCGGCCAGCCGGGGTCGCCGGTGGCCGCGAAGCCGGTCCACGCGGCGCAGATCCGGCCGGACAGGGCGGCGAAGCCGGGGGCGGCGCCCAGAAGGCGCGCGGCGTAGCGGGTGTGGGGCAGACCGAAGACGAACGGGACGTCGACCCCGTGCGCGGCGCCCAGCGGGCCTCCTCGCCAGGCGAAGTCGTACAGCCAGGTGCGACCGCCGCCACGGGCGTGGGCCTCGGCCGTGAAGGTCGTCGGCATGCGCACCAGGGCGTCGGACATGACCGTGGTGAACAGCTCGGCGGCGCTGCCCGGGTAGGCGGCGCGGTAGGCAGCGGCGGCGGCGGGGGACAGGCCGAACCGCGTGACCACCGCCGCGAGGTCGATCCGCCCGGGGCCGGGCGGCGGAGGGAAGCCGCGGTACTCGTCATGGGTGAACCCGCAGACCAGGTCGATCCCCCGGGCGGCGCCACCGGCGATGGCCTCCCAGGGCGGCGCGGTGACCAGGTCACCGTCGACCACGGGGGCGAACGCGCCCGGCTCGGCCAGCAGGGCCTCCGGGGGGAGCGCGGCCAGGCCGTCCAGGGTGGGGGCCGCGCCGGCGGAGGCCGCGAGCCGCTCGGTGACCTGCCGGGCCTCGGACGGGCCGAGATAGCCGGCGGGCAGGCTCTGCAGGACGCACCGGCGGAACAGCCCGGCGGCGGCCGGCGCGGCGGCGAGCAGGGCGGCCGAGGCGGCGCCGGCGGACTGGCCGAAGACCGTGACGTTGCCGGGGTCGCCGCCGAACGCGGCGATGTTGTCCTGAACCCAGGTGAGGGCGGCCAGCTGGTCCAGCAGGCCGCGGTTGCCCGGGGCGCCCGGCACGTGGCCGAACCCCTCGAAGCCGGTGCGGTAGTCGAAGGTCACCACGACCACCCCGGAGCGGGCGAGCACGGACCCGTCGTACTGCGGCATCGACGCGGCGCCGTAGGCCCACCGGCCGCCGTGGATCCACACCATCACGGGCAGGCGCGCGGCCCCGGGACCGGCTGTCCACACGTTCACCGTCAGGCAGTCGAGGCCGTCGCCAGGCCGCCACACGGCCGGGACTCCCGGGGCGGGGGGCCGCTGCGGCGGCGCGGTGCCGAAGGCGTCGGCGTCCCGCACCCCGTCCCAGGAGGGCGCGGGCCCCGGTGACCGGAAACGCCGCGCGTCGGCGTACGGGATGCCCTTGAACGAGGCGATGCCGTCGCGGACGGACCCGCGGACGGCTCCCGCGCGGGTCTTGACCGTGCGGTGCGGCGGCTCTCCGGCGGGCGTCATGGCGTGTCATCCCAGCGGCCGGCGGGGCCGTCCTTGGCGAGCTTGGCGAGCAGCTCGTGCAGGGTCCGCCGTTCGTCCGCGGTGAGCGGGCCGAAGAACGCGTCGGAGGCCAGCTCGCTGAGCCGGTCGACCTCCCGGACCTTCTCCAGGCCCGCGGGGAGGATGTGCACCTCCACGGCGCGGCGGTCGGTGGCGTGCGGCCGGCGCTCGGCCAGGCCCATCGCCTCCAGCTCGTTCACGAGGGTGACCATGACGGGCTTGAACACCCGCAACCGGTCGCTCAGCCGCGCCTGGATCATCGGCTCCTGCCGGATCTGGGTGAGGACGCCCAGATGCTGGGGTTTCAGCCCGACCTGGCCCACCACCTGCTCGTAGGACTCGCGGGCGTGCGCGGCCACCCAGTTGAGCAGGAAGCCGGTCCACTTCGTCAGATCCTCCGGTGGCCCCACCGGATCGTTAATCTCCATAACGTTAAAAACGTTAACGTTCTCCAGGAGCCGGCGTCAAACCGGAGCCGGTCAGGGCGTGGGCGAGGCCGTGCACGGCGGCGGCCAGCAGCGGGAAGGCCGCCAGGGACACTGCGACGGAAGGCCCGCCGTCCATCGGCACGCCCGCGGCCCTGAGCCGCCGCCACGCCCACACCGAGAACGGGATCACCACCACCGGCGCCGTCACCACGCCCGGCGTGTATCCCCGGGTGACCGCCGCCTGGGCCAGGTGCACGACCCCGTGCGCGCCGAAGCCCGCCAGCGCCGCCTGGAACAGCGGGCTGCGGCCGCCCGTGCGCGCGCCCTCGGCCGAGGCCGCCGCCATCACCGCCCCCATCAGCCCGATCGCCACGTTGACGTGCCTCTGCGACACCTCCAGCCGCTCCCATGGCGCCGACGGGAACAGCCGCTCCAGCCGCGGCCGCGCCGCCCGCGACCAGCGCGCCATCGTCGCCAGCTCCTCCGCGTCGTGCACCGCCCACGCCGCGAACAACCCCCACGCCACCCGCTTCACCCGGCACCTCCAAAAGTGCAACGCAACGTTGCGTTTGATCCTAGGCCGCCACCCGGCGGGCCTGTCAAACTGGAGGGGTGCCCAGGATCGAGTCCACCGCCGCCCGCCTCGCCAAACTCGGATTCGCCGACGCCGCCACCGCCGCCCGCCTGGTCGAGCAGGCCGGGGTGGAGCTGGGCGACCTGCTCGACGCCCTGGTCGGCGTCGCCGACCCCGACCTGGCGCTGGCCTCGCTGACCCGGCTCGCCGAGCGCGAGCCCGCCGCACTCGACCTGCTGCGCGCCGACGGCGTGCTCAGAGAACGGGTGCTCGCCGTGCTCGGCGTCAGCGCCGCCCTGGGAGACCATCTCGTACGCCATCCGGACCAGCTCGGCACGCTGGCCCTGCCCAGCCTCGGGGAGGCGCGTGCGGAGCTGCTGCGCGCCGTCGGCGCCGACCCCGGCGACCCCGAGCCGCGCGCCACCGGCTCCACCGCGCTCGTCGACCTCCGGGTCGCCTACCGCGGCCGGCTCGCCCACCTGGCCGCCCGCGACCTCACCGGCCGGGCCACGCTCCAGGAGGTCACCGCCGAGCTGTCCGACCTCGCCGGCGCCGCCCTGGAAGCCGCGCTGGCGATCGCCCGTACCGAGGTCGACCCCGAGGACGCCCGGCTCGCCGTGATCGGCATGGGCAAGTGCGGCGCGAGGGAGCTCAACTACATCAGCGACGTCGACGTGATCTTCGTCGCCGAGCCGCGCGAGGGCGCCGACGAGACCAAGGCGCTGCGCACCGCCACCCGGCTCGCGCAGGCGATGATGCGCGCCTGCTCGGCCGCCACCGCGGAGGGCTCGCTGTGGGAGGTGGACGCCGGGCTGCGCCCCGAGGGCCGCTCCGGGCCGCTGGTGCGCACGCTCGCCAGCCACCTGGCCTACTACCGGCGCTGGGCCAAGACGTGGGAGTTCCAGGCGCTGCTCAAGGCCCGGCCGGTGGCCGGCGACCCGGAGCTGGGCGAACAGTACGTCGGCGCGGTCAACGAGCTCGTCTGGTCCGCCGCCACCCGCGACAACTTCGTCGAGGACGTGCAGGCCATGCGCCGCCGGGTGGAGGCGCACGTCCGCTCGGAGGGGGAGCGGCAGATCAAGCTGGGCCCCGGCGGGCTGCGCGACATCGAGTTCGCGGTGCAGCTGCTGCAGCTCGTGCACGGCAGGCTCGACCCGCTGCTGCGCCGCCGCGCCACACTGCCCGCGCTGGCCGCCCTGTCGCGGGGCGGCTACGTCGGGCGCGACGACTCGCGCGGCCTGGCGGAGGCGTACACGTTCCTGCGCCAGGTGGAGCACCTGCTCCAGCTCCACCGGCTGCGCCGCACCCACGTGCTGCCGGAGGACCCCGCCGACCTGCGCCGGCTCGGCCGGGCGCTGGGCATGCAGGCCGACCCGGTCGGCGAGTTCACCACCCGCTGGAAGCGGCACGCCAGCCAGGCCAGGCGGCTGCACGAGAAGCTGTTCTACCGGCCGCTGCTGCAGGCCGTGGCCCGGCTGCCGGAGACCGAGACGCGGCTGTCGGCCTCCGCCGCCGAGGCCCGCCTGGCCGCGCTCGGCTACGTCGACCCCGAGGGCGCGCTGCGCCACATCGCCGCACTGGCCAGCGGCGTGTCCCGGCGCGCGGCCATCCAGCGGACGCTGCTGCCGGTCATGCTCGGCTGGTTCGCCGACACGCCCGACCCCGACGCCGCGCTGCTCGGCTTCCGCCAGGTGAGCGAGAAGCTCGGCGCCACGCCGTGGTACCTGCGGCTGCTGCGCGACGAGACCGCCGTGGCCCAGCGCATGGCGCGCGTCCTCGGCACCAGCCGGTACGCCACCCAGCTGCTCATGCACGCCCCCGAGGCGGTGGCGATGCTCGGCGACGACGACGACCTGGCCGTCCGCCCGCCCGAGTCGCTGCTCGGCGAGGCGTCCGCCGCCGTGTCCCGCTACACCGACGAGGCGGAGACCGCGGTGGCCGCCGTCCGCGCGCTGCGCCGCCGCGAGCTGTTCCGCACCGCCGTGGCCGACCTCACCGGCCTCATCGACATCGAGCAGGTCGGGGTGGCGCTGTCGGCGCTGAACGACGTCACCCTCCAGGCCGCGCTCGACGCCGCCATCGCCAAGGTGTCGGCCGAACGGCGCGGCGAGCTGCCCACCCGGTTCGCGGTCATCGCCATGGGCCGGCTCGGCGGGATGGAATCCTCCTACGCCAGCGACGCCGACGTGATGTTCGTGCACGACCCGCTGGAGGATTCCGCCGAACGGGACGCCGCCGACGCCGCCTTCGCCGTGGCCAACGAACTGCGCCGGCTGCTCGCCCTGCCCGCGCCCGACCCGCCGCTGCTCATCGACCCCGACCTGCGGCCCGAGGGCAGGCAGGGCCCGCTGGTCCGCACCCTCGCCTCCTACCGCGCCTACTACGCCCGCTGGTCGTCGCCGTGGGAGTCGCAGGCGCTGCTGCGCGCCAGGTTCTCCGCCGGTGACGCCGCGCTGGGCGCCGCGTTCATCGCCATGGTCGACGAGCTGCGCTACCCGGCCGGCGGCATCTCCGACGACGCCGTACGGCAGATCAGGCGGCTCAAGGCCCGCATGGAGGCGGAGCGGCTGCCGCGCGGCGCCGACCCCGCCCTGCACACCAAGCTGGGCCGCGGCGGCCTGTCCGACGTGGAGTGGGTCGCGCAGCTCCTGCAGCTCCAGCACGCCGGCGAGCTGCCCTCCCTGCGCACCACCCGCACCCTGGAGGCGCTGCGCGCCGCCGTCGCCGCCGGGCTGCTCGACCCCGCCGACGAGATCGTGCTGGCCGAGGCGTGGCGGCGCGCCTCCGGCGTCCGCGACGCGATCATGCTGGTGAAGGGACGGCCCGGCGACAGCGTGCCCGCGAGCGCCCGCGAACGCCGCCACCTCGCCCGCGCGCTCGGCTACCCGCCCGACGGCTCGGAGGACTTCCTCGACGACTACCGCCGCGTCACCCGCCGCGCCCGCCAGGTGGTCGACCGCGTCTTCTACGGCGGCTGAGCCCATCGGCATTGCGGCCGGCGCCCGGGAGGGTGTATCAAAGCGCGGGGTGATCGGCTTGTTATCCGCGTACATCGATCTGGCGCTCGGCCTCGTGCTGGCCTTCCTGATGCTCTCGCTGCTCGTCAGCGGGCTGAACGAGGCCATCGTGCGGCTGCTGGCCATCCGCAGCAAGTTCCTCTGGGCCTACCTGCGCGACACGCTCGACGGCGACGCGCCCAAGGGCCGCTCCTGGCTGCCGTCCGGCCTGCGCGACGTGTTCGGCGCGCTGCCGTTCGCCCGCGACCCGCGGCCCGCGCACGACGAGGAGCCCGCCCCCGCCGTGCCGTCGACGCCGCCTCCGGAGGCCACCGGCGGTGACGGCATCACCGATCTGCTGTACGAACGCGTACGGGAGATCGACCACCCCACCCGGGGCCGCACCAGCATCGCCAACCTGCCGCCTGAGCGGTTCGCGGTGGCCATGATGGAGCTGGCCGCGACCGAGCCCGGCGGCGTCGAAGGGCTGCTGGAGAGGCTCAAGGCCACCGGCAGCCCGCTCCACGGTCACCTCAAGGGCGTGTGGGAGTCCGCCCAGCGTGACCTCGACCGGTTCCGGCAGGGCGTGGAGCGCTGGTTCGACAGCGAGATGGAACGGCTGTCGATGCTCTACAAGCGGTACGTGAAATGGGTCGTGGCGCTGCTGGCGCTGGTGGTGACGCTGCTGTTCACCGTCGACGGGCTGGAGTACGGCAAGACGCTGCTGCGCGACAACGCCTACCGCGCCACCGTCACGGCCGTGACCGACGCCGGCCCCGCCGCGTACGACGAGCTGAAGGCGCAGTGCGAGCAGGCCGACCCGGTGCCGTGCATCACCGACACGCTCAGCCAGCCGGCGCTGGTCAAGGTCCTGGACAACGCGATCGTCAGCATGTCCGTCCCCGCCGAGGGCGAGCCGTCCTTCCACTGGAACGGCGGCGCCTGGCTGGACCGGCTCGTCACGCCCAGCCACTGGCCCGGCTTCCTGCTGACGTACATCGCGCTGATGTTCGGCGCGCCCTTCTGGTGGGACGTCCTGCGCCGCATCACCGGCATCCGGTCACGTCGTCAGGGTGGGTGAGATGGAGACCGAACGGTTGATCATGCGCAGGTGGCGGGAGAGCGACCGGGAGCCGTTCGCGGCGCTCAACGCCGACCCCCAGGTGATGGAGTTCTTCCCCGCCTCGCTGACCAGGGCAGAGAGCGATTCCCTGGTCGACCGGATCGAGCAGGGGTTCGACGAGCGCGGCTACGGACTCTGGGCGCTGGAGGTGCGGAAGACGGGAGAGTTCATCGGGTTCGCCGGGCTGGCCATGCAGACGTTCGAGGCGCCGTTCACGCCCGCCGTCGAGGTGGGCTGGCGGCTGGCCCGCCCCGCGTGGGGCCACGGTTACGCCACCGAGGCCGGCCGCCGGGCCATCGAGCACGGCTTCGGCGAGGCGGGGCTGGAGGAGATCGTGTCGATGACGGCCGTCCTGAACGTGCGCTCCCAGGCGGTGATGCGGCGGCTCGGCATGACCCGTGACCCGGCCGACGACTTCGCCCACCCCTTCCTCGCGGAGGGCAACCCGCTCCGCCCGCACGTCCTCTACCGGATCAGGCCATGACCCGGGCCGCCTGGGGCGTCGTCGCCTCGCTCACGATGGCCGCGGCGTGCGGGCAGCCGTCCGGCCCGGCCGCCATCGCCACGCCACCGGCCAGTTCCAGGCGGGAGCCGGTGAACCCGGCCCGCAGGCGACGATCGTGCGTCACGACCACCAGCGCGCCGGGGAACGCGGCCAGCGCCTCCTCCATCTGCTCCACGAGCATCGGCGACAGGTGGTTGGTCGGCTCGTCGAGCAGCAGCAGGTCCACGGGCTCGCTCACCAGCCGGGCCAGCTCGACCCGGCGCCGCTGCCCGTAGGACAGCTCGCCCAGCCGGAGCGTCAGGTCGGCCGGCCGGAACAGGCCCAGCGCGAGCAACGCGTCCGCGTGCTCGTCCAGGCTCCCGGTACGCCCGTGCCCATAGGCCCGCAGCACCGTCCAGTCCGACCGCCCGTCGGGGGCGTCCAAGTCGTCCTGCCGGAAGAACCCGGCCCTGCCGGACCGCCGCACCTCACCCGCGTCGGGCCGCAGCTCGCCGGCGAGCAGCCGCATCAACGTGGTCTTGCCCGCCCCGTTCGGGCCGGTGACGAGCAATCTCTCCCCGGCCCGCAGGGTCAGGGAGTCAAGGCAGAGCCGCCCCGCGACCACCACCCCGTCGAGCCCGGCCACCTCGGTGTCTGCTGTAACTCCCGCAGCAGTTCCTGCGGCAACTCCCACCTCAGCTCCCACCTCGGCCTCCGCGATGGTTCCCGCCGGAGCTCCCGCGGTTCCCGCCGCAAGCCTCGCGGTGGCTCTCACCTCGGCCTCTACGGCGGCTCCCGCCTGGGCTCCGATCCCGGGCTTCACCCAAGCCCCTGCGGCGGCTCCCGCCAGGGCGCCTGTGGTGGTGAGGGTTGCCGTGAAGCGGAGTGGTTCGGGCGGGGGAGTCGCCGGGTGGTCGGTGAGGTGGCGGAGTCGTCGCTGGGACTGGCGGATGCGCCGGGCGGCCCCGTGGGTACGGGAGCGCGCACGCCAGGCCCCGGTGCCCATGCCCGCCTTGGCCGTCTTGCGCGGGATCACGGCCAGCCGGCCGGCGTTGGCCGTCACCAGGCCCGCGTGCCTGTCCAGCTCGGCCTTCCACTCCTCGTGGGCCCGCGCCTGCGCGGCGCGTTCGGCGGCCTTGGCGGTCAGGTAGCCGTTGTACCCGTCGCCGTAGCGGCGCACCTGCCCGTCGGCGACCTCCAGGATCGCGGTGGTCACCCGTTCCAGGAACATCCGGTCGTGCGTGATCGCCACGACCGTGCCCCGGTGGGCGCGCAGCCGCTGTTCGAGCCAGGCCACGGCCCGGTCGTCCAGGTCGTTGGTCGGCTCGTCGAGCAGCAGCAGCTCAGGGTCGGACGCCAGCGTGGCGGCCAGGGCGAGCCGGGAGCGTTCGCCTCCGGACAGCGTGCCCAGCGGCCGGCTCCGGTCCAGCCCGGGGAGCCCGAGCTCGTGCAGCGCGAGCTCCACCCGGAGGTCGGCCTCGTAGCCGCCGCGCGCCTCGTACTGCGCGACCAGCTCCGCGTAGCGTTCCAGATCGGAGCCGGACTCCCCGAGCGACCGCTCGGCCGCCCGCATGTCCGCTTCGACCTCCCGCAGGTCGGCCAGTGCCAGGTCGACGGCCTCGGCCACGGTCGTGTGCGGCGGCAGCGCGAGCGTCTGCGGCAGGTATCCGACGCCGCCGGGCGCGACGGCCACCAGCTCGCCGTTGGTCGGCCGTTCTTCGCCTGCCATGAGCCTCAGCAGGGTGGACTTGCCCGACCCGTTCTCGCCGATCACCCCGACCCGTTCACCGGGCTTGACGGCGAACGACACGCGGTCCAGGACGACGCGGGAGTCGTAGCGCTTGGTGATCTCGGTCAGGGTCAGTTGGGCAGCGGTACGTATGGGGCCCACCTCCTTGTTTTCGTGAGACGAGACGATCCGTCTTGCACAGAGACTACGCCATGTCCGACGCAAGACGCAACGTCTCGTCTAGATTTACGGTCTTTCCCGGTACGACAGCGCGGCGTAAGATCAACGCCGATTCCCGACCCTCCAGGAGTGGCCATGCGGAAGGCAGTCGTCACCGGCAGCACCAAGGGGCTCGGGTTCGCACTCGCCCGTGACCTGCTCCGCCGCGGGCACTCCGTGGTCGTGTCGGGCCGCACGCAGGCGGCGGTGGACGAGGCCGTGGAGCGGCTGCGCCCCGAGGGCGGGACGGTGCACGGGCGCGCCGTCGACATGACCGACCCCGAGCAGGTCGAGAAGCTGTGGAGCGCCGCCGTGGACGCCCTCGGCGGGGTCGACCTGTGGATCAACAACGCCGGCGTCGCCAACACCACCCGCCCCATCATCGAGACCACGCCCGGGGACGTCCGCGCCATGGTCACCACCAACATGCTGGGCACGGTGTACGGCTCCCAGGTGGCGGTGCGCGGCATGCTGGCCCAGGGCGGCGGCCAGGTGTTCAACATCCTCGGCGGCGGCAGCGACGGCCGGATCCGCCCCGGCATGGGCGTCTACTCGGCCACCAAGCGCGGCCTCGACTCCTTCACCCGGGCCCTGGCCAAGGAGGTCGCCGGCACCGCCGTACGGGTCGGGCAGGTCAGCCCCGGCATGCTGATCACCGAAGGCTGGCTCCGCGAGGCCGCCGCCGCCCCGGAGCAGGTGCGCGAGCAGCGCAAGCTTCTCAACATCCTCTGTGACCACGTCGACGAGGTCGCGCCGTACCTGGTCGGCAAAATGCTCGACAGCACCAGGAACGGCGACGTCATCGCCTGGCTCACCACCGGCCGGATGACGCGCAAGTTCCTCACCGGCCGCAAGCGCGACGTGCTCGGCCGCTACGACCTGTGAACCGCCTTCAGAGGTGCAACCACGGGGATCCGCCGACACGTCGTGCAGACGTAGCAGGTCGCGGCGCGGCCGGCCGGTCGAGGAGCCGCACCCGGGATGCGTGTCCGAAGTCCGCCGGAAACACCGGTCCGAACGCGGCCAGCCCGCAAGGGGTCCCCGCGCCTAGCGTGTTCCGCGATGGCATGACCCCTAGCGAAGGAACACCCATGGACCTGCAGCTTTCCGGCCGCGTCGCGATCGTCACCGGCGCGTCCAAAGGCATCGGCCTGGCCGTGACCCGCACCCTGCTCGGCGAGGGCGCCACCGTCGTGGCCGTCTCCCGCAAGCCCGGCCCCGAACTGGCCGGACTGGGCGGCGACCTGCTCCACCTGCCGGTCGACCTGATGGACCCGGACGCGCCCGGCCAGGTGGTGGCGCGGGCCGTGGACGAGTTCGGCGGGCTGGACATCCTGGTCAACAACGCCGGCGGCCCGCCGCCGGGAGTGGCCCTGCCGCGGTTCTCCTTCATGGCCCCGGGAGACGAGGACTGGCGGCTCATGTTCGAGTTCAACCTGTTCGCGGTCGTACGTCTCATCCGGGCGGCGATCCCGCCCATGCTGGAGCGCGGCGGCGGCTCGATCGTCAACGTCTCGTCGGGCTCGGCACGGCTTCCCGCCCCGATGAACGTCGACTACAGCGCGGCCAAGGCGGCGCTGAACAACGTGACCAAGGCGCTCTCGGAGGAGTTCGCCCCGCAGGGCATCCGGGTCAACACGGTCTCTCCCGGACCGGTCCGTACGGCCTGGTGGACCGAGGAGGGCGGCGCGGCCGACATCCTCGCCGGGCAGACCGGCGCCGACCGCGACGCCGTGCTGGACCGGGTGGCGCCGGAGCTGATGAACCTGTCGATCCCCAGGCTGGTCGACCCGCAGGAGGTGGCCGACGCGATCGCCCTCCTGGCCTCACCCCGCTCGGCCGCCACGACCGGCGCCGACCTCGCCGTGGACGCGGGCTTCCTCAAGCAGGTCTGACCCGCCCGCTGCCGGCATCTCGGCTCACGAAGATCTTTCACAGCCGCCTTCCGGGACGGCACGGGGTCGAGAGGGAGCGCGTGAGCACGGGCCGATGAACGATGGGGATGGCTCTTGTCCCGACAGCATCGGTCATCGGCCCGCCCGCGGAGGCCACCGCCCGTCCCGATCTCGTCACGGCGCTGAAGCGGCTCGACTATTCCGTCCACGAATGATCGTCGGGTCGCGGACCAGGGACTTCGACGGCGTCCGGCGGACGCTGGAAGTGCCAGAGCAGCATCGACGCCATCCCGGTGACGGCCGCGTGCGCCGCCTCGGGCACCAGGTCGTACAGGGCCCACGGCCACACGTCCCACGGTTGCAGGACGTCGGTCCGTTCGCCCGGCCTTCCTGGCGGGTGCGGCGGCTCGTCGCACCGCCGCACCTGGAGCCCCGCCGCCAGCGCGGCCCGCAGGTAGTCACCCACCCGATGCCGGTACGTCGCCACCCTGCCCGGCTGTCCGTCCGCCAGCCGCACCGGCGGGACCACCCCGCGCGCCACACCCTCCGGATGAACATCGGTGATCACCACCTGCCCGCCCGGCCGCACCACCCGGGCGAACTCGGCCAGCACCGGATCGAGCGCCGGGACGTGCGTCAGCGCCAGCGAACAGACCACCAGGCCGACGGACTCGTCGGGCACCGGCAGGCAGGACAGGTCGCCCAGCAGGAACTCCGCCTGCGGCACCCGCCGGCCCGCGTGCTTCAGCATGTCGGGCGAACTGTCCACGCCGCGCACCCGATGGCCGCGACCGGCCAGGTAGGCCGCCAGCCTGCCGGTGCCGCACGCCGCGTCCAGCGCGTCACCGACCGGCAGCCCCTCGACGATCTCCCTGATGAACGGCTCGTCGAGATCGAACGCGGCGTTGGGCCCGTCGTAGGTCCGCGACCAGATCCGGTAACCGGCCACGGTGTCCACCCGGGCGACCTCGACCGCGGCGTCCGCCAAGGCGTCGTCGTCGAGGAGCTTACGGATCTCGGCCAGGCGAGCCTCGACGAACGCGCGGTCGTACTCGCCGGTGTAGGCCCTCATCAGGGCGATGCCCTCAAGACCCAGCACGTACGCCAGAGGATGCTCGTAGATCACCCCGGCACGGTAACCACGACCACCCCCGCCGATCCACCGAGTTTCGAACCGGCAGGCGATGAGCGCCTATGCCCTGACCTCTGGGCTGGGGTGATGCGTAGAGACGTGGCCCGCGTACTCGGCCAGCGCTTGTTCCCGCGTTGGGTTGTGGCCGGTCAGCCATCCGCAGCGCAGACACTCCGAGAAATGGCTCTCGCCTGTCGGCAGGCCCTCGTCGGGCTCACTCCAGGAGTGCACGTCGTGCGCCCATTTCGGGGCCCATGCCACGTCGAAGGCGTAGTGCAGGTTGGCGGCGACGGCCCACGCCAGCTTGTCGAGCGTCTGCGCGTCCAGGGACAGCTCCTGCAGGGCGTTCTGGGCCTCCAACTCGTCGCGGATGTTGCCGATCAACCGATCTTCCAGAGATACGGGCTCCAGCTCAGGCATGACATCAGCTTCCCAGGAACAGGCCCTTGACGATCGACGCGGAAAAGCCCGTGGGAAGGACCTCCCCACGGGCTTTCGACGCTGAACCGATCACACGTCGTAGTAGAGCTCGAACTCGTGCGGGTGCGGGCGCAGCCGGATCGGGTCGACCTCGTTCTCGCGCTTGTAGGCGATCCACGTCTCGATCAGGTCGGGCGTGAAGACGCCGCCTTCGAGGAGGTAGTCGTGGTCCTCCTCCAGGGCGTTGAGCACGTCGGTGAGGGAGCCGGGCACCTGCGGGACCTGGCGGGCCTCCTCCGGCGGGAGCTCGTACAGGTCCTTGTCGACCGGCTCCGGCGGCTCGATCTTGTTGCGGATGCCGTCGATGCCCGCCATCAGCATGGCCGAGAAGGCGAAGTACGGGTTGCAGGACGGATCAGGCACGCGGAACTCGATGCGCTTCGCCTTCGGGTTGGAGCCCGTGATCGGGATGCGGACGCACGCCGAGCGGTTGCGCTGCGAGTAGACCAGGTTGACCGGGGCTTCGTAGCCCGGGACCAGGCGGTGGTAGGAGTTGACCGTCGGGTTGGTGAAGGCCAGCAGCGACGGGGCGTGCTTGAGCAGGCCGCCGATGTAGTAGCGGGCGGTGTCGGACAGGCCCGCGTAGCCGACCTCGTCGTAGAAGAGCGGCGAGCCGTCCTTCCACAGCGACTGGTGGCAGTGCATGCCGGAGCCGTTGTCACCGAAGATCGGCTTGGGCATGAAGGTGACGGTGTGGCCGTACTCCATGGCCGTGCTCTTGATGATGTACTTGTAGAGCATCAGGTTGTCGGCCGTCTTGAGCAGCGTGCCGAACTTGAAGTCGATCTCCGCCTGGCCGGCCGTGCCCACCTCGTGGTGCTGCATCTCGACCTCGATGCCGCACTCGATGAGGTTGCGGACCATCTCCGAACGCAGGTCGGTGAAGTGGTCCATCGGCGGCACCGGGAAGTAGCCGCCCTTGTAGCGGGGCTTGTAGCCCAGGTTGCCGCCCTCGGTGGCCTTGCCCGTGTTCCAGGCGCCCTCGATGGAGTCGATGTAGTAGTAGCCCGCGTTCTGCTTCGTCTCGAAGCGGACGTCGTCGAAGATGTAGAACTCGGCCTCGGGCCCGAAGAAGACGGTGTCGGCGATGCCCGTGCCCTTGAGGTACTCCTCGGCCTTGCGGGCGACGTTGCGCGGGTCGCGGCTGTAGGCCTCGCCCGTCAGCGGGTCGTGCACGAAGAAGTTGATGTTGAGCGTCTTGTGCTGGCGGAACGGGTCGACCACGGCGGACGACGGGTCCGGCAGGAGCAGCATGTCGGACTCGTGGATCGCCTGGAAGCCGCGGATCGACGAGCCGTCGAACATGAGGCCGTCGGAGAAGACGCTCGCGGAGAAGTTTTCCACGGGGAAGGTGAAGTGGTGCGTCGTCCCCGGCAGGTCGGTGAACCTGACATCGACGAACTGCACCCCTTCGTCCCTGATGAACTTCAGGACGTCGTCGGCGGAGTTGAACACTCTCGAACCTCCCTGGGGACGGGCTATCACCCGTGAACGTACGGCGCGGCCGTTTCCGTACGGTGTCTCGATTGTTTCGCACGTGTTACGCGGCGTAGATGTCCCCAGATGGGCCGCAGGCGAGCGCGCGAAGAGCGGGAGACGGCGAGTCGGGGGGCGTCTCGGGGGCGGGGGAGACGAGGTCGTGGCGGAAGGTGAGGACCAGCAGGGCGGCGATGACCACCGCCAGCACGCCCGCGACCGCGTACCAGACGCGTCCGACGCGTCGGCGTCGCGGTCGCGCGCCCTTGCTCGCCGCGGCGCTCAGCCTGCGCCGCTCCTCCTCGCTGAACTGCGCCACCAGTTCGTGGAAGCGCGCGTCCAAGTCGTCCCCGTACGGCATGACCTCCATCATGGGCCGGACCACCGGCGTCGCGGAAGCGCGGCCGGGTCACGATCCCGACCGCCCGCACCGCCGGATACCTTTGACGCATGAGCAGGAACGAGCCGCGGTGGACGCAGACCTGGCTGGGCGGGGTCAGGGCCGCCGGAGTCGATCTCGGTTATCCCGGGCAGCGCCTCGGGCTGCCCGAGGAGGGCAGCGGAGCCGTCTCCGGCTGGGGCCGCAGGATCGCCGCCCTGGTGATCGACTGGATGATCTGCACGTGGGCCATCACCCAGCTGCTGCTCAGGACCAACCCGGCCGAGCAGCCGTGGCTGCCCGTGGTGGTGTTCGCGGTGCAGTACGTCGTGCTGGTCGGCGCCATGGGGCAGACGTTCGGCCACCGGCTGGCCGGCATCCGGGTCGCGGCGATGGACGGCGGTGACCCGCGCTGGTTCCCCGTGGCGGTGCGCACGGTCCTGCTCGCGCTGGCCCTGCCCGCGCTCATCTTCGACCGCGACCACCGGGGCCTGCACGACCGGGTCTCCAACACGGTGGTCGTGCGCATGTGAAAACCGTACCGGGTTTATTTTTGTACCGAGTACGGTTATGCTGCCTTCATGATGATGGCGGGCTTGCGTGAGCGCAAGAAGGAAGAGACCCGGCGGCGCATCGCCGACGTGGCGCTGGAGCTGTTCGCGGAGCGCGGCTACGACGCGGTGACGGTCGGCGAGATCGCCGAGGCGGCCGGGGTCGCCAAGGTCACCCTGTTCACCTACTTCCCCAGCAAGGACTGCCTGGTCCTCGACGGGATCCACGACGACACCGCGGCGATCGTGACCGGGCGGCGGCCCGGCCAGACGCCGCTGGACGCCCTGCGCGAGCACTACACCGCGATGGCCGCGCGCGGCCCCGCCGACGTCGGCCGGATGCTGGCCCAGGTCCGGATCATCGCGGCCGCGCCGGCGCTGATGGCCGGCGTCTACCAGGCCAACATGGGTCAGCGCTACGAGCTGGCCGCCGCGCTGACGGACACGGCCGGCTCCGCGACGGCCGCTCAGCTCATGGCGGCCCAGATCACCGCCGCCGTCACCACCGTGCAGGAGGCGTTCTTCCAGCGGCTGGCGTCCGGCGCCCCGCTGGAGGAGGCGGGCCGGCTGCTCGCCGACGACGTGGACCTTGCTTTCGACCAGCTTCGCGACGGCCTCGGCAGGAGTGGATCATGAAAAAGGGGATCAACTACGACACGGGTTTCCTGCCCGAGCCCGGCCGCAGCCGCCGGGCCTTCGACCGCGACACCGCCAGGCGCGAGCTCCGGGTGATCGCCGACGAGCTGCACTGCCGGGCCGTCCGCGTCTCCGGCGGCGACCCCGCGCGGCTCGCCGTCGCCGCCGAGGAGGCCGCCGCGGCCGGCCTGGAGATCTGGTACGCGCCGTTCCCGGTGGACGTCACCCCCGACGACACCCTGCCGATGCTGGCCGAGTGCGCCGCGCACGCCGAACGCCTGCGCGCCGACGGCGCCGAGGTGACGCTGGTGACCGGCTGCGAGGCCAGCGCCTTCCTGCCCGGCTTCCTGACGGGGGAGACGTACGGCGAGCGCCTGGGCGCCCTGACCACCGCACCGGCGGAGTGGTGGCAGGAGGAGATCCCGGCGATGGTCAAGCGCCTCGACGGCTACCTGTCCGAGGTCGCCCGCACGGTCCGGCCGCTGTTCGGCGGCCGGCTCACCTACGCCGCCGCGCCCTGGGAGTTCGTCGACTGGACGCCGTTCGACGTGGTCGGCGTGGACGCCTACCGCGCCGCGTACAACGCCGAGACCTTCCGCGACGAGCTGCGCGCCCACTTCGGGCACGGCAAGCCGGTGGCCGTCACCGAGTTCGGCACCTGCGCCTACCGCGGCGCCGGCGAGCTCGGCGGCTCGGCCTATTTCGTGCCCGACGGCGCGGTGCCCGACGAGGACGAGCAGGTCCGCTACCTGAACGAGCTGCTCGACGTGTTCGAGGAGGAAGGCGTCGAGACCGCCCTGTGGTTCACCTTCGCCGGCTACACCAGGGCCGGCGCGGCCGACCTCGGCTCGTACGGGATCGTGCGGATGCTCGACGAGACCCGCTGGGAGCCGAAGGCGGCCTTCCACGCCATGGCCGCTAGATACGCGCGCAGCTGAAGACGGCGGTGCCGGGCAGGTGGCGGCCGCGCAGCGGGCTCCACCCGCCCCACACCCGGTCGTGCCCCTCGGGCCACTCGGGCTCCACCAGCCCGGTGACGGCGAAACCGGACCCCGCCATCAGGCCGATCCAGTCGCCCAGGGTCCGGTGGTGCTCCACGTAGGTGAGCGTGCCGTCCTCGTCGCGCTCCTCGTACGGGGTGCGGTCGAAGTAGGAGCGGTCGGAGGTCAGCCCGCGCGGGCCCGGGTCGTCGGGGAACGCCCACCGGATCGGATGGCTGACCGAGAACACGAACCGGCCGCCCGGCCGCAGCACCCGGCCCACCTCGCGGAAGACCGCCCCCGCGTCGGCCACGAACGGCAGCGCGCCGAACGCCGAGCAGGCCAGGTCGAAGCTCTCCGCGGCGAACGGCAGCGACTCGGCGTCGGCCTGCACCACCGGCACCCGCAGGCCCGTCTCCTCGTCGAGGCGGCGGGCGTGCAGCAGCTGGCCGCGCGACAGGTCGAAGGCGGCCACCCGGGCGCCCTGGGCCGCCAGCCAGCGGGCGCACTGCGCCGCCCCGCAGCCGATCTCCAGCACGTCACGCCCGCGCACGTCACCGAGCAGCCGGGCGTCGGCCTCGTCGAGGCCCTCAGGGCACCAGACGAACCCGCTGTCGCGCAGGAACGCGCCGTGCTCGGCCTGGTAGTCGTCGGCGTTGCCGTCCCACCAGCCGCGGTTGGCCCGCGACGAACCCGACGGCACTAGCGCATCTTGGGGCCGCGCGGCATGCGGGCGCCCTTGGGCATCGGGCCCTTGGGCATCGGGCCCTTGGGCATCGGCATGTTCTTCGGCAGCGAGCGCAGGCGGTCCTTGACCTCGTTGACGGCCGGCTTCTTCAGGTTGCGCGGCAGCTTCATCAGGTGACGCTGCAGCTTGGCCAGCGGCACCTGACCCTCGCCGTCACCGCACTGGATGTCGTAGATCTCCACGCCCAGCACCGCGCGGGCGATGCGCTTCTTCTCGGCCGCGAGCATGCGGGCCGTGCGGTTGCCCGGCCCCTCGGAGACCAGGATGACGCCCGGAAAGCCGACGACCATGTGGACCAGGTCCTGGTCGCGGTTGACCGCGATGGCCGGGGTGACCTGCCAGTTGCCGCGCATGCCCTGCAGGACGGCGGCGGCGGCGCCGACCTGGCCGTGCAGCAGCGAGTATTGAGCCCGCTGGGCGAGCTGACCGAACACCACCAGGCCGACGGTGAACGCCAGCAGGATGCCCAGGAAGATCGAATACCACAAGTAGTCGGTGACGAGCCCGATCACGACCACGACAGCCAGCGTGCCGACCGCCGAGAGGAAGACGATCGGCATCCCCTTGGGGTTGGACTGCTTGATGATCTGCGCGATCATGCGGAGCTGCTTGATGCGCCCCGGCTTCTCTGGATCCTCGGACTTCGCCATGGAAGGAAGGATACAAACGAACCGGACAAGAAGAGGAACGCGGCCGCCACGGATCCCCGCCGCGACCGCGTTCTTCCCGCCGGATCCCCGGGTTCAGCGTGATCTGGCCTGGAACCTCGGGCGTTCACGCCCGGGAGGAAACGCCAGCGCGGGAGGGCCTCCAGGCCCGAGCGGTGCTCTGACGGTCGGTCTGTGTGGGTGGCTCAGCCTGGCCCTTTCTGGTTCTCGATGTGCTCCTTAATGACTGTCAGGGGTGCTCCGCCGCAGGACGCGGTGATATACGGGGGGACCGGAAATGGCCGCCCTGCAGATACCGGCGGATGTGGGCCGGGAACTCCTTGCGCAGCAGCCGCGCTGAGACGCCCTTGAGAGAGTTGACCGGAATCGAGAGCGCCACCTTGGGCGGATAGTGCACCAGCAGGTGGACATGCAGGCCATAAACCACGCTGAACCACGTGAACCACGCTGCGGCCCCGCCGGATATCGGGGTCGGGTTCCCGCCGCGGTGACACGGACCGGATGATAGGTTGTGCGATTGTGAAACTGGTGGTGCAGGTGAAGCTCCTGCCGACGCCGCAGCAGGCGGCGGCGCTGGAAGCCACCCTGCACGCCGCCAACCGGGCGGCGAACCTGGTCGCGGCGCTGGCGTTCCAGCACCACTGTTTCCGCACCTTCGACCTGCGCAAGCACACCTACGACCGGATCAAGGCCGAGTTCGGCCTGGCCGCCCAGGCCGCCCAGCATGTGATCAAGAAGGTGTGCGACGCCTACCGCACCCTGCACGCCAACCTGGCCGCCGGGAACCTGGGCAAGCCCGGATCGCCGCGCCGGGTCAAAGCCGTAGCCAAACCCGTCTCTTTCCGGCCGCTGGCGGCCCAGCCGTATGACGACCGGTGCCTGTCCTGGCAGCATGACGCGCGGACGGTGTCGATCTGGACGACCGCCGGGCGGCTGAAAGGGGTGGCCTTCACCGGCTCCGCCGAACAACTGGCGCTGCTGGCCGCCTGCCGCCGGGGTGAGTCGGATCTGGTGTGCCGGGACGGGATGTGGTTCCTGCACGCATGCGTGCAGGTGCCGGACGTCCCGGTCACCGCGCCGGATGGATTCCTCGGGATCGATCTGGGCATCGCCAACATCGCCACCACCAGCGACGGAGTCCGCCACAGCGGTAAAGCGCTGAAGGCGGTCCGCCACCGCCACCGCCGGCTGCGCCGCCGGTTGCAGGCCAAGGGGACCAAGTCCGCCAGGCGGCTGCTCAAGCGGCGACGCCGTAAGGAGGCCCGGTTCGCGGCCGACGCCAACCATGTGATCGCCAAAAGCATCGTGACCGAGGCAGAACGCACCGGGCGCGGGATCGCACTGGAGGATCTCCAGGGCATCCGCGAGCGGGTACGGCTCCGCAAGCCCCAGCGGGTCACGCTGCACTCCTGGAGTTTCCACCAGCTCGGAGCTTTCCTCGCCTACAAGGCGGTCCGGGCGGGAGTGGCGGTGATCCACGTGGACCCGTCCTACACCTCACAGCAGTGCTCGCGCTGCGGGACCGTGGACAAGCGCAACCGGCCTGACCAGGCCACCTTCTCGTGTACGTCGTGCGGTTTCGCTGAGCACGCCGACGTCAACGCAGCCCGCAACATCGCCTCACGCGGTGAGACGGGCTGGGCAGTCAGTCACGCTGCCTGACGCGGACCGGACCGTCGAAGCCATCGACGGCGAGGAGCTGCAAGCTCGGTCGTTCACGGCCGAGAAGCTGACAGCTTGACCGTGGCCGACAGCCTCCGGTCGGCGTAGTGGCGGGCGGCCTCCAGCAGATACTCCCCGGGCGCGACCCGCCACCCGCCCTCGTCCCAGATCTCGTACGTACGGGCGGGCACCTCCACCTCGGCGGCCACCGACTGCCCCGGATCGGCCTCCACCACCGCGAACCCGGCCAGCCACCGGGCCGGGCGCTCCGGGTCCGGCGTCACCGGGGCCGCGTAGACCTGCACGACCTCCCGGCCGCGCCGCTCGCCGGTGTTGGTCACGTGCACGGTCACGGACCCGCTCTCGGCGGTGATCGCGTCGTACGACCAGGTCGTGTATCCGAGCCCGTGCCCGAACCAGAACGCCGGCGCCCGCCCGCTCCGCTCCCACGCGCGGTACCCGATGAACAGCCCCTCGTCGTAGGCCAGCACGCCGCCGTCGGGCGTCACGTTCACCACCGGCGCGTCGGCCAGCCGGACCGGCCACGTCGTCGGCAGCCGGCCGCCGGGCTCGTCGTCGCCGAACAGCACGCCGGCCAGCGCCGACCCTGCCTCCTGCCCGGGGAACCAGGTGAGCAGCACCGCCGCCACCGAGTCCAGCCACGGCATCTCCACCGGCGACCCGGCGTTGACCACCACCACCGTGCGCGGGTTGGCGGCGGCGACCGCCGCGATCAGCTCGTCCTGCCGGCCCGGCAGCGTGAGGCTCTCGCGGTCGAAGCCCTCGCTCTCCACCTCCGGCGTGGTCGCGGCCACCACGACGGCCACGTCGCTCTCCGCCGCCACGCGCACCGCCTCGGCGAACAGCTCGTCCTCACCGGGCGACGGCCCGGCGTGGCCGAGCGCGCACGAGATGAACACCATCCCCTGGTACCCGGCCGTCCGGTGCAGCAGCTCCAGCTCGTACGTGACGCCTTCGGCCAGCTCGACGGCCACCCGCCGCTCCGGCGGGGACAGCAGCGCGGCCGGGTCGCCGCCGTCCGCGGCGAGCGTCTCGTCGAGCACGACCCGGCCGTCCACCGTCAGCGTGTACGCGCCCGCGCCCGCCACGGACAGCTCGTGCCGCCCGCCGGTCTCCGCCGTGTACGCGGCCCGCAGCCGGACGCCGGCCAGCCGGTCGGCGTCCACGCCCGGGGGCGTCTCGCCGATCCAGCGCCCCTCGGCCGCGGCCAGCGGATGCTCGGCCAGGACTCTGCCCTCGGCGTCCAGGAAGGCGGCCGTGGCCGGGGCCGCCAGCGGGGCCAGGCGGATGCGCGGGTCGGTGCCGAGCGCGTACCGGACCTCGACGTCGCCGCGCCCGCGCAGGCCGTCCAGCGGGGAGACGACGCGCTCGGGGAACACCTGGGCGCTGCCGCCGCCCATCACCCTGGCCTCCTTCGCCGCCGCCCCGATCAGCGCGATCGACCGCACACCGGCCAGCGGCAACAACGGCGCGCCGCCCCCTGGCGCGGCACCTTCCCGCGGCGCGTCGCCCTCGCGCAGGCCGGCGTCCGGCGCCTCGTTCTTCAGCAGCGTGCAGCTCCGCACGGCCACCTCGCGCGCCAGCGCCACCCCGTCGATCGCCTCCCCGGGCGGCGCGGGCGGCGGCCCGCCCAGCGCGCCGGTCCGCTCGGCCAGGCGGAGGACGCGCCGCACCCGGTCGTCGATCAGCGACTCCGGCACCCGCCCCGCGCGCACCGCCTCCTCCAGCTTGTCGCCCCACGGCCCGTGCGGACCGGGCATCGCCACGTCGGTGCCGCCCAGCCCGGCGGCCTCCGTCGTGCGCACCGCCGTCCAGTCGGACACCACGAACCCGTCGAAGCCCCACTCGCCCTTGAGCACCCCGTGCACCAGCTCGGCGTGCTCGCTCATGGTGGTGCCGCCGACCGCGTTGTAGGCCGTCATGATCCCCCACGCGCCCGCTTCGACGACCCGCTCGAACGGCCGCAGGTACAGCTCGCGCAGCACCCGTTCGGCCACCCGCACGCTGACCGTGAACCGGTCGGTCTCGGAGTCGTTGGCCACGAAGTGCTTGGGCGTGGTGGCCACCCCGCGTTCCTGCACGCCCGCCACGTACGCCGCCGCGACCTCCCCCGTCAGGTGCGGGTCCTCCGAGAAGCACTCGAAGTGCCGCCCGCCCAGCGGTGACCTGTGCAGGTTGACGGTCGGCGCCAGCAGCACGTGCACGCCCTTGCGCCGGGCCTCCTGGGCGAGCAGTCCGCCCACGCGCCGCACCAGGCTCACATCCCAGGTGGCGGCCATGGCGGTGGGGCTCGGCAGCGCGATCGACGGGCTGACGGCGCTCCACTGCTCGCCGCGCACGCCGATCGGCCCGTCGCTCATCACCAGCCGGTCCAGGCCGATCTCCGGCACCGGGTGCAGCGCCCACATGCCGGCGCCGGTCAACATCCTGACCTTGGTACGCAGGTCGAGCCTGCCGATCATGTCATCGAAGTCCACGATCACAGTGTCGGCGACCATGCCCACCGGGGTCACCCCGCCACGAAGAACTCCAGCAACTCCGGCACCAGCGCCCCGGCGGCCACGGCGTGCGTCTGACCTTCCAGCACCCGGTGCACGGCTCGGGGGACGCGCGCCGCCACGGCCTGACCGGCCGCCGCCATCCACGGCGGGCTCGCGTCGCCGTTCATGACCAGCGTCGGCTGCGCCAGGCCGGCCAGGAGCGCGGCGGGCAGCGCGTTGCCCGGCCCCATGACGGCCGCCTCGTACGCCAGCGTGTGCGCGAGCGCCTCCGACTCCGCCCAGGACGGCGTGGCCCGCATCGCCGCCACGACCTCGCCCGGCACCTGCGCCGCCGCCACCATGAACAGCTCGATCGCGTCGCCCCGCCGCCCCTGCCGGACCAGGCCGTCGAGCCGGGCGGCGAAGTCGTGCGGCACCGCCGGGGCGTCGGCCGTCACGTGGTAGGGCGGCTCCCACACCGCCAGCTTGGTGACCGCCGGCAGCCGGGCCGCCGCCTCCAGCGCCAGCGCGCCGCCCGACGAGCCGCCGAACACCATCGCCCGGCCGCCCGCCGCCCCGATGACCGCGGCCAGGTCCTCGATCTCCCGCCGCACCGCGTAGGGAGACGTGTCGCCGCTGCCGCCGCGCCCGCGCCGGTCGTAGTCGTACACGCTGAACCACGGCGCCAGGCCCGCCGCCACGCCCCCCATCGTGGGATGGCCCCTGCCGGTGAACGCCCCGTGCACCAGGACCACGGCAGGTCCGGATCCGTGGCGGTCGTAGGCGATGGCGGTCCCGTCGGCCGAGACCACCGTGCCCGTCAGCGTCGCGGCCGTCATCAGGCCGGCTGCGCCAGGCAGAGCGCCTCCCAGTGGTGGCCGTCGAGGTCGGCGAAGGCCCGCTGGTAGCGGCCGCCCTCCTGCCGGGGCGGGCCCAGCGGCGTGGCACCCGCGGCGGCCGCCTTCTCGGCCAGGTCGTCCACCTGGGCCGGGTTCTCCAGGCCGACGACCAGGATCGCCTCGGTGGTCTTGGCCGGGTCGGCGGGCTCCTTGGTGGCGTAACCGGCGAACACCGGCTCCGCCAGCAGCATGACCTGCGCCCCTTCGTTGATCACCACGGACGCCATGGTGTCGGCCATGCCGTAGAAGGCGAAACCGAGCTTGGTGAAGAACTCCTTCGAGCGGTCGAGATCCTTGACCGCCAGGTTCACGAAGAGCTGCATGACCGGACTCCGTCCTCGTCGGGGGTTCCGCGTGTCCCGCGGATGTCACCCAGTCTGCGGATCGCGGCGGCCCGGGTCTTGGATCCCCGCGTCACGTCCTTGACGATGCGCGCCGTCCAGGCTGGCCCGCCGGAACTCTGCGGGCGGCACCCCGTACGCGCGCTTGAACAGGCGGCTGAAGTGGGCCGGATCGGGCAGCCCCGACCGGCCGGCCACCGCGCTGACCGGTACCCCGGCCAGCGCCGGATCGGCCAGGTCGCGACGGCAGCGCTCCAGCCGGCGGCTGCGGATCCAGCCCGCGACCGACTCCTCGCGCGCCTCGAACACGCGGTGCAGCGAGCGCGGCGACACGTGGCAGGCGGCGGCGACGGCCGCCGGGTCCAGGCCGGGGTCGGCCAGGTTGCGCTCGACGAACGCGTGCGCCCGGGCCAGCAGCGCCTCCTGCCGCGCCCGCGGCGGCAGCTCGTCCAGCCGGTCGGCGTGCTCCGCCACCGCGGCGGTCACCAGGTCCATGACCACCGTGGACAGCCGCGCGGCGCTCGCCGGCCGGTAGGTCTCCAGGTCGAGCGCCACCCGGCGCAGCAGCGGCGCGGCCAGCGCCGCCGTGCCCTCGCCGGACGGGATCGGCACCGCGGTGATCGACGGGGCCGCGCCGGCGGGCAGCGACAGCAGCTCGCGCGGGAAGCTGAACACCGCCAGCCGCACCGCCGCGTCGTAGGCCAGGTCGTAGGGGCGGGTGAAGTCGTAGAGGGCGAACTCGCCCGGCGCAAGCCGCGCCGAGCGGCCGTCCTGCGACAGGATCGGGCTGCCCGACACGGCGAGCACCAGCCGGTAGAGCTCGGGGCTGTCGCGCCGGATCAGGCCCGGCGTGCGGCGCACGCTGTGGGGCGTGGAGGTCTCCACCTTGCCGACCCCGATCGGGCCGAGCTGCCCGGCCTCGATCTGCCCCCGCAGCGGGGTGTCGCGGGCGATGTGGAAGTCGAGCGGGCCGAGCGTGTCGCAGACGACGCTGCGCCAGGCGTCGAGCCGTTGCCGTGGCGGTATGTCACCGGTGCGGATCAGAATGGCCACGTTCGCCCCCTTCGACGCTCACGGTAGCGCGGCGCAGGGATCAGGGAAACGCGACAGCCCCGGGCCGTAGCCCGGGGCCCGGGACGTGGTCAGGTCGTCTGGCGGGCGGCGATCGCCTGCTGGTAGAGCCTGCCCGCCCGGTAGGACGAGCGGACCAGCGGGCCGGACAGCACGCCGGCGAAGCCGATGGCCTCCGCCTCCTGCTGCAGCTCCACGAACTCCTCCGGCTTGACCCACCGGTCGACCGGGTGGTGGCGCGGCGTCGGGCGCAGGTATTGGGTGATGGTGAGCAGGTCGGTGCCCGCGGAGTGGAGGTCGCGCATCGCCTCCAGCACCTCCTCGCGGGTCTCGCCCAGGCCGAGGATGAGGTTGGACTTGGTCACCAGCCCCGCCTCGCGGGCCGTCGTGATCACCTGGAGCGAGCGCTCGTAGCGGAACGCGGGCCGGATCCGCTTGAAGATGCGCGGCACGGTCTCGACGTTGTGCGCGAACACCTCGGGCTTGCTGGAGAAGACCTCCTCCAGCTGGCCGCGGTCGCCGTTGAAGTCGGGCACCAGCAGCTCGACGCCGCAGCCGGGCACCATCGCGTGGATCTGCCGCGCGGTCTCGGCGTAGAGCCAGGCGCCGCCGTCGGGCAGGTCGTCGCGGGCCACGCCGGTCACGGTCGCGTAGCGCAGGCCCATCTGCTGGACGGACTCGGCCACCCGGCGCGGCTCGTCGCGGTCGTACTCCTTGGGCTTGCCGGTGTCGATCTGGCAGAAGTCGCATCGGCGGGTGCACTGGTCGCCGCCGATGAGGAACGTGGCCTCGCGATCCTCCCAGCACTCGTAGATGTTGGGGCAGCCCGCCTCTTCACAGACCGTGTGCAGGCCCTCGCGGCGCACGAGCGATTTCAGCTCGGTGTATTCGGGGCCCGTCCTCAGCTTGGTCTTGATCCACGGGGGCTTGCGCTCGATAGGGGTCTCGGCGTTGCGCACCTCCAGGCGGAGGAGCTTTCGGCCTTCAGGAGCAACGGTCACCCTGCCAGCTTACGTCTCCCGCCCCGGTGGCCCTCGCCAGGCCCCGGATCACGAGATGAGCCCGAATCCGCGCACCGCGCGGGAGTAGTGGGCGAGCAGCTCCTCGTCGATGCGGCCGGACTCGGCCTCGCCCAGCAGCGCGGGCGCCGCGCCCGGGCGGGCGGCCCTGGCCAGCGCCTCGCGCCTGATGGCGGGCACGCTCTCGCCGCGCAGCGCGGCCGCCTGCATCGGCGCGAGGTAGCCGCCGCCGGCGATCAGCTCCTCCAGCTCCGCCACCTCCTCGGCGGTGACCGCCTTCGCGGCCAGCGCCAGCCGCCGCTCGCGCGCCCGGCCGTCGCCCGAGCGGGCCAGCCGGCGCAGGGCGTACTCCACCACCAGCACCGGCGCGCCCAGCACACGGCCGATCAGACGGCCCACCGACCCCGCCAGCTCGTAGGTGGTGTCAGGGGTGTCGAGCGCGCCGAGCGTACTGGTGATCTTGTTGCGGGCGTCCTCGCGCGCCTGCAGCGGCGCGGAGCCCAGCAGCGCCTGCCGCCACTCGCCGAGCGTCGACAGCGCGCCGCCCACGATCAGGTCGTCGGCGGTCGCCGCGCCCGCGTAGGCCGCCGCCAGCAGCGTCACCCGCTGCCTCGGCGTCAGCGCCAGCCACACCGGCAGCCCCACCACCAGCACCGGCCTGCGCCGGATCCCGACTCTCTGGTACGCGGACTCGGTCGCCAGGTCCCTGACCGCCACCAGCTCGGGCGGCGGGACCCCCATCCGGGCCGCGACCCGCTCGGCCGTCCCGTACAGCTCGGCGGCGGCGCCGCGGTCGAGCACCTCGGCGTCGGCGGGCAGGTGCTCCAGGCGCGGCCGCAGCAGCCACCCGATGCCGATCAGCACCCCGCCGATCAGCCAGCCGAACACGAACTCGGCGTTGACCACGATCGTCCACGCGCCCAGCACGATGAAGGCGAGCGTCAGAGCGTGGACGACAAGAGCGAGGAGGAAGGCGGCCGCGCGTCTCACGGCCCCGAGCATAAGCAGTCCGGCCCCGCCTGAGTAGGGCCCAGGGGAGAGGACCGGGGGCGGTCAGCGCCGCAGCAGATCCTCCTCGTGGAGGTCGAACGGCTCGCGGCCGAGCGCCTCCGCCAGGCGCTTCTCCGCGATCGGCATGACCTCCTCGGCCACGATGCGCCGGCCCGTCTCCGCCGACAGCGTCGAGACCCCCACGTCGGGCAGCCCGCACGGCACGATCCGGTTGAACCACCGCGGATCGTTGGCGCAGTTGAGCGCGAACCCGTGCATCGACACCCCGCGCGCCACCCGGATGCCCACCGCGCCGAGCTGCCGGTCGGGCAGCCCCAGGCTGGCGTCGCCGGCCGCCCACACCCCGGCCCGCCCCTTGACCCGCCTGGCGGTGACGCCGAAGTCGGCGCACACCTGGATCATCGTCTCCTCGAGCCGGCACACGTAGTCGACGACGTCGCCGACCGCGACGATCGGGTAGGCGACGAGCTGGCCGGGACCGTGCCAGGTGACCCGGCCGCCCCGGTCGACGTCGATGACCGGGGTGCCGTCGGCGGGGCGCTCGTGCGCCGCGGCGCGCTTGCCGGCCGTGTAGACCGGCGCGTGCTCCAGGACGAGGAGCGTGTCGCCGATCTCACCGGCGGCCCGCTTGCCGTGCACCCAGCGCTGGAGCGACCAGGCTTGCTCGTAGGGAACGTCGACGCCCAGACGGACGACGGCCAGAGTGTGGGGATCGACCCCGTTGATGGGGCGCATGGGTATATTGTGCCGTTCCCTCACCCTTGTAGGGTAATTCAGGAAGTCAGCAGCCGAGGTTCGATCCTGAACTCCTTGACGCCGCCGTCGCCGTCGTGCTCCACGCGGTACGCGTATCCCTCGGGCCGGCAACTGACCGCCTGGATGAACTCGGTGCCGACGTAGTGGAGCGCCACGCCCTCGTCGGCGGCGTAACCCCCGGGCAGCTCGCCGCTCGCCACCGACGCGTGCAGCAGCGGCCGCCGCTGCGGCTCGGCGTCGTAGTGCACGCCGCACGAGTAGGGCAGCAGGCCCATCCCGTCGGACCACACCCGCAGCTCGGGGCCGAAGGAGTCGGTGTTGCCGCCGACGTGCCAGCACAGCGCGCCCGCGCTCTGGCCCGACAGCACCACCCCGGCCCGCCAGGCCTCCTCGAACGCCTCGTCGAGGCCGTGCAGCCGCCACAGCGCCATCAGGTTGGCCACGCTGCCGCCGCTGACGTAGATCATGTCCTGCTCCAGCATCCACGCCTTCGGGTCCGCCACGTTGGGCATGGGGAACACGGTCAGGTGGCTGACCTCGACGTCCCAGCCGGTGAACGCGCCGTACATCTTCAGCAGCCACTCGGCGCTGTCGCCGGTCGCGGTGGCCAGCAGGCCCAGCTTCGGACGGTCCTGACCGGTCAGGTCGAGGCCGTAGCGCAGCAGGGGACTCGCCTCGATGAAGCCGAAGCGGCCGGTCGGGCGGAACGAGCCGCCCCCGATCGCGAGGATGTGAGACTGGCTCGACCTGGTCATGCGATCTCCCGGAGCGAAGTAAGAACAGCTCACTACAGTACGGCGCGGAGCGCGTCCGCGAGGTCGCCATGCGTGAACTCGTAGCCGGTGTCCAGCAGTTTCCCCGGCTTCAGCCGGTGGCTGGGCAGCAGCGCCGCCCCGGCCAGCTCGCCGAGGCCCAGCGACAGCGCGAACCGCGGCACCGGCATCGGCATCGTCGGCCGGCCCAGGACCTGACCGAGCGTCCGGGTGAAGCCGGCGTTGGTGACCGGCGTGGGAGAACACATGTTGACCGGCCCCGACACCCCGGGCGTCGCCAGGATGTGCCGCACGGCGCCCACCCAGTCGGGGACGCTGATCCACGACCAGTACTGCCGGCCCGAGCCCAGCGGCGCGCCGAGGCCGGCCTTGAAGATCGGCAGCATCCTGGCCAGCGAGCCGCCGCGCCCGCTCAGCGCCAGCGAGGTCCGCAGCAGCGCCACCCGCACCCCGGACTCCTCGGCGGCGACCGCCTCCGCCTCCCACCGCGCGCACAGCTCCGGCATGAACCCCTGCCCCCGGTCCGCGCCCTCGTCGATCACCCGGTCACCGGTGTCGCCGTAGTAGTCCATCCCGGAGGCCGACACCAGCACGCCCGGTGGCGTCGACGCCGCCCGCATCGCCCGTACCAGCAGCCTCGTGCTGTCGACGCGGCTGCGGATCAGCTCCTTCTTGTACGCCACGGTCCAGCGCCGGCCGGCGATCGGCGCCCCGGCCAGATGCACCACCGCGCTCGCGCCGTCCAGCACCGCCGGGTCCAGCACCCCCTCGGCGGGCCGCCAGAGCGCCTCGTCGCCGCTTCTGGGCTCGCGCCGGACCAGAGTGACCACCCGCTCGTCCGCGCCCCGCAGCGCGCCGACCAGCGCCTCGCCGAGCAACCCCGACGCACCCGTCACGATGATCGCCATACCGCCACCCTACGCCGCCGATCCGCGGTCACCCCGGAAGACGCCAGCCGCAGCGGCCCTCGACGCACAGCTCGGTGGTCGTCGTGCCGGGGTCCGGCGGCTCGATCGACACCTTGCCGCCCCACCGGCGGTAGCGGGTGTCGACGTGAAGGGTCCTGCCCTCCAGTTCCTCAAGGCCGCCGGAGAACGTGAACGTGCTCCGCACCCCGCTGACCAGACCAGCGGAGTTCAGCGTGACGGTGTAGGCGAGCCTCGTGTCCGGATCCCAGCCGATGTGGGTGGCGTCCGCCGCCCAGGGGGAGACCCGTTCGAGCTTCTCGAAGGTGATCACGCCGGTGACCGTGTTGCCGCTCCGCCGCCCGTCAGCCAGCAGGGCGGCCAGCGTCGCGGGTTCCGCCGGGTTGACGAGCTGCTGGTCGTGGCCGAGCAGCTCGGTGTGCCACAGATGCGACTGGTGGGCCTCCTCCCACCAGGTCTTGCCCTTCCCCAGATACTTCGCCAGGAGACCTCCGGAGCGGTAACCGGTGCCGCCGATCTCGCCGTCGAACCCGATGGCGCGTTCGCGGCCGTGCTCGCCCCCGGTGATGGTGACGTCCAGGGCCTTGACGGCGCCCTCGGCGTCGAGCGCGAAGACCCCCTCGCGCCGCTTCTCCGCCCGCTCGCCGGCACCGCCCGAAAGGACGGCCGTCTCGGTGAAGCGCACCCCGTGCCCGGGCGCCAGAACGGACCTCAGCGCCCCGACGGGATCCGCCGGCGTGACGGCGGCGCCCGCGAGCAGCGCGGCGGCGGCCGTCAAAGCCGCGATCAGCCTTCTCATGACCATGATGCTGCGGCGGCCAGATCACGTCCGGGACACCGGCAGGCCGCGACAACCGCAAGATCCCCGGCCCCGGGAACGCGGAAGGGCCGGGCGCCATCGCGCCCGGCCCTCACCGATCAAGCGAACCCGGTCACGCCAGGCCGAGCTGGGCCTCGAAGCGGCCCTCCTCCAGGCGACGCTTGATCGTCGTCAGGAAGCGGGCGGCGTCGGCGCCGTCGACCAGGCGGTGGTCGTAGGTGAGCGCCAGGTAGACCATCGACCGGACCGCGATGACCTCGCCCTCGGGGGTGTCGACCACCACGGGACGCTTGACCACGGCGCCGGTGCCGAGCATGCCGACCTGCGGCTGGTTCAGGATCGGCGTGTCGAACAGGGCGCCGCGGCTGCCGGTGTTGGTCAGCGTGAACGTGCCGCCGGTGATCTCGTCAGGGGTCACCTTGTTGGCGCGGGTCCGCTCGGCCAGGTCGGCCGTCTTGCGGGCCAGCCCGGCGAGGTTGAGGTCGCCGGCGTTCTTGATGACCGCCGCGATCAGGCCGCGCTCGGTGTCGACCGCGATGGCGAGGTGCTCGACGTCGAAGTACGTGACCTCCATGGTCTCGTTGTTGATCGTCGCGTTGAGCTTCGGGTGCTGCTTGAGCGCCTCGATCGCGGCCATCTCGAAGAACGGCATGAACGACAGCTTGACGCCCTCACGGCGGAAGAACTCGTCCTTGGCCCGCGCCCGCAGCTGCGCCACCTTGGTGACGTCGACCTCGACGACGGTGGTGAGCTGGGCGGCCGTCTGCAGCGACTCGACCAGGCGCTTGGACATCGTCTGGCGCAGCCGCGTCATCTTCTCGGTGCGGCCGCGCAGCGTGGTGTCGACCTCCACCGCCTCGGGCGAGGCGGCCTGCGCCGCGGCGGGCGCGGCGGGCGCGGCGGCGGGGGCCGCGGCCTGCGGGGCGGGAGCGGGCGCGGCGGCCTGAGGAGCGGCGGCCTGAGGAGCGGCGGCGGGAGCCTGCTCGCGCTGCTGCTTGGCGGCCTCCAGCACGTCCTGCTTGCGGATGCGGCCGCCGACCCCGGTGCCGGTGATGGAGTCGAGGTCCACGCCGTGCTCGTTGGCCAGCTTGCGCACCAGCGGCGTCACGTACGGGCTGTCGCCCGAGGTGGGCAGCGGCGTCGGGGCCTGCGCGGCGGGCTGCTGCGGGGCGGGCTGGGGAGCCGCCTGCGGAGCGGGCTGGGGCGCGGGCTGCTGGGCCGCGGGCTGCTGGGGGGCAGGCTCGGCCGGGGCGGGCTGCGGGATCGACGAGGCGGGGGCCTGCTGCGGCTCGGGCTCCGGCTCCGGCTCGGGCTCCGGCTCGGGCTGCGCGGCGGGCGCCGCCTCCTCGGCCGGGGCGGCGGCGCCGGCCTGGCCGCTCTCGTCGATGATGGCCAGCTCGGCGCCGACCTCCACCGTCTCGTCCTCCGCGACGACGATCTTCGTGATCACGCCGGCGGAGGGCGACGGGATCTCGGTGTCGACCTTGTCCGTCGACACTTCGAGGAGCGGCTCGTCGGCCTCGACGCGCTCGCCCTCCTTCTTCAGCCAACGGGTGACCGTGCCCTCGGTGACACTCTCGCCGAGCTGGGGCATCTGTACGGAGACCGGCATCGTTATCTTCTCTCGCGTTCTGATCTCGAGGGCTGGACTAATTGTGTACGTGCAGTGGCTTGCCGGCCAGGGCCAGCATGGCCTCCCCGATCGCCTCGGACTGCGTCGGGTGTGCGTGGATGAGCTGGGCGACCTCCGTGGGAAGAGCCTCCCAGTTGTAGATGAGCTGCCCCTCCGTGACGAGTTCACCGATGCGGCGGCCCACCATGTGGACGCCGACGACCGGCCCGTCCTTGCGGGCGAGCACCTTGACCGCGCCCGCCGTGCCGAGGATCTGGCTCTTGGGGTTGCCCGCCAGGTCGTAGACCTGCTCGACGATCTCCATGCCGCGCTCGGCGGCCTGCGCGGAGGTGATGCCGACCGAGGCGACCTCCGGGTCGGAGTAGGTGATCCGCGGCACCCCCGCGTAGTCGATGGGCGCGGGGCCGAGGCCGGCGATGTGCTCGGCGACCATGATGCCCTCGGCGAACCCGGCGTGGGCCAGCTGAGGGGTGGCGATCAGGTCGCCGACGGCGTAGACGCCGGGCGCGGAGGTGCGGCAGTGCTCGTCGACCGTGACGGTGCCGCGCTCGACCGCCACGCCCGCCTCCTCGAAGCCCAGGCCCGCCGTGACCGCGCCGCGGCCCACCGCCACGAGCAGGATCTCGGCGTCGAGGGTCTTGCCGCCGGCCAGGGTGACGAGCACGCCGGTGTCGGTGATCTTGGCGCTGTCGAGGCGCACCCCGAGCTCGTACTTGATGCCGCGCCGCCGGAAGGCCCGCTCCAGCAGCTTGGAGCTGGACTCCTCCTCGGTCGGCAGCAGGTGGGGCAGGGCCTCGACGATGGTCACCTCGGCGCCGAACGAGCGGTAGACGCTCGCCAGCTCGACGCCGATGACGCCGCCGCCCAGCACGACCACCGAGGACGGCACCCGGTCCATCGTCAGGCAGTGCTCGCTGGTGATGATGCGCTCGCCGTCGATGTCGAGGCCGGGCAGTGACCTGGGCGCGGACCCGGTCGCCAGCACGAGGTGGCGACCCTCGTACACCTCGGAGCCCACCTGCACCCGGCGCTCGCCCGCGAGCCGGCCCTCGCCCTCGACCAGGGTGACCCCGGCGGCCTTGAGCAGCCCCTGCACGCCCTTCCAGGCCCGGTTGACGATCTTGTCCTTGAACGCGTGGACGCCCGCGACGTCGATGCCGTCGAAGCGCGCCCGCACGCCGAACGACTCGCTCTCCCTGGTCTCGTCGGCCACCTCGGCGACGTGCAGCAGCGCCTTGGTCGGGATGCAGCCCCGGTGGAGGCAGGTGCCGCCGATCTTGTCCTTCTCGATCAGGGCGACGGACATGCCCAGCTCGGCCGCCCGCAGCGCGCAGGCGTAGCCGCCGCTGCCGCCACCTAGGACGACGATGTCGTAGGCCACAGGAAGGCTCCTTGTCGGGGTGGTCTTGACGGCTTCATCTTTTCATTTGTTCGCCGCGCTCGCGTGCCGCTCCGCCAGTCCGATGAGCGTGCGGGTGACCGCGCCGGTGCCGCCCTTGGGGATGTATCCGTACGGCTCACCCTTGTTGAAGGCCGGGCCGGCCATGTCGATGTGGGCCCAGCGCACGCCGTCGGGCACGAACTCCTTCAGGAAGATGCCGGCGGCGAGCATGCTGCCCCAGCGCTCCGGCTGGAGGTTGGCGATGTCGGCGATGGGGGAGTCGAGGCCTTTGCGCAGCTCCTCCGGCAGCGGCATGCCCCAGGCGCCCTCGCCCGCGGCGCCCGCCACCTCGACGACCAGCTCGCGCAGCTCGTCGTCGTTGGCCATGACGCCGGCGGTGCGCCAGCCGAGCGCGACGATCTGCGCGCCGGTCAGCGTGGCCACGTCGATGATCGCGTCGGGGTTGTCCTCGGCGGCGCGCGCGATGCCGTCCATGAGGACCAGGCGGCCCTCGGCGTCGGTGTCGAGCACCTCGACCGTCTTGCCGCTGTAGCTGTGGAGGACGTCGGAGGGGCGCTGGGCGGTGCCGCTGGGGAGGTTCTCCGCCAGGCAGAGGTAGCCGATCGCGTTGACCCGCAGGCCCAGCCTGGCGATGCCGACGAGCGCGCCGAACACCGCGCCCGCGCCGCCCATGTCGGACTTCATCCAGTCCATCGACGCGGACGGCTTGAGCGACAGCCCGCCGGAGTCGAACGTGATGCCCTTGCCGACGAACGCCAGGGTCTTGCCGGCCTCGGGGTGGGTGTAGGAGAGGCGGACCAGGCGTGGCGGGTTGACCGAGCCCTGGCCGACGCCGACGAGGCCGCCGTAGCCGCCGTCCCTGAGCTGCTTGTCGTCGAGGACCTCGACGGACAGGCCCGTCTCGGCGGCCGTCTGCTCGGCGATCTCGGCGAACTTGGCCGGCCACAGGTCGGACGGCGGGGTGTTGACCAGATCGCGCACCAGCGAGACGGACTCGGCCAGGACGGAGGCGCGCTCGGCCGTCTCGCCCGGCGCGCCGGACAGCACGGTCAGGTCGGCGACCGGCGCCTTCTGGTCGTCGCCGGTGCGGTAGCGCGAGAACGCGTAGGCGCCCAGCAGCCCGCCCAGCGCCACGGCCTCGGCCTGGGCGGCGGACTCCGCCGGCAGGGCCAGCGCGGCGCGTGCGGTGCCGGCCAGCGAGCGCACGGCCGCACCAGCGGCGCGGCGCAGGCCCTCGAGGTCGGCCGACTCACCGAGACCGACCGCGACCAGCAGCGGCGCGCTCACGGAGCCGAAGGTCGGCAGCTTGGCGATCTCGCCGGGCTTGCCGGCGAACCCCACGGAGGACAGCGAGGCGGCCAGCTTGCCGCCGAAGGCCGCGTCGAGTGCCTCGGCGCCCGTGGCGGGACGGGGACCGTCGGGGCCGGACCGGAAACCGACGATCAACGCATCGGTGTCGAAAGAGACGGGATCTGCTGAGTTCAGCCGCACAGTGGTCACGTAAACCGACTCTATCGAGGGTTTCTCCGTACTCACAAACAGGGGTTCATCCCATGAATCTGGTGTCGCACTTTTGGTGACATGGTGCTAGTGTCATTAGCATCATGTTGCTGACCCTGGACCTCAACGACGCCCGCCCCCTGCATGAGCAGGTGGCCGCGGCCATCCGCCGTGCCATCGGCGAGGGCCACTACGCCCGGGGAGACCGGCTGCCCCCGGCCCGCGACCTCGCCGCGGCGCTGGGCATCAACCCCAACACCGTGCTCCGCGCCCTGCGCGAGCTGCGCGACGAGGGGCTGCTGGAGTTCAGGCGCGGGCGCGGCGTCAGCGTCGCCGCGCTCGCCGACCCGCGCGCCCCGCTCCGCGAGCGGATGCGCGAACTGCTGGAAGAAGCCAGGAAGCACGGATACGACCGGGAGGATCTGATCACCATTCTCGAGGAGCTCGCATGACCCCACGCACCATCGCCCTGTTCGGCGGCGCGGCCGTCGCCGCCGCCATGACGGCTCTGCCGCTGGCGGTGCGCGACCGGCTCCCCGACCCGCTGGCCGTCCACTGGGGCACCGGCATGATCCCCGACAACGCCGTGTCCCTCGCCGTCTACCTGGTCATGCAGGCCGTCCTCTGGGGCGTCATGTGGCTGGGCCTGCTCGCCTCGGCGAGGCGGGCCGGGCACGGCAGGTCCGGGCGGGTCTCCTGGTGGGCCCTGTTCGCCGGCGGCGCGCTGTTCGCCCTGCTCCTCTCCGCCATGACGGTGACGGCCAACCTCGACGCGGCCACCTGGCAGGACGCCCGGCTCAGCCCGCTCGCCGTGATGGTGATGATCGCGGTGCCGCTGGCCGCCGCCACGCTCGGCGGCTATCTGGGCAGGGGAGAGCCCGACCCGCCGGCCGACGACCGTGAGCCGCCGCGGCTCCGGCTCCGGCGCGGCCAGCGGGCCGTCTGGGTCAGCCGGGTGAGCAACCCCTGGCCGCTGCTCATCACCGCCGCCGGCGCGGCCGTGCTGTTCGTGCTCGGCACGCTCGACCTGACCGGCCTGGTCCGCGTGTCGTCACTGGGGGCCGCGCTGCCGGCGCTGCTGGCGGTGCTCGCGGTCGGGCTCTTCGCCTCCTCGCTCACCGTCCGGGTCACCGACGACGGGGTGACGCTCGCGTTCGGGCCGCTCGGCTGGCCGGTGCGGCGCATCCGGCTCGACAAGATCGAGCACGCCTACGCGGAGGACCGGCACCCGAGCCAGGTCGGCGGCTGGGGCGTGCGCGGCCTGCCCGGCTCCGCCACCATCATGCTGCGCGGCGGCGACTGCCTGATCCTGCGCTACCGGTCCGGGGGCCGGCTCGGCATCAGCATCGACGACGCGGAGCGCGGGGCCTCCCTCATCAACGCCCTCATCTCCGAAAGGAGGGTCGCGTGAAACCGCTGCCTCTCTTCCTCGCCGTCGCCTTCGTCCTGTCGTGGCTCGTCGCCCTTCCCCTGTGGCTGCGCGGCGGCCTCGACACCCCGCTGGTGCAGGTGCTGGGCGCGCTGATGATGTTCACCCCCACTCTCGGCACACTGGCGGCGTGGCGGGCGTCGCGGACCCCGTTCCGGGTCTGGGCGCGCGAGACCGGGCTCACCCTCGGCGAGCGCAAGGGCCGCACCCTGCTGCTCGTGCTCGCCGCCTGGCTCGGCGTCCCGGCGCTGGTGGCCGTCTCGATCGCGCTCAGCGCCGCGCTCGGGCTGCTCAGCCTCGACCTGGACGGGCTGAGCCTCTACCGGTCGCAGCTGCAGGCCGCGAACGTGCCCGTCCCCGACGACCTGACCACCGGGATCGTCGTCCAGCTCGTCGTCGGCGTGGTGGCCGGGCCGCTGCTCAACGCCATCCCGTCGCTGGGCGAGGAGTGGGGCTGGCGGGGCTATCTGGTGCCCAGGCTCACCAGCACGCGGGGCGTGGTGGCCGGGCTGATGCTCTCTGGCTTGATCTGGGGGCTGTGGCACGCGCCGCTGACCCTGCTCGGCTACAACTACCCCAACCTGGGCGCCGGGGCCGCGCTCTACTTCACCGGCTTCTGCGTGGTGGCCGGGGTGGTCTTCGGGTGGCTGCGGCTCCGCTCGGGCAGCGTGTGGCCGGCCGTCGTGGCGCACGGCGCGCTCAACGCGATCGCGGGCTTCGTGCTGGTCCTCGGCGACGCCGCCGAGCCGCCCAACCTGGCGCTCGCCGGGCTGACCGGCATCGTGGGCTGGGTCCTGCTCGCCGTCTGCGGGGCGGTCCTGCTCAAGGTCTTCCCGGTACGGGCCCCGTCCGCGGAGAACCCGGCCACGGGTCAGACGACCAGCGCGTAGACCACCAGGGCCGCCGCGGCGGCGGTCTCCACCAGCGCGCCCAGCACGTCACCGGTGATCCCGCCGAGCCTGCGCCGGGCGTGGCGGAGCAGGAGCGACGCCACGGCGAGGCCGGCGAGCAGCGCGGCGGGCGGGCCGAGAACACCCGGCCACAGGTGCAGGACCGCCTCGGACGGATCCGGCGCCGGAACCTCCGCGCGCCAGGCGCCCAGGAGCCCGGCGGCGGTGCCCAGGAGCGCCGCGACGATCAGCGAGGCCACGGTCACCAGGGCGGCGACGCCGGTGCGTACCGTGCCCGCGACCATCGCGCCGAGCCCCTCGGGGCGGGCGGCGGGCACGGCGGGACGGCAGGCCCAGGCGAGCGTCAGGCGGCCGGCCAGGCACGCGGTCACCAGCCCGACGGCCCCGGCCTCCGTCAGGGCGGCCGCCTGGATGAGGACCGTGAACAGCACGGCCACCACCCCGAACGGGCCGATGTCCGACTTTTTCATGATGTCGAGCGCCTGGGCGGCGGGCTTGCCGCTGCCCAGCCCGTCCGCCAGGTCCGCGAGCCCGTCCAGGTGCAGCCCCCGCGTCAGCACCGCCAGCGCCCCGAGCGCCAGGGCCGCCCCCAGCAGCGGTGGACCGGGCAGCAGCAGCGGCAGCGCGGCGATCACGCCGAGCGCCAGCCCGACCGCCGGGGCCAGCGCCATCGCCCGCCCCGCCACCGCGCGGTCCACCCGGTTCACCCGTACCGGGAAGACGGTGAGCGTGCCGAGCGCGAGCCGCAGCCCTTCGGCGCCCGGAGCGACGCTCAAAACAGCTCGTCCAGCAGCCGGTAGTAGGCGAGCTTGGCCTCGTCGACCTCGGCGAGCCCGTACGCGGCCAGGAAGTCGGCGGCGGCGGGCCCGTCCAGCTCTCGCAGCGCGACGGCCAGGTCCACGTAGCGGTCGGCCACGCCCAGCGCGCCGACGTCGATCAGGATCACCTCGCCCGACGGGGAGGCGAGCACGTTGGCGGGGGTGAAGTCGCCGTGCGTGACCACCAGGTCCTCGCCGGCCGGCCGCTCGGCCAGCAGCCTGGCGTGGACCTCCTCCGGCGTGAGCCCGGCGTGGTCGTCGTCGAAGTCCGCCGGGTCCACCAGCCCGGCCAGGACCCGATCGGCCGCCCTGGCCAGCTTGACGTCCAGGCGCTCGTCGAACGGGCACTCCTCCACGGGGATCGCGTGCAGCGCGCGCAGCGCCCCGCCCATCAGCGCACCGGCCTCCGGCGGCGCCGACTTGCGCTCCAGGCTCCGCCAGCCCGCCTCGGCCAGCACCAGCACCTCATCCTCGAACGCCACGATGTCCGGCACGTCCGCCCAGCGCTTGAGCCACCGCAGCCGCTCGTGCTCGGCCACCGCCACCGGGCCCCGCTTGATGAAGAACTCGCCGCGCGGACCTGTCACGCGCAACGTCTCGTCGCTCAGGCCCGCGTGGTCGTCCGACCAGATCGCGTCCTCGCCGCCGACCAGATCGAAGACGTTCTCAGGAAATCGCATGACGACCGATCCTACGGGGGCGGATGAAGACAGGGCGCCGACCCGTTCGCCCGCGTCCCCTAGGCTGGCCGGATGCACGTGGTTGAACTCGAAGGGGTAGGCGTCCGGGTCGTCGGCAAGACTCTCCTGGACGCGGTCGACTGGCAGGTGGCCTACGGCGACCACTGGGTCGTCCTGGGTCCCAACGGCGCGGGCAAGACGACGCTGCTGTCGCTCGCGGCGGCCGTGCGCCACCCGACCGTGGGCGCCGTGACCGTGCTCGGCCACCGGCTCGGCCGCGTCGATCTGCGCGAGCTGCGCCGCCACATCGGCCTGGTGTCCTCCAGCCAGCACCTCATCGACGAGGACCTCCTGGAGGAGGAGGGAGCCACCGCCCACACCGTGGTGCTCACCGGCCACACCGGCACCAGCGCCCCCCTGTGGGACCGCTACGGCGACGCCGAGCGCGAGCGGGCCCTGCGGCTCCTCGCCGACCTCGGCTGCAAGGACCTCGCCGACCGGCGGTTCCGGGTGTGCTCGCAGGGGGAGCGGGCCAGGATCCGGGTGGCCAGGGCCCTCATGGCCGACCCGGCGGTGCTGTTCCTCGACGAGCCGTTCGCCGGGCTCGACCTGCCGGCCCGCGAGGACCTCATCAACGCCGTCGAGCGTCTCGCCGAGACCCGGCCGGTGCTGACCACCGTCACCGTCACGCACCACCTGGAGGAGGTGCCGTCGACGACCACCCACGCGCTGCTGCTGCGCGAGGGGCGGGTGCTGGCAGCCGGCCCGGTGACCGAGGTGCTCACCCCCGCCAACCTGTCCGAGTGTTTCGGCCTCCCGCTGCACGTCGACCGCCTGCACGGCCGGTGGTACGCCCGCTCCGTCCGCTGACCCGCCTGCCCGGCGGTCACAGGGCCAGCGGACGGCCCGCCACGACCAGGGTGACGTCCTCCGACTCGGCCGCCAGCCGTTCGTTCAGCCGGCCGAGCGCGTCGCGGAAGGCGCGGCCGCTCGCCGTGGCGGGCACCACGCCCATGCCGACCTCGTCCGACACGGCCACGACCCGCTCGCGCGCCTCGCGCCAGGCGCCCACCAGTTCGTCGCACCGCCCGTCCACCGGCGTGCGGTCGCCGTCCCAGGCCGCGTGCTCGTCGAAGACCGCCGCCAGCCAGGTGCCCAGGCCGTCGATCAGCAGCGGGGCCGTGGCCGCGCGGATCGCCCCGGCCAGATCCGTGGTCTCCACGGTGTCCCAGTGCGCGGGCCGCCGCACCCGGTGCGCGCGCACCCGGGCCGCCCACTCCGGATCCCCCTCGCCGGTGGGCCCGGTGGCGACGTAGGTCACGTACGGGTCCGCGGCCAGCCGCAGCTCGGCCTCGGCCGACTTGCCCGACCGCGACCCGCCCAGGATCAGCGCCCGCCTCGGCGGCGGCACCGCGTCCCGGACGCTCCCGGCTCCCCGGAACGTTCCCTCGGCGGGCGCGTCCCCGATGTCCAGGACGGTCCCGTCCGGGACGGCGAACGCGCCCCACAGGCGCAGCCGCCTGTCCAGTTCGCCCGGGGACCGGACGCGGTGGTCCAGGCCCACGGCGACCACGGTGGTGCCGGAGTCGACCGCGCCCGCCCGCCGCAGGGCTCCGAGCCGCTCAGGGCGGTCCAGGAGATCGATCAGGACGACGTCGTACGGGACGTCCGCGCCGAGCGGCACCTCACGGTCCGCGGGCGCGTACAGCAGCCGCCGTCCGTCCGGTCCGGCGAGCCCCAGCCCGTCCGCGAGGACCGAGTACCCGCGCGGCACCCCGGTCCACGGGAACACCGCCACGTCGTCGACGACCAGACCGAAAGGCCGGCGGGCGGGGATCCCGGCGGTCCCGGCGCAGGACGCGCACGGGCACCCCGGCTCCGGCCAGCCCGCCGGACCTGCGGTCCCGGTGAGGAGAAGCTTCATCGCGCCGAGCGTACAAACCCGCACGGAAGGCGCCGTACCCGGCCGGGCGGTGGGGAGCCGGGGCTGGATGGATCGATCAAAGGGGCGGGTCCGGAGTAGGGTTCCAGTGCCGCCGGGGGGTGCGCCGGCGGGCCGGCGGAGAAGGAGTGTGGCATGACATGGCGTTGGCGTTATGAGGACGCGCACGGCGGTGAGGTGACCGATCGCCCCTTGCCGCGCGAGGTGTTCCCCAGCCAGGCCGACGCCGAGTCGTGGCTCGGCGAGAACTGGCGTGAGCTGCTCGAAACAGGCGTCGAACAGGTGGCGCTCCTGGAGGAGGACCGGGTGGAGTACCGAGGGCTGTCGCTGCGCCAGGAGTGACCCTCAAGTCAGGGCCGGACCCCTTGAGCCCCGCGCTCAAGGGGTCCGCGCTCGTCAGGGCCGCTTCGGCGGGCTGACCGTCTTGGCGGGGTCGCGCTCCACCAGCGAGCCGAGCACGTCGTCGATGCGCTTCAGCACCTCGGCGTCGAGCTTGACGCCCGCCGCCTTGACGTTGTCGCGCACCTGCTCAGGGCGGGAGGCGCCGACGATGGCGCTGGAGACGTTCGGGTTCTGCAGCACCCACGCCACGGCCAGCTGCGCCATGGACAGCCCCAGGTCGGCGGCGATCGGCTTGAGCTCCTGCACCTTCGCCAGCACGTCGTCCTTCATGAAACGGGCGATCATGCCGGCGCCGCCGGCCTGGTCGGTCGCCCGGGAGCCCTCGGGCGCGGCCTGGCCGGGGAGATACTTGCCGGTGAGCACGCCCTGCGCGATCGGCGACCAGACGATCTGGCCGACGCCCTCGCGCTCGCACAGCGGCACGATCTCGCTCTCGATGACCCGCCAGAGCATCGAGTACTGAGGCTGGTTGGACACGAGCCGGTCGAAGCCCATCTCGTCGGCGATCTTCAGCGCCTGGGCGATCTGCGGCGCCGACCACTCGCTGACGCCCACGTACAGCACCTTGCCCTGCCGGACGAGGTCGTCGAAAGTCTTGAGCGTCTCCTCCAGCGGAGTCTCGGCGTCGAAGCGGTGCGCCTGGTAGAGGTCCACGTAGTCGGTCTGCAGGCGGCGCAGCGAGGCGTGGATCGACTCGGTGATGTGCTTGCGCGACAGGCCCCGGTCGTTGCGGCCCTTGCCGGTGGGCCAGTAGACCTTGGTGAAGATCTCCAGGGACTCCCTGCGGACGCCCTTCAGCGCCCTGCCGAGCACCTCTTCGGCCTTGGTGCCCGCGTAGACGTCGGCGGTGTCGAACGTGGTGATGCCCTCGTCGAGCGCCGCCTGCACGCACAGCTTGGCGGCGTCCTCTTCGACCTGGGAGCCGTGGGTGAGCCAGTTGCCATAGCTGATCTCGCTGACCATGAGACCGCTGCGGCCGAGGTGACGGAATTCCATGCATCAGACTTTATGCCGTGTTCCCGGATTGATCGTCATGGAGGGCAGATCATCCGGCGGTAGGGTCGGCGCGTGCTGAAGCTGTTCCGCCTGGCGCTCACCGCGGCCGTCCTGACCGCGATCGTCGTACGGCTGCGCCGCCGGGCCGCCGCCAAGGCGCCGGAGTTACGGCCCGGCCCGCCGCCGCGCCGCCGGATGGGCTCCGCGGGCCTGCTCGCGGCCGTGCTGGCCGCGGTCATGGGAGGGCTCGCCTACCTGGGAGCGGGCCTGTGGCCGGCGCCGGAAGGTGAGGGAGCGCTCGGGCCGAGCCTGCCGGGCGGCGGCTGGTACGTGCAGGAGCGGAGACCGGAAGCGGTGATCTTCCTCGGGAACTCGGCGGAAGGCCCTGCCCCGGCTCCGGTCGTCTCGCCGGGCGCGGTCGCCTCACCGAGCCCCGCCGCGGACCGCGCGCCGCACTGTGCGCCGGAGCCGCGCCCCGTCGTGGCCCGCCCGCTCGACCCCGACGTCAGGCGGGCCGTCGACCGGCAGTGGCGGCGCATCGAGCGCTGGCTGCGGGCCAACGCCCCCAGGACGTACGCGAAGCTGAACGGCCCGGGGCGGCCCCGGGTGATCGCCGTCGCCGAATCGAGGACGGGCCTGGACTTCCCCGACGACCTGCGGGCCTCGCTGCTGCGACACGACGGCGGGCCGGGGCTCGGGCCGTCCGGCGGGACGGACCTGAGCGTCCGCCGGATCCGCGACGCCTGGCTCCACCTGTGCGCGTACGACGACCACGGACGGTGGACCGGCCGGATGATCCCGTTCCACGTCCGCCGGGGATCGGCGGGCATGGAGTACGCCGCCGTCGACCCGGCGACCGGCGCCGTCACCGTGGACGGCGTCGGCGCGGCGCCGGACCACCGATCCCGGCTGAGGGAGATCGCCGACGCCCTGGCGCGGGGACGGGAGCTCGACGGGCGGGTGCCCGAGGTCAGGCGGGGCGTGCTGCGGTGGGTGCCGGCGAGGTAGGACCTACCTCTTCTTCGGCGGCACCGGCTTGCCGCCCGGCAGCAGCGTGGGCGGCGGGAAACGCAGCTTGCGGATCTGCAGGGCGCGCATCGCGGCGTAGAAGCCGACCCCGCGCATCGACTCGCCCGGCAGCTTCGCCGCCGCCTCGCGCTTGACCTTCCAGGACACGAAGATGGAGGTGAAGACCACGCCCACCATCATCACCGGCCAGCCCACGACGATCACCGCGTTGAGCACCTGCGCGCGGATGGCCGGAGGCCACGGCACCCAGGTCGCCAGCAGGATCAGCAGCGAGAACGGCAGGAAGTACTGGCTCGGCAGGCGCCGCGAGTCGACCCAGTCGCGCGCGAACTTGCGCGCCGGGCCCTTGTCGCGGGCGGGCAGGTAGCGCTCGTCGCCCGCGAGCATGCCCTTGCGGGCCCGCTCGCGCTCGGCGGTCTGCTTGGCCCGCATCTGCCGATAGGCCTCTTTGCGGTCCTTCGGCGCGGTGACCGGCTGGCGCCGCCTGCTCTCGGCATCCCGGCGCTTGGGAGTGGGGCGACCCTTGCCCTGGGGCTTAGGATCGTCTATGGGGACGGGGGTGTCGTCCACGGATGATGAGGAACGGCGTCGCAACACGACCTCAACCCTACCTGGACTGCAACTTAGTGACGCCCTCGTGCGTTATGCGTAGGGTAATCCCAAGGCGGCTGCGCTGCACTGGGTGACCACAGCACGACCGAAGAAGGGGACGGCCGACGCGCATGAGCGTGATGAAGAGACTTTCAATGATCTTCAAGTCCAAGGCCAACAAGGCCTTGGACAAGATGGAGGATCCACGCGAGACCCTCGACTACTCCTATCAGCGGCAGCTGGAGCTGCTGCAGAAGGTGCGTCGCGGGGTGGCGGACGTCGCCACTTCTCGCAAGCGTGTGGAGCTGCAGATCAACGGCCTTGAGCAGCAGAGCAAGCGTCTTGAGGAGCAGGGCCGCAAGGCGCTGTCCGTGGGGCGCGAGGACCTCGCCAGGGAGGCGCTGCAGCGCCGCTCCAACCTGCAGGCCCAGATCGGCGATCTCAGGGTCCAGCATGACAACCTGCAGGCCGAGGAGGAGAAGCTCACCACGGCCTCGCAGCGGCTGCAGGCCAAGGTCGATTCCTTCCGCACCAAGAAGGAGACCATCAAGGCGACCTACACCGCCGCCGAGGCCCAGACGCGGATCAACGAGGCGTTCTCCGGCATCTCCGAGGAGATGGGCGACGTCGGCCTCGCGATCCAGCGCGCCGAGGACAAGACGGCCCAGATGCAGGCCCGCGCCGGCGCCATCGACGAGCTGCTCGCCAGCGGCGCGCTCGACGACTTCAGCGGCACCCGCGGCGACGACATCCAGGCCGAGCTCGACCGCATGGGCGGCGGCATGGACGTCGAGCTGGAGCTGGCCAGGATGAAGTCCGAGCTCGGTCAGGGTCCCGCCCCGCAGTCCGCCATCGAGCAGGGCCAGCCGCAGCAGCAGCCGCAGCCTCAGCAGCAGCAGCAGGCTCAGCAGCCCCAGCAGCAGCAGACGCAGCAGCTGCGCCAGCCTGGGGAGGGCGCATGATCGTCAGGATCATGGGCGAGGGCCAGATCGAGATCTCGCCCGAGGACATCGCCGTGCTCAACGAGCTCGACAGCGAGCTCGAGGCGGCCATCGACGCAGGCGACGAGAAGGCGTTCCGGGTCAAGCTGCACGCGCTGCTCGACAAGGTGCGCCACGTCGGCAAGACCCTGCCGGACGACTCCCTGGAGCCTTCCGAGCTGATCCTTCCCCCCGCGGACGCCTCCATCGAGGAGGTCCGGGAGATGCTGGGAGACCAGGGCCTGATTCCGGGCTAGCCGTGAAGACCAGGTTCGCGCCCGACAGCGGTCTCACCCGCCGCATGGTGGCGACGATGTTCCTGCTCGGCCTGCTCTACGTGGTGTTCGTCGGCGTCCTCATCTCGCTGGGGGCGCAGGCGGTGACCGTGCTGGTGATCGCGGGGGTCGTGCTGCTCGTGCAGTACTTCCTGTCCGACCGCATCGCGCTGTACGCGATGCACGGCCGGGAGGTCTCGCCGCAGGAAGCCCCCGAGCTCCACGGCATGATCGATCGGCTGTGCGCGATGGCCGACATGCCGAAGCCCCGGGTGGCGATCGCGGAGTCCGACGTCCCCAACGCGTTCGCCACCGGGCGCAACAGCAAGAAGGCCGTCGTCTGCGTGACCACCGGCATCCTGCGCCGGCTGGAGCCGCGGGAGCTCGAAGGGGTGCTGGCCCACGAGCTGTCGCACGTCGCCCACCGCGACGTGGCCGTGATGACGATCGCGTCGTTCCTGGGCATCGTGGCCGGGCTGATGACCCGGGTCGCGCTCTACAGCGGGCTCGGCAGCCGGCGCGGCAACGGCCAGGGGGGCCTGCCCATCGGGCTGATCGTCATGTTCGTCTCGATCGTGGTGTACGCGGTCAGCTTCCTGCTGACCCGCGCCCTGTCGCGCTACCGCGAGCTGTCGGCGGACCGGGCGGGCGCGCTGCTCACCCAGCAGCCCTCCGCCCTGTCGAGCGCGCTGGTCAAGATCTCCGGGGACATGGCCAGGATCCCCACCCGCGATCTGCGCGAGGCGGAGCCGTTCAACGCGTTCTACTTCGCGCCCGCCCTGGCCAGGGGGGAGACGCTGGCCAACCTGTTCTCCACGCATCCGCCGCTGGAGCGCAGGCTGGACCAGCTCGCGAAGATCTCCAACCAACTCGGAAGGGGCTGAGCGCGATGGGTTGGCTCGACGCCATCCTGGGCCGGTCGAAGCCGGTCAAACCCAATCTCGACGCGTTGTTCGCACTGCCGTCGGCGGCCGTGACCCTGCAGGCGGCGACCGGGCTCACACCGACGGGCACCGGTTCCGTGGCGTTCCGCGCGGCCGAGGGGAGCGCGTTCGCCACCCTGGAGCGCGACGTCAAGGACCTGCTCGGCGGCCGGGTCGAGGAGTTCACCGACAGCTACGGCTACACCTGGCTGCTGGTGCGCCGGACGCCTGACGCGGTCGGCGACCTGGTCACCGAGCTGCACGCGGTCAACTCCTCGCTGGAGGGCGCCGGGTTCGGCCCGTCGCTGCTGTGCTCGCTGGTGTCGTTCACCGATCGCGACGGCCGGCGGCTCGCCGTCGTCTACCTCTACAAGCGCGGCACCTTCTACCCGTTCGCGCCGCTGTCGGGTCAGCGTCGCGACAACGCCCTGGAGCTCCAGGCGCGCGGCGCGCTGGAGGGCGAGCTGCCGCTGGAGGAGGACCTCAGCCGCTGGTTCCCGGTCTGGGGCGCTCCCGGGCTCTGACCGGTTCCGGGGTACGGTCGCCCACGGTGATGTAATCGTCACGTGGAGCGAAGGTTGTGCGTGCTGGCGGCGTCCGCGTTCATCGGGGCCGCGGTGCTGTCCAGCGCGTGGGTCACCGGCCAGCTGACCACGCCGAGAGTCGACAGGGCCCACGGCTACATCGGCGAGCTGGCGGCCCGCGACCAGCCGTGGACCCGCCTGTTCAGGACCGGTGACGTGCTGGCCGGGCTGGCGTGCCTGACCGGGGTGGCGCTGGCGCCCCGGGTACGCGAGGAGTGGCCGGGCTGGCTCGCGCTGGCCGCGGCCGGGCTGTTCACCGCGCTGGCCGGGCTGTTCCCGATGGACTGCGCCGTGCTCAGCGACCCGGCCTGCGTCCCCGCCTCGCTCGCGCACCGGGCGCACGTCGCCGCCGCCGTGCCGGCCGCGGTGGCGGTGCCGGTCGCCATGGTGGTGCTGAGCGTCCGCTGGCGGGCTCCGGCGGCGTGGCTGCTCACCGGGCTGACCGCCGTCGCCGGCACGGTCACCCTGACCGCGTCCGCCGCCGGGCAGCTCGCCGGGCTCGCGCAGCGGGGGCTGGCCGCGATGATCGCGCTCTGGCTCGTGTACGTGGCCGTCCGGCTGCTCGAATCGGACGTCACGGTCCTGATCCCCGGCCCCCTGCACGTGGTCCGGCAGGGCTCCGGCCCGGCCGTGCTGATCGCCTGCGGTCCGGGCGGCGCCTGGTGCCACTGGGACGCGGTCGCCGCCGAGCTGGCGCGTGACCGGCTCGTCATCCGGTTCGACCGTCCCGGGCTGGGGCTGAGCCCCGCGTCGCCCGTACCGCCGACTCTGCACGGTGAGGCGGCGCGGCTGGCGGCGCTCGCGCCCGAGCACCCCGAGCGGGTCACGGTGGTCGCGCACGCCGTGGCGGCGTGGCACGCCGAGGCGTTCGCCCGGCTGCACCCGCTGCGGGTGGCCGGGCTCGTACTCGTGGATCCTCCGTGCCCGCCGCCGCCCGGGCGCGGCACCTCCTCGATCGGCCGCGCGCTCGGCGCGTGGCTGCCCGCGCTCGGCGGCACCTGGGGCGCGGCCGCGCTGGCCCGGCTGACCGGGCCGCTCGCGCACCGCCTGATCGCCGGCTGCGCCGACACCCATCGGATCTACCGGGGCGGGCGGATGCCCGCCACGATCGCGGGGGAGTGGCTGGCCCGCCGCGACATGGCGGGCGAGCTGCGCGACATCAGGGCCGAGCACCGGCTGCCCGCGGTCCCCGTCACCGTGATCCGCACCCGGCGCAGGGGAGGCTGCCCGGAACGGCTCGCCGCGGAGCTGGGCGCGCGCCTCGTTCACCTGCCCGCCTACGGTCGCGCGTACGGGCCGGGACCTGGGCTTCGGCTGCTGCCGCAGGCGCTGCGCGCCATCGCCGACGCGGTCTGAGAACGCGAAAGGGTGACGCGGACGCTCGGAAGCCGCGACAATGTCTGGAAGTCATGACGTAAGCCACATGTGGGGAAAATCGTGCCCGAGCTCGCGCCTCTGCGCCCAGGGGACCCTGCCTCGGTAGGGGCGTACACGCTGGCCGGCCGGATCGGCGAGGGCGGGCAGGGCCTCGTCTATCTCGCCACCGCCCCCGACGGGGCCAGGGTAGCGGTCAAACTGCTCCGCACCGACCTGGCCGGGGACGAGGAGGCGTCGGTACGGTTCGTCCGCGAGGTCGAGCTGGCCCGGCGGGTGGCGCCGTTCTGCACCGCCCAGATGATCGAGACCGGGCTGGTCAACGGGCGCCCGTACATCGTCAGCGAGTACATCGACGGCCCCACCCTGTCCGACGTGGTGCGCACCGAAGGCCCCCGGGCCGGCACCGCGCTGCACCGGCTGGCGATCGGCACCGTCACCGCGCTGGTGGCCATCCACCAGGCGGGCATTGTGCACCGCGACTTCAAGCCGTCCAACGTGGTGCTGGCCTCCGACGGGCCCCGGGTGATCGACTTCGGCATCGCCAAGGCGCTCGACCTCACCTCCACGCTGACCGCCAGCGCGATCGGTACGCCGTCGTTCATGGCGCCCGAGCAGCTCAGCGCCGGGAGCCCGGGGGCCGCGGCGGACATGTTCGCCTGGGCCTGCACGCTGCTCTTCGCGGCGTCGGGGCAGGCGCCCTTCGGGCAGGACAGCGTCCCCGCCGTGGTCAACCGGATCATGAACAGCGAGGCGGACGTCGGCGTCATCGACGATCCCGCGCTGCGCGCGCTGGTCGCGGACTGTTTGGCCAAGGACCCGGCCCGGCGGCCCACCGCCCAGCAGGCCCTGATGCGCCTCCTGGGACAGGCCCAGAACGCCCCGTGGGCGAACCCCGCCGGGCCCGCCCCGTACTCCCCGGGCTTCCCGCCGGGCAACGGAGGCGGAGCCCCCGCAGGAGGTCCGGGTTTCCCGGCGCCTCCTCCGGGTCCGTCCTCCCCGGGCATGTCCGGACCGGGGGTGCCCTATCCGACCGGCGGCGCGGGTCCTTCGGGTCCCGGTCCGGCGAGGTTCCACCCCGGGGGGTTCTCCGGGCCGCCCGGCGGCGGTCCTTCAGGTCCTTCAGGTCCCTCGGGTCCTTCGGGCCCTTCGGGCCCTTCGGGCCCTTCGGGCCCTTCGGGTCCGTTCCCCGGCCCGGGCGGTGATCCGGCGGGGCTGCTGTGGCAGGGGAGCGCCGCCGCGGCGGGCCCCGGATACGGGCCGCGCGCGCCGTACCACCCGCCGCCGCCCACCCGCGCGGGCGGCGGGCGCGGGACCGGCTGGATCGTGGCCGGCGCCGCCGTGGCCACCGCCGTGCTGCTGGCCGCCGGCGCCTTCGTGGTGAACCGGATCGCCGCCATGCCCGACCCGACGCCCACGCCGTCGCCGTCACCGAGTCAGACGGTCGCCTCCGGCACGCCGACCCCCACGCCGACCCCCACGCCCGAGACCAGGACGATCCGGCTCCCGGGCACCTCCGTCGAGCTGGAGGAGCGGGCCACCGACCCCGTCAAGCTCGCCTCGTACACGACCGAGAACGGCAAGAGGCTCTACGTCAGGCAGCCCGGCACCGACCGCTACACCCGCAACTCGCGGTACTTCGAGTACGCGCTCGACCACGACGGCGCCCGCGCGCTCGGCACCGACGTCGACTACAACACCGACCGCAAGGCGCTGCTGTCGGTCATCGACCACCGGACCGGCAACAAGCGCGCCATCGAGGTCAGCTCCGCCCCGATCTTCCCCACCACGCCGCGCTGGTCGCCCGACGGCAAGCTGGCCCTGGTCACCCTGTACCGGGCCACCGACACCGACAGCGTCGAGTACGGGTACGGCATCGTCGACGTGGACGCCGGCACCGCCCGCACGTACCGGGTCAGCGAGAAGGGCGCGGGCGAGTGGCGGTTCTTCTGGAACTCCCGCGGTGACGAGGTCGGCACCTGGGTGAACGGCCGGATGACGTTCTACGACCTGCGGGGCAAGAAGCTGCGCACCGTGCCGGCGGCGGGCGAGCCGGTCTGGGTGGAGGGCGACGACGTGTCGCCCAACGGCGACCGTTTCCTCGCCCACTGCCCGTCCTCGGCCGGCACCATCTGCGCGCACCCCACCGGCGGCGACGGCGAGGCGGACCGGGTGCCGTTCACCAGCCAGCGGCTGATCGGCTGGTGGGACGACGACCACCTGGCCGTCTGGCGGGCCAAGGGCGCCGGTTACGAGGCGGTGGTGATCGACCTTTCCGGGAAGGTGAACAGGGTGCTCGCCACGGCCCCGAAGCGGGCGGAGTTCGACAAGATGGCGTTCCGATTCAGCAGGGGCACACCCTAGAGGCCGGAGGGTCCTCGTGGACATCAGCGTGATCGGGAGGGGCTCGGCCGACGCCGCGCCCGACATCATGCGGCTGAACGCCGGCGTCGAGGTGCGCGGCCGGTCGGCGGCCGAGGCGTTCGCCGGGGCGCGGGCCGCCGCGGCCCGGCTGGCCGAGGCGCTGCGCGGGGCCGGCATCGCGGCGCACGACCTGCGCACCACCGAGGTGTCGCTCGGCCCGGAGTACGAGGCGTACCCGAAGGTGTCGTCCTACCGGGCGGCGCAGGGCGTGGAGGCGGTGATCCGCGACCTGGCGCGGGCCGACCACGTCATCGACACCGTCGCCGGCGTGGGGGAGGAGGCCCGGCTGAACGGGATCGCGTTCGAGGTGTCCGACCCGGACGCCGCCATGGCCACGGCCAGGGAGGCGGCGTTCCGGCAGGCGGAGGCCAGGGCCGCGCAGCTCGCCGGGCTGGCCGGGCGGCCGCTCGGCCGGGTGGTGTCGATCAGCGAGGAGGACCTCCACGGGCCGCCGGTCCCGATGATGCGGACCATGGCGGCCGAGGCGCACGACTCGATCAGCCCCGGACGGCAGACCACGCAGGTCACCGTCCGGGTCGGCTACGTCTTCGGCGACTAGGCCAGGGCGAGCATCCGGTCCAGGGCGACCCGCGCCCAGTGGGCCGTGTCCGCGTCGACCGTGATCCGGTTGACCACCTCGCCGAGCGCCAGCGACTCCAGCGCCCACACCAGGTGCGGCAGGTCGATCCGGTTCATGGTCGAGCAGTAGCAGACCGTGCGGTCCAGGAACGAGACGCTCTTGTCGGGGAACATCTGGGCCAGCCGCTTGACCAGGTTGAGCTCGGTGCCGACGGCCCAGGCGGACCCGGCGGGCGCCTCGCGCAGCGTCTTGATGATGTGCTCGGTGGAGCCCACGTGGTCGGCCTTCAGCACCACCTCGTGGCGGCACTCCGGGTGCACCAGGACGTTCACGCCGGGGATGCGCGCGCGCACGTCGTCCACCGACTCGGCGGTGAACCGGCCGTGCACCGAGCAGTGGCCGCGCCACAGGATCATGCGCGCCCGCTCCAGCTCCTCGGCGGTCAGCCCGCCGTTGGGGCGGTGCGGGTTCCACACCACGCAGTCGTCGAGCGACATGCCCATCTCCAGCACGGCCGTGTTGCGGCCCAGGTGCTGGTCCGGCAGGAAGAGCACCTTCTCGCCCTGCTCGAAGGCCCAGGTCAGGGCGCGGCGGGCGTTGGACGAGGTGCACACCACGCCGCCGTTCCTGCCGCAGAACGCCTTGATGTCCGCGCTGGAGTTCATGTACGTGACCGGGACCACCCGGTCGGCCAGCCCGGCGTCCTCCAGCGCCTCCCAGGCCTCCTCGACCTGGTCGAAGGTGGCCATGTCGGCCATCGAGCAGCCGGCGGCCAGGTCCGGCAGCACCACCTTCTGCGCGTCGGTGGTCAGGATGTCGGCCGACTCCGCCATGAAGTGCACGCCGCAGAACACGATGTACTCGGCCTGCGGGCGGGCGGCGGCCTGCTGCGCCAGCTTGAACGAGTCGCCGGTCACGTCGGCGAACTGGATCACCTCGTCGCGCTGGTAGTGGTGGCCCAGCACGAACAGGCGGTCGCCGAGCGCCTCCTTGGCCTTGCGGGCCCGTTCGACCAGCTGGGGGTCGGAGGCCGGTGGCAGCTCACCGGGGCAGTCCACGCCTGCCTCACTGTGCGGATCGGCGCCCCGGCCAAGCACGAAGAGCGGAAGTCCCGTCTGGGTGGTCATCGCCCTACCCCCTTATCGTCGAAGTGACGATTCATGATGACATACCCGGAAGACCGATTTGTCCCCGGGGGAGGGGGCGGGAATGTGTGGCATCCCCTCAGTGTTGGTAGCGTCAATAGCGAGACGTCGGAAACAGACCCGGTTAGGGAGTCAGCAGATGACGGTTGAGAGCAGCGAGACCACGGCACAGGGCCTGATCCTGACCGACGCGGCCGCAGCCAAGGTCAAGAACCTGCTCGAGCAGCAGGGTGAGGAAGGTCTGCAGCTGCGCGTCGCCGTGCAGCCGGGTGGCTGCTCGGGGCTGCGCTACCAGCTCTTCTTCGACGACCGTTCCATGGACGGCGACGTCGTGACGGACTTCGGCGGCGTCGGCGTGGTCACCGACCGGATGAGCGCTCCCTACCTGATGGGCGCCACCATCGACTTCGTCGACACGATCGAGAAGCAGGGCTTCACCATCGACAACCCGAACGCCACCGGCTCCTGCGCCTGCGGCGACTCGTTCAACTAGTCGAGAGCCCGCTCGATCGGCACCGCCCGGCCCCGCTCCGCCTTTGTGCGGGCGGGGCCTTCGCGTATCCTCGTGGGGCTCAACTGGCTTGCTGACAACGAGGAAGAAGAATCCCGTGCGCATCGCCGTCACCGGCTCCATCGCGACTGACCATCTGATGACCTTTCCCGGAAGTTTCGGCGACCAGCTCATCGCCGAGCAACTCGACCGGGTGTCACTGTCGTTCCTGGTCGACGACCTGCAGATCCGGCGTGGCGGCTGTGCGGCCAACATCGCCTTCGGCATGGCCTGCCTGGGCCTGAAGCCGCTCCTCGTCGGCGCGGTCGGCAACGACTTCGCCGACTACCGCTCCTGGCTGGAGCGCCACGGCGTCGACTGCGACTCCGTGCACATCTCCGAGACCCAGCACACCGCTCGGTTCCTGTGCACGACCGACGACAACCACAACCAGATCGCGTCCTTCTACACCGGCGCGATGGCCGAGGCCCGGCTCATCGAGCTGAAGCCCGTCGCCGACCGGGTGGGCGGCCTGGACCTGGTGCTGATCGGCCCGAACGACCCCGACGGCATGCTCCGCCACACCGACGAGTGCCGCCACCGCGGCATCCCGTTCGCCGCCGACATCTCCCAGCAGCTCGCCCGCATGGCCGACGAGCAGATCCGCCAGCTCGTCGACGGCGCCGCCTACCTCTTCTCCAACGACTACGAGAAGGGCCTGATCGAGCAGAAGACGGGCTGGTCCGACGACGAGGTGCTGAGCCGCGTCGGCGTCCGCGTCACCACGCTCGGCCCCAAGGGCGCGGTCATCGACCGCCAGGGCGAGCCGTCGATCCACGTGGGGCCCGCTCCCGAGCGCGGCAAGGCCGACCCGACCGGCGTCGGCGACGCCTTCCGCGCCGGGTTCCTGGCCGGTCTCGCCTGGGGGATGTCGCTGGAGCGGTGCGGCCAGATCGGCAACCTCACCGCCACCCACGTGCTGGAGCGCGTCGGCGGCCAGGAGTACGAACTCGGCCAGAAGGACTTCATGGACCGGTTCACCGCGGCCTACGGCGCCGCCGCCGCCGAGGAGATCGCCCCGCACATCCGCTGCTACCACCCCTGACACGGGCGCGCCCCCGCCGGCAGCGGCGGGGGCGCAGTTTGCGCGGGTGTCGTCCGTACGGCTAGCTCCCGGCGTAGACCCGGTGCACGAACTCGGCCAGCTTGTCGTCGGGCAGGTGGCGGGCCAGGTCGGCTTCGCTGATCATGCCGACCATGCGGTGGTCGCGCATCACCGGAAGCCGCTTGATGCGGTGCTCCTCCATGCGCGTCAGGGCCTCCTCGACCGTGGCCTCGGCCGGCACCCACACCAGGCCCGTCGCGAGGTCCCCGGCTCGCACGCGGGCCGGGTCGTGGCCCAGGGCCACGCACTCCACCACGATGTCGCGGTCGGTGATGATGCCGGTCACCCGGTCGTCCAGGCACACGGGCAGCGCGCCCACGCCGAGTTCGCGCATGAGCTGCGCGGCCCGGTCGAGCGTCTCGTGCGCCTGGACGCACTCCACGCCCCGGCTCATCAGATCGCCGGCGGTGTCGCTCATCTCGTTCCCCCCTCGGTGACGTCGTGCCTCACCAGGGGAGCTACCCCGTACCGGCCAGGTCAGTAATTACGCCGCACGTGGATCGCCCAGCCTCCCTCCGGCAGCTCGTACGAGCCGACATGGCGGTGGGACTTGAGCCGGCACCACGCGGGCACGTCGGTGTAGGCCGCCGGATCGTCGGCGAGCACGGCCACCACGGCGTTGAGCGGCACATAGTTGATCTTCTCGGCGAGCATGATGATCGGAATGGGGCACTTCTTCCCCAGCGCGTCGATCGTCAATGCCGGCTGAGTGGTCTCGGTCATGCGACTCCTGCGTCCTGGCGGATCCGGAGCACCAGCTCGGGCAGCACGGCGAGGAACCTGTCGACCTCCGCCGCGGAAGCGCCCCTGGGCAGTGACACCCGGACATTCCCATGCGTGAGCACGCCCATCGCTTCCAGAACGTGCGATGGACGAAGCGTACTAGCCGTACAGGAACTACCGGACGAGACCGCGAATCCGGCCTTGTCGAGCTCGGTCAGCAGCGCCTCCCCGTCGACGTACAGACAGGAGAAGGTGACGATGTGCGGCGCCCGCTCGTCGGGGTCGCCGATCACCTCCACGTCCGGCACCACCTTCGGCACCGTCTCCCTGATCTTGTCGACCAGCGCCGACAGCCTGGAGCGTTCCCGGGCGGCGTCGGCCGTCATCGCGCGCAGCGCGGCCGCCGCGGCCACGATGCCCGGCACGTTCTCGAACCCCGGCACCCGCCGGCGCTCGCGCTCGTCCTCCGGCAGGAAGGAGCGGAACCGGGTGCCCTTCCTGACCGCCAGCACGCCCACGCCGGGCGGGCCGCCCCACTTGTGCGCGCTGGCCGCCAGCACCGACCAGCCGTCCGGCACCGGCATCCGGCCGGCCGTCTGCGCCGCGTCGACCAGCAGCGGCACCCCGTGGCGGCGGCAGGCGGCGGCGACCTCGGCCACCGGCTGGAGTGTGCCGACCTCGTGGTTGGCCGTCTGCAGGCAGGCCAGAGCGGTGTCGGGGCGGGCCACCGCCTCGGCGAACGCCGCCTGGTCGACCCGTCCGAGCAGGTCGACGCCGACGGTCTCGACGCTGCCGCCGTCGCGTTCGTGCAGCCGGGCGGCGTGCAGCACGCTGGAGTGCTCGACCGCCGAGGTCACCAGGTGACGGCCGACGCGCCGTCTGCCCTGTATCGTCCCGAGCAGACCGAGATGCACGGCCTGCGTGCCGGACGAGGTGAACGTCACCTCGTCGGGCCGCGCGCCCAGCGCCTCGGCCACTTCCGTACGGGCCTGCTCCAGCAGCAGGTGCGCACGGCGGGCCTGGTTGTAGAGCCGAGCGGGATCGGCCCAGCCGACGTCGATGGCCGCCAGCAGCGCCTCACGCGCCTGAGGGTGCAGCGGCTCGGTGGAGGCCGCGTCGAAGTACGCCACGAGTCCTATGATCCCACTCGCGGCACGCCATGGAGGGGCCGCGCGGAAGGGCGGGGCACTTGCACGCTAATGTGTCTGCAATCAGCTGTGCATCAGGAAATACGAGCGCCCGGGAGAGACTCCCGGGCTTCATCTGTGGGGTAGGCGATCCGTGAGTCCGACCCGCCGTTCGACACGGCGACCGTTGGCCCGGCGTAGAGTGCCGAGCGCCGTCGCTTTGGCGTTGCTTGCGGCCTCCGCTGCGGCGTGTGCTAGTGACGTTCCCGAGGCCAAGTGGGGCAACGGGCTGCTGCCGGATGCGATCACCCAGCAGGGTGAGACCGTCACCAGTCTGTGGAACGGAGCGTGGATCGCCGCGCTCGCCACCGGCGCGGTGGTCATCGGGCTCATCATCTGGGCGTGCCTCTTCCACACCAGACGCAGGGCCAAGGCCGAGCTCCCGCCGCAGGTTCGTTACAACCTGCCGATCGAGATGCTCTACACCCTGGTGCCGCTCGTCATGGTGTCGGTTTTCTTCTTCTTCACCGCGCGTGACAGCGAGGCGCTGACCCATGTCTCGGGCGACGCCAAGGTGAAGGTCAAGGTCGAGGCGTTCCAGTGGAGCTGGCGCTTCACCACGACCGTCGACGGCAAGGAGACCAAGCCGGTGGCCGGCATGCCGGTGAGCGACTACCAGCAGGGTCCGCAGCTCGTGCTGCCCGCCGGTGAGAAGGTGGAGTTCGAGCTCCAGACCGACGACGTGATCCACTCCTTCTGGGTGCCCGAGTTCCTGTTCAAGCGGGACATCATCCCCGGCATCCCCGAGGACAGCCCGGGTCGCAAGTTCGAGATCACCACCCTTGACAAGCGCGGCGTCTACGCCGGCCGCTGCGCCGAGCTGTGCGGCGTCGACCACAGCCGCATGCTCTTCTCGGTGAAGCTCGTCGACAAGCAAGAGTTCGACCAGTACGTCGCGTCCAACCAGGCGGAGAGTGCCCAGTGACCGCCATTCAAGAGCCCGTAACGACACCGGCCCCGCCGGTCCACCGGCCCACCTCCAAGGGCCGGATCATCGCCAAGTGGTTGTCGACCACCGACCACAAGGTGATCGGCAACCTCTATCTGATCACCTCGTTCCTGTTCTTCCTGGTCGGCGGCCTGATGGCGCTGGTCATGCGGGCCGAGCTGGCTCAGCCGGGGCTCCAGTTCACCAGCAACGAGCAGTTCAACCAGCTGTTCACCATGCACGGCACGATCATGCTGCTGATGTTCGCGACGCCGCTCTTCGCGGCCTTCGCCAACGCGGTCATGCCGCTGCAGATCGGCGCCCCCGACGTGGCCTTCCCGCGTCTCAACATGGTGAGCTACTGGCTCTACCTCTTCGGCAGCCTCATCGCCGTCTCGGGCTTCTTCACCCCTGAGGGCGCCGCGTCCTTCGGCTGGTTCGGCTACGCGCCGCTGTCCAACGCGGTCTACTCGCCGGGCATCGGCGGCGACCTGTGGATCATGGGTCTGGCGATGTCGGGTCTGGCCACCATCCTCGGTGCGGTCAACTTCATCACCACGATCATCTGCATGCGCGCGCCCGGCATGACCATGTTCCGGATGCCGATCTTCACCTGGAACGTCCTGCTGACCAGCATGCTCGTTCTGATGGCCTTCCCCGTGCTGGCCGCCGCGCTGCTGGCGCTGGAGTCCGACCGCAAGTTCGGCACCCACATCTTCAGCCCCGAGGTCGGCGGGCCGATGCTGTGGCAGCACCTGTTCTGGTTCTTCGGCCATCCCGAGGTCTACATCATCGCGCTGCCGTTCTTCGGCATCATCACCGAGATCCTGCCGGTCTTCAGCCGTAAGCCGATCTTCGGTTACATCAGCCTCGTGGGCGCGACGATCTCCATCGCCGGCCTGTCGATGACCGTGTGGGCGCACCACATGTTCCCGACCGGTCAAGTGCTGTTGCCGTTCTTCTCGTTCATGACGTTCCTCATCGCGGTGCCCACCGGTGTGAAGTTCTTCAACTGGGTCGGCACGATGTGGCGCGGTCACCTGAGCTTCGAGTCGCCGATGCTCTACTCGATCGGCTTCCTGGTGACGTTCCTGCTCGGCGGTCTGACCGGTGTCATCCTGGCCTCGCCGCCGCTCGACTTCCACATCAGCGACACCTACTTCGTGGTCGCCCACTTCCACTACGTGGTCTTCGGCACCGTGGTGTTCGCGATGTTCGCCGGGTTCTTCTTCTGGTGGCCCAAGCTCACCGGCAAGATGCTCGACGACAGGCTCGGCAAGGTGCAGTTCTGGCTGCTGTTCATCGGCTTCCACTCGACGTTCCTGGTGCAGCACTGGCTGGGCATGCTCGGCTTCCCGCGCCGCTACGCCGACTACGGGGCCGCCGACGGCTTCACCGACCTCAACATGATCTCGTCCGTGGGCGCGTTCGTGCTCGGGGCCTCCACGCTGCCGTTCTTCTACAACGTCTGGAAGACCTGGCGCACCGCGCCCAAGGTCACCGTCGACGACCCGTGGGGTTACGGCGGCTCGCTCGAGTGGGCGACCTCCTGCCCGCCGCCGCGGCACAACTTCACCAAGCTGCCTCCCATCCGGTCCGAGCGTCCCGCGTTCGACCTCAAGTACCCGCACCTGTCCGCCAAGCCCGCGCCGGAGGTGGAGGCCCGATGAAGGTTCAAGGTTGGCTGTTCCTGCTGTGCGGCGTGTTCTTCGCCGGCGTGACCGTCGCCTACTGGTTCTGGACCAAGGCGGCGACGGGGGTCGGTGAGCCGGTCGGCACCACCGCCATGGCCATCTCGGTCGGCTTCGCGTTCATGATCGGCTACTACCTGATGTTCACCGCGCGGCGCATCGGCGCCCAGCCGGAGGACAACAAGCAGGCCGACATCAGCGACGGCGCCGGCGAGATCGGCTTCTTCAGCCCGAGCAGCTGGTGGCCGCTGTTCGTCTGCCTGGCGGCGGCGTTCACCTTCGCCGGGTTCGTCATCGGCATGTGGATGTTCCTCATCGGCGTGTTCCTGGTGATCATGGCGATGATCGGCTTCGTGTTCCAGTATTACCGGGGCCACTTCTCGCACTGAGCCCTTCGTCCATGAGCGGGCGTCCTTCTTCGGAGGGGACGCCCGCTTTTTGGTGTTCTTTACCGGAACGCGGATGTGGCCAATCGATCACTCAGGGTAATAAGAGAGGTGAATCTGCTCGACTCGGACGGGGGAGTGCGCGTGGCGCGCGTAGCGTATCGATCGTTGGGCCCGGCCCTGAGTGTCGGACTCAGCCTGGGCATGACCGTGCTGCTGGCGGCGTGCTCGGCGAGCAGCGCGGCCGAGGAGGACCGGCAGGCGGCGCCCGACGCCACCGTGGCGATCCAGCCGGCCGACCGGTCGGCCAACGTGCCGACGGATCAGACGGTCGTCGTGGCGGCCCAGGACGGCACGCTCAAGAGCGTCACCGTGCGCAGCGCGGACGGCGCCCTGCCGGGCGTGCTCAGCGGCGACAAGACCCGCTGGCGCAGCACCGCCACCGCCCGCCCCGGCACCACCTACACGATCAGCTCCGTCGCCGCCAACGCCGACGGCAAGCAGACCGAGAAGACCAGCACGTTCTCCACCGTCAAGGCGGCCAAGTCCTTCGACATCCAGAGCATCACGCCCAGCAAGAACACCACCGGCGTGACGGTCGGCGTCGGCATGCCCATCATGATCGCGTTCGACCAGCCGATCACCGACCGGGTGTCGGTCGAGCGCAACCTGCTCGTCCGTACCTCCAAGCCCGTCGAAGGGGCCTGGCACTGGTTCGACGACCAGCACATCGACTTCCGGCCGCGCCAGTACTGGCCCGCGCACACCGACGTCCGGGTCGAGGCCAACCTTGCGGGCGTGCACGGCGGCAAGGGCATGTTCGGCAAGCGTGACCTGGCGCTCGACTTCCGCGTCGGCCGCTCCCAGATCACCAAGGGCAGCGTCAACGAGCACGTGCTGATCGTGCGGCGGAACGGCAGGAAGGTCCGCGAGATGCCGATGAGCGCAGGGCGCGGCGGGGTCATGAAATATCACACCACCTCGGGCATCCACCTGGCCATGTCCCGCGAGCCCGTCACCATCATGACCTCGCCCGGCATCGGCCCCGGCCAGTCCGGCTACTACCGGATGACCGTGTACAACACGGTGCGCATCTCCAACAGCGGCGAGTACGTGCACAGCGCCCCCTGGTCCGTCGGCTCCCAGGGCCACGCCAACGTCAGCCACGGCTGCGTGAACGTCAGCCCCGACAACGCGTCCTGGTTCATCAAGAACACCCTGATCGGGGACCCCATCATCATCACGGGCTCCCCGCGCCCCCTGGAGCCGACCAACGGCTGGGGGCACTGGCAGGAGACGTGGAAGCAGTGGCTCCAGTGGAGCTCGCTCAAGGACGGCCCCACCCTCCCCTTCTCCTGACCCGTCCGGTGGGGCGGGCGTCCCTGGGGTTCCTCGGGGGGCAGGCGGCCCGCCGGTGGCTGCCTGCGTCCCTTCAGGACGCTGTGCGAGTGGCCCGCGCGCAGGAGCGTCCGTCCGAGGGAGACCCGGACGACGCGCTGTCCGTACGGAGAGATCCGAACGATGCCTTGTCCGTACGGGGAGATCTGTGGGGGGGAGAGGGCGCGCGGCAGGGCGCTCGTGGAGGCCGACGAGGGCTTCCAAGCGGCCCGGGACGGCCCAGGCGGCTCGGGGGTGGTTCTGCGGCCCAGGATGGCCCGGGACGGCTCGGGGCTACTCGGGGGTGGCGGCTCGGGGTGGTCTGCGGTGGCTCGGGTGGCTCGGGGCGGGCGGCCCGGGGCTGCAGAGCCTCATGGGCCCGCCGGAGCAGGCCCCCCGGGCGTCAGGAGACGGAGCTGCTGGTCTTGACCCAGCCGTCGAGGGTGGCCGAGGCGCGGCCGGAGTCGACGGCCTGAGTGACCCGGGCGTAGGCGTCGATCATGGCCGAGTCGAGGTCGTCGCCGGGACCGTCGAGCGCGACCAGCGCGGCGGCCGCGTTGAGCAGGACGGCGTCGCGCACCGGCCCCGGCTTGCCGCCGAGCATGTCGTGCACCGCCTGCGCGTTGAAGGCCACGTCGCCGCCGCGCAGGGCGCCCGCCTCGGCGCGGGGGATGCCGAGCACCGCCGGGTCGAAGGTGGTCCGGTCGGCGCCGCCGTCCTTGACCACCCACACGGTGGAGGTGGTGGCGATGGTCAGCTCGTCGAGCCCGTCGTCGCCGCGGAAGACCAGGGCGGAGACGCCGCGCTCGGCGAAGACCCCGGCCAGCACCGGGAGCATGCGCGGGTCGTACACGCCGATGGCCTGGGCGGTCGGCCGGGCCGGGTTGGTGAGCGGGCCGAGGAAGTTGAAGACGGTGGGGACGCCGATCTCCTTGCGGGTGGGCCCCGCGAAGCGCAGCGCCGGGTGGTAGACCGGGGCGAAGCAGAAGGCGATGCCGGCCTCGGCGGCAACCCTGGCGGTCTGCTCGGGGGTCAGGTCGAGGCGGATGCCGAGGTGCTCCAGCACGTCGGCGGCGCCGCACGAGGAGGAGGCGGCGCGGTTGCCGTGCTTGACGACGCGGGCGCCGGCGGCGGCGGCCACGATGGCGGCCATGGTGGACACGTTGACGGTGTGGGCGCGGTCGCCGCCGGTGCCGACCACGTCGACGATCGGGCCCTCGACGTGCAGCGGCGTGGCCAGGTCGAGCATGGTGCGGGCCAGGCCGGTCACCTCGGCCACGGTCTCGCCCTTGGCCCGCAGCGCGACGACGAAGGCGGAGATCTGGGAGGGCGTGGCGGAGCCGGACATGATCTCCCGCATCGCCCACGCCGTCTCGTCGGCCGACAGGTGCTCCCCGGACAGGAGCGCGGAAAGGATGGCTGGCCAGGTCGTCCGCGAGTCCACGTGAGGCACCTACTTAGCGTTGAGTCGGGTGGCGGAGCGGCGGCGCATGAGGTCGGCGACCGTGTCGGCCAGCACCATGGGGTCGAGGGGCTGGGCGACGACGGCGTCGGCCTTGGACCAGTCGGCCAGCCAGCGGTCGTCGCGCCGGGCGATGATGAGGCAGATGGGCGGGCAGTCGTAGACCTCGTCCTTGGCCTGGCGGCTCACGCCCATGCCGCCCGCGGGCTGGGTCTCGCCGTCGAGCACCGCGACGTCGATCTCGCCGGAGCCGAGCCACTGGTGCACCTTCGGCTCGGTGGCGCACTCGACGACCTCCACGAAGGGCACGTCCGCGGCCGGTCGCCGGCCGATCGCCAGCCTTACCTCCTGCCGGGTGGCGGCGTCGTCGCTGTAGACGAGGACCTTCATCGTGTCGTCGGTGCTCACGGTCGCGCTCACTATCGGTCGTAGCGGTAGGGTCATCTGGGATCGTACCGTTGGCACGGCGTGCGAACCCAGGCCAGCACCCCAGGTGGGGGTTATGTCCTGATTATCCCAGGTTGGATGCCTGTTTGTTCCCGCTAACGGGGGGTCGTGCGCCGGACCGACCACCGGAGCCGCAATAATGCTGCCCGTGGCGACAGCATCCGCAATTACTTCGACGACGACAGGTCAGCCGTACCGCAGACCCAACCTGGTCAGCGTGGGTACGATCGTCTGGCTGTCCTCTGAGCTCATGTTCTTCGCGGCGCTGTTCGCGATGTACTTCACCATCCGGTCCGTGAGCGTGGGCCAAGGCATCGATTGGGGGCCCGCGTACACCCAGGCGGGCGCCTCGGCCGAGGGTCTGGCTCACCTGAACATCCCGTTCGCGACGGTCAACACGATCATCCTGGTCCTGTCCAGTGTGACGTGCCAGCTCGGCGTGTGGGCCGCGGAAAAGGGGCAAGTCAGCAAGCTCCGGTTCTGGTACTTCGTCAGCTTCCTCATGGGCGCGGTCTTCATCGGCGGCCAGCTGTACGAGTACATGGAGCTGGCGAGCGAGGGCGCGACCTTGTCCGCCAACCCCTACACGTCGGTGTTCTACCTCACGACGGGCTTCCACGGCCTGCACGTGACCGGTGGACTGATCGCGTTCCTGTTCATGCTGGGACGTACGTACGCCGCGAAGCGCTTCACGCATGAGCAGGCCACCAGCGCCATCGTCGTGTCCTACTACTGGCACTTCGTCGACGTCGTCTGGATCGGTCTTTTCGCGACCATCTACATCATTCGGTAAGGAACGGGATCTCTGTGGTTAGGATCACCGCTTGGCGGCGGCATCCCCTCGCGAGATATGCCGTCCTGATTTTGGCGTTGGCGCTGGTCGGGACGGCATATGCCACCTTTGTGCAGGTGAGCAAGCCCGCTGACGCGGCGCTCGCGTCGGGTAAGGCTGACGACGTGGCCAGGGGCGAGAGCCTCTTCGTGGCCCACTGCGCCAGCTGCCACGGGCCGAAGGCCCAGGGCACGACGAACGGGCCCACGCTGATCGGCGTCGGCGCGGCAGCCGTCGACTTCCAGATGAGCACCGGCCGGATGCCCGCGTCCGACCCGGGCGCCCAGGTGCCGCGCAAGCCGCTGCCCTCGTGGGTCGACGGCCAGAGCATCAGCGACATCGCGGCCTACGTCGCCTCGCTCGGCGGCGGTCCCGCCGTGCCGTCCGGCGAGCAGGTCGACCCCGCGCTGGGCGACGCCGCCAAGGGCGGTGAGCTTTTCCGCGCCAACTGCATCCAGTGCCACAACTGGGCCGGCGCGGGCGGCGCGCTGACCCGCGGCAAGTACGCGCCCAACCTGAACGACGCCTCTCCCACGCAGATCTACGAGGCGATGGTCACCGGCCCGCAGGCGATGCCGGTCTTCAACGACACGACCATCACGCCCGAAGAGAAGCGCAACATGATCGCCTACATCGTTCAGATGCGCGAGCAGAAGGATCCCGGAGGTTTTGCCCTCGGGCGTATTGGCCCGGTCACCGAAGGACTCGTAGCGTGGATCGTGGGCATCCTGGCCCTCGTCCTCGCCGCCATCTGGATCACCGCGAAGAAGCGACAGAAGTCATGACTGACAACGAGCACGAGATCGAGCAGCCGGACGATCGCGTCCCCAAGCGCGTGATCGGCACCCCCGCACCGGGCACCTCGATGCTCGGCGAGGCGGAGGCGCACGACGCCGGCGTCACCGGGGGCGAGACCCCCGGCATCACGCTGCAGGACGAGCAGAGGGCGCGCCGGGCCGAGAAGCTCGTGGCCCTCTGCTTCCTGATCACGTTCCTGGCGGGCATCGCCTTCCTCATCTCCTACGTGGTCTTCCAGGTGGGCAGCCCTGAGGCGACCGGCGCGTCCAACCTGGCCCTGGGCAGCTCGCTGACCGTGGCGGTGCTGGCCCTGGCCGTCGGCATCGTGGTCTGGGTCCGCCAGATCATGCCGAAGTACGCCCTGGTCCAGGAGCGCCACCTGATGGTCTCCGGCGGCGACGACCGTGAGGTCGTGGCCGACACGTTCGTCGAGGGCGCCAACGAGAGTGGCTTCGTCAAGCGCAAGATGATGCGCCGCACGCTGCTGCTGGCGGCCGCGCCGCTGGGCCTGATCCCGCTGATCCTGCTGCGCGACCTCGACAACACCAATATGAAGGCCACCAACTTCCACAAGTTGCTGCGCCACACCGTCTGGGGCGAGAAGACCGAGGACGGCAAGCCGCTGCGGCTCGTCGTCGAGGGCACCGGCGAGCCGATCCGGGCGGCCGACTTCAACTCGCCCGGCGGCATCCTGTCGATCGTGCCCGAGGGCTACGAGCACGACCTGAACGTGCTCGCCAAGGCCACGCTGATCCTGATCAAGTTCCGGCCCGAGGAGCTCAAGTCGGGCGTCAACAAGAACTGGACGCACGACGGCATCGTGGCCTACTCGAAGATCTGCACGCACGTGGGCTGCCCCGCGGCCCTGTACGAGCAGACGACCCACCACATCCTGTGCCCCTGCCACCAGTCGACGTTCGACGCCGCCGACGGTGCCAAGGTCATCTTCGGCCCGGCCGCCCGGCCGCTGCCGCAGTTGCCGATCACCGTCGACAACGAGGGCTACCTCGTCGCGCAGGGCGACTTCGCCGTCCCGGTCGGTCCCAGCTACTGGGAGCGCGGTGACGCCGAGGCGGAGGCCAGGGCCAAGGGAGGCCAGGCATGAGTGAGCTGACAACCGTTCCCAAGGCGATCGGCGGACCGTCCAACTGGTTCGACGAGCGGCTGGGCGGAGCCAACTTCCTCAAGCGCAACCTGCGCAAGGTCTTCCCCGACCACTGGTCGTTCCTGCTGGGGGAGATCGCCCTCTACTCGTTCATCATCCTGCTGCTGACCGGTACGTTCCTGACGTTCTGGTTCAAGCCGAGCATGGAGCACGTGATCTACGACGGCTCCTACGCCCCGCTGCAGGGTGTGGGGATGTCCGCGGCCTACGCGTCGTCGCTGGAGATCAGCTTCGACGTCCGCGGAGGTCTGCTCATCCGGCAGATGCACCACTGGGCGGCCCTGCTGTTCGTGGCGGGCATGATGGCCCACATGCTGCGGGTGTTCTTCACCGGCGCCTACCGCAAGCCGCGTGAGATCAACTGGATCATCGGCATCCTGCTGCTGACCCTGGCGCTGGCCGAGGGCCTCACCGGCTACTCGCTGCCGGACGACCTGCTCTCCGGCGCGGGTCTGCGGATCACCGAGGGTGTGGCGATCTCGCTGCCGCTGGTCGGCACGTACATCACCTTCTTCCTGTTCGGCGGCGAGTATCCAGGCACGGACATCGTCGCCCGGTTCTATTCGCTGCACATCCTGCTCATCCCGGGCATCCTGCTGGCGCTCATCTCCGCCCACATGGTCCTCATGTGGGTGCAGAAGCACACCCAGATGCCCGGCAAGGGACGGACGAACCAGAACGTGGTGGGCGCGCCGTTCTACCCCGCGTTCATGGCCAAGGCGGGCGCCTACTTCCTGTTCACGCTCGGCGTGGTCGCGGGTCTGGCGACGTTCGCCCAGATCAACCCGATCTGGATCTACGGTCCTTACACCCCGGCCGACATCTCCGCGGGATCCCAGCCCGACTGGTACATGGGCTTCCTGGAAGGCTCGCTGCGCATCATGCCGGCCTGGGAGATCAACATGTTCGGCACGGCCCAAGCGGGCACGCTGCCGCTCAGCGTGATCATCCCGGCGCTGCTGCCCCTGGGCATCGTCATGACCGGTCTGGCGCTCTACCCGTTCCTGGAACGGTGGATCACCGGCGACCACCGCGAGCACCACTTCGCGGAGCGCCCGCGCAACAACCCGCACCGCACCTCGATCGGCATGGCGGGCATCACCTTCTACGGCGTGCTCTGGCTGCTGGGGGCGAACGACGAGATCTCGGCGTTCTTCCACATCAACCTCAACTGGACCACGTACGCCGGTCGGGTGCTGATCTTCGTCGCGCCGGTGCTGGCGTACATCATCACCTACCGGATCTGCCTGGGCCTGCAGCGCTCCGACGCCGACGTCATCAGCCACGGCGTGGAGTCGGGCGTCATCAAGCGCCTGCCGCACGGTGAGTTCATCGAGGTCCACACGCCTCCGGCGGACGACATCGAGGCGCACATCCGCGGCAAGGAGCCGGTGCTCATGCTGCCGGTGGCCGAGGACCCGTCCGGCATCCCGCCGAAGGGCATGCGCGGCCCGCTCGGCAAGCTCCGCAGCCGCATGTCGAAGGCGTACGGCGGCGAGAAGATCCCCCTCGAGTCCGGCGACGGCCACGGTCACGAGGAGGAGCACGCGGCGGTCGGTCCCGGCGAGGACCACACGCTGACGCGCTAGAAAGCGGTTCTGAAGGGCCCGGACACCTCGTCCGGGCCCTTTCCGCTGTTCCGGGCCCTGGAGGGCACCAGCGGGTTCACGGACGCGTACGAGCCCGTCGACGGCGAAGTCCCCGGCATGCGCGCATGCGACTACCAGGCGTACGGGGAACTGGACCGATCATCGCGGCCCGGCGGAGCAGGGCGCGGCGTCAGTCGGCGTCGGGGAAGCCGATCGAGAAGGCCGCGTCCAGGTCGTGCTTGGAGTAGGCGCGGAAGGCGATGTGGGTCTCGGTGTTGAGCACGCCGGGCACCTTGTTGATGTGACCGGGGATGACCTCGGCGATCTGCTCGTACTCGGCCACGCGGACCATGGCCATCAGGTCGTATTCGCCGGTGATGGAGTAGACCTCGCTGACGCCGTCGATCTCGGCGATCGTCTCGGCGACCTCCGGGATGCGGTCGACCTCGGCGTTGATGTGAACGATAGCCGTGACCATGACGCCACTGTATCGAATCAGCGCAGAGGCCGCCCTTCCCGGTGGCGGACGCGGTCGAAGCCCTGGTAGGCCAGGTCGATGCGGGCCTTGTGACGGGCGGCGCCGTGGGCGGGCAGGCTCCATTCGCCGTCGACCTCGACCAGCCGCACCCCGGGGGACTCCAGCCAGCGCAGGATGCACTCGGTCTCCTCGGCGCTGGCGGCGTGGACCGGCCCGGGGCCGGGGATCACGGCCTCGGCGGTGGCGGTGAGCGACTCGACGAACGGGGTGGGGTGGGCGCCGCGCGGCATGACCCCGGCCGCGGCCAGCCGGCCGTAGCGGATCACGTGGATGTCCCAGCCGCCGTCGAAGGCGGGGCTCGCCGCCACCAGGTGGGGGATGCGGGTGACGGAGGCGAGCCGCTGCATGCGGGCGGCGGCGCGGACGAACGCGGCCAGCCGGTCGCGGTCGACGGACGCCTCCTCGTAGCGCTGCTCGACCGAAAGCCGCTCCATGCGGGCCGAGACCGCGGAGAAGACCGGGGACGCGTCGAGCGTCATCGCCCGCCGCGCCGCCTCCGCGTACGTCAGGTAGTCGGCCTGGTCCTGCTTGCCCTCACAGGGGGCGCCGCAGCGGCCCATCTCGTGCAGGACGCACGCCGCGCGGCGGGTGCGCAGGCTGATCGGCTGCGTGCACTGGCGCAGCGGCACCGCCTCGTGCAGCGCGTTGCGGGCGTCGTCGGCCAGCCGGGTGCTGGAGAAGGGGCCGAGGTAGGCGGCGCCGTCGTCCTTGACCTCGCGGACGATCGACAGGCGCGGGAACGGCTCCTGCGTGAGCTTGAGCCAGAAGACCTTCTCCGGGAACCGGGACCTGCGGTTGTAGCGGGGCTTGGCGCCGCCGATCAGGCGCAGCTCGCGCACCTCCGCCTCCAGGCCGGTCGCGCACACGATGTGGCGGACCCGATCGGCGATGCCGATCATCTCGCGGATGCGCGGCCTGGTCTCGCTGGCGGTGAAGTAGGAACGCACGCGGTTGCGCAGGTTGGTGCTCTTGCCGATGTAGAGGATCTCGCCGCGCTCGTCCTCGAAGAAGTAGACGCCGGGGGCGTGCGGCACCGACTCGGCGAGGTGGCGCTTGCGCTGCTGCTCGGGCGTGGGGGCGCGGACGAACGACTTGAGCTCCTCCAGCGTGTGGACCTGGAAGGACCCGGCCCGCTCGATGAGCCCGTGGAGCACGTCGACGGTGGCCTTGGCGTCCTGCAGCGCGCGGTGGCACGGCTCGGTCTCGGCGCGGAAGAACCGGGCCAGCGTGGACAGCTTGGCGTTGGGCGTCTCGTCGCGGGTCAGCACCCGGCGGGCCAGGTCGACGGTGTCGACCACCGGGTTGGCCGGCGGGGGATAGCCATGGGCGGCGCAGGCCGCCTTGAGGAAGCGGGTGTCGAAGCCGGCGTTGTGGGCGACGAGCGTCGACCCCTTGATGAACTCCAGGAAACTCGGCAGCACCGCCTCGACGCGCGGCGCCGCCATGACCATCGCGTCGGTGATGCCCGTCAGCACCGAGATGAACGGCGGGATCGGGCCGCCGGGGTCGACCAGGGTGGAGAACTCGCCCAGCACCTCGCCCGCCCGCACCTTCACGGCGCCGATCTCGGTGATCTTGTCTTCGGCCGGGGATCCGCCGGTGGTCTCGAGGTCGAACACGACGAACGTGACCTCGCTCAGCGGGGTGCCGAGCTCGTCGAGAGTGCCTTGAACGGGATCCACGAACCAAGACCATAGAGAGGACGACCGACAGTTACAGAGGCCGACGAATAACTATTCGGCTTGATCCTTCGTTACCCTGCCTTTGTGTCCGGGGAAAGACTCGCCAACCGCTACCTCCTGCTGCGACCGCTCGGCAGCGGTGGCATGGGCCGGGTCTGGCTGGCCAGGGACGAGATGCTCGACCGCGAGGTGGCGGTCAAGGAGCTGACGCTGCCCGAGGGGCTGCCCCCGCACGAGCGGGCCGAGCTGGTCACCAGGGCCGTGCGCGAGGCGCAGGCCACCGCCCAGCTCCGCCACCCCGGCATCGTGGCGCTGCACGACGTGGTCGTCGAGCACGACCGGCCGTGGCTGGTGATGGAGCTGCTGCGCGGCCGCACGCTGGGCGACGCGGTCCGCGAGCACGGGCCGATGCCGCCGGAGTACGCGGCCAGGATCGGCGCGGAGATGCTCGACGCGCTGTCCGCCGCGCACGCCCGCGGCCTGCAGCACCGCGACGTCAAACCGGGCAACGTCTTCCTGACCGACAGCGGCAGGGTGGTGCTCACCGACTTCGGCATCGCCCGCCAGGAGGGCCAGGCGACGCTCACCCAGCAGGGCCTGATGATCGGCTCGCCCGGCTTCATCGCGCCCGAGCGGCTGGAGGGCGACCCAGGTGGTCCCGCCAGCGACGTGTGGTCCCTCGGCGCCACCCTGTTCCTCGCGGTCACCGGAGGCCCCGCCTACGACGGCACGGCGGCCCAGCGCATCCGCGCGACGCTCACCCAGCCGGTGCCGCACGTGCCCGGCCCGCTCGGCCAGGTGATCGCCGCCATGATGGCGCCCCACCCGGCCGCCCGGCCGCCCGCGCCGCAGCTGATCGAGGCGCTGCGCCGGATCGCCGCCGGTCAGCAGCCGCAGCTGCCCGTCCACCACGACGTCACGGCCCCCGGACACGTCAAGAAGCGCGGCAGGCCGCTGCTGTGGGTGATCGTCGCCGCGGTCGCTGCCGTGGTGGTCGCCGCCGCCACGACCGCCGTCCTGCTCGTACGCGACCGCGCGTCGAGCGGTGTCCCCGAGGCGTTCACGGCCCCCATGGACGTCTGCTCGCTCCTCAGTGCCGAGGAGATCGGCCGCTACCTCCGCACCCAGCAGCCGCCCAAGGCGATGCCGGGTTCCAACGAGGTGGGCCCGCGCTGCCAGTGGCCGATCCAGAGCAGCGGGGTGGAGATCCAGGTGCAGAAGGACTCCGACACCCGCGACCCGTGGGCCATGACCCCCGAGTCGGCCCGCGTCCTCTTCGCCAACCAGCAGCGCTGGTGGGGCCAGCACGACACGCTCGACTGGACCTGGCCCGAGATCGGCGCCGACGGCAGCGTCCCGGTCACCCGCACCGCCGTGCGGAAGATCTCCGGCGTCGGTGAGGAGGCGTTCGCGTTCGAGCTGAAGGGCAAGACCGGCCGCATCCACACCGCCATCGTCCACTTCCGCCTGGCCAACCTGGTGGTCTTCGTCGGCTACACCGCGCTGTCCGAGCGGTTCGGCGACGAAGACATCAAGCAGACGGCCGTCAAGGCCGCGCAGGCGACCGAGCAGGCGTTGCGCCGTGCAGGCTGACGGCTACCTGCTGGCCCGCCGCTACCGCCTGGTGGAGCGGCTCGGCGAAGGCGGCGCCGGCACGGTGTGGCGGGCCCGCGACGAGATGCTCAACCGCGAGGTGGCGGTCAAGCAGGTGCGCATCCCGCCGCAGCTGACCCCGGCCGAGCGGGCCGAGTTCGCCGACCGGGCGATCTACGAGGCGCGGGCGGCCGGCCGGCTGCGCGACCCGGCCATCGTCATGATCCACGACGTGGTGCTCGAAGTCGACCAGCCCTGGATCATCATGGACCTGGTCACCGGCCGCTCCCTCGACCAGGCGATCAGGCAGTTCGGGCCGCTGCCGCCGCCGAGTGTGGCCCGCATCGGCCTCAGCGTGCTGTCGGCGCTCCAGGTCGCGCACTCATACGGCATGGTCCATCAGGACGTCAAGCCGGCCAACATCCTGCTCGACGCCGACGGCTCGGCCATGCTCACCGACTTCGGCATCGCGGTCACGATGGGCGCCAAGGGCGACCGTTACGGCAGCGCGGGCTCGCCCGGCTTCATGGCGCCGGAGCGGCTCAACGAGCAGCCGTCCGGTCCGGCCTCCGACCTGTGGTCGCTCGGGGCGAGCCTCTACACGGCGGTGGAGGGACGGCCGCCCTTCGAGCGGCCCAACCCGGCCGCGATGGCCGCCGCCGTGCTGCTGCACGACCCGCCGCCGCCCGCCAGGGCGGGACGCGAGCTCGGCGGGCTGCTGGTGGCCATGCTCGCCAAGGACCCGGCCGCGCGTCCCGCCGCCGGGCAGGTCCGCCAGGTGCTGGAGCACGTCGCCTCGCCCGGCTACACCCCGCCGGCGCCGGCCCGGCGCCGCACGTGGTGGCTGGTGCCGGTGCTGCTCGCCGCCGTCGTGCTCCTCGGCGCCGGCGGCTGGTACGGGCTCACGGTGCTCAACCGGGGAGAGCCGGGCCGGTACGCGACCGCGCCCGACCCCTGCCGCCTGCTCACCGAGACCCAGGTCGAGAAGGTGATGGGAGGCGGCACGGGCCCGGAGAAAAGCCGCGAGGGGGAGTGCCAGTGGCGGCTGCAGCGGGGCTCCCAGGTCCCGCGCAGGCTGACCGTACGCGTCTGGATCGAGCGGCCCGACGGCTCGCGCGGGGCGGCCGAGGTGGCGGCCCGGCGGTTCGACCTGGAGCGCACCGGCCGGCAGGCCGCCGAGGGGTCGGTCTTCCGCGAACAGGTCGGAAAGGTGCGCGACATGCCGGACCTGGGCGAGGCCGCGTTCGTGCAGACCCGCTTCGAGCGCTACATCAACTCGGGCTCGACCGGCAGCGCGGCCACCACGGTGCTGCTGCGTGACAGCAACCTGATCGCCGAGGTGGTCTGGTTCCGGAGGGACGTCACCGCCGCCCGGGCGGCCGACGAGAAAACCGCCGCCGCCGTGGCCGCGATGGTCTCGGGTGCGTTGCAAGGCTGAGGCATTCAAGTGGCTTGCAACCGGGATGACTAGCATGTTTCCCCGCAAGTCATGGCTAACCCCAGGAGTCATTGGTGCATCCCGGTAGCGAGAACGAGCCGCCGACGTCCCCTCATCCGGCACCTGGCGGGCCCTTCCAGCCACCGGCGGGTTTCCCCGGCGCATACCCGCCGCCCGCGCCCCAGCCGACACTGCGCATGCCACCGGACGCCATGGGCCCGCCCGACTATCCGGGTCCCGCGGGCATGGGAGGCCCGGCGGGGCCGGGTGGCTTGGGAGGCCCGGGTCCTGCGGGTCCGGTGGGCCCCGGCGGCATGGGAGGCCCTGGAGGTCCGGTCGGTCCTGGAGGTCCGGTCGGTCCTGGAGGTCCGGTCGGTCCGGGAGGTCCGGTCGGTCCCGGAGGTCCGGTCGGTCCCGGAGGTCCGGCAGGCCCTGGAGGACCCGTCGGTCCTGGAGGCCCGGGAGGTCCTTTCGGGCCGACCGGTCCGATCGGTGGCCCTTCCGGTCCCTCTGGCCCTTCCGGTCCGTCCGGTCCGCCGCGCCCGCCCAAGCGGCGCGCGTGGCTGCTGCCCCTGCTCGCCGCCGGTGCGGTCGTGCTCGTGGGCGGCGGCGCGGGCGGCTATCTGGTGTACGGCCAGCTGACGGGCGACGACGCCCCCGTGGCCACCCAGCCGCAGACCGGCCCCACCGCCACCGCCACCGCCACCGGCGCCTCGGCCGGCAAGGCCCCGGCGGCCGGCCCCGACGCCTGCGCGATGCTGCCCAAGGAGGAGGCCGAGCGGCTGGTCCCCGGGGCGACCGTGGTCAAAGGCTCCCGGGACCACTCGTCCGCCATCACGTTCACCTGCAACTGGCTGAACCATCGCATCTCGTACGGCGAGTTCTGGCGTGAGCGCGAGATCGACGTCAAGATCAACCAGCACCTGGGCGACGGCGCGAAGACCGGCAGGACCATGGCCCAGAACTCCTACGAGTTCGACTACGGAGGCGCGAAGTACCGCGAGACGGCCAAGCCGACCCCGTCGAAGGGGGATAAGGAGTACATCTCGCCGGTCAAGGACATCCCCGGCGTCGCCGACGGCGCCTACGCGCAGTACACCTGGCGGCGCTCCGGCGACATGCTGTGGTACTCGTTCGGCCAGGCCTACGCCCGCGTCCACGACATGACCATCGAGGTCAAGTTCCAGGCCGGCCAGCGGCGCAAGGACGCGCAGATCCTCACCAGCGAAAGCGTCCAGTCGATCACCGAGGCGAACGCGATCCGCGAGGTGACCGGCCTCATCAAGCACTTCGCCAAGGGCGTGGCCGACTGGAAGGCCAAGCACCCGAACGTGGTCGCGCAGCCGTACCCGACCACCACGAGCTCGCCGCAGGCCACCCCCACCCCGTCACCGTCGGAGCTGAAGATCTTCCCGGCGGCGTGCGAGACGCTCACCCCGGCCGCCACCGGGCTGGTGCCGAAGCCGGTGATCCGGGCCCGCGGCGCCGAGGTGGGCAACGACACCCAGACCGAGTGCCGCTGGCTCAACCTGGACGTGCCGGGCGTGGCGGGCACGACCCGGGTGCGCAGCGTCCTCATCACCGTCCACAGCTTCGCCAACCGGGCCGGTGTGGCCGACAAGACCGCAGCCGGGTCCTACTACTCGACCCGGCGCGCGGGGAGCAACACCACCGAGAACTCGTCGCTCGACGGCATCGTGTTCGGCGACGTCAAGGACGTCAAGGGGGTGGGCGAGGCCGCCCATCAGGGCTACCTCCAGACCCGGCGCGGCGACGTGCACGCGGGCAGCGCCAGCGTGATGGTGCGGCAGGGCCCGCTGGTCGTGGAGGTCGACTTCGCGGGCGCCGACCGGCCCAAGGGCAAGCCGGCCAACGCGCCCGAGGTCGTGATGCTCCCCGAGAAGGAGGCCCGCGAGGGCGCGCTCAAGATGGCCAAGGCGTTCATGGCCGCGCTGGCGGAGAAGCCGATCGGCAGCTAGGCCGGGGTGTCGCGCAGGCGTTCCACCCGGATGCCGCGCAGCAGCAGCTCGGAGATGAGCAGCGCGCACAGCAGCGTGGCCGCCAGCGCGCCGCCGGTGACCAGCGCGACGGGCGCCGCCGCGACCTCGTGCGGCAGCGGCGGCGTGACCACCGGCTCGGCGAACTGCGGGATGCGGCCCAGCGCCGCCCTGGCCGCGAGCAGCCCGGCCAGCAGCCCGGCCAGGGTGCCGGCCAGCACGGTGATCGCCTGCTCCAGCAGCAGCGCCACCCGCAGCGCCGGCACCTTCGCGCCCGCGGCCTCCAGCGCGGCCAGCTCGTAGCCGCGCCGCCGCGCCGCCGTGTACAGGGCCAGCACGGTCCTGCCGAGCGCGAGCACGGCCGCGGCCAGCGCCGACACCAGCAGCAGCATGAGCGCCAGCCCCGGCCCCTCGGCGGCGTACCCGGCCTCCAGGTCGCTGTCGCGCACCGTGGACACCACCGTCAGCCCCTCACCGGCCAGCGCCCGCTCCAGCGCCGCCGTGTCGGCCTGGCGGGTCCACACCTGGAACTCGGCGTTCTCATGCACGCCGTACGAGATCCTGTCTGCCTGCTCGAAGTCCATCAGGACGCCCACGTCGGTGATGCCCGGCGCCGCGGCGGCGGCGACCGCGGCCCGCACGCGGTAGGTGAAGGCGCTGTCCAGGCCCGGCACCGCCCTCGCGCCCACGTCGCCGACCACGATCCCCGCGGGCTCCTGATCATGGGTGGCCGGGCGCAGCACCTGGACGCCCACGTCGGTCAAGGCGAACGAGCCGTCGGTCCTGTCCGGGTCCTGGTCCACCCGCCAGACCGGCGTCGGCAACGTCTGCCAGCGGCCGTCCTGCCGCACCTCCATCTTCTCCACCCGGACCTCGGTGAACGCCCCGCCTTCGACAGTCTCCAGGGGTGTCAGGTCGCCGTGGATCCTGCGCAGCTCGCAGGCCACCTGACGGCAGGGCAGCGGCAGGTTCCACTCGTACGCGCCGCCCGCGGCGCGGAGCTTGCCCATCGGGATCGCGACGGGGCCCACCCTGCCGGTGATCCGGAAGGTGGCGGTGATCTGCGCCTCCCAGCCTCGGGGCAGCTCACCGTGGGCGAGTTGCAGCCGGAACCGGTCGCCGCGCACCCATACCCGGGCGGCGTCCGGCCCCGGCAGCGCCGCCATGGCCTCGGCCAGGCTGACGCCGCCCGCCAGGGCGGGGTCCCAGTGCGCCACGCGCGCGAGCCGCTCTGGGTCGGCGACCACGAGCTGCGGCGTACCCCGCATCTTGATCACCGGCGCGGCGACGCCCTCCGGGTCGGCTGCCTCGACCGCGGCGGCCAGGCGGGACGGCTCGACCGCGTCGACGTTGATCACGGCGGGAGCGCCGTTGTGGAAGGCCGCGACCCGCGCGTAGTCGCCGCTCGTCGCCGTCCACGCGGCCACGGCGAACGTGGCCAGCCCCAACGCGGTGCCCAGGACGATCACGCTGCCCGACGTGACGGGCCCCCTGGCCACCTGACGCAGCGCCAGGAACGGACCCAGCCCGCCCCGCCGCCGGGTGAGCCCGAACAGCCACCCGCTCACCACCGGTAGCACCCGGCTGGCCAGCAGCGCGACGCCGAGAGCCATCAGCCCGGGCACGGCCAGCGCGGCGGTGCTCTCCCCGGACGCGTCGGTGATGACGCCGGCCGCCAGCAGCTCCGTCAGGCCCAGCGCCGTTATGGCCAGCACGATCGCGTCCAGCACCCAGCCGCGGGCGCTCCTGCGCGGCGTGCGCCGCCACTCCTCGGTGATCGGCCGGGTGGCGATGCGCCACGCCGACGCCGTCGCGGCCAGCACGCCGCCCAGCATGGCCGCCAGCCCGGCCGCGACCGCCAACGGCGGGAACGTCGCCGGGATGCCCGCGGGCAGCAGCGCGCCGATCATCAGCTTCGCCGCCCCGAACCCCGCCGCGAGGCCGACCGGCACCGCCAGCAGGAGCAGCAGCAACGGCTCCGCCAGCGCGAACCGCCACACCCGCGGCCTGCCGTGGCCGCGCAACCGGGCCAGCGCGATCTCCGGCCCGCGCGCCCGTACCAGGTCGCCGACCGTCTGGAACAGCAGCAGCCAGCCCAGCCCGACGAGCTGCGCCGCCACCAGCAGCGCCGGCACGCCCAGCGTCTCGGCGTTCGCGTTGATCGTCTTCAGCGTGTCGGCCACCCGCGAGAACACGATCGCGTCGGTGTCCCGGCCGGTGGCCTCGGCCAGCGCCTGCATCTCCGCCAGCAGCGGCAGATCCGTCCCGGCCAGCCGGTCCGGGGCGATGTGGATCAGGGCGTAATCGGTCCAGGACCCCTCCTCGGGGCCACCGCTGACGAAGTACGTCACGGTACGGGTCTCGCGGACCGTGAACAGCGCGTCCACCTTGCTCTGGCTCGGTTGCCCCGCCGGGTCGAACAGCGTCCTGCCGAACCAGTACGGATCCGCGAGATCGCCCGGCAGGTAGACGCCGACCACCTCCAGCGGCACCGAGTCCAGCGTGGTCGCGCCCGGCTCCGCGGCCCGGATGGACCTCAGCCGCACCACGTCGCCGATCTCCAGCCCGGACGCCTCGCTGGCCATCACCTCACGGGCGGCGCCAGGACAGCGGCCCCGGGCCAGTTCCAGGTGCTCGCACTGGCCGTCCTGCCAGACCAGCGTGTACGCGCGAGGATCGTCCTGTTCGGAACTGGCGCTGGACACCTCCATGCCGAACACCGGCGGATCCACGAAATCGGCCCCGGCGGTGAACCCCGCCACCTTCGCCTCGATGGTGCCGCCGGTCGAGGTGTAACGCCAGCCACGCCCGTCGACCGGCGCCTCCTGCATCGCGTCGCGGACGATCGTGGTCAACGCCGCCGCCGAGTAGATCGGGGCCACCGCGGCCGAGGCGATCGGCACGACCGCGATCAGCAGCACCACCAGGGCGAGCGCGCGGCGCTCCCACAGCCCCCGCAGGATCACGACTCGGCCCTCCGCAGCACGACCCCGTCCTCCAGCGGCTCGATCCTGGCCATGGAGCCGGGCGGCAGCAGATGGTGGTACTCGGGCGGCACCTGCACCGCGCCCTCCCTGCCCACGACCACGAAGTCCTCGCCGCGGCGGCCCTCGGCGCCGACCCGGCCGTCCCTGATCGTCACCGTGCGGCCCAGCGCCTCGCTGACCGCCTCATCGTGCGTCACCACCACCGCCGTGGTGCCTTCCGCCTCGGCGGACTCCTTGATCAGATCGATCACCCGCCGCCCGGACCCGGCGTCGAGCTGGCTGGTGGGCTCGTCGGCCAGCAGCAGCCGGGGGGAGTTCGCCAGCGCCACGGCCAGGGCCAGCCGCTGCTGCTCGCCGCCCGACATCCGGCCCGCGGGCCGGTCGCCGGTGTCGCCCAGCCCGACCCGGTTCAGCAGGTCACGCACCCGGCGGCGGTCACGTTTCACCGACCGCTGGGCGAACGCGACATTCTGGGCGGCTGGCAGGTAGCCGATCAGGTTGCGCGACGGGTTCTGCAGCACCACGCCGATCCGCGCCGCCCGCAGCCGGTCGAGCCCGCGCTGGTCGAGCCGGCCCACCTCCACCCCGTCCAGCCACAACCGGCCCGCGCTCGGCCTCAGCAGCCCGGCGAGCAGCCACAACAGCGTCGACTTGCCCGCCCCAGAAGGGCCCAGCAGCGCCACCGTCTCGCCCGCGTCGATCACCAGGTCGACATCGCGCAGCGCCACCACCTCGACGTCCTGCGCCCGGTAGATCTGCACGATCCCGTCACAGCGCACAATGCTCATCGGCGCACCGCCGCACGTAACCGGACGACCCGGTCGCAGGGCGCTTGGGTGATCGGCGCCGTGGGTAACGCGACGACTCGGTCGCGGGGTGCCTTGCTCATCGGCGCCGCGCATAATTCGACAACTCGGTCACCGGACACCTTGCTCATCGGCGCCGCACATGACTGGACAACTCGGTCACCGGACACCTTGCTCATTGGCGGACCGCCGCGCGTAGCTCGATGACCCGGTCGCAGCGCTCGGCCACCTCCGGGTCGTGGGTCGCGACCACCAGCGTGGTGCCCTCGGCGCCCACCGCGAGCAGCTCGTCCAGCACCACCGCGCGGTGGACCGCGTCCTGCTCCGCCGTCGGCTCGTCGGCCAGCAGCACCCGGGGCCGCAACGCCAGCGCCCTGGCCACCGCGACCCGCTGCTGCTGGCCACCGGACAGCTCCTCCACCAGGTGATCGGCGAACCTGGCCACCCGCAGCCGCTCCAGCGCCGCCGCCGCCAGCCGCATCGCCTCACGCGGCGGGCGGCCCGCCGCGCGCAGCGCCACCTCCACGTTCTCCGCCGCCGTCAACAGGCTCAACAGCCCGTACGACTGGAAGACGAGAGCGAGACCGGTGCGCAGCTCCGGCTCCTCGTCCAGCGGCACGCCGCCCACGAGGACCCGGCCCTCGGCGGGCGGAACCAGCCCGGCCAGCGTCGTGAGCAGCGTCGTCTTGCCCGAGCCCGACGGACCCATGAGCGCGACCCGCTCTCCTTCGGCCAGTTCGAGCGTGAGATTGTCGACGAGTTTCCTGCCCGTGACGACACAGGAGAGCGCGCGGCAGGACAGTGCTGGCGGGGGCACCAGTGGAGCATCCTCTGTCCGTTGGCTTTACGTCAACCATTAACGACTTTGCAAGTCGGCTGCAAGCCCGACACATACTGTTATATCCGCAGGCAGTACGTGAGCCGCGCGAGCAGGGCTCGCCCAGCACAGGGGCCTCGGGCGAGACCGAGTGGGGGAGCCGCGCGGCTCACCGCCACCCCCCTGACGCTGTCAGGCTAGAAGGCCACGCGAGCTGGGCGCCGGCGGGCCAGCTGACCGTGTGCGCCGACGTTGTCGGGACGCCCCGGTCCGTGAGCCGACACTGCTGGGACGGAATGCCGCACCCCGCCGCGACCACCGCTGCCGGGTCGCTCGGCTACATGAGCTGGGCGTTGCCGAACCACACGGCCGCGTGAGCTGACGGATCCATGGATACCGGCCGCGTGCAGGAGGCCGGGCACGGCACGCGCGGCCATCTCCAGGATTTCGCCGCGTGCAGCATCCGTCACGTCGTAGTGCCCGTCACCCGCCGCTGTCGTCGCCGAGACCGTCGACAAGCCCGACTTCCGATCGACTTTGGTCGCTGTTCGCGCGGCATCGGCAGGGCTTAACCTCGGGCAACGTGAACCGAGCGAGCGAGCCGCAGCAGGAGTACCGGTGGGTGCTCCCGTCCGTGCTGCTCGGCGACGGGAGCGCCGGCGGGCCGGTGCGACGGTCCACTCGCGACTGGATCGTCGACATCGCCATGTTCCTGCTGGCTTGCGGGCTGACGCTGCTGACGGCGCTGGAGGTCGACGGGCCGACACCGCTGGTGGCCGCCGAGCAGGTGGTCGGGGTGATCTCCTGCGTGTCGGTGTGGGTGCGCCGCCGCTGGCCGATCACCCTGGCGGTGGTGACCACCGTGGCCTCGGCGTACTTCGAGATGGTGGGCGGGGCGTCCGTGGTCGCGCTGTTCACGGTGGCGGTGCACCGGCCGTTCAAGGTGTCCGGGCCGCTCGTGGGGCTCAGTCTGCTCACGATCGTGCCGTTCTATCTTCTTCGGCAGGACGTGGACCTCGACGGTCCGGTGTACGGGGTGATCAGCGTCGCGATCGTGCTGACCATCTTCGCCTGGGGCATCGTCATCCGGGCACGGCGGCAGCTCATCTGGTCGCTGAGACAACGCGCCGACAGCGCCGCGGAGGAGGCGAAACGGCTCGAACGGGAACGGATCGCGCGGGAGATGCACGACGTGCTCGCGCACCGGCTGTCCATGCTCAGCCTGCACGCGGGCGCGCTGGAGTTCCGGCCCGACGCGCCCGCCGAAGAGATCTCCAGAGCGGCAGGGGCGATCAGGACCAGCGCCCACCTCGCGCTGCAGGACCTGCGCGAGGTGATCGGGGTGCTGCGCCACCACGACACGGCTCCCGAGGTGCCCGACCGGCCCCAGCCCACGCTCGCCGACCTGCCCGCCCTGGTGGCCGAGTGCGAGCAGGCGGGCATGGACGTGCGCCTGAGCCTGGAGGTGAGGGAAGCGCCGGAGAAGCCGGGGCGCAATCTCTACCGCATCGTGCAGGAGGCGCTCACCAACGCCCGCAAGCACGCCGCCGGCGCTCCTGTCAGCGTCACCGTGACCGGCGCGCCGGGCGAAGGGCTGGCGGCCGAGGTACGCAACGGGCTGCCCGTCCGTCATGGGTCCCGCGTCCACATCCCGGGCGCCGGGGCCGGGCTCATCGGCCTGACGGAGCGCGCCGGCCTGGCGGGCGGGCGGCTGGAACACGGCCCGACCCATGATGGCGAGTACGTGGTCCACGCCTGGCTGCCCTGGCCGGCGGAGACGTGACGACGGTGGGGGTTGCCGGCTCCCGAGGGGTCCCGGAGGTCTGCGGTTCCCCCTCGGTAGCGGGAAGGCCACCTGGTGGTTCAGGCGCTGGGGCACATGGCGGTGGCGGATGGCCCAGGGCGTCCGGCGTTTCCCTGCGGTGGCGCTGGGTTGGTCCTGAAGTGAAGGGGCCGTGGGGCGGTGAGTGGGGGTCAGGAAACGTCTCTCACAATGGCGCTCGTTCCGTTGGAGGGGCGGTGGAGTGAGTAGGTGGGTCATGGTGGGCGGACAGTTCGGTGGTACGTGAAGGAGAGCGGATGACGATGCCGGGGGAGCGGCCGATACGGGTGCTGATCGTGGATGACGACGCGCTCGTGCGTGCGGGTCTGTCGATGATCCTGGGTGGTGTCGGCGACATCGAGATCGTGGGTGAGGCGGCGGATGGTGCCGAGGTGCCGCTGATGGTCGCCGAGCTCCGGCCGGATGTGGTGCTCATGGACATCCGGATGCCGGACGTCGACGGGCTCGCCGCGACCGAGGCGGTGCGGGCTGCCAAGTCACCGCCCGAGGTCGTCGTGCTGACCACCTTCCACGCCGATGCACACGTGTTGCGAGCGCTGCGTGCGGGGGCGGCCGGGTTCCTGCTCAAGGACATTCCGCCGGGTGAGTTGGTCGCTGCGATCAGGAAGGTGGCGGCGGGGGAGCCGATCCTCTCGCCCGCTGTGACCCGGCAACTCATCTCTCATGTCTCCAACGGCGGTGCCGGCGCTCGGGCCGACCGGGCGCGGACCCTGATCGACCGGCTCAGCGAGCGTGAGCGGGAGGTGGCGCTGGCCGTGGGGCAGGGCAGGTCCAACGCGGAGATCGGGCGGGAATTATTCATGAGCGTGCCCACGGTCAAGGCGCACGTCTCACGCATTCTGACCAAGCTGGAGCTGAACAACCGGGTCCAGGTGGCCCTGCTCGTCTACGACGCCAGTCTTTGACTGGACATGTGCCCTGGGGAGGGGAGGATGCGCCGGCGGGGTGGGTTGCCGCCTTTGGTGGGGATGGGCTCGGGTGAGGCTGGTTGCGATCCAGGAACGCTTGGCTCTCGCTCTGGTTGCTGTCCGGGGTCCTGGTCCTCTGGGCACGGTGACCCCATGAGGCCGGCGGCTGGCGGGATGGCGTGCCTCCATGCTGGAATTCCAGGTTTTTGCCGGTCTCGCCAGCGCGTCGTCTGGCTCGTACGGGAATGACTCCGTGCTGGTACGGGCCACATACGCACCGTTGATCGTGGACGGCGGGGTGGCAGCGCGGCCCGGGTGGAGGGGAGGCCTGCCGCAGGTCGGTCCGGAAACCGAGGCGGAATCGGCGGTCTGAACAAGCGCTTGCCCGGAAAAGGGTGCCCGTTACGGACAGGTACCCGACAGCCGTACCCTTGTCTGAAAGAGCATGTCATGAAGGGACAGTGGGATGAGCGCAGCGGGTGAAGGCCTGTCTCGCCCGCTTCCCGAGCAGGTGCGGCTCAACGTCGTCGACCTGGCGGCCCAGGTCCTCGGCTCGATGCCCGCTGCCGTCATCCCGCCCCCGCTGCGCGGCATCGCCAAGTTCGACCCGCGCAAGCGCGCCCGCCTCGGCAGTGCGCCGATCGCCGCCCAGCTGGAGAACGACAAGGACTTCCGCGAGGCCGTCGCCGAGCACGTGAGCGCCGGATGGCCGGAGCTCGTCTCGTCCCTGGCCGAGGGCCACGTGCCGCCCGCCGCCGATCCCGTGCTCGTCGCCGCTGCCGCCTATCTGATCCGCCCGCCGAGCTGGGAGGAGATGGTCGAGGCTGCCCGGGCCGATCTGGAGAAGAGCGCCGCCGCGGCCGAGGGCTCGGAGCGCGAGGAGGTCGTCTCCCGGCTGCGCGAGCAGCTCGCCGCGCAGAAGTCGGCGGCCAAGGAGGAGATCGACCGGCTGCGCGAGCAGCTCAAGACCGCCCGGAGCGAGAACTCCGACCTGCGCCGCAAGCTGCATGACGCGCGTGAGCGGGCCAAGGCCGCGGTGCAGCGGGCCGAGGCGATGGAGCAGGCCGCCGAGGAGGCCCGGGTCGCGGCCACGGCGGCCGGCAGCGCAGGTGAGACCGAGCTGCGCCGGCTGCGCGAGCGGCTGGCGGACGTGGAGAAGCAGCTCGAAGCCTCCCGCAGAGCCGCCAGGGAGGGCCGCAGCATCGAGGACGCCCGCATCAGAGTGCTGCTCGACGCCCTGCAGGACGCCTCCGCCGGGCTGCGCAGGGAGCTGGCGCTGCCCACCACGATCTCCCGGCCGGCCGACTCGGTGGCCGCCGTCGCCGGGGAGGTGCCGGGAGTGCGCGGGGTGCCGGCCCGCGCACTGGCCGACGACGACCCGCAGCTGCTCGACCAGCTTCTCGCGCTGCCCCAGGTCCATCTGATCATCGACGGCTACAACGTGACGAAGACCGGTTACGGCACCCTCACCCTGGCCGACCAGCGCAACCGGTTGATGACGGGGCTGGGCGGGCTGGTGGCGCAGACCAGGGTCGAGGTGACCGTGGTCTTCGACGGCGCCGAGCTGAACGCTCCGGTGCAGGTGGTGGCGCCGCGCGGGGTACGGGTGCTGTTCAGCGCGCCCGGGGAGATCGCCGACGACCTGATCCGCCAGCTGGTCCGCGCCGAGCCGCCGGGCCGGGCCATGGCCGTGGTCTCCTCCGACCGCGAGGTCGCCGAGTCGGTGCGCCGGATGGGAGCCAGACCCGTTCCGTCTGCTTTGCTGCTCCGCAGGCTCGGCCGCGCCTAGATTACAAATCAGTGTTTAGGTGAGACCCCACCTAACACTTCTGTACTATTTCGCCCCAGATATATTCCCCCTGGGAGGCGAGCTGTGAGGTTGGGCCGGGCGCCGCTGGCCGCGGGTCTAGCGATCGGGCTGATCATCGTCCCGGCGGGAGGAGTCTCCGCTGATCCCCGACCGACGATCAGCCAGGCCAAGAAGAAGCTCGAGAAGCTCAACGACAAGGCCGACAAGGTCGTCGATCGCTACAACACGGCCACCGAGAGCTACAAGGACGCCAAGAAGCGCTACGACAAGCTGAACGGCAGCTACAAGCGCAAGCTGGCCACCGTCTCCGAACTGCGCGAGCAGGTCATCCAGATGGCCGTCGACGGCTACAAGATGGGCCGCGACCTCACCGCGATGCCGTCCGTGCTCACCAGTGACCGGCCCGACGACATGCTCTACCAGATGGCGCTGACCGGTCAGCTGAGCCAGGAGCGGGCCGGCATGCTGGCCGCCTTCGACCGGGAGAACCGCGGGCTCAAGGCCGAGCGTGACAAGGCGCAGGATGCCCTGGGCGAGGCCGACGAGGAGCGCGACAAGATCAAGCAGGAGCGCGCCGAGGTCGAGAAGCTGATCGCCCAGCAGAAGAAGCTGCTCAACCGCCTCGGCGCCTACCGCGTCGGCGACCCGAACAGCACCGGCGTCAAGTACACCGGGCCCGCCTCGGGAAGCGCCGTCGCCGTGCTCAACTTCGCCTACGCGCAGATCGGCAAGCCCTACCAGTTCGGCGGCACCGGCCCCGGCGGCTGGGACTGCTCCGGCCTGACCCAGGCGTCCTGGCGCGCCGCTGGCGTGTCCCTGCCGCGTACGACCTGGCAGCAGTGGGCGTGGGGGGCCAGCCGGCGGGTCTCGCTGGACGCACTCCAGCCCGGGGACCTCATCTTCAGCGAGGGGCTCGGCCACGTGAGCATCTATGCCGGTGACGGCAAGATCGTGCACGCGCCGCAGACCGGAGACGTCGTGAAAGTCGTCCCACTTTCGTCGTACGGACGACGTCTCGTCGGGGCGGTACGCCCGTGAGCTCCTGAAACTCGTGTGACTCGTGTGACACAAGGGTCTTGACATGACGTCAGAGCGGTAAGTGTGAGTATGGTCACATTCGAGTAACGAGGCCGCCTGTGCACCTGGGGTCGCCGGTTCTTACAAGGGTCCTGTCAGATCTTTACTCGTTGACCGCGGTTTTGCCAGATCGTGACTTTCCGGCGTAGGTTCTGGCGTCGCGGCGGACATGCCATGCCCGCCGCCGACCATCATCGCCGGTGCCGCAGGCGTCGCGATGTGGACGTATACACATCCGCCGGTCACCGCCGTATCCCCGTAGACAACTGATCCGGGGCGGTGGCCTGCCGAATCCGTACAGCCAGGAGTACGGAGCCGGGGAACCATCGAACCCGTCATTTCAGGGCGGGATCAGGGGTGAATCGGCGCGTGACGCGCGCCGTAGGGCGACTTCCAGGCCCGAATCCGTCAGCTAACCCGGTAGGCGTTCGTGGAAGAGTCAAGGAGCAATCCTGTCTACCTCCCCGCATAACCCCCGTCTGTCCCGTCTTGCCCTCAGTGGCATAGCGCTCACGATGACCGTGACGGCCGGAGGCGCAGGCCTCCACGTCCCGGCGGCGCAGGCGGAGACGGTGAGCGCCCCAGCCGGAGCTTCCGTGACGAAGGCGGTGGAATCTGCCAAGACGGTCAAGGTCGTCAAGGCAGTCAAGACCGCCAAGTCCCGTAAGCAGGCGAAGGCCGCTCGGCAGAAGGTGAGAGCCCACAAGGCCGTCGCGGTGGCCAAGAAGCAGATCGGTGACCCGTACCGGTACGGAGCCACCGGGCCGAACGCGTTCGACTGCTCAGGTCTCGTCCAGTTCGCCTGGCGCAAGGCCGGAGTGAAGATCCCGCGCGTGACGAACAGCCAGTTCGCGCGCATCAGGACGAAGGTCTCCTACAAGAACTTGCGACCGGGTGACCTGATGTTCTTCCGCGGGCTCGGCCACGTGGGCATGTACGTCGGCAAGGGCAAGATGATCCACTCGCCGAGCACGGGCAAGACCGTGCGTATCGAGAAGCTCGGCGGATGGCGGAAGTCGTCGTTCGCCGGAGCGGTGCGCCCCGGTCTGTGACCGTCCACGAAGGCCCCGTCCCCTGTGGGGGCGGGGCCTTCGTGCTGCCCGGCCCACGTCCCGCGGGAGCCGCGGCGTGCCGAACGGCTAGCATCGGGCAGCGTGTCCGGGTACGTGAGCCGTCGAGCGGTGCTGACGGGGCTGGTTCTCGCCGTCGCCGCGGCCGACGGGGCACGACTCCCGGCTGACGAGCTGGCCGACGTCCGAGAGCTGTGGCGGGGTGAGCTGGAGATCGCCCGCGGCGAGCGGGCCCTGGTCGCGGGGCGTCGGGCCAGACCTGGGCTGCTGGCCGATCTGGCGCGGCGGGCCGACGCGGCCGGGCTGCGCGTGTCGGCGGTGCTGGGCGGGACCGTGCGGCCGCTGGTGCTGGTGCCCGCGTCCGGCGCGGAGGCCGCGCGGCTGGCGGGCACCGGGGGAGTGGACGGGCTGGCGGCCGTGGCCGACGGGCGGCGGGTGATCGTGGTGCCGGAGGGGTTCGCCCGGCTCAACCCGGTGGGGCGGGACGTGGTGCTCGCCCACGAGCTCACCCACGTCGCCGCGGGCACCGGTGGGCTTCCTGTCTGGTTGTACGAGGGATTCGCCGACTACGTGGCCTATCGGGATTCCGGGCTGCCGGTCACCGTGGCCGCGGCCGAGCTGGCGGCCGAGGTGCGGGCCGGGCGGCTTCCCGGCGACCTGCCCGGGCCGGCGGACTTCGGCGCGCGGGGGGACGCGCAGGCGCGGGCGTACCAGGGGGCGTGGCTGGCGTGTCGGTACCTGGCCGCGAGGATGGGCGAGGGGACCCTGGTGAGGCTCTACCGTGAAGCGCGGAGTGCCGGCGCCGGCCGGGCGCTCGCCGCGTACGGGCTCACGATCGGCGAGCTGACCCGGGAGTGGCGCGCGTACGTGCGGGACGAGCTGGGGTGAGGGGACGCGAAGTGGACGACGGCCAGGACAGGAACGGCACCGCGGGCGACGAGGCCGCGACCCGGCCCGGCGACCCGCCGGCCGGGGACCCCGCCCGCCGAGAAGCCACCACAGGACCGGCCCGCAGGCGGGCCCGGGAGACGCCGCTGACGGGCGAGCCCGGGCGGGGAGCGCGGGAGACCTCGGAGGGCGCCATCCCTGGGCCGGGGGTGAGTGAGGTTTCGGGAGACGGCTTGCCCGAGCCGGGGGATGGGGCCTCGAGGCCCGGGAGGGGTGAGCCGGATCGGAGGCTGCGCCGGCAGGCCGGGGTGGCCGGGGTGGTGCTGGGGGCGGCGATTCTCGCCGTGGTGGGGCTGACGACGCCGTGGCAGGCGCTGCCCGGCGCACCGCCGGTGGCCGCGGATCCCGCCAGGGACTTCACCGCCGCGCAGATCGCCCGCGCGCAGGCGTTCGACGCGGCCACCAGCGTCCCCTCCTACCTGTCGCTCGGCCTGACGCTCGTCTTCGCCGGTCTGCTCGTCGCCACTCCGCTGGGCGCGAAGGTCCTCGGGGTGCTGCGCGGGCCGTGGTGGGTGCGGGTGCTGCTGGGGGTGTTCGCGCTGACGGCGATCGAGGAGGCGCTGCGCTGGCCGCTCGGCCTCTGGTTCGAGACCGTGCTGCGCGACTACGGCCTGTCCACGCAGGACTGGGTGTCGTGGACGGGTGACCGGCTCAAGAGCATCGGCATCAACACGGCCCTGCTGGCGGTGATGATCCTCGCGGTGGTGGCGCTGGCCCGCCGGTTCAGGCGCTGGTGGATCCCCGCCGCGGCCGGGGCGTTCACCCTCACCGTGGCCGCCTCGTTCGCCTACCCGGTGGTGTTCGAGCCGGTGTTCAACGACTTCCACTCCATGCCCGCCGGGCCGCTGCGGACGAACCTGCTGGCCATGGCCGAGCGCGACGGGGTGCCGGTGGAGGACGTGCTGGTGGCCGACGCCTCGCGCCGCACCACCGCGCTGAACGCCTACGTCTCGGGGTTCGGCGCGACGCGGCGCATCGTGGTCTACGACAACCTGCTGAAGGCCCCGCAGCCGGAGGTCGAGCTGGTGGTGGCGCACGAGCTGGGGCACGCCGACGAGAACGACGTGCTGTACGGCACGCTCATCGGCGCGCTGGGCGCCGCCTTCGGCGCGATCCTGCTCTACCTGGTCTTCGGGCCGGTGCGCGGACGCGCCGGGGTCACGTCGATCGCCGACTGGCGGGCCGCGGGCGCGATCATGGGGTTGATGACGCTGGCGACGTTCCTGTCCGGGCCCGCCCAGAACCTCGTCAGCCGCCACGTCGAGGCCAGGGCCGACGCCCACGCGCTGAACCTGACCCGCGACCCGGTGACGTTCGCGGCGATGCAAAAACGCCTGGCAACAGCCAACATTTCCGACTTGTCGCCGGATGCGGTGGAATATGTGCTCTATGCCTCCCATCCCACGGCGCCGCAGCGGATCGCGATGGCCCGCTCCTGGGCGCGGCTGAACGGCGTCCCCGGACCGTGACCCGCGTCGTCTTCGTCACCAACGACTTCCCGCCCCGCCCGGGCGGCATCCAGTCGTTCGTGCACGGACTGGCGCTGCGCACCCCCGGCGCCGTCGTCTACGCGCCAGCCTGGCGCGGGTGCGCCGAGTTCGACCGCGGGCAGCCGTACCCGGTCGTCCGGCATCCCGGACGCCTCATGCTGCCCGTGCCGTCCGTCGCCCGTACGGCCGCCGCGCTGGTGGCCGAGCACGGCGCGGACACCGTGGTGTTCGGCGCGGCGGCGCCGCTCGGCCTGCTCGCGCCGCGCCTGCGCGCGGCGGGGGCGCGGCGCGTGGTGATGCTCACCCACGGCCACGAGGCGTCCTGGGCGAGCGCGCCAGGCTTCCGCGCGGTGCTGCGCCGCATCGGCGGGCACGCCGACGTGGTCACCTACCTGGGCGAGTACACGCGCGCCCGGCTGGCCCGGGCCGTCCCGGACGACAAGCTGGTACGGCTCGCGCCCGGCGTCGACACCGGCCTCTACCACCCGCAGGCGGCCAAGGCGGAGCTGGGGCTGGCGGGCCGGCCGGTGGTGGCGTGCGTGTCCAGGCTGGTGCCGCGCAAGGGCCAGGACCGGCTTATCAGGGCCTGGCCGGCGGTGCTCGGCGCGGTGCCGGACGCGGTGCTGCTCCTGGTCGGCGGCGGCCCGCACCGGCGCGCCCTGGAGAAGCTGGCCGGCGGGCACCCGTCGATCGTCTTCACCGGCACCGTCCCCGCCGCCGACCTGCCCGGCTACTACGCCGCGGCCGACGTCTTCGCGATGCCGTGCCGTACCCGCTGGGGCGGGATCGACGTGGAAGGGCTCGGCATCGTGTTCCTGGAGGCGGCCGCGACCGGCCTGCCGGTGGTGGCCGGCCGCTCGGGCGGCGCGCCCGAGGCCGTACGCGACGGCGAGACGGGCCTGGTGGTCGACGGCCGGGACCCGGCGCCGGTGGCCGAGGCCCTGACCGAGCTGCTCACCCGGCCCGAGCAGGCGCGGAAGATGGGCGAGACCGGCCGCGACTGGGTCGTCCGCGAGTGGTCCTGGGACCGGGTCGCCGCCCGCTTCCACACCTTGCTCTGAATCACCCCTTCGTCGAGCCGAGCGTCAGCCCGGCCACGAACTGCTTGTGCAGCAGCTGGAACACGATCAGCGTCGGCAGCGCCACCAGCACCGAACCGGCCGCCAGCAGGTTGTAGTCGGTGAAGAACTGGCCGCGCAGATTGTTCAGCGCCGAGGTGACCGGCAGCTTGTCGCCCGACACCATGAGCACCAGCGCCCACAGGAAGTCGTTGTACATCCAGGTGAACTGGAGCGTGCCCAGCGCCGCCAGCACGGGCCGGCACAGTGGCAGCGTCAGCGTCCAGTAACGCCGCCACAGGCTCGCCCCGTCGACCAGCGCCGCCTCGGTGATCTCCTCGGGGATCGTGCGCATGAAGTTCGCCATGACGAACACGCAGAACCCGAACTGGAACGCCACGTGGATCAGGATCAGCCCCAGGTACGAGTCGTACAGCGACTGGGAGTCCGACAGCCACGCGGGCAGCGGGATCAGCGTGTAGAGCGAGTACAGCGGCGTGATGAGGACCTGCGGCGGCAGCAGGTTGCCCGCGGTGAACACGATGAGCAGCGTCTTGCGCCCGGGGATGCGCGCCCGGGCGATGGCGAACGCCACGAACGAGGCCAGGAACAACGTCAGGATCACCGCCGGGATCACGATGATCAGCGTGTTCAGGTAGTAGCGGGGCAGCTCGGCCTGGCTCCACGCCTGACCGTAGTAGTCGAGCGTGAGCTCCTCGGGCAGCGAGAAGTAACCCAGCCGGGAGGTCTCCTCGTACGGGCGCAGCGACGCGTACACGGCCAGCACGAGCGGCAGCAGCCAGCCCAGCGCCACCACCGCCAGGAAGGCGTGCAGCAGCCAGCGCAGCGGACGCACCGGGGCCCGCGACGGCGTCGCCGCCTTGCGCCCCGGGCTCGTGTCGACGGGCGCGATGAGGGTCATCGTTCCTCCCGGAACAGCTGCGACAGGTAGGTGACGATGAACCCGAGCGAGATCACCAGCAGGATCACCGCGATGGCCGAGCCGAACCCGATCCGGCTGGCCTCGCCCACGATGTTCTCGGTGACCAGCACCGACAGCAGTTCGAGGCCGTTCCTGCCCTTGTTGATGGCGTAGACGATGTCGAACGCGCGCAGCGCCTCGATCACCGTGATCACCAGCACGATCACGTTGACCGGCCGCAGCGTCGGGAACACCACCCGGAAGAACGCCTGCCTCTCGTTCGCCCCGTCGATGGCGGCGGCCTCCTTGAGCGCCGGGTCGACCGCCTTCAGCCCCGCCAGATAGATGATCATCACGTAGCCGACGTGCCGCCACGCGGCCGCGACCATGACCACCCAGATGTTGATCGACCGGTCGCCGAGCCAGTCGACCGACAGCCCGGTGACGGCGTTCAGCACGCCGTAGTCGTGCGAGTAGACGAGCTGGGCGATGAACCCGACCACCGCCAGCGACAGCACCACCGGCATGTAGAGGGCGCTCTGGTACAGGCGCGAGCCGCGCAGCCGCCGGTCCAGCAGCACCGCGCAGAAGAGCCCGAACGGGGTCGCGACCAGCCCGAGGAAGACCAGCCAGAGAATGTTGTTGCGGACGGCCGACCAGAACGGCGGGTACTCGCCGGCCAGGTCGGCGTAGTTCTGCCCGCCGACCCACTCGATCGGCCCGAAGCCGTTCCAGTCGGTGGCGGACAGGGCCACGGAGGCCAACGTGGGCCCCCAGATGAGGCCCACGTTGACGATGACGGCCACCCCCAGCCCGATGACCAGCACGGTCACGTCGCGGGCGGAGTAGCGACGGGTCTTGACGGCCATCAGCGGAAGATGTTGGCCTTCTGCTGCTCGATGCTCTTCACCAAGGAGTCGATCTCGGCGGGCTTGTCGATGAACGACTGGAGTGACGGGATCATCACCGTGGACGCGAAGTCGGGCCGGGTGTCACGGTCGAGGAACTGGGCGATGTGCGCGGCCTGCGAGACCAGCTCGGCGCCGCGCTTCTGCAGCGCGCTGTAGCCGCTGGTGTCGGCTTTCGAGCTGGCCGCGAGCGTGCCGGGGTCCAGCTCGGTGGCGACGTCCTGGGAGGCCGCCTGGGCGAAGTGCTTGACGAGGGCCTTGGCGGCGTCGACGTTCTTCGCCTTGGCGGAGACCATGTAGCCGTCGATGGGGGCGTCGATCGAGTCGGTGCCGTAGGTGGGGTTGATCTCCGGGAAGGTGAAGAAGTCCAGGTCGTCCAGGTCCTCCTCGGGGAACTGCTGGGCCACGAACATGCCGAGGAGGTACATGCCGCTCTTCTTCTGCGCCAGCGACTGCGCGGCCTCCTGCCAGGTGCGGCCAAGCGACGCCGGCTGGTGGAACTCCATCAGCCCGCGCCAGGTGTCGAACACCTGCTTGACCCGCGGATCCGTCCACGACTCCTTGCCCGCCATGAGCGCGATGTGGAAGTCGTAGCCGTTCATCCGCATGTTGATGATGTCGAACGTGCCCATGGCGGGCCAGCCGTCCTTGTCCGCGAACGCGATCGGCACCAGGTCGTCGCCCTGCATCTTCTTGGCGAGCGCGGTCAGCTCGTCGAGCGTCTTGGGGGGCTCGTACCCCTTCTCCTCCCACACGCTCTTGCGGTAGAAGACGGCCCACGGATAGTACGTGAACGGGATGAAGTACTGCTTGCCGTCGGTGCCGGTGGAGGCGTCCTTGAACGCCTGGGTGTAGTCGCCGCCGATCTCCTGCCACACGTCCGAGATGTCCGTGGCCAGGCCCTGCTCGGCGAAGAACTGCATGCGGTAGCCGGCGAACCAGGTGAACACGTCGTCGGGCGTGCCCCTGAGATAGCGGTTGATGTTCTCCTGGAACGTGTTGTGGTCGACAGTGTTGATCTTCACGTCGGCCAGGGTGAAGTTCTTGACCACGGTGGCCAGCGACTTCTTCGGCACCTCGTCGGATGCGTTGGAGCCCAGAGTGACGGTGCCCAGGTTGCCGGTGGCGCTGCTGCCGGGGCTCGGCTGCTCGGAGCCGCCGCAACCGGCGAGCACGGCGGGCACGCCGAAGGCGGCGGCCGTACCGAGAAGTAAATTGCGGCGAGATATCGGCGGACGTTGGTCCATGGGTGGTTCCTCCTTGCCGGACCCTCAGATTCCCCCGAGTTCGATCACCCCTCATCGAAAAGCCAACTTTTCAAACTGTCAACGGACATACGCGAAGAGGCCGCCGGGGCGACCCCGGCGGCCTCTCGGATGATCGTCAGTTGCAGGACGGGCAGTTGCCGATCTTGCGCTGGATGTCGATGAGGATCTTCATCATCTGCGCCTGCGTGGCCTGCATCTCGGTCTGCGTGGCCTGCATGGCGTCGAACCGCTGATCGACAGCCTCGAAGCGTTGGTCGACCGCGTCGAAGCGCTTGTCGACGGACTCGGCCAGGTTGTCGACTTTGACCTCCAGCGAGGTGACCCGCTGGTCGAGGAGGGTCACCTTCTTGTCTACGACCTTCACCCGCTCGGCCACGCCGTTGACGCGCTCGGTCAGTTGCTGGCCCATCTCCATCTGGTCGGCCCGGATGGCGATCAGCTCGTTCTGGATCGCGGTGCCGAATCGAACGGCTGTGTCATTGATGCTCATGGGTCACTTCCCCTACCTTCGGAGGTAGGGACCGGGGATGTTAGGGATCTCCGGTCCCGAACTGTCAGCGAAAGGCTACTCCGAGTCACGGAATGACTCCACACCGTTTCTTTAACTGGTTGGAGCTCCAGGTCAGCCCTTCGCGTCGTACAGCGCCTCGATGTCGGCGGCGAAGTCACGCATCACCACAGCACGCTTGATCTTGAGCGTCGGGGTCAGGTGGCCGCTCTCCTCGGTGATGTCCGTCGCCAGCACGGTGAACTTCTTGATCTGCTCCGCCTTGGACACCATGCTGTTGGCCCGGTCGACCGCGCCCTGCACCTCGGCCAGGATGCGCGGGTCGGTGCGCAGCTCGGCGGCCGTGGCCGGGGCGTACGGCGCCAGCGCCTCCGGGTCGAGCGTGACCAGCGCGCCGACGAACGGCCGCCCCTCGCCGACGACCAGCGCCTGGGAGACGAGCGGGTGTGCGCGCAGCGCGTCCTCCAGCGGGCCCGGCGCGACGTTCTTGCCCGCCGCCGTCACCAGGATCTCCTTCTTGCGCCCGGTGATGCGCAGGTAGCCGTCCTCGTCCAGGTCGCCCACGTCGCCGGTGTGGAACCAGCCGTCGGCGTCGACGACCTCGCCGGTGGCCTGCTCGTTGTTCCAGTAGCCGACGAACACGTTGCGGCCCCTGGCCAGGATCTCGCCGTCCTCGGCGACGCGAAGCGTGACACCGGGCAGCGGCCGGCCCACGGTGCCGACCTTGTTGCCGCCCGGCATGTTGACCGAGCACGGCGCGGACGTCTCGGTCAGCCCGTAGCCCTCGAACACCTCGATGCCGACGCCGCGGAAGAAGTGGCCCAGCCGGTCGCCCAGCGCCGACCCGCCCGACACCGCGGCCGACAGCCGGCCGCCCGTCGCCTCGCGCAGCTTGGCGTACACGAGCTTGTCGAACAGCGTGTGCTGCAGCCGCAGCCCGAGCCCGGCGCCGCCGTCGGCCTCCGCCTTGCTCCAGGCCACCGCCACGTCGACGGCCTTGGCGAAGATCTTGCCCTTGCCGCCCGTGATGGCCTTCTGCTCGGCGGCGTTGTAGACCTTCTCGAACACGCGCGGCACGCCCAGCAGGAACGTGGGCTTGAAGTCCTGCAGGTCGGGCCCGACGTTCTTCATGTTGGGGGTGTGCGCCATGACCGCGCCCGCCTCCACCAGCACGACCTGGATCATCCGCGCGAAGATGTGCGCCAGCGGCAGGAACAGCAGCGCCGCGGGGTCGCCGGTGAACAACGGCCGCAGCGGCCCGCGCAGCACGTTCAGCGCGGTGAACAGCAGGTTGTCGTGGGTGATCAGGCAGCCCTTCGGCCGGCCGGTGGTGCCGGAGGTGTAGACGATCGTCGCCAGGTCGGACCCGCTCACCCGCGACCGGAGCTCCGCCAGCGCGGCGTCGTCGACGCCGGCGGGGTCGATCGAGCCGTCCAGCGCGGCCTCGACCCGCCAGACGTGCTTCAGCCCGGGCGCCGCGTCGCGCACCGTCTGCTCGTGGTTGTCCAGCTCGACGAAGGCGGCCTTGGCCCCGCTGTCGGAGAGGATCCACCTGACCTGCTCGGTGGAGGAGGTCTCGTAGATCGGCACGGTGACCGCGCCGATCGCCCAGATCGCGTAGTCGACGAGCGTCCACTCGTAGCGGGTGCGCGACATCAGCGCCACCCGGTCGCCGTGCCCGACGCCCGCGGCCGTCAGGCCCTTGGCCAGGTCGGCGACCTGGTCGCGGAACTCGCCCGCGGTGATCGCGGGCCAGCCGTCGCCGGCCTTGCGCCGCAGGATCACCCGGCCGGGCTCCTGCTCGCCGCGCCGGAAAACGGTGTCGGCCAGCGAGGCCGACTCCGGGACATCCACCAGCACGGGAACGCTGTATTCGCGCACGGATCCACTCCTCCAGGTGCACGCTTCGGACCACCCGGACGTTACCGCGTTAAGTTACCAATGGGTAGCTTTCGTCATCCAGGCGTTATGAGAAGCCATTCATCACGCTAGCAGGCGTTACTCATAGGATTCCCCGCATGAGGGTCCATGTGGTCAGCGACGTGCACGGCAGGGCCGACGCGCTCGCCAGGGCGGGCGACGGCGCGGACGCGCTGATCTGCCTCGGTGATCTCATCCTGTTCATCGACTACGACGACCACGGCCAGGGCATCTTCGCCGACCTGTTCGGCGCCGAGCGGGCCGGGGAGTTCATCGCGCTGCGCACCGCCAAACGGTTCGACGAGGCCAGGGCCATGTCGGCCGAGCTGTGGGCGAGTCTCGGCGGCGAGCCGCGCGACCACATCGAGCGCCACGTGCGCGCCCAGTACGCCGAGCTGTTCGCCGCCATGCCCGCCCCCGCCTACCTGACCTACGGCAACGTCGACGTCCCCCGTCTGTGGAACGACTACCTCGGCCCCGGTCACCGGGTGCTCGACGGCGAGACCGTGGAGATCGGCGGGCTGCGGTTCGGTTTCGTCGGCGGCGGGCTCAAGACCCCCTACCGGACCCCCAACGAGATCAGCGACGAGGAGTTCGCCGCCAAGGTCGAGGCGATCGGCGAGGTCGACGTGCTGTGCTGCCACATCCCGCCCGCCGTGCCCGAGCTGCTCTACGACGTGGTGGCCCGGCGCTTCGAGCGGGGCAGCGAGGCCACGCTGGAGCTGATCAGGCGCACCCAGCCGCGCTACGCCCTGTTCGGCCACGTCCACCAGCCGCTGCACCGGCGCACCCGCATCGGCCGCACCGAGTGCGTGAACGTCGGTCACTTCCGCGGCAAGGGCGTCCCGTACGTGCTCGAGTGGTGACAAGCCGCTCCCGCACGGGGGGCGGTTCCTGCACTATTTTGGGGCCATGGCTGATCGCACCAGTTCGAGCATCGTCATCGACGCCGACCGCACCCGCGTCATGGCGGTCATCGCGGACCTCCCCTCCTACCCGGAGTGGGCCGGCCAGGTCAAGAGCGCCGAGGTCCTCACCAGCGCCCCCGACGGACGCCCGCACACCGTGCGGTTCGTGCTCGACGCCGGCGTGATCAGCGACACCTACACCCTGGCCTACGCCTGGAACGACGACGAGAGCGTCACCTGGCAGGTGATCGAGCCCGGCAAGATGGTCGCCGAGCTCGACGGGAGTTACCTGCTTGCCGAGACGGGCAGAGGAGTCGAGGTGACGTACGAGCTCGCGGTCGACCTCGCCGTCCCCATGATCGGCATGATCAAGCGGAAGGCGGAGAAGGTGATCGTCGACACGGCGCTCAAGGGCCTCAAGAAGCGCGTCGAAGGCCGCTGAGGTGACCACGCGGGTCCTCCTCTTCACCGGCAAGGGCGGCGTCGGCAAGACCACCGCCGCGGCGGCCACCGCCACTCTCGCCGCCAGGCGCGGCCTCAAGACGCTCATCGTCTCCACCGACACCGCCCACTCCCTGGCCGACGCGCTCTCCGCCGAGCCCGGTGAGATCGCCCCCGGCCTCCACCTGCACCAGGTCGACACCCAGCGCACGCTCGAACGCCACTGGGGCGAGCTGCAGGACTACGCCCGGGGCGTGCTCACCGAGCTGGGCCTGGACGAGATCACCTCGGAGGAGATCACCGTCCTGCCCGGCGCCGAAGAGGTCATCGCCCTGCTGGAGCTGCGCGAGCACGCCCGCGAGGGCCGCTGGGACGTCATCGTCGTCGACTGCGCGCCCACCGCCGAGACGCTGCGCCTGCTCGCGCTGCCCGAGGCGCTCGACTGGCACGTCAACCGGCTCATGCCGGTCGGCCGCAAGCTCATGCGGCTGGCCGCGCCGCTGGTGCGCGGCGTGGCCCGGGTCAGCGCGCCGGGCGAGGAGGTGATGAGCGCCGGCGAGCGCTTCCACCGCGGGCTGATGGAGGTGCGCGAGCTGCTCACCGGTGACCACGCCTCGGTGCGCCTCGTGCTCACGCCGGAGGCGGTGGTGCTGGCCGAGGCCAGGCGTACGCTCACCTCGCTCAATCTGTACGGCTACCGCGTCGACGCGGTCATCGCCAACCGGGTCTTCCCCGGCGACGACGCCGACGAGTGGCGCGCCCGCTGGGTGGCGGCCCAGTCCCGGCTGCTGGCCGAGGCCGAGGAGTCGTTCGCGCCGCTGCCCGTGCACACCGTGCCCTACCTGCCCGCCGAGCCCGTGGGCAGGCACGCCCTGGCCGCCGTGGGCGAGGCGCTGTACGGCGAGAGCGACCCGTTCGCGCCGCCCGCGGTCGAGCCGCCGCTGAAACTGGCCGCCGACGAGCTCACCCTGGCCCTGCCCGGCGCGGAACGGGGCGCGGTGGACCTGGCGCGCAAGGGCGACGAACTGATCATCACCGCCGGCCCGTACCGGCGGATCCTGGCGCTGCCCGTGGCGCTCGCGCGCAGGAAGATCAGCGGCGCGGTGCTCCGCGACGGCCTGCTCCGGGTACGGTTCACCTCGGAGGCGGAAACCGACGAAGCGCGCGGCCGGGACGGCACGTGAGCGAAGAGGGCGGACGCCGTACCGACCGGGAGGGCCAGATGACCGAGAACGCTCGCAACTCAGGAAACGACAGAGATCCCATCGGCACCGTCGCCGAGGAGGCGCGCAAGCTCCTCGACAGCCTGCAGGGCCGCGCCACCAGGCAGGTCGGCAAGACCATGTTCAACTCGTTCACCGGCGGCGGGCGGTCCGAGAAGGACGTGTGGAGCGAGGCCGTCTCCGATCCGGAGGACGAGTACGTCTGCCGCGCCTGCCCGGTCTGCCGGGCCATCGCTGCGCAGCGCGAGTCGGGCGGCGAGCGCACCGCCGACGTCGCCACCCACCTCGTGGCGGCGGGCGGCGAGCTGTTCGCCGCCTTCCGCGACGCGCTCGACGTGCTCAGCAGCCGTCCCGCGCCGCGGACGCGGGACGATCGAGGGCGTGACGACCGCGACAATGTGGAACACATAGACCTGGACTAGCAGAGGGATGGGCCATGCTCACGATCGGTGTGGACATCGGCGGCACCAAGGTCGCCGCGGGTGTGGTGGACGACGACGGCACGATCGTCGAGCAGACCCTCAGACCCACCGACGCCGAACACCCCGATCTGGTCGCCGAGACCGTCGCCGCCTGCGTCCGCGAGCTCGGCGAGGGGCGTGAGATCGAGGCGGTGGGCATCGGCGCGGCCGGGTTCGTCGACGAGTCCCGCTCGGTGGTGCGCTTCGCGCCCAACCTGGCCTGGCGCGAGGAGCCGCTGCAGAAGCGGATCAGCGGCCTGGTGGGGCTGCCCGTCGTGGTGGAGAACGACGCCAACGCCATGGCCTGGGGCGAGTCCACGTTCGGCGCTGGGCGCGGCCAGTCCCACATCGTCTGCCTGACCCTCGGCACCGGCATCGGCGGCGGCATCGTGGTCGACGGCGCCCTTTACCGCGGCCGCTGGGGGATGGGCGCCGAGCTGGGCCACATGCAGGTGGTGCCCGACGGCCGGCTCTGCGGCTGCGGCCTGCACGGCTGCTGGGAGCAGTACGCGAGCGGCAACGCGCTGGTCATCGAGGCCAGGGAGATCGCCGCCGCGCACCCGGAACGGGCCGAGATCCTGCTCGGGCTGGCCGGCGGCAAGATCGAGGGCGAGGAGGTGACCGAGGCGGCGCGCAAGGGCGACGAGGCCTCGCTCGCCGCGTTCGCCGGTCTCGCCGACTGGCTCGGCCAGGGCATGGCCGACCTCGCCGCCGTGCTCGACCCCGGCTGCTTCATCGTCGGCGGCGGCGTGTCCAGGGCGGCCGACCTGTTCCTCGACCGGGCCAGGGCGGCGTTCGAGAAGCGGCTGACCGGCCGGGGCCACCGGCCGGTGGCCGAGGTGCGGCTGGCCGAGCTCGGCGCCTCCGCCGGGCTGGTGGGCGCGGCCGACCTGGCCCGCCGGCGCTGATCGGGTGACCGCGCTCAGGGTCGGCACGTACAACCTGCGGGGCCTGAGAGACGACGTGCGCGCGCTCGTCCGTGTGCTGACCGCGATGCGGGCCGACCTGATCTGCCTGCAGGAGGCTCCCAGGATGGTCGGCTGGCGGGCCCGGTGCGGCAGGCTGGCGGCCCGCTGCGGGCTGCGCCTGGTGGCGGGCCAGGGCATGACCGGGGTGGCGGTGCTGGCCGGGCCCCGGGTGCGGCTGCTGCGCGCCGAGAGCGGCCTGCTGCGGGTCTTCCTCGGGCTGGAGCCGCGCGGGCTGGCCGCGGCCGTCGTGGAGGTGGGCGGCGCGGCCCTGGCCGTCGGCTCGGTCCACCTCGACCTCGACGGCCGGGCCCGGCTGCACCACGCCGCCGAGGCGATGGCCCGCGTGCGCCGGCTCGCGGCACCGTACGGCGCGCCCGTCGTGCTGGGCGGCGACCTGAACGAGAACCCGCACCAGCCCACCTGGCGCTACCTCGCCGGGCAGCTCACCGACTGCTACGCCGCGGCCCCGCGGGGCGACGGGCTGACCTTCACCGCCCGGCGGCCAGGACACCGCATCGACGGCCTCTTCGCCGCGCCCGGGATCCGGGTGGTGTCCTGCGGCGGAGTGGACGCCACCGGGGACGATCTGGTCGCCGCCACCGACCATCTGCCGGTCGTCGCCGAACTGAGACTTGGCGGGTGAAGGGCGTCCCGCATCCCCGCAACCCGTAGCATTCCCTTCATGACCCGTCGCTCTCAGCGGCGTGCGCTCACCATGATCCTGGCGGCCGCCCTGGCCGTACCCGGCCTCCCCACCGCCGCGCATGCCGATCCACGCCCCGCCGCCATCGACGCGTGGCAGCGGACCACGAGCGTGCGCCTGCCGGTCGACGGCTCGCTCTCCGACGTGCTCGCCCTGTCGCCCGGCGACGTGTGGGCCGTCGGCCAGCAGCAGATCTGGGACGTATGGAAGAACCGCGGCACCATCCGCCACTGGAGCGGAGAGCGGTGGAGCGAGATCGGCATCCGCGACACCACCGGCGCCGGCAACCTGCGGTCGGTCTCGGCCGCCGGGCCCGGCGACGTGTGGGCGGTCGGCGACGGCCACGACGGCCTGCCCTACCTCGCCCACGGCAACGTCGCGGGCTTCGACCGGGTCAGGCCGCAGGGGCTGCGCAGCGGCGACTGGCTGGGCGGGGTCGAGGCGGGCGCGGACCGGGTCGTGAGCGTCGGCAGCCGCGGCAAGCACGCGCTCGTCGTCACCCGCGAGGACGGCGACTGGCATGTCCGCGAGACCGCCGAGAAGGGCGCGCTCTACGCCGTCGACGGTGACTTCGCCGTCGGCGACACCGGCACCGGGCCGCTGATCATGAAGCGGTCCGGAAGCTCGTGGAAGAAGGTCAAGACGCCGGCCGTCTCCGGCGGCTACCTGCGCGACGTGCACGCCGACAGCGGCAAGCGGGCGCTGGCGGTGGGCGGCGTCTACCACGGCCCCGGCGAGATCGAGCCGCTCGCGCTGGCCTGGAACGGCAAGCAGTGGCGGCGCCTGCCCGTCCCGACCGGTGGCGTCAGGCTCTACGGGGTGACCGGCGACGGCAAGGGCCGCTACTGGATCTCCGGCCACGACCCCGCGCGCCCCGCCGAGGCCTACCTGCTGCGCTGCGACACGCGTTCGTGCGAGGTGATGCGCGGCGTGGCCGCCGACGGCCGGAGCAGCGTCCGGCTGCAGGCCGTCACCTATCTGGCGGGCAGCCAGGCGGTGTGGGCGGTCGGCCACGCGGTCGACGGCAAGGAACGCTACACCGACGTGGTCGAGTCCTTCGGCCCGCGCGAGCCGGAGAAGTCGTAGGCCCGTCAGGCCGCGCGAGCCACAGAGGTCCTGGATCCCTCCGACCGCACGAGCCGGAGTCGTGGATCCTCGGGGCGCGCGGGTCTAGAGACGGGCTCCGTCGTCCCAGCCGGAGTCGCCCGGCGGTCCGTCGCCCATCCGCACGACCAGCGCCACGAACCCGCCGATGAACGCCGCCACCGCGGTGAACAGCGCCCAGCCCTCCATGTGCCAGCCGGCCATCGCCGCGACCAGGAGGTAGGCGGGGCCGCCGAACAGCGCCGCCCAGGCGAGCTTGGTCGGCAGGTCGAGCTTGGGCAGCGGGGGCGGAGGCGGCGGCACGTAGTGGCCTTCACCCTCCTCCTCGTCCTCCCGCCGGTCCGGCTCCTCGGACTCGTCGGACCCGCCCGTGCCGTCGGCCTCAAGGTCGTCGTCGGAGGCGGCGAACTCCTCCGGCGGTTTGACCACCCGCCGGGCCGGCTCGGCCGGGACGTTCTCGCTGTCCGGCCAGGGCTGATCGGCCGAGTCGCGCTCGGCTGTGTCGTTGAAGGACGCGACGATCTGACGCCAGACCTCGTCCTCGTCACTCTGGGGCGTCACTCAGATGGGCCTCTCCACAGCGATCGCGACTTCCCCCTGGGTGCGATCAGTCCCTCTGCAAGGGTACCGAGGCATGGGTTCGGATGAAGTCGAGGCTCCCGGCAAAGATCCTGTCGGCATCGTTGTCCAGCGTCGCAACATGGTAGCTATCGGCAAGCTCCTCGATCGTGGCGTGCGGGACCTTCTCGCGGATGATGGCCACGCTGGCGGGCTTCACCACGTGGTCGTCGGTGCTGTGGTAGACCAGCAGCGGCTGGGTCACCCTGTTCAGGTCGGCCTGCACCAGCGACCACAGGTCGGGCAGCGACGCGGCGGCCTTCACCGGGGTGCGGGAGTAGGCCAGCTCGGTGACGCCGGCCTTCTTCACGTCGTTGGCCACGCCCGGCACCGAAGGGACGAACCACTTCAGCAGCGGCGCCAGCTTCAGCAGCCACACGTCGTTGGTGATCGACGGGTTGACCACCACCACGCCGCGCACCCCGTCGCCGTGCATCTCGGCCAGCCGCAGCGCCAGGCAGCCGCCCAGCGACAGCCCGGCGGTGAACACCTCGGCGCAGCGGCCACGGAGGTCCTCGAACGCCTTCTCCAGCTCGGCGTACCAGTCCTCCCAGCGGGTGCGGTTCATCTCCTGCCAGGTGGTGCCGTGCCCGGGTTGACGCGGCAGTGACACGGTGAGCCCGTGCCCGGCCAGATACTCGGCCCATGGGCGCAGCGACTGCGGAGTGCCGGTGAAGCCGTGGCACAGCAGCACGCCGACCGGACCTGCTCGGTGGTGGTAGGGCTCGGCGCCTGGCATGAGCGGCATAACAGCTCCTCCATGCTTTTTCATCCCGGAACTGCCCGATCGTCGCACGATCCAGGGCATTTGTGCGAGAGGTGGTGTAGGAGCATCCACCGTGGGATGGGAAGATGACTACGCATTGGCGACCGTCACGTGAGGAAGAGGTGGCCGGGTGTTCTACTGGGTGGTCAAGGCCATCTTGGGGCCGATCCTCCACATCGTCTTCCGGCCGATGGCCGAGGGCGTCGAGAACGTGCCCAAGGAGGGGCCGGGCATCCTCGCCGGCAACCACCTCTCCTTCGCCGACCACTTCTTCGGCCCGCTCCACCTCCGGCGCAAGGTCATCAGCCTGGGCAAGTCCGACTACTTCACCGGGCGTGGCGTGAAGGGCTTCTTCACCCGCCTGTTCTTCAGCGGCGTCGGCACGGTCCCCATCGACCGCTCCGGCGGCAAGGCCAGCGAGGCCGCGCTCCGCACCGGCCTGCGGGTGCTGCGCGAGGGCCACCTGCTCGGCATCTACCCCGAGGGCACCCGCTCGCCCGACGGCCGCCTCTACAAGGGCAAGACCGGCGTGGCCAGGCTCGCCCTGGAGTCGCGGGCCCCGGTCATCCCGTGGGCCATGGTCAACACCTTCGAGATGATGCCGCCGGGGCGGCCGATGCCCAAGGTCGGCATCCGGCCCGTGGTGCGGTTCGGCAAGCCGCTCGACTTCTCCCGCTACTACGGCATGGAGGACGACCGGCTGGTGCTCCGGGCGGTGACCGACGAGATCATGTACGCGCTGATGGAGCTGTCGGGGCAGGAGTACGTCGACAAGTACGCCGCCAGCGCCAAGGTGGAGATGGAGCGGGCGGCCAGGGCCGCGGCCAAGGGCGACTGACCGGGGCGCGGCTCAGGTCAGGTGGGCGCGGATCTGCCGGATGTACTCGGGCGTGGTGCGGCAGCAGCCGCCGATCAGCGACGCCCCCGCCTCCTGCCACTCCTTGGCCGCGAGCCCGTACTCGATCGGGTCGGCCAGCCCGTGCCAGCGGCGTTCGGCGGCGTCCCAGGTCTCGCCCGAGTTCGGGTAGACGACGACGGGCAGGCCGCCGCGCAGGGCGGCGATGAGGCCGGGGATGTGCCGCGGGGCGGTGCAGTTGACGCCGACGGCCACCACCTGCGAGTTGCCGGCGAACAACGCCGCCACCTCGGTGATCGGGGTGCCGTCGCTGATGTGGGCGGCGTCGCGGCAGGAGAAGCTCACCCACACCTTGACCGACGGCGTCTCGGCCAGCAGCCGGGCCAGCGCCCGCGCCTCGGCGGCCGACGGGATGGTCTCGCAGGCGAGCATGTCGGCCTCCGAGGAGGCGAGGATCTCCCAGCGGGGACGGTGCCAGGCCAGCAGGGCGTCCTCGTCGAGGCCGTAGTCGCCGGTGTATTCGGCGCCGTTGGCCAGGAACGCCCCATAGGGGCCGATCGAGGCGGCGACGAGCCCTCCGCCCGCCTCGTCGCGGGCCTGCGCGGCCACCTCGACCGACAGGCGCATCAGGCGCTCAGCCTGGTCGAGGTCGAGGCCCTTGCGCAGGAAGCCGGGGACGGACGCCTGATAGCTCGCGGTCGTGGCCACGTCGGCGCCCGCCCCGAAGTAGGCGGCGTGCGCCTGCCGGATCAGGCCGGGGTCGTCGAGCAGCAGGCGCGCCGACCAGAGCTCGTCGCCGAGGTCGGCGCCGAGCGTTTCGAGCTGGGTGGCGAGCCCACCGTCCAGAACCATCGTGCTCACCTGTCCAGAATATGGTCCGTACGGCGTCGTCCGGTTCTCCGGAACCCACGTTTTCGCGCGCCCTCAGCCGGCGACCCGGTGAAAGGCCGGGCGCTGGTGAGGGGCGCGCGGGTTTCCGGTGCCCAGCCGGGGCTCGCCGGCCGGGCACGGGAACGGCGGTCAGGCCCGCTTCCAGAACGGGCGGCGCTCCTCGCCCGGGTTCTCCGGCGGCGTACCGCCGGTGAGGGCGGTGAGCACTTCGATCGCGCGCCGCCTGAGCGCCCCGGGATCGGCCTCCGGCCGGTCGGCCGCCTCCAGCTCCCGGGCCAGCGCCGCCAGCTCGGCGTGCCCGCCCAGGTACGCCGAGAGCGCGGCCAGCCGGGACCCCAGATCCGCCAGGTAGAGCGCGTTCGGCGCGTGCAGCGCCTTCAGCCGGTCCAGCTCGGCCACGAGCTGGGCCCTGACGGTGTCCAGGCTCCGCGTCGCGCGCGGCGCGGGCGCCCGGCGGGCGAACATCGGGCCCCTCGGACCTCCGGCCGCGCCGGTCAGGAAGTCGGGCACGCCGCCGGCGGCCACCGGGGGCGGGGCCGCCTGCGCGAACGGGGCGGGGCTCGGCGCCGCCATCGCGGTGAACCCGTAGGACTGGGGCGCGACCGGCGGGGCCCACCCGCTCGGCAGCTCCACCGGCTGGACGACCTGGTGCTCCGGCCCGCCCTCGGCCACCTGCCGGGTGTCGGCCGCGACGTAGGCGGTGAACCGGCACAGCACGCCGTGCTCCAGCGAGACCCGGACGATCTCCTGCTCCAGCTCCCGCTCGCCCATCGCGTACCGGTCCTCCAGCTCGCGCAGGTGGGCGCGCGCCCAGACGGCGCGCAGGGCGGGGTTGTCGGCGACCGTGCCGGACACCCGCTGCTCCCACGGCGCGCCGGACGCCAGCCCGCGCACGGTCACCGCCGAGCCGCCCCGGCACCGCCCGTAGACCCGCAGCGGCACCCCGGGGAAGATCGAGCCCAGGTGGGTGACTGTGCCGGGCTCCACGTCCAGGTCCTTCAGCGACAGGTCCGTCACCAGCGGCGCGCCGATCCGGCGGTGGATCTGCTCCATGGCCGCGTCCAGCCGGTCCTCCGACTCGACCAGCTCGCTGCGGCCCGCGCCCAGGCCGGCCAGCCGGCCCAGGAAGCCGGCGTTCACCGCCCGGTCGATGCCGACCGTGTGCACCCGCATCGCCGACAGCGCGCCGCCGGTCTGCTCCAGGATCTGGTCCTCGTTGCCCACCTGGCCGTCGGTCACCAGCACCAGGACGCGCTCCCTGTCGTGCTCGCCGTCGAGCAAGACGATCGCCCGGCGCAGCGGGTCCAGCAGCTCGGTGCCGCCGCGCGCGTCCACCCTGGCCAGGTGCTCGACCGCGCGGTAGCGGTTGCGGTCGGAGCCTTCGGCCAGCCCCTCGAACGCCTCCTCCACCACCGAGTCGAACGCCAGCACCGCGAACCGGTCGCGCGGGGTGAGCGTGTCCACGATCCGGGCCGCCGCCCTGCGCGCGGCGACCATCTTCCAGCCCGCCATGCTGCCCGAACGGTCCAGCAGCAGCACCAGGTCGCGCGGCCGCCGCTCCGCCTCCAGCTCCGGCGGGACCACGAACAGCCCGAACGTGCCCGCGCCGTCGAACTGCAGGGACGTGGACGCGGCGAACGACAGCCGCAGGATGAAGTCGCGGTCCAGCCGCTCACCCGGCCGCAGCCGTACGGTGTCGCCCTCCTCCTCGACCACGTGCAGGCTGGAGGCCAGCTCGCGCAGGTCCAGCCCGGCCGCGTCGATCGTGGCCGACAGGGACAGGCGGACCGGGTTCGGGAAGCCGGGCAGCAGCACCGGGGGAGTGATGCGGGAGGCGTCCGGGACCGCGTCGGTGTCCGGCGCCGTGCCCTGTCCCGCAGGCGGGCCGTCGATCGGCTCGCCCGGGATGTAGCGGGGCGCCACGACCAGCGGGAAGCGGAACGTCGCCGCCCCGTCCTCGTACGGCAGCGGCTGGCTCAGCGTCAGCCGGACCGTCACCCGCTCGCCGGGCAGGATGTTGCCCACCCGGATGGTGAACACGTCCGGCCGGTCCTCCTCGGCGATCGCCGCCCGCCTGCCCTCGCGCAGCGCCCTGTCGTAGTCGGCGCGCGCCTGGCCGCGCTCCTTCAGCACGCCCTCGACCACGCGGTCGTCCGCCTCCATCCGGAACGCGGTGACCGCGGCCCTGTCGGGCAGCGGGAAGACGTACGTGGCCTCCAGCGTGACGTCGAACGGGTTGCGGAAGCCCTGGGCCACCTCGACCCCGGCGACCAGGCCCGCGATCGCGGCGTGCACGTCTACGCTCTCCAGCGGCAGATTGCCGCGCTCGGTCCGCAGCGCGCCGATCCCGGCGTCGGGCTCCGGCACGCATCGGGCGGGCTCGAGCGATGTGATCTTCATGTGAGTCCCCTCTCTTCGAGCACCGCGAGCAGCGGCCCAGCCGCCGCGAGCACCGCCCGCACGTCGTCATCCGCCGGAACCCGGCCCGTTCCGTCCAGCACCAGCATCACGCCCGCCGCCAGCCGCACCCCGTGCACGGCTCCCGGCGCCTCACGCCCGCCTTCCCGCACCGCCTCCGGTACGGGACGGTCCACTTCCGGTACGGACCGGTCCGCTTTCGGTACGGACGTGTCCGCTTTCAGTACGGGCCGGTCCGCTTTCCCTACGGACCGGTCCGCTTTCCCTACGGACCGGTCCGCTTCCGGTACGGGCCGGTCTGCCCAGAACCTGGCCCGAGGCGCCGGTTGCCCGTCCCCCTGGTAGGCCACGGGCGGGGCGGCGGGCCGGGGCGCCTCCGCCGGGTCAGGGGCGCCGGGCAGGCGGGCCGCGGCTTCGAGCGCGGCGTCCTCGGCGCCGGTCAGGGCGGCCTGGATGTCGGCGATCGACATCCCCTCCGCCTGCAGCCGTTTGACGGCGACCAGCTGCAGCAGGTGACGCCGACCGTAGCGGGCGATCCTGCCGCGCCGGGTCAGCGGCGGGTCGACCAGCCCGATCGTCGTGTACCACCTGATGAGCCGCTCGCCCGGCACTTCGCGGACCCGGCCGTTGAGCGGCTGCGCGTGCGCGCGCAGCGCGTCGGCCGCACGCTCCGCCAGTTCGCCGATGGTCCAGGTGTCGCTCATACCCTCACGATGACACTGTCACTATTACAGTGTCAAGGAAATCCGGATGCCGAGGCATGGAAGGGACATCCTCGGGGAGGAGGTACGGCATGGCTACGATTACCAGCCCGCTTTCGGGCGACGCTAAGTCCACGACCGCCAAGTGCCTCCAGGGCGCGCTCATGGATCTGATCGACCTTTCGCTGGTCGGCAAGCAGATGCACTGGAACGTCATCGGCCCCAACTTCCGTTCGGTCCACCTGCAGCTCGACGAGGTCGTCGCGCTGGCGCGCACGCACACCGACACCATCGCCGAGCGCATGTCCGCCCTGGGCATCAACGCCGACGGCCGGGCCGCCACCGTGGCCAAGGCCACCGAGCTGGCTCAGCCGGAGTCCGGCTGGATCGAGTCGGGCAAGGTGGTCTCCGGCATGACGGACATCCTCGGCGGCGTCAGCAGGCGGATGCGCGAGCGCATCGACCTGACCGAGGAGTCCGACCCGGCGACGCAGGACCTCCTCATCGCGATCACCCAGGACATCGAGAAGCAGCACTGGATGTTCCAGGCCATGAGCTGATGCGGGTGCGGACACGAGCCCGGGAGCCGATCGGCCCCGGGCTTCCGCATGCCGAGAGGCCGCCGGCCGTTCGCATGTCGTTCGATCTCGGCGTCCTCCCCGTTCATGTCCGTGCGGTCCACTACCGTGGCATCCAGAGGGAGGCCCAACCGATGTCCCACAAGACTCTCCTCCGTACGGGCCCGCTCTCCCGGGGCGGCGTGAGCCCGTACGGCCCGGTCCGGGAGCCCGGCACCGACGGGTTGTCGCTGCCCGAGGGGTTCGGCGGCAGGGTGGTGGCCCGTTCCGGGAGCAAGGTCGCCGCACTGACCTGGCACGCCGCGCCCGACGGCGGCGCGTGCTTTCCCGACGGCGACGGCTGGATCTACGTGTCCAACTCCGAGCTGCCCCTGCTCGGCGGCGCGGCGGCGATCCGCTTCCGGCCCGACGGCTCGGTCGCCGACGCCTACCGCATCCTGTCCGGCACCGAGCTCAACCGCGCGGGCGGCGCCACCCCCTGGCACACCTGGCTGTCGTGCGAGCTCGGCCACCGGGGCCGGGTGTTCGAGTGCGACCCGTACGGCGCCCGCGCGGCCCGGCCCCGGCTGGCCATGGGCCGGTTCAAGCACGAGGCGGCCGCCTGCGACCCCGACCGGCAGGTCGTCTACCTGACCGAGGGCGAGCGCGACGGCTGTTTCTACCGGTTCCGCCCGTACGACTGGGGCGACCTGACCGAGGGCACGCTGGAGGTGCTGTGCTCCTCCGGCCGGTGGGAGCAGGTGCCGTGGCCGGCCGCACTCCTCAAGGGCACCCGTCACCAGGTGCGCGAGGCGCGCCGGTTCGACGGCGGCGACGCCTGCCACTACGCCGGCGGCGTGTGCTACTTCACCACCAGGGGCGACGGCGCGCTGTGGGCGTACGACGCGCAGACCTCGGCGGTGGAGCGGATCTGCGACGGCGTGCGCGCCGTCACCGCGGCCCCGTCCGGCGACCTGTTCGTGTCCATGACCACCACCCGGATCGACGTGATCACCCCCGACCGGGAGATCGTCCCGTTCCTCCGGCTCGACGGCCATCCGGGCGCCGAGCTGACCGGGCCGGCGTTCGCGCCGGGCGGTGACCGGCTCTACTTCTCCGCCAGGCGGGGCGCGGCGGAGGGGCACACGTTCGAGGTCACCGGCCCGTTCCGCAGGTAGCCCGTCAGCGCCCGTTCGAGCTCGGCGTGGCCGCGAGGTCGACGGACCACATCTGCTCGTTGACCTCGATGCCGTTCTCGACGCCCTTCTCCTCCGAGTCGAGCCGGAACCCGGCGGCCTCGTAGATGCGGCGCGCGCTGGACAGGCAGTCGCGGGTCCACAGCACCACCCGCTCGCGGCCGTCGGCCCTGGCGTGCCGCAGGCACTCGTCGACCAGCCGGCGGCCCAGGCCGAGCCCGCGCGCGGACGGCTCCACGAGCAGCAGCCTGAGCTGGCCCGTCGCGTCCGGCTTGCGCACGTAGAAGACGCAGCCGGCGGGCCTGCCGCCGACCTCGGCGATCCAGGCGGCGTCGCCCGGCGGGTCGAAGTCGGCGACGATGCGCGCCACCGTCTGCTCGAACGTCCTGCCCCAGCCGTACTCCCTGGCGTAGAGCACGCCGTGCCGGTGGACCACCCAGCTCAGGTCGCCGTCGCGGGGCGGCCTGATCAGGACGGTCTCCGGTCCGGCGGGCGGGTCGAGCACGTCCCTGATCGCGCGCATGCCGTCGACCAGCCGCTCCCTGGCGTCCTCCGGCAGCCCGGCCAGGAGCCGCCCGATGTCCTCGGTCGAGGCCCGGTCGAGCGCCTCGAACGCCTCGCGGCCCGCCGCGCTGAGCCGTACGACATGCTTGCGCGCGTCGGCGGCCGAGCGCTCCCTGACGATCAGGCCGTCGGCGTCGAACCTGGTCAGGATCCTGCTCAGGTAGCCTGCGTCCAGGTCGAGCAGCGTCCGCAGCTCGCCGGTCTCGATCGAGTCCGCGTGCGCGACCTCGTACAGCACCCTGCCCTCGGTCAGCGAGTAGGGCAGGTGGTGCATGCCGGACTGGAGCACCCCGATGACCTTGGTGTAGAAGCGGTTGAAGGCTCGGACCTCGGAAATCCTTGCCTCTGTCAACGAACTCATTGCCTCAGTCAACCATGAGAGGATGGGAGATGTGAAGAGGCACCTCTATATAGGCGGTTACGGGCCCGGCGTCGTCACCTCCAGCGGTGAGCTGGCCCGCCTCGCGGCCCCGTCCTTTCTGGCACGCCATCCGTCGCTGCCCATGATCTACGCGGTGGGGGAGCTGGCTCAGGGCTGGATCACCGCGTTCAGCGTCCGCGAGGGGCGGCTGGCGCCGTGGGACGAGCGCTCCAGCGACGGCGACAGCCCGTGTCATCTGGCCGTCCACCCGTCCGGGGCGTTCCTCGCGGTCGCCAACTACGGCGACGGCACCGCCGGCCTCCACCGGCTCGACGCGCGCGGGGTGTTCGACGGCGACCCGATCGTGCTCCGTCACCAGGGCTCCGGGCCCCACCCCGAGCGGCAGCAGGGCCCGCACGCCCACCAGGCCGTCTTCCACGACGACCTGCTGCACGTCTCCGACCTCGGCACCGACCAGATCCGCCGCTACACCCTGGAGGGCGAGGCGCTGGAGCCGATCGCGCTGCCGCCGGGCACCGGCCCGCGCCACTTCGCCTTCGCCGGGCCGGTCCTCTACGTGGCGGGCGAGCTCGACGGCACCGTCACCCGGCTCGCCCCCGGCGACGACGGCATCCGGGTGCGCGCCTCCACCGCCGTGACGGAGAACGCCCCCTCCCACCTGGAGCTCGCGGGCGACCTGGTCTACGTGGCCAACCGCGGCCCCGACACGATCTCCGTGCTCCGGGCCGACGACCTGTCCCAGGTGGCGGAGGTGCCGTCGGGTGGCCACTGGCCGCGCCACTTCGCGATCGACGGCGACCGCATGTACGTCGCCAACCAGTACGCGGGCAACGTCGTGGAGTTCGCGCTCACCGACGGCGTCCCGGAGCCGACGGGCGAGGTGATCGAGGTCGAGAGCGCCTCCTGCGTGCTGCCCGCCTAGTCGCTCCCGCCTCTCTCGGCGAACTCCGCCAGCATGCGCGTGACCTGCTCCTCGACGGACTCCCTGGTCAGGCCGAGCCCCGCCAGCGCCCGGGTGGCCGGGTCGTCGTCCAGCATGAGCAGGGCGAGCAGCAGGTGCTCGGTGCCGACGTAGTTATGGCCGAGCCGCAGCGCCTCGCGCATCGTCAGCTCCAGCGCCTTCTTGGCCTGCGCGGCGAACGGCGGGGTGGCCGAGGCGTCGCCGCGGGGCCCGAGCGCGCCCTCGGTCGCCTGCCTGACCTCGGCGAGCGGCGCGCCGAGCGTCACCATGGCCCTGGCAGCCAGCCCGTCGGGCTCGTGCAGCAGGCCGAGCACCAGATGGCCGGGCTCGATGTGGTCGTGCCCGAGCCGGCGCGCCTCCTCCTGCGACTTGACGATCACCACCCGGGCGCGGTCGGTGTAGCGGGCGTAGACGCGCAGGTCGTCGGAGAGCGAGCCCTCCCGGGGGACGAAGCGCTTCTGCGCCGCCTGCTTGGAGACGCCCATGCTGCGGCCGATGTCGGTCCAGGAGGCGCCGGAGTTGCGGGCACGATCGACGAAGTGGCCGATCAGGTGGTCGGCCACTTCGCCGAGGTGCTCGCCCAGGGTGACCGCGTCGGACAGCTCGCCGAGCGGGTCACCGTCGGGATGACGGCTCTTGACGGCCGCGATGAGGTCGTCGAGACGGACGGTGTGTTCCATGCGTCAACCATAGGTTGACGCGCCTCGGGCCGTCAACCTCAGGTTGACGTTTCTGATTGCCTCGGATGGTTGTCACATCCCGGCGATACTTGTCACCGAGATCGAGGTGGCGGTGGCGTCGGGAGGCGGACCGGTGACGACGGACCTGGCGGGGATGAGCGAACGTGAGTACTTCGCCCTGGTGGCCAAGCGGCTGGGCCTGTTCGTGATCGGCTCGCGGCTCGCTGCGGTGGAGGGGTTCCTGGACGGATATGACCAGCATGCCCTGCGGCATGGAGGCCCTGGCCTGCGTGGCTGGCGGGAGTGGTTGGTGGCTCGGCGAGGCCAGGACTGTGATCACGCCTGGCATGGGCAAGTGCGCCATATCGCTCTCCCCGAGGGGTGGAAGCGGCGGGAACTGACCCGCGAGGAGGAGGCCAAGGTCATCGACGTCCTTTTCATGCTGCTGGACGAGTTCCTCGCGGAACGGGAGCGGTCCGCGCTGCATGGCGGTCAGTCCCTTGGGCGAGGAGGTGCCGGAGGGCCAGACGCGATGGATGCTCAGTGACAGTTGTCGCCGGCAGTCACAACGTCTCTCCGTGTGTCGTCATCGCCAGGCGCACCGCCCGGCGCCAGTGGGCGTAGGCAGCGTCGTCGCGCTCACCCGGTTCGAAGCGGCGGTCGAGCTGCCAGGTCTTGCGCAGCTCGTCCGGCGAGCCCCACACTCCCGCGCCCAGCCCGGCCAGGAACGCCGCGCCCAGCGCCGTGGTCTCCTGGATGACCGGCCGTTCGACGGGCGTGCCGAGCTGATCGGCCTGGAACTGCATGAGCAGGTCGTTGCCGCTGGCCCCGCCGTCGGCCTTGAGCACCGGCGGCCGCCCCTCGGCCGACGCCTCCACCACGTCGCGGACCTCGAACGCGATCGCCTCCAGCGTGGCCCGCACCAGGTGGGCGCGGGTGGTGCCGCGGGTGATGCCGGTGATGAGGCCGCGCGCCTCGGGGTCCCAGTGCGGGGCGCCCAGCCCGGTCAGCGCGGGCACGAACACCACGCCGCCGCTGTCGGTGACCGTGCGGGCCAGCGCCTCGGACTCCGCCGCGGTGCCGATCAGCCCGAGCCCGTCGCGCAGCCACTGCACCGCCGCGCCGGTCACGAACACCGACCCCTCCAGCGCGTACGTGCGCTCGCCCGACGGGGCCTGCCAGGCCACCGTGGTCAGCAGCCCCGACTCCGAGCGGACGATCTCGGTGCCGGTGTTGGTCAGGATGAACGAGCCCGTCCCGTAGGTGCACTTGACCTCGCCCACCCCGTAACAGGTCTGGCCGAACAGCGCCGCCTGCTGGTCGCCCGCCACCCCGCTGATCGGCAGGGACAGCCCGAGGAACGCGCCGGGGTCCGTCCGGCCCAGCTCGCCGTAGTTGGGCACCACCTCGGGCAGCGCCGACTCGGGCACCCCCAACAGCTCGCACAGCTCCGGCTCCCACGCGCCGGACTCCAGCCCGTACAGGAGCGTGCGCGAGGCGTTGGACGGGTCGGTCACGTGCCGCGCGCCCGCGGTGAGCCGGGCGATCAGGTAGGAGTCGACGGTGCCCACCACGACCCGGCCCGAGGTGACGCCCTCCCAGGCGGCCGGGTCGTGCTCGGCCAGCCAGGTGAGCTTGGACCCGGTGAAGTACGGGTCGAGGCGCAGCCCGGTCAGCTCGGTCACCCGGGGCTCGTGCCCGGCGTCGCGCAGCCGCTCGCAGATGCCGGCGGTGCGGCGGTCCTGCCACACGACGGCGCGGCGCGGCGCGGCCAGGGAACGCCGGTCCCACAGCACCGCCGTCTCGCGCTGGTTGGTGATCCCGACGCAGGCCGGCGTCCTCGCGGCCCCGCGCAGCGCGGTGGCGCAGGCGCTCAGCGTGGCCTGCCAGATGTCCTCGGGGTTGTGCTCCACCCAGCCCGGGCGCGGGAAGTGCTGGGCGAACTCCTCGTACCCCCTCGACTCGATCCGGCCGTCCTCGGTCACCACGAGCGCCGTGACGCCCGTCGTCCCCGCGTCAATGGCCAACACGCTCACGAAATCGCCTCCTGAACCACGTTTAGGCCGCTACGCTCGCCTTTGGTCTAGACCAATGCCCGTACCGACGGGCACAATGCGATTCTGGTCGTGAACCACGTCGGGAGGAACCCGCCATGCGTATAGGAGTGCTCACCGGAGGGGGCGACTGCCCCGGTCTGAACGCGGTGATCAGAGGCGTCGTCCGCAAGGGGGTGAGCGTCTACGGACACGAGTTCGTCGGCTTCCGTGACGGCTGGCGCGGTCCCTTGGAAGGCGAGACGATGCCGCTGGACATCCAGGCCGTCCGGGGCATCCTGCCGCGCGGCGGCACCATACTCGGCTCCTCCAGGACCAACCCGCTCAAGATCGAGGGCGGTGTCGACCGGATCAAGGAGAACCTCGCGGCCACCGGCGTCGACGCGCTCATCGCCATCGGCGGCGAAGACACCCTCGGCGTGGCCAAGCAGCTCTTCGACCGCGACGTCAAGGTCGTCGGCGTGCCCAAGACGATCGACAACGACCTGTCCGGCACCGACTACACCTTCGGCTTCGACACCGCGGTCAACATCGCCACCGAGGCCATCGACCGGCTCCACACCACCGCCGAGTCCCACCACCGGGCGCTCATCTGCGAGGTCATGGGCCGCCACGCCGGGTGGATCGCGCTGCACGCGGGCATGGCCGGCGGCGCCAACGTGATCCTCATCCCGGAGAAGCCGTTCGACATCGACCGCGTCTGCGAGTACGTCGAGTCCCGCTTCCGCACCCGCTACTCGCCCATCATCGTGGTCGCCGAGGGCGCCCACCCGATCGAGGGGCAGATGCAGTTGCAGGCAGGGGAGCTCGACGCGTTCGGGCACGTCCGGCTGGGCGGCATCGGCGAGACGCTGGCCAAGGAGATCGAGAAGCGGACCGGCAAGGAGGCCCGCACGACCGTGCTCGGCCACATCCAGCGCGGCGGCACGCCCACGGCCTTCGACCGGGTGCTGGCCACGAGGTTCGGCCTGCAGGCGATCGACGCGGTGCACGACGGCGACTTCGGCAAGATGGTGGCGCTGCGCGGCACCGACATCATCCGCGTCGGGCTGGACGAGGCCACGGCCGAGCTGAAGACGGTGCCGGCCGAGCGTTACACCGAGGCCGAGGTCTTCTTCGGGTGAGTGTTTCCGGGCTGTAAGCGACTTGCAAGCGGGCGGCCGTACCTTCTTCAACAGCGGGGTTACCGCTACAACCCCCCTTAGGGGTACGGCTTGCGCCGCGGCGAGTAGGCGGCCCACCACGCGTCGCAAGCCGTACCCATGAGATAGCTCAACCGCGGGGCGTGCCGAAGAGATCCACATCCGGCGCGCCCCCGCTGTTGTCCCTGACCGGCGGCCGTCCCTGGGCGCGGGCGAGAAATTCCTGCTCGTGGCGGAGCTCCCGCTCGCTGGGGGAGAGCATGACGGCCAGCAGCAGCCCCACCGTGATCACGGTGATGCCGACGACCAGCGGCAGCAGGAAGTCGATGCCCGGCGTGCCGCCCACGTGGCCCGGGGTGTGGTGCAGCTCCACCGACATCCCCAGCATGCCGGTGTAGTGCATGCCCGTCACCGCGACGCCCATGAGCAGGGCGGCGCCGCCCGTCTTCAGCGCTCCGGAGACGCGGCCGGCGAACCAGAGCGCCGCGGTCGCCGCCGCGACGGCGATGAGCACGGACAGCGTGACCGTGATCGGGTCGTACGAGACGTGCGCGGACATCCGCATCGCGATCATGCCCAGGTAGTGCATGCCGGCCACGCCGAGCCCGGCCAGCACCCCGCCGCCGATCAGGTACGGCGTCCGCAGCCTGCCGTAGTGGACCAGGAACAGGCCCGCGCCGACGACCACGATGGCCAGCAGGGCGGAGGCGGCGGTCAGAGGCACGTCGTAACGGATCACGGTACCGCTCACCGCGAAGCCCATCATGGCGATGAAGTGCATCGTCCAGATGCCGGTGCCGCCGATGGCGACGGCCGCGCCGACGAGCCAGTAGCCGCTCTCCCGCCCGTGCGCGAGCCGGGCGCGGGAGCTGAGCAGCAGCCCGAGCAGCGAACCCAGGCTCGACATGGCGTACGCGAGGATCGGCGTGATCCATCCATACGCGAAATGGTCAATTGGTGACATACCCGCCCCTAGAATTCCGTTGGAGGGAGTATGCGCGGGATTTAGATGAAAGCGCAACTAACGGTTCTGTGACGGCCGGAACGACGCGCGACCTGCGGCTTGATCATTAAGATGAGCCAAGCTCGGAGCGTCCGCGAATGCCCTCTCCGGACTAAACTCGATGCCCTGAAGCGTTGCCCTCAGAGCGCGCATCCCCTGTCTCCCCGGAGGTTCCACCATGACGATGTCGGCCCTGGGCGAGCCGTGCGTTCTGCTCAAGCTGGGCGAGATCGTCCTCAAAGGCAAGAACCGCGAGCTGTTCGAACGCCGCCTCATCGGCAACATCCGCCACGCGCTCAAGGAGTTCGACCTCAGGGTCGACGTGCGCAGGCGGCACGGCGTCATCGCGATCTTCCTGCCCGGCGGCACCACCCCCGAGCGGGCGCGGGCCGTCGCCGAGCGGGTCGCCGACGTGCCCGGCCTGGTGTGGATCCACCCCGCCTGGCGGGTCGCCAAGGACCCCGAGACCGTGCTCAAGGCCGGGCTGGCGCTGTTCGCCGAGCGCGAGGAGGTCGCACGCAAGGCCAGCTTCGCGGTCCGCTCACGCCGCCGCGACAAGCGCTTCCCGCTGCGCTCCAACGAGCTCGACCGGCTCGTCGGCGGCGCCATCAACGACGAGTACGGCCTGCCGGTCGACCTCAGCAACCCCGAGCTGACGCTGTTCATCGAGGTCGACAGGGACGAGGTGTTCGTCTTCACCGGCGGGCTGCCCGGACAGGGCGGCCTCCCTGTCGGCAGCAGCGGCCGGGCGCTGGTCCTGATGTCGGGCGGCATCGACTCGCCCGTGGCCGCCTACCGGATGATGCGGCGCGGGCTGCACGTCGACTTCCTCCACTTCTCCGGCATCCCGTTCACCACGTCCGAGTCCATCTACAAGGCCTACGCGCTGGTGCGGAAGCTCGACCGGTTCCAGGGCGCGTCACGGCTGTGGGTGGTGCCGTTCGGCAAGGCCCAGCAGTCGATCCGCAACTCCGGCCAGGACCGGCTCGCCGTGATCGCCCAGCGGCGGCTGATGCTCAAGACGGCCGAGGAGGTCGCCCACCGCATCCGCGCCGGCGCGCTGATCACCGGTGACGCGCTGGGCCAGGTGTCCTCCCAGACGCTGGCCAACATCACCGCCCAGGACCACGCCGTCGACCTGCCGATCCTGCGCCCGCTGGTGGGCTGGGACAAGACCGAGATCATGGCCGAGGCCCGGCGCATCGGCACGCTGGAGATCTCCGAGCTGCCCGACGAAGACTGCTGCACGCTCCTGGCCCCGCGCCGCGCGGAGACCCGCGCCAAGATCGAGGACCTCAAGCAGATCGAGAAGCGCCTCGACGCCGAGGAGCTGGCCGTCCAGCTCGCCGACTCCATCCAGGAGTACACGCTCTGACCGGGGGCGGGGCCCGCCGGGCCCCGCCCCTTCAAGCGTCAGACCGCCAGCGCGGCCGCCGCCGTCTTGCCCAGCAGCGGCGGGAAGTCGCGCATGACCTGGGCCAGCTCGCCCAGGTCGGTGTCGACCAGCGCCTGCGGCCCGTCGCACAGCGCCTGCTCAGGCCGCGGGTGCACGTCGATGATGACGCCGTCGGCGCCGACGGCGATGGCCGCCCGGCTCAGCGGCAGCACCAGGTCGCGACGGCCGCCCGAGTGCGACGGGTCCACCAGCACCGGCAGGTGCGACAGCCGCTGCGCCACCGGCACCGCCGACACGTCCAGCGTGTTGCGGGTCGCGGTCTCGAAGGTCCTGATGCCCCGCTCGCACAGCACCACGTCCAGGTTGCCGCGCTGCGCGATGTACTCGGCCGCCATCAGCCACTCCTCCATGGTGGCGCTCATGCCGCGCTTGAGCAGCACCGGCTTCCCGGCCGCGCCGACCGCCTGCAGCAGCCCGAAGTTCTGCGCGTTGCGGGTGCCGACCTGCAGCATGTCCGCGTACGAGGCCACCAGCGGCACGTCGTGCGCGTCCACCACCTCGGTCACGATCGGCAGCCCGGTCTCCTCACGCACGTCGGCCAGGATGCGCAGCCCCTGCTCGCCCAGCCCCTGGAACGCGTAGGGCGAGGTGCGCGGCTTGTAGGCTCCGCCGCGCAGCAGCGTCGCCCCGGCCGCCTGCGCCATCCTGGCCGCCTCCAGCGTCTGCTCCGGCGTCTCCACCGCGCACGGGCCCGCGATGAGCGTCACCGTGCCGGGCCCGATCGGCACCCCGCCCACGTGCACCGTCGAGCGTTCGGGGTGGTTCTCCCTGCTGACCAGCTTGTAGGGACTGGAGATCCGCATCACGTCCCGTACCCCCGCCATGCCGCGCAGGCCCGCCGCGTCGAGCTGGGTCACGTCGCCCACCAGGCCGACGATCGTCCGCTGCACCCCCTTGCTCACGAACGCCTCCACGCCGGCCGACTGCACGACGGCGACGACGGACGCCACGTCCGCCGAGGTGGCCTCGGGGCCCATCACGATGACCATGTGTACTCCCTTGGGAAACGCAGAAGGCCCCGGGTCCTGTCGGACCCGGGGCCTTCGTGCTCGCCTATGTCTGCTAGCGCAGCGCTAGGTGGCGAACGGTCCGACCGATGGGTCCGTCGCCATACCAAAACAGGAACGCGGTGCGCATAGTGCGGCAATACTACCCCACGTCGACCCGCTGCCCGGCCGCTCACCCACCGGTGGCAGGATGGCTCAAGACCGAGCGACCGGCGAGGGGAGCAGTAATCGTGGAGGAGACGCGCCTGCCGCCAGGCCAGTACGTCCCCCGCGGCCTACCCGTGATCCACTACGGCCGGGTGCCTCCGTTCAAGCCCGAGTCGTGGGACTTCAAGGTGTTCGGCGCCACCGCCTCGGGCGCCGAGCACGCCTTCGGCTGGGAGGAGTTCTCCGGCCTGGCCCAGACGACCCGCGTGGCCGACTTCCACTGCGTCACCAAGTTCTCCGTGCCCGACCTGGAGTGGCGCGGCGTGGCCCCGGCCGCCGTGGTCGCCGCCGCCCCACCCGCTCCCGGGGTGCGGCACGTGATGATCTGGGCCGAGTACGGCTACAGCGCCAACCTCCGGTGGTCCGACTTCACCGCCGAGGCCACGCTGTTCGCCACCGAGATGGGGGAGAAGCCGCTGACCGCCGAGCACGGCGCGCCCGTCCGCCTCGTCGTGCCCCACCTGTACGGGTGGAAGAGCGTCAAATGGGTGCGCGCGATCGAGTACCTATTGGAGGACCGGCGGGGCTTCTGGGAGGAACGCGGCTACCACAACGTCGCCGACCCGTGGCGCGAGCAGCGCTACTCCTACCAGGAGGACCCGGGCGACGGCCCACCATGAGGTGACCTGCGGGTTTCCGCCACCACCTGGGCGGTTGTTGGCTACGGTTGCCCGCATGCTGACCACCGCATGCGTGGTGCTCCCCTGTCTCGCCTTCGTCCTCGGCTACACCCTTGCCCGGCGCCGCGCGGTGCCGGAACGCCGGGATCGCGAGGCGGTCTTCACCACGCTGCACCTCGCCGCCCTGGCGGCCCCCGCGTTGCGTGCGGGGCTCAACCGCGACTCCGCCCGCAAGGCCGTGCGCCATCTGCACGCCCTGCTCGGCACGTACGCGGTCGCGATCACCTCCACCGAGGCCGCGCTGGCCTGGGACGGCCCCTGCTCCGACGAGGTCCTCACCTACACCAGGTCCGCGCTCGCCGCCGGCCGGGCCCAGGTGTTCGCCGGCGAGCCGTACGGCGCGGTCGTCGTGCCGCTCACCGTCGACGGCAAGGTCGTCGGGGCGCTGGCGGCCTTCGACGACGAGCTCAGCGCCGGGCTGGTGCGCACCGTCGGCGAGGTCGCCCGCTGGATGTCCGGCCAGCTGGAGCTGGCCGAGCTGGACACCTCGCGGCGGCGCGCGCTGGAGGCCGACATGCGCGCGCTGCGCGCGCAGATCTCGCCGCACTTCGTCTACAACGCGCTCACCACCATCGCCTCGTTCGTCCGCACCGACCCCGGCCGCGCCCGCGAGCTGCTGCTGGACTTCGCGGACTTCGCCCGGTACGCGCTGCGCCGGGCGGACGACTTCACCACCCTCGCCGACGAGCTCACCTGCGTCGACCGCTACTTGCTGCTGGAGCGCGCCAGGTTCGGCGACAAGCTGCGCTTCAGCCTTCAGGTGGCGCCCGAGGTGCTGCCCGTGCCCGTCCCGTTCCTGTGCCTGCAGCCGCTGGTCGAGAACGCCATCAAGCACGGCATGCGCGGCCGCGCGGGGGAGGTGCGGATCGTCGCCCGCGACGCCGGCCCCGAGGCGCACATCACGGTCGAGGACGACGGCGCAGGCATGGACCCCGAACGCGCCAGGCGCGTGCTCGACGAGGACCCCGGCCGGGAGGGCGCCGGCATCGGCCTGGCCAACGTCGACCTGCGGTTGCGCCAGATCTACGGCGACGGCTACGGGCTGCGGGTAGAAACGGCGCTGGGCGCGGGCACGAAGGTGCGGCTGCGGGTGCCGAAGGCGCAACTGACCTCTCTGTGACGCCACAGTCACCCATCGTGTTCTTGGGCCTTGTGAGCCCGGCGTTTCTGGTGCAGCGTAGTGACATGCTTCGTGTGCTGGTCGTCGACGACGAGGTGCCCGCGCTGGAGGACTTGGCCTACCTGCTGCGCCAGGACGGCCGCGTCGAGCAGGTGCTGACCGCGTCCGACGGGGTCACGGCGCTGCAGGACATGGTCCAGATGGTCGCGACCGGCGAGCGGCTCGACGCCGTGTTCCTCGACATCCGCATGCCCGGCCTCGACGGCCTCGACCTGGCCCGGCTGGTCGGCGGCTTCCCCAGCCCGCCGAAGCTGGTGTTCGTCACCGCCCACGACGAGTGCGCGGTGCAGGCGTTCGAGCTGGAGGCCGTCGACTACCTCCTCAAGCCCGTCAGGGCCGAGCGGCTCGCGGAGGCGGTGCGCCGGCTGGAGGTCGCCTCCTCGCCGCCCCCCGATCCCGGCCAGGACGACGTGATCCCGGTCGAGCTCGGCGGCCGGACCCGGTTCGTGCCGCAGCAGGCGGTGCGCTTCGCCGAGGCCCAGGGCGACTACGTGCGCCTGCACACCGTCGACGGCAGCTACCTCGTCCGCATGTCGCTGGCGGCTCTGGAGCGCCGCTGGGCGGACGCCGGGTTCATCCGGGTCCACCGCAGCACGCTGGTCTCCAGCCGCCACGTGAGCGAGCTCAGGTTCGAGGGCGGCCGCGTCACCCTCACCGTCGGCACCGAGACCCTGCAGGTCAGCCGGCGGCACACCAGGCAGGTGCGCGAGCAGCTGGTCCGCCAGCACCGCGGCGTCATGTCCTGACGCGCTCCCGCCCTCGGGGCGGGTGTGAACGAGGGCCGGGCGCACGCCCGCCCGCCGGTCCCCCATGTTCGGGAACGATCGTGATTTCGCAGGTCACACGCCTCGCGCTGCCTCGGCCCGCGCTGGTCCCGCATCCCGGTGGAGACGCTCGGCACCCGGGAAGCGACCGTTCGTCGCACCCGGACGACCGCACATCGTACGGACACGCTCCGCACATCGATGGCTACGCGCCGTTCGACGAGCTGGTCGCGAAGGGGGTTACCCCAGGTAGATCACGACCGTAGTGTTTCGGCATCGGAAGCCACCCGGCGCATCGGGGGGACGAGCCGAAAGGTTCGCCGTATGCGCCGGATCCCTGGTGACCACGCAGGTCACCTCGGCTGACGGGCCCTTGACCGGGGGGTGGGGCCCGCCGGCCGGACACGTGCAGGGGCGCCCGCGGGGGTCGCGGACAGACCGCGATCCGGCCACACGGGGGCGGCCGGATCCCACCGGCGGGCGCCCTTTGCACGGAGGCCCGGGGGCTCAGCCCTCGTCGCGCAGGCGCTTCAGGGTCTCGATGTCCTCGCGGTGCTTGTCGGCCTTGCCCGGCGTCTCGATGCAGAGGGGCACCCCCGCCGCCGCCGGATGACGCATCAGCTCGGCGAAGGGCCGGGCGCCGATGTGGCCCGCGCCGATGTTCTCGTGACGGTCCTTCTTGGCGCCGCACACGTCCTTGGAGTCGTTGGCGTGGATCAGCTTGAGCCGGCCCGGCGCGACCTTGTGGAGCAGGTCGAGCGTGTCGCGGACGCCGCCCTCCGCAGCCAGGTCGTGACCCGCGGCGAAGGCGTGACAGGTGTCGAGGCAGACGCCGGCCCGCGGATGCCAGTCGAGCGCCGCGAGGTAGGGCTCCAGGTCCTCCACCGTGGCGCAGAGCATCGCGCCCTGCCCCGCCATCGGCTCGAGCAGCAGGTCGGGCCCGCCGTCGGGGATCTCGTCGAGCAGCGGCAGCAGATGCTCACGCAGCTGGCGCATCGCGTCGTCGCGCGGCTGCGACACCGCCGACCCGGTGTGCACCACGACGCCCTTGGCCCCGATGTCGGCGCCGCGCCGCAGCGTGTGACGGACCACCGCCACCGAGTTGGCGAGCGTCTCGGCGTTCGGCGAGCCGAAGTTGGCCAGATAGGGGACGTGCACGAAGGTCTCGACACCGGACTCGGCGAGCAGCGCGTCCTGGTCGGGCTTGCCGGGCGGGAGGGCCCAGCCGCGCGGGTTGGTGACGAACACCTGGATCATCTCGGCGCCGATCTCGGCCATGTAGGCGAGACCGCCCTTGGCCAGGCCGCCGCTGACGGACACGTGGCCGCCGATGAGAGAGCGTGGGGTCATGATGGCCATCAGTGTACGACCCCGCGACGTCCGCGCTGGTCGGCAGGCCGGTGGCCGCCCGCGCGCCCGCGGCGGCTTGGAGCATGACACGAAAAGTCTTGGCCAACCCGGGGGCCGGTTCGGAGTTCTCGCGGCTGGACCGGGCACGACCGGCGTGTGTGTACTCGTCTCATGCCGCACACACCCGCCGGGCTGGCCGCCTTCAACGCCCTCGACCAGGAGGACGCGGAGAAGGAACTGCTCGCCTGCTGCGCCTCCCGCGCCTTCGCCCGGGAGGTCGCCGCGCGCCGCCCCTACCCGGACCAGGAACGGCTCACGGAGACCGCCGGGCAGGCCGTGCTGGCGCTGGACTGGCCCGCCGTGCTGGAGGCGCTGAGCGCCCACCCGCGCATCGGCGAACGCCCGGCAGGCGACTCGCGCGAGGCCGCCTGGTCCCGCCGCGAGCAGGCCGGGGTCGGGGACGAGCAGCGCGCCGCGCTCGCCGAGGGCAACCGCGCCTACGAGGAGCGCTTCGGGCACGTCTACCTCGTCTGCGCCACCGGCCGGACCGGCGCCGAGATGCTCCGGCTGCTGCGCGAGCGGCTCGGCCACGACGAGGAGACCGAGCGCCGCACCGTACGGGAGGAACTCGCCAAGATCACCCGGCTCCGGGCGGGCAAGCTGGCGGAGGGGGACCGATGAGCTTCTCGACGCACGTGCTCGACGCGACGACCGGCCGGCCCGCCGCCGGGATGCGGGTACGGCTGGAGCACGCGGGCGAGGTCGTGGCCGAGGGCGTCACCGACGCCGACGGCCGGATCAAGGGCTGGCAGCCGGGCGCGGGCGTGCACCGGGTGGTGTTCGACACCGGCGCCCATCTGGCCGACACCTTCTACCCGGAGGTCGTCATCGCCTTCACCGTGACCGACCCGGCCGACCACTACCACGTGCCGCTGCTGCTCAGCCCGTACGCGTACTCCACCTACCGAGGGAGCTAAATGGCGATCGTTCTCGGGCCCAACCGCTACGGCAAGGCCGAGACCAGGCTGGTGCGGGTCGTCAGGGACGGCGACGTCCATCACGTCAAGGACGTCAACGTCAGCACCTCGCTGTCCGGCGCCATGCGCGACGCGCACCTCACCGGCGACAACGCCGCCGTGCTGCCGACCGACACGCAGAAGAACACCGCGTACGCCCTGGCCCGCGAGCACGGCGTGGACCAGATCGAGGACTTCGCCCTCCTGCTGGCCCGCCACTTCACCGGCCACGACACGATCCACCACGCCAGGGTCGCGATCGAGGAGTACGGCTGGGACCGGATCGGCGACACCGGCCACTCCTTCGCCCGCTCCGGCGGCGAGGTGCGCACCTGCGTGGTGCACCACGACCGCGACGGCCGCGCCAGCCTGGTCTCCGGGTTGACGGGCCTGGTGGTGATGAACACGACCGGCTCGGAGTTCCACGGCTTCCGCACCGACCCGTACACCACGCTGCGGCCCGCCACCGACCGGATCCTCGCCACCGCCGTGGACGCCCGCTGGCGGCACGCGGGCACGAGCGGCGACTTCGCCGCGTCCCACGCGCTCGTCCGCCGGTGCCTGCTGGAGGCGTTCGCCGGCACGCACAGCCTGTCGTTGCAGCAGACCCTGTACGCGATGGGGGAACGGGTGCTGGCCACCTGCCCGGACATCTGCGAGATCAGGCTGACCCTGCCGAACAAGCACCACTTCCTCGTCGACCTGGCCCCGTTCGGGCTGGACAACGAGAACGAGATCTTCTACGCCGCCGACCGGCCCTACGGGCTGATCGAGGGCACGGTGCTGCGCGACGACGCACCCGACGCCGGATTCGCCTGGGAGTGAGCGATGGAATTCCTGCGCCCCACCACATGGGCCGAGGCGCTGGCCGCCAAGGCCGACCAGCCGGACGCGGTGCCCGTCCAGGGTGGCACCGACGTCATGGTCGAGATCAACTTCGCCGTGCGCCGGCCGCCGGCCCTGCTCGACCTCACCGCCGTGCCTGAGCTGGCCACCTGGTCCCTGGAAGGCGGCCGGCACCGGATCGGCGCCGCCGTCCCGTACAGCACGATCATCACCGAGCTCGGCGGCGCGCTGCCGGGGCTCGCGCAGGCGGCGCGGACGGTCGGCTCGCCGCAGATCCGCAACCGCGGATCGGTCGGCGGGAACCTCGGCGCGGCCTCGCCCGCGGGCGACAGCCATCCGCCCCTGCTCGCCGCCGGCGCCGCCGTCGAGGTGGAGTCACGCGACCGCGGCGTCCGGACGATCCCCGCCGACGAGTTCTACCTGGGCGTCAAGCGCTCCGCGCTGCTCCCTGACGAGCTGATCAAGGCCGTGCACGTCGCCCCCGCGTCCGGGCCGCAGTACTTCTCCAAGGTCGGCACCCGCAACGCCATGGTGATCGCCGTCTGCTCGTTCGCGGTCGCGCTGCACCCGGACGAGCGGCGCGTCGGCACCGGGCTGGGCTCCGCCGCGCCCACGCCGCGCCGGGCCCTGGAGGCCGAGGAGTTCCTCGCCGCCGAGCTCGACTGGTCGGCGCCGCTCCCGCCCGCGCTGCTGACGCGGTTCGGCGAGCTGTGCGCGGCCGCCGCTTCGCCGATCGACGACGTGCGCGGCACCGCCGGCTACCGCCGGCACGCCATCGCGGTGCTGGCCCGCCGCACGCTCACCTGGGCGTGGCAGGACCATCTGGGAAGGAGGGCGGCCTGATGAGGGTGACGTTCACGGTCAACGGCCGCGAGGAGACGGCCGAGGACGTGTGGGAGGGCGAGAGCCTGCTGTACGTGCTGCGCGAGCGGCTGGGCCTGCCCGGGTCCAAGAACGCCTGCGAGCAGGGCGAGTGCGGCTCCTGCACGGTCTACCTCGACGACGCGCCGGTCTGCGCCTGCCTGGTCGCCGCGGGCCAGGTCCAGGGCCGCCGGGTGCGCACCGTCGAAGGACTTGCCGAGCGGGGGCTGGACCCGGTGCAGGAGGCGTTCGTGGAATCCGGCGCGGTGCAGTGCGGCTTCTGCACGCCCGGCCTCATCGTGCAGGCGCACGACCTGCTCGAACGCGTCGAACGCCCGTCCGACGCGGAGATCCGCGAGGCGCTGGCCGGCAACCTGTGCCGGTGCACCGGCTACGAGAAGATCCTCGACGCCGTCCGGCTGGCGGCCGAGCGCAAGGCGGCGGCCCGGTGAGCCTGCTCATCGAGAACGCCTACCTCGCCCCCGTCGCCGGCCCGGAGATCGAGCGCGGCTGGATCCTCGTCGACGGCGACCGGATCACCGCGCTCGGCCCGATGGACCGGCCCGCCGACGCCGACGGCGCGACCCGGATCGACGCCACCGGCTGCCTGGCCACCCCCGGCCTGGTCAACACCCACCACCACCTCTACCAATGGGCCTCCCAGGGACTCGCCCAGGACGCGACCCTGTTCGCCTGGCTGGTGGCGCTCTACCAGGTGTGGGCCGCCATGGACGCCGAGGTCGTCCGGGGCGCGGCCACGGCCGGGCTCGGCTATCTCGCGCTGACCGGCTGCACCACCTCCAGCGACCACCACTACGTCTTCCCCAAGGGCCGCGGCGACCTGCTCGCCGCCGAGATCGAGGCCGCCCGCGAGCTGGGCATCCGCTTCCACCCGGCCCGGGGCTCCATGGACCGCGGCCAGTCGGCGGGCGGGCTGCCGCCGGACGTGGTCGTGGAGGAACTGGACGACATCCTCGCCGCCACCGCCGACGCCGTGGACGCCTACCACGACCCGTCGCCGTCCTCGATGCTGCGGATCGCGGTCGCGCCCTGCTCGCCGTTCTCCGTCAGCGGCGAGCTGATGACCGAGGCCGCCAGGCTCGCCCGTGAGAAGGGCGTGCGGCTGCACACCCACCTGGCCGAGACGCTCGACGAGGAGGAGCACTGCCAGGCCCAGTTCGGCATGCGCCCGGTCGACTACATGGACAAGCTCGGCTGGCTCGGCACTGACGTGTGGGTGGCGCACGCCGTGCACCTCGACGACGCCGACATCGGCAAGCTCGCCCGCACCGGCACCGGCTCGGCCCACTGCCCCTCGTCCAACGGCCGCCTCGGCGCGGGCATCGCCCGCGTGTCGGAGATGCTGCGGCGCGGCGCCAACGTCGGGCTCGGCGTCGACGGCAGCGCCTCGTCCGAGCTGACCGGCCTGGCCGGGGAGATGCGCCAGGCGCTGCTCTTCCAGCGGGCCCGCTACGGCCCGACGGCGCTCACCGCCCGCCAGGCGCTGGAGGTCGCCACCCTCGGCGGCGCACGCAACCTCGGCCGCGAGGACGACCTCGGCACGCTGGAACCGGGCAAGCTCGCCGACCTGGCGCTGTGGCGGGTGGACGGGCCGTTCACCGCCGCCGTGACCGACCCGGTCTGCGCGCTCGTCTTCGGCCCCCAGCCGCCGCTGGCCAGGCTCCTGGTAGGCGGGCGCACCGTGGTCGAGGACGGCGAGCTGCGCACCGTCGCGCACGACGCCGCCGGGCGGGCGGGGGCCGACGCACACCGCCGCCTGCTGCGGATGGCGGAGGAGCAGGGGTTCACCGCCTCCCGTGAGCTCTGAGACGCGCGGATGTGATGATGGTGGATCTCGCCGCTATGCCGTCCATGACAGGAGTTCCCCAGTGGTCCAGCACGTCCTCGTCGCCCCGGACAAGTTCAAGGGATCGCTGACCGCGGCCGAGGTGGCCGCCACCGTCGCCGCCCACCTCGGCGTCCCCGCCGTCGAGCTGCCCGTCGCCGACGGCGGCGACGGCACCGTCGACGCCGCCGTGGCCGCCGGGTTCGACCGCGTCCCCGTGCGCGTGACCGGGCCGACCGGCGAGCCCGTCGACGCCTCGTACGCCAGGCGCGACGGCACCGCCGTCGTCGAGCTCGCCGAGGCGTCCGGGCTGCGCCGCCTGCCCGCCGGGCCCGAGCCGCTCACCGCCACCAGCCACGGCACCGGGGAGCTGATCGCCGACGCCGTCAAGCAGGGCGCCACCCGGATCGTGCTCGGCCTCGGCGGCAGCGCCTGCACCGACGGGGGAGCGGGCATGGTCCAGGCGCTCGGCGCTCGGCTCCTCGACGCCGAGGGCCGCGACCTGGCCCGCGGCGGCGCCGCCCTGCGCGACCTGGACCGCATCGACGTCTCCGGCCTCCTCGACGTCTCCGGCGTCTCGTTCGTGGTGGCCGGCGACGTCGACAACCCGCTGCTCGGCCCGCACGGCGCCGCCGCCGTCTACGGGCCGCAGAAGGGCGCCAACCCGGAGCAGGTCAAGCTGCTCGACGCCGCGCTCGGCCGGTTCGCCGCCGTGGCCACCCGCACTCACGGCCTGGCGGGCGCCGTCGAGCACGACGACACCCCGCGCGCCATGGGCGTCGCAGGGGCGCCCGGCGCGGGCGCGGCCGGCGGCGTCGGCTTCGCCGCCCTTGCCTTCCTGCACGCCGGCATCCGGCCCGGCATCGACTACCTACTCGACCTGCTCGGCTTCCCCGAGCACGTCGAAGGCGCCCGGCTGGTGATCACCGGCGAGGGCTCGCTCGACGAGCAGACGCTGCGCGGCAAGGCCCCCGCCGGCGTCGCCCGCGCCGCCGCCGCGGCGGGCGTCCCCGTGGTCGCCGTCTGCGGCCGCCGCACCCTCACCGACGAGCAGCTGCGCGAGGCCGGCATCGAGGCCGCGTACGCGCTCGCCGACCTGGAGCCGGACCCCGCCCGCAGCATGGCCGAGGCCCGCCCGCTCCTCGCCCGCCTCACGGCCCTGCTGGCCGCCGAACGGCTCGCCTGAAGGAGCACGCCTTGTACGACCTCGTCGTCCGATCCCACAGGACCGTCACCCCGGAGGGCGAGCGGCCGCTCGCCGTGGCCGTCCGCGCCGGGCGGATCGCGGCGCTGCACGACCACGCGGCGCCGCTGGAGACGGCCGAGGACGTCGACCTGCGCGACCTCGTCCTGCTGCCCGGCCTGGTCGACACCCACGTGCACGTCAACGAGCCCGGCCGCACCGACTGGGAGGGGTTCGCCACCGCCACCAGGGCGGCCGCGGCCGGCGGCGTCACCACGATCGTCGACATGCCGCTCAACGCGCTGCCGCCCACCGTCAGCGTGGCCGCGCTGGAGGAGAAACTGCGGGCCGCCGAGGGGCAGTGCCACGTCGACGTCGGCTTCTGGGGCGGCGCCGTGCCCGGCAACCTCGATGACCTCCGGCCGCTGCACGACCGGGGCGTGCGCGGGTTCAAGTGCTTCATGTCGCCGTCCGGGGTGGAGGAGTTCCCGCATCTCGCGCCGGAGGAGATCCGCGAGGTCATGGCCGGGCTGGCCGGGTTCGGCGGGCTGCTGGTCGTGCACGCCGAGGACCCCGCCCTGCTGGGCGAGTGTGCCGGCCCCGGCTACGCCGCCTTCCTCCGCTCCCGGCCCGGCGCGGCCGAGCGCAGCGCCGTCGAGCGGGTCGTCCGGCTCGCCCGCGAGACCGGTGCCCGCGCGCACGTCCTGCACGTCTCCAGCGCCGACTGCCTCGACGTGCTGGAGGCCGCCCAGGCCGACGGCCTGCCCGTCACCGCCGAGACCTGCCCGCACTACCTGACGCTCACCGAAGAGGACGTGCCGGAAGGCGACACCGCCTACAAGTGCTGCCCGCCCATCCGCTCCGCCGCCAACCGCGACCGGCTCTGGGACGGGCTCGCCCGCGGCGTGCTGAACTGCGTCGTCACCGACCACTCGCCGTCCACAGCCGACCTCAAGGTGCCCGACTTCGCCGCCGCCTGGGGCGGCGTCGCCTCGCTCCAGCTCGGGCTGCGCGCCGTCTGGACCGAGGCGTCCCGGCGCGGGCACGGGCTCGCCGACGTCGCCCGCTGGATGTCGGCCGCCCCGGCCCGGCTGGCAGGCCTGCGCGGCAAGGGCGGCATCGAGCCGGGCAACGACGCCGACCTGGTCGCCTTCGACCCGGACGCCGCCGAACCCGTCGACGCCCACCGGCTGCACCACAAGAACCCCGTCACCCCGTACCAGGGCCGCCGTCTCAAGGGCGCCGTGCTCACCACCTGGCTGCGGGGCCGGCCCGTCGACGACGTCCCGTACGGGACCTTCCTGCTGGGAGCGTAGATGAGCGACCTCACCCGCCTGCCCGACCTCGCGCTGCGCCGGCACGGCGGATCGGTGATCGCCGCCAGCGACGAGTCGTTCGCCGGGAAGGAGAACCTCATCCGGCCCGGCAGGCCCGCCTTCCAGGCCGCCACCTTCGACGGCAAGGGGCAGGTCTACGACGGCTGGGAGACCCGCCGCCGCCGCGAGCCCGGGCACGACTGGGCGATCGTCCGGCTCGGCCTGCCCGGCGTGGTCCGCGGCGTGGTCGTCGACACCGCCTGGTTCAAGGGCAATTATCCGCCGCACGCCGCCGTCGAGGCCGCCGACGTCGCCGGCCACCCATCGGCCGACGAGCTGGAGCGGGCCGACTGGGTCACGATCGTGCCCAAGAGCCCGCTCAAGGGCGACAGCGAGCACTTGTTCGAGGTGGCCGGCGAACGCCGCTTCACCCACGTACGGCTGCTCATGTATCCCGACGGCGGCATCGCCCGGCTGCGCGTGCACGGCGAGCCCCGCCCCGACCTGTCCGTCTGGGACGGGCTCGGCCTCGACCTCGCCGCGCTGGAGAACGGCGGGCTGGTCACCGCCTGCTCAGACGCGTTCTACTCCTCGCCCAACAACGTCATCGCCCCCGGCCTGGCCCGCAACCAGGCCGAGGGCTGGGAGACCGCGCGCCGCCGCGACGGCGGCCACGACTGGCTCGTCGTCCGCCTGGCCGGGCGCGGGCGCGTCAGCCTCGCCGAGATCGACACCACCAACCTGATCTTCAACGCGCCCGCCGCCGTGACGCTCACCGGCCTCGACGGCGACCGCGAGGTCCCGCTGCTGGACAGGACTCCGCTCCGGCCCGACACGCCGCACCGCTTCCGGCTCGCGCCGCACGACCCCGTCGACCACGTACGCGTCGACATCCACCCCGACGGCGGGCTGGCCCGCGTCCGCCTGTGGGGCCACCTGAGCTAGTGCCAGAGGTGGACCTCTGAGCCCGGCGGACGCTCGGCGTTGGGCCCCGGGCGCTGGAACCGCACCACGCCGCTGTTGGACAGGTTGTGCACCCGCACCCGGAAGCCCTGGGCCTGCAGCTCGTTCTTCGCGTCGTTGATGCTCTTGCCCATCACGCCCGGCATGACCCGGAACTCCCGGTCGTCGCGGGCCTCCTGATCACCCTGGAACCAGTGCCAGAAGTCGGTCTGGCAGCGCGCGACCGTGATCATCGCGCCGGTGCCCCGGTCGACCTCGGACTTGGCCTTCGGCGCCTGCGCGATCACGGTGCAGGGCTCGGCGTCGTCGTCGACCTCGTTGACCTGCACCTGGAAGCCCTGCTCGGTCAGGAACGCCGCCGCCTCGTCCTTCGGCATGCCCGCGACGTCCGGCATGACCAGGCCCGCGCTCACGTAGATGTCGACCTTGGCGCCTTCCTTGACCTTCTCGCCCACCTGCGGCGAGGTGCGGATCACGTGGTTGCGCTCCACCTCGAGGTTCTTGACGCGGCGCATCTTGCCGACCGTCAGCCCGGCCTCGCCGATCGCCGCCCTGGCGTCGTCCTGCGTCATGCCGGCGGTCTTCGGCACCAGCACCCGCTTCGGGCCCAGCGACGGCACCAGCGTGATCGTGGTGCCGGCCTCCACCTCGGTGCCGTGGGCCGGCTCCATGCTCAGCACCGACCCCTCGGCGATCTTCTCGTCGTGGCGGCCCTCGACCTTGGCCACCTTGAAGCCCTGCGCCCGCGCGCTCTGCTCGGCCACCGCTAGGTTCTTGCCCACGAGGTCGGGCACGATCTTGTAGCTCTTCTGCGAGAAGTAGAGCCCGGTCGCGGCGACCGCGGCCACCATGATCACGGCCAGCGCCACCAGGAACCAGGTCGGCTTGATCCGGCCGCCCTTGGGCCGCGGCGGGGCCGGCGGGGGCACCTCCTCGCGCGGCTGGATCAGCGTGTGCGCCGGGGCCGCCGCCGGACTGGTGTAGGCGCCGCTCGGCCGCGCGTGCTGCGCGCCCGACAGCCTCGGCAGCGCACGGTGCGCCTCGACCGCCTGCACCAGCATCGCCGTCGCGTCCGAGGGACGATCCTGCGGCTCGCGCGCCGTCGCCCGCGCCACCAGCGTGTCGATCAGCGCGGGCACCTCGCCCACCAGCGACGACGGCGCCGGCACCGTGTCGTGCACGTGGCGGTAGGCGACCGACATCGGCGTCTCGCCGTCGTACGGCTGCCGGCCCGTCACCAGCTCGAACAGCATGATGCCGGCCGCGTACACGTCGCTGCGCACGTCGGCGCCGCCGGTCATCACCTGCTCGGGTGACATGTAGCCGATCGTGCCGATCATCACGCCGGTGCGCGTCTGGTTGGTGGCCTCGATGGCGCGGGCCAGGCCGAAGTCCACCACCTTGATGCGGCCGTCGTCGGCCAGCAGCACGTTCTCGGGCTTGACGTCGCGGTGCACCATGCCCGCCTGGTGGGCCGCGCCGAGCGCCGCGAGCACCGGGATCATGATCTCCAGCGCCTCGCGGGCGGGCAGCCTGCCACGGTCGCGCAGCACGTCGCGGAGCGTCTTGCCCGGAACGTACTCCATCGACAGGTAGACGACGTCGCCGTCGGTGCCCTGGTCGAACACGTGCACCACGTTGGGGTGCGAAAGACTGGCCACCGACTTCGCCTCGCCGATGAACCTGCGCACGAACGCAGGGTCGTCGGCGAGCGAGCGGTGCATCACCTTCAGCGCGACGGTCCGGTCGAGCCGGACGTCGAGCGCGAGGTAGACAGTCGCCATGCCACCCCGGGCGATCCGGGACTCGACGCGGTAACGCCCGTCGAGCAGCCGACCGACCAGAGGGTCCGCAGTCGTCGTGTCCACGCGGCTGAGTTTACGGGCGTTTCGCCCTCGGGAGGGCCTGACCATCCGAAACCGATGCCGACCCGTGCCGTTCCGTGACGCAAGAGTACTCCTGCGCCACCGGAGAACCCGCATCCCGTGGCTCGTCACCGCCGCTGCGGCGCCGATCCGCCCCCGGGAGAGCCGTCCCGCCGGGAGGGAGAACTTCCACGGAAAAATTCTCCCTTTTCGGTCGGCCCCTCTCGGACGCTCAGCGTTTCCGAAAGGGGCCGTCCGAGGACGCGCGTCAGGGGGACATCGGCGAGGACGCCTCGGCGTACCGGCGGCGCGGGATCCGGCCCGCCAGCCGGGCCGCCCGCCCGGCCTCGACCGCCGAGCGCATCGCCGAAGCCATCAGCTCGGGCCGCTGCGCCCGGGTGACCGCCGTGGCCAGCAGCACCGCGTCACACCCCAGCTCCATCGCCAGCGCCGCGTCACTGGCCGTGCCGATGCCCGCGTCCAGGATCACCGGCACCCCGGCCGCCTCCACGATCAGCTCGATGCTGTGCGGGTTCCTGATGCCCAGGCCCGAGCCGATCGGCGAGCCCAGCGGCATCACCGCCGCGCACCCGGCCAGCTCCAGGCGCCGGGCCAGGGCCGGGTCGTCGCCGATGTACGGCAGCACCACGAACCCGTCGGCGACCAGCCGCTCCGCCGCGTCGAACGTCTCGATGGGGTCGGGCAGCAGGGTCCGCTCGTCGGCGATGACCTCCAGCTTGACCCAGTTGGTGCCCAGGGCCTCGCGCGCCAGCCGCGCCGTCAGCACGGCGTCGCCCGCGGTGAAGCAGCCCGCGGTGTTCGGCAGCACCTTGATGCCGCGCCGGCGCAGCACGTCCAGCACCGACCCGCGGGCGTTCGGGTCCAGCCGCCGCATCGCCACCGTGGTCAGCTCGGTGCCCGACGCCTCCAGCGCCTGGTCCAGCACGCCCAGGGACGGCGCGCCGCCGGTGCCCATGATGAGCCGGGACGAGAACTTCTCCCCGGCGATGACCAGATCATCCACCTTGCACCGCCGTGAGCACCTCCACACGGTCGCTGTCACGCAGCGCCGTCGTCTCCCACGCGCCGCGGGTGACCACTTCGTCGTTCACGGCCACCGCCACGCCTGAATGAGCCTCGGTCAGGGTCCGCACGGCCTGCGCCACGGTCATGCCCTCGGCCACCTCGCGGGCGGCCCCGTTGATCATCACTTTCATGCCACATCCCGAAATCTCGCCGGTGAGCACAGTGTCGCGAGGTCGGTCTCCTCGCCCTCCAGGATCGCGGTGGTGAGCGGCGTGAGCAGCACCCCGCCGCGATGGTGGCCGGTGGCCAGCACCAGCCCGGGGATCCCGCTCGGCCCGATGACCGGCAGGTTGTCCGGCGTACCCGGACGCAACCCCGCCACCACGTCGGCCACCTCCAGCTCCGTGACGCCGGGCACCAGCTCCCTGGCGTCCCGCAGCAGCTCGTAGACCCCGCCCGCCGTCACCCTGGTGTCGAACCCCAGCTCCTCCTGGGTCGCGCCGACCACCAGCTCCCCGTCGCCCCGGGGCACCAGGTAGACCGGGTTGCCGTGCACGGTCCCGCGCACGCACCGGCCGAGCAGCGGCTGAGGTGACCGCAGGCGCATGATCTGGCCCTTCACGGGCCGCACCGGCACCTCTGCCAGCTCCCCGCTCCACGCCCCCGCCGCCAGCACCACCCGCTCCGCGACCAGCGTCTCAGGCACCTGGGCTGCGCGTCGAAGAGCTCCCACGGGCACGGCGGGGGGCATGTCGGCGCGCAGGGCGGCGGGCGTGGTGGCTGACAGGGACGCGGGCAGGGCGGCGCGCAGGGCGGCGGGCGCGGTTTCGGGTCGCGCTGAGGGGCCGATCGTCGTCGCGGGCCCCGGGGCAGGTTCAGCGGGGGTCAGCCGTACGCCTGTCACCCGGCCGCCGCCGTCGCGCAGCAGCTCCGTCACGCGGGCGCGCACCACCGGGACGCCCAGCCGGTCCAGCGCGGCGAGCAGCGCCGCGGTCACGCGGCGCGGGTCGACCCAGGCGTCGGTACGGGCCAGCAGCCCGCCCCGGACGGTGGGCGCCAGCATGGGCTCCAGCCGACGGCACTCGCGCCCCGTCAGCCGTTCCACCGGCAGCCCCAGCTTCTCCATGAACCGGGCCTGCTCGTCGAGCATCGCCAGGTCGTCGGACCCGAACGCCACGTCCAGCGTCCCGTCGTCCCGCAGATCCAGCCCGGCCCGAGCCGCCGCCAACCACTCGGCCCCCGCACCCGCACCCCCGGACCCCACCGGCCGGGCGGCATCAGCGGGGGAAGGGTGTCCCGCGTCGGCGGCGAGGCCGACGTCGGCAGGGGGAGTACGCGCCGCGTCGGCGGCTGCCAAGGGCGCGCGTCCCGCGTTGGTGGTGCCGGTGGGCGGTGTGCGTCCGGCGTCGGCGGTGAGGTCGGTGCCAGCCCGGGAAGTGGGCCCCACGCCGGCGGCGAGGGCGGTGTCGGCCGGGGGAGGGGGGCCGTCGGGGGTGAGGCCGGCGTCGGCGGCGAGGGCGGCGGCGAAGGCGGGCCAGCGGCGCAGGGACGCCGCGCCCAGCCGGAGCAGGGGTTCCTCGGTGAAGGCGACCTCGCTGATCGGGGCCAGCATGCCCGCCGCCGCGTAGGAGGCGCCGCGGGCCGGGGACGGGTCCACCACCAGGACCTCGCGCCCCCGCCTGGCCAGCCGCCAGGCGATCGACAGGCCGACGACGCCGCCTCCGACGATCACATCCATGTCCGCTCCCTTCGCCGGCATGATCCGGATCAGGTGTCTTGCGGTCGAAGGCCCGGTGCAGCCTTCCTCTCAGCCCGGTGAACGGCCGGACTCCCGCGCGTCGTGCACCCCCACCCTACGACCTCCGGCGGCTGACCGACACGCCGGACCCGTACCGGGTGAGGTGGAGTGCCAGGTGGGGCGTGAACCGGGCCTCGGCGCGACGGCGCCGGGCGGCCCCCGTTATGGTCGCTTACGTGAATCATGTCGTGGTGGTGGGCGCGGGGCTGGCCGGCGTGCGGAGCGTCGAGGCGCTGCGCGCACGCGGGTTCGCCGGCAGGATCACGCTGATCGGTCAGGAACGGCACCGGCCCTATGACCGGCCGCCCCTGTCGAAGGCCGTGCTGCTGGGCGACGCCGACTCCAGCTTCGTCGACTCCGACCTGGTGGCGTTGGAGGTCGACTTCTGGCCGGGCGTCACCGCCAAGGCGCTGCGCGACGGCGTCGTGGAGACGACCGAGGGCGAGCTGGGCTACGACGGGCTGGTGATCGCCACCGGCGCGGAGCCGATCACGCTGCCCGGCGACGGCCCGCAGCACGTGCTGCGCACCCTGGACGACTCGCTGGAGCTGCGCGCCCTGCTGGTGCCGGGCGCCCGGGTGGCGGTCATCGGCGCGGGCTGGATCGGCGCCGAGGTGGCCACCGCGGCCCGCCGGTCCGGCTGCGAGGTCACGGTGATCGAGGCGGGCCCCGCGCCGCTCAGCCACGCGGTCGGCGCCGAGCTCGGCGCCCGCACGCAGTCCTGGTACGACGGCATCGACCTGCGCCTGGACACGATGGTCGCCTCGGTCGACGAGGGCGGCGTGGCGCTGGTCGGCGGCGGGTTCGTGGACGCGCACGTGGTGGTGACCGGCATCGGCGTCCGCCCGGCCGTCGAGTGGCTCGCCGACGCCGACCTCGACCTGCACAACGGCGTCGTCGCCGACGAGCACCTGCGCACGTCGCTGCCGAACGTGGTCGCCGTGGGCGACTGCGCCGCCTGGTGGTCGCGCCGTTTCGGCAGGCGGCTGCGGGTCGAGCACTGGGACACCGCGCTGGGCGCGCCCGAGGTGGCCGCCGCGACCCTGCTGGGCGAGGAGGCGGTGTACGACCCGGTCCCGTACTTCTGGTCGGAGCAGTTCGGCCACATGGTCCAGTACGCCGGCCATCATCCGGCCGGCGAGCGGCTGGTCCACCGGGGTGAGGTGACGGGCAAGTGGTCGGCCTGCTGGCTGGCCGCCGACGACACTCTCGCGGCCGTGCTGGCCGTCGACCGGCCGCGGGATCTCGTCCAGGGCCGCCGGATCGTCGAGGCGGGCCACCGGCTGGACCCGGAACGCCTGGTAGATCCGGACGTACCCCTACGAGATTGTGTTGTTTGAGCAAGCACGGCGTGTGGTAGTTGTGGTTTCGTGACGCTTTCTGTTGCACAGATCGACCGGGAGACCGACGCCCTCGTCGACGAGTGGCTCACTCTCCCCGAAGTGGCCGACCGGATGGGGCTCACCATCGGTCGCGCCAAGCAACTCCTCAAGGACCACAAGCTCCTCGGCGTGCGCCGGGGCGGCGGCGGGCCACAGGTGCCCGCGGTGTTCCTCGACGGACGTGAGGTGATGAAGGGCCTGCCGGGCACACTCACCGTCCTCCAGGACGCGGGCTACGACGACGTCGAGGCGCTGCGCTGGCTGTTCACCCCAGACGACTCACTGCCCGGATCGCCCGTCGACGCGATCAGAGCCGGTCGTCACACCGAGGTCAAGCGGCGTGCCCAAGCCCTCGCTTTCTGACGCCCGCCTCTATCTCTGCACCGACGGCCGGCGCGACCGCGGCGACCTCGCCGCGTTCCTCGACGCGGTGCTCGCCGGTGGCGTGGACATCGTCCAGCTCCGTGAGAAGGGGCTGGAGGCCCGGGAGGAGCTGGAGCTCCTCGAGGTGTTCCGCGACGCCTGCGACCGCCACGGCAAGCTGCTCGCGGTCAACGACCGGGCCGACATCGCCTTCGCCGCCCGGCCCGACGTGCTCCACCTGGGGCAGGACGACCTACCGGTGACGGTCGCGCGAGAGATGCTCGGCGACGACATCGTCATCGGCAGGTCCACCCACTCCCTCGCCGAGGCGTCCGCCGCGGCGGTGGAGGAGGGCGTCGACTACTTCTGCTGCGGCCCGATCTGGCCCACGCCGACCAAGCCGGGCCGGCACGCGCCGGGCCCGCCGCTGCTCAGGCACGCGGCGTCGCTCGGCACGGACCGGCCGTGGTTCGGCATCGGCGGCATCGACCTGGCCAACCTGGACGAGATCATGTCGTACGGGGTCTCGCGGGTGGTGGTGGTACGGGCGATCACCGACGCCGACGACCCGGGCGCGGCGGCGGCCGAGTTCGCCAAGCGCCTGGCCGAGGGCTCGCGCTGACCCGCGCGGGTCAGGTCTTGCGTGAGGTGGCGGCGACGGCCAGGTCGGCCAGCGCCGCCCGGGCCTCCGCCGTGATCGGCGCCTGCTCCAGCGAGGCCAGGGCCTCGCCGAGGTAGTCGGCGATCATGTCTTCGCACGCCCGCAGCGCCCCCGTACCGTCGATGATGTCGCGGAGGGCGGTGACCCCGGCGCCGTCGAGCTCGGGGTCGCCGAGCAGGCGGCGCACGGTCGCCGCGTCGGCCGGAGAGGCGGCGGCGAGCGTGCGCGCCACGAGCATCGTCCGCTTGCCCTCGCGCAGGTCGTCGCCCGCGGGCTTGCCGGTCGCCGCCGGGTCGCCGAACACACCCAGGATGTCGTCGCGCAGCTGGAAGGCGATGCCCACCCGGGTGCCGTAGGTGGTGCACAGCTCGTCGACCCACGGCTCCCGCCCGCCCGAGGCCAGCACCAGGCCGAGCCGGAGCGGCTGCTCGACCGAGTACTTGCCGCTCTTGTAGAGGGCGACCCGCAGGGCCGAGTCGAAGGTGTTCTCGCCGTTGGCCTGCTCCAGCAGGTCGAGATACTGGCCGCACATCAGCTCGGTGCGCATGTGGTCGTGCACCGGCTGGGCCGCCGCCAGCGCGGGCGCGGGCAGCCCGCTGGTGCGCCACATCTCGCCCGACCAGATCAGCAGCAGGTTGCCCAGCAGGATCGCCGCGCCCTCGCCGAACTGCTCGGCCGACCCGTGCCAGGCCGCCTTCTCGTGCAGCGCCTGGAAGCGGCGGTGAGCGGCGGGCATGCCGCGGCGCAGGTCGCTCTTGTCCATCACGTCGTCGTGCACCAGGGCGCTGGCCTGCAGCAGCTCAAGCGAGGCCGCCGCGGTCAGGACGCCGGGCTCGTCGCCGCCGCCCGCGGCGCGCCAGCCCCAGTAGCAGAACGCGGGGCGCAGCCGCTTGCCCCCGGCCAGCAGATCCTCCGCGGCGGCGCGGAGCGGCAGGAAGTCGGGCTCGCCGTCGGACGGGAGGCGCCGATCGACGAACTCCCTGAGGCGGCGGTCCACCTGGGGGCGCAGGTCGTCCATCTTCGCGGCGTCAACGGTCATGTCTTGAGACTAGTGGCCCGGCCGGGAAAGGCCGCCGACCAGGTTCCGGTGCCGTCGCCGAGGGGGCTGAGGGTACGCTGGGGGCCATGGCGCTTGGTCAACCCTCCATCCTGCCCGACCGTGTCCCCACCGTCCGGGAGCTGCTGGCCTCGGGTGGCCGGTCGTTCTCCTTCGAGTTCTTCCCACCGAAGACCGACGAGGGCGAGCGGCAGCTGTGGAAGGCGATCAGGGAGCTCGAGTCGCTCCGGCCGACGTTCGTGTCGGTGACCTACGGCGCCGGCGGCTCCAGCCGCGACCGCACGGTCGACATCGTCGAGCGGCTGGCCCACGGCACCACGCTGACGCCGGTCGCCCACTTCACCGCCGTCAACCACTCGGTGCGCGAGCTGCGCCACCTGATCGGCCGCTTCGCCGACGCGGGCGTGCGCAACATCCTCGCCGTGCGCGGCGACCCGCCCGGCGACCCCACCGGCGAGTGGGTCGCCCATCCTGAAGGCGTCCTGTACGCGGAAGACCTGGTCAGGCTGATCCGCCAGTCGGGCGACTTCTGCGTGGGCGTGGCCGCGTTCCCCTACAAGCACCCCCGCTCGCCGTCGATCGAGGCCGACACCGAGCACTTCGTGCGCAAGTGCCGGGCCGGCGCCGACTACGCGATCACGCAGATGTTCTTCCGCGCCGACGACTACCTGCGGCTGCGTGACCGGGTGGCGGCCCAGGGCTGCGACACCCCGATCATCCCGTGCGTCATGCCCGTCACGCAGATGAGCACGATCGCCCGGTCCGAGCAGCTTTCCGGGGCGCCGTTCCCGCCGGAGGTGGCCGCCCGGTTCGAGAAGGTGGCCGACGACCCGGCCGCGGTGCGCGAGCTCGGCATCGAGCACGGCGCCGAGCTGTGCCGGCGGCTGCTCGACGAGGGAGCCCCGGGCATCCACTTCATCACCTTCAACCGGTCGAGCGCCTCACGCGAGGTCTTCCAGCGACTCCAGCCGACCCCGGTCATGTCCGCCTGACCGGCGGGGCGTGACGGGTGTTGACTGGAGACATGATCGCTGACTTCTGGTTCGACCCGTCCTGTCCGTACACCTGGCTCACCTCGCGGTGGCTGGTGAAGGTGACCGAGGTCCGCCCGGTCGAGGTGCGCTGGCACGTGCTCAGCCTCGCGGTGCTCAACGAGGGCCGCGAGGACGACCCCGAGGGCGACCCGGAGGGCTACCTGTGGGTGCCGGCGCGGATCGCCGCCGTGGTGGCCGACCGCTACGGCCAGGAGACGCTCGGCCGCTTCTACACCGCGCTGTGGACCACCGGCGACAACGACGACTGGATCGGCGACCTGCGCACCGCGCTCACCGCCACGGGCCTGCCCGCCGAGCTGGCCGACGCCGGGCTCACCGACGAGCACGACCACCTGGTGCGCGCCTCCCACGCCGAGGGCATGGCACTCATGGGCGGCGAGTCGGGCACCCCGGTGATCGCGGTCAGCGGGGCGGGCGAGGATCGGGTGGTGTTCTTCGGCCCGGTCATCTCACAGGTTCCGGAGGGCGAGCAGGCCGGGCGCCTCTGGGACGGCACCCTCCTGGTCGCCGGCACCCCGCACTTCCACGAGCTGAAGGGCCTGCCCCACGAGGAACCCCGGCTCCCGTGATCGGTGCCACCCGCCCGCAGGGGGACCGAGCGGGTGGCGTTGGGGATGGGTGTGCGGATGGGTGTGCGGAAGGTAAAGGGTGAATCACCCTCCGTCAAGGTGATGCCCTGCGTCATGGTCGGCAAAACCTCAGGTCACGAAGGCGTCAGGGGGAGCCGCCTGCCGACGATCGCATACTCCTCGTAACCTCCGGGGAAGACGAACCGGCTCAGCAGGTCCACGAACCCCATGGCCGCGTACAGGTGGCGGGCGACGGTCGGCCGGTCGTGCGTCGAGAGCACGGCCGTGCGCTCCGGCCGGCCCGCGCACAGGGTGGTGATCATGGCGCGGCCGATGCCCTTGCGCTGGTAGTCGGGATGCACGTGGATCTCGGCCAGCTCGAACGCGTAGCCCAGCCACGCGTCGGCGACGTCGCGCCCGGCCCGGTCGGCGAGCGACCGGTGGACCACGTCGTGCCACCACTGGCCCGGGGCGCCGCGGAAGCCGTACGCGAACCCGACGATCTTCACTCCCTCCGGCGCGTCCCGCCATTCGGCGAAGTAGCACTGGAAGAAGGGGTAGGTCGCGTGGTTGCGCATGATGCTGCCGCGGCCCGCGACCTGCTCCGCAGGCGGGCGCATGGCGGAGGTGTAGACGTCCAGCACCGTGTCCAGCCGCTCGCCGAACTCGGCGGGGTCCGCGCCGCGAAACTCGATCACCGTCGCACCTTGATCCGTGTCATTCGACGATCCGTGTCATTCGACGTCCACGGGCGTGCCGCCGGTGATGCGGACCAGCTCGTCGAACGTGGTCGGGAAGACGGTGAGCGGATGGCCGCCGGCCGCCCACACCACCTCGTGCTTCTGCAGCCAGTTGTCCACCAACGTCCGGACCGGCGCCGGATGCCCCACCGGGGCGACACCGCCGATGGGCTGCCCGGTGGCCTCCCTGACGAACTCCGGCGTGGCCCGCCGCACCTTCGACACCCCCGCCGTACGGGCGACGAGGTCCACGTCCACCCGGTGCGCGCCGCTGGTCAGGACCAGCAGCGGCGCCCCGTCAGCGTCGAAGATCAGGCTGTTGGCGATGGCGCCTACCTCGCAACCGAGCTGCGCGGCCGCGGTGGCCGCGGTGGGCGCCTTCTCGGGCAGCACCACGATCTCGCCGGTCGCGCCCAGGCTCCGGAGCGCGTTTTCCACTCGTACCGCATTGGCGGGCAACTTCTCGGGCATGCGCACACTCTAAACAGATTGACTCTCGCATGACCCTTTTGACGGGTGGTGTAGGGTCCTTTGATTCGCTTGTTACCTGCTTGAGAGGTGATACCGGTGAGGGCTCGACGGCTTCCGGGAGTGCTCGCTCTCCTGACCGCCGGGGCGGTCGCGCTGACCGGTTGCGGAGCCGCACCCGCCGAGGCGGCGTTCCAGGCCATCCCCGCCGCGGCGGGCGCGCTCGCCGCGCGGCCCGCGACCGCGCCCGTGACCGCGACCGAGCCAGTGATCGCGCCCACCAAGAAGCTGAAGCTGGGCGCCAAGGGCAAGGCGGTCGTCTGGCTGCAGAAGCGGCTGCGCGAGCTGGGCTACCGCCCCGGCAAGATCGACGGACGTTACGGCGGCACCACGCTCGCCGCCGTCTGGGCGTTCCAGAAGGTCAACGGCATCACGCCGACCAGCACCATCGGCAAGACCACCTGGCGCGCCCTGGAGCAGCCGAAGCTGCCCAAGGTCCTGGCCAAGAACGGCAGGCGGACCCGCGCCGAGGTCAACCTGTCCAAGCAGATCATGACCCTGTACGTCGACGGCGAGCTGAAGCTGATCAGCCACATGTCGTCCGGCAGCGGCGTCCCCTACTGCGAGACCACCGTGTGGCAGGGCAAGGAGCAGCGCTTCTGCGGTTCGGCCAGCACGCCGACGGGCTCGTTCAAGACCACCTGGCGGCGTGACGGCTGGCACAAGTCCTACCTCGGCGAGCTCTACAACCCGATCTTCTTCAACGGCGGCATCGCCTTCCACGGCGCGCTGTCGGTGCCCCTCTACCCGGCCTCCCACGGGTGCGTGCGGCTGCCGATGAACGTGGCCGAGGAGCTGCCCGGCCTGCTGGGCACCGGGGTGCCGGTGCACGTGCGGGGCAAGTTCCGGAGATAACGTCCGCATAACCGATCTTGGTGACGGGGGCGTTAGGGGTCTGCTGGTGGACTCCCCTCACCGCTTCCGGGAGGGTCCCGGGGCGGCTGGGGGAGTCTCATGCCGTCCACGCTCACCGCCGTCGTCGCCGCGCCCGCGGCCCGCGCGTCGAGGATCCGCCCCGGCCCGCTGCTGGCCGCCGGGTTCCTGGTGCAGGTGACGCTGCGGTTATGGCTGTTCCGCTTCCACACCAGGCCGGTGGCGAACCCTGACGAGACCGGCTACCTGATCGCGGCGCGCTGGCTGGCCGGCGGCCCGGCCGCCGACTTCAGCGGCTCCACGTTCTATCAGGGCGGATACGCGCTGCTGCTGACGCCGGCGCACTGGCTGGCCGACGACCCCGTGACCGTGTACCGGCTGGTGGTCGTGCTGGGGTCGGTGGCCGCCGCCGGGGTGTTCCCGCTGGCGTACCTGATGCTGCGGAGGCTGGGCCTCGGCCGACGGGCGGCGCTGCCGCTGGGGTTCGCGGCGGGGGCCGCGCCGTCGCTGCTGCTGTTCTCGGGGCTGGCCCTGGCCGACGCGATGCTGCCGACACTGCTGCTCGGCTGGCTGCTCGCGGTGCACGAGCTGGCCCGCGGCGGCTCGGTGCGGGCGGCGCTGGGCGCGGGGACGGTGGCCGCGTACGCGGCGGCGGTGCACCTGCGCGGCACCGTGATCCTGGCCGTGACGGTGGCCGTGGTCGTCGGGCTGCTGGCCGGGCGGCGGCTGCCACGCCGGGCCGGGGTGGCCGCGCTCGCCGCCGCCGGCGTGGTGCTGGCGGCCGGGCAGGCGCTCAACGGGGCGGTGGCCGCGGGGCTCTACCCCGGCGGTCACCGTGACCTGAGCGGGCTGGCCGTCGAGCGGTTCACGTCGCTGGAGGGGCAGGCGTGGGCGCTGGCGGGCGCCGCCGGGCAGCTCTGGTACCTGATCGTCGGCACGTGGGGGCTCGCCGGGGCCGGCATGGTCGCGGCCGTGGTGGTCGCGGTGCGGCGGGCCGGGCCGTTCGGGCTGCGGGTGGCGGCGGGCGCGCTGCTGGCCACCACGCTCGGCATCGCCTACGCGTCCTCGGCCGCGCTGCCGGACGAGCACCGGGTCGGCAACTACGCCTACGGGCGCTATCTGGCGTGCGTGGCCGTCGTGTGGCTGCTGGCGGGCCTGGTCGCGCTGGTACGCGCCCGCCGGGGAGCCGTCCTGCGGTACGCGGCCGCGTCGGCGGCGCTCGCCGCGGTGACGGGCGGGGCCGCCGCCTGGTACGCGGGCGACCGGCTGCGCCGCTACGCCTTCATCGCCTTCGACTTCCCCGAGATCTCCTTCCTCAGCGGGGTACGGGACAGCCTCGACATGGCGAAGGCCTCGGCCGTCGCGGCGGTGTTCCTGGCCTGCCTGACCGCCGCCGCCTGCCTGCCGCGTCACCGGGGCGCGGCGGTGTCGGCCGTGCTCGCGGCGATCCACCTGGCCTTCGCCGCCTACCTGGCGCCGGCCGCGCCGCGAGCCGGTGACGGGCTGCCCGCGCCGGCGGCGGGCGGCCGGGTGGCGGTGGACGCGCGGCTGCCGTGGCGGATCGCGCTGCCGCTCGCCAACAAGGTGTGGTGGACGGCCCTGGAGCGCTACGACGGCGCCCGTCAGGGGCCGCCGCCCGGCGCCTGCACCGCGGTCGTCCCGGACACCGCCGGGCCGCCTCCCGAGGGCTGGGCCGTCAGCGGGCGGGGCGGCGGCTGGACGGCCTGGGCATCCGGCTCGTGCCGCTGAGCGTTCAGGCCTCGGCGGGAAGCTGTCGCCGCCCGTACAGCGAGATCTCGGCCGCCGCCGTGATGGCCTCCCACACCTGCTCGCGCGGGTCGCCCCGGGTGATGCTGACCATGGCGGCGAGCTTGACCGCGCCGACCAGCGAGCCCACCACCGCGGCCGCCTCCACCGCGTCGAGCTCGCCCGCGTAGGCCTGCTCCAGGGTCTTGGCAAGGCGGAGCTGCTGCTCGAACAGCAGATGGAGGGCGCGGGCCTGCAGAGCGGGCACGGTCAGCATGAGCTCCATGCGGGCCGCGGCCTCCTCCATGTCGAAGACGTCGGGGTCGGCGGCCTGCTCCAGGCTCGCCCGCATCGTCCGCAGCAGCAGGTCCGTCACCGGCTCGCCCGGCCGGCGCCCGGCCATCAGGTCGAGGACGTGGCGCATCCGCTCGGGGTAGTCGTGGAAGATCACGTCTTCCTTGCTGGCGAAGTAGCTGAAGAAGGTGCGGGCCGACACGTCGGCCGCGGCCGCGATCTCCGCGATCGTCGTCTCCTCGTACCCCTTCTCCTTGAACGACCGGAGCGCGGCGTTCACCAGCGCCCGGTGCGTGCGCTGCTTCTTGCGCTCCCGTAGCCCGCTCATATCCGAAGAGTACTCTAGCTTCACAGATTGCAAAATTGCATCGAGTGATGTTTTCTGGAGTGACGACACGGAGAAGGAGACGAGCATGACCGGCCTGACGCTGACCACCGAGCGGGAACGCCCGTTCGACCCGCCCGACACCTACGCACGGCTCCGGGAGGAGGGGAGCGTGCACCGGATGCGCTACGCCGACGGCCACGAGGGCTGGCTCGTCACCGGCTACGCGGCCGCCCGCGCGATCCTGGCCGACCCGCGCTTCAGCAACCGGCCCGAACTGGCCCACTCGCCCCTGGCGGCCCGCGCCGAACTCGCCCGGGAGGTCCGCGCCCAGGAGTTCAAGGTCCCGCCCGGCTTCTTCCTGCGTACCGACGCGCCCGAGCACACCCGCTACCGCAAGCTGCTCACCGGGCAGTTCACCGTGCGCCGGATGAAGGCGCTCGAAGCCAGGATCCTGGAGATCACCGAGGCCCGGCTGGACGAGATGGAAGCGGCGGGCGGCCCGATCGACCTGGTCGACGCCTTCGCGCTGCCCATCCCGTCACTGGTCATCTGCGAACTGCTCGGCGTCCCGTACGAGGAGAGGGCGGCCTTCCAGGAGGACACCAAGATCATGGTGCGCCTGGACGTGCAGGCGGACGACGCGCTCGCCGCCATCGGCCGCGTCTTCGCCTACCTGTACGGGCTGATTTCACGTAAGCGCGAGCACCCGGGCGACGACCTGCTCGGCGGCCTCGTCGAGGGCGGCGAGCTGACCGACGACGAGCTCGCCGGGGTCGCGTTCCTGCTGCTGGTCGCCGGGCACGAGACCACCGCCAACATGCTCGGCCTCGGCACCTACGCGCTGCTCGCCGACCCGGCCCAGCTCGAAGCCCTGCGCGACGACCCGTCGCTGATGGACAACGCCGTCGAGGAACTGCTCCGGCACCTGTCCATCATCCACGTCGGCCCGGTCAGGTCCGCCCTGGAGGACGTCGAGATCGACGGGCAGCTGATCAAGAAGGGCGAGTCGGTCACCCTGCACCTGCCGGTGATCAACCGCGATCCCGCGCGGTTCCCCGGTGGCGACCGGCTCGACATCACCCGGCCCGCGTCCGGCCACCTCGGCTTCGGCCACGGCATCCACCAGTGCCTGGGCCAGCAGCTCGCCCGGTCGGAGATGCGCATCGGGTTCGCGGCCCTGCTGCGCCGCTTCCCCGGCCTGCGGCTGGCGGTGCCGGCCGACGAGGTGCCGCTCAGAACCGACATGGGCATCTACGGCGTGCACCGGCTGCCCGTGACCTGGTAAGCAGAAGCCATGAAGATTGAGGCCGACACGACGGTGTGCATCGGTGCGGGCATGTGCGCGCTCACCCTGCCCGAGGTGTTCGATCAGAGCGAGGACGACGGGACCGTCCTGCTCCTCCAGCCCGTCCCGCCCGAGGGGCTCGAGGAGAAGGCCCGGCGGGCCGTGACACTGTGCCCCTCAGGCGCGCTCAAGGCCGTCTGAGTGCATAGACGCGGGTCGTGCCGAACACGTCGTCACCCGACCGGCGCCGGACCGTCCGCACATGGCGGAAGCGTCCGGTGCCGAGGAGGTACGACTCCTCGACGGGGTTGAAGTAGACCACGGTGAGCGGGCGCGGCCTGCGGTCCGCGGAGGCGATCAGCCGGTCCACGGCGGCGGCGAAGATGCGACCCCGGAACGGGTTGTTCAGGAACACCACGCTGACGTCGTCCGGGATCTCGTAGTCCAGCACGTCCGAACGGACGAACTCGACGCTGCCCGCGCGCAGCCGCAACCGGGTGCCGGCCAGGTTGGACCGTGCGATCTCCGTCAGCTCGTGCGACAGCTCCACGCCGATCACCCGCGCGAACGGATAGCGGCTGGCCGCCTCCAGCGCCATCCGGCCCTTGCCCGCGCCGAGATCGAGGAACACGTCGTGCTCGCGCACGTCACTCGCCGGCAGCGCCCGGCGCAGCGTGCCCCAGTGGGCGGGGGAGTAGTAGACCCGTTCCGGATGATCGAGGCCGAAGTCGCTCAGATCGGCGAACTCCGCCGTGTTCACCCCGTACCGGCGGTCGTACACCAGCCGCGCCAGACCCTGCCGCAGCCCCCGCAGGGTGACCGGCCCGCCCAGGTGCAGGATCTCCTCACTGAGCGGCAGCGCCGCCTCCCACGTGAGACCGATCGCGGCCGCCCCGACGAGCAACGGCACGGGCCGCGCGAACCGCCCGAACCCTCCGGCCCGCGCCCCGCCCCTCCATCCGGGAACCGGCCAACGGGACCGCCAGGGGCTCTTTGGGGAGTTTGTGGCTGGGGCCTGGTGAAGGGTGGGATCGTTCGGGGCGTCTGTAGCCGGCTCCAGGATGAGCGCAGGACCACCACACGGGATCTCTTCGCGGGGCGTGGGAGCGTCCGGGGCTGGTCTCTGGCGGAGGGTGGGGTTGTCTGGGACCTGCTGCTGGGGGAGGGGCGTGAGAGCGGCTGGTCCTCGAGGGAAGGCCGGACCTCCTGGGGGCTGCTGGCGGGGGTGTCTCTGGAGGCTCGTAGGACGTCCGCCGGGGAGGACGGGGGAGTCCGAGGCTCGGGCGCGGGAGAGCGCGGCGCTGGCCGTCGAATCGAGCGCGGGGCTGGGCGCGGTGCCGAGCATGGAGCCTCCGGCCGTGGAACCGAGCGCGGGGTTGGCCGTGGTACCGAGTGCGGAGCTGGTCATGGACCCGAGCGCGGGGCTGGTCATGGACCCGAGCGCGGGGCTGGGCGCGGTACCGAGTATGGAGCCTCCGGCCGTGGAACCAAGCGCGGGGTTGGCTGTGGTACCGAGTGCGGAGCTGGTCATGGACCCGAGCGCTGGGCTGGGCGCGGTGCCGAGTATGGGGCCTCCGGCCGTGGCACTGAACGCGGAGCCGGCCGTGGAATCAAGTACGGGGCTGGGCGGGGAGTTGGTGGCGAGGATTGGTATGAGACCCGGCGCGGGGGTGGGTGGGATCTGGTCGCGGGGGAGTGCGGGGGCTGTGCGGCTCATCGAGGTCCGCCGGCGAGTTCGTGATTCACCCGCGCGGCCAGTCGGTGAGCGCGCCACCCGACCAGTGAAAGTCCGCCTACGAGCAGCCCGGCCTGGCCTATGACCACCGCCACCTGGACGCCCTCCGGCAGCCCGACCACCAGCTCGACGCCCGCGGACACCACCAGCACCCCCGCCATGACGGCGGCCAGCCGTCGCAGGGGCGCCTTGGCCCACGTGTGCGCCGCGTCCCACGCCTCGCGCGAGGCGAGCGTCTCCCGCGTGCGCAACCCGGCCAGCCCGTTACGGCTGTCGACGGCGCCGGACTCGTCATGGAAGGGGATGAGGAGGAGCAGCAGAACGGGGGCGGTGAGGATAGCGGTGATCAGGATCGGCCCCATGCCCGCCATCGTAACCACGACCGCCGATCACAGGAACGCCGTAATCATGAGAACACGGTCGTTTTGCGTCATGGTCATCGAACCTGTGTTCGTGGAACAGGTTGACACCGAGCGTGATCGAAATTATGTTCGACCATGTGACGTGAGGCTCGCGGCTCACGTCGAAAGGACCTGGTCGCGGGCCATGCGCTTCCCCCAAGCGCCGACCCGCGGTCAGGCTCCGAGGGCGAAGGGCGCGTCCTCGTCGTCGGCGGAGACGAGTGGGCGCGTCCTGGCCGGACGGGGAGAGGGGAAGCTCCTCGTCCGGCCTGCCCGGCGGAAATGTCGGTGGGGTCTGCGATCGTTGGCCTTACCGGTGGAAACGCCGGGAGTCGCCCACGACTCTCAGGAGGTGAGCATGATGGCACCACGGCCCAGAGAAACGCCCGGGCCCAGGCTGTCGCCTGCGGTTCGGGCACATCTGACAGATTCACGTTCCTGCCTGGCGGAGGCTGCGACGGCTCGCAGTCCGGCGTCGCGTTACGTGTCGGCCCACCTGGCCGCTCTGCGCGCCGCCGCGGCGATCCTGGCCGCCCGCCCGCAGCCCACCCAGGGCCGCAGGCGCCGCCTGCGCAGCGCGTGGGAGCTGCTGCCCGAGGCCGAGCCCTCACTTGCGGAGTGGGCGGCCTACTTCGCGGCCAGCGCCGCCAAGCGTGCCGCCGCCGAGGCCGGCATGGTCCGTGGCGTCACCGCCGCGGACGCGGACGAGATCATGGCGGAGGCCGAGACCTTCGTCTGCACGGTCGAGGGCCTGCTGGGCGTCCCTTCCCAGCCCCAGCTCCCTGTGGACGTGCCCCTGGCGGGATGACATCCCATCCATCCCCCACGAGCGCCCCGGTCTCCCCGCCGCCCCAGCCCTCGCAGGAGGAGACGTAACGGGGCCAGGCGCCGGCCGCCACGGCGGTCACCGCGCCGATGGGATGTCCGCCGCTCTTCACGCCAGGCCGACGAGCCGCCCTCGTCCAGCCTGACGACCATCGCCGGCCCCGCCGTGCCCGGCGATCCCCCCCTTCGCGCCCGATGACCATCTCCACCTGCGCCGACCGTGTCGCAGCCTTGCTTCCCGCCGCTCAGCGTCTTCCCCTGTGCCTCAGCGTCTTCCCCTTGGCCTCAACGCCTTCCTCTGTGCCTCAACGGCTTCTCCGTGTGGCTCAGCGTCTTCTCCTGTGGCTCTCCGCCGATTCCAGCTGTCCCTGGTTCGGGCTCTGGCCTCGACACAGCTCCGTCGAGCTCGGGCTCTGTCTTGGCGCAACGCCGTCGCGCTCGGGCTGCCTCCCACGTGATTCCGGCTTTGCTCGGGTCGCTCTCGGCGCGCCTCCGGTCCTGCGCGGCTCCGGCCCCGTACGGCTTCGGTCCGGCGCGGCTCCGGTCCTGCGCGGCTTCGGTCCGTGTGGGTTCTGTCGCGTGCAGCTCCTACGCCGTCTCCGAGCTTGCCCTTACCTGGCCCCGGCACCGCCTGGTCCCGGCACCGCCTGGTCCCGGCACCGCCTGGTCCCGGCACCGCCTGGTCCCGGCACCGCCTGGTCCCGGCACCGCCTGGGCGGTCCACTTTCGTCGGGCCCGGTTCGGTCGGCTCGGTTTCGCTCGGGGCCTGTCCCGCGGGGCTTCCGTTCGCTCGGTCCCGTTCGGTGCTGTGTCGTGTGGCTTCCTTCTCGCTGGGGGTTCCGTTCCGGTAGGCCTCGTCCGGCTCGGGTTCCGCTCTGCGTGCTTCTCCGGCTTTGTTCGGGTTCTGTTCTCGGCGGGGCTCCGCTGTTCGGGTTTGCGGTCCGTCGGGTTCTGGGCTCTCTACGGCTCCGGCGTGTCGAGGGGTAGGTTCCCGAGCGGGCCGTTGCGTAGCTCTGTCCTGGTCGGGGTCTGGTCCCGTCGGATCGTCTCGGGGTTCCGCTCTCGGCAGGGCTCCGTAGTTCGGGTCCGCACTTCGCGTGCCTCCGCCTGGACGGGTCTGGGCCCCGTACGGCTCGCCCTTCCGGGACTGCTTCCCGGATGGGTCGTCTCAGATCACTGCCCGCTCGGGTCTGTTCCTGGTCCCGGTGGGGATGCTGGGGTTCTGTTCGGGCGGGGACCGCGGGGTTGCTGGTGCCGTCGTCCTCGGGCATACGCCGGGAGGCGGGAGTCAAGAGTAAGTGAGGAGTTGATTGAATTATCAAACGTCGGAATCGCCGGATAAAGCGCCGCCCCTTTCGGATGCTCCGGCGAAATGTCTGATGTGGGGGAGTTTAGGACTTCTGTCAGAAGCAGCGAGGGGCGCGCCCGGGTGGGCGCGCCCCTCGCTGGTGCGGTTGTGCGGTGCCGGGGTCAGAACGTCTCGACGGCCCGGCGGGCCTCGGCGTCGAGGACGCCCCAGCTGATCAGCTCCTCGGTGAGCTCACTCGGCGACTTGTCATAGATCACGGCCAGGGAGCGGAGGTCCTCCTGGCGGATCGAGAGCACCTTGCCGTTGTAGTCGCCCCGCTGGCTCTGGATCGTGGCGGCGTAGCGGGCCAGCGCCCCCGCCTTCTCCTTGGGCAGCGTGGCCAGCCTCTCCAGGTCGATCACAAGCTTGGGCGTCGGCCCGAGCGGGCTCGGCGCGGCGCCGCCGGGCAGCAGCTCGGAGACGGGCACCCCGTAGAAGTCGGCAAGTTCGGCAAGCTTCTGCACCGTGACCGCACGGTCGCCACGCTCGTACGAGCCCACGACCACGGCCTTCCACCTGCCACGCGACTTCTCCTCGACTCCGTGCAGGGACAGGCCCTGCTGGGTGCGGATCGCGCGGAGTCGTGCACCCAGCGACTTTGCGTACTCAGACGGCATCGTGTGGCCCCCCGGCTCCTCGTATCTATAGCTCTCAGTAGATTGTGCTCCCTTGCGGCGAATGCCGGTGCCACCGGGGGTCCGGTGCCGCTCGGGGCACCAATCGGTAGCGATGGCCCTGGGTTTCCCCAGAACGCCGCGCGGTGCTGGTTACGCACAGTGACGGTAAAGGGGTCGACGCCTAAGGTCAAGCTGATTGGAAAAAAGATGCCGAATCCGGTCCGGCATGGAACGCCTCTTAAGCCCCTCTTGTCCCTGTAGTAACTGTACTTCGTCATAGATTGCCGAGTAACCACGGCGGTTTCCGCCGACAGGGGAACCAGTCAGGGCTGGCGGGTCAGGATCATGACCGGACAGGTCGCCGCCCGTACGATCTTGATGCTGGTGTCGCCCAGGAACACCCGCCTGAGCGGCGCGGTGTTGCTGGAGGCGCAGATGATCATTTCGCTCGGCTCCCAGGAGCCCGCCCGCATGGCTGTGGCGATGTTCCTGCCTTCGAGGACCTGCACGTCCACCTCGAGGCGGCGCCGGTGGCCGCGGGCGGCGGCGGTCAGGTCGGCCAGGGCCTGCTCGCGCATCCCGGCCCGCAGCTCCTCGCCCATCGGGTGCCGCCGGTGGGTCGCCACGACCAGCGTCACCAGCCGCAGTGGCAGGTCCAGCGCGACCGCCAGCTTGGCCGCCCCCTGGACCGCCGCGTCGGCGCCGCGGCCACGGCGGTAGGCCACGGTCAGCCGGGTCAGCGCCGCGGGCGCGGCCTCGGCGTACCCGCGCGGGGCCAGCAGCACGGGCACCGGCGAGGCGTGCAGGAGCTGGTCGGCGGTGCTGCCCACGGAGATGCGCCCCCGCCCGCCGCGTGGCGCCGAGCCGATCACCACCACGTCCGCGCCGCGCTTGCGCGCCAGCTCCACCAGCCCGCGCCCGCTGCCCCGATGGGTGTAGTCGACCAGGCCGGCCTCGTCGCCCGCCAGCTCGCGCGCCTGCGCCAGCGTGGCCTCGGCCTGCTCCTCCAGGAAGGCCGCCCACGCGCTCGCCTCCGCCCGGCCGGGCCCCGGGGTGTCCCAGGCGGGCGCCTTCACGAACGCCACCTCCAGCCGGGCGCCGGTCTGCCGGGCCAGCAGCACGGCCAGCGCCAGCCCGTCGCGGCCGCGCGGCTCCGGCACGAACCCGCTCAGCACAGTCTCGATCTTCATCTATGGCACCTCGGCGTTCAGCCGCGAGTGGCGGTAGCCGTACAGGAAATAGCAGACCAGCCCGGCCAGCATCCACAGCCCGAACGCCGCCCAGGTGACCCCGGCCAGCCCGGCCATCACCAGGAAGCAGAACAACACGCCCAGCACCGGGGTGACCGGGAAGAACGGTGTGCGGAAACTGCGCGGCAGGTCGGGCCTGCGATAACGGAGCACCAGCACGCCCGCGTTCACGATCGCGAACGCGAACAGGGTGCCGATGCTGGTCGCCTCGGCGAGCTGGCCGAGCGGGACCAGCCCGGCGAGCACGCAGACGAAGGCGGTGACGATGAGTGTGTTGGCCGCGGGCACCTGCCGGCGCATGCTCACCCGCTGGAAGATCCGGGGGACCAGCCCGTCGCGGGACATGGCGAACAGGATGCGCGTCTGCCCGTACATGACCGTGAGCACCACGCTCGCGATGGCGATGACCGCGCCGAACGAGATGATCAGCCCCGCCCAGGTGGAGCCGGTGGCCAGGTCGGCGATGAGGGACAGGCTCGCCTCGGTGTGCTCGGGGTCGAAGTCGGTCCACGGCATCGCGCCGACGGCGGCCACGGCCACCAGCACGTAGACGGCCGTCACGATGACCAGCGACAGCACGATGGCCCACGGCAGGTCGCGCCGGGGGTTCTTGGCCTCCTCGCCGGCCGTCGAGGCCGCGTCGAAGCCGATGTAGGAGAAGAACACCTGCGAGGCCGCGGCGGTGATGCCCGCGACGCCCATCGGCGCGAACGGCGCGAAGTTGCCCGCGGTGAAGCCGGTGAACGCCACCGCGCAGAAGAACAGCAGCACCGCCACCTTGATGACCACGAACACCACGTTGGCCGTGGCGCTCTCGGACGCGCCGCGCATCAGCAGCCAGGTGGCCAGCAGCACGATGAGGATGGCGGTGACGTTGACCACGCCGCCGTCCTGGCCGGGCGAGCGGGTGATGGCGTCGGGCAGGCTCCAGCCGGCCAGGCTCTCCAGGAACGCGTTGAGATACTCGCCCCAGCCGACCGACACGGCCGCCACCGAGACCGCGTACTCCAGCATCAGGCACCACCCGCACACCCAGGCGACCAGCTCGCCCAGCGTGGCGTACGCGTAGGAGTAGGAGGACCCGGCCACCGGGATGGTCCCGGCGAGCTCCGCGTACGAGAGCGCGGAGAACAACGCCGTGATCGCGGCCAGCACGAACGCCAGGACCACCGCCGGGCCCGCCTTGGGCACGGCCTGGCCGAGGATGACGAAGATGCCGGTGCCGAGGGTGGCGCCGACGCTGAAGAGCGTCAGCTGCCACAGTCCCATCGTGCGCCGCAGCTCGCCGCCCTCGCCGTGGCCCCCCTCGGCGACGATCCGCTCGGTGGGCTTGGTCCTGAAGAGGCGTTGTAGGCCGGCCATGACAGATCTCCTAGAGCGTGCCGGTGAGCGGCCAGCGCGCGTTGGGCGTCACGATGGTGCCGGCGTCACCCTCGAGGATCAGCTCGGCCTGGTCGAGCCGGCCGATGGCGGCCATGTCGCCGGTGTGCTCGACGAACCGGCAGGCCGCCTCCACCTTGGGACCCATCGACCCGGCGGGCAGGTCCAGCGCGCGCAGCTCGTGCGGGGTGGTGTGGGCGATCTCGGACGCGCGCGGGGTGCCGTAGTCGCGCATCACGCGGGGCACGTCGGTGAGGCTGAGGAACGCGTCGCACTCCAGCGCCTCGGCCAGGATCGACGCGGTCAGGTCCTTGTCCACCACCGCCTCGACGCCGGTGAGCCGGCCGTTCTCGTCGCGGATGACGGGGATGCCACCGCCGCCCGCGCAGATCACCACCATGCCCTCGCGGACCATCTTGTGGATCAGCCGGGTCTCCACCACGCGCTGCGGGGTGGGCGAGGGGACCACCCGCCGCCACTGCTCGCCGTCGGGCTTGACCGTCCAGCCGTGCTCGGCGGCCAGCTTCTCGGCGTCCGCCTGCTCGTACATCTGCCCGACGAACTTGGTGGGGTCGTCGAAGGCCGGGTCGACGGCCGACACGAGGGTCTGCGTGACCATGGCCATGACCTGCCGGCCGGGCAGCGCGTTCTGCAAAGCCTGGAGGATCCAGTAGCCGATCATGCCCTGGGTCTGCGCGACGAGGGTGTCGAACGGGTAGGGCCCGCTCAGGTCGGGATCGGCGGCGCTCTCCAGGGCCAGCATGCCGACCTGGGGGCCGTTCCCGTGGGTGATGATCAGCTCGTGCTCGGCGGCGAGCCCGGCGAGCGTCTTGATCGACGCGTTCACGTTGGCGATCTGCGCGGCGGCGTCGGGCCGCTGCCCCCGCCGCAGCACCGCGTTGCCGCCGAGCGCGATGATGACCCGCACGGTCAGATCCCCTCTCGTTCGAGGGGGCAGCTCATGCAGCGCGGGCCGCCCCGGCCGCGCCCCAGCTCGCTGCCCGGGATGGTGATCACCTCGACGCCGTTCTGGCGCAGATGGTTGTTGGTGGTGGTGTTGCGCTCGTACGCGATCACCACGCCGGGCTCGACGGCCAGCACGTTGCAGCCGTCGTCCCACTGCTCCCGCTCGGCGGCGTAGACGTCCTGGGTGGCGGTGAGCACCTTGATGTCGTCCAGGTCCAGGGCGCGGGCGATGACCCGGTGCATGTCCTCCGGCGGATGGTCGGTGACCTTCAGCTCCTTCTCGTTGTCGCCGGGCTCGATCGTGTAGGAGGGCAGCATGCCCAGGCCCGCGTACTTGGTGAACACGCCCACGTCGACCATCGTCATCACCGTGTCGAGATGCATGAAGGCGCGCGTACGAGGCATCCGCAGCGCCACGATCCGGGTCGCCGAGCCCCGCTCGAACAGCCGCCTGGCCAGCATCTCGACCGTCTGCGGCTGAGTGCGCTCGCTCATCCCGACCAGCACCGCGCCGCGCCCGATCACCAGCACGTCGCCGCCCTCGATGGTGGCCGGCGCGATCGCCTGCCCCGGCAGCCAGACCCGGAAGCCGCCCTGCCGGTCGAAGCCGGGGGCGAACGCCGGGTGGAAGGCGTAGATCGCCTCCATGTGCACGGTCTCGCGCATCCGGGCCTTCTTGCGCATCGCGTTGACCGCCACCCCGTCGTACACCCAGCACGACGGGTCGCGGGTGAACAGGTGGTTGGGCAGCGGCGGCAGCACGAAGTCGTCGTCGTCGAGCGAGTGGTAGGCCACCGACGTCGGGTCGCAGTCGCGTTCGAGCAGGTCGCGCTTGGTGATGCCGCCCGTCAGGAACAGCTGCAGAGTGGCCGAGTCCATCGCGTCCAGGGTGTTGCGCACGTCGTCGACCGCCAGCGGCCCGAGGAACCGCTCGTCGACGGTCTTGTCCAGGATGTGCCGGCGCGCCTCGGGGATCTCCACCGTCTCCCTGATCAGCTCGTCGAGCAGGAGGACCCGCACGCCCCGCTCCCGCAGCACCCGCTGGAACTGCTCGTGTTCCTCCACCGCCCGCTGGACCCACAGCACCTCGTCGAAGAGGAACGCCTCCTTGTTGGTCGGGGTCAGCCGCTTCAGCGCGAGGTCGGGCCGGTGCACCAGCACCTGCCGGAGCACGCCCACTTCGGAGTCGACACGGAACGTCATTGTGTCTCTATCCCCACCCTCGCCCAGGGATCACCTCCGGCCGGGGTGCGTCCCGTTCTGGCTGGTAGCGCCTGGTACTGTGTGTCGCGACCACAGCCCTTTAAGACCCGTCCCGTGAGGCGGGAAAGGTGGTGAGATTCCGGCATGTCCGAACCCAGGGCCGTCCTCGAAGGCCCGGACATCCATCGGGCGCTGACCCGCATCGCGCATGAGATCCTCGAGCGCACCAAAGGCGCCGACGAAGTCGTCCTCATCGGCATCCCCACCCGCGGCGTGACCCTCGCCCACCGGCTCGGCGAGCGCATCGAGCAGTTCGAAGGGGTCAAGATCCCCGTCGGGTCGATCGACATCACGATGTACCGCGACGACCTGCGCCAGGGCCCCGCCCGGCCGCTCGGCCGCACCGACCTGCCCGCCGACGGCGTCGACGGCAAGATCGTGGTGCTGGTCGACGACGTCCTCTACTCCGGACGCACGGTCCGCGCCGCGCTCGACGCGCTGAGCGAGTTCGGCCGCCCGGCCGCCGTCCAGCTCGCCATCCTGGTCGACCGCGGCCACCGTGAGCTGCCCATCCGCGCCGACTACGTCGGCAAGAACCTCCCTACGGCCAAGAGCGAGAAGGTGAAGGTGTCCCTGCGCGAGACCGACGGGCGCGACGCCGTGATCCTCAGGAAGGAGGGGGCCAGGTGAAGCGCCATCTCATCTCCGCCGGAGACCTCACCAGGGACCAGGCGCTGCTCATCCTCGACACCGCCGAGGAGCTGGCGAGGGTCTCGGAACGTTCCATCAAGAAGCTGCCCACCCTGCGCGGCCGCACGGTCGTCAACCTGTTCTTCGAGGACTCGACCCGCACCCGCATCTCCTTCGAGGCCGCGGCCAAGCGGCTGTCCGCCGACGTGATCAACTTCTCGGCCAAGGGGTCCAGCGTCTCCAAGGGCGAGTCGCTCAAGGACACCGCGCTCACCCTGGAGGCCATGGGCGCCGACGCGGTCGTCATCCGCCACGCCGCCTCGGGCGCGCCCCACCGGCTGGCCAACTGGGTGCACGGCAGCGTGGTCAACGCCGGCGACGGCACCCACGAGCACCCCACGCAGGCGCTGCTCGACGCGTTCTCGATGCGCCGCCGCCTGGGCGGCCTCGACGGGCGCAAGATCACCATCGTCGGCGACGTGCTCCACAGCCGGGTCGCCCGCTCCAACGTGCTGCTCCTGCACACCCTCGGCGCCGAGGTCACGCTGGTGGCCCCGCCCACGCTGCTGCCCGTCTCGGTCGACACCTGGCCGTGCGCGGTCTCGTACGACCTCGACGCGGTGCTGCCCAAGTCCGACGCGGTCATGATGCTCCGGGTGCAGAAGGAGCGGATGAACGCCGCCTACTTCCCGAGCGAGCGCGAATACTCCCGCCGCTACGGGCTCGACCGCGGCCGGTTCGCCAAGATGCCCGACGACGCCATCGTCATGCACCCCGGCCCGATGAACCGGGGCATGGAGATCGCCGCCGAGGTGGCCGACTCGCCGCGCTCGACCATCGTCGAGCAGGTCGCCAACGGGGTGACCATCCGCATGGCCGTCCTCTACTTGCTCCTCGGGGGAGAGATAGCGTGATCATTCGAAACGTACGGATCCTCGGCGGCGAACCGGCCGACATCCGCGTCGACGACGGCGTCATCACCGAGGTCGGCCCCGATCTGCGGGGCGCCGGCGACGAGCTCGACGGCGGCGGCGCGATCGCCCTGCCCGGCCTCGTCGACCTCCACACCCACCTGCGCGAGCCAGGCCGCGAGGACGCCGAGACCGTCGAGACCGGCACCCAGTCCGCCGCCCGCGGCGGCTACACCGCCGTGCACGCCATGGCCAACACCTCCCCGGTCGCCGACACCGCCGGCGTCGTCGAGCAGGTGTGGCGGCTCGGCCGCGAGTACGCCCACTGCGACGTGCAGCCCGTCGGCGCCGTCACCGTCGGGCTGGAGGGCCGCCAGCTCGCCGAGCTGGGCGCGATGGCCGACTCCGCGGCCCGGGTCCGCGTCTTCTCCGACGACGGCAAGTGCGTCTCCGACGCGGTGCTCATGCGCCGCGCCCTGGAGTACGTGAAGGCGTTCGACGGCGTCGTCGCCCAGCACGCCCAGGAGCCCAGGCTCACCGAGGGCGCGCAGATGAACGAGGGCGACGTCTCCGGCAGGCTCGGCCTCACCGGCTGGCCCGCCGTCGCCGAGGAGGCGGTCATCGCCCGCGACTGCCTGCTGGCCGCGCACGTCGGCTCCCGGCTGCACGTCTGCCACGTCTCCACCGCCGGTTCCGTCGAGATCCTGCGCTGGGCCAAGTCCAAGGGCTGGAACGTCACCGCCGAGGTGACCCCGCACCACCTGCTGCTCACCGACGACCTGGTCGAGGAGTCGCCGGTCGGCGCCTACAACCCCATCTACAAGGTCAACCCGCCGCTGCGCACCCGCGCCGACGTCGAGGCGCTGCGCGCGGCGCTCGCCGACGGCACCATCGACGTCGTCGCCACCGACCACGCCCCCCACCCGGTGGAGGACAAGGAGAGCGAGTGGTCGGCCGCCGCCATGGGCATGATCGGCCTGGAGACCGCGCTCAGCGTCGTGCAGGAGGCCATGGTCGACACCGGCCTGCTCGACTGGGCCGGCGTCGCCGAGCGCATGTCGTACGCTCCCGCCCGCATCGGCCGCCTGGCCGGTCACGGCAACCCGATCGAGGCCGGCGTGCCCGCCAACCTCACCCTCTACGACCCCTCCCACCGCACACAGGTGGACCCGTCGTCCTTCGCCTCCAGGAGCCGCAACACCCCGTACGCGGGGATGACCCTGCCCGGGCGGGTAGTGGCCACATTCCTGCGCGGCAAGCCCACCGTCCTCGAAGGGAAGCTGGTGTGACCACAGCGGTGCTCGTGCTGGAAGACGGCCGCGTCTTCCACGGAACCCCTTACGGCGCCGAAGGCGAGACCTTCGGCGAGATGGTCTTCAACACCGGGATGACCGGCTATCAGGAGACGCTCACCGACCCGTCCTACCACCGCCAGATCGTCGCCATGACCGCCCCGCACATCGGCAACACCGGTGTCAACGACGAGGACCCGGAGTCGGGCCGCGTCTGGGTCGCCGGCTATGTCGTGCGCGAGCCGTCCCGGGTGGTGTCCAACTGGCGGGCCACCCGCTCGCTCGACGACTACCTCAAGGAGCAGGGCGTCGTCGGCATCGCCATCCCCGGCACCCGCGCGCTCACCCGCCACCTGCGCGAGCGGGGCGCGATGCGGGCCGGCATCTTCTCCCACCCGGCCGGCCCGGTCGAGGAGCTGGTCGAGCGGGTGCGGCAGACGCCCGCCATGACCGGCGCCGACCTCGCCGCCGAGGTCGCCACCGCCGAGCCCTACGTGGTGCCCGCGATCGGCGGCAGGCGCCACACCGTGGCCGCCGTCGACCTCGGCATCAAGGGCATGACCCCGCACCGGCTGGCCGAGCGCGGCTGCGAGGTGCACGTGCTGCCCGCCACCGCGACGTACGACGACATCACGGCTGTCGGCCCCGACGGGGTGTTCTTCTCCAACGGCCCCGGTGACCCGGCCACCGCCGACGTCACCGCGCTGCGCCGGGTGCTGGAGGCGAAGATCCCGTTCTTCGGCATCTGCTTCGGCAACCAGCTCTTCGGCCGGGCGCTCGGCCTGTCCACCTACAAACTGCGCTACGGCCACCGCGGCGTCAACCAGCCCGTCCAGGACATCCGGACCGGCAAGGTGGAGATCTCCGCGCACAACCACGGGTTCGCCGTCGAGGCCCCGCTCGACGGCCCGTTCGACACCCCGTACGGCCCCGCCGAGGTCAGCCACGTCAACCTCAACGACCGCTGCGTGGAGGGCCTGCGCCTGCTCGACGGGCGGGCCTTCAGCGTCCAGTACCACCCCGAGGCCGCCGCCGGGCCCCACGACGCCGCCTACCTTTTCGACGAGTTCTGCGAGGTTATGAGCCGTGCCCAAGCGTGAGGACATCACGTCAGTGCTGGTGATCGGCTCCGGGCCGATCGTGATCGGGCAGGCGTGCGAGTTCGACTACTCCGGCACCCAGGCCTGCCGCGTGCTGCGTGCCGAGGGCTTCCGGGTGATCCTGGTCAACAGCAACCCGGCCACCATCATGACGGACCCCGAGTTCGCCGACGCCACCTACGTCGAGCCGATCACCCCCGAGTTCGTCGAGAAGATCATCGCCAAGGAGCGCCCCGACGCGCTGCTGCCCACCCTGGGTGGCCAGACCGCGCTCAACACCGCCGTCGCGCTGCACGAGGCGGGCGTGCTGGAGCGCTACGGGGTCGAGCTGATCGGCGCCGACTTCGACGCCATCCAGGCGGGCGAGAACCGCGAGCGGTTCAAGGAGATCGTCGCCAAGGTCGCCGCCGAGCACGGCCTGAACGCCGAATCGGCCCGCTCGGTCATCTGCCACACCATGGACGAGGTGCTGGCCGGGGCCGCCGAGCTGGGCTACCCGCTGGTCGTCCGGCCGTCGTTCACCATGGGCGGCGCCGGGTCCGGGTTCGCCTACGACGAGACCGGCCTGCGGCGCATCGCCGGGGCCGGGCTCGACGCCTCCCCGACCACCGAGGTGCTCCTGGAGGAGTCCATCCTCGGCTGGAAGGAGTACGAGCTGGAGGTGATGCGCGACAAGAACGACAACGTCGTCATCGTCTGCTCCATCGAGAACATCGACCCGATGGGCGTCCACACCGGCGACAGCGTCACCGTCGCGCCCGCGCTCACCCTCACCGACCGCGAATACCAGAACATGCGCGACGTGGCCATCGCGGTGATCCGCGAGGTCGGCGTCGACACCGGCGGCTGCAACATCCAGTTCGCGGTCGACCCGCGCACCGGCCGCATGATCGTCATCGAGATGAACCCGCGGGTGTCGCGCTCGTCGGCGCTGGCGTCCAAGGCCACCGGCTTCCCCATCGCCAAGATCGCCGCCAAGCTGGCCATCGGCTACACCCTCGACGAGATCCCCAACGACATCACCAAGGAGACCCCGGCCTCCTTCGAGCCGACCCTCGACTACATCGTGGTCAAGGTGCCGCGGTTCGCCTTCGAGAAGTTCCGCGGCGCCGACCGCACCCTCACCACCCACATGAAGTCCGTGGGCGAGGCCATGGCCATCGGCCGGTCCTTCCCCGAGGCGCTGCAGAAGGCGCTGCGGTCGCTTGAGAAGAAGGAGTCGTCGTTCTCCTGGGCGGGCCCGGCGCCGTCCAAGGACGAGCTGCTGGAGGCGTGCCGCACCCCGCACGACGGCCGGCTGCGCGCCATGCAGCAGGCCATCCGGGCGGGCGCCACCGCCGCGGAGCTGTTCGAGGCCACCAGCGTCGACCCGTGGTTCCTCGACCAGCTCTTCCTCCTCGACGAGGAGGCCGGGGAGATCGCCGCCGCCGACGAGCTGACCTTCGAGGTGCTGGCCAGGGCCAAGCGTCACGGCTTCAGCGACGCCCAGATCGGCGAGATCCGCGGCATCGGCGAGGCCCGCGTCCGCGACCTGCGGCACGCCCTCGGCCTGCGGCCCGTCTACAACACCGTCGACACCTGCGCCGCCGAGTTCGCCGCCAAGACGCCCTACCTCTACTCCGCCTACGACGAGGAGACCGAGGTCCCGACCGGCACCCGCCAGAAGGTGATCATCCTCGGCTCCGGGCCGAACCGCATCGGCCAGGGCATCGAGTTCGACTACGCGTGCGTGCACGCCTCCTTCGAGCTGTCCAGAGCCGGGTTCGAGACCGTCATGGTCAACTGCAACCCCGAGACCGTCTCCACCGACTACGACACCTCCGACCGGCTCTACTTCGAGCCGCTCACCCTGGAGGACGTCCTGGAGGTGGTGCACGCCGAGCAGCAGACCGGCCCGGTCGCCGGCGTCATCGTGCAGCTCGGCGGGCAGACGCCGCTCGGCCTCGCGCAGGCGCTCAAGGACGCCGGCGTGCCCGTCGTCGGCACCTCGCCCGAATCCATCCACCTGGCCGAGGAACGCGGCGCGTTCGGGCGGGTGCTGGCCGAGGCCGGGCTGCCCGCGCCCAAGCACGGCACCGCCACCACCGTCGCCGAGGCACTCTCCATCGCCGGCGAGATCGGCTACCCCGTGCTCGTGCGTCCCTCGTACGTGCTCGGCGGCGCCGGGATGGCCATCGTGTACGACGACGACACGCTCACCCGCTACATGGCCGCCCAGGAGGGCGGGCACCCGGTGCTCGTCGACAGGTTCCTGGACGAGGCCGTCGAGATCGACGTCGACGCCCTCTACGACGGCCACGAGCTCTACCTGGGCGGCGTCATGGAGCACATCGAGGAGGCCGGCATCCACTCCGGCGACTCGGCGTGCGCGCTGCCGCCGATCACGCTGGGCAGCGCCGACATCAAGCGCATCCGCACCGCCACCGAGTCCATCGCGCGCGGCGTCGGCGTGCGCGGGCTGCTCAACGTCCAGTACGCGATCTCCGCCGGGGTGCTCTACGTGCTGGAGGCCAACCCTCGCGCCAGCCGCACCGTCCCGTTCGTGTCCAAGGCGACGGCGGTGCCGCTGGCCAAGGCGGCCGCCCGGATCATGCTCGGCGCCACGCTGCGCGAACTGCGCGCCGAGGGCATGCTCCCGGCCGAGGGCGACGGCGGCACGCTCCCCCTGGACGCCTCCATCGCGGTCAAGGAGGCGGTGCTGCCGTTCAACCGGTTCCGCGGCGTCGACATCGTGCTCGGGCCCGAGATGCGCTCCACCGGCGAGGTCATGGGCATCGACGCGTTCTTCGGCATCGCCTTCGCCAAGTCGCAGGCGGCCGCCTACGGCGAACTTCCGACCAAGGGACGCGCGTTCGTATCCGTGGCCAACAGGGACAAGCGTGCCATGATCTTCCCTGTGAAGGCGCTGGCCGACCTGGGCTTCGAGATCCTCGCCACCGAGGGCACGGCCGAGGTGCTGCGCCGCAACGGCGTCCATGCCAAGATCGTGCGCAAGCACAGCGAGGGGAGCGGTCCAGGAGGTGAGCCCACCAGCGTGCAGGCCATCCTCGACGGAGAGATCGACCTGATCGTCAACACCCCGTTCGACAGCCCGGGCCAGGCCGGGTCGCGGCTCGACGGCTACGAGATCCGCACCGCCGCGGTGCTGCGGGGCATCCCGTGCATCACCACGGTCGCGGGGCTCGCCGCCGCCGCGGCCGGCATCCAGGCCATCGTGCGGGGCGATGTGGGCGTACGGTCCCTCCAGGAGCACGCTCAGGCACTACGGGGCTGACACACCCTCGGGAGGTGAAGAAGACTGGCCGGCACTCCGGTGCAGGTGACGGGCACGGTGCTGACCACGCGCCGGGTCGACGCCTACCATGCGCTGACCGTGGTGGCGCCCGGCATCGCCGAGCGCTACCGTCCCGGCCACTTCGTCTCCGTCGCGGTCGGGGGCGCGCACACGTCCATGGTGACGCGGCGCGCCCTGACCATCCACGACGTCAAGGCCGACTACGGCGGCACGGTCGAGCTGGTCTTCACCGTGCGCGGCCCCGGCACCGCGTGGCTGGCCGAGCGCCGCGCCCGCGACACGCTCGACCTGGTCGGGCCGCTCGGCCGGCCGTTCCCGCTGCCCCGTGACCCGGTCCACTGCGTGCTGGTCGGCGCCGAGTACGGCTCCGCTGTCCTGTTCCCGCTGGCCGACATGCTGCTGGAGCGCGGCTGCCGGGTCGACTTCGTGCTCGGCGCGGCCAGCGCCGACCGGGTGTTCGGCGCCATGCGGGCCCGCCGCATGGCCGAGACCACCACGCTCACCACCGAGGACGGCTCGCTCGGGGTGCGGGGCAGGGTCACCGACGCGCTCCCTTCGGTGATCGCCGACACGCGGGCCGACGCCGTCTACGCGTGCGGGCCGATGGAGTCGCTGCGCGCCGTCACCGCCGTGGCGATGGAGTTCGACATCCCCGTCCAGGTGGCGGTGGAGGAGTCGATGGCGTGCGGCATCGGCGTCTGCATGACGTGCGTGCTGCCGGTCATCGGCGATGACGGCGCCACCCGGATGGTCCGCGCCTGCGCCGAGGGTCCGGTGTTCCGCGGCGAGCGGGTGCGCTTCGAGGACGTCGGAACGATCCCGTTCGACGCGCTCGGCGCCCCGGGAGGCGGTGCCCGCCATGCCGGATAGCGGGTGAGCGCGATGCCCGTCGACATGCGCACCTTCCTCGCCCACGTGGAGCTGGCCAACCCGGTCTGCACGGCGGCGGGCTGCGCCGCCTCGGGGCGCGAACTGGCCCAGTTCTTCGACCTGCACCGGCTGGGCGCGCTCACCACGCGCTCGGTCACCATGGCGCCGCGGGCCGGCCGGCCCACGCCCCGCATGGCCGAGACGCCCTCCGGCATGCTCAACGCCGTCGGCCTGCAGGGGCCGGGCATCGACGCCTTCCTGGAGCGCGAGCTGCCCTGGCTGGCCCAGCGCGGCATCAAGACCATCGTGTCCGTCGGCGGCGGCTCCGTCGCCGAGTACTCCGAGCTGGCCCGCAGGCTCGCCGACGCGCCCGGGGTGACCGCGCTCGAGGTCAACCTGTCGTGCCCCAACATGGAAGACCGCGGCCGCGTCTTCGCCCGTGAGGGCGGCACCGCGGCCGAGGTGATCGCCTCCGTGCGGTCCATCATGCGCTACGACGTCCCGGTCGTCGCCAAGCTGGCGCCCGACGTGGCCGACATCGTGGCCGTGGCCCGCGCCTGCGTCGACGCCGGGGCCGACGCCCTCTCGATGATCAACAACCCGCTCGGGATGGCCATCGACACCGAGACCCTGCGGCCGTCGCTGGCCGCCGTCACCGGCGGGCTGTCCGGCCCGGCCATCCTGCCGCTCGCCGTGCGCTGCGTGTGGCAGGTGCACGCCGCGCTGCCCGGCGTGCCGCTCATCGGCGTCGGCGGCGTCATGACCGGCAGGGACGCCTTCCAGCTCATCCTGGCCGGCGCCTGCGCGGTCGGGGTCGGCACGGCGCTGTTCCACGACCCGTACGCGTGCCTGCGCATCGAGCGCGAGCTCGAGGACCTGTTGCAGGCGCGCGGATTCCAGCGGCTGGCCGACGCGGTCGGCCTGGCCCACCGCCCGCCGGGCAGTGCCGCCCGGCACCTGCTCGTCGACACCGAGGAGAGCACCTCTTGACTCCCGCACCGATCGCCGTCGCCCTCGACGCCCCCGACCTGGAGACCGCCGCCCGGTGGGCCGGCCTGGTGACCCCGCACGTCAGCACGGTCAAGGTGGGCCTGGAGCTCTACCTGCGCTACGGGCCCGACGTGATCGCCTCCGTGCGCGGGGCCAGTGGCGTCAAGGTCTTCCTCGATCTCAAGCTGCACGACATCCCCAACACCGTCTCGGGCGCCGCCAAGGCCGTCGCCCGGCTGCGGCCGGCCATCCTGACCGTGCACGCGGCGGGCGGGCCCGCCATGATCAGGGCGGCCGTCGAGGCGGCACCGCACACCCAGATCGCCGCCGTCACCGTGCTCACCTCGCTCGCCGAGGAGGACCTCGGCCGCATCGGACTCGCCGGGCCCGCGCCCGACGCGGTCCGCCGCCTGGCCGCGCTCTCCGTGTCGGCGGGCGCCACCGCGCTGGTGTGCTCGCCGCACGAGGTGGGCGCGGTCCGCGCGGAGGTGGGCGACGACATCACGCTCATCACCCCCGGCGTCCGCCCGGCCGGCGCCGCCAGCCAGGACCAGGCCAGGGTGGCCACCCCCGAACAGGCTCTCGCCGATGGGGCCGACCTGCTGGTGATCGGCCGCCCCATCACCGGCTCCCCGGACCCGGGCGCGACCGCCGCCGCCATCGCCGCCTCCCTCCGCCGCACCAGCCACGCCTGACCGGCCGCGAAGTTCCGGAGCGGCTTACGCCGGGTGGCGCTGTCGGGCGCCGTCATCTACCCGAGTCCACGGTTCTCAGGGCTCGCCGATGTTCTTCAGTTGAGGGTTCCGTTCACAAAGAAGCGTCATTCGCGCGGACTTGACAGAGGACTCCACACAAGGGTGTTCGGAGGGCGGGAAAGGGCGTGCGGGGGCGTGGCGGGGCGGGGCCGCGGTTCTAGATCATCCACGCCCGCCGGGAGGCGCGCCGTCGCCGGTTCCGCATGGCACGGTCCAGGTTTCGGACACAGGTCAGCCCCGCTTTCGGACACGCCCCGCATGCCCGTACGTGATCATCGTAGCGCCCTCGGGCGCCCCGGGGTGCGGAGTTGAAAACAGGGAAGTGAGGGCGATTTGATCAGCACTAGGTGATTTTACGATCACGCAAAGTGATGAAGTGGATTTTGTGGGCAGAGAAACCGCTCTTGGCGTTGCCTAGGGGGCGATGACCAGCTAGTTTCCTCTCCCGTCCGAGTACATCGACAGAAATTCGAGGTGACCCGGCGTGGCTCTTCCTCCCCTGACCCCTGAGCAGCGCGCCGCAGCCCTGGAGAAGGCTGCCAAGGCCCGTAAAGAGCGTGCCGAGGTCAAGAACCGGCTCAAGCATGGCGCGGTTTCTCTGGCTGAGGTGCTCAAGGATGGGCAGACCGACGACGTCATCGGCAAGATGAAGGTGTCGGCATTGTTGGAATCGCTCCCCGGCGTGGGCAAGGTCCGCGCCAAGCAGCTCATGGAGCGGCTTGCCATCGCCGAGTCCCGCCGCGTGCGGGGCCTCGGCGCGAACCAGAGGGCCTCCCTCGAGCGCGAGTTCGGTGGCAACGAGAGCTAATCTCGGTTCCATACGAAGCGCAGGTTCGACGGGGGGTAGGAAGTGACCGACAGGTCCTGGTCCGGCGGTGTGACGGCTCACGAGGCGGCCGGCGCGGACAGCAGAGTCGGAGACTTCCTCCCCTCGAGCGAGAGACGGCTGACGGTCCTGTCCGGGCCGTCGGGCGTCGGCAAGTCGACGGTCGTCGCCGAGCTCCGGCGGGCGCACCCCGCGGTGTGGCTGTCGGTCTCGGTGACCACCAGGCGACCCCGTCCCGGCGAGGTGCACGGAGTCCACTACTACTTCGTCGACGGCGAGGAGTTCGACCGGCTCGTGGAGCGTGGCGAGCTGCTCGAGTGGGCGGAGTTCGCGGGTAATCGCTACGGCACGCCGCGGCAGGCCGTGCTCGACAAGCTGGCCGCCGGCGTGCCGACCCTGCTGGAGATCGACCTGGAGGGCGCCCGGCAGGTGCGGCGCAGCATGCCGGAGGCGCTGCTGATCTTCCTGGCCCCGCCCAGCTGGGCGGAGCTGGAGAAGCGGCTGCGCGGCCGGGGCACCGAGCCCGAGGACGTCATCGCCCGCCGGCTGGACGCCGGGCGGATCGAGATGGCGGCCGAGAAGGAGTTCGACCTCACGCTGGTGAACACGGATGTCAAAGACGTGTGCCACCGGCTGATAGCCTTGATGACTGACCCTCAGGGGGTCACCGCAACCACCAACCGAGAGGTCTGACAATCGTGGCAGGAATTGCCCCGGTCGCTGAGGGCATCACCAACCCCCCGATCGACGCGCTGCTCGACATCGTCGACAGCAAGTACTCTTTGGTGATCATGGGCGCCAAGCGGGCCCGTCAGATCAACGCCTACTACTCCCAGCTCGGCGAGGGTCTGCTCGAATACGTCGGGCCGCTGGTCGAGACCCACGCGCAGGAGAAGCCGCTGTCCATCGCGCTGCGCGAGGTCTCCGAGGGCCTGCTCAACTCCGAGCCCATCGAAGGCGCGGCCTGACCCCTCGATGAAGGTCGTCCTGGGCGTCAGCGGCGGCATCGCCGCCTACAAGGCGTGCGAGTTGCTGCGGCTGTTCACCGAGTCCGGTCATGAGGTGCGGGTGGTCCCCACCCGCGACGCCCTGCGGTTCGTCGGCGAGCCCACCTGGGCCGCGTTGTCCGGCAACCCGGTGACGACCGACGTGTGGGAGTCCGTGCACGAGGTGCCCCACGTGCGCATCGGCCAGGCGGCCGATCTCGTCGTGGTCGCCCCGGCCACCGCCGACGTGCTGGCCAAGGCCGCCCACGGGCTGGCCGGAGACCTGCTCACCAACACGCTGCTGACCGCGCGCTGCCCGGTGGTGTTCGCGCCCGCGATGCACACCGAGATGTGGCAGCACCCGGCCACCCGCGCCAACGTCGCGACGCTTCGCGAGCGCGGTTCCGTCGTGATCGACCCGGCCGTCGGCAGGCTCACCGGCGCCGACACCGGCCCCGGCCGGCTGCCCGACCCCGCGGAGATCTTCCAGGTCTGCCTGCGCGTGCTGAGCGGCCGCCCGCGCGACCTCGCCGGCCGGCGCGTCGTCGTCTCCGCCGGCGGCACCCGCGAGGCCATCGACCCGGTCCGCTACATCGGCAACCGCTCGTCCGGCATGCAGGGCTACGCGCTCGCCCGCACCGCCGCCGCCCGCGGCGCCGAGGTGACGCTGGTGGCCGCCAACGTGACGCTGCCCGACCCGGCCGGCGCCACGGTCGTGCGCGTCGAGTCCACCGCCCAGCTCAGGGAGGCGGTGCTCGCCGCGACCGGCGACGCCGACGTGGTGGTGATGGCCGCCGCGGTCGCCGACTTCAGGCCCGCCGAGCGCCAGGACATCAAGATCAAGAAGACCGACGGCGAGCCCGCGCCCATCCACCTGACCAAGAACCCCGACATCCTGGCCGAGCTGGGCAGCCGCCGTGCCGAACGGGGCGACGGCGGGCCTCGGGTGCTGGTCGGCTTCGCCGCGGAGACCCACGACGTGCTCGCCAACGGCCAGGCCAAGCTCGCCCGCAAGGGCTGCGACCTGCTCGTCGTCAACCAGGTCGGCGAGGGTCTCGCCTTCGGCACCCCCGACAACGCCGCCACCATCCTGGTCGCGGGCGGCGACCCGATCGAGGTGCCGCGCGGCCCCAAGGACGACGTCGCCGACGCCGTCTGGGACGCCGTCGCCGCCCGTCTCGGCTGACCGGGTTCTCCCGTACGGGCGGCTTCGCCGGGAGGTGCCCGTACGCACTCTCGGGACGTACGGGACGAAAAGGCTAGATTGATTACCCGATCACCTGTTGCAGCTTTCCGGAATGCCTGCTGATACTGGGGCGAAGGGGGGCGGCATGCCGGTGAATTCTGCTGTCAGAGACCGCTGCAGGACGGTTCTGGGACACAAGGGCGCGATCCGCTACGTGTTCCCCGCGCTGTCCGTCGGGCCGGGTGGTTCGGCCAACTTCCTGATCGTGGTGACCGATCTGGCCGTGGTGGTGCTGTCCACGCGGATGTTCCGCGGCGACCGGCCGATCTCGGTGTACGCGACGTACCCGCGCGACACGCGGCTGGGGCCGATCACGCTGGCGCCCGGGCCCGTCATCGAACTGGGGGACATGACGTTCGAGTTCGACGACGAGTACGCCGCGGTGGTGGCCGCCGCCGACGCCGAGGTGTTCGCCCCGGAGACGCTCCCGCCGGATCCGCTGCCCCACCTGTGACTCCCCGCCCGAGGCGGTCCCGGGCCGGGGACGGCTCGCGCCGCTGCTCGGGCCCATGCCGGGAACATCGACCGACGCGTACGGATCGTGGACGGGTTTCGCGGCCGGGCACTGGGTAGGGCTAGACTTCGGCGAGGCTCTGGCGTGCCAACCCGCCCTGAGCCCTACATCCGTCAGCAGCCGCTGCATGAGGAGCCACTGAGTTGTCACGTCGCCTGTTCACCTCCGAGTCGGTCACCGAAGGCCACCCGGACAAGATCGCCGACCAGATCAGTGACGCGATTCTGGACGCCATGCTCAAGGACGACCCCAAGAGCCGGGTCGCCGTCGAGACGATGATCACTACCGGCCAGGTCCACGTCGCGGGCGAGGTGACGACCGAGACCTATGTCGACATTCCGGGCGTCATCCGGGAGAAGATTCTGGAGATCGGCTACGACGCCTCCTACAAGGGCTTCGACGGCGCCTCCTGTGGCGTGTCGGTGTCCATCGGAGCGCAGTCGCCCGACATCGCCCAGGGCGTCGACGACGCCTACGAGCACCGCGTCGAGGGTGACATCGACGAGCTCGACCGCCAGGGCGCGGGCGACCAGGGCCTGATGTTCGGCTACGCCTGCCGCGAGACGCCCGAGCTGATGCCGCTGCCGATCACCCTGGCCCACCGCCTGGCGCTGCGGCTGTCCGAGGTGCGCAAGTCCGGCACCGTGCCCTACCTCCGCCCCGACGGCAAGACCCAGGTCACGATCGAGTACGACGGCGACCGGCCGGTCCGGCTCGACACCGTGGTGGTCTCCACGCAGCACGCCGCGGAGATCGACCTCAAGGAGATGCTGACCCCCGACATCAAGGAGCACGTCGTCGACGTCGTGCTCGACGGGCTCGACATCGACACCGACGGCTACCGCCTGCTGGTCAACCCGACCGGCCGCTTCGAGATCGGCGGCCCGATGGGCGACGCCGGCCTCACCGGCCGCAAGATCATCATCGACACCTACGGCGGCATGGCCCGCCACGGCGGCGGCGCCTTCTCCGGCAAGGACCCGTCCAAGGTCGACCGCTCGGCCGCCTACGCCATGCGCTGGGTCGCCAAGAACGTCGTGGCCGCCGGGCTCGCCGACCGCTGCGAGGTCCAGGTCGCCTACGCGATCGGCAAGGCCCTGCCGGTCGGCCTGTTCGTCGAGTGCTTCGGCACCGAGAAGCTGCCGGTCGAGAAGATCCAGGAAGCCGTGCTGGCCGTGTTCGACCTGCGCCCGGCCGCGATCATCCGCGACCTCGACCTGCTGCGGCCGATCTACTCCGAGACCGCCGCCTACGGCCACTTCGGCCGCGAGGGCTTCTCCTGGGAGTCCACCGACCGCGCGGAGTCGCTCCGCACGGCCGCCGGTCTCTGATCGGTCTCTGATTCTTCACGGTGAGCGGGCGTCGCGTGCCCACGCGACGTCCGCTCTCTCCTCGTACGGCGGATGTGCCGTACGAGGCGGCCGGCATGTCCTGTGACCTCTGGGTCTTCGCAAGCCGGGTCCCGGAGGTCGCCGGGCGTCCGCCGGCCGGCGGGTCTGGTAGACGTAGTGCGTGACCGACTCCGACGACGCGCTGCTGCCGCTCGACGCCGTGCGGCCCGCCGCGTCGTCGAAGGACGCCAAGGGAGCCGTCGTCCCCGCCGCCGAGCTGCCCGTCGCGCGGGTGGCCGTGGACAACCCGCTGCCCCACCTCGACCGGCCGTTCGACTACCTGGTGCCCGCCACCATGCACGACACCGCCCGGCCGGGGGTGCGGGTGCGGGTGCGGTTCGCCGGCAAACTGGTCGACGGGTTCCTGCTGGAGCGGGCCGGGCAGAGCGACCACGCGGGCAAGCTGACGCCGCTCGAACGCGTCGTCTCACCCGAACAGGTGCTGACGCCCGAGATCGCCGGGCTGGCCAGGGCGGTGGCCGACCGCTACGCGGGAACGCTGGCCGACGTCCTGCGCCTGGCGATCCCGCCCCGCCACGCACGCACCGAGGCGGCCACCCGCCCCGCCTCTGAGGTGGCCGGGGCTGCGGTCCACGCGGACGCGCCCGTACGAGAGGATCTTTCTCCGGCGGGCCCTGAGGCTGTCCGTGAGGACCTTGTATCCGTACGCGGTGATCTTCCCTCAGAGGGGTCTGGATCCGTACGTGGTGATCTTTCTCCGGAAGGGTCTGCATCCGTACAGGAGGGCGTTCGCCCGGAGGGGCCCGCGGCCGGACGTGAAGAACTGCGTCCGGAGGCACCCGCGTCCGTTCGCGCGGAGCATCACCCGGCGGAAACCTCGGCCCCGGGGGGCAGCGCCGACGTCTCCGACGTGGGTTCCTGGGGCGACTATCCGATGGGGCCGTCGTTCGTCGACGCGTTGCGTCACGGGCGGGCGCCGCGTGCGGTGTGGACCGCGTTGCCCGGTGGGGGCGGGTGGGCGACGGGGTTCGCCGAGGCCGCCAGGGCGACGCTGGAGGGCGGCAGGGGTGCGCTGGCCGTGGTGCCCGACGGCAAGGACGTGGCGCTGCTCGACGCCGAGCTGAGCCGGGCGCTGGGGCCCGGACGGCACGTGGCGCTCACCTCCGACCTGGGCCCGGCCGAGCGTTACCGGCGATGGCTGAGCGTGCTGCGCGGCCAGGTGCGGGCCGTGGTGGGCACCCGGGCGGCGATGTTCGCGCCCGTGCACGGGCTCGGGCTGGTGGCGCTGTGGGACGACGGCGACGACCTGCACGCCGAACGGCTGGCCCCGTACCCGCACGCCCGCGAGGTGCTCGGGCTGCGCGCCCACCGCACCGGCGCGGCCATGCTGATCGGCGGGTACGCGCGTACGGCCGAGGCGACGCAGCTCATCGCCACCCGATGGGCGCGGCCGATCGTGGCCGCCCGGCAGGAGATCAGGCGCAGGGCGCCGCGCGTGCGCGCCGCGGGGGAGGACGCCGAACTGGCCAGGGACCAGGCGGCGCGGGCGGCCAGGCTGCCCAGCGTGGCGTGGCGGGTGCTGCGCCAGGGGCTGGCGGACGGTCCCGTCCTGGTGCAGGTCCCCCGGCGGGGCTATCTTCCCGCGCTGGCGTGCGCGCAGTGCCGCGCCCCCGCCCGGTGCGCCCACCCGCCGACCCGCATGAGCGCCAGGGAGCAGGCGTACCCCGTCCGGATCGCCGGTGCGGGGGAACTTCCGTACGAGGAGAGCGCGTACGGGCCTCATCACTCGGGCGGTGCTCCCGAGGGCGCAGGGCGCCCGGAGGGCGGTTCGAAGGCCGAGGAGCACTGTCATGGGCCGCTGGCCCTGCGCACCGGGCACGCCGCGCCCTACTGCCGCTGGTGCGGCCGGGTCGACGCCGCCTGGAAGTGCCCGGCGTGCGGGAACCACCGGCTGCGCGCCGTGGTCGTGGGGGCCAGGCGCACCGCCGAGGAACTGGGCAGGGCGTTCCCTTCGGTGCCGGTGCGGACGTCCGGGCGGGACGGGGTGCTGGCCCGGCTGCCCGCCGGTCCCGCGCTGGTGGTGGCGACCCCGGGGGCGGAGCCGGTCGTCGAGGGCGGGTACGCGGCCGCCGTGCTGCTCGACGGGTGGGCGCTGCTGGGCCGGGCCGACCTGCGGGCGGGGGAGGAGGCGGTACGCCGATGGCTGAACGCCGCGGCCCTGCTCCGCCCCGGCGGCGGGCTGGTGGTGCTCGCCGACGCCGCGCTGCCGGCCGTGCAGGCGCTGGTGCGCTGGGACCCGGTCACGTACGCCGAGCGTGAGCTGGCCGATCGGGCCGAGCTGGGTTTCCCGCCGGCGGTGCGGATGGCCACGCTCACCGGCGCCTCGTCGGCCGTGCGGCAGATGCTGGAGGAATCCCGGCTGCCCGGCGGCGCGCAGGTGCTCGGCCCGGTCCCGGTGGACGACGCGGGCCAGGAACGCGCCCTGGTGCGGGTGCCCCGCGCCGGCGGGGCGGCACTCGCCGCGGCCCTCAAAGGGGCCAGCGGGGTGCGTGCCGCCAGAAAAGCACCAGACGTGGTCAAGGTATGTGTCGACCCGCTCGACCTGATTTAGACCGTTTCCCCGATTCGCTCATCTGTAAGCCAGCCGTTAGCGTGCCACTGTGTCGATCGAATGGGTGAACGCGGCCATCGACGACCTGCGTGCCTGGGGGCGCGCCCGGGGCGTCGAGGTGGACGCGGACGAGGTCCGCTTGCTCTGCGACTACGCCAGCGACTACCTGAACGTCAACAAACTGGCCGACTTCACGCCCGCCACCTTCGACGAGCTGCTGCTTTCCATCTATCCGCGCAAGGTCATCGCGCCGCCCGAGAGCGCCCAGGAGACCGTGGCCGCCGGTCGCACCCTCGTCCACTACCTCCAGGAGTCGGGCGAGGTCGGCGGCGAGACGGCCGCGGCCATGCGCGAGCGGCTCGACGACATCGAGACCCTGATGCCGGACGCCTTGGCCGACACGGCCAACTTCGGCATGGCCAAGAGCCTGTTCAGCTCCATCGGGCCCGAGGCGCTGGAGCAGTCCGTCGCCATCCCGTCCGGAGAGGTGCCCGATCTGGGGGAGGCGCCCTGCGACTGCCCCGGCTGCGCCCCGCGGCCCGCCGTCCGGCTGGCGGCCCCCGAGGCGCTGGAGGCCGAGCTGCGCGGCATCCCGCTCCTGGCCGAGCTCGACCGCGGCGCGGTCGCCTTCCTGGAAGGGCTGGACACGCCCTCTGACGGGCTGGGCCGGTGGGCGGCCGTCGTGGCCTACCTGGTCGAGGGCGACACCGGCGGCGGGGTCACCGGCTCCGCCGGCGTCGACGAGGAGCTCTACGACCTGTTCGACATGCTCTACCGGGTGCAGGCGCCGGTGCCCGCCGAGGTGATCGGCGAATACCTGGAGGAGCTCGTCGACGACGAGGTCGACGTGCCCGCCGTGCTCGGCCGCCTCGCCTGGTGCGGCCTCGTCCGCGTCACCGGCGACGGCCCTTCGACGGCCGCGGGGCTCACCCCGGCCGCCGTGTGGGCGCTGCGCGAGCACTACCTCGGCCTCGGCCTCGACGCGCCGCAGGCGCCCGACCTGGCCGAGGCCGACGCCCGCGGGCTCATCGAAGGGCTGCTCGACGGCGTGCCCGCCGAGCTGGCCGAGTCCGACATCGAGCGCTGGCTCGCCGCCAGGAGCCCCGGCGAGGCCGCCGCCCAGCTCCTCGCCGCCGCCTCAGGAGCGCCCGCCGTGGCCCGGGGCATCGCCGTCACGATCGTCGACCAGCTCGGCGCCGAGGCGGAGCCCGCCGTACGCGAGAGCCTCGACGAGACGGAGCTGCGGCCGCACGCCATCCACTGGCTCACCGCCCGCCGTCTGCCCGCGCCGCAGCTCACCCACGAGGAGCTGCTGTGGGTCAGCGTCGACATGCTGGCGCTGGCCATGCCCGCCGCCCAGGAGGCGCCGGACATCTTCGCCGAGAACATGTCCGCCTCCGGTCCGCCCGCCCATCTGATCGAGGAGATGTGGCAGGTCGACCATCCCGACGTGGTCGAGGTGCTGGAGCTGCTCGGGCGCTCCCTGCCCGACACCACGACGGCCAAGGCCGCGCGCAAGGCCGCGTTCAAGGCACGCTCCCGCGGCATCAGATGAGTACGCTTGTGTGACTGACGTGGAGTAAGTTTCCTGGGTGGCAAACAACGTCTTCGACCTCGCCGAGCTGCGCAAGCTGATCGATGAGCAGGCCGTCGTGCCGCCGCGGCCGCCTGAGAAGACGTCCGTGGAGCACGAGGCGCTCACCTTCCCGCCCGTCGCCCTCGCCGGTGACGCCGAGCTGGCCAGGGCGGTCCCCCAGGTCCCGCTCGTGGCCGACGCGGTGCGCCTGGCCGGCTGGACCGGCACCCGCCCGGTGACCCCCGAGGGCCTGCTCACCGAGTCCGACGCCGAGGCCGCCGTCGCCGAGCTCGGGCTCGACCCGGCCCGCCTGCGCCTCGTCTGGGTCGTCGCCGTCAACACCGGCCTGCTCCAGATCCTCGGCGGCCGCGCCTCGCGAGGCCCGCTGCCGCAGCACCTCACCGTCGAGGCCACCCTGGAGTTCTGGGACGGCGTGGTCATGGACGTCCTCGACCGGGCCGACGAGGGCCTGACCGGCTCCACCGTCATCGACGGCCACCTGGCCGAGATGCTCGCCACGATCTACTCCGTACGGTCCGGCGTGGCGGTCGCCAACCTGGCCCGCGGCATCCTGCAGTCCCACGAGGTCGCCTGCGCCCCCGGCCAGAGCGGGATGCGCCGCCTGGCCGCCGACCTGCCCGGCGAGCTGTTGCAGGCGCTGTCCCTGCTCGCCTACTGCGGCGTGGTCGAGCAGACCGCCGCCGGCCGGACCGCGCTCACCCCGCTCGGCGTCTGGGCGATCAGGCGCGACCTGCTGCGCGAGGGCCACGACGCGCCCACCACCGACGAGGTCGCGGTGTTCGCCGACCTGACCGCGGCCGAGCTGGTCGACGCCCTGGTCAGCGGGTCGGCCACGCAGAGCGCGGTGGCGGGCTGGCTGGAGCGCCGCCCGCCGGAGGAGGCCGCCCGCCAGCTGATCGCGATCGCCGCCGAGGGCGGCGCCGGCCGCCGCGGCGCCGTCGGAGCCGTCCTGGAGGAGCTGGGCCCCGAGGCCGAGACGCCGCTGCGCGAGGCGCTCGACCTGCCGCTCATGCGCCGCTACGCCGCCTCATGGCTGCACATCCGCGACCTCGACGCGCCCCCGCTCAGCCCCGAGGACCACACCTGGATCGCGGTCGACTCGCTGGCCGCGCTCATGCACCTGTCCGGTCACGCGGCCGAGCGGCTCGACACGCCCGAACCCCGCGAGGATCTGATCCGGCTCGTCACCGAGATGCCTGCCGTCGGTCACCCCGACACCCTCGCCGTGCTCGACATGCTCGCCCGCGCCCACGACGACGAGGCCGTCGTCAAGGCGGCGCGCAAAGCGGCGATGAAGGCTCGCTCGCTCGCCCACTAAACTGAGCTGATCCCTCGAAGGAACGGAGTGACCCTTGGCGATCCAGGCGATCCGGCTGTTCGGAGATCCGGTGCTGCGCAGCCCGGCGGCTCCCGTGGTCGACTTCGACAAGGAGCTCCGCAAGCTCGTCAAAGACCTCACCGACACGATGATGGACGCGCCGGGCGCCGGCCTGGCCGCCCCGCAGATCGGCGTCGGGCTGCGGGTGTTCACCTACTACGTCGACGACCAGCTGGGCCACCTGGTCAACCCCGACCTCGACCTGTCCGGCGAGATCGACGAGGAGGGCGAGGAGGGCTGCCTGTCCTTCCCCGGCCTGTCCTTCCCGACGCCGCGCGCGATCCGCGCCGTCGCCAAGGGCTTCGACGTGCACGGGGAGCCGGTGGTGCTGGAGGGCACCGACCTGATGGCGCGCTGCTTCCAGCACGAGACCGACCATCTCGACGGCATCCTGTTCATCGACCGGATGGACCCCAAGCAGCGCAAGCTCGCCATGAAGGCCGTCCGCGAGGCCGAGTGGAGCGGGCTGCAGGCGCCCACGGTCAAGTTCTCGCCCCACGCGACCGGCGGAAAGGCCCTCTGACGATGCGCCTGGTCTTCGCCGGCACCCCGGAGACGGCGCTGCCGTCGCTGCGGGCCCTGATCGACTCGCCGCGCCACGAGGTCGTCGCGGTCGTCACCCGGCCCGACGCCCAGTCCGGCCGGGGGCGGAAGGTCCACCCCTCCCCGGTCGCCGAGCTGGCCGAGGAGGCGGGCATCGAGGTGCTGCGCCCGCCCAAGGCCGGCGATCCGGCCTTCCTCGACCGGCTGCGCGCCCTGGAGCCCGACTGCTGCCCCGTCGTCGCCTATGGAGCGCTGCTCCCGCAGGCGGCGCTCGACATCCCGCGCCACGGCTGGGTCAACCTCCACTTCTCGATCCTGCCCGCCTGGCGGGGTGCGGCCCCCGTGCAGCACGCCGTGCTGCACGGCGACGAGATCACCGGCGCGACCACGTTCCGCATCGTCAAGGAGCTCGACGCCGGTCCGGTCTTCGGCGTGGTCACCGAGGAGATCAGGTCCGACGACACCAGCGGGGTCCTGCTGGAGCGGCTGTCGGTCTCCGGCGCCGGGCTGCTCGCGGCCACCCTCGACGGCATCGAGGACGGCTCGCTCGAAGCCCGTCCGCAGCCGTCCGACGGGGTGACCCTCGCACCCAAGATCACTGTTCCCGACGCCCGCGTCGACTGGTCGGCGCCCGCCATGCGGGTCGACCGGCTCATCCGCGCCTGCACCCCCAACCCGGGGGCGTGGGCCGAGTTCCGCGGCCAGCGGATCAAGCTCGGCGCGGTGCGCGTCGCGGCCGGCGAGGAGCGCCTGGCTCCCGGCGAGCTGGCCCCCGGCAAGCACCGGGTGCTGGCCGGCACCGCCACCGACCCGGTCGAGCTGGGCGAGGTCCAGCCCCAGGGCAAACGCCTGATGAGCGCGGTCGAGTGGGCCCGCGGCGTTCGCCCGGAGGCCGGAGAGGTCCTCAAGTGAGTCGCGACCGCCGACCGGTGGGCTGGGGCGCGGCTCAGGACGGACGACAGGCAGGACGGGGCCGGCCGGGTGAGCGACAGGTCAGCGGCGCGGCCGTGACGGGAAGTCGGAGGGCATGACACCACGGGGGGCCGCGGGCAGGGGCGGCGCGAAGAGGCCACGACGGCCGGTCCGCGATCAGGCGCGCAACGTCGCGTTCGACGTCATGCGTGCCGTGGCGGAGCGCGACGCGTACGCCAACCTGCTCCTGCCGCGACTGCTCCGCGAGCGCGACATCAGCGGACGCGACGCGGCGCTCGCCACCGAGCTGACCTACGGCACGCTGCGCGGGCTCGGCACGTACGACGAGATCATCATGGCGTGCAGCGACCGCGCGCCCGACCCGGCGGTGCGCGACGCGTTGCGGCTGGGCGCCCACCAGCTGCTCAAGATGCGCATCCCGCCGCACGCCGCGGTCGGCACCAGCGTCGATCTCGTACGGCTGCGGATCGGGCAGGGCGCGGCCAAGTTCGTCAACGCGGTGCTGCGCAAGATCGGCGGGCGGACGCTGGAGGAGTGGGTGGCGATCGTCGCGCCCGACCCGGAGCGCGACCCCGCAGGTCATCTGGCCGTCGCCCACAGCCATCCGCGCTGGGTGGTGACCGCCTTCCGCGACGCGCTCGGCAAGGACTCCGGGGAGACCGCCGACGTGCTGGCGGCCGACAACGACCGTCCCCTGGTGACCCTGGTGGCCAGGCCGGGGCGTTCCTCGATGAAGGAGCTGCGCGACGCGGGCGCCGAGCCCGCCCGCTACTCCCCGTACGGCGCGATCCTGCCCGAGGGCGACCCGGGCCGGATCCCGGCAATCGCCGAGACCCGGGCCGCCGTGCAGGACGAGGCCAGCCAGCTCGTGGCGCTCGCCCTGACCCGCGTCCCGCTCGACGGCCGTGACGAGCGCTGGCTGGACCTGTGCGCGGGCCCTGGCGGCAAGGCGGGTCTGCTGGACGCCATCGCGACGCACGGCGACCTGGAAGCCCTGGGCGACCGGCCAGACCGCGAAAGCGGCACCGTCTCGGCGTCCGAGGGCGGAGCCGGCCAGGCGTCCGGGAGCGGGGGCGAAGGCGAGAGCGGGGCGGAGCGAAAGCCCGAGAGTGGGACCGACCGCGAGAGCGGGGTTGTGCGGGCGTTCGGGGGTGGGGCGCGGCTGTTGGCCAGTGATGTGCAGCCGCATCGGGCGCGGCTGGTGCGGCAGACGACGGCCGACGCCATGGTGATCACCGCCGACGGCACCGAACCGCCGTGGCGGCCGGGGGTGTTCGACCGGGTGATGCTCGACGCGCCCTGCACCGGGCTCGGGGCGCTGCGGCGCCGGCCTGAGGCGCGGTGGCGGCGGGATCCTTCGAGCATCGCCGAGCTGAGCGGGCTGCAGCGCCGGTTGCTCGGCACCGCCCTGGACGCGGTCCGGCCCGGCGGGGTCGTCGCGTACGTCACCTGCTCGCCGCACCTGGCCGAGACCCGGGTGGTCGTGGGTGACGTGTTGGCCCGCAGGGACGACGTGGAGCAGCTCGACGCCCGCGATTACCTGCCGGAGGTCGGCGGGCTGGGCGAAGGGCCGCACGCCCAGTTCTGGCCGCACCGGCACGGCACCGACGCGATGTTCCTGGCCCTGCTCCGCAAACGCGCCTAGCGCCTGGCCAGGAAGGCGCGCTGAGACCCGGGGCGGGGGTGCCGGGGGAGGGGCGCACCAATAGACTCGGGGCATCATGGCCGTACAGATCTCTCCCAGCATCCTGTCCGCCGACTTCGCGCGGCTGGCCGACGAGGCGGCGGCGGTGCCGAACGCCGACTGGCTGCACGTGGATGTCATGGACTACCACTTCGTGCCCAACCTGACCCTCGGGTTGCCCGTGGTCGAGGCGCTGCGCAAGGCGACCTCGCTGCCGCTCGACTGCCACCTCATGATCGACGACCCTGACCGGTGGGCGCCGTCGTACGCGGAAGCGGGGGCGGGGAGCGTGACCATCCACGCGGAGGCGTCCGCGGCGCCCGTGCGCACCCTGCGGGAGATCCGGGCGCGGGGGGCCAGGGCCGGGCTGGCGCTCAACCCGGCGACGGCCGTGGAGCCGTACGAGGATCTCGTCGGCGAGCTCGACATGCTGCTGCTGATGACGGTGGAGCCGGGGTTCGGCGGGCAGAAGTTCCTCGACATGGTGCTGCCGAAGATCCGGCGCACGCGTGCGCTCATCGAGCGGCACGGCGGCCAGGTGTGGCTGCAGGTCGACGGCGGGGTGTCGGCCGAGACCATCGAGCGGTGCGCGGAGGCGGGCGCCGACGTGTTCGTGGCGGGCAGCGCCGTCTACGGGGCCGACGACCGCGTGGCGGCGATCGACTCGCTGCGCGCCCTCGCGGAAAGGGCCTGAGAGCCTCCTGGAGACGGGAGGGTCCCCGCCGTGGACGGCGGGGACCCCGGGTTCAGTCCTTGAGCGCCGGGTCCAGGACGATGTCCTCGCCCTTGGTCGTCGGCTCCTCGGGGAAGTGGCAGGCGGTGAGGTGGCCGTCGCGGTTGCCCGTCAGGCGCAGTAGCGGCGGCTCCTCCACGGCGCACTTGTCCTGCGCCCGCCAGCAGCGGGTGCGGAAGCGGCAGCCCGACGGCGGGTCGATCGGCGAGGGCACGTCGCCCGCCAGGCGGATGCGCTCACGGGCCGGGCCGTTCACGTCGGCGTCGGGCACGGCTGACAGCAGGGCGTGCGTGTACGGGTGACGCGGGCGCTCGTACAGCGACTCCCGGTCGGCGATCTCCACCACCTTGCCGAGGTACATCACCGCGACCCGCTGCGAGAAGTGCCGCACCACGGCCAGGTCGTGCGCGATGAACAGGAACGCGATGCCCAGCTCCCGCTGCAGCCGCTGCAGCAGGTTGATCACCTGGGCCTGGATCGACACGTCCAGGGCCGAGACGGGCTCGTCGGCGATGATCAGCTTGGGGTTGACCGACAGCGCCCTGGCGACGCCGATGCGCTGGCGCTGACCGCCGGAGAACTCGTGGGGGAACCGGTTGTAGTGCTCCGGGTTGAGCCCGACGATCTCCAGCAGTTCGCGGACCCTGGCCTCGCGGCCGCCCGGCGGGTCGATGCCGTTGATCTCCATCGGGCCCTTGATGATCGATCCGACCGTGTGCCGCGGGTTGAGCGACGAGTACGGGTCCTGGAAGATCATCTGGATCTCGGAGCGGATCGGCTTCAGTTCCCGGCGGGAGGCGTGGCTGATGTCGCGGCCCCGGTAGCTGATCGAGCCCTGGGTGGGCTCCAGCAGCCGGGCGGCCAGCCGGCCGGTGGTGGACTTGCCGCAGCCCGACTCGCCGACCAGGCCGAGGGTCTCGCCCTCGAACACGGTCAGGTCGATGCCGTCCACCGCGTGCACGGCGCCGATCTGGCGCTTGATGAACGCGCCGCCTCTGACGGGGAAGTGTTTCTCCAGGCCGGAAAGCTCCAGCAGCTTCTCCGTCACGTCGTCGTCTCCTTACCGGCGGCCCGCTCGCGGATCTCCGTCTTCTGCTTCAGCGACAGGTAGCAGGCGTCGCCGTGGCCGCGGTGCGGCGACAGTTCCGGTCGCTCGCCGGTGCACACCTCGCGCCCCAGCAGCTCCATGTAGTCGCAGCGGGGGTGGAACGGGCAGCCCGGCGGAACGTTGATCAGGCTGGGCGGCGTGCCGCGCACCGGGCGCAGCGGCACGTCCACCGGGTGACGCAGGCTCGGCATGGATCCGAGCAGGCCCCACGTGTACGGGTGGCGGGGCTCGCGCAGCACCTCGTGCATCGTGCCGCGTTCCACGGCCCGGCCCGCGTACATGACCAGCACGTCGTGCGCGGTGCTGGCCACCACGCCGAGGTCGTGCGTGACCAGGATGATCGCGGTGCCGGACTGCTCCTGCAGCTCGCGCAGCAGGTCGAGGATCTGCGCCTGGACGGTGACGTCCAGCGCGGTCGTCGGCTCGTCGGCGATGAGCAGGCCGGGGTCGCAGACCAGCGCCATCGCGATCATGACGCGCTGCCGCATGCCGCCGGAGAACTGGTGCGGGTAGTGGTCGACGCGGACCTTCGGCTGCGGGATGCCGACCCGGTCGAGCATCTCGATCGCCCGGTCCCGCGCCACCGACTTGGACACGCCCTTGTGCTTGCGGTACACCTCGGCGATCTGCACGCCGACGGTGTGGAACGGGGACAGGGAGGTCAGCGGGTCCTGGAAGATCATCGCGATCTTGTTGCCCCGCAGCCGCTCCATCGTGGACCGGGAGGCCCCCAGCAGCTCCTGCCCGTCGAGCGTGATGCTGCCGGAGATCTGCGCGGTCTCCGGGTTGTGCAGGCCGAGCACGGCCAGGTTGGTCACCGACTTGCCGGAGCCGGACTCGCCGACGATGCCCAGGGTGCTGCCCTGCTCGACCTCGAAGGAGAGCCCGTCCACGGCGTGCACGACGCCGTCCTCGGTGTGGAAGTCGACGGTGAGGTCGTTGACTTCGAGATACATCAGCTCAGCCTCACGCGGGGGTCGATGACGGCGTACAGGGAGTCGACGATCACGTTCATCACCACGATCGCGCCGGCCGCGAGCACCACGGTGGCCATCAGCGTCGGCAGGTCGGAGTAGTCGACCGCGCGCACGGCCAGCCGGCCGATGCCCTGCAGGCCGAACGTGGTCTCGGTGATGATCGCGCCGCCGATCAGCGTGCCCAGGTCGACACCGAAGATCGTGACGATCGGGGTGAGCGTCCCGCGCAGCGCGAACCGCAGCACCACGCTCCGGCCTGACATGCCCTTGGCCCTGGCCGTGCGGACGTAGTCCTCGTTGAGGTTCTCCACCATGGTGGAGCGGGTGATGCGGGTGTAGTTCGCGGTGAAGATGAGCGCCAGCACCAGCCAGGGCAGCAGCAGGCCGTTGAACCAGCCGAGCGGATCCTCCGTGATCGGCACGTACTTGGGCTGCGAGAAGACCTGGGTTTGATAGACGAAGAAGTACATGGCCAGGGTGCCGACGAAGTAGATCTGCACCGACGCGCCGATCAGCGACGAGACACTGGCGATCTTGTCGAGCGGCTTGCCCTGGCGCAGCGCGGCGACGATGCCGGTGGCCACGCCGAAGATCAGGAAGATCACCGCGGCGCCGAGCGTGAGCGCGATCGTGACCGGCATCCGGTCCATGATCGTCTCGAACACCGGGGCGCGGTTGACGAACGAGAAGCCGAGACAGGGCGCGGGGCAGTTGCCCAGCCCTTCGTAGTCGCGGCCGACGAAGATCCCGGCCAGCCATGACACGAACTGCACCATGAGCGGCTGGTCGATGCCCAGGTTGTGACGGGCCTGCTCGAGGGTCTCGGGCGGGCACACCTTTCCGCAGGCCAGCCGGGCCGGGTCGGCGGGGATCGCGTAGAACAGGAAGAAGGTCACCGCCGAGATGACCAGCAGGATGACCAGGGCTCCCAGCGTGCGGCGGATGAGGAATCGAAGCACGGAATCTCCAAAGGGGCGCCCCGGACGCCCGCGTGGGCGCCCGGGGCAGGTGGCACTACGGCTTCACGAAGATGGTGTTCGGGGAGACGACCCACATCTGCGGGTCGATCTCCGCACCGCCGACCTTGGAGCCGTGCAGCGTGGTCGCGATCCGGTTCTCACCGACGACCAGCGGCGTGTACTTCTCCTGGATCTCCTTGTCCAGCTCCATCCAGGCGGCGTTGGCCGCGTCGATGTCCGGGTTCGCGGAGATCTCCTTCATCTTGGCGTCGAGCTCGGGCTCACGCAGGTGCGACATGTTCTGACCGCCGTCGCTGACCGGGCCGAAGATGATCGGCATCACGGTCGAGCCGGACGGCCAGTCGGAGCCCCAGCCGCCCCAGTACAGGTCGAACTCGTTCTTGGTCTGGCTGATCGAGTCGTAGTACGTCTTGCGGTCCAGCGGCTTGCCCACGACCTTGAAGCCGGCCTTCTCCAGGGCGTTCTTGATCACCACGGTGACCTGCTCCTGGACGGGCGTCTGGTTGTAGGCGTAGACGATGGTGGGGTTCGGGTTGCCCGACTCGGCCAGCAGCTGCTTGGCCTTCTCGATGTCGCCCTCGGGCTTGTCGGCCTTGCCGAACAGGTCGTACGACTGGTAGCCGACGGTGGTGTTCTCGTTCAGGATCGTCGTCGGCAGGGCCGCGGCCTGCGGGCCGCCCAGCGTCTGCTGGATCTGCTTCGACGGCCAGGCGTGGTTGACGGCCTGGCGGATCTTGATGTCCTTCACCCGGTCGAGGTTGAAGTAGTAGTAGTTGCCGTACGGCGACGGGCTGATCATGCGGCGCTCGGCCAGGCTCTGGTCGTTGAGCACCTGCTGCAGCCGCTCCGGCGGCACCGCCGCGTAGAAGGTGAACGCCTGCTGGTCAGGGCCGTTGTCCGCGACGAAGCGGTCGGTGATCTGCAGGGCCTCCTGGCCGAACTCCAGCTTCCACACGTCCGGGTACGCGCCGCGGATGGGGTCGGAGTTGGCGTCCCAGTGCGGGTTGCGCTCCAGCTCGATCGACTTGTCGACGGTGTGGGACTTGATGATGTACGGGCCGGAGGAGACGGGCTCCTTGTCGTACTTCTCCTTGGTGTCCTTCTCCTTGGGCACGATCGCGTAGCCGCCCATGGCGAAGGCGTAGTTGGCGTCCGCGTGCGGCTCCTTGAACTTGAAGACGATCGTCTTCTCGTCCGGAGTCTCGATGGCGTCCAGCCGCTCGCCGTCGTACGGGCCCTTGTACGCCTTCTTGTAGTCCTCCTCGGTCAGCCACTGCTGGATGTACGAGGGACCGAAGGTGATGAAGGGGGCGAACATCCGCTCGATCGTCCACTTCACGTCCTCGGACGTGATCGGCGAGCCGTCCTGCCACTTCACCCCGTCCTTGAGGGTGAAGGTCCAGGTCTTGCCGCCGTCGGACACCTGGCCGGCGTCGGTGGCGAGGTCGCCGACGAGCTTGAACTCGCCCTTGGCGACCCGCTTGTAGCCGGTGAGGCCGCGGTGGATGAGCAGGCCGAAGTTGGACTCGGTGTTGACGTAGATCTGGGCGGGGTCCAGGTGGGCGAAGTCGTCACGGTCGATCATCGTGACGGTGCCGCCCTTGACCATGCCCTCCGGCGGGATGGCGGGGCCCTTGGAGTCCTCGGCGGTGCCGAGGGTGATCACCGCGGGCTTGTACTCCGCCTGGGCGGGGGCCGACGCGCCGGAGCTGGGGGCGGCCGACGGCGCGCCCTGGTTGCCCGGCGCGCAGGCGCCGACCAGGGTCAGCGACGCCGCGGCGAGCACCGCGAACACCGACCTCGTACGGTATTTCATCTCTCTCCTCTAGCGTTTGATCTTGGGGTCGAAGGCGTCGCGCACGGAGTCGCCCAGCAGGTTGAAGGCGATGACGAAGATCAGCAGGGCGACACCGGGGAAGATGAGGTACGTGATGTCGTTCTGGTAGACCTGGGTCGCCCGCAGGAACATGCGCCCCCAGTCGGGCACCAGTTCGCCCATCCCGACGCCCAGGAACGACAGTCCCGCCTCGGCCGTCACCATGGCCGGCAGCAGCAGCGTCGACTGGATGAGGATGGGCGTCCACAGGTTGGGCAGCAGCTCCTTGAACACGATCCGGGCCGGGGACGCGCCGGTGACCTTGGCCGACTCCACGAACTCGCGCTCGCGCAGCGACAGCACGTAACCCCGCAGCAGCCGGGCGAGCCCGGCCCAGCCGAAGGCGCTGAGCATGATCGTGAGCGAGACCGCGCGCAGCCAGATCGGCGTCTCCTCGTCGGGCGGCACCAGCAGGCTCTCCACCACCGGCGTGAACGCGATGATGAAGATCGTGGACGGGAAGGACAACGTCAGGTCGATGATCCGGCCGATGAAGTAGTCGGTCCTACCGCCCACGTAACCGGCCACGATGCCGATCACGATGCCGAGCGCGGTGATGATCAGCGTGGCGGCCACGGCGATGCCCAGCGATGTCCTGATGCCGTACACCAGCTGCATGAACACGTCGCGGCCCAGGCTGGGCTCCAGCCCGAACCAGTACTCGGAGCTGATGCCGCCGTTGGGCAGGACCGGGTAGCCGTAGTCGTTCAGCAGCCCGGGGAGATCCTGCCCGTACAGCGTGTACGGGTCCTTGCCGTACAGCCACGAGATCACCGGCGCGAGGATCGCCACCAGGAAGAAGAAGATGACGATCACCGCGGAGGTGACGCCGGTGCGGTCGCGCCGGAAGCGCATCCACATCAGCCGGCCAGGTGAACGGCCGGCTGCTTCCTGGGTTTCGGTCACGGACGTCGCGTCAGGAGTGATCGCGGTGGACGTCGGTGTCGTCATGTGGTGGTGGTCCCTCAAGCACGTACGAAGCCCGGAAATTTCCGGACCAAAGGCGACGTTCTCAAGGAGGATCCGCCGATGACAATGCCCTCCGGACATTTCGTAAGTTTGTTGTAAAAAATAGATTCGGTCGTGTTCGCAAAGTCGTTGACGCGGCTTGTCCGCCCATGTCAGGATGTGGAACGGTTGCACGCTCCGTAGTCACGGAATCGCGGCACAACCACGACAGTCTCGTGACATAACCTGATGCCCTCACGGGTAGCTCTTTCCTTATGGAAGACCACGGGCTGTTCGGGCCGGAGTCCGTGACCTGGCGGGTGATGGGGGAGCCGATTCTCCTGGTCGGCGGGTTCCGTGCACTGCTGATGCAGAGCCTTCACCCGCGCGCGATGCGCGGCGTCATGCAGAACTCCGCCTTCATGAATCCCGACGAAGCGTGGTCGCGTTTCGTCCGGACCACAGAATTCGTCCGCGTGCGCACGTACGGGACCCGCGAGGAAGTGGAGCGGGCCGGTCGGCGCGTCCGCAAGATCCACGCGACGCTGACCGGGCGCGACCCCGACACCGGCGAGCGGTTCCGTCTCGACGAGCCCGAGTCGCTGCTGTGGGTGCACGTCGGCGAGGTCGACTCCTACCTGTCGGTGGCCCGCCGGGCCGGCGTGCGGCTGAGCGACGCCGAGGCCGACGCGTTCGTGTCCGAGTGGCGGCGCGCCGCCGAGGTCGTCGGCCTGGACCCGGCGGGCGTGCCCGGCTCCGTCGCCGAGCTGCGCGCCTACGTCGAGCGGGCCCGCCCCGGGCTGCGTCTCGTCCCGGAGGCCGCGCACCCGCTCAAGGCGTCCCTGCACACCCCGCTGCCCGGTCTGCTCGCGACGTTCCGGCCGGTGGTCCCCGCCCTGACCGTGCTCGCCTTCGCCACGCTGCCGCGCTGGGCCAGACGGCTGTACGGGCTGCCGGCCACGCCGGTCGGCGACCTGTGGGCCACCGCCACGCTGCGGGCCCTGCAGACCGGCATCGGCCTGGTGCCGGCGGACGTCCGCTACAGCCCCGACGCCCGCCGCGCCCGCAAGCTCATGGCCGCCTGACCACCCTGACCGTCCTGACCGTCCGTTACGGGGAACCCCCGGTCGCGCGCATGATTTCGGCCATGGCACACTGAGACGACAGAGCTAGCGTGCTCCGGGGTCGGTGAAAGTCCGAACCGGCGGTGACAGTCCGCGACCCGGCCGATGCCATCGGCCGGTTGACCCGGTGAAATTCCGGGACCGACGGTTAAAGTCCGGATGGGAGGCAGCACGCGGGTGTCCGGCATACCACCGGGCGCCATAGGTGCGTTCGCGCACCGTCTTTCCCCCGGGGCCCGCCATGGCTTGGAGCTACTGGCGAGTAGGAGGCCCCCGGGTGGCGGCTACCCCTCAGGACGCGGCCCACATGGCGCGCGCCGTCGAGCTGGCCGCGCGCGGTCACGGTCACACCAGTCCCAACCCCGTCGTCGGCTGCGTCGTGCTCGATCCCGAGGGCCGGGTCGCGGGAGAGGGGTTCCACCCGTACGCCGGAGGCCCGCACGCCGAGGTCGTCGCGCTGCGCGAGGCGGGGGAGCGGGCCCGCGGCGGCACCGCCTACGTCACCCTCGAACCCTGCGACCACACCGGCCGGACCGGCCCGTGCAGCCGCGCCCTGCTGGACGCGGGCGTGGCCCGGGTGGTGCACGCCGTGGCCGACCCCAACCCGAAGGCGTCCGGAGGCGCCGCGCGGCTGCGCGCGGCCGGCGTCGAGGTGACGGCCGGCGTGCTGGCCGAGGAGGCCGAGCGGGTCAACGCCGAGTGGCTGACCAGCGCCAGGCTCGGCCGCCCGCACGTGACGTGGAAGCTCGCCGCCACCCTCGACGGCCGCTCGGCCGCCGCCGACGGCACCAGCCAGTGGATCACCTCTCCTGAGGCCAGGGCCGACGTGCACCGGCTGCGCGCCCGCAGCGACGCCATCGTGGCGGGCATCGGAACCGTGCTGGCCGACGACCCCCGGCTCACCGCCAGGCCCGCCCTGACCGAGGGCCGCCCGCTGCGCGTGGTGGTCGACCCCGACGCCAGGACCCCGGCCACCGCGCGGGTGCTCGACGGCGCCGCCCCCACGCTGATCGCCGTCGCCGACGGCACCGTCACCTCGCTCCGCGCCGACCTGCTGCGGGTGCCCCGCGCCGGGACCGGCCTGGACCTGCACGCCCTGCTCAAGGAGCTCGCCGCCCGCGAGGTGGTCAGCGTGTTCCTGGAGGGCGGCCCCACGCTGGCCGGGGCGTTCCTGGCCGCGGGGCTGGTCGACCGGGTCGTCGCCTACCTCGCGCCCGCCTTCCTCGGCGCCGGCGCCGCCGCGCTGGGCGAGGCCGGAGTGCGCACCATCGGCGAGGCGCACCGCCTGATCTTCGACGAGGTTTCCCCCATCGGGCCGGACGTGCGACTCGTCGCGCGCCCCGTGCCCTCGCAACCCCGCAGGGAGAAGTGAATGTTCACCGGAATCATCGAAGAGAAGGGCGAGGTCGTCGCCGTCGAGCCGGCCGGCGGCGGGGCCACGCTCTCGGTACGCGGCCCCCTGGTCACCTCCGACGCCCGGCACGGCGACTCGATCGCGGTCAACGGCGTCTGCCTGACCGTCGTGGACGTGCACGGCGACGTCTTCACCGTGGACGTGATGAAGGAGTCGCTCGACCGCAGCTCGCTGGGCGCCCTGTCGGAGGGCTCGGCGGTCAACCTGGAGCGGGCGGTCCGGGCCGACCAGCGGCTCGGCGGCCACATCGTGCAGGGCCACGTCGACGGCACCGCCGAGCTGCTGTCGAGGCGGCCCGGCGACACCTGGGACGACCTGCGCTTCACCCTGCCCGAGTCGCTGAGCAGGTACGTCGCGGAGAAGGGCTCGATCGCCATCGACGGAATCAGCCTGACCGTGACGACTGTTGACGATGGAAGCTTCGGCGTGAGCCTCATCCCGACCACGCTCAAGCTGACCACCATGGCCGAGCGGCAGGTGGGCGACCTGGTGAACATCGAGGTCGACGTGATAGCGAAGTACGTGGAGAGGCTGGTGGGCGCCCGATGAGCTGGGCGGACGCATCGATCGAGATCTTCGGTCTCCCGGTGAAGTGGACCGACCTGATCGGCAACATCTGCGCGCTGGCGACCGTGGTGCTCGCCATGCGCAAGTCCATCTGGACCTGGCCGGTGCAGTTCACCGGCGCGGTCCTGCTCTTCATCGCCTCCATCAGCGCGCACGTCACCGGCAACGCGCTCAAGCAGGCGCTGTTCGGCCTGCTGGCGATCTACGGCTGGTGGAAGTGGCGCCAGGGCACCCAGGAGCACGCGCTGGCCGTGCGGCCCGCGACCGGGCGCGAGCGGCTGGCGCTGATCGCCGCGGCGGTGCTCGGCACGATCGTGGTGGCGGCCCTGTTCAAGACGTTCAACCTCTCGTGGTACCCCGAGGCGCCGCTGGCCGTGGTGGCCGCCGACGCCTACATCTTCGTCGGCGGCGCGGTCGCGACCTGGGCGCAGGGCCGCGCGCTGGTCGACTTCTGGATCGTCTGGGTGGCGGTCGACCTGGTGGGCGTGCCGGTCGCGTTCAACTCCGGGCTGTACGTCTCCGGCGCGGTGTACGCGATCTTCTTCGTCATGGTGCTGGTCGGGTTCGTCAAGTGGCTGCGCGAGTATCGAGCCTCCGCCGCCGCGGATCTGGCGGTGGCGTCATGACCGAGATCATCTTCGACCAGGTGGAGCGGGCCATCGACGACATCGCGGCGGGCCGGCCCGTCGTGGTCGTCGACGACGAGAACCGCGAGAACGAGGGCGACATCATCTTCGCCGCCGCCAGGGCCACGCCCGAGCTGCTCACCTTCACCATCCGGCACACCAGCGGCGTGATCTGCGTGCCGATGGAGGGCCGCGAGCTCGACCGGCTCGGCCTGCCCCTCATGGTCCACCAGAACCGGGAACGGCTGCGCACCGCGTACACGATCAGCGTGGACGCCCGCGACGGCGTCACCACCGGCATCTCGGCCGCCGACCGGGCGAAGACCATCCGGGCGCTCGCCGACTCCGCGACCGAGCCGTACGAGCTGGTCCGGCCCGGCCACGTCTTCCCGCTGCGCTACCACGAGGGCGGCGTGCTGGCCCGGCGCGGCCACACCGAGGCCGCCGTCGACCTGGCCAGGCTCGCCGGGCTCAGCCCCGCGGGGGTGCTGGCCGAGGTGGTCAACGACGACGGCACCATGGCCAGGCTGCCCGAGCTGCGCGTCTTCGCCGACGAGCACGGCCTGGCGCTCATCTCCATCGAGCAGCTCGCCGACTACCGCCGGCGCACCGAGAGCATGGTCACCCGGGTCGCCGAGACCAACCTGCCCAACGCCCACGGGATGTGGCGGGCGTACGGCTACTCCAGCTCGCTCGACGGCGGCGAGCACGTCGCGCTCGTGCTCGGCGACCTCGGCGACGGCGAGAACGTGCTGGTCCGGGCCCACTCCGAATGCCTGACCGGCGACGTGTTCGGGTCGCTGCGCTGCGACTGCGGCGTGCAGCTCGACCACGCCATGGCGGCCGTCGCCGCCGAGGGCCGCGGCGTGATCGTCTACCTGCGCGGCCACGAGGGCCGCGGCATCGGGCTGCTGGCCAAGCTGCGCGCCTACAGCCTCCAGGACGCGGGGGTCGACACCGTCGACGCCAACGTCGAGCTGGGGCTGCCGGTCGACGCCCGCGAGTTCTCCAACGCCGCCCAGATCCTCGCCGACCTCGGGGTCAAGGGCGTGCGGCTGCTCACCAACAACCCTGTCAAGCTCACCGGCATGGACGGCTACGGCATCAAGGTGCTCGGCCGCGAGCCGATGCCGGTCGCGGTGAACCCGCACAACGCCCGCTACCTGCAGGCCAAGCGCGACCGGCTGGGCCACCAGATCGACGACATCCAGGAGGCGTCATGAGCGGCGAAGGACGACCCGCGATCACCGCGGTGCCCGACGCGTCCGGGCTGACCGTCGGCGTGGTGGCCGCGAGCTGGCACGCCGACATCACCGACCGGCTGGTCGACCGGGCGGTGCGCGCCTGCGAGGACGCCGGCGCCACCGCCACCGTGGTGCGGGTGCCCGGCTCGCTGGAGCTCCCGGTGATCGCCCAGGCGCTGGCCCGCCGCTGCGACGCGGTGGTGGCGCTGGGCGCGGTCATCCGCGGCGAGACGGCCCACTTCGACTACGTCTGCGACTCGGTCACCGCCGGGCTGACCCGGGTCTCGCTCGACGAGCGCACCCCGGTCGGCAACGGCGTGCTCACCTGCGAGACCCTCGATCAGGCGCTGGACCGCTCGGGGCTGCCGGACAGCAAGGAAGACAAGGGCTACGAGTCGGCGATCGCCGCGCTGGAGACCGCACTCCTCCTGCGGACCCTCGCCTGACCTGCGATAGATTCTCGTCGTGCCCGAGCCCGTGACTCCTCCCTCGTTGCCCGTCATCTGGCGCCCGCGCCGGGGGAGGATCGTCGCCTACACCTTCGCCACGCTGATCGTGATCGGCGCGGTGGTGATGGCGATCCTCATCGCCCCGCCGTTCCAGCTGCCCGACCGCGTCGCGATCGTGGCGTTCGGCGGGGCGGTGGCCTTCGTGCTCCACCTGCTGGGCCGGGTCCGGGTGGAGGCCGACGAGGAGGGCGTGACCCTGGTCAACGCCGCCCGCACGCACCGCTACACCTGGCCCGAGGTCATCGACGTCACGTTCGCGCAGGGCGACCCGTGGCCCCGGATCGACTTCTCCGACGGGCGGACGATCGGCGCCATGGGCATCCAGGGCTCGGAGAAGCCCGCCGCCCGCCGCGCCATCGCCGAGCTCGCCGCCCTCATCCACGAGCGCGGCGAGGCCCGCGAGGACTGAATATCAGGAAAGCCTCCTGACCCATAGCCTGACAGCCCCCCGCGGCGGACAATATGGGTGATGGACATCGAGTCGCCGGAAAAGCTCATCGAGCTGCTCGACCGGCATGCGTATCTAGCCGACGAAGGGCTGGCCACGGCCGCGTTCCTGGCCCTGAGGATGCGGCGGCCGCTGTTTCTGGAAGGCGAGGCCGGCGTCGGCAAGACCGAGCTGGCCAAGACGCTGGCCGGGCTCCTCGGGGCGCCGCTCATCCGGCTGCAGTGTTATGAGGGGCTCGACGCCGCGCAGGCCCTGTACGACTGGGACTTCGCCCGGCAGCTGCTCCACCTGAAGGCGGCCGAGGCTGCGGGCGTGACCGACGTGCGGCGGCTCGAGGGGGAGATCTACGAGCGCCGCTTCCTCATCGCCCGCCCGCTGCTCAAGGCGCTGGAGACCCAGCCGAGCGTGCTGCTGGTGGACGAGGTCGACCGGGCCGACGACGAGTTCGAGGCGTTCCTGCTCGAAGTGCTCTCCGACTTCACCATCTCCATCCCGGAGCTCGGCACGATCAAGGCCGAGACCCCGCCGGTCGTGGTGGTGACCTCCAACCGGACCCGCGAGGTGCACGACGCGCTCAAGCGGCGCTGCCTCTACCACTGGCTGGAGCACCCGAGCTTCGACCGGGAGGTGGCGATCCTGCTGCGCCGCCTGCCCGCCTGCACCGAGACGCTGGCGCGGCAGGTCGCCGCCGCCGCCGAGCGGCTGCGCCGGGCCGACCTGGTCAAGCCGCCGGGCATCGCCGAGACCATCGACTGGACCGAGGCGCTGCTCACCCTCGGCGCCGGTGAGCTCGACCCCGACCGGGCCGCCGCCACGCTGGGCGCCGCCCTGAAGTACCGCGAGGACGTCGAACGCGTCCTGGGCAACGGGCTGCTCCGCCATGAATGAGCTGGCCCTGACCATGACCGGGTTCGTCCGCACCCTCCGGGCGGCCGGGGTCGGGGCCGACCACGAGCGCACCCAGGGCTTCCTGCGCGCGCTCGAACACCTCGACGTCGCCGCCCCCGTCGACGTCTACTGGGCGGGCCGGCTCACGCTCTGCGCCGGCCCCGACGACCTGCCCCGCTACGACCGCTGCTTCCAGGCCTACTTCGGCGGCGCCAAGGCCACCACCGCCCCCGTCGCCACCACGTCCATCACCCGCTACACCGCCACCGGGGCCGAGAGCGCCGACGGCGAGGGCGACGGCGAGGCCGCCCCCGCCACCGCCAGCCGCACCGAGGTGCTGCGCCACCGCGACGTCGCCAGGCTCACCGAGGCCGAGCGCGCCGAGGTGCACCGGATGCTCTCCATGCTGCGGGCCGGGCGGGCGCGGCGCCGCTCGCGCCGGTACGAGAGCGCCCACCGCGGCGCACTCGACCAGCGCCGCACCATCCGCGACGCGCTCAAGAAGGGCGAGGTGGCCAGGCTACGCCGAAGGCGGCACACCACCCGGCCGCGCCGCGTCGTGCTCTTCGTCGACGTGAGCGGCTCCATGTCGCCGTACGCGGAGACGCTGCTGCGCTTCGCGCACGCCCTGGTGCGCAGCGAGCCGCGCGCCACCCGCGTCTTCTCGGTCGGCACCCGGCTCACCGACGTCACCGCCGAGCTGCGCCACCGCGACCCCGGCACCGCGCTGGACGAGGTGTCGCGGACCATCCCCGACTGGAGCGGCGGCACCCGGCTGGGGGAGGAGCTGAAGGAGTTCCTGTCCCGCGACAGCGCCCGCGGCGCGATCGCGGTCGTCGCCTCCGACGGCTGGGAACGGGGCGACCCCGAACTGCTGCGCACCCAGATGGCCCGGCTGGCCCGGCAGGCGCACCGGGTGATCTGGGTCAACCCGCACAAGGGCTACGAGGACTACCAGCCGCTCACCGGCGGCATGCGGGCCGCCCTGCCGTACCTCGACGCCCTGGTGGCCGGGCACAGCCTGGCCGCCTACGAGGAACTCACCGAAAGGCTCGCCCATGCGTGACGTGCTCCCCGAGATCATGCGCTGGTGGAGGTCGGGGGCCCGGTTCGGGCTCGGGACGGTGGTCGGCACCTTCAGCAGCGCGCCCCGGCCGCCGGGCGCCGCCATGGCCGTGCGCGGCGACGAGGTCGTGGGCAGCGTGTCCGGCGGGTGCGTCGAGGGCGCCGTGTTCGAGCTCGCCACCGAGGCCACCGAGACCGGCCGTCCCGTCCTGCAGCGGTACGGGGTCAGCGACGACGACGCGTTCGCCGTCGGGCTCACCTGCGGCGGCATCATCGACGTCTTCGTCGAGCCGATCTCCCGCGAGGAGTTCCCCGAGCTGGGCGACGTGGCCGCCTCGATCGAGGCGCACGAGCCCGTCGCCGTCGCCACGATCGTCGCCGGCCCCGGCCGGACGGGCGCCCGCCGGATCATCTGGCCCGACCGCGCCACCGGCTCGCTCGGCCCGCGCCGCCTCGACGACGCGGTGGACGACGACGTGCGCGGCATGCTCGCCCAGGGCCTGACCGGCATCCGCCACTACGGCGGCGAGGGCGAGCGGCGGCTGGACGACCTGTCGGTGTTCGTCCATTCCTTCGCGCCGCCGCCGCGCATGCTGGTGTTCGGCGCGATCGACTTCGCCGCGGCCGTCGCGCGGGTGGGCAAGTTCCTCGGCTACCACGTCACCGTGTGCGACGCCCGGCCGATCTTCGCCACCGCCAAGCGCTTCCCGGACGCCGACGAGGTCGTGGTCAAGTGGCCGCACGACTTCCTGTCGTCCGTCACGGTGGACGAGCGCACGGTGATCTGCGTGCTCACCCACGACCCCAAGTTCGACGTGCCGCTGCTGGAGGTCGCGCTGCGCACCTCCGCCGGCTACGTGGGGGCCATGGGCTCGCGGCGCACCCATGAGGACCGGCTGGATCGGCTGCGCGAGGCCGGGATGACCGAGGCGGAGCTGGCGCGGCTGCGCTCGCCCATCGGGCTGGACCTGGGCGCGCGCACGCCGGAGGAGACGGCCGTGTCCATCGCCGCCGAGCTGATCCAGCTCCGCTGGGGCGGGTCCGGCCGGCCGCTGTCGACCACCCGGGGCCGCATCCACCACGAAGGGTAGGAGACCGGCCATGAAGGGGAGCGAGGTGGCCGGGCTGCTGCTCGCCGCCGGTGAGGGATCGCGGCTCGGCCTGCCCAAGGCGACACTGGAGCTGGCCGGGGAGCGGCTGGTCGACCGCGGGGTGCGGTTGCTGGAGGAGGGCGGCTGCCACCCGGTCGTGGTGGTGCTGGGCGCCGCGACCGTCCAGGTGCGGCGGGCGGTGACGGTGCGCAACCCCGACTGGCGGTCCGGCATGGGGTCATCGCTGCGCGTCGGCCTGGCCGCGCTGCCCGCCGAGTCGCGGGCCGTGGTGATCGCGCTGGTGGACCAGCCGCTGGTGCGGCCCGAGGCGGTGCGCGCCCTCATCGAGTCCGGCGGTTCCGTGGCCGTCGCCACCTACGGCGGCCGGCGCAGGAACCCGGTGCTGATCGAGCGCCGTCACTTCGCCGAGGTCGCCGCCCTGGCCCGGGGCGACGTGGGCGCCCGGCCGTTCCTGGCGGCCCACCCAGGGCTGGTCACCGAGGTGCCCTGCGCCGGCGACCCCGCCGACATCGACACCCCGGACGACCTGGCCCGGCTGGAGGCGCGGCTCCTCGACGCGGAGTGAGCCGGAGATCCCGTCAGAGGCGGAACGAGGCGGTGGCGGCCCGGTGGTCGCTGCCCGTCGCCGGCGCCACCCCCGCCCGGGTGGCCGTCAACCCGCGGAACAGGATGTGGTCCGGCCGCGTCACCGGGAAACCGGCCGGCCAGGTGAACCCGAACCCGGTGCCCGCCACGGCCTGCGCGTCGGACAGCGGCGGTGTCAGCCCGCGCATGCCGCGGTCGGTCGTGGCCGTGTTGAGATCGCCCAGCAGCAGGATCCGCTTGCTCCCGTCGCGGTCGATCAGCTTGCGCGCCTGCGCCAGCGAGGCGTCCCTGGAGGTGGTCTCGCCCGGCCGCGCCGAGGCCAGATGCATCACGTACACGGTGACGTCGCCCTTCGGGGTCGACACGACCGCGCGCAGCGCGCGCACCCAGCCCATGCCGACGTCCAGCGGGCGCTTGCGGCTGATCGGGTAGCGGCTCCACAGGCCGACCGTGCTCACCGTGTAGCGGTGCTCGAACATCCGGTTGAGCTGCTTGGCCGCCGGGCCGCCCGGGGTCAGCTCCTGCGCCGCGAGCAGGTCGAGGTCCTCGGCGACGGCGCGCACGGCCTCGCCCGAGGCGTCGTTGCGCACCCCCACGTTGACCGTGCCGGCCGCCAGGTCGCTCGCCCCGCCGGGCGGGGTGCGCAGCAGCGCCGGCCCGAACATGACCGCCCACACGACCGCGGGCGCCAGCGCCGCTCCGGCGGCGGCCGTGGAGCGGGCCAGGGCGGCGCCCAGCAACAGGATCGGCACGGCCAGGCCCAGCCACGGGAGCAGGCTCTCCATGACCGTCGTGAAACCGCCCAGAGCAGGCACGAACCGGTGTCCGGCCAGCACCATGGCGACGACGGCGGACAAGGCGACGAGGACGCGCTTCAGCACTCTGACCAAGGTAGCCCCTCGCTGCCCCGTGCGCGGACGCGCTAACCTGGCGGCATCGGAACGGAACATCATTCTGTGGTGGGAGTCGGCATGCGTATCGGAATGACACTGGGCTACTCCGGAGGCTTCAAGGAAACGGTGACCGAGCTGGCCGACTTCGAGAAGGCCGGGCTGGACATCGTCTTCATCGCCGAGGCGTACAGCTTCGACGCGGTCAGTCAGATGGGCTACATCGCGGCCGTCACCGAACGGCTGCAGATCGCCTCCGGCATTTTGCCGATCTACTCGCGCACCCCCGCGCTGCTGGCCATGACGGCGGCCGGTCTCGACTACGTCTCCGACGGCCGCTTCACCCTCGGCCTCGGCACCTCCGGCCCGCAGGTCATCGAGGGCTTCCACGGCGTGCCCTACACCGCGCCGATCGGCCGTACCCGGGAGGTCATCGAGATCTGCCGCAAGGTGTGGCGGCGCGAGCGCCTGCAGTACGACGGCCGCCACTACACGCTGCCGCTCCCGCCCGACCAGGGCACCGGCCTGGGCAAGCCCCTCAAGATCATCAACCACCCGGTACGGACCCGCGTCCCGATCGTGCTGGCCGCCATCGGCCCCAAGAACGTCGAGCTGGCCGCCGAGATCGCCGAAGGCTGGGAGCCGATCTTCTACGTGCCGGAGAAGGCCGCCGACGTGTGGGGCGCCGCGCTGGCCGCCGGCAAGGCCAAGCGCGACCCGGAGCTGGGCGAGCTGGACGTGGTCGCCCAGGCCTCGCTGTACATCGGCGACGACGCCGAGGGCCTGCTCGACCTCGGCCGGCCGATGGCCGCCCTCTACATCGGCGGCATGGGCGCCAAGGGCAAGAACTTCTACAACAACCTGGCCAGGCGCTACGGCTACGAGAAGGAGGCCGAGCAGATCCAGGAGCTCTACCTCGACGGCAAGAAGGACGAGGCGGCGGCGCTGGTGCCGCGGGAGCTGCTGGAGAAGATGTCGCTGGTCGGCGACGAGGCGTTCGTCCGCGACCGGCTGCAGGCGATGCGGGAGTCCGGCGTCACCACGCTCAACGTCACCCCGCTGGGCCGCACGCACGAGGAGCGGGTCCGGCTGATCGAGACCGTCAAGGACCTGGCCTCCTGACGGCGGCCCGGGAATGCCCCGGTGAGCCGCACCGTTACACACAGCGTGGCCGGTGTGTCCAGTGTCCCCGGGCCTCACCTATCGCCTTCGCGGAATACCGTCCGGCTGGAGCCGCGTTGAGCACCTCGCCGAGAGGCGACCTGCACACCGGTTCTCATCACGTCGAAACGCCCGCCTTCCCCGCGCCGGGGGAGGCGGGCGTTTCCGTTGGGCCCTATGGTGGGTCGAAAACTGAAACTTGCTGAGTATTGGCGGAGATATGTCCGACGCGACGCCGTCCCTGGTCGCCGGGCGGTACCGGCTTGATGAGCGCATCGGCAGCGGCTCGATGGGCGAGTTGTGGCGGGGGTACGACACCCGCGCCGACTGGACCGTGGCCGTGAAGATGATGGCCGGAGCGGCCGCCAGAGAGGTCCTGCGCCGCCACGCCCAGGCCGTCGCCCGGGTGATCCACCCCAACGTGGCCATGGTGCTGGACGTCGGCGAGCACGACGGCGCCCCCTTCCTGGTGACGGAGTTCCTCACCGGGCCGAGCCTCGGCGAGGAGCTGGCCGGGCGCGGGCCGCTCAAGGTGGTCGAGGTGTGCGACCTGATCGGACAGGCCGCGGCCGGCCTGGACGCCGCGCACCGGGCAGGGCTGGTCCACGGCAAGGTCGAGCCCGACAGCTTCCGCCTGGCCGGCAGCGGCGTGCTCAAGGTCGTCGGCTTCGGCCTGCCGGGCGAGTCGGGCGACGCCCGCTACCAGGCGCCCGAGCGGCCCGCGGGGGAGGAGGCGCGGCCGCCGGCCGACCTGTACGGGCTCGGCGCGGTCTGCTACGAGCTGCTCACCGGCAGGACGCCCGACCGGGAAGGGACGATCGCGCCTCCCGGCACCCTGCGCCAGGGCGTGCCCGCCGAGCTGGACCGGCTGGTGCTGGCCATGCTCGACCCCGAGCCGGGCAACCGCCCCGCCGGCGGCGAGGCGGTGCGCCGCTCGCTGGCCGCCATCGCCAGGCCGCGCGCCACCGTGACGGCCTCACCCACCGGACCGGCCGCGCCGGCCGGGTCAGGGCCTCAGCCGACGCGGGCCGGCGACACCGCCGTCTACGACGCGGCCGAGCTCGCCCCGCCCGTCCGGGAGAACCGCCGCCTGTTCGTCCAGGCCGGGGTCGCGCTCGCCGCCATCGTGGCCGTCACCGTGGCCATGATCGTGTGGGCGGGCGGCGACGAGGAGGAGCCCGCCGCCGCCCCCACCACGCAGGTCACCGGCGAGGCGCCGCCGTCGCCCACCCCGACTCCCACCCCGACGCCCACGCCCACCCCCACCCCCACCCCCACGCCGACCTACGAGCCGGAGGAGCCCACCGAACTGCGCGGGACCGAGGACGCGCCGATCCCCAAGGGCACCGTCGGCCAGTCCGTCCCGGCCGGCGGCTGGGAGACCTGGGTGCGCAGGTTCGACGACGCGATCAGCAGCCAGATGGCCATGAACGGGATGCATCCCGGCGTCGCCGACAAGGCGCAGGACAAGCTGAGGAAGGCCGCGCGCAAGCTCGCCGAGGGCAACGAGCGGGCCGGGCTCTCCCAGGTCGCCGACGTCCTCCGCGACCTGCGGAAGGCGCGGGAGAGGAACGAGATCGCCTCCAGCGGCCCGCTGTCCGACTGGCTCGACGACTGGCAGGTGTAGCCGATGGAGGACCGGGCGCGGATCCCCGTACATTAAGCGCGTGACCATCAACCACGCACAGCGGCGAGCCCGGCTCGCGGCCCTGCTCCCCGCCCACGAGGTCGACGCCCTGCTGGTCACCTCGACGGTCAACGTCCACTACCTCACCGGGCTGGTCAGCTCCAACGCCGCCGTCCTGATCCGGGCCGACGGCTCGGCGCGGCTGGTGACGGACAACCGCTACATCGAGAAGACGCGCGGCCTCGACGTCGAGGCGGCCGAGGCCGCCGACGTGGCCGGCGAGCTGGCCGCGCCCGGCGTCGGCATCGAGGCGGCCCACATGAGCGTGGCCACCTACCAGCGGCTCGGGCCGGGGCTGGTCCCGCTCGGGCCGCTCGTCGAAGGGCTGCGCGCGGTCAAGGACGACGACGAGCTGGAGCTCCTCCGCACCGCCTGCGCCATCACCGACCAGGCCTTCGCGGACGTGCTGCACACCATCGGCCCCGGCGTCACCGAGCGCGACGTGGCCCGCCTCCTCGAAGCCCGCATGATCGAGCTCGGCGCCGCCAAGCCCGCCTTCGACACCATCGTCGCCGCCGGCGAGAACGGCGCCATCCCGCACCACGCCCCCACCGACCGCGAGCTGCGCTCCGGCGAGCTGGTCACCGTCGACTTCGGCGCCGCCTACCAGGGCTACCACGCCGACATGACCCGCACCGTCTGCCTCGGCCCGCCCGCCGGCTGGCAGCGTGACCTCTACGACCTCGTCGCCGCCGCCCAGCGGGCCGGCCGGCACGCCCTCGCCCCCGGGGCCACCGCCCAGGAGGTGGACTCCGCCGCCCGCTCCCTCATCGCCGACGCGGGTCACGGCGAGCACTTCCGGCACGGCCTCGGCCACGGCGTCGGCCTCCAGATCCACGAGGAGCCGTTCCTGGGCCCCTCTCGGACCGGTAGACTCGAGGATCGAGTTCCGATCACCGTGGAGCCGGGGGTCTACCTTCCGGGCCGGGGCGGTGTTCGCATCGAGGACACCCTCGTGACCCGACAGGGCGAGCCGGAACTTTTCACCAAGACGACCAAGGAGCTGCTCGTCCTTTAGAGCGGCCACACGCGGGAGAGAACGAGTGGCGACGACCAACGACCTCAAGAACGGCATGGTGCTGAAGCTCGACGGTGGCGAGCTGTGGTCCGTTGTCGAGTTCCAGCACGTCAAGCCCGGCAAGGGCGGCGCGTTCGTGCGCACCAAGCTCAAGAACGTGCTCTCCGGCAAGGTCGTCGACAAGACCTTCAACGCCGGCGTCAAGGTCGACGTGGCCAACGTCGACAAGCGCGAGATGCAGTACTCGTACCGCGACGGCGACGACTTCGTCTTCATGGACACCGAGACCTACGACATGGTCAACGTGTCCGCCAAGACCGTCGGCGACGCCGCCAACTACATGCTGGAGAACACCACGGCCACCGTGGCCTTCCACGAGGGCTCGGCCCTCTACGTCGACCTGTCCGCCGCGGTCGAGCTCACCATCGCCACCACCGAGCCCGGCCTGCAGGGCGACCGCTCCACCGGCGGCACCAAGCCCGCCACGCTGGAGACCGGCGCCGAGATCAAGGTGCCGCTCTTCATCACCACCGGCGAGCGGGTCAAGGTCGACACCCGCACCGGCGAATACCTCGGCCGGGCCTGAGGTGTCGGCGCGAGGCAAAGCACGCAGGCGCGCGCTCGACATCCTCTTCGAGGCCGAGCTCCGCGGCGAGGACCCGCTGAAGATCCTGGCCGAGCGGGTGGAGCGGCAGGACCCCCCGGTGAACGAGTACACCTCGGCCATCGTCGAGGGCGTCACCCGTCATCTGCCCCGCATCGACGAGCTGATCACCACCTACTCCGAGGGCTGGACCCTCGACCGCATGCCCGCCGTCGACCGCAACCTCCTGCGCGGCGGCACCTACGAGCTGCTGTGGATGCCCGACGTCCCGGAGGGCGTGGTCATCAGCGAGTGGGTCCATCTGGCCGGCGAGCTGTCCACCGACGAGTCCCCGCAGTTCGTCAACGGGCTGCTGGCGCGCTTCAAGCAGCTCAAGCCCAGCCTGACCCTCTGACGCCCCCGGGCCGGCCACGGAAACCTCCCTGGCCGGTCATGGAAACCTCTCCGGACGGCTCCCCGATCTCGCGCTCGGCGTAACCGGAGCCGGACGAACGGCGGGCATGCCAGCATCGCTGGTATGGGCCCCCCGACGTTCCGCTGACCGGTGTCCCGGTTCACCGCGCTCGGCAATCCCCGGTTCCGGCTGCTGCTGCTCGGGCAGTCGGCCGCGGTCATGGGCGAGCAGCTGTTCGCCGTCGCGATCACCGTCTCGGTCCTCGACGCCGGCGGCGACGCGGTCGCGCTGGGCCTGGTGCTCGCCGCGCGTGGGGTCACGCTCGTGGCGTTCCTGCCCGTGGGCGGCGTCTGGGCCGACCGGCTGCCCCGGCAGCGGGTCCTGATGGCCGCCTACGGCGCCCAGGCACTCCTGGCGGGAGTCCTGGCCGTGCCGGGGGCCTTCCCGATCTGGACGGCGGCCGTGGCCGTCCTGCTGTCGGGGCTCGCCGAGGCGTTCGTCCGGCCCGCCTTCGCCGCGCTCCTGCAGGGCGTGCTCGGCGACCGCGAGCGCGTCTCCGGCCGGTCGCTGATCAGCGTGGCCATCCGCACCGGTGTCATGGCCGGGCCCGCGGCGTGCGTCGGCGTGATCGCCGTGGCGGGCACCCGGGCCGCGTACGGGATCGCCCTGGTGGTCTTCGCGGCCGCGGTCCTGACACTCTCGCGGGTGGGTGAGCCGCGGCGGGCGCCCGCGTCCCGGGCCTCGTTCGCGCGTGACGTCCTCACCGGGGTCGCCGAGGCGCGGCGGCGGCCGTGGGTGCGCGCCATGCTCGTCTTCTCCGCGGTCAACCTCATGCTCGTGCTCGGGCCGACGCAGGTCCTGCTGCCGGTGGTGACGACCGGCGCGTCCGGCTCGCCCGCCGCCTACGGCCTGGCGCTCACCTGCTACGGCGTCGGCGGCCTGGTGGGCGGCCTGCTCACGATGGCGTGGCAGCCCAGGGCCGACGGTGTCGTGGCGATGGCCGCCGTCGCGCTCTACGCCGCGGCGCCCCTCTCGCTGATCCTCGCGCCCGCCGGACCGGTGATCTTCGCGGCGTTCGCGGTCGCCGGGGCGGGGGTGGAGATGTACGCGATCCGCTGGGAGGTCGCCCTGCAGCGTGAGATCCCCGAGCATCTGATCGGGCGGATCAGCTCGTTCGCCTGGCTGTGCGGCTTCGGGCTGCTGCCGTTCGGCCAGGCGCTGACCGGGCCGCTGGCCGGGCTCGCCGGGCCCGAGGCGGTGCTCGGGGCGGCGGCCGTCGTCATGCTCGTCGTGCCCCCGGCGCTGCTCCTGGTCCCGGGGATGCCGCGGTTCCGCACGCCGCCCGCCGACCCGTGAGGTTGCCCGCGCCCTGCGGGCCGGGCCAGGATCGGGACATGGCCACCGAAGACGACGTCCGCAGGCTGGCGCTCGCGCTGCCCGAGACCGGCGAGAAGCTCATGTACGGCACGCCCGCTTTCTACGTCCGCGGCAGGTGGTTCGCCAGGATGAAGGAGGAGCCGGACGTGATCGGCCTGCCGGTGGCCGGCGAGGAGGAGAAGCTGGAGCTCGTCGCCGCCAGGCCCGAGGCGTTCTTCACCACGCCGCACTACGACGGATACGCCGTCGTGCTGGTGCGCCTGCCGGAGGTGGACACCGAGGAGCTGGGCGAGCTGCTGACCGACGCGTGGCGGCTGCGCGCCCCGAAGCGGGTGGTGGCCGCCTTCGACACCTGATCGAGCCGTACGGGATCCGTGTGCCGATCCCGTACGAGAGCGGTCCGGATCGCGGGGAGCGGGCGAACGCGCGTACGGCGTAGGCTGGAGCGCAGCCACGAGGAGAGGGAGGCGAGCCCACGTTGCGAGCTGAAGGCGTCACGAGGACCCCGGCGATGCGCACCGCCGTCGTCTGGGACGCGCTGCGCGCGGTGCTGGCGGAGCTGGCCGGCGTCACCGGGCGCGACGCGCTCGACATCGTCGACGCCGGCGGCGGCACCGGAGGGTTCGCCGTGCCGCTGGCCGCGCTGGGTCACACCGTGACCGTGGTCGATCCCAGCCCCGACTCGCTGGCCGCGCTGGAGCGCCGGGCCAAGGAGCGCGGCGTGGAGGTGCGCGGCCTCCAGGGCGACACCGCCGACCTGGGCGAGCTGCTCAGCTCAGGCTGCGCCGACCTGGTGCTCTGCCACAGCGTGCTGGAGTACGTGGAGGATCCCGTCGGCGCCCTGGCCGCGATGGCCGGGCTGCTGCGTCCCGGCGGCGCGGTCAGCGTGCTGGCCGCCAACCCGGTGGCCGCCGCCATCCACCGCGCGCTGGCCGGGCAGTTCGACGAGGCCAGGGCCGCGCTGTCCGACCCGCTCGGCAGCTGGGGCGACCGCGACCCCACCCCGCGCCGGTTCACCGGCGAGACCCTCACCGGCATGCTGGCCGAGGCCGGGCTGCGGGCCGGGCCCGTGCACGGCGTGCGGGTCTTCGCCGACCTGGTGCCCAGCAGGCTCGTCGACGGCGAGCCGGGCGCGGCGGAAGCGCTGGTGGCGCTTGAGCACGCCGCCTCCGCCCATCCGGTGCTCCGCGACATCGCGACCCAGCTGCACATCGTCGGCCGCGGCCCATCGGCTTAGAACTCCTGTTCGGATAGAATCGGCGGCGTGGCACGCAAGCAGATCACGGGCATCGGCCCCGCTCCGCGGACCGGGGCCGACGACAGCGGCTGCCCGATCCTCCACGTCGACATGGACGCGTTCTTCGCCAGCGTCGAGCTGCTCGACCGGCCCGAGCTGCGTGGCCGCCCGGTGATCGTGGGCTCGCCCGCCGGGCGCGGCGTGGTGCTCAGCGCGACCTACGAAGCCAGGGCGGCCGGCGTCCACTCCGCCATGCCGATGAGCCGGGCCCGCCGGCTCTGCCCGCAGGCGACGATCATCCCGCCCAGCCACGGAAAATACTCCGAGGTCTCCAAGGGGGTCATGGAGATCTTCCACTCGATCACCCCGCTGGTCGAGCCCATCGCGTCCGACGAGGCCTTCCTCGACGTCGGCGGCGCCCGCCGGCGGCTGGGCCCGCCCGCCGCGATCGCCGCGAAGATCAGGGCCGAGGTGCTGGAGCGCTACGGCATCACCTGCTCGGTGGGCGTGGCCGGCAGCAAGTTCGTCGCCAAGCTGGCCTCCAAGCAGTGCAAGCCCGACGGCCTGCTGGTGGTGCCACCGGGCGAGGTGGTGGCGTTCCTCCATCCGCTGCCCGTCTCCGCCCTGTGGGGCGTGGGCGAGCGCACCGAGCAGGCCCTCGTCCGCCTCGGCATCCGCACCGTCGGCGATCTGGCCCGGGTGCCCGTCACCACCCTCCAGCGCGAGCTCGGCCCGGCGGCCGGCGGTCACCTGGCGGCGCTGGCCTGGGGCCGCGACGAGCGGCAGGTGAGCCCGCACGTCCCCGACAAGAGCATCGGCAACGAGGAGACCTTCGCCACCGACATCGACGATCCCGAGATCATCAAGCGCGAGTTGCTCCGCCTGGCCGAACGAGTCGCCTCGAGGATGCGTAAGGGCGGCCACGTGGGCAGGACTGTAAGTGTGAAGCTGCGCCGCGCCGACTTCTCCACGATCACCCGCTCCCGGACCCTTCCGGAGCCCACTGATGTCGCGCAGGAGATTTACGCCACAGCCTGTGACCTCTACCACGCCGCCGGGCTCGAGCGGGTCCGCCTGCGCCTGGTCGGCGTCAGGATGGAGGGCCTGCGGCCCGCCGATTCGGCCTCCCGCCAGCTCACTCTCGGTGAGCGCGAGACCGGCTGGCGTGAGGCGGAGCAGGCGATGGACCGGGCGATCCGCAGATTCGGTCCCGATGCCGTGCTTCCTGCTTCGCTAGTTCGGGGCAAACTTGATGAAATGGAGGCGTGAGGCGATGTCACGACTTCGGGGGAGGAGCGCAAGATGGCCCAGAATGAAGCCATGACGTCACCTCCGGTTTGGTCTGCCTTGGACGTTTGCTTTCGCCTACGTCTACAGCCTCGTATTCTGGGGATAACCGACCGCGAGGTTCGGACACCCCGTGTCGTCCGTTGCCGTCTTCCCCGTCCTGGGGCCGTCCTTGGGAGGCGCCGTGCCGCTCTCTGAGCACGAGCAGCGCTTGCTCGACCAGATCGAGCAGGCCCTCTACGCCGAGGACCCGAAGTGGGCCAACACCGTAAGGATCAGTGACCCGCGCAGCCATTACAAGCGACGCCTGGTCAAGGCCACCATCGGCTTTGTCCTCGGCGTCGTCCTGCTGATGGTCGGCGTAGTGATCAACTTGATTCCGCTCGGCGTCGGCGGTTTCGTGGTCATGCTCGCCGCGTGTCTGTGGGGCCTGTCCAGTTGGAAACGTATGAATGGGTTCGGTGGTGACTCCTCGGCGCAGGGGGCTCCACCACAGGGCAAGCAGGTTCGCCGGGGCAACCGGGGCACCTTCATGGAGCGGATGGAGGAGCGCTGGCGCCGTCGTCACGACGAGCGCTGATCCGCCTCCCCCGAAAGCCTCCCCTCGAAACGGAGGTGCGGCCGTCCCCCTGGGAGACGACCGCACCTTCGGTTCAGACCCTCACGCGCCCTTCTGCGCTGCCGTCCTCCGCAGCCTGATGTTCTCCAGGCGGTCGAAGCCGTCCAGCAGCCCCTCGCCCATGCGCCGCAACCGCCGCATCGTCGACGGGGGCAGCAGCACCGCCCGGATCCTCCGGGCCCGTGACACGGTCGCCGCCAGCGCCTTGCGCACCTTGCGCAGGTCCCCGCTCATCGGCGGGATCTCCCCGGGCTCCCGGGCGTAGAGCACCCGCTCCACCGACGAGGCGATCGCGGAGACGGCCGCCGCCGGTTCGGCCCCGAACTCGTACTGCTCGGTCAGCCGCCGCGCCAGCTGGCGCGGCGTCTCGCTGGGCTCGCGCGCCATCCCGTAGTCGTACAGCGCGTCGTCCAGCTCCGCCCAGGCCGCCGCCACCGCCGGGTAGCGGCCCGCCACGACCTTCGCCGTCACCTCGTCCGACGGCTGCGACACCTTCCAGCCCAGGGTCCGGACCCGCCTGCTGCGGGTGACCAGCCGGACCGCGGCCGGGATCAGCAGCACCAGCAGCAGGATCGCGGCGCCGATGCCGATCTGGGCGGCCAGCGGCGTCGTCTCCTCAGGCGGCAGCCCGCCGTTGGCCAGCAGCGCCTCCCGGTCCAGCTCCCGTACGTTCTGCCGGTTCTGCGGGCCCAGGTCCTCCTCCGCGCCGCTGGCGGCGGTCTGGTCCGGCGTCGGCGAGCTCGGGTCGGAGGCGGGGTCGGACGGCGGCTGCGTGTAGTCCGGCACCCGGGCGCTGCCCTGGCCGAGCGTGCCCGCCGGGGTCGGCTCGAACGGCAGCCAGCCCACGCCCTCGAAGTACAGCTCGGGCCAGGAGTGGGAGTCGTTCGTGGCCACCGTCCACAGGCCGCCGATCTGCGTGCCGCCCGTGTAGCCGATCGCCACCCGCGACGGGATGCCGACGACCCGGGCCAGGACCGCCATCGAGGCGGCGAACTGCTCGCAGTAGCCGGCCCGGCTGCGCAGCAGGAAGTCGGACAGCGCCGAGTTGCTGTGCCCCTGGGTGCGCAGGCTGTAAACGAAGCCGCCGGTGTCGGTGAAGAACTCCTGCAGCCGCACCGCCGCCTGGTAGGCCGTCCGGGCGCCGCGGGTCTCCTCCCGCGCCAGGTCCCTGATCTCCTCCGGCAGGTCGTCCGGCAGAGCCAGGTAGCGCTCGTCGATGCCCTGCCGGGTGGACGGCGCCGCGTCCAGTTCCCTGGCCGTGGGCGCCGGCTCGGTGGTCGCCACTTCGTACTCCAGGCCCGCGGCCGTGTCGCGGGTGGAGAAGACCATCAGGGTGGCGACGTCCGCCCGCCAGTCGCCGTCGACGCGGATCTCCCGCGGCGGGTACGGCAGCGGCAGGAACGACAGCTTGGCGATCTCGTCGCTGATGGTGATCGAGCTGCGGACGTTGTTCAGCTTCACGCCCCCGCCCAGGCCCGGCGGCGGCGGCAGCGGGCCGTTGTCCGTCCGGTTCTCCGGCGCGCCCTCCGGCTGTGTCATGCCGAACTGGTCGCCGTCGAAGGTGTCGAGCGAGTAGATGCGCAGGTAGCGGGGCTTGTTGTCGGTGTTGGCGTAGGTGAGGACGACCCGCTGTTCCGGCAGCTCCAGCTGGCCCTTCAGGTTCGCGATCGGGTTCGGGATGCTGATCGAGTTGCCCCGGCCGGATCCGCTGCCTCCCACGCCGAAGGTGAAGAACGAGACCGGCTCCATCGCGGGCAACAGTGCCGGCACCACCACCGCCAGCGCGATCGCGGCGAACCCGATGCGCTTGCCCGACAGGCGCAGCCCGCTGGTGTCGGCGCTCGCCCCCGGCCGCAGGTCCGCCGAGGTCGTCCGGGTCCGGCGCACCAGCACCGCCCGGCCCCACTGGCCGACCCGCTCGCGGCCGTCCGCGATGAGCAGGCTGGTGAACCCGAGCGCCGCGATGATGAACGCCGGCCAGCTGATCGGGTCCGTCAGGATCGTGGCCGGCACCGTGGCCAGCGCCAGCAGCGGCAGCCCGGCCAGGGCCGCCTTGCGCAGCCTGGTGGCGAACAGGTCCACGATGATCGCGATCAGGCCCACGCCGCCGGTGGTGAGCAGCGTGATCGCCTCGTTCGCCGGGACCGGCGCCGCGTACCGCTGGATGTCGCCCCAGCCGGTGACCAGCAGCCCCACCACTTCCCGCACCGAGTCCGTGGTCGGCACGAACAGCGCCCAGGCCTCCTCGCCCGCGAACGCCACGGTCAGGTAGATCCCGAGCGCGCCCACGTCGAGCAGCGCCGCCGCCCACGACGGCAGCGACAGCCGGCCGCTGATCAGGCTCGCCAGCAGCACCGCGACGACGGCGCCGAGCGAGCCCCAGAACCAGCCCCCGCCCTCGAACAGCGGGTAGAGCAGGATCGCGGCGGAGAAGGTCGCCACCGCGGCGGCGATCGAGAGCCTCATGAAGACGAACCTCCGCTCAGCGCGTACCGGCCGCGGCTGCCCGCGTCCTGCCACACGGACGCGATCGACACCCCGGCGGGCAGCCGGACGATCCGCCATCCGTAACCGGCCAGCACGGTCTGCACCGCCCGGTACTCCTCACTGGACTCCGGCTCCTGCCCGTTCCACGTGTCCACGTCCAGCAGCACCGCCACTCCGGTGATGCCGCTGTGCCTCAACCGAGCCAGTTCCCTGGCCTCCTCGGCGTCGAGCGAGCCGAGCACCGCGACGATCAGGCCGTCGCCGCCGCCCGCGCGCAGCGCCGAGACGCCCATCTCCAGCGAGCGCGCCGACGACCCGCGCACCATCGCCAGCGTGTCCAGCAGCGACCAGCTCAGGCCGGTGTCGGTCAGGTGCTCGGGCCCCTGGTCGGTCACCAGCCGCAGGCCCAGGCCCTCACGGGAGAGGTGCACGCCGATCGAGGCCGCGGCCGAGACCGCCACCTCGAACGACGAGCGCGGTCCCTCGCCGCGATGCGCGTACTTACGGGTGTCGAGCAGGAGCGCGCCGCGGCTCTGCCACTGCTGCTCCTCGCGCCGCACCATCAGCTCGCCGTGCCTGGCCGTCGAGCGCCAGTGCACCCGGCGCAGGTCGTCGCCCTGCCGGTACTCGCGGGGCGCCACGTCGTCGTCACCGGCCGCCGCCACGCTCCGGGTGCGGCTGTCGCCGCCGCCGGTCCACTCGCCCGACAGCCGCACGTGCGGCAGCGGCACCACCTTCGGCGTCACCACCAGCGTGTCGGTGATGGTGAACGAGCGGGCCAGCTCCACCAGCCCGAACGGGTCCGCGATGCGCACCGACAGCGGGCCGATGGGGTAGCGGCCGCGCAGGTCCGAGCGGACCCGGTAGTCGATCTCCCGGACGCCGCGCGGCTCCACCCGGTCCAGCACGAACCTCGCCCGCACGCCCAGCGCGTACGGGACCGTGTCCTCGATCAGCAGCAGGCCGGTGGGCAGCCTGGTCACGTTCTCCAGGCGAAGCGTCACCGTCGCCTCGCCGCCGGCCTCCGCCCTGGCGGGGGACAGCCGCCTGGCGCAGCTCAGCCGGTAGCGCGTACGCGCCACCACCAGCGCGGCCAGCAGCGGCAGCGCCGCCACCAGCAGGCCGATCCTGAACAGGTCGTTCTCGCCCAGCAGGAACGCCATCAGCAGCGCGGCGACACCCGACGCCAGGAACGACCGCCCCCTGGAGGTGAGCGCCCGTAGTCCCGCTCTCACGAGGCCCGGGTCTCCGGCACCGGGACGCGCCTGACGAGCTCCATCACCACCTGCTCCGGCAGCCGCCGCTGGCCCTGGGCCTCCACGCTGGGCAGCAGGCGGTGCGCCAGCACCGGGACGGCCAGGTCCTGCAGGTCGTCCGGGATCACGTAGTCACGCCCGGCCAGCGCCGCGTGCGCCCGCGCCGCGCGCACCAGCTGCAGCGTGGACCGGGGCGAGGCGCCCAGGCGCAGATCGGGGGAGTGGCGGGTGGCCACCACCAGGTCGATGGCGTACTTCTTGACCGGCTGCGACACGTACACCCCGCGCACCGCCTCGATCAGCGCGCGCACCTCGGCCGTCGTGGCCACCGGCTCGAGCTTGTCCAGCGGCGAGGTGCCGCCGTGCACGTCGAGCATCTCCAACTCGGCCGTCGGCTCCGGGTAGCCCATCGCCACCCGGGCGGTGAACCGGTCACGCTGCGCCTCGGGCAGGGGATAGGTGCCTTCCATCTCGATCGGGTTCTGCGTCGCGATCACCATGAACGGGGCGTCCAAGGGATAGGTGTGCCCGTCGACGGTGACCTGATGTTCCTCCATGCACTCCAGCAACGCCGACTGGGTCTTGGGGGAGGCACGGTTGATCTCGTCGCCCACCACGATGTTGGCGAACACCGGCCCAGGCTTGAACTCGAACTCACGCGTCTGCTGGTTGTACGCGCTCACACCGGTGATGTCGCTGGGCAACAGGTCGGGGGTGAACTGCACCCGGCGCACCGGGCAGTCGATCGACCGAGCCAGCGCCTTGGCCAGCATCGTCTTTCCCACCCCGGGGACGTCCTCGATCAGCAAGTGGCCTTCGGCGAGCAACACGGTCAGCGTGAGTCGGACGGCGTCACCCTTCCCCTCGATCACCGATTCGATGGCCTCGCGAATGCGGTGAGCGGTGGTTACCAGCTCCCCGAGCTGGTGGGGGACGTCATGGGTTACTGCCACCGGGCCTCCATGCGAAGTGCGACCGGCCACCTCGCGCATGGTCGCCATTGCGGGAGGCATGCCATTGTTTTCCATTATCTGTACGACCCTACGACTCTGTGGGTTCCTGGGCGACTTTTGTGGATATTCCAGAGAAGCCTGAGGGTGTTCGTGTTCTTGTCCCATAGAGGTGCGAATGCCGTAACACTCCGGGCAGTCCGGCGCACCACTTTCCCCCACCTCCGCCCCCTCCCGGCGCGCGGACGCTTATGGGCCGGGGTGATCGCGTCCCGACACGCCCACGGGCACGCCACGGCCGCTTCCGCGCCCCCACGCCACCCCCACCACGCTGACCTGCGGTAACGCGGCGCAGGTGAGGGGTGAAGAAGGTTCGAATCAGTTGACGGTGGGGAGAAGTGGAGTATGGTGGTGCGCAGTGGAGAGCGCGGTGCACCAGCGCCGAGCGCTTCACGAGGCACGGGAGGTGGCGCCGATGTTCCTCGGCACCCATCACCCGCGTCTGGACGACAAGGGACGGCTGTTCCTGCCGGCTAAGTACCGTGAGGAGCTGGCGGAGGGTCTTGTGATCACCAAAGGCCAGGAGCGATGCCTCTACGTCTTTCCCGTGGAGGAGTTCCAGCGCATTACCGAGGCTCTCAGCACCGCCCCGGTCACCGCCAAGGCGGTGCGTGACTACAGCCGCGTCTTCTTCGCCAGTGCGTCCGACGAGAAACCAGACAAGCAAGGGCGCGTCACCATCCCGCAGGGCCTGCGGCAGTACGCCGGCCTGGAGCGTGACTGCGTGGTCATCGGGGCCAACACCCGGCTGGAGATCTGGGACGCGCAGGCGTGGGACACCTATCTCAACGCGCAGGAGCAGGCGTTCGCCGACCTGTCCGAGGAGGTGTTGCCAGGGATCTTGTAAATAACGGTCGAGCCGTCGGAGATGTCGTTCGGCGAGGTCTCCACCCGCAACCACTGCCGGTCAGCTGATGCACCTTCCCCGGTGTCAGATGGCAGGCGTCCACGAAGAGGGTGCGGATGGGGACCTGGCCGGGCGGCGCCGGGGTGGGGACCCACGGATGAACCGACACATCGGCCGGCCGCGTCATCCGCGAGCCAGGACGCGAAAGGGGGGTGGAGATGCACGACGACGCCGGTACGACCGGTCACGTTCCGGTCATGCTCGGACGCGTTCTGGAGCTGCTGGAGCCAGCGATCGCCGCGTCCGCGTCAGGTCCCGCCCCCGTCGTCGTCGACGCCAACCTCGGGCTCGGCGGCCACACCGAGGCCCTGCTCGCCGCGCACCCCTCCCTGCACGTGATCGGCATCGACCGCGACCCTTTCGCGATCGAGTACGCCACGCGCAGGCTCGCGCCGTACGCCGGGCGCACCACGCTGGTCCACGCCTCGTCCGACGAGCTGAGCGACGTGCTGGCCCGAGCCGGTCGCACGACCGTCGACGGGGCGCTGTTCGACCTCGGTGTCTCCTCCCCGCAGCTGGACGAGGCGGCGCGCGGCTTCGCCTATTCCTATGACGCACCGCTCGACATGCGGATGGACACCGGGCAGGAGCTCACGGCGGAGGCGGTGGTCAACACCTACTCCGCGGGCGACCTGGCCCGGATCCTGCGCGACTACGGCGAGGAACGCTTCGCGTCCCGGGTCGCGAACCTCATCGTCAAGACCAGGGCCAAGGAGCCCATCACCTCGACGAAGCGGCTCGCGGACCTCGTCAGGGACGCGATCCCGGCCGCTACCCGGCGCACCGGGGGAAACCCCGCCAAAAGGACTTTCCAGGCGTTGCGCATCGAGGTGAACGCGGAGCTCGCCGCCCTGGAGGTGGCGCTGCCCGCCGCGCTCGACGCGCTGGCGCTGGGCGGGAGAGTCGTCGTGCTCTCCTACCACTCGCTGGAGGACCGGCTCACCAAGCAGGTCCTCACCGCGCGGACCAGGGACACCAGCCCGCCCGGGCTGCCCGTCCCGCTGCCGGCTCACCAGCCGCGGTTCCGCATCCTGACGAAGGGAGCCGAGCTCCCGAGCGAAGAAGAGCTGGCCCGCAACCCGCGGGCGGCTTCGGCCCGGCTCAGGGCCGCAGAGAGGATCCGTGTTGACGACCAGGACTGAGCAGGAGACCAGGCGGGGCGCGCCCGTCCGCGGCGCTGTGCCCACGACTGGGGCCAAGACCGGCCAGCGCAGGCCCGAGCCGCCGCACCCGGCCAAGCCCGTGCCGCAGCCGCGCCCCGACACGGCCAGGCGCCGCCCGCGTGCCGACGACGAGCAGCCGCCCCGCGCGGCCCGCCCGGCGTCCGCCCGCGCGGAGAGCGCCCGTACGGAGACCGGCGCGCGCGGCGAGACCGGCGTCCGCGGGGCGACCGGCCTTCGCGGTGAGACCGGTGCGCGCGGCGCGACCGGCGTCCGTGACGGCGCCGCCCGTGCGCAGGCCGGCGCTCGCGCGGCCGAGACCGGGGTGCGCGGGTCGCGGACCGTCACCGAGCCGCGGCGGACGCGGCCAGGCGTGCGCGGGCCGCGGCCGGAGGAGGCGCGTCCGAGGCGCGTCGCGGCCAAGCGGCCCGGGCGGCCCGGGCGGCGTCAGCGCACCCCGTTCGTGCTGCTCGTCGTCGGGCTGCTCTGCGGCGGCCTGGTCACGCTGCTGCTGCTCAACACGGTCCTCGCGCAGGACTCGATGACCGCCTCCACCCTGGTCGACGAGATCTCCGACGCCCGCCAGCAGAACGAGGACCTGCAGCGGCGCATCGAGGAGGAGAAGCTGCCCGGCCGGGTCGCCGAGCGGGCCGAGGACCTCGGCCTGCGGCGCGACTGGGACCGGGTCAACACCTACGACAGCTCCGCCACCGGTCAGGTGGGCTCAGGACGGTGAGGGATTCCGGCGGCAGGGGGCAAGGCCCCGGTCGTGGCGGAAGCGGCGCCGGCTCTCAAGGAGGGCCCGGCGCCGCTCGTCGTACGCCCGGTGGCCCCGGACGGGCGGGACGGACGGGCGGTCCGGCCCGTTCCGACGGCACGGGCCGGCCTTCGTCCTCCGACGACCCCTTCCACCTGCCCTTCGGCGACACCCCGCGGACACGGGGGGCCGACGACGACGAGACCCCCGGCAAGGGCCGCCGCGACGACCCGTCCGCGGGACGGTCTCCTCAGCGGGGCAGATCCCGCCGTGAGGACGACCTCCCTGACGAGGACGAACCCCGGCGCGGCCGCTCCGGGCGGCCCTCGGGCGACGGCACCCGTGGCCGCTCCCCGCGCGGCGCCCGCGCGCCCGGCGGCGACCCGTCATCGGCGGACACCCCCAAGGCACGCCCCCGCCGCGACGAAGACCTCCCCGAGGACGACCGTCCCGTCCGCGGGGCGAGCTCCCGCCGGAGCGGGAGTGACCCTCGTGATGAGGGACGCCCCGTTCGTGGTGCCGGGTCCCGTCAGGGGGACCCTTCCAAGGAGGGTCGTGGGGCGGGTTCGCGTCGGGGCGGTGGCGTGCCGTCGGAGGACCCGCACGGCCGGTCCGTCCGAGGAGGAAGGCTCCGCAGGGGGGATGACGAGCCGGACGGGCCGCGCGCCGGTGAGAGGTTCCGTCGCGGGGAAGCCGACCCGCCGCGTGACGCCGGTCCGCGCGGGCGGGCCCAGCGGGACGCCGATGAGCGGCAGGACGACGCGTTCCGCAGAAGGCCGTCCGACAGCGTACGGCCGCCCTTGCGCGACCGGTCCAGGGGTGACGGCGACGCGCGGGGCCGCGACGACCGGGCGGCGCGGCGTACCCCCGCGGAGGACAACCCCGTACGGCGGGTCAGGGACGAGGAGCCGGGACGCGCCCGCCACGGCGAGGGACCACGGGCCGAGGCGCGGGCGAGCGGGCGCGCCGGGACGGACGCGGGCGGCCGTGGGGGCGTCCGCGACGGCGCGGGCGGCCGGGCGGGCGACGGCGCCCGGCGGGGCCCGCAGGAAGGGCCGCGGCCGCGTGCCGGGGGCGGCGGACGCAGGCCGCCCCCGCCGCCGAAGCCGCCGCTCGTGCTCCGCCTCGGCAACCCCCGGCGGCGCATCAGCATCGGCCTCATCGGCATGACCTTCATCCTGTCGATCTTCGCCGGCCGGCTGATCCAGATGCAGGGCCTCGACTCCAAGGTGTACGAGGCCGCGGCCACCAGGCAGCGCCTGCACGTCGAGGAGATCCCCGCCAAGCGCGGCTCCATCACCGACGTCAACGGGCACGACCTGGCGCACACCGTCGAGGCGCGCGACATCTCCATCGACCCGACCAAGATCCCGGCCGAGGCGAGGCAGGCCGTGGCCTCGCTGCTCGCCCGCCACCTCGGCAGGCCGGTGGAGGACATGGCCGCCAAGCTGGCCAAGACCGACACCCGCTACCAGCTGCTGGCCAGGGGGATCGCCCCGACCGTGGCCGACCGGCTGCTCGAGGAGCCGGTGCCGTCGCTGGTCGCGACCAGCACCTTCCGCCGCGTCTATCCGGGCGGCGACCTGGCGGGCAGCCTGATCGGGTTCGTCGGCGACGACAAGGAGGGCCTGAGCGGCATCGAGGAGGTCAAGAACTCCGTGCTGGCCGGGCGCGACGGCGAGCTGCAGATCGAGACCGGCCGCGACCGGCAGCGCATCCCGATGACCGGCAGCCAGCGCACGCCTCCCGTCGACGGCAGCGACGTCCGCCTGACGATCGACCGCGACATCCAGTGGGCCGCCCAGCGGGCGATCACCGAGCAGGTCGAGTCGGCCGGCGCGGCCAGCGGCACCGTCATCGTCATGGACGTGCGCACCGGCGACGTCATCGCCATGGCCAACGCCCCCGAGCTCGACCTGGCGAACTGGCGGAACGAGCCCCAGTCCCGCTACCTGAACCGGGCCGCCTCCGACGTCTTCGAGCCGGGCAGCACCAACAAGGTGATCACCGCGGCGGCCGCGATCGAGGCCGGCGTGGTCGATCCCGAGACGGTCTTCCACGTCAAGGACTACATCCAGTGCTACGACCGGGTGCTGCGCGACGCGCACCCGCACCCGCCGCAGGACATGACCTTCGCCCAGGCCATGGCCCAGTCGAGCAACGTCGCCACTGTCATGGCGGCCCGCAAGGTCGGCAGCAAGGGCCTGTACGACATGCTCAAGGCGTTCGGGTTCGGCGGCAAGCCGGGCGCCGACATGCCGGGCGCCGAGGCGGGCCTGCTGCCGCACCACGACAAGTGGTCGGGCAGCCAGAGCTGCACCGTCGCGTACGGTCAGGGCGTGTCCGTGACCGCGCTGCAGATGGCCAGCGTCTACCAGACGATCGCCAACGGCGGCGTCAAGATCGAGCCGAGGGTGGTGGCGGGCGCCACCGCCCCCGACGGCACGTTCACGCCCGCCGCCCCCGCCAAGAAGACCAGGGTCATCAGCACGGCCACCGCCAAGGAGATCACCGCCATGCTGGAGGCCGCGGTCGGCGAGGAGGGCACCGGCGAGCTGGCCGCCATCCCGGGTTACCGCGTGGCGGGCAAAACCGGCACCGCGAACCGCTACGATGCCGAACTCGGCCGCTACGACGGCTACACCGCCTCGTTCGTGGGCTTCACGCCCGCCGACGCGCCCCGGCTGGTGGTGCTGTCGGTGCTGCAGAACCCGAAGAACGGCCACTACGGCGGGCAGCTCGCGGCCCCGGTGTTCAAGGATGTGATGACGTTCGCTCTCAAGAGCAGGAAGATCCCGCCTACAGGCTCGGCCGCGTCCTCGGCGCGCGCACGCGCGGAGCAGTGACCGGGAAGGATACGCTTCCGCAGTGCGTCCCCCGTCGTCCATGCGTCCGACGAACAGTCCGCCGCGCCCGCTGACCGCGCTGGCGGCCATGCTCGATGCCGAGACCGGCACCGCGCGGTCGCCGCATGCCGCGCTGACCGGTGTCACCCACGACTCCCGCCAGGTGCGGCGCGGAGATCTCTACGTCGCGCTGCGCGGTGAGCGCGCGCACGGCGCCGACTTCGCGGCCGAGGCCATGGCGGGCGGCGCGGTGGCGATCCTGACCGACGCGGCCGGCCGCGAGGCCGCCGTCGCCACCGGCCTGCCGGTGCTCGTCGTGCCCGATCCGCGGGCCCTGCTCGGCCAGGTCGCCGCCTGGGTCTACGGCCGCCCGGTCCAGGACATCACGGTGCTCGGCGTCACCGGCACCAGCGGCAAGTCCACCACCACGTTCCTGCTGGAGGCAGGGCTGCGCGCGGCGGGTCACCGCACCGGCCTGGTGGGCGGCGTCGAGATCCACGCCGGCGACCTGTGCTTCGAGTCCAGGCTCACCACCCCGGAGGCGTCGGAGCTGCACGGCCTGTTCGCGCTCATGCGCGAGCGGGGTGTCACCGCCGCGGCCATGGAGGTGTCCAGCCACGCGCTCGCGCTCAACCGCGTCGACGGGGTCTTCTACGACGTGGCGCTGTTCACCAACCTCTCGCAGGACCACCTCGACTTCCACCGCGACTTCGACGACTACTTCGCCACCAAGGCCAGGCTGTTCCAGCCGGAGCTGAGCCGGGTCGGCGTCACCAACGTCGACGACCGGTACGGGCGCGAGCTGCTGCGCCTGGCCAAGGTGCCGATGACCACGTTCTCCGCCCAGGGCGACCCCGGCGCCGAGTGGCGGGCGCTGGACGCCCGGCTGGGCGCCGACGGCAGCGCCTTCCGGATCGTCGGCCCCGGCGGCGTCGAGGCCGACGCGCAGATCGCGCTGCCCGGCCCGTTCAACGTCGCCAACGCGCTCGGCGCCGTCGTCACCCTGGTGGAGGCGGGGGTGCCGCTGCAGACCGCGGTCCACGGCATCGGCACGCTCACCGGCGTGCCCGGCCGCATGGAACGCGTGACCGGCTCAGGCGACGAGTTCCAGGCCGTCGTCGACTACTCGCACAAACCCGGTGCGGTGGAGTCGGTGCTGCTCTCGCTGCGCGAGGTGACCGCGGGCCGGCTCACCGTCGTGCTCGGCTGCGGCGGCGACCGCGACAAGGGCAAACGGCCGCTCATGGGTGAGGCGGCGGCTCGCCTGGCCGATGTGGCGGTTCTCACCAGCGACAACCCTCGCTCGGAGGATCCGCTGGCCATCCTGGCCGCGATGATGGAGGGGGCGCTGCGCGTGCCGCGCGAGGAGCGCGCTCATGTGATCATTGAGCCCGACCGCGCGGCCGCCATCGACCTCGCGGTGAACCGCGCCTCGCGCGGTGACGTCATAGTCGTGGCAGGCAAGGGCCACGAGCAGGGCCAGTACGTTTCAGGCGAGGTGATCCCCTTCGACGACAGGGAGGTGGTCGCCGCCGCGATCGACGCACGTAAGGAAAGCAGGAAGCACGAATGATCCCGTTGCCTCTGGCCAGGATCGCCGAGATAACCTCGGGCGCGCTGTCGGGCATGGCCGACCCCCGCGCCGTGGTGCGCGGCCCCGTCGTGATCGACTCGCGGGCCGTGGAGCCTGGATCCCTGTTCGTCGCGTTCAGAGGCGCGCGCGTCGACGGCCATGACTACGCGGCCCAGGCCGTGCGGGCCGGCGCCGTCGCGGTGCTGGCCGGCCGCCCCGTCGAGGCGCCCGCCGTCGTGGTGCCCGACACCACGGCCGCGCTGACCGAGCTGGCGACCGCGCAGGCCGCGTCGCTGCCGAAGGCGACCGTCATCGGCGTCACCGGCTCGGCGGGCAAGACCACCACCAAGGACCTCCTCGCCCGGCTGACCACGAGGATCGGCCCGACGATCGCCCCGGCCGGCAACCACAACAACGAGATCGGCCACCCGCTCACCGTGCTCAAGGCCGACCACGACACCCGCTACCTGGTGCTGGAGCTGAGCGCCCGCCACATCGGCAACATCGCCGACCTGGCCCGCATCGCCCCGCCCACGATCGGCGTGGTGCTCAACGTCGGCACCGCCCACATCGGCGAGTTCGGCGGCAAGGAGGCCATCGCCAAGGCCAAGGGCGAGCTGGTCGAGGCGCTGCCCGCCGACGGCGTCGCGGTGCTCAACGCCGACGACCCGATGGTCAGCGCCATGGCCGCGCGCACCGACGCGCGCGTCACCACGTTCGGCCGGAGCGAGCAGGCGGCCATCCGCGCCGAGGACGTCACCGCCGACGAGCGCGGGCGGGCCTCGTTCACGCTCCGCACCCCCTCCGGCGCCGCTCCCGTCACGCTCAAGCTGTACGGAGGACACGCGGTCGACAACGCGCTGGCCGCCGCCGCGGCGGGCTACGAGCTGGGCCTGCCGGTCGCCGCCATCGCCGAGGAGCTGTCGGCCGCCGAGCCGGTCAGCCGGTGGCGGATGGAGGTCACCGACCGCCCCGACGGCGTGACGATCGTCAACGACGCCTACAACGCCAACCCCGACTCGATGCGCGCCGCGCTGGAGACCCTCGCCGTGCTCGGGCGAGGCAGGCGCCGCTTCGCGGTCATCGCCTCCCTGCGCGAGCTGGGCGACGACAGCGTGGCGCTCAACACCGAGGTCGGCCGGCTGGCCGGCGTCTGCGGCCTGGCCGGGCTCGTCGTGGCCGGTCCTGACGCCGGGCCGGTGCTGGAAGGCGCCCACGCCGGTGCCGAAGAGGCCCGGCGCGGCGGGCCCCCGGGCACGCCGCTGCCGCGCATCGTCCACGTGCCCGACGCCGCGGCGGCCGCCGCCGAGCTCGGCCCGTGGCTGCGGCCCGGCGACGTCGTGCTCGTCAAGGGCCCGCGCGCGATGGGGCTGGAGCGCACCGCCGAGCTGCTGCTGGGAGGTGCGGGCCGGTGACCAACATCATCATCGCCGGCGCCGTCGGCCTCATCCTCTCGATGCTCGGCACCCCTCTGGCCATCCGGCTGTTCTCCAGGCGCGGCTACGGCCAGGAGATCCGCGAGGAGGGCCCGTCCGGCCACCACGGCAAGCGCGGCACCCCCACCATGGGCGGCACCGTCATCGTGCTCGCCTCGCTCATCGCCTACGGCGCCTCCCACCTGGCCATGCTGGAGTCGCCCACCGCCTCCGGCCTGCTCGTGCTGTTCCTGATGACCGGGCTCGGCGCCGTCGGCTTCCTCGACGACTTCATCAAGATCTACAAGCAGCGGAGCCTCGGCCTGCGCAGCGGCGCCAAGGCGCTCGGCCAGCTGATCGTGGGCGCGATCTTCGCCGTGCTCGTCACCCAGCAGCCGAACATCTACCAGATCACCCCCGCCGACACCCGCCTGTCCTTCCTGCGTGACTTCGGCCCGTCGATCGGCATCGTGGGGTTCACCATCTGGGTGCTCATCATGATCGTCGGGTTCTCCAACGCGGTGAACCTCACCGACGGCCTCGACGGCCTGGCCAGCGGCGCCACCGGCGTGGTGCTCGGCGCCTACGTCCTGATCGGCAACTGGCAGCTCCGCAACAACTGCATCGACCAGCTCGGCCCCAACTGCTACTGGGTGCGCGACCCGCTCGACCTCGCCGTGGTGGCCGCCGCGGTGCTCGGCGCGCTCGTCGGCTTCCTGTGGTGGAACGCGCCCCCTGCCAAGATCTTCATGGGCGACACCGGGTCGCTGGCCCTCGGCGGCGTGCTCGCCGGCCTGGCCATCGCCACCCGCACCCAGCTGCTGCTCATCCTCCTCGCCGGGCTGTGCGTGGTCATCACCCTGTCGGTGATCATCCAGGTCGGCTTCTTCAAGATGACCGGCAAACGGGTCTTCCGGATGGCGCCGCTGCAGCACCACTTCGAGCTCAAGGGCTGGGCCGAGACCACGATCGTGGTCCGCTTCTGGCTGATCGCCGGCCTGTGCGCGGCGCTCGGGCTCGGCCTGTTCTACGTCGAGTGGATGCCCAAGTGACGGGTCTGACCTGCGTGGCCGGCCTCGGCGTCTCCGGCACCGCGGTGGCCAGGGCCCTGGCCGGGCGGGGCGAGCGCGTGGTGGTCGTGGAGTCCGGCGAGGGCGAGCGCCAGCTGGCCGCGGCCGCCGAGCTGTCCGGCCGCGGCGTCGAGGTCCGCCTCGGGCCGCCGGCGCTGCCCGAGGGCGCCACCCGGCTGGTCACCACCGGCTGGGCGCCGCACCACCCGCTGATCGCCGCCGCGCTCGCGGCCGGGGTCGAGGTGGTCGGCGAGGTGGAGCTGGCCTGGCGGCTGCGTCCGGCCGAGCCCGCCCCGTGGCTGGCCCTCACCGGCACCAACGGCAAGACCACCGCCGTGCGCATGCTCACCGCGATGCTGACCGCCGCGGGCCACAAGGCCGCCGCCGTCGGCAACGTGGGGGTGCCCGTCGTGGAGGCCGTGCGCGAACCGTACGACGTGCTGGCGGTCGAGCTGTCCAGCTTCCAGCTGCACTGGTCGGCCACGCTCGCCCCGCACGCCGCCGCCGTGCTCAACGTCGCGCCCGACCACCTCGACTGGCACGGCTCGATGGAGGCGTACGCGCAGGCCAAGGGCCGTCTCTTCGAGCGGGCCGGCACCGTCGTCCACAACGCCGACGACCCGGAGTCCGCCAGGCTGGCCTCGCCCTACCCGGGCGCGGTCGGCTTCACCCTGCGCGCGCCTCGCCCCGGGCAGGTCGGCCTGGTCGAGGACCTGCTCATCGACCGCGCCTTCGTCCCCGACCCCGTGACGGCGGCGGAGGAGCTCGCCACGCTCGCCGACGTGCGCCCGCTCGCGCCGCACAACGTCGCCAACGCCCTGGCCGCCGCCGCGCTGGCCCGCTCGTTCGGCGTGCCCGCCGAGGCGGTACGGCAGGGACTGCGCGACTTCACCCCCGACCCGCACCGGCTCGCGCACGTGGCCCGGGTCGCCGAGGTCGACTACGTGGACGACTCCAAGGCCACCAACCCGCACGCCGCCGCGGCCGCGCTGGCGTCCTACCCGTCGATCGTGTGGGTGGCCGGCGGCCAGCTCAAGGGCGCCGACGTGGCCGAACTGGTCGAGCAGGCCGCGCCGAGGCTGCGCGGGGCCGTGCTGCTCGGCGCCGACCGGGCCGCGATCGCCGAAGCTCTCGCGCGACACGCGCCGAATGTCCCCGTCGTGACCGTCGATGGTCAGGACACTGGTGTGATGGACCGTGTCGTCACCGAAGCCTCCCGCCTCGCCTCCCCGGGGGACACCGTGCTGCTCTCCCCGGCGGGCGCGTCCCTGGACATGTTCCCCGGCTACCCGGCCCGAGGGGAGGCCTTCGCGCGAGCCGTACGCGCCCTGGAGGCGGGCACGTGAGCACCGCCACCGAGGAACGCGGCGAGCGCGAGGAGCGCGCCAGGCCGGCCGCGACGCAGCATCCGTCGGGCTGGGCCCGCGAGCAGCTCGGCACGCTCAAGGAGCTCCTCGACAAGCCGCTGGCCACCTACTACCTGATCCTCGGGTGCAGCCTGCTGCTGCTCGCGCTCGGGCTGATGATGGTGCTCTCGGCCTCCAGCATCGAGGCGATGCAGGCGACCGGCAGCCCGTTCTCGTGGTTCATCAAGCAGTCGCTGTCGACGGCCGTCGGCCTGCCCATCATGTGGTTCTTCACCCGGCTGCCGTACCGGTTCTTCCGCTGGATGGGCTACCCGCTGATGGCGTTGTCGATCATCGCGCTGGTGCTGGTGCTGTTCATCGGCTCGTCCGAGCTGGGCGCGCAGCGGTGGATCTACTTCGGCCCGTTCACCGTCCAGCCGTCCGAGCCGGCCAAGCTCGGGCTGGCGCTGTGGGGCGCCGACCTGCTGGCGCGGCGGGCGCGCAAGGGGCGCATCGAATGGCGGCAGATGCTGATCCCGCTGCTGCCCGGCGTCGCGATCCTGGCGATCCTGGTGATGCTCGGCAGCGACCTCGGCACCACGCTCGTGCTGTTCCTGATCTTCCTGGCGCTGCTGTGGGTGGTGGGGGCGCCGGTCAAGCTGTTCGGCGGCATCCTGTCGCTAGCCGTGCTGGCCGCCGTGATCATGATCACCGTGGAGCCGTACCGGCTGGCCCGCGTCGGGGCCTTCCTCGACCCGTGGGCCGACGCTCAGGGGGCCGGCTACCAGGCCGTGCAGGGGCAGATCGCGATGGGCTCCGGCGGCTGGTTCGGGCTCGGGCTCGGCAGCAGCAGGCAGAAGTGGGACTGGCTGCCGCACGGTGAGAGCGACTTCATCTTCGCCGTGCTCGGCGAGGAGCTCGGGCTGATGGGCACGCTGCTGGTGGTCGCGCTGTTCGGGCTGCTGGGGTACGCGGGGCTGCGGGTGGCGTCCCGGGTGAACGACGCGTTCGTCCGGCTGGTCTCCACCGCGGTCGTGGCCTGGATCGTCGGCCAGGCGATCGTCAACATGGGGGCCGTGCTCGGGGTCCTGCCGATCACCGGCATCCCGCTGCCGCTGGTCTCCTACGGCGGGTCCGCGCTGCTGCCCACCCTCGCCGCGCTCGGCATGCTGCTGTCGTTCGCCAAGCGGGAGCCGGGAGCGCGTGAAGCTCTCGCCGCGCGTGGCCCCGGACCGGCCGTCCGGGCCCTAAGCTGGCTTGGCCTGGGGGGTATGACCAGAGGCCGAGGAAGACGTTAGGGAGTGACCGACATGAGGGTGGTCCTCGCCGGTGGTGGGACGGCCGGACACATCGAGCCGGCGCTCGCCCTTGCCGACGCGCTGCGCCGCCTCGACGGCGGCATCGGCGTCACCTGTGTCGGCACCGAGCGCGGGCTGGAGACCCGGCTCGTCCCGGCCCGGGGCTACGACCTGGAGCTGGTGCCCGCCGTGCCGCTGCCCAGAGCCCTCACGCCGCAGCTGCTGACGGTCCCGGGCCGCCTGGCCGGGGCGGTCAACGCGGTCGCCGCCGTCCTCGACCGGGTGCGGGCCGACGTCCTGGTCGGCTTCGGCGGCTACGTCGCCACCCCCGCCTACCTCGCCGCCAAGCGTCGCGGCGTGCCCATCGTGGTGCACGAGGCCAACCCCAAGCCGGGCCTGGCCAACCGGCTCGGCGCCAAGCTCACCGACCACGTCTTCACCGGCTTCCCCGGCGCCGCGATCCCCAGGGCCGCCTACATCGGCACCCCGCTGCGCCGCGAGATCGTCGAGCTCGACCGGCTGTCCATGGGCGACAAGGCCCGCTCCTGGTTCGGTCTCCAGACCGACCGGCCGACCCTGCTGGTGTTCGGCGGCTCCCAGGGCGCCCGGTCGATCAACGACGCCGCGCTGGCCGCCGCCCCCGCCCTGCGCGCCGCCGGGGTGCAGGTGCTGCACGTGGTGGGCGCCAAGAACACGGTGGAGCACGAGCCGCCGCCCGGCGACCCCCAGTACGTCCTGCTGCCCTACCTCGACCGGATGGACCTCGCCTACGCCGCCGCCGACGTGGCGCTGTGCCGCAGCGGCGCGGTCACCTGCGCCGAGCTGACCGCCGTCGGCCTGCCCGCCGCGTACGTCCCGCTCCCGCACGGCAACGGCGAGCAGCGGATGAACGCCGAGCGCGTCAGCGCGGGCGGAGGCGGCATGCTGGTGGACGACGCCCAGCTGTCATCTGATTGGATCATTGATCACGTTCTGCCCCTCCTGCACGACCCCGAACGGGTGGCCGTCATGTCTGAGGCCGCCTCGGCGCTGGGCATGAAGGACGCGGACATCACGCTAGCCAGGAAAGTGTTGGAGATAGTCCGATGAGTCTCGTCAAGCTGGTCGATCCCGTCGCCGCCGGACAACTGGGCCGGGTCCACTTCATCGGCATCGGCGGGGCGGGCATGTCCGGCATCGCGCGCATCCTGCTCAAGCGCGGGGTGCGCGTGTCCGGGAGCGACGCCCGCAGCAGCGACCTGGTGACCGAGCTGCGCGAGCTGGGCGCCACCGTGCACATCGGCCATGCCGCCTCGCACATCAAGGACGTCGACACCGTGGTCGTGTCCACCGCCATCCGCGACTCCAACCCGGAGCTGGGCGAGGCGCTCAAGCAGCGGCTGCGGGTCATCCCGCGGGCCGCCGCGCTCGCCTCCGTGATGTCCGGCCGCACCGGCGTGGCGATCGCCGGCACCCACGGCAAGACCACCACGACCTCGATGCTCACCGTCGCCCTGCAGAAGTGCGGCGCCGACCCGTCCTACTGCGTGGGCGGCCAGCTCGTCACGACCGGGCTGGGCGCCGACGAGGGCTCCGGGGAGGTGTTCGTGGCCGAGGCCGACGAGAGCGACGGCTCCTTCCTGATGCTGGCCCCGGAGATCGCCGTGGTGACCAACGTGGAGGCCGACCACCTCGACAACTACGGCGACCCCCGGGCCGTGCACGACAGCTTCGCCCGGTTCGTCGACCGGGTCGGCGAGCTCCTCGTGGTCTGCGCCGACGACCCGGGCGCGGCCGAGGTGGCCGAGGTGGCGCGCCGCCGGGGCAAGCGTGTGATCACGTACGGCGCCGAAGGCGACTACCGCGTCACCGGCGTCAGACCCGACGGGTTCGGCACCGTGTTCACGGTCGAGGGGCCCGGCTCCAGCAAGGGCGAGGTCCGCCTGGCCGTCCCCGGGGCCCACAACGCGCTCAACGCGACCGCGGTGATCGCCGTGGCCGACGAGCTGGGTCTGCCGTTCGAGGAGATCAGAGACGGTCTGGCGGCCTTCACCGGGGCCAAGCGGCGCTTCGAGGCCAAGGGCGAGGCCGGCGGGGTCGTGGTGTTCGACAGCTACGCCCACCATCCGACCGAGCTGGCCGCCGACCTGCGGGCCGCGCGTGACGTGGTCGCCTCCTACTCCGGCGACGGCCGGGTCATCGCGATCTTCCAGCCGCACCTCTACTCGCGCACCCGCTACTTCGCCGGGGAGTTCGGCGCGGCGCTGGGGCTGGCCGACGAGGCGATCGTGCTGGACGTGTACGGGGCGCGGGAGGATCCCGAGCCCGGCGTGTCCGGGGCGCTGGTGGCGGGTCAGGTCCCGCTGCCCGCCGAGCGCGTGGCGTTCGTGCCCGACCGGGCCGCGGTGCCCGACCTCGTGGCCGGGCGGGCCAGGCCGGGTGACCTCGTGCTCACCATGGGCGCGGGCGACGTCACCGAGCTGGGGCCGCGGATCGTCGCCGCGCTGGCGCGCTGAGCCGGGGGCGCGGTGACCGCTCGCAAGATCTTCCTGGTCCTGCTCACCGCCGGCGTGGTGGGCACGGCGGCCTGGCTGGTGTTCTTCTCGCCGGTGCTCGGTGTCCGGAACGTGGAGATCGTGGGAAATGTCACACTAGCCCCCGAGGTGATCCGGAAGGCCGCGGCGGTGCCGGAGCTGCATCCGCTCGCCACGGTCGACCTGGCCCACGTCGAGGGCCGCGTCCGCGGCATCCGCCAGGTCGCCTCCGCCAAGGTCGACCGCGTCTGGCCCGCCACCCTCCGGATCGAGGTGGTGGAGCGCGAGCCGGTCGCGCAGATCCAGGCCGGCGGCAAGATCGCGGTGATCGACAAGACCGGCGTGGTCATCGAGCTGCGCGACGTCGCGCCGCCCATGCTGCCGGTGCTGGAGGTGGCCAGGCCCGCCGCCCGCGACCCGGCCACCATGGCGGCGCTGGACGTGGTCCGCGGCCTGCCCGCCGGCCTGTCCGGGCGGGTCCGCAAGGTCAGCGCGACGACGGGGGAGGACGTCACGCTGGGCCTGTCCGACGGGCGCACCGTCATCTGGGGCGGCCCCGACCGTCCCGAGGCCAAGGCGCGCATCCTGCAGAGCCTGTTGAAGCGCGAGGCCGAGGTGTACGACGTGAGCTCTCCGGACGTGGTGACCCTCAAGTGATCTCATTCCGGATAAGACCCCGCGAAGCATCACGCGTACCCGGGAAAGGCGGCGACTTCCCGTCCGGCGCGTCGCCGAGCCTGTGCCGGGCAGCCCGTCCGACGTGAGAGCCTGTAGATCGGGAAGTGCGGCAGGGAGTGCCCCACCAGGCAAGACGGCAGAGCGAATCGGACAGCCCGCGACACGCCGGACGTGCTTGCGGCGCGGTTAGTTGACCCGCCCGGAGCGTAACTCCTACTGTCCGTATCAATCCTCAGGTTGACATAAATCTAAATCTCAACTTGAGGTTGAGAGTTACCCGAACTGACAAGACGCGGAGACAATCCGCACCGAAATGGCAAGTCAACGAGCGGAAAGGCCCCTCGTCGTGGCAGCACCGCAGAACTACCTCGCGGTCATCAAGGTCGTCGGCATCGGCGGCGGCGGAGTCAACGCCGTCAACCGGATGATCGAGGAGGGACTCAAGGGCGTCGAGTTCATCGCGATAAACACCGACGCCCAGGCGCTGCTGATGAGTGACGCCGACGTCAAACTGGACGTGGGCCGCGAGCTCACGCGCGGACTCGGCGCGGGGGCCAACCCCGACGTCGGCCGCAAGGCCGCCGAAGACCACCGCGAGGAGATCGAGGAGGTCCTCAAGGGGGCCGACATGGTCTTCGTCACGGCCGGCGAGGGCGGCGGCACCGGCACGGGCGGCGCGCCCGTGGTGGCCAACATCGCCCGCTCCCTGGGCGCCCTCACCATCGGTGTGGTCACCCGGCCCTTCAGCTTCGAAGGCCGCCGCAGGGCGATGCAGGCCGAGGCCGGCATCGAGACCCTGCGCGACGAGGTCGACACCCTCATCGTGATCCCCAACGACCGGCTGCTGTCGATCTCCGACCGGCAGGTCAGCGTGCTCGACGCCTTCAAGGCCGCCGACCAGGTGCTGCTCTCCGGTGTGCAGGGCATCACCGACCTGATCACCACGCCCGGTCTGATCAACCTCGACTTCGCCGACGTGAAGTCCGTCATGTCCGGCGCCGGCTCGGCGCTCATGGGCATCGGCCACGCGCGCGGCGACGACCGCTCGGTGGCGGCGGCCGAGATGGCGGTCTCCAGCCCGCTGCTGGAGGCCAGCATCGACGGCGCCCACGGCGTGCTGCTGTCGATCGCGGGCGGCTCCGACCTCGGCCTGTTCGAGATCAACGAGGCGGCGCAGCTCGTCTCCATGGCGGCCGCGCCCGACGCCAACATCATCTTCGGCACGGTCATCGACGACGCGCTCGGCGACGAGGTGCGGGTCACCGTGATCGCGGCCGGCTTCGACGACGTGCCGCAGAACGACAAGCAGGCGCCGCCGCGCCCGCAGACCCGGCCCGCCACCGGCACGGGCGCGTCGAGCGTGCCGCCGTCGGGGCTGCGCTCCAGCGCGCCGACCCCGCCCAAGCCGGAGCCCGCGCGCGCCGAGCCGCGCTCCGACTTCCGCCAGGAGCCGCGTACGGAGCCGCGCTCCGATTTCCGCCAGGAGCCGCGCTCGGACTTCCGCCAGGAGGCCCGGCCGGAGCCGCGCCCGGACTTCCGGCCCGAGCCGCGTCCGGAGCCGCGGGTCGAGGCGCGTCCGGAGCCGCGCCCCGAGCCGGCACCGGAGCCCCGGCCCGAGCCGGTGCGCCCCGCGGAGACCGTCCAGGACCCCGCCCCGTCGTCCGCCGCCTCCGTGGCCGGCGAGACGCCCGCTGACGGGCCCTCCGGCCCCGTCTCCATCCCGCGCCCCACTCCGGAGCCCACGAACCCGCCCACGCCCATCACCTCCCGCATGTCGGAGCCCGGCAAACGTCGTCCGGTCGTCTTCGAGGAGCAGGAGGAGGAGCTGGACGTCCCCGACTTCCTCAAGTAACGCCCCACCCGACCGCCGCTCCCTCCGCCTCCGCGCCTTCCGCGCGGGTACGGGGAGCGGCGCCGCCATGTCGGGGCCCCTTCGCCCAGAGCGGAGCGGGAGCGCCCGTCGGGGCGCGTTGTGTGAGCGAAAGTCGCGCCCGCGCCCGGCCTGTGGCCCCGGGCCCGGGGCGTACGGGGGGAGAATGAGTTGACGGGAGGGAGAGGCGTGCGGAAGGACGAGATCGCCTCGCGCCTGGCCGAGGTGGACGAGCGGATCGCCGAGGCGTGCCGCGCGGCCGGGCGGGGCCGCGACGAGGTGACGCTGATCGCGGTGACCAAGACCTACCCGGCCGACGACGTCCGGATCCTGTCCGGGCTGGGCGTGCGCGACGTGGGGGAGAACCGCGACCAGGAGGCCGCGCCCAAGGCCGAGGCGTGCGCCGACCTGCCGCTCACCTGGCACTTCGTCGGCCAGCTGCAGACCAACAAGGTCCGCTCGGTGGTGCGGTACGCCGACGTGATCCACTCGGTCGACCGGCCCCGGCTGGCCGAGGCCGTCAGCAAGGAAGCGGTCAAGCAGGGCCGGGAGGTCGGCTGCCTGGTGCAGGTGGCCCTGGACGACGACCCGGGGCGCGGCGGAGTCGTGCCGGCCGACGTCCCGGCGCTGGCCGACCTGATCGCCGAGGCTCCCGGGCTGCGGCTCGGCGGCGTCATGGCGGTGGCGCCGCTGGGCGAGGATCCGGCCAAGGCGTTCGCGCGGCTGCGTGATGTCGCGGTGGCCGTACAGGAGAGGCACCCGCGTGCCACGATGATTTCGGCGGGCATGAGCGACGATCTGGCCGAGGCCATCGCCTGCGGCGCGACACACGTACGGGTCGGTACGGCGTTGCTCGGCCGTCGGAAGCTCTTCGTCAGGTAATGTCCCCTCAAGTGGGTCTTCAGGCCCATGATCCGGTAGAGGTCGATCAGCGGTGAGCTCCAAGGGGGTACGGCTACCGCCTCGGACCCGGCGACAGGCCCGAGCGAGTGCGACCATGAGCAGGAGGACGACGTAGCGATGGCCGGCGCGATGCGCAAGATGGCGGTCTACCTCGGTCTCGTGGAGGACGACCGCTACGAGAGGTACGAGACCTACCCTGACGACTACCCGTACGACGACGACGTGCAGCGCACCGGCGACGATCGTCCCGTGACGGTGCAGGACCGGGACGAGGACGCCGACCCGTCCGTCCCGGCGCCGAGGCCGGCCACCACCGTCCTGGAGCGTCGTACCACCGACCTGGCCCGGATCACCACCCTCCACCCGCGCACGTACAATGAGGCCCGAACCATCGGCGAGCACTTCCGTGACGGCACCCCCGTCATCATGAATCTGACCGAGATGGTCGACAGCGACGCAAAACGGCTCGTCGATTTCGCGGCAGGTCTGGTCTTTGGCCTACATGGAAGCATTGAACGTGTTACCAACAAGGTGTTCCTGTTGTCCCCTGCCAATGTCGAGGTGACCGCCGAGGACAAGGCTCGAATCGCGGAACGCGGGTTCTTCAACCAGAGTTAGAGTCTCTGTATGTCATTCGGACTCACCCAGGTCCCACAGAGACCGGGGAAGCACAGCAGAAGTGGAGGCGCGGCCGGACCGTGGGGATAGTCAGCCAGATCTTGGTCGTAGCCCTGTCTCTCTACATGCTGCTTCTCATCGGCAGGATGGTCTTCGAGATGGTGCAGGCGTTCTCCCGCTCGTGGCGGCCCCAGGGGGTCGTGCTCGTGCTGGCGGAGGTCATGTACACCGCGACCGACCCGCCTCTCAAGTTCCTCCGCCGTTTCATTCCCCCGCTCCGGTTGGGTACGGTGGCCTTTGACCTAAGCTTCACCGTCCTCTTCATCGTCGTAGTGATCTTGCTGAACATCGCGAGATCCTTCGGTCCTTGACGGGGCCCGCGGGGCACCGGTCATGATCCAACTCGTGTCCGCGCTGAAGTGATTCGGGTTACCGTCCCTCCGGACAGACTGCAAGCGCGCCAAGGAGACCAAAAATGCCGCTTACGCCCGCTGATGTGCGGAACAAGCAGTTCAGTACGACCCGGCTTCGACCGGGTTACGACGAGGAAGAGGTCGACGCCTTCCTTGACGAAGTCGAGGCTGAGCTTGACCGCTTGATCCAAGAGAACGAAGAGCTGCGCGCCAAGCTATCCGAGTGCATGCGCGGCAAGGTGCCCGGTGGCATGAACATGCCCATGGCCTCCGCGCCGGTGCAGGAGCAGCCCAAGCCCGAGATGATGGCGCCCCAGCCGGAGCCCATGCGCGCGCCCGAGCCGCCTCACCAGCAGCCTCACCAGCAGCCTCACCAGCCGCACCAGCAGCCGCAGCCGGTCCCGGTGGGCATGAACATGCCGCCCGCCGAAGACAACATGGACACCGCGGCCCGCGTGCTCGCCCTCGCCCAGCAGACGGCCGACCAGGCCATCGCGGACGCCCGCCGGGAGGCGGACGAGACCGTGACCCGCGCCCGCCGCGAGGCCGACGAGATCCTCACCAAGGCCCGCCGCCAGGCCGAGCAGGTCATCGGTGACGCCCGGGCCCGCGCCGAGACGCTGGAGCGCGACGCCCAGGAGCGGCACCGCCAGGCGATGGGCTCCCTCGTCCAGACCCGTGACGAGCTCGAGCGCAAGGTCGAGGAGCTGCGCAGCTTCGAGCGCGAATACCGCAGCCGTCTCAAGCTCTACCTGGAGAACCAGCTCGCCGAGCTGAACGTCTCGGCGGAGGGCAGCGGCGGGTTCCCGGTCATGTCGGGCGGCCCCTCGGGTGCGCCGGCCATGCACGCGGTGCCCCAGGGCGGTCAGCAGCCTCTGCCCGGCGGCCCCAACCCGTTCGGCGGCGAGCCCCCGCAGGGCGCGTTCCCCGGTGGTGACGGCCCCCACAACGAGCGGCGGTAAGGTAACGGGCCAAGGACCCGTCACTCGAAAGAGCCCCTAGTGATCCTTATCAGTGCTGGTTTGGTGCTCGCGGCAGTGATCCTGCTGATCGCGGGCTTCGTACTGGCGAAGCCGTTCCTGATCATGTGGTCCATCGTGGTCAGCGTGCTGTCCGCGCTGTTCCTCGTGATCGGAGCGCTGCTGCGGCGTCACGAGCTGTTCCCCGGTGGTGGGCAGGCCGCTGTGCCGACCACCCCGCCTCCGGCCGGGGTCGTGCCTCCTGGCGTGCCGCCGTACCCCCAGACCGGCCCCATGGGGGCCCAGCCGTCGCCCCGTCCGCATCCCTACCCGCGGACGGCGACGATGCCGTCACCTGTGCCGTCACCTGTGCCGTCGCCCGCGCCCGGCGTCCCCACGCCGCACCGGTCCGCCGCCGCCGGGGGCATCTCCCCCGACGCGATCGTGCTGGTGATCCCCGGGCGCAAGCGATACCACGTCCAGGCGTGCCGCCAGCTGACCGGGCGGGATCACGAGGAGCTCACCTACGAGGAGGCACGCGAGGAGGGGTTCACCCCCTGCACCGCCTGCCTGCCCGACGCCGCGCTCGGCGGGCGGCAACTGCCTCCCGTCGACGACGCGGACCCCGCGGTCCCCGCCGCCCATCTGGCCGAACCCTCCGAGCCGACCCGCGACCTCCGGCCGCCGGTCGTCCAGCCGAAGCCCGCGGCTCAGGCTTCCACCCCCGCTCCGGAGCCTGGCGCCTCGCCCGAATCGGGCTGGTTCGGCCGCACCTCTCAGTCCGAGGGCCCGTCGGCGCCCGGCCGTCCCGAAGGCGCTCCGCCGCCCGGCCGCCCGGAAGGCGCTCCGCCGTCCGTGGGCAAGGGCGAGCCGTCCTCGCCCGCCGCCGACGCGCCCGACCCCAAGGCTTCCCGCGCCACCACCTCCTTCGCCGAGCAGCCCCGCCAGGTCCAGGGCCGTCCCGCCGAAGGCCGTCCTGGTTCACAGGACCGGCCGTCGGCCGAGCGGAGCAGTGACCAGGGGGCCGGTCGCGGTCCGCGAGAGTCTGGGCAGACCCAGGAGCCCCCCGGCACCGGATCCCAGCCCCCGAGCCACCCCACGCCGGCCTCCGGCCGCGCGCCGCAGGGGTCGGAGCGCGCTGCGCAGGACCCCGGCCGCGCGCCGCAAGGTTCCGAGCGTGGTGGGCAGGACTCCGGCCGCTCTCCGCAGGCGTCGGAACGTGGTGGGCACGGCACTGGTGGGCACGGCACTGGTGGGCACGGCACTGGTCGTTCGGACCGTGAGGGGCAGGATTCTGTCCGTGCGCCGCAGGGGCTCGGGCGCGATGCTCAGGATTCCGGCGGTGCTTCGCAGGGTTCGGAGCGGGATGCTCAGGGATCCGGTCGCTCGTCGCAGCGGCCCGGTGCTCAAGGGGCCGGGCGGGGACAGGAGCAGGGCAAGCGGCCGTACGCGTCTCCCGCGGACGAGCCGGACCTCGACTCCGGTCCCGACACCCGCCCGCAACCGCGCGTGACCGCCGACGGCACCCCGGTGTCTCAGCCGCCGGCCTCGGCGAAGGGCGGCTCCGATCGGCCCCGGACGGGCGACTCCGGGCGGGCTCGGACGGGCGACTCCGGCCAACCCCAGACGGGCGACTCCGGCACACCCCGGGCAGGTGGTGCCGTACCTGCCGAGGGGCGCAAGGCCACGTCGCGTGAAGAGGACCCGGCCAGTGGGCCGTCGTCCGCGGCCGGCTCGTCCGGCGCCGAGCGGTCCGCCGCTCGTGGCGAACAGACTTCCGGCTCCCAGACTTCCGGCTCCGCGCCCGTGGCGGCTCCCGGCAAGGGTGGTCCGGCAGCGCGTGACGAACGGGGCTCAGCTCCCACACCCGCTGAGGATCCGGCGGAAGAGGCCGAGAAGACCGTCAGGACGCGTTCCCTCTTCGAGCCCGCGTCGCCTGCCGGTGCGCGACGGCCGCCGTCGTCGGCCGAGTCCGCCAAGGCCCAAGGACCGCTTCCCAAGGGCACTCCGAGCGACTCCGGCCCGTCCGGCGCGAAGCCGGAAGGCGGGAAGGCGGCGTCCGGTCGTCCGGGCGAGCCTGGTGGGAGCGAGGACGCCGACGCGACGAAGCGCCAGCCTGACGAGCAGCCTGCCCGTCCCGAGGGTGACGCCGAGGCCCGCCGGTCCACGACGGTCAAGGTCATCGTCGGCACCCGGCGCTACCACAGCACCGACTGCCCGCTGGTCAGAGGCGCGGGCGACTCGGGCGTCGAGACCATGACCCGCCACCAGGCGGAGACCGCCGGTCTGACCGCCTGCTCCGTCTGCCAGCACGACCGCGAGACCGTCAGCTAGTCACATCCCGCGCGCCGACGGCCAGCGCCATGAGACTTTGTCACGGCCTGCGGCCTGCGGTATTTGTCAGCGCCGGGGCGTGGGGGCCTGACGGTGCGGCGGTGCAGCTGCGTGACGGTGCAGCTGCGTGACTACGTGGCGGTGCGGTGCGGTGCGGCTGCGTGACGGTGCGGCGGTGTGGCTGCGTGGCGGTCTGCTGGGTGGATCTGGGTCTGCCGGGCGTGGCTGTGGGACTGTCGGTTGATCACGGTTTGCTCCGTCTGTCAGGACGACTGCGCGACCGTAAGCCGGTCACCGGCTGGGGTGACCGCAGGACGGTTCTGCCCTGCGCGATCGGCCGGGGGCCGATGGCGGGGTCGGCGGCAGGATGGCGCGATGAGGATCACCAAGTACGGTCACGCCTGCGTACGGCTGGAGAAGGACTCCCGGGCCCTGGTCGTCGACCCGGGGTTGATGACTCCCGAGCCCGAGGCGTTGCGGGGCGTCGAGGCGGTGCTGATCACTCACGAGCACTTCGACCACTTCGACGCCGACCGGCTGCGTGAGCATCCTGGGCTGCCCGTCTACACCTGTCCGGGGGTGGCGCGGCAGTTGGCGGACCTGGGGGAACGGGTCCACGTGGTGCAGGACGGGGATGTGCTGGACGTGGCCGGGTTCCGGGTGACGGTGGTGGGGGAGAAGCACCACGTCAGCCATCCCGACGTGCCGCCGGTCGACAATGTGGGGTTCCTGGTCGACGGGGAGGTGTTCCATCCGGGCGACGCGCTGACGGTGGTGGAGGTTCCGACGCTGCTGGCGCCGGGGCAGGCGCCGTGGATGACGGTGCCGGATCTGATCCGCTATCTGCGGGCGGTGCGGCCGCGCCGGGCGTACGCGATCCACGACGGGCTGCTCAACGAGTGGGGGCTCAAGGTCCTCGACAGCGTGCTGGACAGCGAGGGTGACCGCCTGGGCGCCGAGTTCAGGAGGCTGCCCGCAGGGGGTTCCGCCGAGGTGTGACCGCCGCCCGGGTGAGCGGCTGCCGGCACGCCGCTGACGTGGGCCGCCCCGTCCCGGATGGCTCAGGGGCGGGGCGGCCGCACGTGGTCGGTCAGGCGCGGCGGAGCTGGAAGGTGAGGCCCAGGTCGGCGTCGGCGTGCTCGGGAAGACCCGGCTCCGCGCCCTCCGTGACCGACGTGGCCAGCACCTCGTCCGCGACCGTCTGGCCGGCGGCGCGCAGCGCCTCGGCGAGGTCGGCGTTGGACGTGCGCCACCACAGGCCGATCCGGTCGGTGATCGACAGGCCGGTCGCCTTGCGGGCCTCCTGCACCAGGCGGATCACCTCGCGCAGCAGCCCGGCCCGGCGCAGCTCGTCGGTCAGCTCCAGGTCGAGCGCCACCGTCTCGCCGGTGCCGGTGTCGAACGCGCCCGTCTCCACCGCCCAGCCGGAGCGCGGCTGCTCGGTGACGATCACCTCGTCGGGGCCGAGCGTCACCTCGCCCAGCTCGCCCGCCGGAAGCGTCACGGCCGCGCCCGAGCGGAGCGTGCGCGCCACCGACGTGGCGTCGGCCGCGCCGACCGCGGCGGCCACCAGCTTCGTCTGCGACCCGAACCGCTTGCCCAGCGCCCGGAAGTTCGGCTTGACCGTGTACGAGACCAGATCGGCGCTGAAACCCGACATGTCCTCCAGGGTCTGGACGTTCAGCTCGTCCGCGATGAGGTCACGCAGCTCGGCCGGCAGCGCCGGCCACCCGTGCGCCCCGACCAGCGCGCGGCGCAGCGGCTGGCGGGTCTTCACGCCGGAGGAGGCGCGGGCCGAGCGGCCCAGCTCCACCAGTCGCCGCACCAGCGCCATCCGCTCCGACAGCGCCGGGTCGAGCAGGTCCTCGCGCACCTGCGGCCAGGAGGTCAGGTGCACCGAGGACGGCTGGCCCTCGGCGCGCAGGACGTCCCACACGTAGTCGGTGACGAACGGGGTGATCGGCGACATCAGCCGCGTCACCGTCTCCAGGCACTCGTACAGGGTGGCGAACGCCTCCCGCGACCCCTGCCAGAACCGGCGGCGCGAGCGGCGCACGTACCAGTTGGACAGGTCGTCGAGGAAGTCGGCCAGCCTGCGCCCGGCCCGCTGGGTGTCGTAGACGTCCAGCGCGGCCGTCACCTCGGCGACCGTGCGGTGCAGCTCGGCCAGCGCCCACCGGTCCAGCAGCGGCCGCTCGGCCGCGGGCGGCGCCGACTCCAGGTCGGCCGGCGACCACTCCTCGGCGTTGGCGTACAGGGTGAAGAAGGAGGCGGTGTTCCAGTAGGTCAGCAGGACCTTGCGGACGATCTCCTCCAGCGCGCCGTGACCCACCCGGCGGGCCGACCACGGCGAGCCCGCGCAGGCCATGAACCAGCGCAGCGCGTCGGCGCCGTGCTGGTCCATCAGCGGCAGCGGCTCCAGCACGTTGCCCAGGTGCTTGCTCATCTTGCGGCCGTCCTCGGCCAGGATCAGCCCGAGGCAGAGCACGTTCTCGTACGAGGACTGCCCGAACACGAGCGTGCCCACGGCCATCAGCGAGTAGAACCAGCCACGCGTCTGGTCGGTCGCCTCGCAGATGAACTGCGCGGGGTAGACGCCCTCCGGCTTGCCCGGCTTGCCCCACTGGGCGAACGGCATCGAGCCCGAGTCGTACCAGGCGTCGATCACGTCGGGCACCCGGCGCGCCTCGGCCGAGCAGGTGGGGCAGGGGAAGGCCACGTCGTCCACGAACGGCCGGTGCGGGTCGAGCGAGGAGAGGTTCTGGCCGGCCAGCTCACCCAGCTCCGCCAGCGAGCCCACGCACGTCACGTGGGACTCGTCGGCCGAGCAGACCCAGAGCGGCAGCGGCGTGCCCCAGTAGCGGGAGCGCGACAGCGACCAGTCGACGTTGTTGCGCAGCCACTCGCCGTAGCGGCCCCACTTGATCGTGTCGGGGAACCAGTTGGTCCGGGAGTTCTCCTCCAGCAGCTGGTCCTTGACCGCGGTGGTGCGGATGTACCACGACGGGAGCGCGTAGTAGAGCAGCGGCGTGTGGCAGCGCCAGCAGTGGGGGTAGCTGTGGTCGAAGTGGCCGCCGCGGAACAGCAGCCCGCGGCCGCGCAGGTCGTCGGTGAGCGGCTCGTCGGCGTCCTTGAAGAACATGCCGCCGACCAGGGGCACGTCGTCCAGGAAACGGCCGTCGGGGCCGATCGGGTTGACGACCGGCATACCGTACTTCCTGATCACGACCATGTCGTCGGCGCCGAACGCGGGCGCCTGGTGGACCAGCCCGGTGCCGTCCTCGACGGTGACGTAGTCGCCGAGCACCACGTAGTGGGCGCCGGGGATGTCGACCAGCTCGAACGGGCGCTCGTAGGCGGTGTGCTCCAGCTCGCGCCCGGTGAGGCGGGCGACCTCGGTGACGTCCTCGCCCAGCACGCCGGCCAGCAGCGGCTCGGCCACCACCAGCACCTCGCCCTCGGCGGTGCGCGCGGCGACGTACGTCACGTCCGGGTGGACCGCCACGGCGGTGTTGGACACCAGCGTCCACGGCGTGGTCGTCCAGATGAGCAGCTTGGCGCCGAGCTCGGCCAGCGGCCCTGAGGTCACCGGCATCCGGACGAACACCGACGGGCTGGACACCGTCTCGTAGCCGCCAGGCTGGCCCAGCTCGTGGTCGGACAGGCCGGTGCCGCAGCGGGGGCAGTAGGGCGTGATCCGGAAGTCGCGGAACAGCAGCCCCTTGTCGAAGATGACCTTCAGCGACCACCAGACGGCCTCGACGTACTCGGGGTCCATCGTCCGGTAGGCGGTCGACAGGTCGATCCAGTAGCCCATCCGCTCGGTGAGCTGCTCGAACGCGTCGACGTGGCGCAGCACGGACTCACGGCAGCGGGCGTTGAACTCGGCGATGCCGTAGGACTCGATGTCGCGCTTGCCGGAGAGGCCCAGCTCCTTCTCCACCCCGACCTCGACGGGCAGGCCGTGGCAGTCCCAGCCGGCCTTGCGCGGCACGCTGTAGCCGTTCATCGACTTGTAGCGGGGGAAGATGTCCTTGAAGACGCGGGCCTCGACGTGGTGCACACCGGGCAGGCCGTTGGCGGTGGGCGGGCCCTCGTAGAACACCCACGCGGGGTTGCCCTCGTTCTGCTGGACGGAGCGCTCGAAAATCTTCCCGTCGCTCCAGCGGTCCAGGACCTCACGCTCGAGCGCGGGCAGGTCGACCTGCGCGGGAAGGGAGCGGAACGATGGTGAAGACATGTCGGGCGGGACCTCCACGCGTCTCTGAATCGGCAGACAGTGCGTGAAGGGACGAAGCCGAGACCGGCCCCGCGGTACCACCCTTCTTGGCCTCGCGGTGGGCGAGACCCTCTTCTTTTCGATCTGCTGCCGGGTCTAATGAGCTCGGTCGAGCCGTTCTTCCGGCGGCTCCGGGGTGATGCCCCTCGGCAGGAGGGCCCCATCAACGCCTTGCAGGTTCACACCATAACGCAGAGCGGGGGCTGAAGCTTCCAGGTTTCGGGGTGGCGGCACCGGCAAGGGGGAGAAGCTCTGGAAGCGACAAATTTGTGGGAATGGAGTCGCCTGCGCAGGAGTTGAATGCGCGAGGCGGGATAGTACGGGAGAGGTAATCCGTCCGGCGGGTCGTTTGCCGTTCTGTTATCCGGAACCTAAGCTGCCCGCACCATTCACGGCCTTGATCAGCCTGAGATCAGCCTTGCCAATCAGCATGGAGGCAACCATGGCGGCAGTCACGCAGACCGCGACCCCGTCGATGTGGTCGGAACAAGAGCTGGCCGAGGTACGCGGCAGGCTGCAGACCGAGATCGACGAGCTCAACGCCGACATCCTGCGCCACGAGAGCGAGATCGCCTCAGGCGACGTCACGCAGGGCGCGGGCGACGATACGGCGGATGCCGGCGCGAAGACGTACGAGCGGGAACGCGAGATCGCCCTTACCCTGAATGCACGCGACCTGGTCGCGCAGAACGAACGAGCGATCGCCAGGATCGACGCAGGGACCTATGGAGTGTGCGAATCGTGCCACAAGCCGATCGGCAAGGAACGCCTTCAGGCGTTCCCGCGGGCGACGCTGTGCGTGACGTGCAAGCAGAGGGAGGAGCGCCGGTAGCGGCGGGCGGGCGCCGGGGGCGGGTCCTCGCCGTCCTCGTCTCCCTCGCGGCCTTCCTCTACGTGGCCGACCTCGTCACCAAGACCGTGGCGCTGGAGACGCTGGAAGGAGAGCCGCCGCTGGTGGTGATCCCCGGCGTCCTCCAGTTCAGGGTGATCTTCAACTCCGGTGCCGCCTTCAGCATCGGCACCGGGATGACGTTCATCTTCACCCTGATAGCCGCGGGCGTGGTGGCCGCCATCATCCGGACCGCGCGCAAGCTGGCCGGCATGCCGTGGGCGGTCACGCTGGGGCTGCTGCTGGGCGGCGCGCTGGGCAACCTCACCGACCGGCTGCTGCGCTACCCGTCCGGGTTCGGCCGGCCGACCCAGTTGCAGGGCCACGTGGTCGACTTCGTCGAGGTGCTGCCGGGCAACTTCCCGGTCATCGACTACTTCCCGGTGTTCAACGTGGCCGACTCGGCCATCGTGTGCGGCGGAATCCTGGCGGTGATCCTGGCCTGGCGTGGCTACCAGATCGACGGAACGAGGGAGGTCAAGAGTGGCCGAGCAGCGTAGCCTGCCCGTGCCCGACGGGCTGGAGGGCGAGCGGCTCGACGCCGCGCTCTCCCGGCTGTTCGGATTCTCGCGCACCCGCGCGGCGGAGCTGATCGCCGCGGGTGACGTGCGGGTCGACGGCGAGCACCCGATCAAGTCCGACCGGGTGCGCGGCGGATCGTGGCTGGAGGTGACGCTCCCGCCGCCGGTCACCACGCCGATGCCGGTCGCCGAGCCGGTGCCCGGCATGCGGGTGATCTACGAGGACGACGACATCCTCGTCGTCGACAAGCCCATCGGGGTGGCCGCCCACCCGACCGTCGGCTGGACCGGCCCCACCGTGATCGGCGGGCTGCTCGGCGCCGGCCACACGATCGCCACCAGCGGCGCAGCCGAGCGGCAGGGCATCGTGCACCGGCTCGACGCCAACACCACCGGCGCGATGGCCGTGGCCAAGAGCGAGCACGCCTACTCCCACCTCAAGCGCGCCTTCAAGGAGCGCACCGTCGACAAGCGCTACCACGCGCTCGTGCAGGGCCACCCCGACCCGTTCAGGGGTACGGTCGACGCGCCCATCGACCGTCACCCGTCGGGCGACGGCAAGTTCGCCGTGGTCGCGGGCGGCAAGCCGTCCGTCACCCACTACGACACGATCGAGGCGTTCCGGGCGGCGTCGCTGCTCGACATCAAGCTGGAGACGGGCCGCACCCACCAGATCCGGGTCCACATGTCCGCGCTGCGCCACCCGTGCGTGGGAGACATGCTGTACGGGGCCGACCCGACGCTCGCCGCCCGGCTGGGCGTCACCCGGCAGTGGCTGCACGCGGTCTCGCTCGCCTTCGAGCACCCCTCGACCGGGGAGTGGGTGTCGTTCAGCACCGACTATCCCGAGGACCTGCAGAAGGCCCTCGACCTCGTACGCGCCGAATCCTGAAGGCGGCCCCGGCGGCTCATCGCCTGCCGTGACCGTGGCGGTGGGCCTGGGCGCCGCCCTCGTTGGAGGGCTCCACCCGGCCGGGGGCGTCCTCGCTGGGCTGCTTCCGCTCGGCCGGCCGGGTGGGCTCGGCCGACGGGACGTCCTTCTTCTTGTTCCTCGGGGTGGGGTTGTCCCGCTTGTCCGGCCCGCGGTCAGGACCCGTGTCCCGCGCCCGGCGGGTGGGCTCGTAGGAGGCAGGCGGCGTGCCGTCGGGGCGCGCGGCGTTCGACCGGGTGGCCGGAGTCCGGCCGTCGCGCGCGGACCCCGTCTTGGTGGGCGCGTCGGACACGCTCTTGGTCTTCTCCGGAGTGTGCACCACCGCCGGCGGTCCGGCCGGTGGGCCCGTCGACTCGGCCGGCCGGTGCGACCACCAGGCCGCGCCCCCCGTCACCAGGGCCGTGACGAGCGCGCCGACGCCCAGGGCGAGCAGCGGCAGCCTGCGCCGGCCCTCGGGCGCCACCCGCACCGCGGCCGGCCTGCTCTCCGGCGCCGTGTCGCCGGCACCGGGCATCTCGGCGATCGGCACCGGCCCGGTCGGCTCGGCCCCGACGCCCCTGATGATCGCGGCGAGCCGCTGACCGGCCTCCTCGGCCGTCATCCGGTCGGCAGGGTTCTTCCGCAGCAGCCCCAGCAGCACCGGAGCCAGCACGCCCGCCCGGCAGAGCGGGGCGGGCTCGGCGTGCATGACCGCGCCGAGCGTGGCCAGCGCGTTGGACCGGTGGAAGGGCGAGTGCCCCTCCACCGCCACGTACAGGGTCACGCCCAGCGCCCACAGGTCCGAGGCGGCCTCGGCGGGACCGCCCGCCGCCCGCTCCGGCGCCATGAAGGCCGGGGTGCCGATCAGGATCCCGGTCCTGGTGACGGGTGCCTCGTCCTCGGTGGTGGCGATGCCGAAGTCGGTCAGCACGGCCCGGCCGTCGTCCGTCAGCAGCACGTTGTCCGGCTTGACGTCCCGGTGCAGCACCCCGGCCGCGTGCGCCGCGCGCAGCGCCTCCAGCAGCTGCAGCCCGACGTTCGCGGCCTCGGCGGGCCGCATCGGCCCGTCCTCGCGCACCAGCTCGCCCAGCGTCCGCGACCGGACGAGCTGCATGACGATCCACGGGTGCCCGTGCTCCTCCACCACGTCGTACACGGCGGCCACGCACGGGTGGGCCACCCGCCCGGCGGCCCGCGCCTCCCGGAAGGTGCGCACGGTGAACACGTCGCGTTCCGGTCCGGTGAGATCAGGGGGCGGGAGGACCTCCTTGACGGCCACGTCCCGGCCGAGCACCTCGTCGTGGGCCTGCCATACGGTGCCCATGCCGCCACGGCCGATCGTTCTGACCAGCCGGTAACGGCCCCCAACAATCCCCGCAGAATCGGACATGCGGGGCGACTACCCCAGAAAGACCCGGGCAACCGCTGTGACGACCGCGGCCGCCGCCAGAATGACCAGGAACGGAGCCCGCAGCAGCAGAGCGACGATGGCCGCCCCCAGCCCGGCCGTGCGGGCCGCGTCGAACGCGAGCGCGCCTTCCTGCGTGAACATCTGCACCCCGATCAGCGCCGCCAGCAGTGCCACCGGCACCAGCTCGGCGAACCGGCGCACCACCGGATGGTCGAGTACCTGGCGCGGCGCGGCCAGCCCGGCCAGTTTGAGCGCGTAGCAGCCCAGGCACACCCCGGCGATCGCCCACCACAGCGCGGTCATCGCAGCATCACCACCAGGACCGCCACGGCCGCCAGCAGCACCGGCACCCCCGGCGGGAAGAACGGGGTGGCCGCCAGCGCGATCGCCATGCCGCCCGCGGCCAGCCAGCGCAGCTCGGCGCTCTCCTTCAGCCGCGGCCACAGGATCGCCAGGAACGTGGCCGGCCCCACCACGTCCAGCCCCAGCATCCCCGGGTCGCCCAGTGAGCTCGTGCCGACGGCCCCGAGGAACGTCGTCAGGTTCCAGCCGGCGTAGACCGCGGCGAACGTGGTGAAGAAGCCCGCCCTGGCCGCCTCGGGAGTCGGCTGGGCCAGGGCGACGGCGGTCGTCTCGTCGATCACCCCTTGGGCGGTGGCCAGCTTCCGCGCCCCGCGCACCTGGAGCACGTCGGCCATGCGCAGCCCGTACAGCGTGTTCCTGGCGCCGAGCAGCAGCGCTCCTGACGCGGCCGAGAGCAGGTCGCCGCCCGCCCCCACCGCGCCCGCGAACGCGAACTGCGAGGCCCCCGTGAACGCCAGCAGGCTGAGCACGCACGCCTGCGGCACGGTGAGCCCGGCCGTGACCGCCGCGGCGCCGAAGGCGACCCCGGACAGCCCGACGGCCAGACCCACACCCAGACCGTCCCGTATGGCGGCGGAACGGAGTGTCGTCTGTTCCATGGAATACGAGGGTATGTGCAGGTCAGGACAGTTTCTTGTACGTTCCTGCGGTGCGTTGGTAGGCGGCCGGGGGAACCCCGACGGCGCGTTTGAAGTGGCGGTTCAGGTGAGCCTGGTCGGTGAAGCCCACCTCGGCCGCCACGTCCGCGGGCCGCACGCCCGAGCGCAGCAGCCGCCTGGCGTGCCGCACCCGCAGCGAGTTCAGGTACGCGTGCGGCGGCAGCCCGGTCGCCGCCTTGAACGCCCGCAGCAGCGGGAACGGCCGGGCGCCCACCAGCCCCGCCAGGTCGTCCAGCGACGGCGGGTCGATCAGCCGCTCGTGCAGCACCTCCATCGCCTGCCGCACCGCCCGGCGTCCCTCCGGCGACAGCGTCACCGCCGGTCGCGGGGCCGCGTACCGGGTCAGCAGCCGCGCGAACAGCGTGCGCGTCAGCGTCGAGGCCGCCAGGCCGTCGCCGCGCTCGGTCGCCTGGTGCGCCCGCGCCATCAGCGCCGCCACCTCCGGGTCCCGCACCACCTGCTCGGGGAAGTAGGGAGTGCCGTACGGCAGGCCCAGCTCGCCCGCCACCTCCCCGACCGCGGCCACCGACGGGTAGAGCATCCGGTACGCCCACCCGTCGGCCATCCCGGCCTGGCCGGTGTGCACCGAGTCCGGGTTGACCAGCACCAGCTCGCCCGCCGCCGCCCGGTGCAGGGTGCCGCGGTAGTCGAACTCCTCCACGCCGTCGATGATGATCCCGATCGCGTACCCCTCGTGCACGTGGCGGGAGAAGCGATGGGTGACGTAGCGGGCCTTGAGCAGATCCACCTCCGGCACGGCCGGATGGCGCCAGAAGCGGGCGCGTTCCTGCGGCTGACCGGTCATGGCGTCGGCCGGAACGTGCGCGCGAACGTCTCGAAGAAGCGCCTGTCGCGCTCCCAGCGGGCGGCGGTCGTCTCCCAGTAGAGCGCGAACGGCCGGCCGTCGGCGGTGGTGAACCCGCGGTTGACCACCCGGATCCGGGCGCCGTCGCGCGGCCGGGTGAACTCCCAGTCGGCGGCGGGACGCCCCTGGTAGGTGAGCGAGCGGATGCGGATGCGCGCGTAGCCGGGGAACTCGCCCTTGGCCAGGATCTCCCGCTCCAGCGCCCGCCAGTGGGCGGCCGGGGTGGCATGGTCGCCTTCGGGGACGGTCCATTCGACGATCATCATGCCGGGGGAGCCGGGGCCGCTGAAGGTGATGCTGTCGCGCCGCGGGTTCTTCACCACCCGCCAGCCGCGCGGCATCGCGACGGAGAACCCGCCGCCGGGGCTCCGGTACACCCGCCAACCGGCGGGAACCCGCCGTCCCGCGGGATCCTGCGCGCCCGCGCTGGTGCCGGGGTCGGGGGTGGCGTCCCCGGCCGGGTACGTCGGGCCGGCGGTTGAGTCGCCGGTCGGGTTCGTCGGGCCGAGAGTCGGGTCACCGGTCTGGTTCACCGGGTCAGGGGTCGCGTTCCCCGCCGGGTTCGTCGGCCCGGGGGTGGCGCCTCCGGTCCGGTCGCTCTGCGCCGGGGTCCCGTCCTCGTCCGGCTCCCCGGTGGCGCCCGGGCGGCCGGTGGCGTCCCCGGCCGAGGTCGTCCGGACCTCCACGCCGAGTTCCCGGTCGTCGCCCGACCGGGTGAGCAGCACCGCGCCGCCCGCGCCGACCACCGCGATCACGGCCGCGGCCGCCACCGCCACGACCCACCGCTTCCCGCCCTGCCGCGCGCCCCCGGGCACCGTCCCGAACGCCCCCGGCCTCCCGTGCGACCCGCCGGGCCCCTGCGGCGAACCGCCTTGCGGCGCCGTCCCTTGCGCGCCCGGGACGGCGTACGGGCCGCCTTGCGGCGCGGTTCCGTACGGGCTGCCCTGGGGTGGGGTGCCAGGCCCTTGCGGGGACGTTCCGGGTGGTCCGGAACTGCCGGGAAGCGCGTACGGGCCGCCGGGGTCCTGCTGCGGCGCTCCCTGCGGCCCCTGGAAGCCGTACGGCGGGCCGCCGGTGGAGGCGGCGCCGAGGAGGTGGGCGGCCTGGTCGGCGGGCATGCGGGCGCCTGGATCGCGCTGGAGCCAGCCCATGATCACCGGAGTCAGCGCACCGGCCCGTCGGGGCGGCTCGACCGCGTCGCGGAGCACCGCCGCCACCGTCGCCGCCCACGATTCGCGCCGGAACGGCGGCGCGCCCTCCACCGCCGCGTACAGGGTCGCCCCCAGCGACCACAGGTCGGACTCGGGCCTGGCAGGCTCGCCGTTCAGCCGCTCGGGAGGCATGTAGGCGGGTGTGCCCACGAGGCTCCCGGTCGCCGTCAGCCCCGACTCGGACTCCAGCGTGGCGATGCCGAAGTCCGTCAGCACCACCCGCCCGTCGTCGGCCAGCAGCACGTTCTCCGGCTTGACGTCCCGGTGCAGCACCCCGGTCGCGTGCGCGGCGCGGAGCGCGTCGAGCACCCGCGCGCCGATCATCGCGGCCCGCGGCGCCGGCAGCGGGCCGTCGTCGCGGATCACCTCGGCCAGGGAACGGGACCGGACGAGCTGCATGACGATCCACGGCCGCCCGTCCTCCTCGACGACGTCGTGGATCACCACCACCGAGGGGTGGTCCAGGCGCCCCGCGGCCCTGGCCTCGCGGATGGTCCGGCGGTTGAGCTCGGCCCGCTGCGCCTCGCCGACCCCGCTGTAGCGGACCTCCTTGATCGCGACCGTACGGTCGAGCAGCTCGTCGTAGGCACGCCACACGACGCCCATGCCGCCCTCACCGAGCGACTCGACGAGGCGGTAGCGGTTGCCCACCTGCCTGTCCACGCAGGGCAGCCTACTGGTCGGGTTTGAAGGTCGCGCAGAACGTCTCGAAGAAGTGGTAATCCTTCTTCCAGCGACTTGCCAGGTTATGCCAGTAAATGGCGTAGCCGCGGCCGTTCTCGGTGATGAATCCCCGGTTGCGGACCCTCGTCTTCCCGGTGTTGGTGTTCCAGGTGAAGTCCCAGTCGGCGGCGGCCTTCTGGTAGTCGACCGCCTTGATGTCGATCAGCTGGTAGCCGCCGAAACCGTACTTGGCCGTCTTCTCCTGCTTGCGCCAGTCCTTGACCGGGTCGCTGCCGGGCTTCCTGGCCCGGTCGACCGACACGAACGCGTTCGAGCCCGCGCCGGGACCGCGGAAGAAGACCTGGGACCCTTCGCGCTTGAAGACGTCCCAGCCCTTCGGCAGGGCCATGGTGAAGTCGAGCTCCTTGTCCTTGTGCCACTTCCACCCCTTGGGCAGGGTGGCCTCCTCCGTCGTGGGCGTGGCGGAGGGCGAGGGCGACCCTGACTCCTCGGCCGAGGCGGACGGGCTCCCGGACGGCTCCGCCCCGCCCGAGGTCGGCGCGGAGGTGGGCTCGGTCGCCGAGCTGTCGGTCGGCCCGGCAGTGGGCCCGGCGGTAGGGTCGGCGGGGGCGGTGCTGGCCGCCGTGGTGCCGCGGTCGTCGGTGGGCGAGTCTCCGGGTTCGGACCTCAGTCCGAGGTAGCCGCCGACGCCCGCGACCAGGAGCACGGCGGTCACGGCCGCGATCACCGGCAGCGCCTGGCGTCTGCCGCCTGAGCCGGCGTCCATCGTGGACTCGTCCGATGGCGGTGGCGACGGCGGGCGGGCCGTCGCCGGCGTGAACAGCGCGCCGGTCTCCGGCGGCCCGGACGACGCGGGCGACGCGGGCGACGCGGACGGCCTGGCGGAGACAGGCGGGATGGGCGACCTGGGCGGCGTCGAGGGACGCGACGTGGGCTTGGGCTGGGGCCGAGGCGCCGGGCGCGGCGGGGGCACCGGCATCAGGTTGGGGTCGGTGGGCATGTCGTCCTCGGCGGGCGCCACCCGGGGCATCTTCGCCGTGCGCACCGTCGGTGGCTCGCTCGCCGCGGCGATGACCTGCCGCAGCAGCCGCTCCGCCTCCTCGTACGTCAGGCGCTGCACCGGCTCCTTCGACAGCAGCCCGGCGATCACCGGCGCGAGCGGGCCGGCGCGCCTGGCGGGGTCGGGCTCGTCGGTGAGGACGGCGTGCATGGTGGCCAGCGCGTTGCCGCGCTCGTGCGGCGAACGGCCCTCGACGGCCGTGTAGAGCGTCGCGCCGAGCGACCACAGGTCGGACTCGCGCCGCGCGGGCAGCCCCTTCAGCCGTTCAGGCGCGATGAACGCGGGCGTGCCGGCCAGGCCGGTCACCGTCAGCTGGGTCTCCGTCTCCAGCGTGGCGATGCCGAAGTCGGTCAGCACCACCCGGCCGTCGTCGGCCAGCAGCACGTTCTCCGGTTTGACGTCGCGGTGCAGCACGCCCGACTCGTGGGCGCGGTAGAGCGCGTCGAGCACCGCCAGGCCGATCTCCGCCACCCGTTTCGGCTGCAACGGCCCGTCCTGCTTGATCACCGCGCCGAGGGAACGGGACTGGACGAGCTGCATGACGATCCAGGGCCGCCCGTCCTCCTCGATCACGTCGTGCACGACGATCACGTTGGGGTGCTCGAACCTGGCGGCAGCCCTCGCCTCGCGCATCGTCCGCCGGTTCAGCAGCTGCACCTCGTCGCCCAGAGCGGCGGCGTATCTGACTTCCTTGACCGCGACGGTGCGGTCGAGGAGTTCGTCATGGGCTCGCCAGACGATGCCCATGCCACCCTTGCCGATGGGTTCCTGCAGGTGGTACCGACCGGCGATGCGGCGTCCGTCCCGCTTGCGATCCGACATCAACGGCCTCAAACCCTCCCTCTAGGCCAAGAAATACTCCCATAGCGAGGGATCAACGGCGACTCGCCGGAAGGACAGTCCGCTATTCGAGAAGCGCGTCCCACTGGATGGAGTGAGAGGGTGTAAAGTGTGCTCATGACTTGTCGCTACGCGTTTACCGAGCCGGCTCCGGGCGAGCCGGTCGTCAGCTAGCGACCACCTGGAGCCGGCAGCAAAGGCAGAGACGCCTCGTCTCTGCCTTTCGTGTTTTCTTGCCGGCTCCCGGTGAGCCGGCCGAATGGGGAGCCGAGATGTCATCGACGTTGGAACGCCATGTGGTCGCGCTGGGCGGCCACGCCGTGGGCGAAGGGCCCGCCGTGGTGATCAGCGACCGGGTCAGCCTGCGTGAACCCGGGGCCGTCCTGCCCGCCGCCGTCACGCTGGCCGAGCCCGCGAGCGCCGAGGACCTGCCCGCCATCGCCGCCCGGGCACGGGGGGTGGTCGTCGGCGGCGCGTGGACCAGGGACATCCCGCTGGTGCGCGCCGTGGCGAGCCTGGGGCTGCCGGTGGTGGTGGAGCGCCGCCGCTCGGCCACCCTGGAGGAGTGGCTGGGCGTGGCCGACTACTGCGCGGCCGAGGCCGGCAGCCAGGTGATCCTGTGCGAGCACGCCGACCTGGGGCTGCTGCGCGAGGCGCGGGCGGTGTCGGGCCGTCCGGTGCTGGCGGACGTGACCGCGGACCCCGGTCTGTCGGCTGCCGCCGTCGCGGCCGGAGCCGACGGCCTGATCGTGTCCCCGGCCGGGGCCGACGAGGCGGAGGAGGCGGTCACCCTCGTCGGCGCCCTGCTCCGGCCGGAGGCCCCGGCCACGCTGGCGGAGTGCCGCCAGGCGATCGACCGCGTGGACGCCGCGCTGGCCACCCTCCTGGAGCGCCGCGCCGCCCTGGCGGGACGCGTCCAGCGGCTCAAGCCGATCGGCGGCTTCGCGGGCCGCGACCTGAGCCGCGAGCGCGCCCTGGTGGCCCGCATGGCCGAGCGCGCCCCCACACTGGGCGAGGCCCGGCTGGCGCCGGTGATGAACGCGGTCATCGAGGCGGGCCTGCACCTGGCGGAGGAGAACGCGCTCGGCTGACGCCCGCTCCTGGTCCGCGATCGGACGCGTGAGTGCCGTACGGGCGCTCCGGACCACCGGGACCGGGCGTCGTGCCTCAGCGCGTGCTGACGAGGACGTTGTTCATGGGGCGGCCGGGACCGGCCGCGATGCGTTCGTTGATCAGTTCCGCGAAGCGGCGGTAGCCCGCGGCCGTCGGATGGAAGCTGCGCGGGTCCACCGTCAGCTCCTGCACGTCGAGGATCAGCCCGTTGAGGTACGGGTGAGGCCGGCCCACCTCGTGGCCGTCGAAGGCCTCGTACGCGTCCACGTACTCGACGCTGCCCGGCCCGCCGAAGGCGACGATCGCACGGTCGAACTCGCCGGCCACCTCGCGCACCACGTCGTTCAGCCGCCGGGTCATGTCGTTGAGCCACCGCTGGTCGGCGACCCCGAGGTTGTTCACGCTCCCCGAGGGGGAGGCGGGGAACGGGCGCGGGTAGCCGAGCAGCACGATCCTGGCCTCGGGGGCGCGCACCCTGATCTCCGACAGCACGGCCCGCATGCCGGCGCGCAGTTCGCCGATCCGCCGCCGCACCTCCGCGTCCTGGTCGACGCAGGCCGACGACCACGGCAGCTTGATGATGCACCCGGTGAGCACCGGCGCGAACCCCGCGTCGTTGCCTCCGATGCTCAACGTCACCAGGCTCGTGCCGGCGCCGACCCGCTCGACCTGCGGCCGCTGGCCGTGCTGGCCGCGCAGGAGCTGACCGGTGGTCGCGCCGCTGCACGCCCAGAACCCGGTCCCGCCGCCGAACGGATGGGCGCCCGCCACGAGCGGCGCGTACGAGCCGACGGCCCGGTGACACCGGCCCGCACCGTCGTCCACCCGCGCGTCCTCGGGACGGTAGACGCCCTCGCCGGACGAGTAGGAGTCGCCCAGCGCCACGTACGCGCCGCCGAACGTGACCTCGGCGGCGGTCAGCCTGGTCACCTGGGGGAGCCGCCCCGCGGGCTCCTCCGTCACCGGGCAGCCGGCGTCCAGGAACGCGCACGCGAGCCCGGCGTGCACGCCCGCCGGCACCGCCGCCACGGCCAGTGACGCGCCCAGCAGCGCCGCCACCGCGACCCGGGCCGCCTTCCTCGTCCCGGCCGGTGCTGCCCCGGCGCCCTTCCACACCCCGCCCAGCGCGCCCTCCCCGAGACCTCGCGGAACCCGCCTTCGAGGGTAGATCACCTCCCCGCCCGCGGCCACGGCGTTTCCCGAGCGGCCCCGCCGGCCCTGCTCGAATGCACGCCTGAGCCTTCCCACGGCCCCATGGCCGCCCGGGGAGGCTTTTTCATGTCCAGATTCCCTCGAGGACGTGAGGCCCACCATGACCACGCAGACGCACGCCGGCACCTGGAAGCTCGGCGACCTGACCGTCAACCGCGTCGGATTCGGCGCGATGCGCCTGACCGGCAGCGCCGCCTTCGATCTCGGCGCGTCGCGTGACCGCGAGCGTTCGGTCGCCGTGCTGCGCCGCGCGGTCGAGCTCGGGGTCAACCACGTCGACACCGCGTCGTACTACTTCTCCCGGCTGCTGTCCGCCAACGAGCTGATCAACCGCGCACTGTCCCCCTATCCGGACGACCTGGTCATCGCCACCAAGGTGTGGGCGGGCAGGGACCCGTCGGGGGAGTGGGCCTGGGCCGCGCCGGGACAGCTGCGCGGCCAGGTCGAGGAGAACCTGCGCCAGCTCGGCCGCGACCACCTGGACGTGGTGAACCTGCGCATCCCGCCGAGCCGCGCCACCGGCTCGATCGCCGAGCACTTCGGCGCGCTGGCCGGCCTGCGCGAGGCCGGGCTGGTCCGCCACCTGGGCCTGTCCAACGCCACGCCCGCCCACCTGGCGGAGGCCCAGGAGATCGCGCCGGTGGTCTGTGTGCAGAACGCGTACACGGTCGGGGCGCCGGCCGGCGAGCAGGAGTTCCTGCGGGCCTGCGGCGAGCAGGGCATCGCGTACGTGCCGTTCTTCACGATCGCGGGCGCCGGGCGCGAGCGGGGGGCGGTCGCCGCCGAGCCGGAGTCCGTGCGCGCCGTGGCGCGTGCCCACGGCGCGACGCCCGCGCAGGTCCGGCTGGCCTGGACGCTCCGGCAGGGGCCGCACGTGCTGGTCATCCCCGGCACCGGCGACCCGGGCCACCTGGCCGAGAACGTGGCCGCGGGGGCGCTGCGGCTCACCGGCGAGGACCTGGCCCGCCTCGAAGGCGGGACGGACGTCACTCGGCGGGATTGACCGCCGGGGCGGCCGCCGGATCGGTCAGGGCCGCCAGGCGCCTCCTGCGCAGGCCGAGCAGGAGCCATCCGCCGGCGATGGCCGCGGCGACGATCGGGAGCAGGTAGAAGGCGATCCGCTGGTCCTCGTCGGCGAACGGCATCAGGACCACCACCAGGGCCAGGAAGCCCAGGGTGAGCCAGTTGGTGTAGGGGGTGCCGGGCATCGGGAAGGCGGAGCGGTGCCCGGTGCGGCGCAGGCGGAGCTGGCAGTAGACCAGCGTGCCCCAGGTCGTGACCACGCCCAGGGAGGCGCACGCGGTGGCGATGTTGAAGGCGCGTTCCGGGACGAAGTAGAACAGGGCGACGCCCGCCAGGAACATCGACGCCGTGAAGAGCACCCCGCCGATCGGGATGTGGCGGCGGCTGAGCCCGGCGGTGAAGCCGGGGGCCTCGCCCTTGCGGCCCATCGACCGGACGATGCGGCCGGTCGCGTACAGGCCCGAGTTGCACGAGGAGAGCGCGGCGGTGATCACGATGAGGTTCATGGCGTCGGCCGCCCACGGCACCCCCAGTCCGGCGAACACCGTGACGAACGGGGACGTCCCGGCCTCGTAGGAGGTCCACGGCAGGACCATCGACAGCAGCAGCACCGAGCCCACGTAGAAGAGCGCGATCCGCCAGACCACGCCGTTGATCGCCTTGGGCATCACCTTCTCCGGCCGGGCCGTCTCGCCCGAGGTGATGCCGACCAGCTCGATGGAGGCGTACGCGAAGACCACCGACTGCAGGCTCATCAGCACCATCGGGAACCCGGCCGGGAAGAACCCGCCGTGGGACACCAGGTTGGCCGGCGCCGCCTGCCCGACCGTGAACACCACCAGCACCAGCCCCACCACCAGGAAGGTGACGATGGCCAGCACCTTCAGCAGCGCGAACCAGAACTCCAGCTCGCCGAAGAGCTTCACCGACAGCAGGTTGACCACCAGCACGAAGGCCAGCGCGAGCAGCGCCGTGACCCACTGCGGGAACGCAGGGGCCCAGTAGTGGACGTAGGCCGCGATCGCGGTCAGTTCGGCGATGCCGGTGAACGCCCAGTTGAGCCAGTACATCCAGCCGCTGGCGAAGGCGGCCCACGGCCCGATGAACTCGCCCGCGTACACCACGAAGGAGCCCGAAGCGGGGCGGTAGAGCACCAGCTCGCCGAGCGCCCGCATGACGAAGAACGCCGCCACGCCCGCGGCCGCGAACGACAGCACCAGGGCCGGTCCCGCGGCCGCCAGCCGCCCCCCGGCGCCGAGGAACAGGCCCACGCCGATCGCCCCGCCGATGGCGATCATCTGCACCTGGCGGTTCCCCAGCGCTGGCCGGTAGCCCTCGTCCGACTCCATGTGCACGGTGTGTCTCCTTCGTGACTTTCCGTCACTGAGAAGATATCCGCGCCGATCGTGGGAGAGGGATCCGGCACGCCGTTCCGTACCACGCCCGGAGTGTCGGTGCGGACCACTAGAGTCGGAGCGCACACCACACGTTCAGACCGGGAGGCGCCGCTCCATGTCGTCCAGCGACTCGTTCGTCCATCTGCACGTGCACACCGAATACTCCATGCTCGACGGCGCCGCGCGGCTCAAGCAGATGTTCAAACAGGTCGGCGAGCTGGGCATGCCGGCGATCGCCATCACCGACCACGGCAACATGCACGGCGCCTACGACTTCTACCGGCAGGCGACCGGCGCGGGCGTCAAGCCGATCATCGGCATCGAGGCGTACGTCGCGCCCGCCTCGCGCTTCAACAAGAAGCCCGTGCTGTGGGGCGAGCCGCACCAGAAGAAGGACGACGTCTCCGCGGGCGGCTACTACACCCACATGACGATCTGGGCGCGCAACAGGACCGGCCTGCACAACCTGATGCGGCTGTCCTCGCGCGCCTACACCGAGGGCTTCGTGCGCAAGTGGGCGCGAATGGACGCCGAAATCCTCGCCGAGCACGCCGACGGGCTGATGGCCACCACCGGCTGCCCCTCCGGCGAGGTGCAGACCAGGCTCAGGCTCGGTCAGTACGACGAGGCGCTCAAGGCCGCCGCCAGGTTCCAGGACATCTTCGGCAAGGACAACTTCTTCCTGGAGATCATGGACCACGGCCTCGACATCGAGCGCCGCGTCCGCGACGGGCTGACCCGCATCAGCCGGGAGCTCGACATCCCGCCGCTGGTCACCAACGACTCCCACTACACCTACGAGTCCGACGCCGCCTCCCACGACGCCCTGCTCTGCATCCAGACCGGCAAGCAGCTGTCCGACCCCGACCGGTTCCGCTTCGACGGCAGCGGCTACTACATCAAGTCCGCCGACGAGATGCGCGCCGTCGACTCCTCCGACCTGTGGGCCGAGGGCTGCCGCAACACCCTCCTGGTGGCCGAGAAGGTCGACCCCGCCGGGTTCTTCGAGCACAAGAACCTCATGCCGACCTTCCCCGTCCCCGACGGCATGACCGAGGAGGAGTTCTTCCGCCAGGAGGTCTGGAAGGGCCTGGAGCGCCGCTTCCCCGAGGGCGTCGACGAGGAGCACCGCACCTGGGTGGAGAACGAGCTGCGGGTCATCCTCCAGATGGGCTTCCCGAGCTACTTCCTCGTGGTCGCCGACTTCATCATGTGGGCGAAGAACAACGGCATCCGCGTCGGCCCCGGCCGAGGGTCCGCGGCCGGCTCGCTGGTGGCCTACGCGCTGGGCATCACCGACCTCGACCCGATCCCGCACGGCCTGATCTTCGAGCGCTTCCTCAACCCCGAGCGCGTGTCCATGCCCGACGTCGACATCGACTTCGACGAGCGCAGGCGCGGCGACGTGATCCGCTACGTCACCGAGAAGTGGGGCGCCGACAAGGTCGCGATGATCGCCACGTTCGGCACCATCAAGGCCAAGGCCGCCATCAAGGACGCCGGCCGCGTCCTGGGCTACCCGTACGCGCTCGGCGACAAGGTCTCCAAGGCGTTCCCGCCCGCGGTGATGGGCAAGGACATCCCGCTGGCGGGCATCTTCGACCCCGAGCACCCCCGCCACGCCGAGGCGGGCGAGCTGCGCAGGCTCTATGAGGAGGACGTCGACGTCAAGGCGACGATCGACCTCGGCAAGGGCCTGGAGGGCCTGATCCGGCAGACCGGCGTGCACGCCGCCGGCGTGATCATGTCGGCCGAGGTGCTGACCGACCACATCCCGATCATGCGCCGCGACTCCGACGGTGCGATCATCACGCAGTTCGACTACCCGACCTGCGAGACGCTCGGCCTGCTGAAGATGGACTTCTTGGGCCTGCGCAACCTCACGATCATCGACGACTGCCTGAAGATGATCGAGGCCACCACCGGCGAGCAGATCGACCTGCTGCAGCTCCCGCTCGACGACCGCAAGGCCTACGAGCTGCTGGCCCGCGGCGACACCCTGGGCATCTTCCAGCTCGACGGCGGCGGCATGCGCTCGCTGCTGCGGCTGATGCGCCCCGACAACTTCGAAGACATCTCCGCCGCCCTCGCGCTCTACCGCCCCGGCCCGATGGGCGCCAACTCCCACACCAACTACGCGCTGCGCAAGAACGGCCAGCAGGAGATCACCCCGATCCACCCGGAGCTGGAGGAGCCGCTCCAGGAGATCCTGTCCACGACCCACGGCCTGATCGTCTATCAGGAGCAGGTCATGGCCATCGCCCAGAAGGTCGCCAACTACTCGCTGGGCGGCGCCGACCTGCTGCGGCGCGCGATGGGCAAGAAGAAGAAGTCCGAGCTCGACAAGCAGTTCGTGACCTTCGAGCAGGGCATGAAGGACAACGGCTTCTCCGACGCCGCCGTCAAGGCCCTGTGGGACATCCTGCTGCCGTTCTCCGACTACGCCTTCAACAAGGCCCACACGGCCGGCTACGGCCTGGTGTCCTACTGGACGGCCTACCTCAAGGCCAACCACCCCGCCGCCTACATGGCCGCGCTGCTGTCCTCGGTCAAGGACGACAAGGACAAGTCGGCCCTCTACCTCAACGAGTGCCGCCGGATGGGCATCAAGGTGTTCCCGCCGGACGTCAACGACTCCGACTTCGACTTCACCCCGCGCGGCACCGACATCCGCTTCGGCCTGTCGGCCATCCGCAACGTCGGCGCCAACGTCGTCGACGGCATCATCAACGCGCGCAAGGAGAAGGGCCGCTTCGCCGACTTCAAGGACTTCCTGCGCAAGGTGCCTGCGCTGGTGTGCAACAAGCGCGTCATCGAGTCGCTGATCAAGGCGGGCGCCTTCGACTCGCTCGGCCACGTCCGCAAGGGCCTGGTCATGGTGCACGAGCAGGCCGTCGACGCGATCATCGACATCAAGAAGAACGAGGCCATCGGCCAGGATTCGCTGTTCGGCGCGATCGAGGGCGGCGAGGACCAGACCTTCGACGTGCAGATCCCGGTGGGCGAGTGGGACAAGACCACGCTGCTGCAGTTCGAGCGCGAGATGCTCGGTCTGTACGTGTCCGACCACCCCCTGTTCGGCGTCGAGCACATCCTCGCCGCCGGGGCCGACTGCTCGATCGCGGCGCTGCAGGACGACAGCCGCCCCGACGGCCAGGTGGTCACGGTCGGCGGCATCCTGTCGGGCGTCCAGCGCAAGGTCACCAAGAAGGGCGACACCTGGGTGCTCACCCAGCTGGAGGACCTGGAAGGCGCCATCGAGGTGATGATCTTCCCGTCGGCCTACCAGCTCTGCTCGACGATCCTGGCCGAGGACGCGATCGTCTTCGTCAAGGGCCGCATCGACAAGCGCGAGGACGTCGCCAAGATCATCGCGATGGAGGTGACGGCGCCCGACCTCACCCAGGAGGCCGGCGGGCCGCTGCTGGTGAGCCTGCCGCTCAACCGCTGCACCGCCCCCGTGGTGACCAGGCTCAAGGAGATCCTGACCACCCACCCCGGCACGTCCGAGGTGCACCTCCAGGTCCACAACGGCCCCAAGACGACGGTCCTGCGGGTCGACGACCGGCTGCGGGTGGCGCCGTCGCCGGCGCTCATGGGCGACCTGAAGCAACTGCTCGGCCCGGCCTGCCTGGGCGCCTGAGACCGTGTCCGGTGGCGGAGTTCCACCAGGCTGAGCGGGTCGCCTGGGCAGACCTCGCCGTCGTGGCCCGGCCCCCGGTGGGGGAGGATCACGGGGTGAACGAGCTGCACTACCTGAGCGCCACCGAGCTCAGCCGTCTGATCCGTACCCGCCAGGTGAGCGCGGTCGAGGTGCTGCGGGCCCACCTCGACCGCATCGAGCAGGTCAACCCGAGCGTCAACGCCATCGTCACGCTCGCCGCCGAGCGGGCGATGGACGCCGCCCGGGCCGCCGACGCCGCCGAGCCGACCGGCCCGCTGCACGGGGTGCCGGTCGCGCACAAGGACCTCACCGACACCGCCGGGATCCGCACCACGTACGGCTCGCCGCTCTTCGCCGACCACGTGCCGGAGCGGGACGACCTGGTCGTGCGGCGGCTGAGGGCGGCGGGCGCGATCACCGTCGGCAAGACCAACACGCCCGAGTTCGGCACCGGTTCCCACACCGTCAACGAGGTCTTCGGTATCACCCGCAACCCGTACGACCTGACGAAGTCCGCCGGCGGCAGCAGTGGCGGCGCGGCGGCGGCGCTGGCCACCGGGATGGTGCCGCTGGCCGACGGCTCCGACATGGGCGGGTCGCTGCGCAACCCGGCGTCGTTCTGCAACGTGGTGGGGCTGCGGCCGACGCCGGGGCGGGTGCCGGCCGTCTCCGAGATCGCGGCCTGGTACACGCTGTCCGTCCAGGGGCCGATGGCCAGGAGCGTCGACGACCTGAGCCTGATGCTCTCGGTCATCTCCGGGTTCGACCCGCGCTCGCCGTACGCGATCAAGGAGACGTACGCGCCCGAGCCGGAGGAGGGGGTGGCGGGGCTGCGCGTGGCGTGGAGCCCCGACCTCGGCGGCCTGCCGGTCGACGCCGAGACGGCGGCGGTCACCGCGACGGCGCCCGCGGTGTTCGAGCGGCTCGGCGCCCGGGTGGAGCAGGTCGAGCTGGACCTGGCCGACGCCGAGGTGGCCTTCCGTACGTACCGGGCGTGGTTCTACGCGCTGGCCTACGGCGGGCTCGACGGGCTCGGGGCCAACACGGCCTGGAACGTCGAGCAGGGCCGCCAGGTCACCGGCGCCGACCTGGCCCGGGCCGAGACCGCCCGCAGCAGGCTCTACCAGCGGATGGCGGCCTTCTTCGACACCTACGACGTGCTCATCGCCCCGGTCAGCCAGGTGCCTCCGTTCCCGGTGGAGGAGCCGTACGTGCGGGCGATCAACGGGGTGGAGCTGCCCGACTACCTGACGTGGATGCGGTCGGCCTACTGGGTGAGCGTCCTGCACGCGCCCGCCGCGTCCGTCCCGGCCGGGTTCACGCCGTCGGGGCTGCCGGTGGGGGTCCAGATCATCGGCCGCCCGTTCGCCGACGCCCGGGTCCTCCGCGTGGCCAGGGCCTTCGAACAGGCCACCGGCCACGCCACCCACCGCCCCCCGCTCTGACGGGGCACACCTCGCCGAGGCGTCAGCCGGGACGTGTCTCGTCGAGGTGGGTGTCGCCGGGTGGGTGGGGCTTGCGGAGAGGGGATTCGCGGTAGCCGTGCATGCCTTCCAGGAAGCCGAACAGCCCGACCGCGAGCAGCGGCCATGAGACCAGCACGCCCTTGGCCGTCAGCGCCAGCGGCCCTGGGGTGAAGGTGACGCCCGGGGCCGCCGAGGCCTCGACGGCGACCACGCCCACGGTGAAGGTCGTCCCGGCCCAGAGGGCGACGAAGGCGCCGGCCATCCCGCCCAGGCAGAGCCCCAGCACGACCGGGAGCTGGACGCGGCGGCTGAGGAACCACGCCAGCGCCCCGCACGCCAGCCCCAGCCCGCCGGTGACCGCGGCGAACCAGCCGTCGGCGGCGATGAGGGCCTGCGTGGAGGGGTCCGCCAGGGTCGGCGTCTGGTCGATGATGCGGTACGGCGGCCGCGGCGACAGGGCGGACCACAGGAGGCCGGCGGGAAGCCCGAGTGCGGCGAGTGTGAGAGCAGTGATCGCGAACGCGCGTACTTCCCTCGCCACGCCACGTCCCTTCAATCGCCGGCAGGACCAGACCGATGGTATCTCCCGGTTAGGCTCGCTTCGTGATTGAAGAGAAGGTCTGGTTGATAGAACCCTCTGGCCCCCTTCGCGGCGATGTCGTGGTCCGCGGGTCCAAGAACGGCGTCTCCAAGCACATGGTCGCCGCCATGCTCGGCAGCGGTGAGAGCAGCATCCACAACGCCCCCGAGGTGGGCGAGGTCGGCATCACCGCCGCCATGCTGGAGGCGCTCGGCATCCACGTCGAGATCGGCGGGACGGAGATCCGCATCGAGCGGGGCCCGGAGATCAGGCCGCGGGTGCCCGACGCTTTCACCGGGCTGAACCGTATCCCGATCCTCATGCTGGGCCCGCTGCTGCACCTGGCGGGGGAGGCGTTCGTGCCGCTGGTGGGCGGCGACCCGATCGGGCGGCGGCCGATCAACTTCCACGTGGAGGCGCTGCGCGCGATGGGCGCCGAGGTCGAGGTGGGCGACGGCGGCGTGTTCGCCAAGGCCAAACGGCTCAACGGCACCCGCCTGGAGCTGCCGTACCCGAGCGTCGGGGCGACCGAGACCATCCTCATGTCCGCGGTGCTGGCCGAGGGCAAGACCGTGCTGAAGAACGCGGCCACCGAGCCCGAAGTGGTGGAGCTGGCGCTGTTCCTGCAGCGGATGGGCGCCAGGATCGAGCTGTCGCCGGATCGCCGGATCGTCATCGAGGGCGTGGAGCGGCTGCGCGGCGCCTCGACCTGGCTGGCGGGCGACCGCATCGAGGCGTTCTCGTACCTGGCGGCGGGCCTGATCACCGGCGGCGAGGTGCGCGTGCACGGCTGCCCGCAGGACCGCCTGGTCACCGCGATCACCACGCTGGCCCGGATGGGCGCCCGGTTCGACATCAACGACGAGTACCTGTGCGCCACCGCGCCGCCGGAGGGGCTGCGGGCGGCGGCCGTGCAGACCGACACCCATCCCGGGTTCATGACCGACTGGCAGACGCCGCTCATGGTGCTGTTCACGCAGAGCCAGGGCATGTCGGTGCTGCACGAGACGGTCTTCGAGAACCGCCTGGTGTACGTGCCGGCGCTGAAGAGCATGGGCTGTGAGATCGAGGTGTTCGACCAGTGCCTCGGCGGCCCGGCCTGCCGCTACCACGACACCAACGCCCGCCACTCGGCCGTGGTGCGCGGGGTGTCGCGGCTGCGCGGCGCGGACGTGACGCTGCCCGACATCCGGGCCGGGTTCTCCGCGGTGCTGGCCGCCGCCGTGGCCGACGGGCGCTCGACGCTGCGCGGCGTGCACCACATCGAGCGCGGCTACCACCGGCCGTTCGAGCAGTTCCAGTCACTCGGTCTGAACATCAGCAGAGGATAGTAAAGAGTCAGGAACCGGGCGTTTGCCAGGGATCGGGCGGTCGTACATCAACGTCGTGACTGTCCGCACATCCATCGCCACGCTCGGCCTGGTGGGCGCTCTCGGCGGAGTGCTGGTGGCGGCGCTGGCCGCCCCCGTGGTCGCCGGGGCGGGCCTGGCCGCGAAAGGCACCGCCGACACCTTCACCCACCTGCCGCCCGCCCCGCGCGAGGAGCCGCTCAGTGAGGTGACGCGGCTGGTGGACGTGAGCGGCCGCACGTTCGCCCAGTTCTACCAGGCCAACCGGACCGCGGTGCCGCTGTCGCGGGTGGCGCCGGTGATGCGCCGGGCGATCGTGGCGATCGAGGACGCCCGCTTCTACGAGCACGGCGGCATGGACGTCATCGGCACGCTGCGCGCGCTCATCGCCAACACCCGGGCCGGCGCGATCCGCCAGGGCGGCTCCTCGCTGACCCAGCAGCTGGTGAAGAACATCCTGGTGGAGCGCGCCGAGACCGACCAGGAGCGGGACCGGGCCCGCGCCCCCAGCATCTCCCGCAAGGTGCACGAGCTGCGGCTGGCGCTGGCGCTCGAACGCAAGTACCGCAAGGACCAGATCCTGGAGAAGTACCTGAACATCGCCTATTTCGGCGCCGGCGCGCACGGCGTCGAGGCGGCGGCCAGGCGGTTCTTCTCCACCACGGCCAGGGAGCTGACCCTGACGGAGGCGGCCACGCTGGCCGGAGCCGTGCGCACCCCGTACTCGACCGACCCGTCGATCGGCCGGGCGCACCGCGCGCGGCTCAAGGAGCGCCGCGACCTGGTGCTCGACCGGATGGCGGGGCTGAAGCTGATCACCCCGCAGACGGCGTCCGAGGCCAAGGCGAGCCCGCTCGGGCTGCGGCTGCGGCCCGAGCCCGGCGGCTGCTCGCAGAGCGAGCATCCGTACTTCTGCCTGTACGTGCACCGCGAGCTGCTCACCAACGAGGTCTTCGGCAGCACGGCGGCGATCCGGCGGGCCCGCATGGAGCGCGGCGGCCTGGTGATCAGGACCAGCCTGGACCCGAGGGCGCAGAAGGCCGCCGAGCAGGCCATCAGGGAGCGGGTGGACCCCGCCGACACCGAGGTGGCCGCCGAGGCGATGGTGGAGCCCGGCACCGGCTGGATCCGGGCGATGGCCGCCAGCAAGAAGGTCGGCCCGGGCAAGAAGGGCGGCCCGCGCACCACCTACAACCTGGTCGCCGACATCCGGCACGGCGGCGGGCAGGGGCTGCAGGCCGGCTCCACGTTCAAGGTGTTCACGCTGGCCACCGCGCTCAAGGAGGGGTGGCGGTTCGGCGACGGGTTCGACACCCCCGGCTCGCTGGTGCCGTCGGAGGGCTACCGCAACTGCGCCGGCCAGCCGGTCAACGACCCGTCGACCGAGGTGTACAACGCCAGCGGCGAGGGCAGCGGCGGCGGCCCGCACAGCCTGGAGACCGGCACCTGGAAGTCGGTCAACATCTTCTACATGATGCTGGAACGCAAGGTCGGCCTCTGCGACGTGGTCAAGACCGCCAAGAAGCTCGGCGTCACCAGGGCCGACGGCCTGCCGCTGCGCGAGGTGCCGACGTTCACGCTGGGCGTCAACGAGATGGACCCGCTCACGGTCGCCGCCTCGTTCGCCACGTTCGCGGCCCGCGGCCAGTACTGCCGCCCGCTCGCCATCGTGGAGATCGTCGACAGGAACGACCGGCGCACCCGGGTGCGGCCGAGCTGCCGCAAGGCGATCGACCCGCCGATCGCCGACGCGGTCAGCCATGTGCTGACCGGCGTGTTCGACAAGGGCACGATGCGCGGCCAGGACCCCGGCCGGCCCGCCGCCGGGAAGACCGGCACCAACAACGGCTACACCTCGGCCTGGTTCGCCGGGTACACGCCGCACCTCGCCGCCGCCGTCAGCGTCGGCGACATCCGCGGCTCCTACCGGCACCCGCTCAGAGGCGTGCGGATCGGCGACCAGTACTACGGCTCGGTGCAGGGCGCCTCGCTGCCCGGGCCGATCTGGGTGGAGTCGATGCGGCGGGCGCTGCGGGACGAGGAGCCCCGGCGTTTCCACCGCCCCGACATGTCGCGCTTCGGCGGCGGTCACACCCCGGGCCTGGAGGAGGAGGACGCGGAGGAAGGGCAGACGCAGGCCCGCGGGCGGCGCGAGCGCCCCGGCAGGCACCGCCCGATCGCCAGGCGCCACCGCCAGATGATCGAATGGCTGCTCGGCGAACGCCGGCGTCCGCCGCGCGACTGGTGAGAGGTCAGGCCGGTTTGCCGATGGGCGCCGTCACGGCCCCGGTCAGCTCGATCAGGCAGGCCGGGGCGGTCTCGATCTGCAGCCCGCGCTTGCCGGCCGAGAAGTAGATCGTCCCGAACTCCAGCGCCGAGGCGTCGACCACGGTCGGCAGCCGCTTGCGCTGGCCGAGCGGGCTGATGCCGCCCACCACGTAGCCCGTCACCCGCTCCACCTTGGCGGCGTCGGCCATCGCCGCCCGCTTGCCGCCGAGCGCCGAGGCCAGCGCCTTGAGGTCGAGCTTGCCCGCCACCGGCACCACGGCGACGGCCAGGCCGCCCTCGGTCTCGGCCACCAGGGTCTTGAAGATCCGTTCGTACGGGACGCCGAGCGCGTCGGCGGCCTCCTCGCCGTACGCCTGCGCGGCGGGATCATGATCGTAGGGGTGGAGCGTGAACTCGGCCTTGGCCTTCTCCAGCGCCACGGTGGCGGGGGTGCCGCCCTTGGTCTTCGACTTGCCCACCTGAACGAGTGTAGCGAATCTACAATGTAAAGGCGCGGCCGGGGGTGTACCCGAGCGCCCGCCGGAACGCGTCGATGAACGCGCTCGCCGACGACCAGCCGCACCGGTGCGCCACCTGGGTCACCGTGCCGCCCTCGGCCAGCAGGAGGAGTGCCCGGTGCAGCCTGAGCTGGGTGCGCCACTGCGGGAACGTCATGCCGAGCTCCGCGCGGCACAGCCTGGCCAGGGTCCGGTCGCTGGTCCCGGCGTCGGCGGCGAGCCGGGCGAGCGTCCGCGGGTCCGCCGGGTCGGCGTGCAGCGCCGCGCACACGGCGGCCAGTCGCGGGTCGCGCGGCGTCGGCAGGTGCAGCGGCTGCTCGGGGGAGCGGCGCAGCCGGTCGAGCAGCACGGCGAGCAGCCGCTCCCGCTCCCCGCCGGGTTTCTCCGGGAGGTCCGGCTCGCCGCTGTAGGCGATGATCAGCTCGCGGAGCAGCGGGTCGACGGCGAGGACGGCGGGGCGGCCGAGGCCGAGCGGGTTGGCGTCGAGGCCGATCAGCCGCACCTCGGTGGCGCCGTGGGCGCGGTGCTCGTGGACGGTGCCGGCCGGGATCCAGATGGCCCGGTTGGCCGGGGCGACCCAGGTGCCGGCGTCGGTGGTGACGGAGAGGACGCCGTGCCGGGCGTACACGATCTGGTGGGTGTCGTGCCGATGGGCGTCGATGCCGCCGCCGGGCGCCAGCGGGCGGCGGCCGGTGGGCGCCTGGGCCAGATGGCGGATTTCCATGATGGATTGGCACTTTATCGGAAGCGCGCCATCCGGTTGCCCGGCGATGATCGGGCACGTGCGGGCGAACAGGGTGGGGATGCTGGCGGCCGGTCACGCCGGGGTGGACGTCTATCAGGGCGCGGTGCCGGCGCTGGTGCCGTTCCTGGTGGCCGAGCGCGGTTACGGGTACGTGGCGGTCTCGGGGGTGGTGCTGGCCGCGACGCTGCTGTCGTCGGTGGTGCAGCCGGTGTTCGGGGCGATGGCGGACCGGTGGCGGATGCCGTGGCTCATCCCGGCCAGCATGGTGACGGCGGGGCTCGGGGTGGCGCTGAGCGGGGTGACGGACTCGTACGCGCTGACCTGGCTGGCGGTGGCGCTGTCGGGGCTGGGCGTGGCGGCCTACCACCCGGAGTCGGCGCGGCTGGCGAGGATCGCCAGCGCGGGCAGCCACGTGCGGATGAGCTGGTTCTCGCTGGGCGGGACGCTGGGGTTCGCCTCGGCGCCGGTGCTGGTGACGCCGCTGCTGGCGGTGGGCGGGCTGGGCGCCTCGCCGTGGCTGGTGGTGCCGGGGGTGGTGGGCGCGCTGGTGACGCTGCCGGTGATCCGGGCGCTGTCGGGGTGCGGCGCGGCGCGGGGTGCGGCGGCGGAGGCGTCGGGGCGGGACGACTGGGCGTCGTTCTCCCGGCTGACGCTGGTGATCGTCTTCCGGTCCGTGGTGTACGTGGGGCTGAGCGCGTTCGTCGCCCTGTACGCCGGGGGCGGGGCGGCTGGGGCGGTGGCGCTGTTCGTGCTGTTCGCGGGCGGGGCCGTGGGCACGGTGCTGGGCGGCAGGCTGGCGGCGCGGTGGGGGCGGGTGCGGGCGATGCGGGCGGCGTACGCGGCGAGCGTCCCGGCGGTGGCCGGGGTGGTGCTGGCGCCGGGGCCGCTGATGTACGTGTTCGTCGCGGCGGCGGCGATCACCCTGTACGCGCCGTTCTCGCTCCACGTGACGCTGGGGCAGGACTACCTGCCGCGGCGGGTGGGCACGGCGGGCGGGGTCACGCTGGGGCTGGCGGTGAGCGCGGGCGGGCTGGCCAGCCCGCTGGTCGGCTGGGTGGCGGAGACGGCCTCGCTGCGGGTGGCGCTGGGCTGCCTGGCGGTGGTCGCGGTGCCGGCCTGGCTGCTGTCGCGCACCCTGACGGAGCCGGCCTGGCCCGCCACGGCCCGCGAGGGCTGAGGGCGGCGGTCAGCTGACGGCGGAGGCGCCTCCGGAGCCGGGGCCGCCGTGGCGGACCTCGCCGGGCTGCCGGTCGGGCCGCAGGCCGCGCCACGACGGGTGGCGCAGCCGGTGCTCACCGGTCACCTCGGCGTACTGCACCTCGCCGACCATGACGGGCTGCACCCAGTGGGCGTCGCGGGCGTGCTCGCGGGGCACCGGCTCGGCGAAGGGCGGGTCGGGCCGCTCCAGCGGGGCCAGGCGCCGGTGCAGGTCGCGCAGCATCGCCTGGGTGAAGCCGGTGCCGACGTGCCCGACGAACAGCAGCCGGCCTTCGTCGTCGTACGAGCCGAGCAGCAGGGAGCCGATGGTGCCGGCGCGGCGCCCGGCGCCGGGCTTCCAGCCGCCGATGACGACCTCGACGGCGCTGACGTTCTTGACCTTGGTCCATTCGCCGGTCCGCTTGCCCGGACGGTAGGGGGAGGTGAGCCGCTTGCAGACGACGCCTTCGAGGCCGAGGCGGCGGGAGGAGGCGAAGGCCTCCTCGGCGTGGTCGTGGAAGCGGACGGGCACCTGCCAGCGGTAGCCGGGGGTGAAGACGTCCTCCAGCAGCTCGCGCCGTTCGGTGTAGGGCAGCTGGATGGCCGGGTCGTCGCCGAGGTGGAGGAGGTCGAAGGCCATGAACGTCACCGGCACGGCGCGGGCGAGCTCGGCGGCGCTGACCGGGTTGCGCTGGTGCATGCGCGGCTGGAGCGCGCCGAAGCTGGGCCGGCCCGCCTCGTCGAAGGCGACGATCTCGCCGTCGACGACGGCCGGCCGGCGCCCGGTGGCGCCGGCCATGAGCTGCAGCTCGGGGTAGGCGGCGGTGATGTCCTTGGCGTTGCGCGACATGAGCCGCACGGTGCCGTCGGCGATGTAGGCGATCGCGCGGACGCCGTCCCATTTCATCTCCACGGCCCATTCGTCCTGGTGGACGGAGGGCAGCGATCCGGGCTGGGCCAGCATCGGCGCGTAGGTGGGCAGCGGCGCCATGACCCGTGGCATACCCCGGCCGGGTCGTGGAAGTAACACCGGTCGCCCGGCCGGTTTCGGTCAGCCGGTGGGGAGCTCGTCCTCGACGAGTTGGCCGAGGTCGACGCCGTGGCCGGCCAGTTCGGTCACGCTGGCGCAGTATCCCTGCAGGTAGAGGCGGCCGCCGATGTCGTGGGAGATGCGCAGGAGCGGCCGGTCGTCGAGCACGATGGCTTCCACCACGATGCCGCCGGGGGCGCGCCAGATTGCCATGCACGAATCGTACAAAGACCTAGGTAAAAGACAAGTAATGACAAAGTACGCACAAAGTGTGGCGGATCGAGGAAAAGATCGTCCAAAGACGCGTGTTAATTCTCCCCGATGTGGGGAAGCATCAGCGCCGAGCTCTTCTGAGCCGTGGTCTCCACCTCCACGGCGCCTCGCCCTGACACTCGGCCCGGGTCAGGGCGAGCGGCCGTGAGGCTGTCCCCCGCGGCAGCCTCACGGCCCACCCTCCCCACCGGGGGGCACGCCCGAGGTGTCCGCATGGTGGACGGAAGCGGATTCAGGGGTCGGACTCCGTAGACTGGGAGGGTGATTTCCCGTATCGACATGCGCGGGTCCCTTCCACCGGACCTGCGTGACGTGCTGCCCCGCGCCGAGCTCGACGTCGAGGCCGCCCTGGAGAAGGTGCGGCCCATCTGCGAGGACGTGCGCCATCGCGGGGCGGCAGCCGTACGGGAGCTGACCGCCAGGTTCGACGGTGTCGAGATCTCCACCACGAGGGTGCCCGCCGAGGCGATCGCCAGGGCACTCGACGAGCTGGACCCGAAGGTCAGGGCCGCGCTGGAGGAGTCCATCCGCCGCGCCAGGCTGGTCCACCGCGACCAGCGCCGCGCCGACGTCACCACCCAGGTCGTGCCCGGCGGCACCGTCACCGAGCGGTGGGTTCCGGTCGACCGCGTGGGCCTCTACGTCCCCGGCGGCCGGGCGGTCTACCCGTCGTCGGTGGTCATGAACGTCGTCCCCGCCCAGGAGGCCGGGGTGCCCTCGCTGGCCGTGACCAGCCCCGCCCAGCGGGAGTTCGGCGGCCTGCCGCACCCGTCGATCCTGGCCGCGTGCGCGCTGCTCGGCGTCGACGAGGTCTACTCGGCGGGCGGCGCCCAGGCGGTGGCCATGTTCGCCTACGGCACCGAGGAGTGCCCGGCCGCCACCATGGTCACCGGTCCCGGCAACATCTGGGTGGCCGCGGCCAAGCGGCTGCTCAAGGGCCGCATCGGCATCGACAGCGAGGCCGGCCCGACCGAGATCGCGATCCTGGCCGACGCCACCGCCGACCCGGTGCACGTCGCCGCCGACCTGATCAGCCAGGCCGAGCACGACGTCATCGCCGCAGCCGTCCTGGTCACCGACAGCGAGGAGCTCGCCGAGGGCGTGGAGAAGGAGCTGCCCGCCCAGGTGGCCGCCACCCGCCACAGCGAGCGCATCGCCGAGGCGCTGGGCGGCCGCCAGTCCGCGATCGTCCTCGTCGACGACCTCGACGCCGGTCTGAAGGTGGTCGACGCCTACGCGGCCGAGCACCTGGAGATCCAGACCGCCGACGCCGCCGCGGTGGCCGCGCGGGTGCGCAACGCCGGGGCGGTCTTCGTCGGCCCGTACGCACCGGTCTCGCTGGGCGACTACCTCGCCGGCTCCAACCACGTGCTGCCCACCGGCGGCTGCGCCTGCCACTCCGGCGGGCTGTCGGTGCAGACGTTCCTGCGCGGCGTCCACGTCGTCGACTACAGCCGCGAGGCCCTGGCCGAGGCGGCCGCCCACGTGTCGGTGCTGGCCGACGCCGAAGACCTGCCCGCCCACGGCGCCGCGATCCGCGCCCGCTTCGACTGGCAGGTGCCGTCATGAGGCTCGACGACCTGCCCATCCGCGACGACCTGCGCGGCAAGAGCCCCTACGGGGCGCCGCAGATCGACGTCCCGGTCCGGCTCAACACCAACGAGAACCCGCACCCGCCGTCCCCGGCGCTCGTCGCCGACCTGGCCGAGGCGGTCGGCAGGGTCTCCGGCGAGCTCAACCGCTATCCCGACAGGGACGCCGTCGAGCTGCGCGCCGGGCTGGCCGCCTACCTCGGTCACGGGCTGACCACCGAGCAGGTGTGGGCGGCCAACGGCTCCAACGAGATCATCCAGCAGATCCTGCAGGCGTTCGGCGGCCACGGCCGCAGCGCGCTCGGGTTCGAGCCTTCCTACTCGATGCACCCGATCATCACGACCGGCACCAGCACCGAGTGGATCCACGCCGCCCGCGAGGAAGACTTCTCGCTCGACCCGGGCAAGGTCGTGGCGGCGATCGAGGAGCACCGGCCCGACGTCGTGTTCGTGGCCTCGCCCAACAACCCGACCGGCACCGCCCAGCCGCTGGAGACGATCGAGGCGATCCTGGAGTCGGCGCCCGGCATGGTGGTGGTCGACGAGGCCTACGCCGAGTTCGCCCGCGAGGGCACGCCGTCGGCGCTGACCCTGCTGCCGCGTCACCCGCGGCTGATCGTGACCCGCACCATGTCGAAGGCGTTCGCCATGGCCGGCACCCGGCTGGGCTACCTCGCCGCCCACCCGGCCGTGGTGGAGGCGCTGCTGCTGGTGCGGCTGCCCTACCATCTGTCGACGCTCACCCAGACGGCGGCGCTGGTGGCGCTGAAGCACCGCGCCGAGCTGCTGGGCACGGTCGACGCGCTGCGCCGCGAGCGCGACGCCACGGTCGGCTGGCTGCGGTCCAAGGGTCTGGCGGTCGCCGACTCCGACGCCAACTTCGTGCTGTTCGGGCGCTTCCCCGACCGGCGGGCGGTGTGGGAGGGCCTGCTGGAGAGAGGTGTGCTCATCCGCGAGGTGGGCCCGCCCGAATGGCTTCGGGTGTCGATCGGCACCGGTGAGGAGATGGCGGCCTTCCGCGCCGCCCTGGAGGGAGTTCTGTGAGTCGCGTAGGCCGCGTCGAGCGCACGACGAAGGAGACGTCCGTCCTGGTCGAGGTCAACCTCGACGGCACGGGCGCGGTCGAGGTGTCCACCGGGGTCGGCTTCTTCGACCACATGCTGGCGCAGCTCGGCAAGCACGGGCTGTTCGACCTGACCGTCAAGACCGAGGGCGACCTGCACATCGACTCCCACCACACGATCGAGGACACCGCGCTCGCGCTGGGCGCCGCGTTCCGCGAGGCGCTGGGCGACAAGTCGGGCATCAGGCGGTTCGGCAGCGCATCGTGCCCGCTGGACGAGTCGCTCGCCGAGGTCACCGTCGACCTGTCCGGCCGCCCCTACCTGGTCCACTCGGAGCCGGAGGGCATGGCCCCGATGATCGGCCCCGACTACGACACCACGATGACGCGCCACATCCTGGAGTCGATCGTCGCCCAGGCGGCCATCTGCCTGCACGTCCGCGTCCCGTACGGACGCAACGCGCACCACATCGTGGAGGCGCAGTTCAAGGCCCTGGCCAGGGCGCTGCGCGCGGCGTCGGAGCTCGACCCCCGGGCGACCGGCGTGCCGAGCACCAAGGGCGTGCTATGACGGAGAACGTGATCGCCGTCATCATGGTGTTCCTCGGCCTGTTCCTCATCGGCGGCGTGGTCTCGCTGCTCAGGCAGGGCATGAAGGCCGGGGCCGCGGTGTGCGGGCTGGGCGCGGCGATGGCGCTGTTCGCGGGGGTGATGTGGTGGTGAGCAAGAACGTCGTGGTGCTCGACTACGGGTCGGGCAACCTGCGCTCGGCCGAGCGGGCGCTGGCCCGGGTCGGGGCCGACGTGACCGTCACGGCCGACTTCGACACCGCGCTGGAGTGCGACGGCCTGGTGGTGCCGGGCGTCGGCGCGTTCGCCGCGTGCATGGCCGGCCTCACCGGCGTGCGCGGCGACCAGATCGTCGGCAGGCGGCTGTCCGGCGGCCGGCCGGTGCTGGGCATCTGCGTCGGCATGCAGATCCTGTTCGCCCGCGGCGTCGAGCACGGCGTGGAGACCACCGGATGCGGCGAGTGGCCCGGCACGGTCGAGCGGCTCGACGCGCCGGTGCTGCCGCACATGGGCTGGAACACCGTCAAGACCCCGGCGGGCAGCGTGCTGTTCGACGGCATCGACCCCGCCACCCGCTTCTACTTCGTCCACTCCTACGGGGTGCGCGAGTGGGAGCTGCGCACCGGTGACGGTTTCGCCGAGCCCGTGGTCACCTGGGCCGAGCACGGCGTGCCGTTCGTGGCCGCGGTCGAGAACGGCCCGCTCATGGCCACCCAGTTCCACCCGGAGAAGTCCGGCGACGCCGGCGCCGCGCTGCTGAGCAACTGGCTCGGCACCCTTGAGTAAGGAGCGGGCGCGCCGCCGCGCCGAGCGCGAGGCGGAGCGGGCGCTGGCCGCCCGCCGCAACGAGGAACGTCAGGCCCGCGCCGCCCGCCGCAGGGCGGCGCTGGGCCGTCTGGTGCCGCGCCCGGTCCGGGTGGCGCGGCAGGGCGGGCTGCTGGCCCGCCGCCAACGCGCCCAGAACGCCGCCGTCGCGCTGGCCTTCCTCATCGTGCAGTTCCTGGCCTGGCTGCTGTGGGGCTCGCCGCTGCTGAGCTTCGCCGTGCTCGTCTTCTCCCTGCTCCTGCTGCCCGTGCTCGTGACTCTCGCTTTCGACCGGAGGACCTGATGTCGCTCGTTTTGCTCCCCGCCGTGGACGTCGCGTACGGCCAGGCCGTACGGCTCGTCCAGGGTGAGGCCGGGACCGAGACCGGCTACGGCGAGCCGCTGGACGCCGCGCTGGCCTGGCAGGCGGCGGGCGCGGAGTGGATCCATCTGGTCGACCTGGACGCGGCCTTCGGCCGCGGCTCCAACCGTGAGCTGATCACCGACCTGATCGGCCGGCTGGACGTGAACGTGGAGCTGTCGGGCGGCATCCGCGACGACGAGTCGCTGGCGGCGGCCCTGGCCACCGGCTGCCGCCGGGTCAACATCGGCACGGCCGCGCTGGAGAACCCCGAGTGGTGCCGCAAGATCATCGCCGAGCACGGTGACAAGATCGCGGTCGGCCTGGACGTGCGCGGCACCACGCTCGCCGCCCGCGGCTGGACCGAGGACGCCGGCGACCTGTGGGAGGTGCTCGACCGGCTGGAGGCCGACGGCTGCCCCCGCTACGTGGTGACCGACGTGACCAAGGACGGCACACTCAAGGGCCCCAACCTCGACCTGCTCAAGCAGGTCTGCGCCCGCACCGACAAGCCCGTCGTGGCCAGCGGCGGCATTTCCTCCCTCGATGACCTGGCCGCACTCGCTTCTCTCGTCCCTGTCGGCGTGGAAGGAGCCATCGTGGGCAGAGCCCTGTACGCCCAGGCGTTCACGCTGGAGAGCGCACTGGCCACGGTCCGGAGTTAGATCCCTGTCGGGAGGGGGCGTGATGGGTGCCATGAGCATGGAAAGCACCGGCATACGGGTGTTTTCGGGCGGCATCTGGGAGGAGAAGTACGGATACGCGCGAGCGGTCATCGCCGGAGATCGGGTCATCGTGTCGGGCTGCACCTCGACCGTCGAGGGGGAGGTCCGCCACGTGGGCGACGCCTACCGCCAGGCGCTCACCGCGATGGAGATCGCGCTCGAAGCCGTGGTCAAGGGCGGGCTGACCCGCGAGGACGTCGTCATGGTGCGCTACTACGTGGTGGAGCAGCGCCACTTCGACCAGGTCGGCAAGGCCATCGCAGAGGTGTTCGGCACGGTCCGGCCGGCCTGCACCGGAGTACGGGTGGCCGGCCTGGTCGACCCGCGGATGCTGGTAGAGATCGAGATAGAGGCACAACGAGCATGACCGTAGCCGTCAGGGTGATCCCCTGCCTGGACGTCGACGCCGGGCGGGTGGTCAAGGGCGTCAACTTCGAGAACCTGCGTGACGCGGGCGACCCGGTGGAGCTGGCCAGGCGCTATGACGAGGAGGGCGCCGACGAGCTGACCTTCCTCGACATCACCGCCTCGTCCGGCGAGCGCGACACCATGCTGGACGTCGTGCGCAGGACGGCCGAGCAGGTGTTCATCCCGCTCACCGTGGGCGGCGGCGTGCGGTCGGCGGACGACGTCGACCGGCTGCTGCGCGCCGGCGCCGACAAGGTGTCGCTCAACACCGCCGCGATCGCCAGGCCGGAGCTGCTCACCGAGGCGTCGCGCCGGTTCGGCGCGCAGTGCGTGGTGCTGTCGGTGGACGCCAGGCGGGCCCCGGGCACGCCGAGCGGCTTCGAGGTCACCACCCACGGCGGCCGGCGCGGCACCGGCATCGACGCGGTGGAGTGGGCGGCCCGGGGCGAGGAGCTGGGCGCGGGCGAGATCCTGCTCAACTCGATGGACGGCGACGGCACCCTCGACGGCTACGACCTGGAGATGCTGCGGGCGGTCCGGGCCGTCGTGCGGGTGCCGGTGATCGCCAGCGGCGGCGCCGGCCGCCTGGAGGACTTCCCGCCCGCCGTCGCGGCCGGCGCCGACGCGGTGCTGGCCGCCAGCGTGTTCCACTTCGGCACGCTGAAGATCGCCGAGGTGAAGGACACCCTTCGCCAGGCGGGCCACGCCGTCCGCTAGAGGGGTCCGCTAGAACACCCGCAGGTGCTGGAAGCACTCGTAGGAGGCGTCCCGCCCGGCGAACGCGGCCGCCTCCGAGCGCTTGACCGTGAGGTAGGCGTCGCGCCGCAGCGCGCCGAGCGCCTCCATCAGCACCTCGTCCGCCTCCAGCGCGTCCAGCGCCTCCTCCAGGGAGGCGGGCAGGCGCGGGTAGCGGCCGGGGACGGTGTCGGGATCGATCTCGACCGGCTCGCCCGGGTCGAGCTTGCGTCGGACGCCGTCCAGCCCGGCGTGGATGACCGCGCCCAGCGACAGGTAGGGGTTGGCGGAGGAGTCGGACGGCTTCAGCTCCAGGTTGGGCTCGCCGAGCTCGCCCAGCGGCGAGCAGACGCGGATCGCCGCCTCCCTGTTGTCGGGGCCGTACACGGCGTACGCGCTCGACCACATGCGCGGCGCCAGCCGGCGGAAGCTGTTGACGCTGCCGCAGGTCAGCGCGGTCAGCGCGGGCAGGTGGGCGATCAGGCCGCCGATGAACCCGGCCCGCACGTCGCCGTCGTCGCCGAACACGTTGACGCCGTCCTTCCACAGCGACAGATGGAGGTGCGCGCCGTTGCCGGCCTGGTCGGCCAGCGGCTTGGGGGCGAGCGAGGCCCACATCGCCATCCGCATCGCGACCCCGCGCACGGTCTCGCGGTAGATCATGTGGTTGTCGGCGGCGCGCAGCGCGTCGGCGTGGCGCACCGACAGCTCCTGCTGGCCGGGGCCGAGCTCGGGATGGCAGTGCTCGACGCGCAGCCCCTGGGTCTCCAGGGCGCGGATCAGCTTGATCGTGTAGTCGTGGGCGGTGTCGAAGCCGGTGCCGGCATAGCAGAGCGAGTCGTCGAGCGGCACCAGCCGGTCGGGCCCGCCGGACGGGTCGGGCAGCCGGCGGCCGAGCGTGAACTCCGGCTCGAACGCCGCCTGCAGCAGATAGCCCTCGGCCGAGAGGGCGGCCACCGCGTCCTTGAGGAAGGAGCGCGAGCAGGCCGCCCACGGGGAGCCGTCGGGCAGGCGCAGGTCCGACAGCATCGCGGCCGCGCCGGGCGCGTGGGGAAGGGTGACATAGGTGGACGGGTCGGGGACGATGCGCACCTCGCCGACCGGACCCAGGTGCTCGACCTCCTGCAACTGGTCGAGCATGTTCATCGCCATCATGGCCACCGTGTGCCCGATGCCGGACGTGAGCCGCTCCGCGAGCCGCGACCGGGACGTGGCCTTGCCGCGGATGACGCCGCCGTGGTCGGCGTACATGAAGCGGATCAACTCCACGCCTTCGAGCTCCGCTCGCTCGAGGATGCGCCTGACCGCGGGGTCGGGCTGGTGGAGCGTGGTGGCGCCTGGACGATCTGTCATCCTGCCTGCGTAACACGACTCGGCGGCGCGGGGAAGCACCTCCCGCAGACAGGACCGACTATCAGGTCAAGACGTTGGTAAAGAAGACAGCCAACTGATTGGCTCCATTGATGATCCCGTCGAACACTCCGTTGACCGCGGCGGCGGCGTCGGCCGGCCGGGTGAACAGGTAGAAGACCACGAACGCTACCAAGACGTACGTGAGCACCTTCTTGACCTGCATGGGGGGCCTCCTGCAGTCCGTTCCCAGCCGTATATACCCGGATCTGGGCGATCACCTTGCATCTTCTGTGAAGATGTTCATGATCCTAACCGGGGGGCTCGTTCATGGCCCATGCTACGGCCTGCCGGCGTCACGGGAGCGCCTTATGCGCAGGGGTTTTCGGGCATCGCAGGTGAGCGGGCATCGTGACAATGGTCACCACGCCGCGGCCGCCGGTCACATGCCCAGCCGGGAGCCCTTCAATCGCTCGACCGCCTCGGCGTCGCCGGTCATCTCGGCCCGGGAGTGAGCCTGCCGGCCGAAGCAGAACAGCAGCAGCTCGCTGGCCGTGCCGCTCACCTCGACCTTGGGGCCCTGCTGGGCGCCGCCCAGCACCACGGACCGGGCGCCGCCGCCGCGGCGGTGCAGCACCACGCCGACGGGGGAGCGGCGCAGCATCAGCTTCGCCATCCCCGACACCCGCTTCCAGATCAGGTCCTCGAAGTCGGCGGGCAGCTCGCGCGGCGCCCAGCCTGGCTGGGCGCGCCGCACGTCCTCGTGGTGGACGAAGTACTCCATCGTGTTGACGGCGGAGTCCAGGAACGGCAGCAGCCCGTACACGCCGCCCGGCTTGCGGACCAGGTCCACCAGTTGCGGGAACGGGTGCTTGGCCTTCAGCGCCCGCTGCACGGAGGCGGTGCGGCCGGCCATGGCGGGCAGCGCGATGCCCGGCAGCGCGTCCGGCCGGCGCTCGCGCAGCACCAGGTGGGCGGCCAGGTCGTAGGTGTCCCAGCCCTCGCAGAGCGTCGGCTCTCCGGGGCCGAGCCGGTCCAGCAGGTCGCAGAGTGCGGCGCGTTCGCTACGGGCGTGAGTCACAGCGCCAACCCTACCTGTGGGAATAACGAGGCGATCAGACGTGATAGGGACTTACGTAGAAATGTCGGGCGCTGAAAGGATCTTTCCGAGTGGCGAACAAGGTCACCTCGGCCGTCATGCGCCAGGGGCTGCGCGTCCTTGGGGTGGCCATCCGCACCGAGAAGGTGGTGTTCACCTCCGCGGTGCTGGCGAGCGCCGTCTATGGAGGGATGACCGTCGCCTCGGCCTGGGCGCTCGGCTGGGCCACCCAGAACGTCGTGCTCGCCGCGTTCGAGCGTGGCGAGGTCGCGACCGGCACCCTCTGGACAGGCGTGCTGCTCATCATGGGCACCGCCCTGCTCAAGGCCCTGGGCGTGGCCGGGCGCCGCATCCTGGCCGGCCTCATGCAGTACCGCATGCAGGCCCGCTCCCGCCGCGACGTCACCAAGCAGTACCTTCGCCTGCCGCTCGCCTGGCACCACCGCCACCCGACCGGCCAGCTGCTGTCGAACGCCAGCGCCGACGCCGAGGCCGCGTGGGCGCCGCTCGCGCCGCTGCCCATGGCCGTCGGCGTCGTCGTCATGCTCTTCACCGCGGCGGTCGGCATCCTGCTCACCGACCTCGTGCTCGCCCTGGTCGGCTTCCTGATCTTCCCGGCGATCGCCCTGCTGAACCTCGTCTACCAGCGCCGGCTCAGCCCGCTCGTCACCCGCGCGCAGCAGCTGCGGGCCGAGGTGAGCGAGATCGCCCACGAGAGCTTCGACGGCGCGCTCGTCGTCAAGACGCTCGGCAGGGAGGACCTGGAGACCGACCGGTTCCGCCGCCGCGCCCACGAGCTGCGCGACGCCAACATCGCCGTCGGCAAGGTGCGCGGCCTGTTCGACCCGATGCTGGAGGCGCTGCCCACGCTCGGCGTGCTCGCCGTCCTGGCCGTCGGCACGCTGCGGATGTCCACCGGCGCGATCGACTCCGGGCAGCTCGTCCAGGTCGCCTACCTGTTCACCCTGCTGTCGTTCCCGATCAGGGCGCTCGGCTGGGTGCTGGCGGAGCTGCCGCGCAGCGTCGTCGGCTGGAACCGGGTGCAGGCCGTGCTGGAGGCCGAGGGCTCCATGACCTACGGCGAGGCCGCGGCCCGGTCCGACGGCCCCGCCTCGCTGGAGGTCAAGGGCGTCTCCTACGCCTACGGCGACGCCGAGGTGCTGCACGACGTCACCTTCGACGTGCCCGCCGGGCGCACCGTCGCCCTGGTCGGGCCCACCGGCGCGGGCAAGTCGACGCTGGTGCAGCTCCTGGGCCGCCTCGTCGACCCCGACCGCGGCCAGGTCCGGCTCGACGGCGTGGACCTGCGCGACCTGCCCTACGGGGCGATCGCCGAGTCCGTCGCGCTGGTGCCCCAGCAGACGTTCCTGTTCGACGACACCGTACGCGGCAACATCGCGCTCGACCTGCCCGTCGCGGACGAGCGGGTGTGGGAGGCGCTGCGCGTCGCGCAGGCCGACGGCTTCGTCGCCCGGCTCGGCGACGGCCTCGGCACCCGCGTCGGCGAACGCGGCGCCACCCTGTCCGGCGGCCAGCGCCAGCGCCTCGCGCTGGCCCGCGCCGTCGTCCGCGCGCCCCGCCTGCTCATACTCGACGACGCCACGTCCAGCGTCGACCCGCAGGTCGAGGCCAGGATCCTGTACGGGCTGCGGGACCGGGCCGAGGCGTCGACCGTCGTGGTCATCGCTTACCGGATGGCCACCATCGCGCTCGCCGACGAGGTCGTCTTCCTCGACCGGGGCCGGGTCACCGACCGCGGCACCCACGAGGAGCTGCTGGCCCGCTGCGACGGCTACCGCGACCTGGTGACCGCCTACGAGCGCGAGGAGCTGGAACGCTCCGCACTCGACGCGGACGCGGAACCCGGTCCGGGTGTGGACAAGGACAGGCCGGCAGGCCTCGAAGAGGAGGAAGTCAGCGCATGACCGTCGACAGCGGGCGCATCGGCGCCGGCGGCGAGAGGTCCGCCTGGGCGGTGGTCCGGTACGGCCTGTCGCTGACCCCCGAGTTCCGCAAGGGCCTGGGCGTCACGCTGCTGCTGGCCGTCATCGCCACCAGCGGCAAGATCATCGTGCCGCTGGCCGTGCAGCAGACCATCGACACCGGCATCGCCGCCGGCAGCCCGGACCTGTCGTACATCACCCGCATGGTCGTGGTGTGCGCCGCCGCGGTGCTGCTGACCGCGCTGGCCGCTTACCTGATGAACGTCCGGCTCTACAAGGCCACCGAGTCGTCGCTGGCCACGCTGCGGGTGCGCGGCTTCCGGCACGTGCACGACCTGTCCGTGCTCACCCAGAACACCGAGCGGCGCGGCGCCCTGGTCTCCCGCGTCACCAATGACATCGACCAGATCAGCACGTTCATGCAGTGGGGCGGGCTGATGATCATCATGGCGTTCGGGCAGCTGCTCATCGCCACCGTGCTCATGTTCGTCTACTCCTGGCAGCTCACGCTGCTGGTCTGGGCCTGCTTCGTGCCGCTGATGATCGCGCTGCCGCGCTTCCAGCGCTGGCTGTCGGCCGCCTACACCCGGGTGCGCGAGCGTACCGGCGACATGCTCGCCGCGGTCAGCGAGTCCGTCGTCGGCGCCGCCGTCATCCGCGCCTACGCCACCGAGCGGCGCACCGCCGAGCGCATCGACGAGGCCGTGGACGCCAACAAGGCCGCCCAGGTCAAGGCGCAGACCATCGTCGGGTTCGTGTTCCCGCTGACCGAGATCGTCGCGGCCCTGGCCATCGCCGGGATCGTCCTGCTCGGCGTCCGGCTCGGCCTGTCCGGCACCATCACGGCCGGGGAGCTGGTCGCGTTCCTGTTCCTCATCACGCTGTTCGTGTCGCCGATGCAGACCGCCACCGAGGTGCTCAACGAGGCGCAGAACGCCATCGCCGGCTGGCGGCGGGTGCTCGGCGTGATCGACACGCCCGCCGACGTGGCCGACCCCGGCGACGAGGGGGCCACGCCGCCGCGCGGCCCCATCTCCGTCTCCTTCGAGGACGTCGGCTTCGCCTATCCCGGCGGCCCGCCCGTGCTGCGCGAGGTCACCGTGGACATCCCGCCGCGCTCCCGGGTCGCCGTCGTGGGCGAGACCGGGTCCGGCAAGACCACCTTCGCCAAGCTGCTCACCCGCCTCATGGACCCGGTCTCGGGACGCGTCCTCGTCGACGGGCACGACCTGCGCGACATCCGCTTCTCCTCGCTGCGCCGGCGCATCGTCATGGTGCCGCAGGACGGCTTCCTGTTCGACGGCACGCTGGAGGAGAACATCCGGTACGGCAAGCCGTCGGCCACCCGGGAGGAGATCACGCTCGCCCTCACCGAGCTGGGCCTGGCCGACTGGCTCGAAGGGCTGCCCGCCGGGCTCGACACCCCCGTCGGCCAGCGCGGCGAGTCGCTGTCGGCGGGCGAGCGCCAGCTCGTCGCGCTGGCCCGCGCCTACCTGGCCGACCCCGACCTGCTGCTGCTCGACGAGGCCACCTCGGCCGTCGACCCGGCCACCGAGGTGCGCCTGGCCCGCGCCCTGGAAGGCGTCACCCGGGGCCGCACCGCCGTCTCCATCGCGCACCGCCTGTCGACGGCCGAGAACGCCGATGAGGTCCTCGTGTTCGACGGCGGCCGGCTCGTCCAGCGCGGCCCGCACGCCGAACTGGTGCGTGAGCCGGGCGTGTACGCCGACCTGCACGCCTCCTGGATCTCCGCCGCCCGCTCCTGACCGGCTCACGGGCCGCTTCGGGGGGAAGCCGGCGGGGCCGCGAAGGTCACGGTCGTGCCCGCCGGTCCCGACACGATCGTGAGCTGGTCGCAGAGCAGCCGCGCCAGCCACAGGCCGCGCCCGCCCGCCTCGAACCCCGTGGGCGGCGGCGTCGCGGTGGTCCAGCCGGGCGGCAGGCCAGGCCCGTCGTCGGAGACCTCGCACCACAGCCGCCCGTGCCGCCACCACAGGCGCAGCCGCCCGCCGCCCCCGCCGTGCAGGACCGCGTTCGTGGTGATCTCGTTGACCACCACCACGAAGTCCTCCAGGCGCCGGCCCGCCAGCCCCTCCTCGGCGACGCAGGACATGACCGTCCTGCGCAGCAGCGTGATCCCACCGCGCGCGAACGTCGCCGAGAGCACCTGTCTACACATCACCCGTCAGGCGCACGCCCAGCGCGTCGCCCGCCTTCAACAGGTGCAGCAGCCGCGCCAGCGGGCTCCCGCAGGCCACCACGGTCCGGCCGGGCCCCCGGGCCAGGGCCGTCGCCACCAGCAGCTGCGCCGAGCCGGCGTCGATGAAGTCGAGCCCGGTGGCGTCGATCACCACGTCCTCCGGCTCCTCCCGCAGCGGCGCCAGGATCGAGGCGAAGGCCTGGCGGTTGGTCAGGTCGACGTCGCCCCACAGCCGCACTCCCGGCGGCGACGACAGAGTGATGTGGCGCAGCAGGGCCTGCTCGGGCGAGATCGGGTGCGCCGCGGTCACCCGGTCGAGCGCCTCACGCGGGAACAGCGCGCGGTCGTACTGGCAGACCGCGGCCAGCCCGCCCTGCCCGAACAGCGCGTTCACCGCCGACTCGAACGCCGCCTGCCCCGGCGGGTCGTGCACCCCCCACGAGGCGTCGACCAGCGCGTACAGCCCCCGATGCCCCTGGGCGCGGGCCCGCTCGCGGGCGCTCGCCAGGCCGTCGAGCGCCCGTCCGGGATCCAGCCTGCCGCCGGTCAGATGGGTGGCGGCGCTGCCGACGATCTCGATGCGGCCGGCCGACTCGGCCTCGTCGAACCCCGGCACCAGCGGGGTCAGCCAGGCCCGGGTGCGGTCGGGGGAGTCGGTGTGCGTGATGATCAGCACTTTCGTCCGGCGGCGGAGCCCGTTGAGCGCGAACAGCCGCGTCGTGTCACGCCGCTCCCGGTCGCCCAGGAACGGCAGGCAGACATGATCGCCCAGCTCGGGGTCGGTGGCTGAGCCGGTGACGCGGACCACGAGAGGCTCCCTACCGCAGCGTGACCCCGAAGCTACCGTCCGAAGTAATATCACGCACCGCGTTCTCCGTAAAACAGTCGGTGACAAATCGGTTGGCGGTGTAGCTTCGATCGCGGGCCGCCTTGTCACGGGGCGTGAGGAGCATGGCGTTGGAACTGCTGCAGATGACTCGCCGGCAGCACGGCGAGCGGATCGTGGTCAGCCTGGCAGGAGAGGTCGACGTGGACAACGTGGCCGACGTCCGCCGCTGCCTCGCCGAGGCGGTGCGGACACACGGGCCGTGCCTGGTCGTCGATCTGAGCCGGCTGACCTTCATCGACACCACAGGGCTGGGCGTGCTGGTGCGCCAGCTCGCCGACCTGCGCGAACGCGACGGCACCATGGCACTGGTGGCACAGGACGGCCAGGTCCTGCGCCGCCTCCGCCGCACCAACCTGGCCCCCCTCTTCCCCATCTACGACACCCTCTCCCAAGCCCTCGACTGACCGGGGGCGCCACGAGGGGATGCTCTTCCCGGGCCGGGACTGACCCGGGCGGGTGAGGGTGTTGCGCGGGGTGGGTGTCCCCTCCCGGGCCCTCGACTGACCGGGGGCGCCACGAGGGGATGCTCTTCCCGGGCCGGGACTGACCCGGGCGGGTGAGGGTGTTGCGCGGGGTGGGTGTCCCCTC
>NZ_JBICUQ010000004.1:0-389647 GCF_043198225.1 Nonomuraea sp. NPDC048826 | reverse complement strand
CTCCCTGGCCCTCGGCTGGCCCGGGCGGGGATGGGTCCGCGCCTCTCCCAGGTCGTGACGGGAGGGCCCGCGAGGTGCTCGGGGCCCTCTCCCTTGCCCTCGACCGGCACGGGGTGGGCGCCGCGCGGGGATGTCACGGGGATTGATGCTCTTTCCTGGTCGGGCTGACCCGGGCGGGCGGGGTGTCGCGCGGGGTGGGTCGCGCCCTTTCCTGGGCTCCGGGCCGGGGCTTGGCGCGGGGGAGTACCGGGAGGCTGGTTGAATGGCGGCATGCCGCTTGATGCCGAGATCGCCGCGAGACTGAAGCGCGGCGGCGACGGGCTGGTGCCCGCGATCGTCCAGCAGCATGACACCGGCGAGGTGCTCATGCTCGCCTGGATGGACGACGAGGCGCTGCATCGCACGCTCACCACGGGCAGGGCGACGTACTGGTCCCGCAGCCGCCAGGAATATTGGGTCAAGGGCGACACGTCCGGTCACGTCCAGTACGTCCGCGAGGTCGCGCTCGACTGCGACGGCGACACCCTGCTGCTCCGGGTCGACCAGGTCGGCGCGGCCTGCCACACCGGCGACCGCACCTGCTTCGACGCCGACCGGCTGCCGGCCGTCCAGGGGGCCGCCCCCGAGCACGCGGAGCCGTAGTGAGCCCGGCCAGATCGTCGCGGGAGCCGTGGCTGTGGGCGGCGCTCACCGCCATCGGCTGCCTGCTCGTGCTGCTCGCCGCCGGCCGCACCTGGGTGGAGGCCGTACGGGGGAGCGGCGAGCTGACCGTCCCCACCGGCGGTGACCTGAGCCCGGTGCTGACCCCGCTCGCGCTGGCCGGGCTGGCCGGCGTGGTGGCCGTGCTGGCCACCAAGGGGATCGGCCGGCGCGTCGTCGGGGTGCTGCTGGCGCTCTGCGGGCTCGGCGCCGCCGCCGCCATGTGGGGCGCCACCGGCAGGGCCGGGATCGAGACCTGGCTGCGCGAGCACAACGTCCTCGGCGCGGCGGGTCCGCTGGAGTGGGACCTGACCGTCGCGTGGCCGGTGCTGGGCGGGCTCGGCGCCCTGCTCATACTGGCCGGCGGCGTCCTCGCCGTCGTGCGGGGCGGCAGGTGGACGGGCATGTCCGACCGGTACGACAGGGCCGCCGCCCGGCCCCGCGTCCAGGCCGACGGCGACCGGGCCCTGTGGGATGCGCTCGACCGGGGGGACGACCCCACCGAATCGCGCTAAGTTCGTGGACGACGGGGAATCCGCTCGGCGGGGTGCGCTCGCTGTCGTGTCCGGTTGATGCCCGGGCGGTGGATCTCGGAGTTTGCGGATTCGATCTCGTACGGCCACATGACGGCCGCACGACCGTGACGAGGAGCCGAGCTCATGAGCTATGGGGACGAGGGCGGGTACGGCGCCCAGCCGCCCGGTGGCGGCTACGGCCAGCAGCCACCGGCAGGCGGCGGCTATGGTCAGCAGCCGCCGAGCGGCGGGGGCGGCTACGGCCAGCCGCCGGGCGGCGGGTACGGCGAGCAGCCCTCCAGCGGGGGCGGGTACGGGCAGCAGCCGTCGAGCGGCGGCGGGTACGGGCAGCAGCCCCCGACCGGCGGCGGATACGGCCAGCAGCCGTCGAGCGGCGGCGGATACGGCCAGCAGCCCCCGACCGGCGGCGGATACGGCCAGCAGCCCGGCAGCGGCTCCTACGTCTACGGTCAGCAGCCGCCCAGCGGGGGTTTCTACGGGCAGCAGCCCTACAGCCAGCCCTACAACCCCTACCCCCCGCCCAGGTCCACCAACGGCCTGGCCGTGGCCTCGCTGGTGCTCGGCATCGTCGGCCTGGTGCTGTGCGGCCTGACCAGCATCCCCGGCGCCATCTGCGGCCACATCGCGATGTCCAAGATCAAGCGGACCGGCGAGGAGGGCCAGGGCATGGCCATGGCCGGCCTCGTGACCTCGTACATCACGATCGTCCTGTGGCTCCTGCTGTGGCTGCTCTTCGGCGGCGCCTGGCTCGCTCTGCTCGGTCTGGCGGGCGCGGCCTCGGTGAGCTACTGAGGTTTGCAGGCAGATTACAAGTTACCCGCAAGGTGAACGTTATTGCATGTCGCCCATGGTTTGTCGCTAGGCTGCCGCGCGCACCTCGCAGCAAACTGACGACATGAGGAGTTAACCAACATGAGTTACGGAAACCAGGGCGACGGCGGATACGGCGCCCAGCCGCCCGGTGGCGGTTACGGCCAGCAGCCGCCGAGCGGTGGTGGCTACGGTCAGCAGCCTCCGAGCGGTGGCGGTTACGGCCAGCAGCCGCCCAGTGGCGGCGGCTATGGCCAGCAGCCGCCGAGCGGCGGTGGCTACGGCGGTTACGGTGAGCAGCCCCCGAGTGGCGGCGGTTACGGCGGTTACGGTGGCCAGCCCCCCGGCTACGGCCAGCAGCCCGGCGGTGGCAACTACGGCACCCCGCCGGACAACCACCTGGTCCCGGCCATCCTGACGACCCTGTTCTGCTGCCTTCCCCTGGGCATCGTCTCGATCGTCAAGTCGACCCAGGTCAACCAGAAGTGGCAGATCGGCGACATGCAGGGCGCCATGGCCGCTTCCGAGGAGGCCAAGACCTGGTGGAAGCGCTCGCTGATCGCGGGCATCGCGCTGTGGGTGCTCATCGTCGTGGGCTACATCGTCTTCTTCGTGCTCATCGCCGCGAGCGTCTCCACCTACAGCTACTCGTACTGAAACGCATCATGACCGACGCGAACCTCGATCGGCGCGGCGCTGACCGGCTCAAGGCAGTGCTCGCGCCGCTCGGTGTCGCCGCGGCCGCCGGCGCCGTCTTCGCGGTCGTCGGCACCATCGACCCCAACGAGCCCGGCAACTACCCGACCTGCCCCTTCTTGTGGGCGACGGGTCTCTACTGCCCGGGCTGCGGCACGATGCGCACCATCCACGCGCTCGCCCATCTCGACCCGGTGGCGGCCCTCGGGCTCAACCCGCTGGCTCTGGCGATGGTCCCCTTCCTGCTGTTCTGGTGGGGCCGGTGGATGGTGACCGCGTGGCGGGGCCGGCCCCGGCGCACCACGCTCGCCCATCCCGGGTGGCTGTGGGCCTTCCTGGCGATCGTCATCGTCTACTGGATCGTCCGCAATCTCCCCTTCGGGGCGTTCCTGGCGCCCTAGTCAGGCCCCTGTGGCGAGCCGACCTCGCCGGGGCCGATACCATCGCAGAGACGGGCCGGGAGCGGACGCCAAGCGAACTGCCGGCCTCCACCCCCACTGCCGACCGGAGGGACCCGAAGCGCGTGAGTGAGCGGACCGAAGGGCCCAGCGTCCTCGACGACATCCTCGACGGGGTGCGTGCCGACCTCGCCGCACGCCAGCAGGCCGTGTCGCTTGACGAGCTCAAGCAGCAGGCCGACCGGGCTCCCGCGCCCCGCGACGCGCTCGCCGCGCTCGGCGGCGACCGGGTCTCGGTGATCGCCGAGGTCAAGCGCTCCAGCCCGTCCAAGGGCGCGCTGGCCGCGATCGCGGATCCGGCGGCCCTGGCGGCCGACTACGAAGCGGGCGGCGCCCACGTGATCAGCGTGCTGACCGAGCGGCGCAAGTTCGGCGGCAGCCTCGACGACCTGGCCGCCGTGCGTGCCCGCGTCGACATCCCCATCCTGCGCAAGGACTTCATCCTCACCTCCTACCAGCTCTGGGAGGCCAGGGCCCACGGCGCCGACCTGGCCCTGCTCATGGTGGTCTGCCTGGAGCAGGAGGCCCTGGTGTCGCTGATCGAGCGCGCCGAGTCCATCGGGCTCACCCCGCTCGTCGAGGTCCACACCCAGGAGGAGCTCGACCGGGCCGTCGCGGCCGGGGCCCGTGTCGTCGGCGTCAACGCCCGCAATCTCAAGACACTCGAGGTCGACCGCGACGTCTTCAGCAAGCTGGCGCCGAAGATCCCCGATAATGTCATCAAGATCGCAGAGTCGGGCGTGCGCGGGCCGCACGACCTGCTCGCCTACGCAAGGTCGGGCGCCGACGCCGTGCTGGTGGGGGAGAGCCTGGTCACCGGCAAGGACCCGCGCAGGGCCGTGGAGGCCCTGGTGACCGCCGGCGCCCACCCCGCGACACGCCCCGACCACGGAGCAGAGGGATAGCAGTGGCAAACGAAGGCACGATCCTCACCGCCGCCGATCTCGCCGGCAACGGCGTCCACGGCGACGATCCAGACGTGCGCGGCAAGTTCGGCATCTTCGGCGGCCGGTTCGTGCCCGAGGCGCTCATCCCGGCGCTCGACGAGGTCGCCCGCACCTACGCCGAGGCCAAGAACGACGCGGGCTTCCTGCGCGAGTTCGACCACCTGCTGCGCACGTACGCGGGCCGGCCCACCACGCTCACCGACGTGCCGCGCTTCAGCGAGCAGGCGGGCGGCGCGCGGGTCGTCCTCAAGCGCGAGGACCTCACCCACACCGGCGCCCACAAGATCAACAACGTGCTGGGCCAGGCGCTGCTGACCAAGCGGCTCGGCAAGAAGCGCGTCATCGCCGAGACCGGCGCCGGCCAGCACGGCGTGGCCACCGCCACCGCCGCCGCGCTGCTCGGCCTGGAGTGCGTGATCTACATGGGCGCGGTCGACTGCGAGCGCCAGGCGCTCAACGTCGCCAGGATGAAGCTGCTCGGCGCCACGGTCGTCCCGGTCCACAACGGCTCCAAGACGCTCAAGGACGCCATCAACGAGGCGTTCCGCGACTGGGTCACCAACGTCGACACCACTCACTACCTGTTCGGCACCGTCGCGGGCCCGCACCCGTTCCCGGAGATCGTGCGCGACTTCGCCCGCATCATCGGCGTCGAGGCCCGCCGTCAGATGCTGGAGCTGACCGGCGCGCTGCCCACCGCCGTGTGCGCCGCCGTCGGCGGCGGCAGCAACGCCATCGGCATCTTCCACGCCTTCATCGGCGACCAGGGCGTCCAGCTCCACGGCTACGAGGCCGCGGGTCACGGCCTCGACAGCGGCGAGCACGCCCTCACCCTCACCGCCGGCTCGGTCGGCGTGCTGCACGGCTCGCGCACCTACGTGCTCCAGGACGACGAGGGCCAGACCATCGAGTCCCACTCGATCTCGGCCGGCCTCGACTATCCCGGCGTCGGCCCCGAGCACGCCTGGCTCAAGGACTCCGGCCGCGCCGTCTACCACGGCGTCACCGACGACGAGGCGATGGCCGCGTTCTCGCTGCTGGCCAGGACCGAGGGCATCATCCCCGCCATCGAGTCCTCCCACGCGCTGGCCGGGGCGCTGGAGCTCGGCCGTGAGCTGGGCCCCGGGGCGACCATCCTGGTCAACCTCTCCGGGCGCGGCGACAAGGACATGGGCACGGCCATGAAGTACTTCAACCTCTGACGACCAGGACCACCAATGACGACTCTCCAGACGGTGTTCGCCAAGGCCAAGGCGGACAACCGGGCCGCCCTCGTCGGCTACCTGCCCGCGGGCTTCCCGACCAAGGACGGCGGCATCGCCGCGGCGGCGGCCCTGGTCGAGGCGGGCTGCGACGTCATCGAGATCGGCCTGCCCTACTCCGACCCGCTGATGGACGGCCCGACCATCCAGGACGCGGTCCACCGCTCCCTGGTCAACGGCACCCGCATCGCCGACGTGCTGCGCACCGTCGAGGGCGTGGCGGCCACCGGCGCGGCGACGCTCGTGATGACCTACTGGAACCCGATCGACCGCTACGGCGCCGACCGGTTCGCCCGCGACCTGGCCAACGCCGGCGGCGTCGGCACCATCACGCCCGACCTGACGCCCGAGGAGTCGGGGCAGTGGTGCGCGGCGTCCGCCGAGTCCGGCATCGACACCGTGTTCCTGGTCGCGCCCAGCTCGACCGACGAGCGCATCAAGGCGGTCGTCGACTGCTGCACCGGGTTCGTGTACGCGGCCTCGCTGATGGGCGTCACGGGCGCCAGGGAGTCGGTCAACGTCGCGGCCGAGGGCCTGGTGAAGCGCACCCGCGCGCACACCGACCTGCCCGTGTGCGTGGGGCTCGGCGTCGGCACCGGCGCCCAGGCGGCCGAGGTGGCCCGTTACGCCGACGGCGTCATCGTCGGCTCGGCCTTCATCCGCCGCCTGCTGGACGCGCCCGACGAGGCCGCGGGCCGCGCCTCGGTCCAGGAGCTGGCCCGCGACATGGCCCAGGGGGTCCGGTCACGCGGCTGACCCTGTCCGACCAGCTCCCCGGCGCCCCCGGGGAGCTTCGGCATGCCCGGCGTGACCTGCGGCAATCGGGGCTTAGCAGAGTCTTATCGCCTGCGTGATCAGATAGATCTCGATACTGTGCGCTTCCCGGTACACAGCGAAGAGGAGATAGCCCGTGAACGCGTCGGATGCGTCACGCACCGCCAGATCGGCGATACCCTGGGTGACGACGGTCGCCCGGCTGGTCCTGGGCGGGGTGCTGATCGTGGCCGGTGGCCTCAAGATAGGCAACCCGTCCGAGTCCGTCGTGGCGGTCAGAGCGTACGAGCTGCTGCCCGACTCGGTGGCCACGACGGTCGGCTACGGCCTGCCCATCGTGGAGATCGTGGTCGGCGTGCTGCTGGTCATCGGTCTCATGACCCGCGTGGCCGCCGTGGTCGCCGCGCTGCTGATGTTCGCCTTCGTCTTCGGCATCGCCTGGGCGTGGGCCCATGGGCTCCGCATCGACTGCGGTTGCTTCGGCGGCGGCGGCGAACTCGGCGCCGGGCAGGAGCCGACATACCTGGTCGACATCCTGCGTGACTTCGGCTTCGTGCTGCTGGGCGCCTGGATCGTGCGCTTCCCGCCCGGGCGCTTCGCGCTCGACGGGCCGTTGGGCCTGGCGGGGCTTGATCACCCGATCGGAGAAGAGGAGAACGGCGATGGGCAAGGGCGACCGGGCGAAGTCGGCGCGTGAGAAGATCGAACTGCAGCGCGCCGCCGACCGCGTGCGGGAGCGACGCAAGAAGGTCGTCACCTATGTGACGGCAGGCGTGGTCGCGCTGGCCGCCGTCGGGGCCGGGTGGTGGTACACCGCGAGCAGGTCGCAGTCGGAGCAGGCAGGTGAGGCGCTGGCGCCGATCACCGTGCAGCCCGACGGCGCCGTGGTCATGGCCAAGGAGGGCGTGACCCAGCCGGTGGTCGACATCTACGAGGACTTCCAGTGCCCCGCCTGCCGGGAGCTGGAGCGGGTCAGCGGCGCGACCTTCAAGAACCTCGCCGCCGAGGGCCTGGCCAAGGTCGTCTACCACCCGATCACGATCTTCTCCCAGGAGCCGACCAAGGGTAACTCGCTGCGGGCCGGGGCCGCCTCCCGCTGCGTCGCCGACGGCGCCCAGTGGATGACCTTCCACGACACGCTCTTCGAGAACCAGCCCAGCGAGGTCGTGGAGGGCTTCAAGCTGGAGGACCTGGTCGAGTGGGGCAAGGACGCCGGCGTCACCGACCCCGCCTTCGAGACCTGCGTGACCTCCCAGACCCACGCGCAGGCGCAGCTCGATTACAGCAAGAAGATCGGCGACGAGCAGAAGATCGAGGGCACGCCGACCGTCAAGGTCAACGGCACCGCGATCGACAACAACGTCGCGTTCACGCCTCAGGAGCTGCGCGAAACCGTCACCGAGGCGGCCAAGTAGCGTCGTGTCCGCTACCCTCACCGACATGCCCCTAGCCTCGATTCCCAGCCCCTCCGAGGGGGTCTGGTATCTCTTCGGTTTCCTCCCGATCAGGGCCTACGCGCTCTGCATCGTGCTCGGCGTGATCTTCGCTGTCTGGCTGAGCGAGCGCCGCTGGCGCGCTCGCGGCGGCGAGAAGGGCACGATCATCGACATCGCCGTGCCGGCGGTGATCTTCGGTCTGATCGGCGGCCGCCTCTACCACGTCATCACCGACTGGCAGCTCTACTTCAGCGGCCGTGAGAAGCAGCCCATCCAGGCGCTGTTCATCTGGGAGGGCGGGCTCGGCATCTGGGGCGCGATCGCTCTGGGCGGGGTGGGCGTCTGGTGGGCGTGCCGCCGCCGCGGCCTGTCCCTCAGCGCCGTGGCCGACACGGTCGCGCCCGGCATCGCCTTCGCCCAGGCGATCGGCCGGTGGGGCAACTGGTTCAACCAGGAGCTGTACGGCTCGCCCACCACGCTGCCGTGGGGCCTGGAGATCGACATCGAGCACGGCGGCGAGCCCGGCGTGCTCTACCACCCGACATTCCTGTACGAGTCGCTGTGGAACGTCGCGCTCGGCTTCGTGCTGATCTACGCCGGCAGGCGGTTCTCGCTGCGTCACGGGCGGCTGTTCGCGCTTTACGTCGCCGGTTACACGCTGGGCCGGTTCTGGATCGAGGGGTTGCGCATCGACCCGGTCGGCGGCATCGGCTACGCGGTCGAGTTCCTCGGCCTGCGCATCAACCAGTACACCGCCATCGCGCTGTTCGTCGGCGCCCTGGTCTACTTCTGGGTCACCAGGAACAAGACCTCCGCCGAGGTCGTCACCGTCCAGACCGGCGAGGACGCCGATCCGGCGCACGGGAGCGACCAGGCCGACCCGGAGGACGAGCGGGACGCGCCCGACGATCCGGTGGCCGAGTCCTCAGCTGGGACACCCGCCGACACCCCGGCCGATCCCGTCGACGACACGCCCTCCGATACGCCTCGGGCCGCCGATCAGGATGCCGAGCCCGTACCCGAGGAGAAGAACAGCCGATGAGTGCCCGCGCGGAGGCGCACCACCAGCACCGCGATGTCAGCGGCGGCTGGTTGCGGCCGTCCGTGTTCGGGGCGATGGACGGCCTGGTGTCCAACTTCGCGCTCATCGCCGGGGTCGCGGGCGGCACCGGCGAGCCCGGCGTCATCGCGCTCGCGGGAGTCGCCGGGCTGGCCGCGGGGGCCTTCTCCATGGCGGGCGGCGAGTACGTCTCCGTCGCCAGCCAGCGCGAGCTGGCCCTGCGGGAGATCAAGGTGGAGGCGCGCGAGCTGGCCCGCCACCCCGACGACGAGCTGGCCGAGCTGACCCGGACCTTCACCGACCGGGGCGTCCAGCCCGAGCTGGCCGCCGAGGTGGCCAGGCAGCTCTCCCGCGACCCCCAGCAGGCGCTGGAGCTCCACACCCGCAACGAGCTCGGGGTCACCCCCGGCGACCTGCCCAAGCCCAAGCTGGCGGCCGGGTCGTCGTTCCTGTCGTTCGCCGTGGGCGCCGCGCTGCCGCTGCTGCCTTACCTGTTCGGCGCCACGGAGCTGTGGGTGTCGGCCGCGGTGTCGTGCGCGGCGCTGTTCGGCGCGGGCGCGCTGGTGTCGCTCGTCACGGCCCGCAGCTGGTGGTACTCGGGGCTGCGGCAGCTCGTCGTGGGCGGGGTGGCCGCCGCGCTGACGTTCGCCCTCGGCAACGCGATCGAAGGCGTGGCGCTGTGACCGGTCCGCCGCGCACCCGCAGGCGCCGCCGGGCGCCCCGCTCCGACTGGCAGCTCCCGCTCCTCACCGACTGGGGGGTCAGCCCCGACCGGCAGAAACTCCTCGTCGTCATCGTCTCGGCCGTCGCCGTCCTGGCGGCCGCGGCCGCGCTGGTCATCGTGGTGGTCTCGCTCGGCTCCTACACGCCCGACCGCCGGACGGGCGACGCCCTGTCGCAGACGAACGCCGCGCTTCCGCAGACCTTCCATGGCTGGGCCTCGCCCAAGCTGTTCGAGCCCGTGGCCGATCGCGGCAAGGACGCCAAGCCGCTCACCGCGAAGGAGGTCTTCGCCCACAAGACGCTCACCGGTGAGAAGAAGCTCAGGCTCAAACTGGTCGCCAGCAAGCTGGACGCCGACTGCTCCGCCGCGCTGTGGGGTGAGGCGCTGGCCGAGCAGGTGACCGAGGCCGAGTGCAGCCAGGCCGCCCGCAGCCTGTACGTCAGCGCCGACGGCCGCTACGTCGGCCAGTACACGCTGCTCAACCTGCGTGACGGGCAGGCGGCCACCGACCTGGTCGAGTCGCTCAAGACCCTCTACCGGGGCGGCTGGACTCTCCCGCTGGAGAGCGAGAAGGCCGCCTTCCCCGCCGGCGGCTACACCGAGGCGGGCGGCTACGCCCTCGGCCACTACGTCGGGCTGGTGTGGATCGGCAGGGCCGACGGCGCGGAGCCGACGGCCAAGGACGACTACGTGTCGCTGGCCCTGGCCCTGCGCGGCGCCGAGAAGCCGGTCTACCAACGGGTCGTGGCGGTCACGGGGCCGGGGTCGTGATGCGTGTACGCTCCTGCGGGCCGTGCGGGTCCGTCCGCAACGGTCGTCCGTGGGTGTCACAAGGGGGCTAGATGCCGGTCCGACTCGTCATCGCGCTGGTGTCGGCCGCGCTCGCCGTCATCGTGGCGGGGGCGTGGCTGTGGTTCGGCAGGGAGGCGCCCCGGCCCGCCGTGCTGCGCACCCAGCCCACCTCGGCCCTGTACGCGCTCGTCGACACCCGTCAGGCCGACGCCCGGCCGCTGACCTCGGCCGAGGTCTTCACCGGCGCCACGGAGACCCTGGGGGCGCTGCGGCGCGGCGCGGTCGAGGAGTTCTCCGACTGCGCGGACGCGCTGTGGGGGATCGAGGCCGGCGGGTGCACGCAGGCGCTGCGCGCGACGTACACGGGGGAGGGGCTGGCGGGGCAGTTCGTCATACTCAACCTGCCGGACGGGCGCGCCGCCGACGCGCTGGTGTCGGCCCTGCGCTCGGACGGGTTCGTCCGGCAGGCCGCCTCCTTCGACCCGGAGCGCAGCCGCGCCGAGGCCAGGGCCCTGGGCCACTACGTGACGGTCAGCTGGGCCGGGGCAGCACCGGGCGCGGCGGGGGCCGATCTGGTCAAGCCTCTCATCGACCTCGACGGCCTGAGCGCCGTGGTGCAGTCACGCGTCCTCGACGCCACCTGAGCGCCTGAGGCCGTTTCCTACCCCGGGAGCCGCGCGCGAATCCCGCGTGTCACCCAGCGTGATCGACTTGCGCCGCTGACCTGGCGAAACGGGCGAAATGTTCGTGATGCGGACGCGATGGGCACCATTCCGGCAGCGTGCGGTAACCTCTACACACGATATGCAGCAGGGCCAACGTCGTCCCCGCCTGTAAGCAGTCCAAGACAGACGATGACGACGGGAGGGATGCAATGCCTGCTGCCCACCTCGGGTTCCCCGAGCCCCAGGGCCTCTACCACCCCGCCAACGAGCATGATGCCTGCGGTGTCGCCATGGTTGCCGACGTCGCTGGTCGCCGGGGGCACGGGATCGTGGTCAAGGCGCTGACGGCGCTGTGCAATCTTGATCATCGGGGGGCCAAGGGTAGCGAGCCGGACACCGGCGACGGAGCCGGGATCCTCACCCAGATCCCCGACGCCTTCTACCGCGCGATCACCGGCTTCCCGCTGCCCGCCGCCGGGCAGTACGCCACCGGCATCGCGTTCCTGCCGATCGACGAGCAGGCGCGCGCCATCGCCACCGGCATGATCGAGGAGATCGCCGCGGAGGAGGGCCTGACCGTCCTCGGCTGGCGTGACGTGCCGGTCGACCACACGCTGCCCGGGCCGAGCGCCCGCGCGGTCATGCCGTACTTCAAGCAGATCTTCGTGTCCTCGCCCGGCGGCGAGGCCGGGCTGGAGCTCGACAGGCTCGCCTTCTGCCTGCGCAAGCGCGCCGAGCACGAGGTGGACGTCTACTTCCCGTCCCTGTCGGCCCGCACGGTGGTCTACAAGGGGATGCTCACCCCCGACCAGGTCGAGCCGTTCTTCCCCGACCTGTCCGACGAGCGCTACGAGAGCGCGATCGCGCTGGTCCACTCGCGGTTCTCCACCAACACGTTCCCGAGCTGGCCGCTCGCGCACCCGTACCGCTACATCGCGCACAACGGTGAGATCAACACCGTCAAGGGCAACCGCAACTGGATGCGCGCCCGCGAGGCCATGCTCGACTCGGAGCTCATCCCCGGCGACCTGGCGCGGCTCTTCCCGATCTGCGACCCCGACGCGAGCGACACCGCCTCCTTCGACGAGGTGCTGGAGCTGCTCCACATCGGCGGCCGGAGCCTGCCGCACGCGGTGCTGATGATGATCCCGGAGGCCTGGGAGAACCACACCGAGATGGATCCCGCGCGCCGCGCCTTCTACGAGTTCCACTCCTCCCTGATGGAGGCCTGGGACGGCCCGGCGTCGATCACGTTCACCGACGGCACGCTCGCCGGCGCCGTGCTCGACCGCAACGGCCTGCGTCCCGGCCGCTTCTGGGTGACCGCCGACGGGCTGGTCGTGCTCGCCTCCGAGGCCGGCGTGCTCGACTTCGCGCCCGAGGAGGTGGTCCGCAAGGGCCGCCTGCAGCCGGGCCGGATGTTCCTGATCGACACCGCCCGCGGCAAGATCATCGAGGACGACGAGATCAAGGCCGAGCTGGCCGCCGCGCTCCCGTACGCGGAGTGGCTGCACGCCGGGCTGGTCCGGTTCGAGGAGCTGCCCGCGCGGCAGCGGGAGATCCCCAGCCACGAGGCGCTCGTCAAGCGGCAGCAGACCTTCGGCTACACCGAGGAGGAGCTGCGCGTCATCCTCACCCCGATGGCCCGCACCGGCGTCGAGCCGATCGGCTCCATGGGCACCGACACCCCCGTCGCGGTGCTCAGCGAGAAGCCCAGGCTGCTGTTCGACTACTTCAGCCAGCTGTTCGCCCAGGTGACGAACCCGCCGCTGGACGCGCTCCGCGAGGAGCTGGTGACCAGCCTGGCCAGCACGCTCGGCCCCGAGGGCAACCTGCTCGACCCCGGGCCCACGTCCTGCCGCCAGCTCGTGCTGCCGTACCCGGTGATCGACAACGACGAGCTCGCCAAGATCATCCACATCAACGACCAGCATGACCTGCCGGGCTTCCACCCGCGCGTCGTCTCCGGCCTGTACGAGGTCGCGGGCGGCGGCGAGGCGCTGCTGCACCGCCTGGACGAGATCCGGGCCGAGGTGTCCCAGGCCATCGCCGACGGCGCCCGGGTCATCGTGCTGTCCGACCGCGGCTCCGGCGAGGCGCTCGCGCCCATCCCGTCGCTGCTGCTCACCGGGGCGGTGCACCACCACCTCATCCAGGAGAAGACCCGGACCAAGATCGGTCTGGTGATCGAGACCGGTGAGGCCCGTGAGTGCCACCACATGGCGCTGCTGATCGGCTACGGCGCCGGCGCGGTCAACCCCTACCTCGCGATCGAGACCGTCGAAGACCTGGTCGACAGCGGCACGCTCAAGGTCGACAAGCGCAAGGCCGTGCGCAACCTGATCAAGGCGTACGGCAAGGGCGTCATCAAGATCATGTCCAAGATGGGCGTGTCGACGGTGGCCTCCTACACCGGCGCGCAGATCTTCGAGGCGCTCGGGCTCAGCCAGGAGGTCATCGACTCCTGCTTCACCGGCACCACCTCGCGCCTGGGCGGCGTCGGCTTCGACGTGCTCGCCAGGGAGGCCGCCGAGCGTCACCGGCACGCCTACCCGAAGGCCGAGAACGCCCACCGCAAGCTCCAGGTCGGCGGCGAGTACCAGTGGCGGCGCGAGGGCGAGCCCCACCTGTTCAACCCCGAGACCGTCTTCAAGCTGCAGCACGCCACCCGCACCCGCCGCTACGAGATCTTCAAGGAGTACACGGACCTCGTGGACTCCCAGGCGGAGCGGCTGATGACGCTGCGCGGCCTGTTCCGGTTCCGCAAGGGCGACCCGATCCCGATCGAGGAGGTCGAGCCCGTCTCGGAGATCGTCAAGCGGTTCTCCACGGGCGCGATGTCGTACGGCTCGATCTCGATGGAGGCCCACGAGACGCTCGCCATCGCGATGAACCGGCTGGGCGGCAAGTCCAACACCGGCGAGGGCGGCGAGGACCCCGAACGGCTCTACGACCCGGCCCGCCGCTCGGCGATCAAGCAGGTGGCCTCCGGCCGGTTCGGCGTCACCTCCGAGTACCTGGTCAACGCCGACGACCTGCAGATCAAGATGGCGCAGGGCGCCAAGCCCGGCGAGGGCGGCCAGCTGCCCGGCCACAAGGTCTACCCGTGGGTCGCCAAGACCCGCCACTCCACGCCCGGCGTCGGCCTCATCTCGCCGCCGCCGCACCACGACATCTACTCGATCGAGGACCTGGCCCAGCTCATCCACGACCTGAAGAACGCCAACCCGGCGTCGCGGGTCCACGTGAAGCTGGTCGCGGAGGTCGGCGTCGGCACGGTCGCGGCGGGGGTGTCCAAGGCGCACGCCGACGTGGTGCTCATCTCCGGCCACGACGGCGGCACCGGCGCCTCGCCGCTCACCAGCCTCAAGCACGCCGGGGCGCCGTGGGAGCTCGGCCTGGCCGAGACCCAGCAGACGCTGCTGCTCAACAACCTGCGCGACCGCATCGTGGTGCAGGTCGACGGCCAGCTCAAGACCGGTCGTGACGTGGTCATCGCCGCCCTGCTGGGCGCCGAGGAGTACGGTTTCGCCACCGCGCCCCTCGTGGTCAGCGGCTGCGTGATGATGCGGGTCTGCCACCTCGACACCTGCCCGGTGGGCGTCGCCACGCAGAACCCGGAGCTGCGCAAGCGGTTCTCCGGCAAGCCGGAGTTCGTGGTCAACTTCTTCGAGTTCATCGCCGAGGAGATCCGCGAGTATCTCGCCGAGCTGGGCTTCCGCTCGCTCGACGAGGCCATCGGGCACGTCGAGATGCTCGACACCACGGCCGCCGAGAACCACTGGAAGGCGAACGGGCTCGACCTGTCGCCGATCCTGCACCGGCCGGCGGTGCCCGAGAGCGCCGCGCTGCGCCGCGTCACCGGCCAGGACCACGGCCTGGAGCACGCCCTGGACAACACCCTCATCCAGCTGGCCGAGGGCGCGCTCAAGGACGGCACCCCGGTCACGCTGGACCTGCCGATCCGCAACGTCAACCGCACGGTCGGCACCATGCTGGGCTATCAGGTCACCAAGCGTCACGGCGGCAAGGGCCTGCCCGACAACACGATCGACATCTCCTTCACCGGCTCGGCGGGCAACTCGTTCGGCGCGTTCGTGCCCCGCGGCATCACGCTGCGGCTCACCGGCGACGCCAACGACTATCTCGGCAAGGGCCTGTCCGGCGGGCGCGTCACGCTCCGGCCGTACGAGCAGGCGCCGCTCGACGGCCACATCATCGCCGGGAACGTCTCCCTGTACGGAGCCACCTCCGGCGAGGTGTTCATCCGCGGCGTGGCGGGCGAGCGGTTCTGCGTGCGCAACTCCGGCGCGACCGCCGTCGTCGAGGGCGTCGGCGACCACGGCTGCGAGTACATGACCGGCGGCAAGGTGGTCGTCCTCGGCCCCACCGGGCGCAACTTCGCGGCCGGCATGTCCGGCGGCGTCGCCTACCTGCTCGACCTCAAGCCCGAGCGGGTCAACCGGGAGATGGTCGCCATCGAGGCGCTCACCGGGCAGGACGCCGAGTTCCTCAAGGAGACCGTCGAGAAGCACTTCGCCGAGACCGGCTCCCCGGCCGCCAAGCAGCTGCTGGCCGACTGGGACTCCGCGCTGGCCCGGTTCGGCAAGATCATGCCGACCGACTACAAGCGGGTCCTGGAGGCCGCGGAGGCCGCCCGCATCGAAGGCAGGGACATCGACGAGGCCGTCATGGCGGCCGCGGTTCAGGGATAAGGGAGGCGTACCGATGGCTGATCCCAAGGGGTTCCTCACGCACGAGCGGGAGCTGCCGGCGCGCCGCCCGGTCGACGTCCGCATCGGCGACTGGCGGGAGGTCTATCAGGACTTCTCGCAGGACAAGCTGACCAAGCAGGCGGCCCGCTGCATGGACTGCGGCATCCCGTTCTGCCACAACGGCTGCCCGCTGGGCAACCTCATCCCCGAGTGGAACGACCTGGTCTACCGCACCGACTGGCGCGAGGCGATCGAGCGGCTGCACGCCACGAACAACTTCCCGGAGTTCACCGGCAGGCTCTGCCCGGCTCCGTGCGAGGCGGCGTGCGTGCTCGGCATCAACGCCGACCCGGTGGCGATCAAGCGGGTCGAGGTCGAGATCATCGACCGCGCGTTCGCCGAGGGCTGGGTCACCCCGCAGTCGCCGCAGCGCAAGACCGGCAAGCGGGTGGCCGTGATCGGCTCCGGCCCGGCCGGGCTGGCCGCCGCCCAGCAGCTCACCCGCGCCGGTCATGACGTGGTGGTGTACGAGCGCGCCGACCGCGTGGGCGGGCTGCTGCGCTACGGCATCCCCGAGTTCAAGATGGAGAAGCGGCACATCGACCGCCGTCTGGCCCAGATGCGGGCGGAGGGCACCGAGTTCCGCACCGGCGTCAACGTCGGCCTCGACGTCACCGCCGCCGAGCTGCGCGAGCAGTACGACGCGGTGGTGCTGTGCGGCGGCGCCACCCAGTGGCGCGACCTGCCGGTGACGGGCCGCGACCTCAAGGGCGTCTACCAGGCGATGGAGTACCTCCCGCTCTCCAACAAGGTGCAGGAGGGCGACTTCCCGGTCTCGCCGATCTCCGCCGAGGGCAAGCACGTCGTGGTCATCGGCGGCGGCGACACCGGCGCCGACTGCATCGGCACGGCCATCCGGCAGGGCGCCGCGTCCGTCACCCAGCTGGAGATCATGCCGCAGCCGCCGGCCGCCCGGCCGTCCGGGCAGCCGTGGCCGACGTTCCCGATCCTGTTCAAGATGGAGAGCGCCCACGAGGAGCTCGCCGAGCAGGGCGGGCAGCGGGTGTACGCGGTGTCCACCACCGAGTTCGTCGGCGACGCCGACGGCAACGTCAAGGCGCTGCGCCTGGTCGAGGTCGAGGGCCCGCAGGCCGGGTTCAAGCCGATCCCCGGCACCGAGCGGGAGATCCCGGCCGACCTGGTCACGCTCTCCATGGGCTTCCTCGGCCCGGAGAAGGGCCCGCTGCTGACCGACCTGGCGGACCAGGGCGGCGACGGGTTCTTCGACGCCCGGGGCAACGTCGCCCGCGACAAAACCTACATGTCGAAGGTCGACGGCGTGTTCGTGGCCGGTGACATGGGCCGCGGCCAGTCGCTCATCGTCTGGGCCATCGCCGAGGGTCGTGCCGCCGCCAGCGGCGTCGACCGTTACCTGACCGGTGAGACGGCGTTGCCGTACCCGATTCTGCCGACCGCCCGCCCGCTGGTCTGATCCGTCCGGCCCGTGCCCGACGCCCGTCCCGTCCGCCGGGGCGGGCGTTCGCGCTGTCCGGGGGCGGGTCATGCCTGCCGGGTTGCATCAGTTGCCGCAGGTCGGGAAGATGCACATTCTGGAGATGTACGGATGATAGGGGAGAAATGCGGCGAGTAGCCCCGGTCCTTGCGGCGCTGGCCACGGCAGCCGCGCTGACCGCCTGCGCCCCCGCCGCCCCCGCGGCCACGGCCGCCACCGAGTATCTCGTCTTCTACGCCGACGGGGAGCGGTCCGGCGCGCTGAGCGCCGTCCGGGACGCGGGCGGCACCGTCACCGGCGCCGGCGCCGGCACCGGCGCCGAGGCCAAGCTCGGCTACGTGCTCGCCCGGGGCCACGACGACCGCTTCGCCGAGGCGGTCGGCGACGACCCCGCCGTGGTCGGCGTCTCCGCCGACCGCGCCATCGGGCACGCCTCCTCGACCCCCGCCAAGACCTTCCCCGACGCCTCCGCCTTCAGCGAGAAAGGCGGCGGCGAGCCGCTCGCCGGCCACCAGTGGGACATGCGGATGATCGGCGCCGACCGCGCCAACGAGAAGGCGCCCGGCACCAAGCAGGTCCTCGTCGGCGTCATCGACACCGGGATCGACGGCACCCACCCCGACATCGCGCCCAACTTCAACCGCAAGCTCAGCCGCAACTTCGTCACCGACCGGCCGAAGGACGACAACGGCGAGACCCTCGACGGCCCCTGCGAGGCCGCGGGCTGCAAGGACCCCGTCGACCAGGACGACGACGGCCACGGCACGCACGTCGCCAGCACCATCGCCTCCCCGATCAACGGCATCGGCATCGCCGGCGTGGCCCCCGGCGTCCAGCTCGTCAACATCCGGGCGGGCCAGGACTCCGGCTTCTTCTTCCTCAAGGCCAGCCTCGACGCACTCACCTACGCCGGCGACATCGGCGTCGACGTGGTCAACATGAGCTACTACGTCGACCCGTGGCTGTTCAACTGCACCGCCAACCCGGCCGACAGCAAGAAGGAACAGCTCGAACAGCGCGCCATCATCACCGGCATGCAGCGCGCCCTCGACTACGCCAGGAACAAGGGCGTCACCCTCATCTCCGCGCTCGGCAACGGCTCCACCGATCTCGGCAAGCCGAAGACCGACGACGACAGCCCCGGCTACCCGCGCGGGGAGGAGAAGGTCCGCCAGGTCGACAACAGCTGTCTCAACGTCCCCGCCGAGTCCCGCGGCGTCATCTCCGTCGCGTCGGTGGGCCCGTCCGGCCGCAAGGCCATCTACAGCGACTACGGCGTCGAGCAGGCCGACATCGCCGCGCCCGGCGGCGACTCGCTCGACGGCAAGGGCGCCTCCGCCACCCGCACCATCCTCGCCGCCGCCCCCGAGAAGGCGCTGCGCGCCAAGGGCCGCATCGGCGCCGACGGCAAGCCCAAGGGCGGGGACGTGATCCGCGACTGCACCGGCGGCACCTGCTCCTACTACCAGTATCTCGAAGGCACCTCCATGGCGGCCCCGCACGCCGCCGGCGTCGCCGCCATCCTGATCAGCCGCTTCGGCGAGCCCGGGTCCGGCGGCGTCACCCTCGCGCCCGCCACCGTCGAGAAGTACCTGTACGAGACGGCCACCCGCGCGTCGTGCCCGAACCCCCGGGCGTTCGTCTACGACGTGTTCGGCGAGAAGCACACCCACCAGTGCGAAGGTGAGGCGGACAAGAACGGCTTCTACGGTCACGGCATCGTCAACGCCCTGGAGGCGGCTACCTTCGAACCATGATGTATCGCCTCATCGCCGATCTGGCGATGGTGGTGCACTTCGCCTTCCTCGCCTACCTGGTGCTGGGCGGTTTCCTCGCCTGGCGGTGGCGGCGGACCGTCTGGGCGCACCTCGCCGTCGTCGGGTGGGGGCTGCTGTCCATCACCACCGGCATCGAGTGCCCGCTCACGCTCGTGGAAGACTGGGGGCGCCGCAACGCCGGCCTGCTCGGGCTGCCGGCCAGCGGCTTCATCGACCACTACATCGAGGGCGTGGTCTACCCGGAGGAATATACGAACATGGCTCGTCTGCTGGTCGCCGTTGTCGTGCTGTTCTCCTACGTGGGGTACGTTCTCCGTCGACCTTGACTGCCAAGTGGTCTGTACCAATTAAGGTAGGACTCGTGACACGTCGCGCGAAAATCGTCTGCACCCTAGGCCCAGCCACGTCCTCACCCGAACGCCTGCGCGATCTCATCGCCGCGGGCATGGACGTCGCACGGTTCAACCTCAGCCATGGCGACCATGACCTGCACAGAGAGGTCTACGACCGCGTCAGGGAGGTGGCGGCCGACCTCGGCCGCGGTGTAGGCGTTCTCGCCGATCTGCAGGGCCCCAAGATCCGCGTCGGCCGCTTCGAGGAGGGCCCGGTCCGGCTCGGCTTCGGCGACGTCTTCACGATCACCGCCGAAGACGTGCCCGGCGACCGCGAGCAGGTCTCCACCACCTACAAGGGCCTGTCCAAGGACGTCCGCCCCGGCGACACCATCCTGGTCGACGACGGCCGGCTCGTGCTGGAGGTCACCCGGGTCGACGGCGAGCGGGTCGTCACCCGCGTCGTGATCGGCGGCATGATCTCCGACAACAAGGGCCTCAACCTCCCCGGCGTCAACGTCAGCGCCCCCGCGCTCACCGACAAGGACGAGACCGACCTGCGCTGGGCGCTCCGCACCGGCGTCGACATGATCGCCCTGTCGTTCGTCCGCCGTCCCTCCGACGCCGACGTCGTGCGCAACATCATGGAGCAGGAGGCCGTCCGCCTGCCCCTGCTGGCCAAGATCGAGAAGCCGCAGGCGGTCGAGCGGCTGCCCGAGATCGTCGAGGCCTTCGACGGCATCATGGTCGCCCGCGGCGACCTCGGGGTGGAGCTGCCGCTGGAGCAGGTGCCGATCGTCCAGCGGCGCATCATCGAGCTGTGCCGCGAGAAGGCCCGCCCGGTCATCGTCGCGACCCAGATGCTCGACTCGATGATGAACGCCCCCCGCCCCACCCGCGCCGAGGCCTCCGACGTCGCCTACGCCGTCATGGACGGCGCCGACGCGGTCATGCTGTCGGGCGAGACCTCCGTCGGCAACTACCCGATCGAGTCCGTCTCCACGATGGACCGCATCGCCTGCGCCGCCGAGGCGTCGTCCCTGCAGGCCACCCACACCCTGGAGCGGATGCCGGAGACCACCGGCGGCGCCATCGCCAGGGCGGCGGCCGAGGTCGGCGCCATCGTCGGGGCCAAGGCCCTGGTGGCCTTCACCATGTCCGGCGAGACGGCCCGGCGCCTGGCCCGCTACCGCTCGCCGATCCCGCTGCTCGCCTTCACCTCCTCGCCGCACGTGCGGGGCCAGCTCTCGCTGACCTGGGGGGTGGAGACGTTCCAGGTGCCGTTCGTGCACCACACCGATGACATGGTGCGGCAGGTGGAGGCGTCGCTGCTGTCGCTCGGCCGGCTGGAGAAGGGCGACAAGGTGGTCATCGTGGCCGGCTCGCCTCCCGGCACGCACGGCTCCACCAACGCCCTGCGGGTCCACACCATCGGCTCGGCCGTCTCCCACGCCAACTAGGGGCCCTGCCCGGGTACGCGCCTGGCGCGTACCCGGACCCTGGTCAGTTGGCGTGCAGCGCCTCGTTCAGCTCGATGCCGGTGCCCTGGCGATCGACCACCTCGACGGCGCCGGTCTCGGAGTTGCGGCGGAACAACAGCCCGCTGCGCCCCGACAGCTCCCTGGCCTTGACCACGTCGCCGCCGGGCAGCCGCACCTTCGTGCCGGCCGTCACGTACAACCCGGCCTCGACGACGCAGTCGTCGCCCAGCGAGATGCCGATGCCGGCGTTCGCGCCGATCAGGCAGCGCTCGCCGACCGAGACGACCTCCTTGCCGCCGCCTGACAGCGTGCCCATGATCGACGCGCCGCCGCCCAGGTCGGAGCCCTCGCCGAGGACCACCCCGGCCGAGATCCTGCCCTCGACCATGGACGCGCCGAGCGTGCCGGCGTTGAAGTTGACGAACCCCTCGTGCATCACCGTCGTGCCGGTGGCCAGGTGGGCGCCCAGGCGCACCCGGTCGGCGTCGGCGATGCGCACCCCCGACGGCATCACGTAGTCGACCATGCGCGGGAACTTGTCCACCCCGTACACCGCGACCGGCCCGTTGGCCCGCAGCCGCGCCCGGGTCACCTCGAAGCCCGCCACCGCGCACGGCCCGTGGCTGGTCCACACGACGTTGGCCAGCTTGCCGAACACGCCGTCGAGGTTGAGCCCGTGCGGCCGCACCAGCCGCGCCGACAGCAGGTGGAGCCGCAGGTAGGCGTCGTGCGCGTCGGCCGGAGGCTCGGAGAGCTTGGCGATGCCGGTCCGCACCGCCACCACCTCCACGCCGCGCGCCGGATCCGGCCCCACCAGGGCGGCGAGCTCGCCGGCCTCCTCGGCGGCGAGCCGCTCGGTGCCCGTCGCGGGCGGGTCGCCCAGCTCGGGGGCGGGGAACCAGGTGTCGAGTACGGTGCCGTCGGCGGCCACGGTCGCGAGGCCGATGCCGAACGCGCCGGTCACGGTGGGATCGATAGCAGTCACGTGCCTCAAAATACCGTGACGCCGCTCCTCAGACCGCGCCCAGGTCGGCCGACAGCCAGCGCTCCGGCCGCATCCGGAACGTCACCAGAGCGCCCAGGTCGGACCCTTCCACGTATCCGGGAAGCGCCTCCGCCGGAAGGTAGCGGGCGGCGATCCGGGCGAGCTGCTCCAGCGTCGTCGGGCCCGACCACACGACGGGCCCCTCCACCGACACGTACCGGTAGGTGGGGCTGGTCCGCTGCGCGAGCAGCGAGAACCGGCCCGCCTTCGCGATCAGCGCCGCCTTGCGCGAGTCGCGGCCGGTGAGGAACTCCACGTCGCCGCCCGGCTCGTAGTCGTACCAGACCGGCACGTTCAGCGGCGCCCGGTCGGCCCCCGCGTCCACCGACACGCCGGCCACGTGCGGCTCCGCCAGGAACTTGGCCCGCTCCATCACGCTCAGCCCCACGGCACCCACCTCCAGAGAACCACCACACCGGTTACATTTCCGAAGATCGGCCGGCTATGCCCGCGAGCGAGAGGGAACGAGGTGGCGGCCGGGCGGGCCGCCCGGCGAAGAGGTGCCCCGAGTGGGATTCGAACCCACACTGAATGGATTTTGAGTCCATCGACTCTGCCGATTGGTCTATCGGGGCGGAGGTCGCCGCCTTCACCGGGCGCGACTTCGGGTGTCGCGGTGAAGGCCGACGTGGATCTAATCTACCGGACATCGGTACTCTTCTGCTCGTGAGTACGCAGCGGCGAGTGGTGATCGCGGAAGACGAGGCGCTCATCCGCCTCGACCTCAAGGAGATGCTCCAGGAAGACGGCTACGTCGTCGTGGGGGAGGCCGGTGACGGGGAGCAGGCGATCCAGCTGGCCACCGATCTGCGGCCCGATCTCGTCATCCTGGACGTCAAGATGCCGGTGCTCGACGGGATCTCCGCGGCGGAGCGGATCGTGGCCGAGCGCATCGCGCCGTGCCTGATCCTCACCGCGTTCTCCCAGCGTGACCTGGTCGAGCGGGCCAGGGAGGCGGGGGCGATGGCCTATCTGGTCAAGCCGTTCACCAAGGCCGACCTCGTGCCGGCGATCGAGATGGCGGTGAGCCGGCACGAGGAGATGGTGGCGCTGGCCGCCGAGGTGACGAGCCTGACCGAGCGGCTGGAGACGCGCAAGCTGGTGGAGCGGGCCAAGGGCCGGCTGATGACGCAGCACGGCTGGAGCGAGCCGCAGGCGTTCCGGTGGATCCAGAAGGCGTCGATGGACCGCCGGCTGAGCATGCGCGAGGTCGCCCAGATCGTCATCGACGACGCCGCCGACCGGGGCTGAGCGCCCCGGCGCGGTCACGAGGTGGGCAGCCCGCACACGTCCAGCGCGTAGTGGATGAGCCGGTCCTGGACGTCCTTGGGCGGCACCACGATGACGACGCGCTGCTCACCGCCGTCGACCCCGGCGCGTACCGGGAAGAGGAAGGCCTTCTTGGCCTCGGCGAAGGCGTGCGGGTCGCAGCGTCCGGGGGTCAGCTGGATGGGGACCTCGGCGTTCTGGGCGTCGGCGGCCAGTTCGGCGAGCGGTTCGCCGGGGGTGACCGGGGCGGCGATGTAGTGGGTGGTGCCGTCGATGCGGTGCACGGTCACGGCGCCCTTGCCGCGGCGGGTGAGGACGAGCGTGCCGTGCATGGCGTCGCCGACCCGCTTCCACTCGGGGCCGAAGCCGATGTCGGCCGCCTGCTTGATGAGGTGCTCCGAGCACTCGTCGCGCAGCAGCCGGGTCAGCAGCGGGTCGGGGTGGGTCACCGGGAAGACGACCTTGCGCGGGCTCTGCTCGTCGCCGACGCGCACGTGGGCCACGACGGTCGCGGGCTGGACCTCCGGCAGGCGGTCGGGGAGGCAGACGGCCTTCCCGAAGGGGGCCGGCACGTCCGTTCTCTCGGTCTTCTTGACCGTGATTTCTGCCTTTTGTGGGGGTAATGTGGCAAATGATGCCGTCACGAGCTGAACGTCCGCGAAGTGCACCGGGGTCTCCGTGGTATTCCGGACCGCGACCTGCAGCCTGTGTTCGGGCTCGTCGGAGCGCCACTGGCCCAGGGAGACCGACACACCCGGCGGTGGTGCCGTGACGGAGGGAGACGGTTCGCCCCCGCCGCAACCTGCGAGGAGGACGATCAGGATCGCAAGAGTCGTAATCCGCTTCACTCGTCGCAGACTAAGCACGTACTGATCGCGAGCGTAAGTTGAGGACTGATTACGACTCCGCATCCAAGTGCCGACAGTTGGCCCACTGCCCTGGCATCACCATGCAGGCATTTTGTACGTTTCCACCATTCGATCGGGAACGCTCGGCGGTGCTGACGGATCCCGGCCTGGAATGAAGGAGATTACTTCATGGTCCGCATTGCTCCCGTGGGACGGGTGCTTGCTGTCGTGGCTGCCACCAGCCTCGCCCTGACAGCTTGCGGTGGTGGCAGCGACACCGCCGCGCCATCTTCACCCTCGTCTGCCGCGCCATCGTCCGCGGCCCCCGCGGCTCAGGGCGACGGCACGCTGACCCTCGGCACGCTGCTGCCGCAGACGGGGTCGCTGGCGTTCCTCGGCCCGCCCGAGTTCGCGGGCGTCGACCTCGCCGTCAAGGAGATCAACGAAGCCGGCGGCGTGCTCGGCAAGGAAGTCGCCAAGATCCACACCGACTCGGGCGACACCACCACCAACATCGCCTCCCAGTCGGTCGACAACCTGCTGGCGCAGAAGGCCGACGCCATCATCGGCGCCGCCTCCTCGTCGGTGTCGGAGACCGTGATCGACAAGATCACCGGGGCGGGTGTCGTCCACTTCTCGCCGGCCAACACCTCCGACAAGTTCACCACCATCGCCGACCAGGGCCTCTACTTCCGGACCTCCCCGCCGGACAAGCTCCAGGGCCGCGTCCTCGGTGACCTGATCGTCGCCGACGGCAACGCCACGGTCGCCATCATGGCGATGCAGGACTCCTACGGCACCGGCCTGGCCGACCAGGTCGCCAAGACCGTCCAGGACGGCGGCGCCGAAGTGGTCGCCCGCGTCGACTACGACCCGAAGGCCGCCGACTTCGCCGCCGACATCGCCAAGATCAAGGCGGAGAACCCGGCGGGCATCGTCCTCATCGGCTTCGAGGAGACCGCCAAGGTCATCAACGAGCTGGTCAAGCAGGGTCTGCCGGCCGACAAGCACAAGTGGTACATGGTCGACGGCAACACTTCCAACACCAACTACGTCAAGATGCCCAAGGGCACGCTGAACGGCGTCAAGGGCACCATCCCCGGCGCCGCGGCTCCCGAGGACTTCCAGAAGAAGCTGCTCGCGGTCGACCCCGACCTCGAGGACTTCAGCTACGCGCCCGAGTCCTACGACGCCGCCAACCTCATCGCGCTGGCGGCCGAGGCCGCCAAGAGCGACGCGGGCACCGCGATCGCGGCCAAACTGGCCGAGGTCAGCAAGGGCGGCGAGAAGTGCAAGGACTTCCCGACCTGCGTCGAGCTGCTCAAGGCCGGCAAGGACATCGACTACGACGGCGTGAGCGGTCCGGTCGAGTTCAACGACGCCGGTGACCCGGCCGTCGCCACCATCGGTATCTACCAGTACGGCGACGACAACAAGTACGGCACCAAGGCGATCGAGTACCGCACGGGCAACATCGAGGGCTGATCGCTCCTCGGCTGAGCCTTAGGGCCCCGGTCCCCTCCCCCCTGAGGACCGGGGCCCTTTCGCGTGCTCAGTCGCAGGCCCGCTCGATCCGGCCGGCGGCGGCCCGGTACTCCTTGAGCAGGGACACCTGCCGGGAGCGCGGCACGTCGGCCTTGGAGAGGCCCTCGGTGGTGCTCTCGACCGTGCGGACGGCGCCGCCGAGCGAGCCGGGCAGCCGGGGGCCGAACTGCAGGGTGATGCCGCGTACCTCGGCCAGGCGGCCCAGGACGGCGTCCTCGAAGTGCTGCGCGTCCTCCTCGCCCGCGGGCTTCAGCAGGAGGTCGGCGTAGCCGATGGCGGAGACCACGCGGGCGCACGGATCGTCGTCGGGATCGCCGCCCGTACTGTAGGAGCCGCCGGCGGCGGGAGCCTGTTGGCAGGCGGCCAGCACGGGGAGCATGAGCAGGATTGCCAGAAAACGCTTCACACCGGACATTAAAGAACGGAGAAGAGGCCCCGGGGAGCCCCTTCTCCGTTCTTCGCGCCGGGTCTACGCCTTGGCGAGGGTGCCGAGGTACAGCTCGATGACCTTGGGGTCGTTGGCGAGCTGGCGCCCGGTGCCGGTGTAGGCGTTGCGGCCCTGGTCCAGGACGTAGCCGCGGTGACAGATCTGCAGGCAGCGCCGGGCGTTCTGCTCCACCATGATGATGGTGACGCCGGCCTTGTTGATCTGCTGGGCCTGGATGAACACCAGGTCCTGCAGCTTGGGCGACAGGCCCGCCGACGGCTCGTCCAGCAGCAGCACCGACGGCTCGGTCATGAGCGCCCTGGCCATGGCGACCATCTGCCGCTCGCCGCCCGACAGGGAGCCGGCGCGCTGCTTGCGCCGCTCCTTGAGCGCCGGGAACAGCTCGCAGACGAACTCGAAGCGCTCCTTGAACTTGCCGGGCACCTGGTAGGCGCCCATTTCGAGGTTCTCCTCGATGGTCAGGCTCGGGAAGACGTTGTTGGTCTGCGGGACGTAGCCGACGCCGCGTGAGACCAGCTGGTGCGCCTTCATGTTGGTGATGTCCTCACCCTTCAGCGTGACCGTGCCGCTGCGGATGTTGACCAGCCCGAACATGGCCTTGAGCAGGGTCGACTTGCCGGCGCCGTTGGGGCCGATGATGCCGATCAGCTCGCCTTCCGCGACGTACAGGTCGGAGCCGTTGAGGATGTTGACCCCCGGCAGGTAGCCGGCGATCAGCTCGTCGCAGCGCAGGACGGCGTTCTCGGCGCCGCTCAGATGGTCGCTGCGGTCGGTGACGGCGGCCTTGGACTCGGGGACGGCGTTCACTTGCTTTCCTCCTCGATCTCGGCCTCGAGCGCCTCCTCGGCCTCCTGGAGCTGCTCCTCCAGCTCGCTCTCGGTGAGCGGCGCGTCGTGGTGGGCGCCCAGGTAGGCGTCGATGACCCGCTCGTCGGACATGATGGTGTCCGGCGGGCCCTCGGCGATGACGGTGCCCTGCGCCATGACGATGACCCAGTCGCTGATGTCGCGCACCATGTCCATGTCGTGCTCGACGAACAGCACGGTCATGCCCTGCTCGCGCAGGTCCTTGACGTGCCCGAGCAGCGACTGGGTGAGGGCCGGGTTGACGCCGGCCATCGGCTCGTCGAGCATCACCAGCTCGGGCTTGACCATGAGGGCCCGGGCCATCTCCAGCAGCTTGCGCTGGCCGCCCGAGAGCGAGCCGGCGAAGTCCTCGCGCTTGGCGTCGAGCTTGAACCTGGCCAGCAGGTCGTCGGCGCGCGCGGTGATCTCGTCCTCCTGCCTGGTCCACAGGAAGGGCAGCATCGCCTGCCAGAAGCTCTCGCCCGTCTGGCCCTGCGCGCCGAGCCGCATGTTCTCCAGCACGGTGAGCCGCGACAGCGCCTTGGTGAGCTGGAACGTGCGCACCATGCCGCTGCGGGCGACCTTGTGGGCCGGCACGCCGTTCATCCTGCGCCCGTTGAACGTCCACTCGCCCGAGTCGGCGGTGTCGAACCCCGTGAGCTGGTTGAAGAACGTGGTCTTGCCGGCGCCGTTGGGGCCGATGAGCGCGGTGATGGACCCGCGCTGGATCTCCACGTGCTGGACGTCGACGGCGGTCAGGCCGCCGAAGCGGCGCACGACGTTGTCGACCACGAGGATCGGGTCGGGCTTGGGGACGCCGGGCTCGCGCGCCAGGTCCTTGAAGACGGCGAGCGCGGCGGCCTTGCGGTCGGCCGTGGTCTCAGCGTGCATTGATGGCCAGCTCCCTCTTGTCCCCGAAGATACCTTGCGGGCGGTAGACCAGCAGCAGGATCAGCCCCAGCCCGACCAGGGCGAAGCGGAACGGGCCGACCTGCGTGATCTCCATGAACGGGATGAGGCCGGACTGCACAGCGCCGGAGAGCAGGCCGTTGATGAGCACCAGCAGCACCCAGAAGATGGCCGAGCCGATCACCGGGCCGAACACGCGGGCGGCGCCGCCGAGGATGACGATCGTGTAGACGTAGAACGTGGTCTCGGTGCCGAAGATGTCAGGCTGCACCGACCCGGTGGCGAGCCCGTAGATGAAGCCGCCGAGGCAGCCGAGCACACCGCCGAGGATGAGCGACTGCATCTTGTAGGAGAACACGTTCTTGCCGAGGCTGCGCACGGCGTCCTCGTCCTCGCGGATGGCCTTGATCACGCGTCCCCACGGGCTCTTCATCAGCAGGAAGACGATGGCGCAGGAGATGGCGATCAGGATCCAGGCGACGGTGAGCACCCACATCTCGCGCTCGTTGAAGCTGAGCGGCCAGAAGCCGTAGGTGCCTTCGCCGTAGGGGTTGATCTCGTAGAACCCCTGGGAGAAGCCGCGCCGGCCGTCGGAGCCGCCGAAGATGTCCCTGAACTCCACCGAACGGAAGATCAATCTGACGATCTCGGCCGCGGCGATGGTCACGATGGCCAGATAGTCGGCCCGCAACCGCAGGGTCGGGATGCCCAGCAAAAGGGCGAGGAGCACGGCGGCGAGCAGGCCCACCCCGATGCCGATCCAGAACGGCAGCCCGATCACGGTGACGGTGACCGCCAGGCCGTAGCCGGCGACGGCGAGGAAGGCGGACTGGCCGAAGTTGAGCAGGCCGGTGTAGCCGAAGTGGATGTTGATGCCGATGGCGGCGAGCGCGTACCACACCGTCTCGACGCCGATGGCGGCCTTGACGGTGGTGGAGAGGATGATGTCCCAGTTCATGATTCCCCCCGGTCAGCCGATCCGCTCTCGGCGGCCCAGGATGCCCTGCGGCCGGAAGAGAAGCACGAGGATGAGGATGGCCAGAGCGCCGACGTTCTTGAGCTCCGGTGGCACCCACAGGGTCGACACCTGGATGAACAGGCCGACGATGATCGAGCCGACCAGCGCTCCGAAGGCGGTGCCCAGACCGCCGAGCGTGACGCCCGCGAAGATCAGCAGCAGCAGCTCCTGACCCATCGTGAACTTCAGGTTCTGCGACAGGCCGAGCATGATGCCGGCGAGCGCGGCGATGGCGCCGCCGCCGGTCCAGACGATGCGGATGATCCGGTCGACGTTGATGCCCGAGGACGCGGCCAGGGCCGGGTTGTCGGCGACGGCGCGGGTGGCCTTGCCGGTACGGGTGCGCAGCAGGGCGATGCCGACGATGATGAGCACGGCCAGCTCGACGCCCATCGAGACGAGGTTCTTGGGCGTGGCCGAGATGGGCCCGATCTGCAGGCCGGCCTGGGCGTTGTACTGGGCGAACGCCTGGGTCTCGCCGCCGAACAGGATGAGGAACAGGTTGCGCAGGAACAGCGCGACGCCGATCGAGATGATCATCGCGGCGATGATTCCGGTGCCTCGCTTGCGCAGGCCGCCCCAGAAGAACCGGTCCTGCGCGTAGCCCAGCCCGCCGGCCAGGATGACCGCCAGGACGGCGGCCGGGATGATGTGCAGCCCGAAGGGCACGTTGATGAGATAGGCGAGCAAGGCTCCCAAGGTGACGAGCTCGCCGTGGGCGAAGTTCGTCAGGCCGGTGGTGCCGTAGATGAGTGACAGGCCGAGCGCCGCCAGGGCGATGATCAGCCCCAGGTTGAACCCTTCGAAGGTGAGCTGGGCGGCGCGCTGCCAGAACGCGCTGCCGCCTCCCTCGTCCGGCGCGGGCGCGCCGTCGGCGCCCTTCTCCTGCAGGGCGAACAAGACGGTGGTCGGGTTGCCCTCGTACACGGTCGGGGTCCGCTGGTTGCTGCCGCCGCGGATGGCCATGTTCTGCGGGAGCGAGGCGGGGTCCAGCGTGACCTTGTAGGCGCCGGGTTTGTCGATCGGCACTTCCCATGTGCCCTTGGCGTCACTGGTGGTCTCCTGAACGGGTTGCCCGCTCTCGGTGGTCACCACGATCTTCACGCCGTTCACTGGCTGGCCTTGGAAATTGAGTGTTCCCCTCAGGCTCTGTTCCGGTTCGGCCGCGTGGGCCGGAGCGGCAAGCAGCAGGATGAGTCCACCCAGGAAGGCCGTGAACGCGATCACGGCTCTGCGCAATGGTGCTCCCTCAAATAGGTCAAGGCGGGGTTGTGCCCCTCCATCTCGACACGCGGGCATCGCAGGCACAACTGGGATGCTGTGGCGGGAGCTTATTTCGCGTACGCCCGGTTCAGTATCCTTCGTCACCATTTAGTGACATGTGTGTGTCACTCATGTGAGGAAACAAAGGAGGCAGGTCAGGGGCTAAATCAGGAGTCGCACCTGGCAGCTGAGGGTTGCGGCTTGATAACGATCTGTTTCGGCAGTGAAAGAGCCCGTGGGGGGCCTTTGGGACCATGCAAGGCTTCCCCGGCCTCACCTGTTATCTACTCGGCCTTCCCCGCGGGCTCTAGTGGTGTCAACCGTAGCGACCCCTGGGGGCCATGCGCAAAGGGCGGGCGAAAGTCACGAAAAGGTCAGGCGTCACGGAGCATGCACGTGAGGCGCGAGGTGCAGACGCGCCGCCCCTCCTCGTCGGTGATCTCGATGTCGTAGGTCGCCAGCGTCCGCCCGGCGTGCAGGGGAGTGGCCACCGCCGTCACGAAGCCCGACGTCGCCGAGCGGTGATGGGTGGCGCTGATCTCGATGCCGACCGCGATCCGGCCGGCCCCGGCGTGCAGCGCGGCCCCGGTCGAGCCCACCGTCTCGGCCAGCACCACCGAGGCGCCGCCGTGCAGCAGTCCGTACGGCTGCGTGTTGCCCTCCACCGGCATGCGGGCGACCACCCGCTGCGCCGTGGCCTCCAGGAACTCGATGCCCATCCGGTCGGCGAGCAGGCCGGTCTGGGACCGCACGAGTTCGAGGGCGACCGCGGGGTCGATTGAGGGGTCGATCTGCGTCAAGGGGACGCCTCCACTCTTTCCAGCTCGGGTTTTCTGTCGCAGTCGCAGACTAGGCTGCCAGTGTGCCGAAGAGTGAAGTGACCCCCAGCCGCCCGTGCCTGCTGTTGCTCGACGGGCATTCCCTGGCTTACCGCGCCTTCTACGCGCTGAAGGACGCCAACCTCATGACCACCGACGGTCAGCACACCGAGGCGGTCTACGGGTTCACGTCGATGCTGACCAACATCCTGCGCGACGAGCAGCCGACGCACATCGCGGTGGCCTTCGACCGCTCGGAGCCGACCTTCCGGCACGAGGAATACTCCGCCTACAAAGCCAACAGAGCGGAGACCCCAGAAGATTTCCGCGGCCAGATGCAGCTCATCTTCGAGCTGCTCGACATCCTGCGCATCCCGCGGCTGTCCAAGGCCGGCTTCGAGGCCGACGACCTGATCGCCACGCTGGCCACCCGCGCCTCCGCCGAGGGCATGAGCGTGCTCATCGTCACCGGCGACCGCGACGCGCTGCAACTCGTCGACGAGAACGTCACCGTGCTCATGACCCGCCGCGGCATCAGCGACATGACCCGCTTCACGCCGGAGGCGGTGCAGGACAAGTACGGCCTCACCCCGGTTCAGTATCCCGACTTCGCCGCGCTCCGCGGCGACCCCAGCGACAACCTCGCCAGCATCCCCGGCGTCGGCGAGAAGACCGCCGCCAAGTGGGTCCGCGAGTTCGGCTCGCTCACCGCGCTGGTCGACCGGGTCGACGAGGTCAAGGGCAAGGTCGGCGACAAGCTGCGCGACCACGTCGCCCAGGTTCTGATGAACCGCCGGCTCACCGAGCTGCTCCGCGACGTCGCGGTCGAGGCCGAGGTCGCCGACCTCAAGCAGGGCGCCTGGGACCGCGAGGAGCTCAACAAGCTGTTCGACACCCTCCAGATCCGCGGCGAGCTGCGCGAGCGCGTCTTCAAGACGCTCGGCACCGGCGAGCTCGAGCCCGACCAGGGCTTCGAGGTCGAGACCGTGATCCTCGGCCCCGACCGGGTGGCCGGCTGGCTGTCGGCCCTGCCCGAGGGCCGGGCCGGGCTGGCCTTCAAGGGCGCCTACGGCAGCGGCACCGGCCGCGTCGACGCCATCGCCGTCGCCTCGCCCGACGGCACCGCCGCCCACATCGACCCGGCCAAGCTCACCGAGGCCGACGAGTCGGCGCTGCGCGCCTGGCTGGCCGACGCGTCCAGGCCCAAGGCCGTCCACGACGCCAAGGGTTCGATGCTGGCGCTGTGGGCGCAGGGCATGGACCTGCGCGGCCTCACCTGCGACACCGCGCTCGCGGCCTACCTCGCGATGCCCGGCCAGCGCACGTTCGCCCTGGAGGACCTCGCCAGACGCTACCTCAACCGCGACCTGCGCGCCGAGCAGGAGTCCGACGGTCAGGCCGCGCTGTTCGGCGACGACGAGGACGCCCCCGCCAAGGACCTGGCGCTGCGCGCCCACGCGGTGCGCGAGCTGGCCGAGGCGCTGGAGGCCTTCCTGGCCGGCCGCGGCGGCACCCACCTGCTCACCGACGTCGAGCTGCCGCTGCTGACCGTGCTGGCGGAGCTGGAGCGGGCCGGCATCGCCGTCGACCGCGACTACTTCGGAGGTCTGGAGGCCGAGTTCGGCGCCGCGGTCAAGCACGCCGTCGAGGAGGCCCACCGGGTCGTCGGCGAGCAGTTCAACCTGGGCTCGCCCAAGCAGCTGCAGGAGATCCTGTTCGTCCGGCTCGGCCTGCCCAAGACCAAGAAGATCAAGACGGGCTACAGCACCGACGCCGACCAGCTCGCCTGGCTGGCCACGCAGACCGACCACGAGCTGCCGGTCATCATGCTGCGCCACCGTGACCAGACCAAGCTCCGCACGACCGTCGAGGGCCTGATCAAGGAGATCGCCGACGACGGCCGCATCCACACCACGTTCAACCAGATCATCGCCGCGACCGGCCGGCTGTCGTCGGAGAAGCCCAACCTGCAGAACATCCCCATCCGCACCGCCGAGGGCCGCCGCATCCGGCAGGGCTTCATCGTGGGTGAGGGCTACGAGACGCTGCTGACCGCCGACTACAGCCAGATCGAGCTGCGCATCATGGCCCACCTGTCGGGCGACGAGTCGCTGATCGCCGCCTTCGAGTCGGGCCACGACTTCCACCAGGCGACCGCCGCCCGGGTGTTCGACCTGCCGCCCGAGCAGATCGACGGCGAGCTGCGGGCCCGGATCAAGGCGATGAACTACGGCCTGGCCTACGGGCTGTCCGACTTCGGGCTGGCCGGTCAGCTCAACATCCCGGTCGCCGAGGCGCGGGCGCTCAAGGAGGAGTACTTCCAGGAGTTCGGCGGCGTGCGCGACTTCCTGCAGGAGATCGTCCGCCAGGCCCGCACCAACGGCTACACCGAGACCATGATGGGCCGCCGCCGCTACCTCCCCGACCTGACCAGCGACAACCGTCAGCGCCGGGAGATGGCCGAGCGGATGGCGCTCAACGCCCCCATCCAGGGCTCGGCGGCCGACATCATCAAGGTCGCCATGCTCCACGTGCGCCAGGCGCTGCGCGAGGAGGGGCTCTCCTCGCGGATGCTGCTCCAGGTGCACGACGAGCTGGTGTTCGAGGTCGCGCCCGGTGAGCTGGAGGCGCTCAGGCAGCTCGTCACCGACCAGATGAACGCCGCCTACCACCTGCGGGTGCCGCTGGAGGTGTCGGTCGGGATCGGGCGCACCTGGGAGGACGCCGGCCACTAGCCATTTGTCCCGTTTCGCCCTCTTTTGGCCGGGCACATGGCCTACGCGAGCAGGGTGGTGATCCGGGGGCATGACGGTCCTGCACTACCCTGTGGGTTCGTTTCCCCCGAGTGGCACGGGAGTTCTGTGCGGTCCCCATCGTTCCTCGCCCGGATCGTCGGCATGGCGAACGTCGCGGTCGTGGCGCTCGCGATCATCGGGCTCCTGGTGATCCCGGGAGAGCCCGCCGCGCCGAAGACCGCGTTATCCCGGCGGGCGACCCCGGAGCCGGTCGCGACCCCCGAGCCGACGCCGCCGCCCGGGATCGTCGCCACGGCGGAGTCCGCCCGTGAGGTGAAGGCCAACGAGCTCGGCAAGGTCCCGGTGATCATGTATCACCGGATCGTCGGCAAGCGGCAGGCGTCCATCGACCGCACCCCCGCCCAGCTGCGGCAGGAGCTCGACAAGCTCGCCCGGCAGGGCTACGTGCCGATCAGCGCCAGGGAGTTCGCCGCCGGCGACATCCGGGTGCCGCCCGGCAAGTTCCCCGTCGTGCTCACCTTCGACGACGGGCACCCGAGCCACTTCGGGCTGGACGCCCAGGGCAACGTCAAGCCCGACACGGCGGTCGCGATCATCCTGGAGACCGCCGCCAAGCACGCCGGGTTCCGGCCCGTCGCCACCTTCTGGATCAACCACACGCCGTTCGGCCTGCAGACCGAGCAGGAGCAGGCCGCGGCGGTGAAGTGGCTGACCGGCAACGGGTTCGAGGTGGCCAACCACACCTGGGCCCACCCCAACCTGCGGACCCTGTCCACGACGAAGGTCCGCAAGCAGCTCGCCAAGGCGGAGCGCCTGCTCGTCCGGCTCGGCGCCGGCCCCGCCAAGACCATGGCGCTCCCATACGGGTCCATGCCGCGCAAGAAGAAGGCCGCGCGCTCCGGGACCTGGGAGGGCACCCGGTACGACTACGACGGGGTCTTCCTGGCCGGCGCCGAGCCGTCGCTTTCGCCGTACGCGAAAAATTTCGATCGTGGTGCGATCCAGCGGATCCAGAGCAACGGCAAGAAGGGGGAATGCCGCAAATGGTGTTCCCAGTACTGGCTGGAGTGGCTGAACAAGCACCCTGGTGAGCGATACGTCTCCGACGGGGACCCGGAGCGGATCTCCATCCCGTCGCGACTTAGGGGTAATATCGGTGCCAAGCGCGGTCTTCGGATCAACGCTTACTAGCTTCCCAAGCTGTGGCGGATGTGCTGGTTGGATTGACCCCGCCGCCAAGGTCTCATATGCTGATCGCTGCGCTGTGGGCTCGCGCGCGCCTCAGACGGAGCGGGCTCGCGCTCGGTCACGTCGACGTCGTAATTCCTCGGCTTGATGCGGAAGAGGGCCTGCCGCGCGTCCGCCACATCGACATCCTGTCCGCGTTCGGAGCAATTCCACACATGACGTCCAGCACTGAGGCCACCTCGAGCACCCCGCAGGTAGCGGTCAACGACATCGGGTCCGAGGAAGCCTTCCTCGCCGCGATCGACGAGACCATCAAGTACTTCAACGACGGCGACATCGTCGAGGGCACCGTCGTCAAGGTCGATCGAGACGAGGTCCTTCTCGATATCGGCTACAAGACCGAGGGAGTCATCCCCTCGCGTGAGCTTTCGATCAAGCACGATGTCGACCCAGCTGACGTCGTGGAGGTCGGCGAACACGTCGAGGCCCTGGTTCTCCAGAAGGAGGACAAGGAGGGCCGCCTGATCCTGTCCAAGAAGCGTGCTCAGTACGAGCGCGCCTGGGGCACGATCGAGAAGATCAAGGACGAGGACGGCATCGTCACGGGAACCGTCATCGAGGTCGTCAAGGGTGGTCTCATCCTCGACATCGGCCTGCGCGGCTTCCTCCCGGCGTCCCTCGTCGAGATGCGCCGGGTCCGCGATCTGCAGCCGTACGTCGGCCGTGAGCTCGAAGCCAAGATCATCGAGCTCGACAAGAACCGCAACAACGTGGTTCTGTCGCGCCGCGCCTGGCTGGAGCAGACCCAGTCCGAGGTTCGCCAGACGTTCCTCAACACCCTCCAGAAGGGCCAGGTCCGGAAGGGCGTCGTGTCCTCGATCGTCAACTTCGGCGCCTTCGTCGATCTCGGTGGCGTCGACGGTCTGGTCCACGTGTCCGAGCTGTCCTGGAAGCACATCGACCACCCCTCCGAGGTTGTCGAGGTCGGCCAGGAGGTCACGGTCGAGGTCCTGGACGTCGACATGGAGCGCGAGCGCGTCTCCCTGTCGCTCAAGGCGACCCAGGAAGACCCGTGGCAGCAGTTCGCCCGCACCCACCAGATCGGCCAGGTCGTGCCGGGCCGCGTCACCAAGCTGGTGCCGTTCGGCGCGTTCGTCCGGGTCGAGGAGGGCATCGAGGGCCTGGTCCACATCTCCGAGCTGGCCGAGCGCCACGTGGAGATCCCGGAGCAGGTCGTCCAGGTCGGCGACGAGATCTTCGTGAAGATCATCGACATCGACCTCGACCGTCGCCGCATCAGCCTGTCGCTGAAGCAGGCCAACGAGGGCGTGGGCGCCGAGGTCGAGTTCGACCCGACGCTCTACGGCATGGCGGCCACCTACGACGACCAGGGCAACTACATCTACCCCGAGGGCTTCGACCCGGAGACCGGGGAGTGGCTGGAGGGCTTCGACAAGCAGCGTGAGGAGTGGGAGCGGCAGTACGCCGAGGCCCAGACGCGCTACGAGGCCCACCGCAAGCAGATCGAGGAGGCCCGCAAGGCCGAGGCCGAGGCGGGCGAGGCTGCTCCGACCTCCTACGGTGAGCCGCAGGGCCAGCAGGGCGGTGGCCAGTCGGCCCCGGTCGGCGGCGCCCTGGCTTCCGACGAGGCCCTTGCCGCCCTCCGCGAGAAGCTCGCGGGCGGCCAGAGCTGATCGCCTGGTAGTTCGGTAACACCGACAAGGCCCCGCACGGATCCGTGCGGGGCCTTGTCGCGTCCCGGGTACCCCGCCCGGCCGTTGCCCGCCGTCCCCGGTGGGTCGGCCATGTCCGGAGTCGTCCTGTATGGCTCCCATGGGGCGTCAGCCTGTCCCCGGTCCTGGTCCCGGGCACGGGCGAAGGGGGCCGCCGCGCGCGGCGTCGTGGGGGCGCTCAGCGGCGTTCCGCCACGGGTGGAGGTCCACCGCGGCGTGTAGGGTGCTCGGCGTGGAGATCCAGCGGGCCCTGGCCGACGACGCCGGGGAGATTCTGACCGTCCAGCGGGCGGCGTACGTGAGCGAGGCCCAGCTCTACGGCGACCCGTTCATCCCGCCGCTGGTGGAGTCCGTCGAGCAGGTCCGCAAGGCCATCGAGACCGGCGTCACGCTCAAGGCCGTCGACGGCGGGCGGATCGTCGGCGCGGTGCGCGGCACGTTGTCCAGCACGTTGTCCGGCACGTTGTCCGGCACCACCTGCCTGGTGGGCCGGCTCGTCGTGGCGCCCGACCGCCAGGGGCAGGGGCTGGGCACGGCGCTGCTGCGGGCGCTGCACGACCAGGTGCCCGAGGCGACGGCGTTCGACCTGTTCACCGGCCATCTGTCGGAGGGCAACCTGCGCCTCTACCGCCGCCTGGGCTACCGCGAGACCCGTCGTGAGCGCATGGACGACCACCTCACGCTGGTCCACCTGAGGCGCTGACCGCCCGGTAGGCTTCCGCTGTGCTGAAAACAGGGCTCACCGGCGGCATCGGCTCGGGCAAGAGCGAGGTGTCCAAGAGGCTGGCCGCCAAGGGCGCGGTCGTCATCGACGCCGACAAGATCGCCCGCGAGGTGGTGGAGCCGGGCACCCCCGGTCTGGCCCGGGTCGTGGCCACGTTCGGCGACGAGGTGCTGCGTCCCGACGGCTCGCTCGACAGGGAGAAGCTCGGCTCGATCGTCTTCGCCGACCAGGAGAAGCTCGCCGCGCTCAACGCGATCGTGCATCCCCTGGTGGGGGAGCGGGTCGCCCGGCTGCAGAGCGAGGCGCCCACCGGCGCGATCGTGGTCTACGACGTGCCGCTGCTGGCCGAGAACGGCCTCGCGGCCATGTACGACGTGGTCATCGTGGTCGACGCGGCCGACGAGGTGCGCATCGACCGGCTGGCCGCGCACCGCGGCATGGCCGAGAAGGACGCCAAGGCCCGCATCGCCGCCCAGGCGAGCCGCGAGGACCGGCTGGCCGTGGCCGACATCGTCATCCCCAACGAGGGGTCGCTCGACGAGCTCGACACCCGCGTCGAGGAGGTCTGGGCGGAGCTGCTGGAGCGCGCCGCGCGAGGCTAGAACGGCGCGTCCAGCGGCACCTGGCGCACCCCCGGCAGATAGGCGTCCAGCTCACCCAGCTCGAACCTCGACATGCCCACGACGTGCCAGAACTGCCCGGCCGTCTCGCCGTGCACCTTGTAGCGCCCGTCGGGGGCGAGCGCCGCCCAGCCCTCCGGCAGCCCGAGCAGCGTCACCAGCCGCTCCGCCCCCTCCCACAGGATGACCACGCCGTCGTCGCCCGCCGTGGCCAGCAGGTCGGACGCGGGGCTGAAGGCGACCGACCAGACCCGCCGCGCGTGCCCGGCCAGCCGGTGCAGCAGCCGCCCCGACTGCGCGTCCCACACCCGCACGCTCACGTCGTCGCCGCCGGTCGCCAGCCGGTCGCCGGTCGCGTCGAAGGCGACGCTCCACAGCCGTCCCGTGCCGCCGTCGAGGGTGTGCCGGAGCAGCGGGTGCCACGGCTGACCCGGCCGCAGTTCCCACACCAGGGCCCGGCCGTCGTTGCCGGCGCTCGCCAGCAGGCGGCCCGACGGCGAGAACGCCACCGCGTACACCCGGTCGGTGTGCCCGTCGAGGGTGGCGACCCGGCCGCCGGACTCCACGTGCCAGATCCGTACCCGCCGGTCGTCGCAGCCGGTGGCCACGTAGCGGCCGTCGGGGCTGAAGGCGATCGAACGGACCCGGCCGCGGTGGTCGGCCAGGTTGGTGACGAGCCGGCCGGTCGAGCGCCACCAGACGCGCACGCTGTCGTCGTCGTTGGCGGTCGCCAGCATGGTGCCGTCGGGGCTGAACGCCTCGGCCCACACGTGGTCGGTCTCGGTGTTGAGCTCGCGCTCGTACTCCTGGGTCGTCACGTTCCAGAAGTGCACGCCGCCGTCGTTGCTGGAGGCGGCGAGCAGCGGGCCCGCGGGGGAGAACAGCGCGGAGACCAGCCGGTCGGAGGTGCCGGTGAACTCGTGCAGCTTCCGCCCGGTGGCCGGCTCCCAGATACGGGCCACGCCGTCGTTGCCGCAGGTGGCCAGCATGGTGCCGTCGGCGCTGAACCGTACGGACGTGATCCGCCTGCCGTGGCCGCGCAGCACCCGCTGGCTCTGGCCGGTCTCCGGGTCCCACAGCCGGACGGTGCCGTCGTTGCTGCTGGTGGCGAGCTGCCCGCCGTCGGGCCGCCACGCGAACGGCCACACCGAGCTGCGGTGCCCGATCAGCTCGGTGCGCTGCGGGCCGCCCACGGCCTGCAGCCGCACCACGCCGCCGGAGTCGCCGGTGGCCAGGGTGGCGCCGTCGGGCGAGAACGCCACCTGGTAGACGGCCGCCGCGTGGGTGGTGTGCAGGCCGCGGAACTCGCCGGAGGTCTCCCACAGGCGCACGTCGCCGGAGGTGTCGCCGGTGGCCACCAGCGAGCCGTCGGGGGAGAACGTGACGGAGTAGATGCTGCCGCGGTGCCCGGTCAGCGCGTGCCGCCGCTCCCACGTGCGGGTGTCCCACAGCCGCAGCGTGCCCGCCTCGTCGCCGGTGGCCAGCAGGGCGCCGCCGGGGCCGTGCACGGCACGGTAGACCGCGCCGCGGTGGTCGTCCAGCGTCGTGACGATCTCCCCGTCGGCGAGGTCCCACACCCGGACCACGCCCGCCGAGTCGCCCGTCACCAGCGCCGACCCGCCGAACGACGCCGTGTAGATCGGGGCCTGGTGTCCGGCCAGCTGGTGGACCGGCTCGCCGGTCGAGGTGTCCCACACCCGCACCACGCCGTCGCCGCCGCCCACCGCCAGCAGCTCGCCCGACGGGCTGAGCCGCACCGGCCAGGCGCCGTCCGGGTGGCCGGTCAGCGTGCGCAGCCGCTCGCCGGTCAGCGCGTCCCACAGCACCACGGTGCCGTCGCTCGCGCCGCTCACCAGCAAGCCGCCGGAGAACGAGACCGCGTACACCCGCCCGGCGTGCCCCTGCAGCGTGCGCACCGGCAGCCCGCCGACGCAGAGCAGGACCCCGCCGTCCTCGTTGCCGATCGCGATCGTCGCGCCGTCGGGGCTGTAGGCGATCGGCTCGGGCAGCCGGCTGGTCTGGAAGTGATAGCCGTACGGGACGCCGATCTCGGCCGGCGCCAACTGGGTCTCCACCGGCTGGCCGGGCACCACGGCCGCGCCCGGCAGGTGGGGCAGGGTGCCGCGCACGTCGATCAGCGCCGCGCGGTGCCAGCGGGCGCCGGACACGGCGGCGTCGCTCAGGTCGGCCCTGGCCAGCCGCGCCCCCGACAGGTCGGCGCCCGTGAGGTCGGCCCCGGCCAGCACCGCGCCGTCGAGCCTGGCCCCGACCAGCCGGGCGTCGCGCAGCACCGCCCTGGACAGGTTGGTGCCGGCCAGCGTCGCCTCGGTCAGGTCGGCGCCGGTCAGGTCGACCTCGCGCAGGTCTCTGGCCGAGAGGTCCTCGCCCTTCAGGTTGGCGCCGCGCAGGTCGGCCCTGGCCGGGGTGCGCAGCCGGGCCGCGATCTTGACGGCGTTCGCCCTGGCCACGTCGTCGCCCGGCGGGTCGGCCACCCACGCGCGCAGCGCCCGCACCTCCGCCAGGTCGCACAGGAACTCGACGGTCAGCGCCGACAGCGGCCGCCGCGACAGCACCACCGGCGCGTCCAGCGTCGCCGCCACGTGCCGGGCGATCAGCCACTCCATCACCGAGGCGTGGATGAACCCGAACATGCCCTCCTCGGTGCGGACCATCAGGCTGCCCGACCCCATCGCGTGCGCGGTGTGCGCCGCGGTGAGCTGGCCGCCCGCCAGGTCGGCGAGCGTGCCGGCGATCTCGGTCAGGTCGTCGATGCCGAGCAGCGACTCGCCGCTCTCCCACAGCCGCAGCGCCAGCGCGGTCACCGCCTGCCACAGCTCGTCCTTGGTCAGCGTGGCCGCCGACCCCGGCATCCTGGCCCGGCGCTCCTCGAAGGCCAGCCACGCCTCCAGGATCTGCTCGTACAGCAGGGCGGGGCTGATCGTGTGGCGGGCCTCGGCGACCGTGCGCAGCCGCTCGGCGTCCAGGTCGGCGATGAAGCTGAGCATGCGCGGGTTCCTGGCCAGCGCCAGCAGGTCCTCGATGCCCTCCATCTGCGACATGCGGGCCGTCGCCTCGTCCTCGCCGTCGAACCGGTTGTGGAGGTAGGAGCGGATCTGGTCGCGGGTGAAGTTCTCCAGGCCCAGCACCCGCCGCTGCGGCAGCACGCCCACCATCTCGCCGAGCGAGGTCAGCACCTGGCTGTGCGACTTGAAGTGTTGCGTACGGCTGGCCACCACGATCTTCGCCTTGTCCTCCGCGGCGGCCAGTAAGGTCGCCAGGTGGTCGGCGGCCCGGTCGTAGGTGAGCCGGGTGACCAGCTCGTCGAACCCGTCGAACAGCAGCACGATCCGCCCCTGCCGGAGCAGGTAGCGGAACGCCTTCAGGTCGATGACCTCCTCGCCGTGGTTGGCCAGGTGGGCCGCCACCAGCGCGTCGACCGAGTGGGCCTTGTCCAGGGCGCGCAGCTCGATGAAGATCGGCGTCAGGTGGGGCAGCTCGGCCGGGATGCGCCGGGCCAGCTCGCGCAGCGCGAAGGTCTTGCCGTGGCCGAAGTCGCCGAGCAGCAGCAGGAACCTGCCGTGGTCGGCGGAGAGCAGCCGCATCAGCTCGTCGGTCAGGCCCGTCTTGACCTGGCCGCCGGGCCGGTCGAGCTCGCGGTAGCGCTGCGGCACGTACAGCTCCGGCGGGTAGCGGCGGTCGCCGGCCAGCCTGGCCGTCTGCTCGGCCACGTAGCCCGACAGGTCGAGCAGCCCCTGGAACTCGGTGAAGCTGCGCAGCCGCACGCCGCGCCGCATCAGGTCGTCGCGGAGCGCGCGCGGCGGCGGCGGCCCCTGGTAGACCAGCTCGGCCGACAGCTCGGTGGCGTGCGCCTGCCGCACGAAGGCGGTCGCGTCCTCGGCCGTCAGCTCGCCGACGTGGGCGCCGATCATCGACTGCCGGACGAACCCGTCCTCCGGATGGGTGACCACCAGATGGTCGCGCAGCCGCCGGATCTTGGCCCGGTCGTGCCTGGCCTCGCACACCTCGGTGATCCGGTCGAGCAACAGGTCGACCGGGCTCGGCGGGCGCCCGTCCGGCCCGGCCCCGCCCGGCCCCGCCGGCGGGCCGGGCAGCGGCGCCGGCGCCGTCTCGGCCGCGAACGTGGCGCGGGCGGCCCGCCAGGCGCGCGCGGCCCGCTCCGGCCGGTCGCCGTCGGGCAGCCAGGTCCGGAGGCCGCGGGAGGTGATCTCCACGACGTGGTGGCGGCCGGAGCGCGGCGCGGCGATCGCGAGCTCGCCGCCCTGCCCGCCGCTCTGGAACAGCAGGTTGAGCCGGTGCGCCAGCAGCCGGTCGTAGGCGGGCCTGTCGTGCAGCGCGTCGGGCGGGTGGCCGAGCACGCCCAGCCGCAGCCACGCCCGCTCCTCGTACGGGCGCAGCCGCTCGGCGAACCAGGCCGCCTGCGCCTCACCCAGCATCGCGTACGCGTCGCGCTCCAGATGGCTCATGGCCATGGTCGAGTTGAGACCGGCCACCACTACCTTCAGATCAGGTATCTCGAACAGCGTCCACGGCTGCCCGCCGTCGAACACCCGGTCGTCCAGCCCCTGGTAGACCTCCTCGAACAGGCCCGCGAAGTGGCGCCACTTCGGCCAGTAGGGCGGCTGCGGGCTCACGTCGTCGGCCTCGCACGTCAGGAAGTAGGCGCTGGCCGCCGCCTTGGTCACGTCACGCGGCCCCGGCACGATCACCAGGCGGTGCGGCTCCAGCCCGACCAGCAGCCGCAGGTCGGTGACGAACCGGGTGGCCTGCCCGAACTGCCCGAGACTGCCCGACTCGGTCAGGTCGCCGCTGACCACCATCAGGTCGGGCCGCGGCATCCCCCGGTCGTACATCCCGGTCAGGTCGGCCCAGATGCGCGCCTGCATGTCCTCAGGCGTGAACGGCTCGCCCGGGTCGGGCAGCGCCCGGCCGAAGCGCGGGCCGCCGATGTGCAGCACGCTGATCGACTCGCGCGGCGGATGCGGGCCCGCGGCCGGCGGGAACTTCGGCGCCGACACCGGCGTGCGGCGCGCCCGCGACCGCTCGCCGGGCGGCGGCAGCGTGGGAGCGGGACCGCCGATCTCGGCGCCGGTGGGGAACGCGGGCGCCGCCTCCGGCTTGGCCCGGCCCGCCAGCGCCTCCCTGACCCGGCCCAGCAGCAGCGCCCTGGCCTGCCCCGGATCGGTGACGCCCAGCAGGTCGACCCAGGTGATCGTGGACAGCAGCCCTTCGAGCCGGACGTCCTCCAGCCGGATCGTGATCAGCTTGTTGGACGGGTTGTCGGGGTCGGCGCGCAGCGCCGCCTGCCACTCCATCCGCCCGTAGCGCGAGCTGAGGTAGTTGCGCGAGAGCACCGCCACGACCAGCTCGGCCTCGCTGACCCCGCGGTCCATGAAGTCGATGAAGTTGGTGCCGGGCACGAAGTCCCACGCCTGGATCATCGTGCGGTAGCCAGCCGCCTCCAGCTCCCAGGCGATCCAGGTCGCCCACGCCGTGTCGGCGGGGGAGTAGCTGACGAAGATCTGGGTCGGCCTGCCGTCACGCGCCATCCCTCCAGTATCCCGTGCGGGATCGGCCTTTCGCAGCCCGTGTGCGATCATCGTCCTCGTGTTGCGTCACTTCGGCGTGCTCGACTGGATCAGGATCGGGCTGCTCGCGCTCGGCCTGCTCTTCGTGGCGACCGGGCTCCTGCCGCTGCCCGTCGCCGCCGAGAGCCTGGCGGACATCGGGCCGCTGCTGGTCTTCCTGTTCGGCATCATCGTGCTCGCCGAGCTGACCAAGGAGGCCCAGGTCTTCGACGCCATCGCGGCCAGGATGGCGGTGCTCGGCCGGGGCGACTACTTCGCGCTCTTCCTGCTCTGCACGGCCTTCGCGTCCTTCGTCACGATCTTTCTCAACCTCGACACGACGGCCGTCCTGCTCACCCCCGTCATGCTCGCCCTGGCGCCCCGGGCCCGCATCGCCGCCCTGCCGCTGGCCATGACCACCATCTGGTTCGCCAACACCGCGAGCCTGCTGCTGCCGGTGTCCAACCTGACCAACCTGCTCGCCATGGAGGAGATCGGGCTGTCGCCCGTCGAGTTCGCCGCCCGCATGTGGGCGCCGCAGCTCGTCTCGATCCTGGTGACGATGGCGTTCCTGTGGGTGTTCTTCTGGCGCCGGGGCGAGCGCCGCGACCTGCGCTACACGCCGCCGGTGCTGGAGCCGGTCGGCGACCGGGTGCTGTTCGGCGTCGCCTCGGCCGCCTGCCTGCTGTTCATCGTCGCCCTGCTGGCGCACGTCGAGGTCGCCGTCGCCGCCTCGGCCGCCGCCCTGATCGTGGTGATCGCCTTCGCGGTACGCGACCGTACCCGGCTCACCTGGGGCCTGGTGCCCTGGCGGCTGCTCGTCTTCGTGACCGGGCTGTTTCTCGTGGTGCCCACGCTCAGCCGCTACGGGCTGGCCGACCTGATGAACTGGCTGCTCGGCGACGACCGCGACCCGTACCGTACCGCCGCCGTCGGCGCCGGACTGTCCAACGCCATCAACAACCTGCCCGCGTACAAGGCCGTCGAGGAGGTCATCCCGGCCGGCGACCGCGACCAGCTGCTCGCCCTGCTCGTCGGCACCAACGTGGGGCCGGTGATCACGCCGTGGGCGTCGCTGGCCACGCTGCTGTGGTTCGAGTCGTGCCGGCGCCACGGCGTGCGGGTGCCGATGCGCCGCTTCCTGCTCACCGGAGCAGGCCTGGCCGTCGTCGGGCTCCTCACCACCACGTGGGCGCTGGTGACGTTCGGGTAGGGCCCGCCGCTCACCCCGTGCGGCGGATCTTCAGCACCCGGACCGGGCGGCGGCGCCTGCGCCGCTCCTCCTCCTCGGGAACCTCCTCCGACGGACGCGGCCCGACCACGGCCGCGAACCACGGGTGCGCCCAGTCCTTCCCCCGCTCGCCCGTCATGCCGCCACCAGGTGTTTCCGGTACGCGCCCGCGACCGTGTCCAGCGCCCAGCGCATCCGGGCGGCGTAGGACTCGGGATGGTCACCGGCCTCCTGCGCCACGAAAGCGGCGCAGAACGCCTGACCGCACGCGCACAGCCGCTCGTCGACGGCCGCACGGATCCGCTCGGGAGTCGACGCGTCGGACGGCTGCACCGCGGAGGCGAAGAGCACCTGCGCCAGCTCGCTCACGGTCAAATCGGTCAGCATGGTCGTCATGGTGATCTCTCCTCTCCCACGGTGCCGCTTCCAAGCACCCTCTATATAGACATCGAAGACAGGCGAAAGTTATCGACATCCACGACCTGCGATTTCAAGATTTTTCAGTCGGGACAGGTCAGCCGAGAAGAGCCAGCAGGCCGGGCAGGGCCTTGGGGTGCGCGGCCACGAAACTGCGATCGTCGGCCGCGCCGTCGATGCGGTCGTCGAACGGCCCGCCGTCGAGGGCCCGAATCTCGATGCCCGCCTCCTGGGCGATCAGCGCCCCGGCCGGCAGATCGATCACTTCCGCGCGGTAGCCGACGATGCCGTCGATGTCGCCGCGGGCCAGCATCGCCCACTGCAGCAACGGCGCCCACAGCTGCAGCACGCGCCTGGCGCTCAGCTCGAGAGCCGACTTCAGCAGGCCGGCTCTGGCGTCTTTCCTGCTCACAGCATACCCCTGGGTCCAAGCCAGGAGCGGTCCGTGCGGTGCGGGCCGGTAGGGCGCCGTCAGCCGCGCCCCCGAGGAGGCCAGCGCGCCGCAGCCCCGGATCGCCGACCACGTGCGGGCCGTCACCGGGTCGTGCACCACGCCGAGCAGCGGCCGGCCCGCCCGGCACAGCGCCAGCCCGACCACGTAGGCGGGCAGGCCGATGGAGACGTTGTTGGTGCCGTCGAGGGGGTCGACCAGCCACGTCCACTCGCCGCCGGCGGCCCCCAGCATGCCCGACTCCTCGGCGATCACCGCGTGGGACGGGAACGCCGTCAGGATCCGGTCCAGCAGCAGCTTCTCCGAGGCCAGGTCGAGATCGGTGACCACGTCACCGGCGCCGCCCTTGGGCCGCACCCCGACCGTGCCGCGGGTGCCGTCCAGGAGCAGCGCCCCCGCGGCCTCGGCGGCCTCGACGGCGACCGCGCGGGCGTGATCCAGATCCATCTCCGAACCCCTCAGCTCAGGTGGGCGGCTATCAGTCGGACGGCCAGCGCCGTCTCCTCGGTGTCGAGCGCCTGCCGCGGCACCACGTGCCCGCCCGTGCCGAGCGGGCCGAGCGACAGGTCGCGGCTGCCCGGACGGCCCCGGCCGAGCGCGATCGTGGCGGCCTGCCCGCCGTCCGGGACGACGCTGCTGTGGAAGCGGCCCGACGGCAGCGTGTAGGTGTCGCCCGGACCGAACACCTCCACCAGCCCCGTCTCCTGGCGGACGGTGCGCGGGGTGGGGGAGATGCGGTCGCCGCCCGGCTCGCTGACGACCTCGAACACCCGGTGCGTGGCGTCGCGCCCGGCGTCGGTCACCACCGCGTGCACGTTGCGCACCTGGCCGTAGAGGACGTGGCTGAGCAGGTCCCAGCTGTGGCAGTGGATCTGGGAGGTGGTGCTGCGCGCGGGCGCCAGCGAGTCGGACCACAGATGGATACATACCCCTTCGCCGCCGTCGCGCTCCAGCGGAAGACAGACGAATCCGAGCGGGTGACGCACGCCGCGCAGGCCGTCCGCGGAGAGCGCGGCCAGCGCCCAGTCCCTGGCCCGGCCCCGGCTGAGCTCCCGCTGGACGCCGCGGTAGCTCATGGCCCCGCCGTCTCACCGGCCGTCTCGCGGGCCGGCTCGCCGTAGGGGTCGAGCGCGCGCAGCGCCTTGCGCGCGATGTCGACGACGTCGCGGCCGTTGTAGGACTTGGGCAGCGGCATGTCGATCCGCTCGAACAGCTCCTGGACCTCCTCGATCGTGGGCTCGTCGCCGAGCGGCACGCCGCGGTAGCGCTCCAGCGGGACGCGGCGCGCCTGCTCGAAGCTCAGCCGCAGCTCGGTGTCGCAGTTCTCGTAGTAGAACGTGCCGGCCAGCGCCGTCATCGCGCGGTTGGGATCCTCCACGGTCATGATCAGACGGCTGCTGGAGAGGTCCCAGCGGAACGTGGTCATCGTCGACGACAGGCCCACCCCGATGTCGAGCAGGCCGTAGCGCTGCCGGTGCCAGAACGCGGCCAGGATGGTCGCGTACGACTCCTTCCTGACCCGGTCGGTGGTCCACCGTTCGCCGGTGCCGTCGGGCAGGTCGGACAGGGAACGCCGGTAGTGCGCGTACGTCTCGCACACCTCGATGTCGGCCGGGTCGATCACCTCGACCCGCACGGTCAGGTGGCGCTTGTCGCGGCGGGCCGCCGCCACGCACCGGGGCAGCGTGACCGCGCGCAGGTAGGTGCCGGTGCCGCCCTTGAAGCTCCACCGGGTGGTGTCCTTGCGCGCCTCCGCGTGCGCCTGCGCGATCTCCTGCGAGCTGCCCAGCACCCGGACGAGCTGCAGCGCGTCGAGCGCCTTGCGGGTGCGGTCGACCATCGACTCGATCTGCTCCAGCCGGTCCAGCCTCGCCGGCAGCCGGCCGAGCACGTCGGAGGTGATGGCCTCCATCGGCGCCTGGCGGGCCCGGTCGCGCAGCAGCGCGGTCGCCATCAGCGCCAGGATGACCAGTGTCGCGGCGCTGACGAGCTGGGTCTGCACGGTGGCGCCGTTGTCGCCGAAGATCTCGTCGGGCATGATGCCCAGCACGCCGATCACGACCGCCAGCAGCAACGCGATGGCGACGTCGGCGTTCTGGACCGCCCACGGCGCGATCCGCTTCAACGCCCCCACGAACCGTGCCATCGCTGCCCCGTCCGACGTACAGTCAGTTCCGCCGTCATGGTAACGACGCCGCCAGGTCACGGGCTAGCACGTGGAAAGGGCGTGCACCCTACCCTCTAAGATCGGCGGGCATGACGATCGGCCCGGAGACCCTCGACTCCTACGAGCGGGGTGGCGAGCTGACCCGGCTGCGCGAGGGCGTGGGGCGGCTGGAGTTCTGGCGCACCCAGGACGTGCTGCGCCGGGTGCTGCCGCCGGCTCCCGCCCGGGTGCTCGACGTGGGTGGCGGCACGGGCGCGCACGCCGAGTGGCTGGCCGCCGACGGCTACGAGGTGGAGCTGATCGACCCGGTGCCGCTGCACGTGGCGCGGGCCGAGCGGCTGCCGGGGGTGACCGCGCGGCTGGGCGACGCCCGCCAGCTCCCCGCGCCCGACGGGTCGGCCGACGCCGCCGGGACCGGGCTGATGGTGTCGCCGAGGGAGGGCGGGTTCCGCGGCTGCTTCCACGACCCGGACGAGATCCCCGGCGAGTTCGCCGACGCCGGGCTGCCCGAGCCCGCCCGCTACGGGCTGGAGGGCGCGTTCTGGCTGTACGGCGACATCGACGTGTGGCTGGACGACGAAGGGCGGCGCGAGCTGCTGCTCGACGCCGCCCGTCGGCTCGAGTCCGTGCCGTCGCTGCTCGGGGTGAGCGGTCACCTGCCGGCGGCGAGCACGGTCGGGACCGGCTAGAACCAGCCGCGCCGGCGCGCCATCGACTCCAGGCCGCGCTGGAGCGCCTGGTCGACGCTCGCCGGGTTGTCGTCGTAGCGGACGGTGAAGCGGTTGTAGGTGTCCTGACCGGCCCGCAGGAAGCCGTCGCGCTGGTCGGCCTCCATGATGACCTCCATCTGCCGCGGCCCGGCGATGAAGGTCAGCTCCAGCTCGTTGAAGTGGCCCCGCCACCGGCCGCCCGCGTAGTACTCGATCTCCTGGAAGAACGGCAGCGTCGACCCGTGCAGCGTGCCCTTCTCCAGGTCGGCCTTCTTGAACTGGAAGCCCGACCGGCTCAGCGCGGCGAGCACGTGGTCCTGGGCCGGCAGCGGGTTGACGAACAGCGGGTCCAGGTCGCCCTTGTCGAGCGCGCCGGCGAGGGCGAGCTCGGTGTGCACGCCGAGCCGCATGCCGCGCAGCGGCTGGCCGCCGATCGCGCTGATCGGCGTCTCCCACGGCACCGGGAACTCGAACGGCTGCCGGTGCTCGGCCCCGGCGGCGAGGTGCAGCGGGCCCGCCACGTGCTGGCGCAGGAAGCTGTAGGTCGTCTTGTACTCGCTGTCGCCGGACTCGATCTCCACCACGGCCGTCAGGTCCACGGTGATGGCCTCGACCTTGTAGTCGGAGCCGCCGCCCCGGAAGTGGACGACGCCGCGCAGCAGTTCGCCGGGGCGGACGGTGGCGTTCGACAGGACCGTGTCTACTTCGACGCCCGCGCCGAACGCGGCCATCAGTTTGCGGAACACCATGGGGGTCTCTTCTCCCTATGCGGTGGGGGGCGGGGGTGGTGCCACGGAGCGCTTGCCGTTGGCCGAGATCTGCGGGAGCAGCTGGGCCAGCAGCAGCGTGGAGAGTGCGGAGTCGCCGCCGCCCTGCTGGGTGCGCACCACCAGCGGCTGCGGCGCCTTCTCGGCGAGAGTGGCGCCCACGTCCAGGCGCCTGCGGGCGAGCTCGTACTGGAGCACGGCCCGGTTGTCGCGGTAGGAGTCGGCCAGCCGGCGCAGCGCCTTGGCCTCGTTCTCGGCGGCGGTCAGCTCGGCGCGGCCGCGGGCCTCGATCTCCCAGCGCACCCGCTGCGCCTCGGTCTCCTGCTCCTCCAGCATCCGGGCCACGTCCTTGCGCGCCGTGTTGTGCGCGGCCTTGACCTCGACCACGCGGGCGTCGCGGGTCTTCTTGGCCCGCTCGATCTCCATGAGCAGGGTGTCGATGCGGCGCTTGCGGGTCAGCTCCCACTCGCGCTCGTACGCCTGCAGCTCCTTGGCCACCTTCTCGCGGGTGGACAGGTGCTGCTGGTACTGGTCGGGCAGCTGCACGTCGGGGATGTTGGCGCCGGTGACGCGCACCCCGTAGCGGCCGAGCTGGCGGTTGAGCGCGTCCTGCATGTCGCCCACGTCGGAGCCGCGCAGGTCGTAGGCCCGCTCGGTGTGCACCCTGCGGCTGCGCTGCCGGATCGCGTCCTGCACGGCGCTGGAGAGCACCAGGTCGAAGTTGCCGGCGCCGATCGTGCGGACGAACGCCACCGGGTCCACGATGCGGAACTTCAGGAAGAACTCGATCGACTTCAGCGGCACGTTCTCCGCCGTCGGGCAGGCCACGATCGGCGCCGAGTACGGGATCTCGGTCGAGGTGTCGACGACCGCGTCCACCCGGTCCCAGGGCAGCCACAGGTAGTGCCGGCCGGGCGGCAGCGTGGAGACGATGGCTCCCCAGCGGCTGCGCACGCCGGTGGTGCCCTCCTCGATCTCGATGATCGCCCGCCGCCACATCGTGAGCAGCGCGACGACCAGGAAGAACAGCGCGACCAGCGCGGCCGGGACGGTGAAGTCCGTCAGCGCGGCCATGCCGGCGAAGTACAGGGCCAGGAAGATCAGGGTCATCCAGGCGAAGCCGCGCCGGTCCTTGGGGATGACGACGGGCACGAGCTGACCCTGCTCGCCGCCGCGCAGCAGCTGGCGGATCTCCGACCAGGACGCCAGCGATTCCTTGATCTTCGAGAACTCGCGGCTCATCGGGCCTCGACCTCCGGGGTGATCTCCAGCTTCGGCGTTTCCTCGACCTCGTCGGCCACCCTCTTCAGCAGCGCGTTGATCTCCGCCTCACGGCCGGACACGCGGGTGCCGATCTGGTGCAGCCGGACGCGGATGGCGGCCATGTCCTCGGGCGTGAACAGCACCGCCTCCTTGCCGCCGACCAGGCTCTGGGCCAGCTCCAGGAAGTCGATGTCGCTCTGCTCGCCGACGTGCACCACCTGCGGCAGCCGGTTGGCGACCGACTCCAGCTTGTCCAGCAGGTCCTGCTGGAAGCGGTAGTCGAGGATCTCCGGCGCCTCGGCGGCGCTCAGCGCCCGGATGTCCAGCGCCTGCGCCTCCAGCAGCGCCGAGTTGGCCTTGGCCTCGGACTCGGCCTCGACCAGGCGCTGCCTGGCCTGCGCGGTGGCCTGGTGGGTGGCCCGCTCCAGCGCGGTGTCCATGCGCGCCTGGTAGCCGGCGATCTCGGCCTGGATGGCGCTCAGCGTCTCCTGCAGCCCGGCGAGCTCCTTGACCAGGTCGCCCTCGTTCTGCTCCTTGCGCAGGTTGAGCTCGTACTCGTAGGTGTAGGCCTCCTTGGCCACCCGGACCATCTCGGGGGCGGCCAGGTCCATGCGGTACTCCTGGCTGGACGGCTCGGCGTGGGTGATGTTCACGTCGGTGAGCCGCACCGCGGGCAGGAACTGCTGGTTGAGGCTGTCGAGCATGCCGACCGTGCTCTCGCCGACCAGGTCGTAGATCTCCTCCGCGCGCTGCGCGTAGATGAGGGAACGGGTGACCTCGCTGATGGCGTTCTGCAGCTTCGACTGGAAGCCGCTGACCGAGCCGAGCACGAAGATGAACTCGGCCGGGTTCTCGATCCTGAACTGCAGGAACAGGTCGACGCTGGCCTTGACGCCCTGCTGGGTCGGCGCCTCGCTGATGGGGGCGTTGAAGGGGTACTCGCGGGTGGTGTTGACGATGTAGCTGACCCGCTTCCACGGGTTGAACAGCGTCACGCGGCCCGGGTCGGCGATGTGCACGAGCTTGCCGAACTGGGTGATCAGCGCCTTGCAGCCCTCAGGCACCATCACCACGCTGCGCCGCCACCACAGGAACACCGCGGCCAGCACCAGGACCACCCAGTAGTGGGGCCCGAAGAACAGGTCGGTGTTGGGGATGACGTTGCCGAGCGCGCCGATCAGGCCGAGCAGCACCAGGATGATCAGCGGGACGACGACCTTGGCGGTGCTGCCCTTGGGGATCACCACGGGCGAGATGACGTGCATCCCGTTCTCGGCGAAGCTGCGGTTGACGATCTCGCCGGCCTCGTTGAGCGACGCGGTGCGCGCCTCGATCAGGGTGCCGATGGACGCGCCGCCGTCACGGGCGGCGGCGAAGTCGTGGGGGTTGAGCGTGAACCCCTGGACCTGGTTCTGGCCCTGCATCGGGTTGCCGTACTGCCCCGCCTGCTGGACGGCCTGGCCCATCGCCTGCCCGACAGCCTGACGTACGTTTCCTCCCTGGGCGACCGCTTGGGCTACGCCCTGGCCCGCCTGCCTCAGGGCCTCTCTGGGTCGTGACATGAAACCTTCCTCTTCCGCTACAAGCGAATTCAGACCGTATCGGGTGAGGCTTGCCATCTGCTTGCAAAGCATTGTCGTACGTCTATTGCCATGCGTAGCAGTCGTGCTATCAATGTAGTAGTCCTGCTACATCGGAGGGGTGATGAGCGCCACCAGAGCACTGGACGGTGACCTCAATGTGATGAACGAGGGGGCCGCGATCGAGGTCAGCGGCCTGCGGATGGCGTACGGGGAGAAGGAAGTGCTCCGGGGCGTCGACTTCGCCGTGGCGCCCGGCGAGGTGATCGCCCTGCTCGGGCCGAACGGCGCGGGCAAGACCACCACCATCGAGATCCTCGAAGGCTTCCGGGTGCCCACCGGCGGCCGCGTCCGGGTCCTGGGCGCCGAACCGGCGCGCGGCGACGAGGCGTGGCGGGCCAGGCTCGGCGTGGTGCTGCAGTCCTGGCGCGACCACGGCCGGTGGCGGGTGCACCAGCTCCTGCACCACCTGAGCCGCTACTACGTGCCGTACGCGAAACCCGGGCGGCTGCCGCTCGACACCGGCGACCTGATCGAGGCGGTCGGCCTCGGGGACCAGGCCGGCCAGCGCGTCAGCCGGCTCTCCGGCGGCCAGCGGCGCCGCCTCGACGTCGCCATCGGCATCGTCGGCCGCCCCGAGCTGCTCTTCCTCGACGAGCCGACCGCCGGCTTCGACCCGCAGGCCAGGCGGGACTTCCACGACCTCGTGCACCGGCTGTCGGACCTCGACGACACCACCATCCTGCTCACCACGCACGACCTCGACGAGGCCGAGAAACTCGCCGACCGCATCCTCATCCTGGCCGGCGGCAGGATCGCCGCCGCCGGCAGCCCGGACAGCCTGGCCCGCCGGGTCTCCCGCGACGCCCAGGTGCGCTGGAGCCGCGACGGCGAGCACTTCGTGCACGCCACCGACGACGCCACCGGCTTCGTCCGCGGCCTGTTCGAGCAGTACGGCAGCGGGGTCTCCGACCTGGAGGTGCGCCGGGCCACCCTGGAGGACGCCTACATGGCCATCGTCAAGAGGGAGGAAGCGTGAACCCGACGCTGCACGCCGTCCGGCTGGGGGCCACACGCGGCTGGATCGAGTTCAAACAACAGCTCACCAACGCGCAGGACGTGGGCTTCACCGTGTTCAGCACCGTGGCCTTCATCATCGTGCTCTACCTGCAGCGCGACGCCACCGTGCCCGGCACCGACGTCTCGCTGGCGGCGGCCACGCTGCCCGGCCTGCTCGGGCTGATCATCCCCATCAACGCGCTCATCGGCGCGGTGGGCACGCTGGCCGTCGAACGCGAGGACGGCACCCTGCTGCGGGCCAAGGCGCTGCCCCAGGGCATGATCGGCTATCTCGTCGGCCGGATCCTCGTGCTGTCCATGTCCACCATGGCCTCCCTGGTGGTGCTGCTCGCCGCCGGGCTGTTCCTCGTGCCGGGGCTGGCCGGGACACCGGTGGGCGGCTGGCTCACCGTCGCCTGGATCACGGTGCTCGGGCTGCTGTCCGCGCTCCCGCTGGGCGCCGTCATCGGCGCCGTGGCCGGCAGCCCGCAGACCGCCGCCGGGCTGTCGATGCTCATCGTCGGCGGGCTCAGCGCGATCTCCGGCATCTTCTACCCGATCACCGCGCTCGCCGGCTGGCTGCAGGGCCTGGCGCACGTCTTCCCGCTCTACTGGCTCGGCCTCGGCATGCGCTCGGCTCTGCTGCCCGACGCGGCCGCCGCCGCGGAGATCGGCGGCTCGTGGCGGCCGGTGGAGACCACGCTCGTGCTGCTCGTCTGGGTCGTGGCCGGACTGCTGCTGGCCCCGCCGATCCTGCGCAGGATGGCCCGGCGCGAGTCCGGCTCACTGATGGAGCAGCGCCGTCAGCGCGCCATGCAGCGCATCGGCTGAGAAGATGGGCGACGATGAGCGAGAACGTCTACAACCGCATCGCCCTGCTGCGGGCCGAGCGCGGTGTCACCCGCAGGCAGCTCGCCGACGCCCTGGGCGTGCACTACCAGACGATCGGCTATCTGGAACGCGGCGAATACAGCCCGAGCCTCCACCTGGCCCTGCGCATCTCCGAATACTTCGAGGTGCCGGTGGAGGTGATCTTCTCCACGACGCCCTTTCCGAGGATCGGTGAGCGTACGGCCTGACATTTCAGCACAATAGCGATCTATGGCTTTAGGGCGTGGTGCTGTAGGAATTGTCGTCGCTGTGCTTCTGCTGGGAGGTTGCGGGCTCCTGCCCGTGCCCGGCGCAGGGCCCGAGCTGAACCCGCCGCCGACGCCCGGCTCCCCGCCGTCGTCCGCGACGCCGGTCTCCTCGCCGTCCCCCGCTGAAACGCCCGCGCTCGCCACCCTGTACGGGAACGGGCACGACGACAATCACGGCGGCGCGAAGTTCGAGATCGTCGGCCTGGAGCGGGTCTCGGCCACGTCGGTCGCCGCCCGCTTCCGGATCAGCCCCGGCAGCCGCGAGGTCAGGCTGGGGAACTTCCACGACTCCGGTCTGGCCGGGAACACGGTCTACGGCAAGTGGCTCACGGTCTTCTCCGGCTTCTACCTGCTGGACCACTCCCGTCTGGCCGCCTACTACCCGATGCGCAAGGAGGACACCGACACCGGGGCCACCTGCCTGTGCAGTTACATCGAGCGGGCGACGCTCACCCGCGAAGAGCCGGCCCTGCTGTGGGCCGTCTACCAGGTCCCGCCGGAGACCACCGGCGTGGCGGTCGGCTTCCACCACGCGGGCCTGACCGCGACCTTGCCGATCAGCCTCGCGGGGACCGGCGTCAAGCTGGACGGGGAGCCGGACGCCGCGGCGGCCGACGCCGCCTTCCCCACCACGGTCACGCTCGCCACCCGCCTGGCCGATCCCGCCGCCTCGGTCGCCGAGTCCGATGACCAGGTCGAGATCGCGCTCAACACCGACGTCCTGTTCGACTTCGACAAGGCCACGCTCACCCCGAAGGCCCGCGAGACGCTGCGCCGGACCGCGGACCGGATCAGCGCGGAGGCTCGCGGGACCGTGCAGATCGTCGGTCACACCGACGACGTCGGCGAGGACGGCTACAACCTGGCGCTGTCGCTGCGCCGGGCCAAGGCGGTGGAACGGTCGCTCGCCGCGCTCGTGCCGGACGCCGCGTTCCGTACCGAGGGCAAGGGCGAGACGGAGCCCGCTGCCGAGGGGTCGTCGGACCAGACCCGCGCCCGCAACCGGCGGGTCCAGGTGGTGTTCGAGCGGGCGGCCACCCCCGGCCCGGGTCCCACCCCCGCTGCCGTGCCCAAGGAAACCTCCGACACCCCCGCCGGGGAGGCCACGGCGACTCCCGGCACGGCCGTCGCCTCCGCCACCGGGCTGCGCGAGCTGACCGGTCTCACCGCGGACCTCCTCGAACTGCGCCGCATCAGCGACAAGGCGCTCATCGCCACCGTCGGCTTCGAACACACGGGAGACGGCGCCCCGGTCCGCCTGGAGGAAGGCGCGCTGGACCAGGACGACGACGAGATCGGGTCCATGGTCGGCTCCAACGTCGACTTCTTCTGGCTCACGCTCACCGGCGCGAACGCGACCCGTTACCTCCCGCTGACGAACGCCGGCAACCCCCATGTCCTGAAGCGCTGCGTCTGCTCGACGACGACCAGAACCACGATCGGCCCCGGAGAGCGCATCCGCATGTTCGTGCTCATGACCGCCCCGCCCGCCGGCGTGACCAGCGTCGACGTCAACCTGTTCGGATTCACCCCGATGAAGGGCGTGCCCTTCTCCGGGTGAGTCCCTGTCGGTGGGTGGAGGTCGCCTTTCCGGAATCGGCGAGCGCTCCGCCTGACATATCGGCAACATTGCGATCTATGTCCTCAACCTGTGGCGTCGCCGTGGGCCGGATCGTCGCCGGACTGCTCCTGCTGGCCGGATGCGGCCTGCCGACCGCCTCCGGCGACAGGCCCGAACCCGGCCGGCCGACCGCCTCCGGTGAGAGGTCGGAACCCGGCCCGTCCACACCGCCCGCCTCCCCTTCGACGCCCGCGGCGCCGTCCGCGACCGCCGCGGCGACTCCCGCCCTCGCCACCCTGTACGGGAACGGGCACGACGACGATCACCGCAGCGCGAAGATCGAGGTGATCGCCCTCGAACGCGCCACCCCCACCTCGGTCACCGCCCGCTTCCGCGTCAGCGCCGACACCAGCCCGGTCACGCTGAATGGATTCCACGCATCCTCGCTGCCCGGAAACTCGACCTACGACTACATCCGGGCCTTCTCCGGCTTCTACCTGCTGGACCACCCCCGCCTGACCGCGTACTACCCCGATGCGCGAACAGGACACCGGCACCCGCGACCGCTGCGTGTGCAGCTACCCGGAAGTGTCCGCGAAGGTCACCCCCGGCCAGGCGGCTCTGCTGTGGGCCGTCTACCAGGTCCCGCCGGAGACGACCAGTGTGGCGGTCGGCTTCCACCACGCGGGCCTGACCGCGACCTTGCCGATCAGCCCGGCGGGCACCGGCGTGAGGCTGGACGGCGAGCCCGACCCCGGCATGATCGACGCGGCCCACCCCACCACCGTGCCGTTGACCACACGCCTGGCCGGCACCGAATCCGCCGTCGCCGAGTCGGGTGACCGGGTCGAGATCGCGCTCAACACCGACGTCCTGTTCGACTTCGACAAGGCCACGCTCACCCCGAAGGCCCGCGAGACGCTGCGCCGGACCGCGGACCGGATCAGCGCGGAGGCTCGCGGGACCGTGCAGATCGTCGGTCACACCGACGACGTCGGCGAGGACGGCTACAACCTGGCGCTGTCGCTGCGCCGGGCCAAGGCGGTGGAACGGTCGCTCGCCGCGCTCGTGCCGGACGCCGCGTTCCGTACCGAGGGCAAGGGCGAGACGGAGCCCGCTGCCGAGGGGTCGTCGGACCAGGCCCGCGCCCGCAACCGGCGGGTCCAGGTGGTGTTCGAGCGGGCGGCCACCCCCGGCCCGGGTTCCACCCCCGCTGCCGTGCCCAAGGAAACCTCCGGCACCCCCGCCGGGGAGGCCACGGCGACTCCCGGCACGGCCGTCGCCTCCGCCACCGGGCTGCGCGAGCTGACCGGTCTCACCGCGGACCTCCTGGAGCTGCGCCGGATCAGCGACAAGGCGCTCATCGCCACCGTCGGCTTCCGCCACACGGGCCACGGCGGCCCGGTCCGCCTGCAAGAAGGCGCCTGGGACAAGGACCTCGACCGGCTCGGGTCCGTCGTCGGCTACAAGGGCGACTTCTTCTGGCTCACGCTGACCGGCGTGGACGGGACCCGGTACTCCCCGCTGACCACCGTCGGCAGGAGCAGCTACCCCAGGCGCTGCGTCTGTTCGACGATCGTCCTGACCAAGCTCGGCCCGGGGGAGCACATCCGGCTGTTCGTGCTCATGACCGCCCCGCCCGCCGGCGTGACCAGCGTCGACGTCAACCTCTTCGGGTTCACCCCGATGAAAGGCGTGCCCATCTCCGCGTGAGTTTCTGTCGGTGGGTGCGCCTAAAGTGGCATCATGCGTCCGGTCACAGATTTGCAGCGGAGGGTGGCGCCGTTCAAGGTCGTCACCGAGATGACTCCCTCGGGCGACCAGCCCACGGCCATCGCCGAGCTGGAGCGCCGCGTCAAGGCCGGGGCGAAGGACAACGTGCTGCTCGGCGCCACCGGCACCGGCAAGACCGCCACCATCGCTTGGCTCATCGAGCGCCTGCAGCGGCCCGCCCTGGTCATGCAGCCCAACAAGACGCTCGCCGCCCAGTTCGCCAACGAGCTGCGCGAGATGCTGCCCAACAACGCGGTCGAATACTTCGTCTCCTACTACGACTACTACCAGCCCGAGGCATACGTCCCGCAGAGCGACACCTACATCGAGAAGGACTCCTCGATCAACGACGAGGTCGAGCGGCTGCGCCACTCGGCCACCAACTCGCTGCTCACCCGCCGTGACACCGTCGTGGTCGCCTCCGTCTCGTGCATCTACGGCCTCGGCACGCCCCAGGAGTACGTCGACCGGATGACCCGGCTGCGCGTCGGCATGGACATCGACCGCGACCGGCTGCTGCGCCGCCTCGTCGACATGCAGTACACCCGCAACGACGTGGCCTTCACCCGCGGCACCTTCCGGGTCCGCGGCGACACCATCGAGATCATCCCCAAGTACGAAGAGCTCGCCGTCCGCATCGAGATGTTCGGCGACGAGATCGAGAAGCTCTCCACCATGCACCCGCTCACCGGCGAGGTCATCACGGAGGACGAGGAGCTCTACATCTTCCCCGCCTCCCACTACGTCGCGGGCGAGGAACGGATGACCGCGGCCGTCGCCGGCATCGAGGCCGAGCTGGCCGACCGGCTCGCCGAGCTGGAGCGGCAGGGCAAGCTGCTGGAGGCCCAGCGGCTGCGCATGCGCACCACCTACGACATCGAGATGATGCGCCAGATCGGCACCTGCTCCGGCATCGAGAACTACTCGCGCCACATGGACGCCCGCGAGCCCGGCAGCGCGCCCAACACGCTGCTCGACTACTTCCCCGAGGACTTCCTGCTGGTGCTCGACGAGTCCCACCAGACCGTGCCGCAGATCGGCGCCATGTACGAAGGCGACGCCTCACGCAAGCGCACCCTCGTCGACCACGGCTTCCGGCTGCCGTCCGCGCTCGACAACCGGCCGCTGAAGTGGGAGGAGTTCCTGGAGCGCATCGGGCAGACGGTCTACCTGTCCGCCACCCCCGGGCCCTATGAGCTGGGCCGGGTCAAGGGCGACGTCGTCGAGCAGGTCATCCGGCCCACCGGGCTGGTCGACCCCGAGGTCGTGGTCAAGCCGACCAAGGGGCAGATCGACGACCTGGTCCACGAGATCCGCGAGCGGGCCGAGCGCGACGAGCGGGTGCTCGTCACCACCCTGACCAAGAAGATGGCCGAGGACCTCACCGACTACCTGCTGGAGCTCGGCATCCGGGTCCGCTACCTGCACAGCGAGGTCGACACGCTGCGCCGCATCGAGCTGCTGCGGGAGCTGCGCATCGGCGAGTACGACGTGCTCGTCGGCATCAACCTGCTGCGCGAGGGGCTCGACCTGCCCGAGGTGTCGCTGGTCGCCATCCTCGACGCCGACAAGGAAGGCTTCCTGCGGTCCGAGACGTCCCTCATCCAGACGATCGGGCGCGCGGCGCGTAACGTGTCCGGGCAGGTCCACATGTACGCCGACAAGGTCACGCCGTCCATGGAGCGGGCGATCGACGAGACCAACCGGCGGCGGGCCAAGCAGGTCGCCTACAACGAGGCCAACGGGATCGACCCGCAGCCGCTCCGTAAGAAGATCGCCGACATCCTCGACTCGTTGCAGCGGGAGGACGCCGACACCTGGCAGCTCATGGGGGGCGGGCGGTCCCAGTCCCGGGGCAAGGCGCCGGTGCCGGGGTTCGCCGCCAAGGCGGCCGGGCAGCATGCCAAGGCCATCGCGGGGGAGATGCCTCGGGCGCAGATGGAGTCGCTGATCGACTCGTTGACCGAGCAGATGCATCAGGCTGCGGCCGATCTGCAGTTCGAGGTGGCTGCTCGGCTTCGTGACGAGATCAAGGAGCTCAAGCGGGAGCTTCGGGACATGCGCGAAGCTGGGGTTCGCTGACTTCCGGCCTTTGTGCCGCTGCAGGGGCGGCCGTTTTGTGCCGCTGCGGTGGGCGGGCGGCCCGGCCTCGCGCGATTGCCTGGGGTCTGGCGATCTTCGCCTTCGGCGTTGTCCGGGCGCGGGGGTATCTGGCGCGGTCTTAACTCGGCCGGGTCGCCCGCCCACCTCCGCTTGTCCCTTTCCGCTCGTCCGGGCTCGGGCCGTAGTGCTGGTTGCCGCTTTCGTGGCTGTTTCGCCGCCGATGCTGAAGCTTTGGCTCACCCCGTGCTCGAGTGCCCGCCGTAGCTGAAGCGTCGCTTTCCGGGCCATGTGATCGCTGGCCGCCGTAGCTTTCCGGGCTCTTGCCTGTACGGTCAGCCGCGGCGTTTTTGCGGCGGCCGTCGCGTTGCTTCTTGGGAGGGCTGCCTGCGGAGCTTGCCGGAGCGGGGGTGCAGGTCACCGTCACCTTGTCCGCCAGCAGCTCCGTTCCGCTGGTCAGGTGGGCCAGGGCGGGTTCGTCCTCGGGGCGTCCGTGGGTCAGCCTGGAGGTCGGTCGGCCGCTATAGGAGGCCGGTGACAGCGGCCAGCACGATGGGGATCGCCCAGCGGAGCAGCCGTGGGAGTCTGCGGCGGAGGCGGAGGCGGCGGCCGCGGATGGCGTGGTCGGGAGGCTCCCGTAGTGGGGGCTGGAGATGCCCTGCGGTTCGCTGGGTGGTTCCTGGTTGCCGGGAGCCGGGCCGTGCGGGAGGCTGGCATCGCGTCCGCCACCGTTCGCTGCGACGTGGGCCGTCCCCGATCTCCGTCTGGTCAGGTGGCCGAGCCGCCTGCGAGCCTGCCGATGCTCTCCTTGGCGGCCTGGTCGAACGATTGTGCGACCAGGTTGCCCAGGGGGTTCTGGGATGTCATCTCCTGGGCGCGTCGGCGTTCCGGTTTCGGCAGGTTCTTGGGGAGGAGCTTGCCTGCGTGGGCCAGGGAGACGAGTGCCGAGGTGCGGGAGTCGGGCTCAGCTCCGGTCAGCACGGCTAGCAATCGGTCGTGGAGCGCGGCTCTTGGGGCCGGGCTGGTCTCGGGGTAGACCTCCTCTTTAAAGATGCGCAGGTATCGGCGGGTTTCTGCGGTGATCAGGCCTTGACGTACGAGTGCGGCCAGTAATCGGGTACGGCGCTCGGGGGTGTACATCGCGACCCACCAGTCGGTGAAGGCCGGTGGTGGGCCGCTGTGGGCTGTCAGCTGACGGAGTGTCTCGTCCAGTTCGGGGTTGCCGGTGGGCTCGGGGTCGCGTACGTGTAGGTGGCCGTTCTCCAGGGTGAATCTGTCCATGACGACGAGTTCGGCGAGCACGGCGGCGCTCAGTGTGTAGTCCAGCATCTCCTGGTTGACCGAGATCACGCCGTCGGGGCGGTGGGCCAGCAGGAGGAGTTCTTCGGCGATGAGCTGTTCCATGGGTCCAATCTGGCGCATCGCGAGCCGGCATGGGCACCCGAAGCCTCTGGAAGGTCGCCCGGCGAGTGGCCAGGAATCTGTGGGGAGGCGGCTGCCGAGAAATGGCTAGGGTGCGGGGATGCGGCGGTGTGCGGGATGCGGGTTGTGGGAGCCGGCCGGGGCGCCGGGGTGTATGAAGTGCGCCCGAGTGGTGGACGGACTCGTCGAGGAGGGGTGGCGGGAGTTTCTGCGGGGGGAGTTCGGGGGGCTCTCCGCGGAGGAGGAGCGGGGGGTCGCCGAGATGGTGATCGACGAGCTCGACCGGCATCTCTGGCGGGTCGTCGATGCCGCCTATGACCGGTTGGTCTGCGGGGAGTGCGGGGGAGCGCTCAGCCGGGGGCCCGCCGGGTGCGCCGCGTGTGATCGGGCGCATGGTTATCGGTACGCGGCGGTCGAGGTGGATCGGCCGGGGGCGGTGCCGGGGAACGAGCATGCGCTCCGGGTGAACGTGTCGGTGGTGCGGCGGCCGTACGGGATCTCCGAGAAAGAGTTGCTGGCACGGCGGCTGTCGCTGCCGATCCTGCTGGAAGGACATCTGCCGTCCGTCGAGCAGGCGCAGGCGGCCCGGGCCGTTCTCAACAAGGGCGGATCGGCCGAGGAGTACGCGGCCTTCATCTACCAGGAGTGGAGCTAGCGGGGCCGCCTCAGCGCCTGACCTTGTCCAGGTCGAGATCGACGTCGACGGGGAAGCCGATGTCGGTGCGCAGCCGGCCGCGATGGATGCCGGTGGGCAGGTAGGCCTTGACGGCGGGCTCCAGCTCGAAGGTGTAGGCGACGGGTCGGTCGTCCTCCAGTTCGACGCGCCAGAAGTGCTGGATGCCCGCGCTCGCGTATTTGCTCGGCTTGGTGGTGCGGTCTCGGTCGCGGGACTCCTCGGAGACCACCTCGACCACCAGATGGACGTCTGCCGGCTTGAAGGTGGTGATGCCGATCTGCTGGGCGGCAGCGGCCTGCACCAGCATGATGTCCGGCTCGGGGCGCTGGCGCAGGCCCAGTGTCACGGTCATCTCCCGGATGACGACGAGGTGGTCGGGAGGGCGGAGCTCCCTTTCCAGCAGCCTGAGAACAAGCATGTGGAACATCGTCTGGGGCGACATCATGATGAGCCCACCATCGATCAGTTCGACGTGCGGGGGCGCGTCGGGGGGGAGGTGATCGAGCATGTCGGCGGTCCAGCCGCCTGGAGGGCCGGGGTAGAACCATTCCGGAAAGGCTGTGGTCATGACGACGCCCCCTCGGAGATGTGACCCTTCGAAGTCATTGTGCCACGGTGGGTGGTGTCAGGGTTGCTCTTTGCGGTCCTGCATGGTTCTGCGGTAGAGGTCGTCGATCTCCTGGAGGGGGTCGGGGGCCGGGCGGCGGGCCTCGATCTCCAGGTCGGTGCGGGCGCTCAGGTCGGCCAGGCCGGTGGCCGAGTGGTGCACCTGGTCGCTGAGGAGGTCGGCGCGGATGCGGGCGCACATGGCCGTCAGCTTCGCCTGGTGCTCGCGCAGCTGCCCGAGGGTGGCGTGGTCGACGTAGCGGGAGACGCGGGCCTGCTGGGCGTACATGCCGAGCTGGCCGTCGTGCACGTCGGCCTGGGCGGTCAGGTCGGCCAGCAGGCGCGGCAGGTCGCCCAGGCCCCAGCCCTGGCGCTGGGCCTGCTCGACGGCCTGGCGGGTGAGTGAGACCTCGCGGCGCAGGTCGAGGCGGAGCCGCTCGACCTCGGCGGCGTCGCCGGTGCCCATGGCGTTGACGTGGGTGGTCAGCCGGGTGGTGGCCTCCTTGGCCTTGACCGCGGCCTTCTTGCCGACCTTGACCAGCACGTAGATGCCGACCCCGGCGATCAGCGCCAGGAAGGCCAGGATGACCAGCACGATCATGAGGACTTCGCCGATCGGGGACACCTCCTGTGTGGGGCTCTTGGCTTCGAGGATAGTGCCCCGGCGGCGATGGGAAAGGCCCGGCAGCGGGGTGAATGCTGCCGGGCCTCCGTCATGCGGGCGCGGGGCGGGGGCCACTGAGCGCCCGCACGGATCGCGGGCCCGCCGCGAGGGCGGGCGCGGATCTCGACGGTACGGGACGAAGCGGACGCCTCACATCCGCCTGGCGGGTGTTGACGCGGCGGCCGGGGGCGCGCTAATCGATCCGCGACCGCCCGGGCGGCGGCTCGGCGAGACCCTGCCGGGCTCGGCGGCGGGCGCGGAGGCGGCGCACCTTTCTGATCACCCACCAGGCGATCAGGGCCAGGAGGATCAGGGCGAGGATCACCAGCACGGGGGCGAAGATCGCCACCAGGCTCAGGCCCAGGGCGCCGCTGTCCTCGGCGACGCTGGCCACCGGGGCGCCGGTGCCGGCCGTGGAGGCGTTGACCACCGGCCGGGCGGCGGTCTTCAGCAGGTGGACGGCGAGCGCCATGACGATGCCGAGCACCCAGCCGAGCCACGGGTTCTCCGCCATCCAGGTCGAGCTGTCCAGTTCGGCCGCCGCGGTGGTGGCGCTGAACACCACGCCGCCGGACGCCGGCCGGACCGCCGTCTGGATCATGTCGTTCACCGTGTCCACGGCCGGCACCTTGTCCAGCACGAACTCGGCCGCCAGCAGCACCGCGATCACGCCGAGCACGCCCCAGTTCGACAGCCAGGCGTACCCGTCGGGCAGCTTGACCGCGTCGGTGAGGTTGGCCAGCACGCCCACCACCAGCAGGGGGATGTAGGCGTTCAGCCCGGCGGCGGTGGAGAGGCCGAGTCCGGTCAAAGTGGCGAACATGGCTCTAGTCTGCCCGGGTGGCCTCGTCCATGAGGAACGAAAGTTCCGGGCCGGTGAACTCGGCCACCGCGCGCTCGTACTTCTCCATCCCCCACGACCAGAAGTCGAAGTCGATGGACTCGTTCGCGCCGTCCTGGATGGACGCCCACAGGGTCCAGCCGTACTTGGACATGAGTCCCAGCAGCCGGGCGCGCGCGATCTTGTGGCGCAGGCGGCGGCCGTAGTAGGCGGTCACCAGCTCCTCGAGCTGGCCGGGTGAGAGGTTGGACTCGCTCCACAGGTTGCCCAGCTCGAAGCAGGGGTCGTTGTTGCCGGCGTACTCGTAGTCGATCAGCCAGAGGCGCCGGCCGTCGTCGATGATGTTGCCCGCCAGCAGGTCGTTGTTGCAGGGCACCGTCGCCTCACGCCGCACTTCCAGACATGTCTGGATCTGGGCGACCAGAGGCATGAAGTCCAGATAGCGCGGCGGCAGCCGGAACCCCCGCTCCCGCACGATCCCCAGATAGCGCCGCTGCACGTCGAACATGTCGAAGTCGCGGGGGAAGCGCGGCCCCGCGTGCAGCCGGCGGCACGCCTCGGCCACCCGGGGCAGGTTCGCCGAGTCGCGCACGTCGTCCTCGGTGAACGTGCGCCCCGGGAGATAACCCACGACGAGCCCCTCGCCGGGCAGGTAGGCGTGCACCGGCGCGCCCACCCCGGCCTCGGCGGCGGCCAGCGTGGCCAGGTGCTCGGCGTCCCTGTCGATGTTCAGCAGCGAGCCGTCGCTGCCGAACACCCGCACCACGTACGCCCCGCCGTCGGTGCTCACCTTGAAGTTGCGGTTGGTCAGGCCGCCGGGCAGCTCCTCGACGGAGTGCGGCACGCCGGACAGGAGGGGGATGCGGTCGATGATCTCGAGCACGGCCATGGTCGATGCTAAGCCGACGCGCGCTAAACGGTCTAGACCTTTAAGGTCATCGAAGGTTAGCCTCGCCGCATGAGCGACTCCGCCCGCATCGTGATCATCGGAGGTGGCGTCGGCGGCGCCTCCGTCGCCTACCACCTGACCCTGCTCGGCGAGCGGGACGTGATCCTGCTGGACCGGGACGAGCTCACCAGCGGCTCCACCTTCCACTCGGCCGGGCTGGTCGGCCAGCTCCGCGCCGATCCCACGCTGACCAGGATGAACCAGTACTCCGTCGAGCTCTACCGGACGCTGGACGCGGGCTGGACCGAGTGCGGCGGCATCAAACTGGCCTCCACCCCCGAGCGGATGGCCGAGATCCGCCGCCAGATCGGCTGGGCGCGCACGTTCGGCCTGCCGCTGGAGGAGATCTCCGTCGCCGAGGCGGCCGAGCTGTTCCCGCTGATGAGCACCGAGGGCGTGGTCGGCGCCGCCTACCTGCCCACCGACGGCCAGATCGACCCCTCCCGGCTGTGCTACGCGCTGGCGGCCAAGGCCAGGGAAGGCGGCGCGCGCATCCGTACCCGGACCAGGGTGCTCGGCCTGGACGTCACGGACGGGCGCGTGACCGGCGTGCGCACCGACCAGGGCGACATCGCCTGCGAGATCGTCGTCAACTGCGGCGGCATGTTCGCCGCCGAGATCGGCCGCATGGCCGGCGTGCGCGTGCCGATCGTGCCGATGTCGCACCAGTACGTGGTCACCGAGGGCTTCCACGAGCACCGCGACCTGCCCACGCTGCGCGACCCCGACCTGCTCGTGTACTACCGGCAGGAGGTCAGCGGGCTGGTCATGGGCGGGTACGAGCGCGAGTGCGCTCCCTGGACGGCCACCGCCGCCGCGCACGACGCGATCCCGGCGGACTTCAACGGCCGGCTGCTGCCCGAGGACTGGCCGCGGCTGGAGGAGATCTTCGACAACTCCCGGCGCCGGGTGCCGGCCATGGCCGACGTGGGCATCCGCAAGCTGATCAACGGCCCGGAGGCGTTCACCCCGGACAACGAGTTCTGCCTGGGCGAGACCGAGGTCGGCGGGTTCTACGTGGCGGCCGGGTTCTGCGCGCACGGCATCGCGGGCGCGGGCGGCATCGGCAAGGTGATGGCCGAGTGGATCGTCGAGGGCGAACCGTCCATGGACCTGTGGCACATGGACGTCCGCCGGTTCGGCGCCCAGTACCGCTCGCCCTCCTACACGCTCGCCCGCGCCGTGGAGAACTACGAGACCTACTACGACATCCGCTACCCGGGCGACGAGCGGCGGGCGGGCCGGCCGCTGCGGCTGTCTCCCGCGTACGCCTGGCACCGCGAGCACGGCGCGGTGTTCGGCGAGAAGTCCGGCTGGGAGCGGGTCAACCACTACGCCGGCAACGCGGACGATCGGGACGAGCGGCCGCGTGGCTGGGCGGGGCGCAACTGGTCGCCCGCCGTCGGCGCCGAGCACCGGGCCACCCGCGAGGCCGCCGGGCTGTTCGACGAGAGCTCGTTCGCCAAGATCGAGGTGACCGGCCAGGACGCCGCCGCGCTGCTGGAGTGGGTGTGCGACAACCGGGTCGCCCGCGCGGTCGGCGCCGTCACCTACACCCAGGCGCTCAACCGGCGCGGCGGCATCGAGTGCGACTTCACCGTCACCCGGCGCGGCGAGCGGGAGTTCCTGATCGTCACCGGCACCGCGTTCGGCTCGCACGACCTCGGCTGGCTGCGCAAGCAGGCCCGGCTGCGCGGCGCCGACGTGCGGATCGCCGACGTGACCGGCCAGTACGCGTGCTTCGCGCTGTGGGGGCCGCGGGCCCGCGACATTCTCGGCACGCTCACCCCCGACCCGCTGGACTTCCCGTTCATGAGCTCGCGCGAGCTGACCGTGGGCGACGTGCCGGTGCTGGCGCTGCGGGTGACGTTCGTCGGAGAGCTGGGCTGGGAGCTCTACTGCTCCAGCGAGTACGGGCTCGCGCTCTGGGAGGCGCTGTGGCGGGCGGGCGAGCCGCACGGCCTGACGGCCGGCGGCTACAAGGCCATCGACAGCCTGCGCCTGGAGAAGGGCTACCGGGTGTGGGGCGCCGACATCGGCCCCGAGACCACGCCGTACGAGGCCGGGCTCGGGTTCTGCGTCAAGATGGACAAGGAGTTCCTCGGCAGGGACGCGCTCGACCCGCGGCCGTCGCGCCGGCTGCGCTGCGTCACGCTGGGCGACCCGCGCGCCGTGGCGCTCGGCAACGAGCCGGTACGGGTCGACGGCGAGGTGGCCGCCCGCGTCACCTCCGGCGGCTACGGCTACACCGTCGGCTCCTCCATCGCCTACGCCTACCTGGAGGCCGAGCCGGGCACCAAGGTCGAGATCGAGGTGGAGGGCACGTGGGTGCCCGGCACCGTGGTCAAGGAGCCGCTGTGGGACCCGGCGGGGGAGCGGGTGCGCTGACCCCGGACCGTACCGAGATCCGCACCCGGTCCGGGCGGAACAGGTCGCGGGCGTGCTCGACCGGGGTGCCGTCGCCGGCGTAGGCGGTGCGCTCGATCCGCATGAGCGGCGCGCCCGGCTCGATGCCGAGCTCCGCCGCCTCCGCCGGGGCCGCGACCACCGGGTCGAGGTGCTCCACGGCGGTGACCGGCGCCAGGTCGTAGCGCTCGGCCAGCAGCGCGTACAGCGACCCCGACAGGTCCTCCTCCAGCAGGCCGGGCAGCTCGGGGAAGAACGAGCGCTCCAGCGCCACCGGCGAGCGGCCCGCCGAGCGCACCCGCGCCACCTCGTGCACCGGCGCGCCCGCCGCCAGCTTCAGCGCGGCGGCCACCGGCGCGGGGGCGGACACCAGGCGCGCCACCAGGATGCGGGCCTCGGCCCGCAGATGGGCGCGGCGCATCTGCTCGGTGAACCCGGCCAGCCCCGTCAGGTCGCACTCGACGCGCGGCTCGGCCACGAACGCGCCGCCCGACCGGCCCGGCACCCGCACCAGCACCCCGTCGCGCTCCAGCGTCGACAGCGCCTGGCGCAGCGTCATCCGGCTCACGCCCAGCCGGGCCGCGAGCTCCCGCTCGCCGGGCAGCCGGTCGCCCGGCGCCATGTCGCCGCCGGAGATGGCGTCGAGCAGCCACCGCTCGATCTGCACGTGCGCCGGCACGCCGCCGCCGCGCTCCAGCTCGGGAGGGGTCCGGACCACACCGGGATGGTACGTCACCGGGCCAGGCGGCCCAGCCGCTCCACCGCGTCGGCGAACTCGGAGACGATCTCGTAGACGACCTCGCGGGCCGGCCTCACCTGGTTCAGCTGGCCCACCACCTGGCCGACGAAGTAGCCGGCCAGCTCCAGCGCGCCCGGCTCGCCGCGTTCCGCCGCCGCGACGATGCGGGCCATCGCGTGCTCGGCCACCAGCATCTGCATCGGCATGCCGAGCGGGCCGGGGCTCTCCTGCCCGTGGTCCCACTCCTCGGTCCACGCCGTGACGAGCTGGCGGGCCGGCTTGCCGGTACGCGAACGCGACCGCACCGTGTCCAGCGACGAGGCGGCCAGGAACTTGCGCTTGACCGCCTGCGGCGTCTCCGCCTCCTCCGTGGTCAGCCAGACCGAGCCGCACCACACGCCCTCGGCGCCCAGCGCCATCGCCGCCGCCATCTGCCGGCCGGAGGCGATGCCGCCCGCCGCCAGCACCGGGACCGGGGCCACCGCGTCCACCACCTGCGGCACCAGCACCAGCGTGGAGATCTCGCCGGTGTGTCCGCCGGCCTCGGTGCCCTGCGCGACGATGAGGTCCGCGCCCGCGGCCACCTGCCGGCGCGCGTGCTCCACGGTGCCGACCAGCGCCGCCACCGGCACCCCCGCCTCCCGGGCCAGCGCCACCATCTCCGGCGGCGGCGGGCCCAGCGCGGAGGCGATGAGCCCGATCGGGTGCTTGAGCGCCACGTCGATCAGCCCGGTCGCGCCCGCCGCCGACACCCGCCGGGCGAACTCGTCGGCCGCCGCGCCCACCGGCTGCTGCCCGTGCCCGCCCACGCCGTACTTGGCCATCAGGTGCGTGACGAAGTCGCGATGCCGTTCGGGGATCAGGTCGGCGGCCCGCACGCCGCCGAGCGCGGCGGCGTCCACCTTGCCGGGGACGAGCACGTCCACGCCGTACGGTCTGCCGCCCACCTGCTGGTCGATCCAGGTGAGCTCCACGTCGAGCTGTTCGGGGGTGTACGCGATCGCGCCCAGGACACCGAAGCCGCCCGCGTTCGTCACGGCCGCCACCACGTCGCGGCAGTGGCTGAAGGCGAACAGCGGGAACTCGATGCCTAGACGCTCGCTGATGGCGGTCCGCATGCACCGACGCTAACCGCCAGAAGCATGTTCGGTCCAGCAGGTCAGGAAGCCGCCAGGGGCGAGACGCCCGGCGGGTGCCAGCCTAAGTCGGGGTCGTACGTGCGGATCAGCTTGGCCGGCACCCCCGCCACCACGCTGTGGTCGGGGAACTCGCCGCGCACCACCGCGCCGCCCGCCACCACGCACTGACGGCCCAGACGGGTGCCCGGCAGCACGATCGCGCCCGCGCCCAGCCAGGAGCCCGAGCCGATCGAGACCGGGTTGTTGCGCGGCCACTGCCGGCCGATCGGCACGTCGGGGTCGTCGTAGACGTGGTTCTGGTCGGTGATGTAGACGTACGGGCCGGTGAAGACGTCGTCGCCGATGTCGATCGACTGGTGTGCGACGACGTGCGTGCCGCGGCCGATCGAGCAGCTCGCGCCGATCCGCAGGATCGAGTCCGGGCCCAGGTCGGCGCCCGGCCACATGCCGCACGACAGCGACACGCGCTCGCCGATCAGCGTGTGGTCCCCGATCTCGATCCACTCCTCGCCGAAGATCGCCCCCGGCGGAAAGGCGATCTTGGCTCCCGTGCCCAGGTGGCGGAAGCCGTAGCCGGCCGGGGTGAGCGGCGTGATCGCCCCGGTGTCCCGGATCGCCGCGTAGGCACGGTGGATCAACGTGCCGAGCGCCCGCCGTACAAGTGACATAAGGACCAAAGTTACCGGTTGGTCATACCGTTCGGGCATGTGAGGGGCGTTGTTTGATATCCTGAGAGCCCGTGGACACTCCGGCCACATCTTGGGCCACACTTCGAGCCACGGGAGCCTCCTTGCGCAGCGCCACGCAAACCAAGCATCTGTTCGTCACAGGCGGCGTCGCCTCCAGTCTCGGCAAGGGGCTCACCGCCTCCAGCCTGGGCCGTCTGCTCAAGGGGCGCGGCCTGCGGGTCACCATGCAGAAGCTCGACCCGTACCTCAACGTCGACCCCGGCACGATGAACCCGTTCCAGCACGGCGAGGTCTTCGTCACCGACGACGGCGCCGAGACCGACCTCGACGTCGGCCACTACGAGCGCTTCCTCGACACCGACCTGCACGGCTCGGCCAACGTGACGACCGGCCAGGTCTACTCCAACGTGATCGCCAAGGAGCGGCGCGGCGAGTACCTCGGCGACACCGTCCAGGTCATCCCGCACATCACGAACGAGATCAAGGACCGCATCCGGGGCATGGCCGCCCCCGACGTGGACGTGGTCATCACGGAGGTCGGCGGCACCGTCGGCGACATCGAGTCACTGCCGTTCCTGGAGGCCGTGCGGCAGATCCGGCACGAGGTCGGCCGCGACAACGTGTTCTTCCTGCACGTCTCCCTGCTGCCCTACATCGGCCCGTCCGGCGAGCTCAAGACCAAGCCCACCCAGCACAGCGTGGCCGCGCTGCGCAGCATCGGCATCCAGCCCGACGCCATCGTGCTCCGCTCCGACCGTCCCGTGCAGGTCGCGATCAAGCGCAAGATCAGCCTCATGTGCGACGTCGACGAGGACGCCGTCGTCAGCTGCGTCGACGCCGCCTCCATCTACGACATCCCCCGGGTGCTCCACTCCGAAGGGCTCGACGCGTACGTGGTGCGCCGGCTCGGCCTGCCCTTCCGCGACGTCGACTGGAAGGAATGGGACCAGCTGCTGCGCCGGGTGCACCGGCCGGCCAAGGAGGTCACCATCGCGCTGGTCGGCAAGTACATCGACCTGCCCGACGCCTACCTGTCGGTCACCGAGGCGCTGCGCGCCGGCGGGTTCGCCAACGACGCCAGGGTCAACATCCGCTGGGTCAAGAGCGACGACTGCGAGACGCCCGAGGGCGCCGAGCGCGAGCTCGACGGCGTCGACGGCGTGCTCATCCCCGGCGGGTTCGGCGTGCGCGGCATCGAGGGCAAGATCGGCGCCATCCGGCACGCCAGGGAGAACAAGATCCCGCTGCTCGGCATCTGCCTCGGCATGCAGGGCATGGTCATCGAGGCCGCCCGCAACATGGCCGGCATCGCCGAGGCCAACTCCACCGAGTTCGACCCCGACACCAAGCACCCCGTCATCTCCACCATGGCCGACCAGGAGGACGTCGTCGCCGGCGAGCGTGACATGGGCGGCACCATGCGGCTCGGCAGCTACACCGCCAAGCTCGGCGACGGCACCCTCGCCCGCCAGCTCTACGGCAAGGCCAAGGCCGGCGAGCGCCACCGGCACCGCTACGAGGTCAACAACGCCTACCGCGAGCGGCTGGAGAAGGTCGGCCTGGTGTTCTCCGGCCTGTCGCCCGACGGCCGCCTGGTCGAGTACACCGAGCTGCCCGCCGAGGTGCACCCGTTCTTCATCGGCACCCAGGCCCACCCCGAGTTCCGCTCCCGGCCCACCCGCGCCAACCCGATGTTCAAGGGGCTCGTCGGCGCGTCCCTCGCCTACGCCGACAGCAGGGTGGCCGCTAAGGTGACCAAGTGAAGATCAGCCCGGGTGACCAGCGGGGGGCCGCCGTGATCGAGGACACGCCGGAGTCCTGGGACGTCGTCGAGACCAGGACCCGGTTCGAGGGCTACGTCATCGACGTGGTCACCGACACCGTCCGCATGCCCCGCGACCAGACCGCCGACCGCGACTACGTCCGCCACCCCGGCTCCGTCGGGGTGCTCGCGCTCGACCCCGACGGCCGGGTGCTGCTCATCCGCCAGTACCGCCACCCCGCCCGGCGGCTGCTCTGGGAACTGCCCGCCGGGATCCGCGACGTCGAGGGCGAGGCGCTGGTCGACGGCGCCGCCCGCGAGCTGGCCGAGGAGGCCGGCTACCGGGCCGCCACCTGGCACACCCTGGTCGACATCCTCACCTCGCCCGGCTGCTCCGACGAGCGCATCCGCATCTTCCTGGCCCGCGACCTGGAGAAGATCCCGGACGAGGAGAACTCCTTCGAGCACCGCCACGAGGAGATCGACATGCTCGTCGAGTGGGTGCCGCTCGACGACGCCGTGCGCAGGGTGCTCGCGGGGATGATCCACAATTCCGCGGCCGTGGCCGGTATCCTCGCCGCGTACGCGGCCGCGGCCGACGGGTTCACGGGCCTGCGCCCCGCAGACGCCCCGGAGGCGTGAAGGAAGGAGCCGGATCCGTGGAGGCGGTGCTGACCAGCTACCTCGCCCACCTCGCGGTGGAGCGCGGCCTGGCAGCCAACACACTCGCCTCCTACCGGCGCGACCTGCGCCGCTACGCCGAGCACCTGCGCTCGCGCGGGCGGGCCGAGCTCGACCAGGTCGCCGAGGCGGACGTGCGCGCCTTCCTCGCCGCGCTGCGCGAAGGCGACGGCGAACACCCCGCGCTGGTGGCCAGCTCGGCCGCCCGCGCCGTGTCCGCCGTCCGCGGCCTGCACCGCTTCGCGCTGCGCGAGGGCGTCACCGCGCACGACCCCGCCCACGAGGTCCGCCCGCCGCGCCAGCTCCGCAGGCTGCCCAAGGCCGTCACCGTCGACGAGGTCGAGCGGCTCATCGCCGCCTCAGGCCCCGACGGCGCGCCGCTCACCCTCCGCAACCGCGCGCTGCTGGAGGTCCTGTACGGCACCGGCGCCCGCATCTCCGAGGCCGTCGGCCTGGCCGTCGACGACCTGGAGGACGACCAGGTGCGGCTGCGCGGCAAGGGCGGGCGCTCCCGCGTCGTGCCGCTCGGCCGTTACGCCCGCGCCGCGCTCGACGCCTACCTCGTCCGGGCCAGGCCCGGCCTGCTGACACACGGCCGCGGCACCCCCGCGGTCTTCCTCAACGCCCGCGGCGGCCGGCTCACCCGCCAGGGCGCGTGGGAGGTCCTGCAGGCCGCCGCCGAACGTGCCGGACTCGCCGGGATATCTCCCCACGTTCTCCGGCATTCGTTCGCAACCCACCTCCTTGACGGCGGCGCCGACGTTAGGGTGGTGCAGGAGTTGCTCGGCCACGCCTCCGTGACGACCACCCAGGTCTACACACTGGTGACGGTCGACAAACTCAGAGAGGTGTACGCGGCGGCGCATCCCCGTGCCCGCCAGTGATCTATAGTCTTTTGGGTCGTGCGGCACTCCGGCGTGCCGCCTTGCCGCGTTTAGTGGCGACGCCATAGTGTCCGTCCGGACGGTCCGGTTCGGGATCGTCAGGGAGGTTCGAGCTGGTGACTGTGAAGACCAACGGTTCGACCCCGGGGACCCCCGACAACCCCTGGGGTGACACCAAGACCAACGCGCCTTCCAACGGCGTCAATCTGGGCCCCACGCAGCGGCCCCGTCCGGTGTTCCCGGAGCCGGTGCCGCGCGACGTCCACGGCCCGGCCCGCGTGGTCGCCATGGTCAACCAGAAGGGCGGGGTCGGCAAGACGACCACGACCATCAACCTCGGCGCCGCCCTCGTCGAATGCGGGCTCAAGGTCCTGCTCGTCGACTTCGACCCGCAGGGCGCGCTCTCCGTCGGCCTCGGCATCAACCCGCTCCAGCTCGACCTCACGGTCTACAACCTGCTGATGGAGCGCAACGTCAGCGCCGAGGACGTGCTGCTGGAGACCGGCGTCGAGGGCCTCGACCTGCTGCCCAGCAACATCGACCTGTCCGCCGCCGAGGTCCAGCTCGTCACCGAGGTGGCCCGTGAGCAGGTGCTCGGCCGCGTCATCAAGCCGCTGCTGCCGCACTACGACGTCTGCCTGATCGACTGCCAGCCGTCGCTGGGCCTGCTCACCATCAACGCCCTCACCTGCGCCCACGGCGTCATGGTGCCGCTGGAGTGCGAGTTCTTCGCGCTGCGCGGCGTCGCCCTGCTCATGGACACCATCACCAAGGTGCAGGAGCGGCTCAACGAGGACCTCGAGATCGAGGGCCTGCTCGCCACCATGTACGACGCGCGCACCCTCCACGGCCGCGAGGTGCTCGCCCGCGTCGTGGAAGCCTTCGGCGACAAGGTGTTCCACACCGTGATCAACCGTACGGTGCGTTTCCCCGACGCCACCGTGGCCGGCGAGCCGATCACCACCTTCGACCCGTCCTCGCTCGGCGCCAACGCCTACCGCGAGCTGGCCCGCGAAGTGCTCTCACGCTGGCCGCAGCCTGCCACAATGGCGAGGTGACAGAGCAGCAGGCCGAGCCCCAGGGCTTCCAGGTCCACCTGGACGTCTTCGAGGGGCCCTTCGACCTGCTCCTCGGCCTGATCTCCAAGCACAAGCTCGACATCACCGAGGTCTCGCTCTCGCAGGTGACGGACGAGTTCATCGCCTACATCCGCTCCCGCGGCCCCGAGTGGGACCTCGACCAGACCAGCCACTTCCTGCTGGTCGCGGCCACCCTGCTCGACCTCAAGGCGGCCCGGCTGCTGCCGTCCGGCGAGGTCGAGGACGAGGAGGACCTCGCCCTGCTGGAGGCCCGGGACCTGCTGTTCGCCCGCCTCCTGCAGTACAAGGCCTACAAGGAGGTCGCCAAGATCTTCGCGGGCCGGATGGCCGACGAGGCGCTGCGCTTCCCGCGCACGGTCCCCATGGAGCCGCAGTTCGCCAACCTGCTGCCCGAGCTGGTGCTCGGCATCGGCCCCGAGCAGCTCGCCCGCATCGCGGCCAAGGCCTTCGCCCCCAAGCTGCCGCCCACCGTCAACGTCGGGCACATCTACCAACCACTCGCCAGTGTGCGCGAGCAGGCCGCTATCCTGGTGCAGCGCCTGCGCCGCATGCGCAGCGCCACCTTCAGGGCCCTGGTCGCCGACTGCGAGGGCACCTACGAGGTCATCGCCCGTTTCCTGGCCGTGCTGGAGCTGTTCCGGGAGTCCGCGGTCAGCTTCGAGCAGATCGAGCCGCTCGGCGACCTGCACGTCACCTGGACGGGCGCCGACGACGGTGACGTCGCGGTGGGAGACGACTACGAGGAAGGCCTGGAGAAACCCGCAGATGGCTGACGACCCCCATGCGCGTAAGGACCTCCCCGCCTGGATGACCCTCCCCGGCTCCCTGGCGGCCACCCCGCCGGCCGAGGATTCCACGGATGCCGTGGATGCCGTGGATGCCGTGGATGCCGTGGACTCCACGGATGCCGTGGACTTCTCGGATGGCGCGGACTCCTCTGATGGCGCGTCCGAGGTTGTCACCGCTTCTCCGGATGCGGGCGCCTTCGGGGAGGAAGCTCTCGGGGGTGACGGGGCCTCGGCGGAGGATCTCGCGGCTGCTCCGGTGAGTGTCGCCGTCCCGGTGGCCGGTGAGGATGTCGACCGGGAGCCACTCGTCGATCCTCACGACGATCTCGAAGTTCCGCAGGTTGCGCAGGGGCCCGAGCTCAAGCCGGCGCTCGAAGCCATCCTCATGATCGTCGACGAGCCCGTACGGGAGATGACCCTGGCCCAGGTGCTGGAGCGCCCCACGCACGAGGTGGTGGCGGCGCTCCGGGAGCTGGCCGAGGAATACGAAGCCTCCGGACGGGGTTTCGACTTGAGGCAGGTCGCGGGAGGGTGGCGCTATTACACGCGCCCCGCGTACGCGCCGTTCGTGGAGCGGTTCGTCCGTGACGGCCAGCAGACGCGGCTCACCCAGGCCGCGCTGGAGACACTCGCGGTCGTGGCCTACCGGCAGCCGGTGAGCCGGGCGCGGGTGGCCGCGGTACGCGGCGTCAACAGCGACGGCGTCATGAGGACGCTGGTCGCCAGGGGGCTGGTCGAGGAGGCCGGCACCGACCCGGAGAGCCAAGCCGTGCTCTACCGGACAAGCTCATACTTCCTTGAGCGTCTGGGACTGAACGACGTCAGCGAGCTTCCCGAGCTCGCACCGTTCCTCCCGGACGACGTGGAAAACATCGAGGAGACGACGAAGTGATCAACAGGCGAAGCACCCCGTCCGGTGATGGACGCGGTCGAGGACGCGCCGGCGGCTCCGGCCGTGGCGGGCGTCCCGCCTTCCGCTCGGACGACTCGCGTGGCCGTACGCGCCGCGACGACTTCCGTGACGGTCCCCGCCGCGACGACCGCGGCGGTTCCCAACGAGACGACTTCCGCCCCGACGACCGCCGTGGTTCCGGCGGCGAGGGGTTCCGCGACCGTCGGGGTTCAGGTGGTGATGGCATTCGCGCGGACCGCAGGGGTTCCGGCGGCGAGGGTTTCCGCGACCGCCGGGGTTCGGGTGGTGATGGCATTCGCGCGGACCGCAGGGGTTCCGGCGGCGAGGGTTTCCGCGACCGCCGGGGTTCGGGTGGTGACGGGTTCCGTGACGACCGCCGGCGTTCCGGTGGTGACGGCTTCCGCGCGGACCGCAGGGGTTCGCGTGACGACCGTGGTGGGTTCCGCCGCGACGACGCCCGCGGGGCGTCAGGTGAGCGCGGGTCCTACCGAGGCGGGGACGACGCGCGTGGTTCCCGCCGTGACGAGCGCGGGGGTTCCCGCGACTTCCGCCGCGACGACCGCGGTCCCCGCCGCGACGACCGTGACGGCCGTGGCGGCGACCGCTATGGCTCCGGGGACGGCGGGTTCCGGCGCGACGACGCGCGGGGTGGGTTCCGGCGCGACGACGCGCGGGGTGGGTTCCGGCGCGATGACGCGCGTGGTGGTGCCCGGCGCGACGACCGGTACGGCCGGGACGAGCGTGGCGGTGACCGGCGTGACTTCCGGGGCGACAGCCGGGGTTCTTCGGTGCGCGCCGACAGGGGCGGCACGCGGGCCCGGTACGGGCGCGACGGCGGCTTCGAGCGGTCCGGCCGCGATAACTTCGAGCGTGGCGGGCGCGACGGTGGACGCGACGGCGGGCGCTTCGAGCGGGCTCCCCGCGACGACCGTCGTCCCTCCGGGGGTGACGAGTACGAGTACGAGTCGTTCGGCGGCGGGCCGAAGGAGGAGCGCGGCGGCTTCCGGGTGAACCGGAACGGGCGCAGGGAAGACTCCGACGCGCCGATCCGGGCCCGTTACGGCAAGCGCGAGGACGGCGCCGCCAGCCCGTACGCGGACCGTACGGGCGGCTCGCGCACCGAGGGCCGGACGGCTCGCGGCGATGACTTCCGCGGCGAGGGCCGGGCTTCCCGGGATGACGACTTCCGTGGCGAGGGCAGGTCGGCTCGCGGTGGTGACTTCCGGGGTGCGGGGCGGACGTCCCACGGGTCCCGTGGGGAAGGGCGCACGGGCCGCCGGGACGACTTCCGCGGCGGGTCCCGCAGGGACGAGGGCGCGCGCAGCGGCCGGGTGTCCAGGCGCGACGGCGTGCACACCATCGGCGACTCCCGGCGCGGCGCCGGCGAGCGCGACAAGCCCAAGGACCGGTTCAAGACCGCCCGGCAGCCCGTCCGCGACCGCGACTTCTACCCCGAGGGCTACACCGACGAGCGCGACACCACCGAGGTGCCCGGCGGCGTGCGGCTGCAGAAGGTGCTCGCCCAGGCCGGGGTGGCCAGCCGCAGGGCCTGCGAGGAGATGATCGGCGACGGCCGCGTCACCGTGGACGGCCAGGTGGTGCGCAGGTTCGGTGCCAAGGTCGACCCGGCCAAGCAGGTCATCCACGTCGACGGCAAGCGCATCCCGACCGCGCCCGACCTGGTCTACTACGCGCTGAACAAGCCCATCGGCGTGGTCTCCACCATGGAGGACCCGCAGGGCCGGCCGTGCCTGGCCGACTACGTGGAGGAGCTGGCTCCCCGGCTGTTCCACGTGGGCCGGCTCGACACCGAGACCGAGGGCCTGCTGCTGCTCACCAACGACGGCGAGCTGGCCAACCGGCTCACCCACCCCAGCTACGGGGTGCCGAAGAAGTACTGGGCCAAGGTGCCCGGCCCGATCCCGCGCGACCTGGGCCGCCGGCTCAAGCAGGGCGTCGAGCTGGAGGACGGCCTCGCCAAGGCCGACAGCTTCCAGATCGTGCAGGAGCACGGCCAGCAGGCGCTGGTCGAGGTGGTGCTGCACGAGGGCCGCAAGCACGTGGTGCGGCGGATGCTGGAGGAGTCCGGCCACCGGGTCATCGACCTGGCCCGGATCGAGTTCGGCCCGGTGAAGCTCGGCCGTACCAAGCCCGGCACGCTCAGGGCGCTGACGCTGCGTGAGGTCGGCGAGTTGTACGCGGCCGTGAAGCTGTAACCTGGCCACGAAGCTGGAGCCCGTGCGAACCTCCGCACGGGCTCTCCCGCTATAGAAGGAGCGAAGCGCATGGTGCGGGCGATCCGCGGGGCGATCCAGGTGGACGCCGACGACCGTGACTCGATCATCGAGGGGACGACCGAGCTGGTCGCCCAGGTCATGGAGCGCAACGAGCTCACCACGGACGACGTGATCAGCGTGCTGTTCACCGCCACGCCCGACCTGACCGCCGAGTTCCCGGCGCTGGCCGCGCGCAAGCTGGGGTTCCACGAGGTGCCGCTGATCTGCTGCACCGAGATCGACGTGCCGGGGGCGCTGCCCCGGGTGGTGCGGCTCATGGCGCACGTGGAGATCGACCGGCCGCGTTCGGCGATCCAGCACGTGTATCTGCGCGGTGCCGTCGCGCTCCGTCAGGACATCGCCCAATAATCCCTAGTACGTCCGCGTACGACTGAGATCAGGACAACGACATGGCCTCCGAACTCCGCACCGTGCTGGTGGTGGGCACCGGTCTCATCGGCACGTCCCTGGCGCTCGCGCTGCGCAAGCACGAGGTGCGCGTGCTGCTCGCCGACCGCGACCAGGGAGCCGTGCGGCTCGCCCGCGAGCTCGGCGCCGGTGAGGAGTGGCAGCCGGGGGAGAGCGCCGACCTGGCGGTGATCGCGGTGCCGCCCGGTCACGTCGCCACCGAGCTGATGCGGCTGCAGGAAGGCGGCGCGGCCCGGTTCTACACCGACGTGGCCAGCGTCAAGGCGGAGCCGATCGACCGGGCGCGCGAGCTGGGCTGCGACCTGGTCACGTACGTGGCCTCGCATCCGCTGGCCGGCCGGGAGCGGTCCGGGCCGGGGGCGGCCATGGCCGACCTGTTCCTGGGGCGGCCGTGGGCGTTCTGCCCCACGGCCGAGGCGTCTCCCGAGGCGAGGGAGGCGGTGCTGCGGCTGATCGACCTGTGCGGCGCCAACGCGGTCGAGGTCGAGGCCGCCGAGCACGACCGGGCGGTCGCGGTGGTCTCCCACGCGCCTCATGTGGCCGCCTCGGCGGTGGCGGCGCGTCTGGCCGACGCCTCCGACGTGGCGCTCGGCCTGGCGGGCCAGGGGGTGCGTGACGTGACCCGGATCGCGGGCGGCGACCCCGGCCTGTGGCTGGGCATCCTGTCCGGCAACTCGGCCCCGGTCGCCGAGGTGCTGGAGGCGGTCTCGCGTGACCTGGCCGAGGCCGCGACGGCGCTGCGGGCCCTGGCCGAGGGCGACGGCACCGCCTCAGGTGAGCTGACCCAGCTGCTCAAGCGGGGTGTCGCGGGCCACGGGCGGATCCCGGGCAAGCACGGTGGCCCGGCTGCCGCGTACACGGTCGTCCAGGTCGTCATCGGCGACCGTCCCGGCCAGTTGGCCCGGCTGTTCCAGGTGTGCGACGAGGTCGGGGTCAACGTCGAGGACGTCCGGCTGGAGCACGCGCCCGGCCTGCCGCTGGGTGTGGCCGAGCTGTCGGTGCATCCCGACGCGGGGGAGCGGCTCACCCGGGCGCTGCTGGAGCGCGGCTGGCAGGTGCCGTAGCCGCGCGGCGTCAGCGCAGGACGGGCCCCGGCGTGGATGCCGGGGCCCGCCCGCCGCTGGTCTCAGTGCCGGGTGACCGCCTGGCTGACGGCGTTGGGGCCGTCGTACTCGCGGTCCGGCATGGACTCCAGAGCCCTGATCAGGTCCTGGTCTGCGCCCTGGTCGCGGGCGGCCTCCAGCAGGTCGGCCTTGGTGGCCGGGTAGTCGACACCCTTGAGGTGCTTCTGCAGCTGAATCGGGTTCGGTGCTGTAGTCATAACGGTGAGCTACCCATCTGTCACGCTATGTAACGATCCAGCAACCGGCGGTCCCGTTCGACCTCCGGCGGCAGCGCCTCGCGGCGGGCGAGGGCGCGGCGCAGCCGGGGGAGCGCGTCGCGCAGCCCGCGCAGGCCCGCCCGGCCGTGCCGCACCGCCCGGAGCGTCTGCCTCGCCACCACGGGCCACGGGCGGCGCAGCACGGCCGTCAGCAGCGCGTTGCGCACCGCGAGAGCCTCCCGGCCCGCCGGGTCGCCGGGCCGTGACGGGTGATGGTGCGCCACCACGTCGTCGGCGTAGGCGAGGCCCCAGCCGCGGGCGGCCAGGTCCATCGCGAGCCGCTCCTCCTCGCCGAAGAAGAACACCACGTCGTCGAAGCCGCCGGCCTCCAGGAAGGCCTCCCTGCGCACGACCGCGCCGCACGCCAGGAAGCCGAGCACGCTCGGGCCGGGCAGGTCGTCGGCGACCCCCAGCGGCGAGCGGCGCATCTCCTCGCTGACCGGGTCGAGCCGCTGTTCCCGGCCGACCAGCACCCGCGCGCCGAGCAGGGCCAGGCGAGGGTGGGCGTCGAACAGGTCGGCCGCCCGCTCCAGCGCTCCCGGGGCCCACCACGAGTCGTCGTCGGCGAAGGCCACGTACGGCGTCCGCGCCAGCCGCACGCCCACGTTGCGTGCGGGCGCGCCCAGGTTGCCGTCGTTCTCCACCACCCGTACGCGCGGGTGGTGGCGGCGCACGAAACCGGCGGTGCCGTCGGTGGAGCCGTTGTCCACGAGGATCACCGGGCCGCGATGGTGCGGGAGCGAGCGCTGCAGAGCGCGCAGCCGGTCGCGGGTCATCACCACCACCGTCACCCTGCTGTCGTCCGTCACCCGCGCCCCCTGCCCCGCCGGGCGCGGATATTCGCCCTTGACGGTCCGGCGGGAGGGGCGTAGAAAGGCGGTAACAGCGTTACCGAGAAGAAACGGCGTTACCTTCCATGAGTGTGACCGCGTACCAGCAGGCCCAGCAAGAAGGGCAGAGCGTCGTGCGAGCCGTGATCCTCGACGCGGCCAAGAGCCTGCTGATCGCCGAGGGGCCCGCGGCGCTGACCGTGCGGCGCATCTCCGGCGAGGTCGGCTGCTCGACCAAGGTGATCTACACGCTGTTCGGCGGCAAGGACGGGCTCGGCCAGGCGCTCTGGGTGGAAGGGTTCGTCCAGTTCGAGCGCCGGTTGCTGGAGGTGCCGCACGACGACGACGCCCTCGCCCACCTGGGCGCCGGCATCGCCGCCTACCGTGAGTACGCCCTGGAGGAGCCCGACTACTACCGGGTGATGTTCCAAGGCGTTTTGTCCGGTTATGTATTGGATGAGACCGCCAGGAAGGCCGCGCGGCGGCCCTTCCGCATGCTCGTGAGCGGCGTGCAGCGATGCCTGGACGAAGGGCGGCTGCAGGGCGGCGCCGCGGTGGAGATCGCCGACATGCTCTGGATGGCCATGCACGGCGCCGTGAGCCTGGAGATCTCCGGATTCTTCGACCGGGCCGAGGCCGAACGCCGCTACCGCCTGCTGTGGACCTCGGTGCTCCACCCCTTCCTCGCCCCCTGACGAGAGGACGTCATGATGTCCACCCCGTACCGCGGCGGCTTCACGCCCGTCACTGAGGAGATCACCGCCTTCGACCTGGAGGTGACCGGCCGGATCCCGGCCGAGCTGAACGGCCGCTACCTGCGCAACGGCCCCAACCCGCTGAGCCTGGACGACCCGTCCGCCTCCCACCTGTTCCTCGGCGAGGGCATGGTGCACGGCGTGCGGCTGCGCGACGGCCGCGCCGAGTGGTACCGCAACCGCTGGGTGCGCAACGCCTCCGTGGCCCGGCGGCTCGGTGAGGAGCCGCGCTCCACGCGCAGCCACGGCGGGATGGACTTCGCCGCCAACACCCACGTGATCGGCGTCGCCGGACGCACGCTGGCCACCGTCGAGGCGGGGTCGATGCCGTACGAGCTGAGCTACGAGCTCGACACCATCGGCCCGTGCGACTTCGACGGCGGCCTGCCCGGCGGGTTCGCCGCGCACACCCACCTCGACCCGGTCAGCGGCGAGCTGCACGCGATGGCGTACTTCTTCGGCTGGAAGCACCACCAGCACATCGTGCTCGACGACAAGGGCACGGTCATCCGGACCAGGGACATCCCGATCGCCGACGCGCCCATGCTGCACGACTTCGCGCTCACCGAGAAGTACGTGGTCATCTACGACCTGCCGGTCACCTTCAGCATGGAGCACGCCGAGCGGGGCGCCTCGCTGCCGTACGCCTGGAACCCCGAGCACGGCTCACGGGTCGGCCTGCTGTCGCGGGCGACCGGCGAGGTGCGCTGGGTGGACGTGGCGCCGTGCTGGGTCTTCCACACGCTCAACGCCTACGACGACGGCGACCAGGTGGTGGTCGACCTGGTCCGCTACCGCGAGCGGTTCGTCGACGCCCGGCTCGACCTGGGCGGCCCGCCGACGCTCGACCGCTGGCGGATCGACCCGGTCGCGGGCACGGTCACCGAGACACGGCTGGACGACCGGTCCCAGGAGTTCCCGCGCATGGACGAGCGGCTGACCGGCAGGCCCTACCGCTACGGCTACACCGCGGCCTCCCGCGACCTCGACGACGTCGTCTACCCCGGGGTCACCGAGCTGGAGGACCTGCCCGACGAGGCCTTCGACAACACGCTGATCAAGCAGGACCTGACTGCCGGGACCCAGCAGACCAGGCAGTTCGGGCGCGGCGCGTACGTGGGCGAGCCGGTGTTCGTGCCGTCCGGCGACGGCGAGGACGACGGGTACGTGATGACCTTCGTCAACAATCCCGACCGGGGCGCGGCCGACCTGGTGATCCTGTCGGCGCAGGACTTCACCGGCTCCCCGGTGGCCACCGTCCATCTGCCGGCCCGGGTGCCGCTCGGCTTCCACGGGAGCTGGATCGCCGACTGACCGGCTCGCCGCGGTGCCGTGAGACGGTAACCTCGTCAGGTTGGGTCAGCACAGGTGAAGAGGGAGAGCCGTGGCCGGTCTGGTCGTCGCCATGGACGGCCCTTCGGGGTCGGGCAAGTCGAGCGCGTCGCGCGGGGTGGCCCGCGCGCTGGGTCTGCGCTACCTGGACACCGGGGCGCAATACCGGGCGATGACCTGGTGGATCCTCCGGCAGGGCGTCGACCTCGCCGACCCCGAGACGATCGCGGCCCGCTGCGGCGAGCCCGAGATCGTCTCCGGCACCGACCCCGACGGGCCCACGATCCACGTCGGCGACGTCGACGTGGCCGGGCCCATCCGTGAGGACGAGGTCACCTCGGCGGTCTCCGCCGTCGCGGCCGTGCCCGAGGTCCGGGCCCGGCTCGTCGCCCTGCAGCGGCAGATCATCGGCGCCGGCGACATCGTGGTCGAGGGCCGCGACATCGGCACCGTCGTCGCCCCCGACGCGCCCGTCAAGATCTACCTGACGGCCAGCCCCGAGGCCCGCGCCCTGCGCCGGTCGGCGGAGCTGGCCGGCACCACGGCGGAGGCGCAGCGGGAGGCCCTGGCCAGGCGCGACACGCTCGACTCGACACGCAAGACCGATCCACTCTCGATGGCGGATGGCGCCATCGAGCTCGACACCACCGCGCTCAACCTCGACGAGGTGATCGCGGAGGTGTTGAGACTGGTCAAGGAGCGCACCTGAGCGGTGCGGGACTCATAAGGATGACACATCATGTCTACGGGGGATTGGGTCGAGGCTGAGCTCGACGATCTCGAAGTTTCCGGCGACCACGGCGAGAGCGCGCCGTTGCCGGTGGTGGCCATCGTCGGACGGCCGAACGTCGGCAAGTCCACGCTGGTCAACCGCATCATCGGGCGCCGCGAGGCGGTCGTGGAGGACGTTCCCGGGGTGACCCGCGACCGGGTGACCTACGAGGCCAACTGGCGGGGCCGCCGCTTCACCGTGGTCGACACCGGCGGGTGGGACCCGGACGCCACCGGCATGGGGCTGCGCATCGCCGAGCAGGCCCAGGTCGCGGCCGAGCTGGCCGACGTGATCCTGTTCGTGGTCGACGCCACCGTGGGCGCCACCGACGCCGACGAGATCGTCGGCTCGGTGCTGCGCCAGTCCGGCAAGCCCGTCATCCTGGCCGCCAACAAGGTCGACAACCAGCTGGTCGAGCTGGAGGCGGCGGCGCTGTGGTCGCTCGGGCTCGGCGAGCCGCACCCCGTCTCCGCGCTGCACGGCCGCTCCAGCGGCGACCTGCTCGACGTGGTGCTCGACGCGCTGCCCGAGACGCCTCGCGAGCACTTCGCCGCCGAGCGTGGCCCCTACCGGGTGGCGCTGCTCGGCAAGCCCAACGTCGGCAAGTCCTCCCTGCTCAACAAGCTGGCGGGGGAGGAGCGGGTGCTGGTCGACCCGATGGCCGGCACCACCCGCGACCCCGTCGACGAGCTGATCGAGCTCGGCGGCCGGACGTGGCGGTTCGTCGACACGGCCGGCATCCGCCGGCGCGACCGCGAGCTGCAGGGCGCCGACTTCTACGCCGCCATGCGCACCCGCTCCGCGCTGGAGCGCTCGGAGGTGGCGATCGTGCTGATCGACGCCAGCGAGCCCCTCACCGAGCAGGACCTGCGCATCATCGGCCTGGTGATCGAGTCGGGCCGGGCCATGGTGGTCGCGTTCAACAAGTGGGACCTCGTCGACGAGGACCGCCGCTACTACCTGGAGAAGGAGATCGACCGGCAGCTCGTCCGCACCCCGTGGGCGCTGCGGGTCAACATCTCCGCCAAGACCGGCCGCCACGTCGACCGGCTGGTGCCCGCCCTGGAGCGGGCCCTGGAGTCCTGGTCGACCCGGGTGCCGACGTCCCGGCTCAACGCGTTCCTGACCGAGCTGGTGCAGCAGACGCCGCCCCCGGTGCGCGGCGGCAAGCAGCCGAAGATCCTGTTCGCCACCCAGGCGTCGATCGAGCCGCCCAAGTTCGTGCTGTTCACCTCCGGCTGGCTCGAAGACACCTACCGGCGTTTCATCGAGCGGCGCATCCGGGAGGAGTTCGGGTTCGCCGGCTCGCCGATCGAGGTCACGATGAAGATCAGGGAGAAGCGTCCGAAGAAGGATCGCTGACACCCCAGCTGACACACGGCTGATACCATCGGCGGCAAACGCTGACGGAGACGAGTAGCCGGGGCCCACGCGGGCCGAGAGAGCCGCCGGTGCTGTGAAGGCGGCCCCGCGTCCCCGGCGAAGACACTCCCGAGTGCGGGGAGGAAATGCCCCGCCGGCCTGACCCCCGTCACAGGGTCCGAGAGGCCGCCCGTGCCCCGGGCGGCGAAAGTGCGGTGGCACCGGGAGCTCCCTTCTCCCCCGCACTCCCAAGGGGTCATACACCTTCCTTACGAGGAGCTGTCATGATCTCTCGTGTTCTGTCCGCCGAGCTCGCCGAGCACGCCGGGCAACGAGTGACGATCGCCGGTTGGGTCCATCGCCGCCGGTTGCTGAAATCCGTGTCCTTCCTCGTCGTCAGGGACCGCTCCGGGCTGACTCAGGCGGTCACCGCGGGCGACCTGCCCGCCGAGGAGAGCGTCGTCGAGGTCACCGGCAGGGTGACCGTCAACCCGCAGGCGCCGGGCGGCGTCGAGTTGGCAGAACCGGAGATCGAGCTGCTGGCGCGGCCGGTCGAGCCGCCGCCGTTCGACCTGTTCAGGCCCGTGGTCCCGGCGACGCTGCCGACGGTGCTCGACCACGCGCCCGCCGCCCTGCGGCATCCGGTGCTGCGGGCGCCGCTGGAGATCTCGGCCGCCGGCGTGGCCGGGTTCCGCGCGGCCCTGGACCGGCTCGGGTTCACCGAGGTGCACACCCCGAAGATCGTCGCGTCGGCCACCGAGTCCGGCGCGAACGTCTTCGGCATCGACTACTTCGGCCGCCCCGCCTACCTCGCCCAGTCGCCGCAGTTCTACAAGCAGGCGATGGTGGGCGTGTTCGAGCGGGTGTACGAGGTCGGGCCGGTCTTCCGCGCCGAGCCGCACGACACCGTGCGCCACCTGGCCCAGTACACCAGCCTCGACGCCGAACTGGGCTTCGTCCGCGACCACCGGGACGTGATGGCCGTGCTCCGCGAGGCCCTGGCGGGCATGGTGGAGTCCGTACGCGAGCGCGCCGCCCCGGCCGTGGCCCGGATCGGGGCCGCGGTGCCGGAGGTGCCCGCCGAGATCCCGGAGATCCACTTCACCGAGGCGCAGCGGATGACCGGCGAGGACGAGCCGGACCTCTCGCCCGCCCAGGAGCGTTGGCTGTCGGAGTGGGCGCTGAAGGAGCACGGCTCGGAGTTCCTGTTCGTCACCGGCTACCCGATGGCCAAACGCCCCTTCTACACCCATCCCGACCCCGCCAGGCCCGGCTACTCCAACGGCTTCGACCTGCTCTTCCGCGGGCTGGAGCTGGTCACCGGCGGGCAGCGGCTGCACCGCCACCAGGACTACCTGGACGCGCTGGCCGCCCGGGGTGAGAGCGCGGAGCCGTACGAGGGATATCTGCGGACGTTCGCGTACGGGATGCCGCCGCACGGCGGGTTCGCCATCGGCCTGGAGCGGTGGACGGCGCGCCTGACGGGCGCGGCGAACATCCGCCAGGTCACCGCGTTCCCGCGCGACCTGCACCGCCTCACGCCGTAACGGCCCGGCCCGCCGTCCGGTGTCCCGGGCGGCGGGCCGGCCGGTACTCACCCGGTACGGGGAAGCCTCAGCACCCGGCGCAGGCCGGGGAGCACGCACAACCCGGTCACCGTCTGGCTGATCAGCAACGCGTAACCGACCCCGGTGACGCCGGCCATCGGGAACAGCGCGATGACCGAGGCGAAGACCAGCAGCGTCATGCCGATCTGGACGGTGGCCAGCTTCCTGGCCTCGCTGCGGGCCCGCAGGGTGCCGAGCCGGATCTCCACCAGCGCCATCGGCAGCACGCCCAGGGCCATCAGGCGCAGCAGCGGGGTGCCGGCCTCGGCCAGCTCCGGCCCGAACACGCGCAGGATCAGCGGCGCCCCCGCCACCACGACGGCCACCACCGGCCCGACGATCAGGAAGGTGCGGCGCAGCGCGTCGCGGGTGCTCCTGGCCAGCCGCCCGGCGTCGAGCGAGCCCTCGACGGTCAGCGACACCGCCATGTTGGCCGCCAGCAGCCCCATCATGCAGCCGAGCGTGTGGGTGACCGAGAAGTAGCCGAACAGCTCGGCGTCGTTCAGCCAGGCGCCCACCATCACCGGCACCAGATAGAGCACGAGCAGCGTGGACAGGGTGCCGGAGAAGTCGCCCGCCACGAACCGGCCGATCTCGCGCAGCCCGGGCGGGGAGGCGTTCGCGGCGGTGCGGGTCACGTGGCGGGGGACCGCCTGCCTGAAGATCAGCCAGGTGATCGGGACGAGCGCCAGCGCGGTGGGCACCATCCAGGACACGAAGATGCCGCCGAACAGCCCGCCCACCGGCAGCACCCCGGCCAGCACCACCAGCAGCGCCAGCTTGCCCAACCCGAACACCGTGCTGTTGACCGGCACCCAGACGGCCCGCCGCAGCCCGGCGAGCACCACGTCCTGCAGCGTGAAGATCGTCCACACCAGCACCGACGCCAGGAACACCACCGCGGGCACGAACCCGGCCAGCTCCCCGTAGGCCGGCCCCCACAGCGGCAGCGTCAGCAGGAACGCCAGCGCCGCCAGCACCGCCGTGACCCCGGCGACCCCGTAGCCGCGCAGGATCAGCCCGCCCGTGCCGCGCCCGGCCACCGGGATGAACCGCGCCATCACCCCCACGAACGCCAGCCCGACCAGCGAGGAGAACAGCCGCATCGCCGTGATCATCAGCTGGCCCTGGCCGAACGCCGCGGGATCGTACAGCCGCACGGCCAGGAACCAGTAGCCCAGCCCCAGCACCGCCGTGATCGCGGTGTTGGCCATGAGGGCGTAGCCCTGCAGGAAGAGCGGATCGCGCAGGTCGGTGCGGAGCCTGGCGAGCAGCCCGGCCCGGTCCTGGACCGCCCCGGTGTCACTGGTCATCGGAAGGCGGTCCTTTCAGTGGCGGGCGCACGCCCAGCCGCTCCAGCAGCGGGATCAGGCGGTGGGCGGAGAGCGGGTCGGCGGGCAGCACGTGCCCCGTCCACCAGCGGGCCGCCCCGGGGGTCGGACCGGGGGCGACCATGGTCGTCAGGTAGTCGTCGAGCGGCGGGTCGTAGACGAACCCCGGCACCACGCCGTGCGACTCCAGCTCGGCCACCACCCGGTCGCGGTCCGCCACGAGCAGCGGCACCCGCAGCAGCGGCCGCACCGGCGCCTCCGCCACCCCGGGCGCGGCCCACGGGGTGGCGCGCAGCGCCGCGACCCCGGCGAGCCTGCGCTCCCGCTCACGGTCGATCGCGCGGATCCGGGAACGGTGCAGGCGCAGCAGGGCCCGCCCCGGGCGCGTCCGCCAGTCGTCCAGGTCGATGCGGAGCAGCGGGTCCATCGCGTCGAGGTCGCCCGCCACCTTGGCCACCTCGTCGCCGGTGGTCGGGTATCGGTGGCCGGTCCACGTCATGAGGCCGAGCCGTTTGAGCGTGTGCCAGACCGGCCGCACCAGCCCGGTGCGCTGGACCGCCTCGCGCAGCAGCGGCCTCAGCACGGCCGAGATCTCCGCCCGGGCGGTGCCGGGCAGCAGCAGCTCCTCGCGGGCCGCGGCCAGCTCGGGCAGCGCGGCCGGGTCGGCGGTCGTCAGGAAGCCGCCCGACATCGCCCGCCCGTGCTTGGCCAGGCTGAACACCCCGGCCTCTCCCCACAGCCCGGCCGGGCGGCCGTCCGCCTCCGTCTGGAAGGCGTGCGCGGCGTCGTCCACCAGCACCAGCCCGTGCCGGTCGCACGCGGCGCGCAGCTCGGCCACCCGGTCGGGCAGCCCGTACAGATGGGTGGTGAGCACGCCCGTCAGCCCGGACCAGTCGACCCGGTCCACGTCGATGTTGCCGTCGCGGGCCGACACCGGAGCCATCACCGGCGTCAGCTCAGCGGCCAGCGCGATGAACAGCACGGTCTCGCAGTTCGTCGGCGCGATCAGCACCCGGTCGCCGGGCCGGAACCAGTGGCGCAGGGCCAGCAGCAGGCCGAACCGGGCCGACGGCACGTGCAGGCAGGCCTGGCCGAGCCGCTCGCCCATCAGGGCCTCGATCGTCCCGGTGGTCATCGCCCGCTCCGGCGCCGGCCGTAGGTCTTGAGCGCCCGGTCGGCCAGCCCGTAGAGCGCCGGGGAGTCGAGGATGGCCCGGCGGACCCGCCGCACCGGCTCGGTGCGCGCCCAGTGCGCGCCCGCCCGCGCGGTGCGCCGCCGCACCACGCCCTCGGCCACCGGAACGGTCCTGTCGGCGAGCGCGTCCTTGTACTCGTAGCCGGCGCCCACGCTCAGGTCGATCGCCTCCAGCCCGGCCTCGGCGGCTCCCTCGGCCATCCGCAGATGCTGGATCAGCCCGGGGGAGTACTTGGCGAAGGCCGGATCGTACGCGGGGAACCAGCCGACCAGGGCCGAGCGGCTGCGCAGGCCGAAGTGGCCGGCGACCGGGGCGCCGTCCACGTACAGCATCGACAGCACCCCGCCGAAGTCCTTGGCGTCGACGGCGTGCAGCCGTTCCACCAGCTCCACCACCCACGGCCGGGCGAACCGGTCGGCGCGGCCGCTGCGCTCGTACTGCTCGGACTTCCACGCGCGCAGCAGCCGGAACTCCTCGGCGGAGCCGACCGTGAACGCGGACGTCACCTCGCCCACGTCGCGGCCGAGCTTGCGCTCCTTGTACAAGGTGGTCTTGAGGAACTTCGGCGACCGTTCGCGCAGCCCCTCCAGGAAGGCCGGATAGCCGTCGGCCAGGTCGATCACGGCCGCGTCCTGCGTCAACGTGACATACGGGGCGAACCACGGCTGCTGGCGGACCAGACAGCCGAACTCCCACACGTGCAGCCCGCACCCCCGCAGCAGCGCCCCGGCGTCGAACGTGGCGCCCGGCCGGTGGATCACGCCCTGGCAGAGCGACACCCACGCGCCGGCGGCCGTTCCCACGCCGGAACGCTCCTCGTACGGGAAGAACCCGGCGATGCCGTCGTCGTCGCGGATCACCCCCACCCTGACCCGGTCCGTGACCTCGCCCATGGCCAGCGTGAAGTCAGGACTGAGAAAGGGATTGTCGAGGTGGGACTGCCCCCGTTGCATGTCCCGCCAGGCGCCGATCTCCGACGTGCTCAGCTCACGTGGATGTAACGCCCCGATCTCATACACGAACGCCCCCTGTCAGTGGATGTGAGGGTGAACAGCGTAGCGCCGGAGGATGCCCCGGATGACCTGGTTACGCGGGATCCTGGCGTGGTTCGGAGCCGCGTGGCAGGAACCACGCCAGCGCCGCGCCGAGCAGGCAGATGAACGCCGTGACCAGGAACATCTCGGTGTACTCGACATGCAGCGCCGCCCGCACGGCGGCCGTGTACTCGGCGAGCCGGCGGGTGTACTCGGCCGGGTCGACGCCGAACGGCACCGGGGTGTCGAGATGGGCGGTCAGCGACTGGAAGCGGTGGAAGCCCCAGGCCGAGACGGCGGCGATGCCGATCAGCATGCCCATCATCCGGGCCACCACGACCGCGGCCGACGCCACCCCGTGCTGGGCCGCAGGCGTCACCCGCAGCGCCGCCGCCGACACCGGCGCGATCACCAGGCCCACGCCCAGGCCCGCCACCACCAGCGTGAGGTCCATCGTCAGCCGGGACTCCGCCAGCTCCAGCGGCCAGCGGCTCATCAGCAGGTAGCCGGCCGCGGCCACCAGCAGGCCCGCCCCGGTGACCCCCCGGCCGCCGAGCCGGCGGGTCAGCAGCCCGCCCAGCAGCGCGCCGACCGGCAGCGCGATCAGGAACCTGCCCAGCACCAGCGCCGCGTCCAGCGCCTCAAGGCCGAGCAGCGTCTGCGCGGTGAACTGCACGAACACCATCGTGACCAGGAGCGCGGCCCCGGTCAGGAAGCTCACGGCCAGCGTGGCCAGCAGCGGGCCCTTGGGCACGCCGGTGAGGTCGAGCAGCCGTACGGGCGAGCGCACCTCCCACCAGACGAACACCGCGGTCGCCACGGCGCCGGCCCCGATCACCGGCGGGCCCCAGGCGGGCAGCACCGCCGCGGCGGGATCCGGGTTGTACAGCCCGACCACCAGCAGGCCGAGCGCCAGCGCGAGCAGCACGCCGCCGATCCAGTCGACCCGCACGCCCGCGGCGCCTTCCGGCCCTCTCGCCGTGTCGGCGGCCTCGTGGACCCCGGCCGGGCCTTGCCCAGCGGCCGGACGGCCGGGGATGGCCCATTGGACGGCGACCGCGGCGGCCAGGGCCAGTGGGACGTTGATCCAGAAGATGGCGTGCCAGTCGCCCAGCTCCACCCCGAACAGGGCGAAGCTGGGGATCAGCGCCAGCACCCCGCCGTACACCGGACCGAGCGCGCTGCCCAGCTCCTGGGCCGCGCCCACGGCCCCGAGCGCCACCGGCCGCTCGCGCTCGCCCCACAGGTCGCCGATGAGCGCCATCGTGATGGGCAGCAGCGCGCCTCCCGCCACCCCCTGGACGGTGCGGCCCGTCACCACCATGACCTCGGACGACGCCAGCGCCGTGAGCACCGACCCGAGCGCGAACGCCGCCAGGCAGGCGTGGATGAGCGGCCGTCGCCCGTAGCGGTCGGAGAGCTGGCCGAGCAGCGGCATCGCCGCCACGTAGCCGAGCAGGAAGCCGGTCACCACGGGCGTGGCCCGCTCCAGCCGGTTGAGCGGGATGCCCAGGTCGGTGGCGATGTCGATGAGGACGGTCACGACGACGTACGCGTCGAGCGCGGCCAGCAGGACCACCGCGCCGCCGACGCCGAGCGCGACCCGGCGCGCGCGCCTCATCCGGCCGACGGGGGCGGGGTGACCGTCACGGGCGCGTCGTAGTCGGAGAGCATGACGCTGACGGTGCCGTTCTGCAGCGGCAGCTCGATCTTGGTCAGCCGGCTGGTCGCCTTGTCGATCCAGACCTTGCCGTTGACCGGCTCGGTGACGCCCGGCACGAGCGGGCCGAGCGTCTGCTCGGAGAACCCGATCGCCACCCGGTAGGCGTCGCCCTCCTCGGCCTCGACCCGCGGGTCGCCGCCGGACTCGATCAGCTGGGCGATGCCCTTCGTGGGATCGAGGATCAGCGACGGGTCGTACAGCTGCGCCAGCTCCTTGCGGGTGAGCTTCTGGAAGCCGCCGGTCGGGCCCTTGAAGTGGACCGTGTCGCCGATCAGCGCGAAGGTGATCTCCTGGAGGCTGCCGAAGACCTCCAGCGTGATCGTGCCGTCGGCGTCGCCCTGCGCGGTGAGCCGGCCGTCGGCCTTCTTGACCGGCACGTTCGGCTTGCCGTCGGTGGCGATCGAGAACGCCGCGGACTTCACCGACCGCATCGCCTCGGCGGCCTTCTTCACCAGGTCGGGGCCCGCGGGCAGCTCTTCGCCGCCGCCGCCGGAGGAGCAGGCGGTCACGGCCGCGACGGCGAGGACGAGGAGCAGCTTTCTCAGCATGAAGCGGATCGTAGCGAGCCGGGAAGCCCGCCGCGCGCCGCCACCGGTATCGGTTGGGTGTCAGCGGAGCTTCTTCAGATGCTCCACGATCGGGGTGAAGGCCGCCTCCAGCGCGTTGAGCTGGTCGTCGGTCAGCCGGTCGACGAAGTGCTCGCGCACGCCGGTCACGTGGTCGGGCGCGACCCGCTGGATCGTGTCCCAGCCCTCGTCGGTCAGCACGGCGAAGGTGCCGCGGCGGTCGTCACGGCAGTCCTCGCGGACGACCAGGCCCTTGGCCTCCATCCGGGAGATCTGGTGGGACAGCCGGCTGCGCGACTGGATCGTCGCGTCGGCCAGATCGCTCATGCGCATCCGCCGGCCCGGGCTCTCGGAGAGGTTGACCAGGATCTCGTAGTCGTTGAGCGACAGCGAGTGCTCCTGCAGCTCCCGGTCGAGGCGGTGCATGAGGAGCTTGTGCAGGGCCAGGTGGGTACGCCAGGCACGCTGCTCAGCGGGGGAAAGCCAGCGAGGCGCGCTCATGATCTCCTATCCGGACACGGTCGTGGCCGCTGTGGTGGCGGCACTTACCAGGTTAACCGGGGATGGCGGCCCTTCTGGCAGGGGAGTCGGTGATGGCGGCGACCACGATGTCCGGCTCGGCCCGCCACTCCAGCAGATGGCGGCCCGCCCAGTCGCCGTCGCGGGCCGACAGCTCGTCCAGGGTCAGCTCGCCCCGCTTGATCAGCGCCTCCTTGCGCGCCCAGACCCGGATCACGTCCTCGTTGCCGTCGGCGTCCGCCCGTTCCCTGGGCGTGAGCGCCATCCCGGCGAGCATGCGGTCGAGCGGGCCGGGCGGCACCCGCTCGGCGTCGACGCCGACCCGGCCGTGCCCGGCCGCCGCGCACACGTAGCCGCGGGTGTGGCTCAGGCTGACGCCCACGGTCCTGGCCTCCTCCAGGTACGGCCTGCCGTGGCCGGGGCCGTGCACCTCGCAGTGCTGGGCGAGCGTGAGCCGGTCCGGGGCGACACCGAGGAACTCGGCCGCGCAGATGCGGACCAGCAGGTGGGCCGCGACGAACGCGTGGCGGTCGGCGTCGTGCCGGAACCGCATCGCCCGCTGCCGTTCGGCGGAGGTCAGCCACGTCAACGGGGCGTCCACTTCGTCCGGCCGCCCGCCCATCACCAGCGCCATGTCCGCAACGTACACCCGTGACTCAGATTTGCCCGTCCACCAACCCGGGCCAATTACGACAAATCCTAGGATTGATTGATAATTCGCCTATAACGCGCCCTGGGGGTGCGACATGGTTCAGCTCGTCAGAAGCGGACTCGAAGGGCTGCGCGAGAGATGCGCCGGACGCGTCGTCTCCCCGCAGGACGCCGACTACGAGGTCATGCGGAAGATCTGGAACGGCGCCATCGACCGCCGCCCCAGCGTGATCGTGCGGTGCGGCGGCCCGGAGGACGTCGAGGCGGCCGTCTCCTTCGCCAGGCAGGAGGGCCTGGAGATCTCGGTGCGCGGGGGCGGCCACGGCTTCGGCGGCGCCGCCGTGACCGACGGCGGCGTCATGCTGGACCTGAGCGCCCTGCGGCTGATCGACGTCGACGCCGCCAGCCGGTGGGCGTCCTGCGGCGCCGGCGCGACCTGGGCCGACCTCGACGCGGCGACGCAGGCGTACGGGCTGGCCACCCCCGGCGGCACGATTAGCCACACCGGCGTGGGCGGGCTGACGCTCGGCGGCGGCTTCGGCTGGCTGACCCGCGACCACGGGCTGACCGCCGACAACCTGGAGTCGGCCGACGTCGTGCTCGCCGACGGGAGGCAGGTGCACGCCTCGGTACGCGAGCACCCCGACCTGTTCTGGGCGCTGCGCGGCGGCGGCGGCAACTTCGGCGTCGTCACCTCCTTCGCCTACCGGCTGCACCCGGTCCCGCCGGACGTGCGGGTGGCGGTCCTGTTCTGGGAGGCCGAACGGGGCCCCGCCGCGGTCGAGGTCGTCGACCGGATCGTGACGAGCCTGCCGGAGCACGTCAGCGCGCTGATCGGGTTCGGCATGAGCGCGCCGCCCGCCCCGTTCGTGCCGGAGGAGCACCGCCTGCGGCCCGGGCACACGCTCATCCTGGCCGGGTTCGGGGAGCCGGAGCAGCACGTGGCCGTGGTGCAGCGCGTCGCGGACGCGCTGCCGCCGCTGTTCGCGTTCGCCGAGTCGATGCCGTACCCGCAGCTCCAGTCGCTGCTGGACGAGAGCGCGCCGTGGGGGGTGCCCGCCTACGAGAAGGCGCTCGACCTGCCCGCGCTCGGCCCGGAGGCGATCGCCACCCTCTGCGAGCACGCGGCGCGCAAGGGGTCGCCGATGTCGTTCGTGCCGACGTTCCGGCTCGACGGCGCCTTCAGCGCCGTCCCGGACGACGCCACCGCCTTCGGTGGCAGCCGCGAGCCGCACTACACGCTCTCCATCACCGCGCTCGCGTCCTCGGCGGACGCCCTGGAAGAGGAGAAGGAGTGGGTCCGCGACACCTGGTCGGCGATGCTCCCGCACGCCGGAGGGACCGGCACGTACGTGAACTTCATCGCCGACCAGGACGAGGACCGTGTGCGGGCCTCCTACGGCGAGGAGAAGTACGCCCGGCTGGCGGCGATCAAGGCCGCGTACGATCCGGACAACGTCTTCCACCTCAACGCGAACATCAAACCGGCCACCGGTCAGGCCGGGATGTAGCCGGGTGATCCGGACGGCGGCGTCGAGCCGACCCGCCGTTCCGCCTCGCCCCCGGGCTGCGGCACCGCCGGGCAGCGGGCGCCCACGGCCGGGAGCCTCAGCTCGATCAGGTAGCGGTCGACGGCCGACGCCGTGCAGTCGCTCCGGTCGTACACGCCGTGCCCCCAGCCCTCGTACGTCAACAGCCTGGCCGCCGGCCCGATCTGGCGCGCGGCCGCGACCGCCCACCCGTGCGGGCTGACCGGGTCGTGCAGGGAGTTGACGAGCAGCAGCGGAGGCGTGCCGTGGACGCGTAGCCGGTGCTGCGGGTTCGGGATCGGGGCGGGCGTGCCCGCGCAGGTCGCCAGCGCGCTGTGCGCGAGCGGGCTGATCAGCATGTCCGGCGCGATCCCGGCCGAGCGGCGCAGGTGCGCGGCGTACTCGCGGTGGTCGCGCACCGGCAGCAGGTAGTCCAGGCAGAAGACCCGCCACGGGTCGCTGACCGCCTCGTCCTGCCCGGCGGGATCGAGGGGCTCGCCGTTCTTCCGGCCGTCCGCCGTTCGTGCGACGGGCTCGCCGCTGTCCAGAGCGGCGAGGAACCGGGCCAGGTGGGAGTAGTCGGGGCGCTGGAACGCTCTGAGCGCCTCGCGCATGAGAGCCGGTCTGGTGAGCGGCGGGGCGGGCTCGTCCGGCTCGCCGGGGGCGGTCAGCTCGCCCTTCGCCGCCCGCTCCAGCAGGCCGGCCCAGACGGCCCGCACGTCCCGGCCGTGCAGCGCGCACGACGCCGTCCGCCCGCACCAGGCGGCGAACTCGTCGAAGGACTCCTGGGCCGCCCGCGACTCGGTGTCGAGGAAGGCGCGGATGCCCAGGCTGTGGTCCATGTTCCCGTCCAGCGCGAGCGCCCGCACCCGCCGCGGGTAACGCTCGGCGTAGAGCTGGCCGATCATCGTCCCGTACGAGGCGCCGAAGTAGGTGAGCTTCTGGTCACCGAGCGCGGCGCGCAGCGCCTCCAGGTCGCGCACCACGCTGCCGGTGTCGACGTGGTCGAAGAGCGGCCCGGTGCGCGCCCGGCAGTCCCGCCGGTAGCGCTCGTTGTGGGCCAGCAGCGCCTCGAACCCGGCCCGGCCGCTGACCGCGAGCGGGTCCGGCGCCTGACGCGCCAGCTCCGCCGAGCAGCGGACGGGGTGGCTGCGCCGCACGCCGCGCGGGTCGAAGCCGACCAGGTCGAAACGGCTGGTCACCTCGGGGGTGAAGCGGTCCGGCCGGAGGACCATGTCCACCCCCGAACCGCCGGGACCGCCGGGATTGACCACCAGTGAGCCGATACGGGCGCCGGTGGCCTTGCGCCGCGCCAGCGCCAGGTTGATCGTCGGCCCGCCGGGGCGGTCCCAGTCGACGGGCACGGCGAGTTCGCCGCACTCGGCGGACGGGTCGTCCTGGCAGGGCGTCCACGTGATCGTGCCCGCGCCGGCCGCCGCGCCGGCCGCCGTGGCGGGCGACGCGGGGGCTAAGGGGAGGACGGTGGCGGTGAGCAGGCTGAGAATCAGGGCTGGTCTTCGCATGTCAGGTCCCATCGTCGGAGAACCTGATCATCTGGGCGCCGACCCGACGGCACCATTGGACCCGGGTGCCAACCTCCCGTCATACCCAGGTATCAGCCGAGCAGGACCGACATCCAGCTCTCCACCTCGTCAGGGTGGCGGGGGAGCGCCGCCGACATCAGGCGGGCCCCGTCGGCCGTGATGACCAGGTCGTCCTCGATGCGCACCCCCAGCCCGCGGAACTCCTCCGGCAGGGTGAGGTCGTCCGGCTGGAGATAGAGGCCCGGCTCCACGGTCAGCACCTGGCCCTCCTCCAGCACGCCGTCCAGATAGGTCTCCACCCGCGCCCTGGCGCAGTCGTGCACGTCCAGGCCCAGCATGTGGCCGCTGCTGCAGAGCGTGTAGCGGCGGTAGAGCCCGGTCTCCATGAGCGCGTCGGGCGAGTCCTTCAGCAGGCCCCACGCGTGCAGCCCCTCGCAGATGACGCGCATGGCGGTCAGGTGGAACTCGCGGAAGCGGACGCCCGGCCGCAGCACGGAGATCGCGGCCGACTGCGCTTCGTAGACCAGCTCGTACACCTGACGCTGCACCGGCCCGAACCGGCCGGAGAGCGGCAGCGTGCGGGTGACGTCGGCGGTGTAGAGGGTGTCGGTCTCCACGCCCGCGTCCAGCAGCAGCAGGTCGGCCGGGTCGAGCCGGCCGTCGTTGCGGATCCAGTGGAGCACGCACGCGTGCGCGCCGGCGGCGACGATGCTGTCGTAGCCGACCGCGTTGCCCTCCAGCCGGGAACGCAGCCCGAACACGCCCTCCAGGTAGCGCTCGCCGCGCGGGTGGCCGAGCGCTTGCGGGAGGGCGCGCACCACGTCCTCGAAGCCGCGCACGGTCGCGTCGACCGCGGCCTGCAGCTCGCCGATCTCCCAGTCGTCCTTGATCAGCCGCGTCTCCGACAGGAAGCTCTCCAGCTCGGCGTCGCCGCCGCCGGGCTCGATCGCGGCGTCCACCGCCGGGTCCACCCCGCGCAGCACCCGCGCCGGGCCCTTCAGCTCCAGCTCGCGCAGGTGGACGCAGTCGATCTGGTAGAGCTCCGCCGCCTCGGCCAGGTCGGGCCTGCGGCCCACCCAGAACTCGCCGTAGCGGCGGTCGCGGTAGAACTCCTGGCCCTCCTCGCGCGGGGAGCGCGGCCGCGTGTAGAGGGTCGCCTCGCCGGACGGCTCGATCACGAGCACGTCACCGGGCTCACCTGCGCCGGTCAGGTACAAGAAGGCGCTGTGCGGGCGGAACCGGTAGTCGCTGTCGTTGCTGCGCACCTTGAGGGTGCCCGACGGCACGACCAGCCGCTCGCCGGGGAACCGGCCGGCCAGCGCCGCCCGCCGCTTGGCCGCCCACGGGGCGACCGGCAGCGTTCGCACGTCGGTCCGCCGCGTGTCCGCCCAGCTCGTCCGCATGAACGCGGCCAGCTCGTCGGTGATCGGCAGGTCGTGGCTCCCGGTGTTGAGAGGCTCGGTCACAACGGCTCCAGCTGTGGTATTTCACATGGCAAATACAGTCAGCTTACGCGAGTCCTTGACGGCGTCCCACCCCCTTGCTTGCCTGGGACCACGACGGGGTAACTCATAGCCGAGGTGGTGCAGATGCTGATCGGGACGATCCTGCGCGGCAAGGGGAGCGACGTCACGACCGTGGCTCCGGACGCGAGTGTCCGGGACCTCCTTGCCAAGCTGGCAGAGCACAATATCGGCGCCGTCGTCGTGTCCGCCGACGGCGTCACCATCGACGGGATCGTCTCCGAACGCGACGTGGTGCGCCGGCTCCACGACCGCGGGGCGGGCATCCTGGGCGAGCCCGTCTCCTCGATCATGACCGCCGAGGTGCGCACCGTCGCGCCCGGCGACCGGGTCGACGAGCTGCGCAAGATCATGACCACCCACCGCGTGCGCCACATGCCGGTGGTCGAGGGCGGCCGCCTGGTCGGCATCGTGAGCATCGGCGACGTGGTCAAGAACGCCATCGAGGAGCTGGAGACGGAGAAGGCGTCGCTCGTCGACTACCTCCACCGTTGACGCGGGTGGGACGCTGTCCGTGTGATGTACCGGCCCCCGCCTGACTACCCGCGCGCGCCGACCAGCCCGACGATCCTGCTCCTGGTCGCCGGGCTGACCGGGGTGCTGGGGTTCCTCGTCGGGTTCCTGACAGGGCTCGGGTCGGGAGAGCTGGCGGCCGCGCCGGCGCCGCGGGTCACGGTGACGGTCGAAGCGCAGCCGCCGCCGGACGACGCCGTCCCGACCGATCCCGCCGTGTCGGATCCCGCCGTGTCGGATCCCGCTGTCTCCGATCCCCCCGTGTCGGACCCTGCCGTGTCGGACCCCGCCGCCTCGAATCCGACGTCCGATCCGTTCGCGTCCGCGACCTCCACGCCCGTGAGCTCGAGCCCCGCCTCGCCGGGCGCGGGCGACCCGCTCGCGTCGATGCGCACCCTCGTCGTCGGCGTCGACATCCAGCCCGGCACGTACCGTACCACCGGCCCCGTGGGCGGCGCCGGGCAGTGCTACTGGGCCCGGATGAAGAGCGCCACCGGCGGCCTCGCCGACGTGATCGACGCCGGCATGCCCGGCGGGCCGGCCACCGTCACCATCCAGGCCACCGACAAGAGCTTCCAGACGGCCGGCTGCGCAGACTGGACCAAAGCCTGACAGACCCTTGCAGCGGGGCGTGTTTGCACAGGTGACGCGCGCGTAGGAGGATGCGCTCAGCCCCACGCGAGGAGGAAGACATGTCGGTGTTGCGGAGCTTTGCAGACAGCGTGCGCAGCGGCGCGATCGAGGTCATCGATCTCACCGCGCCCCTGTCGGAGGAGACCCCGATCCTCCAGTTGCCCGAGCCGTTCGGCAACACCATCCGGTTCCGCCTGGAGGAGATCAGCCGCTACGACGACCGCGGCCCGGGGTGGTACTGGAACGACATCCACACCGGCGAGCACACCGGCACCCACTTCGACGCCCCCATCCACTGGGCGACCGGCCGCGACGGCCAGGACGTCTCGCAGGTCCCGGTGAGCAGCCTGATCGCGCCCGCCGTGGTGCTCGACTTCACCGCCGAGGCGGGCAAGGACCCCGACTTCCTCCTCCAGATCGACCACGTCAAGGAGTGGGAGCGCGTCAACGGCCCGCTGCCCGACGGCGGCTGGCTGCTCTACCGCACCGGCTGGGACTCCCGCTCGGGCGACCAGGACACGTTCCTCAACGCCGACGAGACCGGCCCGCACACCCCCGGCATCTCCCCCGAGTGCGCCAGGTGGCTCGCCGAGGAGACCCCGATCCTCGGCCTGGGCGTCGAGACCGTCGGCACCGACGCGGGCGCCGCCCACTCCTTCGACCCTGCCTTCCCGTGCCACGCCTTCCTGCTCGGCGCCGGCAAGTACGGGCTCACCCAGCTGCGCAACCTCGACCGGCTCCCGGTCACCGGCGCGGTCGTGGTGGCGCCGCCGCTGCCCATCCTCGGCGGCTCCGGCAGCCCGGTGCGCGTGCTCGCGCTGGTCGAACGGTGATCGTCGCCGAGGCCGTCGGTGCCACGCTGGCCGCGGCGGGCGTACGGGCCGCGTTCGGGGTCGTCGGCAGCGGCAACTTCCACGTCACCAACGCCCTCGCGGGCCGCGGCGTGCGCTTCGTCGCGGCCCGCCACGAGGGCGGCGCGGCCACCATGGCCGACGCCTACGCCCGGATGACCGGCGAGGTGACGGTGGTCTCGGTGCACCAGGGGCCCGGCCTGACCAACGCGATCACCGGCATCGCCGAGGCCGCGAAGAGCCGTACCCCGCTCGTCGTGCTGGCGGGCGAGGCGACCGACGCCCGCTCCAACTTCCACATCGACCAGGACGCCGCCGTCCGCGCCGTCGGCGCCGTGCCCATGCGGATCACCGATCCCGCCACGGCACGGCAGACGACGCTGGAGGCGTTCCGGGTCGCCCGCGACGAGCGCCGCACCGTCGTCCTCAACCTCCCCCTCGACGTCCAGGCCGCGGAAGCGGGCCCTGCGGGGGAGCCCTCGGATCAGGCTCCGGCCACGTCCGGGACATTCGGCGCGTCCAACGCCGCCGACGGGGTTGGTGGGCCTGGCGCGTCCGGAGCTTCTTCCGCATCCACCACTTCACCCTCCGCCGCGTCCGGCGTGGCCATGGCGGAGGCCGAGGGGTTGCGGCGGTTGTTGGACGAGGCGGAGCGGCCGGTGTTCGTGGCCGGGCGGGGTGCCCGGCACGCGCGGCGTGAGCTGGAGGAGCTGGCCGGGCGGACCGGCGCCCTGCTGGCCACCTCGGCCGTGGCCAAGGGCCTGTTCCGCGGCAGCCCGTGGGATCTGGACGTGAGCGGCGGGTTCGCCACCCCGCTCGCGGCCGAGCTGATCCGCGGCGCCGACCTGGTGGTGGGCTGGGGCTGCGCGCTCAACATGTGGACCACCCGCCACGGCTCGCTGATCGGCCCCGGCGCCAAGGTCGTCCAGGTGGACATCGACCCGGACGTCGTGGGCCGGCACGTGCCCGCCGACCACGGCGTCACCGGCGACGTGGCCGAGGTCGCCCGGGCGCTCGCCACCGGCCCCGAGCGGCCCGGATACCGCTCGCCCGAGCTGGCCCTGCGGATCCGCGAGGAGGGCCGCTGGCGGGCGGTTCCGTACCAGGACGAGAGCGGCGGCGGCCGCATCGACCCCCGGACGCTCACCGCGGGCCTCGACGACCTGCTCCCGGCCGAGCGGATCGTGGCGACCGACTCGGGCAACTTCATGGGCTACCCGGCCATGTTCCTGGACGTGCCGGACGAGCAGGGGTTCTGCTTCACACAGGCGTTCCAGGCGATCGGGCTCGGGCTGGCCACCGCCATCGGCGCCGCCGTGGCCCGCCCCGACCGGCTGCCGGTCGCGGCGCTCGGCGACGGCGGCGCGTTCATGGGGATCGCCGAGCTGGAGACCGTCGTCCGGCTCGGGCTGCCCATGGTGGTCGTGGTCTACGACGACGAGGCGTACGGCGCGGAGGTGCACCACTTCGGCCCGCACGGCCACCCGCTGGAGACGGTCCGGTTCCCGCCCGCCGACCTGGCGGCGATCGCGCGTGGGTACGGGTTCAGAGCCGTGACCGTCACCGGGCCGGACGACCTGGCGGGCGTCGCCGACTGGCTCAAGGGCCCGCGCGACCGGCCCCTGCTGGTGCACGCCAAGGTCACCGGCGACCGTCCCTCCTGGTGGCTGGAGGAGGCGTTCAAGGGCCACTAGAGGAGCTTGCGGAAGGTGCGGGCCTCCTGGGCGGCGGCCAGCACCGCCGAGAGAGCCGCGCCGCCGCCGGCCGCGACCGCGGCGGCGATCGCGCCCTCCACGAACGGCACGTCCGCCAGCACCACCCGCCCCGGCTCCTCCAGCAGCCGGGCGGTGAGGACCGAGCTGCCCAGGTCGGGGATGAGCAGCACGCCGTCGCCCTGGTCGACCTCGCGCACCGCGGCCTCGATGCGGTCCATGCTGACGCCGAGCCCGCCGTCGTCGGTGCCGCCGGCCGCCGCGACAGGCGTCTCGCGGCCGGCGATGCCGCGCGTCAGCTCCACCGCCTCCGAGGCCAGCCCGGCGCTGTGCGAGACGAGGACCACGCCGACCATCAGGACGCCGCCTCCGCCAGCGCCCCCAGCAGCAGCACCGCCGACGCCGCCCCCGGGTCCTCGTGGCCGATGCTGCGCTCGCCCAGGTAGCTGGCGCGGCCCTTGCGGGCGCGCATGGGGATCGTCGCCTTCGCCCCCTCCTCGGCCGCGCGCGCCGCGCGTTCGAACGCCTTGTGCTCGTCGGCGCCCTCCTGTACGGCCTGCGTCAGGACACGGGCGGCCGGAGCCAGCGCGTCGATCATGGTCTTGTCGCCCTGGGCGGCCTTGCCCAGACGCTCCACCGCCTGCACGCCCGAGTCGAACGCCGCCGCGAACCCGGCCGCCGTCGCCGGAGTGTCCAGCGTCTTGCCCATCTGCCGCAGCAGCGACCCGTACAGCGGGCCCGAGGCGCCGCCCACGCGGCGGATCAGGGTCGTGCCCGCGGACACCAGCACCTGCGCGGGGGAGGTCGGCGGCCACTCGGTCAGCGCCTTGCCCACCTCGGTGAAGCCGCGGTCGAGGTTGGCGCCGTGGTCGGCGTCGCCGATGGCGGCGTCCAGGCCGGTGAGCCGGTCGCGATGGAGCCGGACCGCCCTGGCGGCGCCTTCCATCCAGGCGAGGAAGAACCCGGTGTCGAGCATCCCGGACATCAGCGCCCCCACCGCAGGCCGGGGGTCTCGACCGGGGCGTCCCACAGCCGGGTCAGCTCGTCGTCGAGGCGGCAGACGGTCACCGAGAAGCCCTGCATGTCGAGGCTCGTCACGTAGTTGCCGACCAGCGAGCGCGCCACCCGCGCGCCCTTGCCTCTGATGTAGGCGTCGACCTCGGCGAAGACCACGTACAGCTCGATCAGGGGAGTGCCGCCCATGCCGTTGACCAGGACCAGCAGGTCGTCGCGGAGGGGGAGGTCGCCGTCGATCGCCGCCATGGCGGTCGCGGCCAGCTCGCGGGCCGGCGCCATCGCCGCCCGCGACCTGCCCGGCTCGCCGTGGATGCCGATGCCCAGCTCAACCTGGTCGCCCGGGAGGTCGAAGGTGGGCTTGCCGGCCGCGGGGGTCACGCACGAGGTGAGGGCGACGCCGAACGAACGGCTGCGTTCGTCCACCTCGCGGGCCACCCGCGCCACCTCCTCCAGCGGCGCGCCCTCCTCGGCCAGCGCTCCGGCGATCTTCTCCACGAACAGCGTCGCCCCGGTGCCGCGCCGGCCGGCCGTGTAGAGGGAGTCCTGCACGGCCACGTCGTCGTCGACCAGGACGCTCACCACCCGGACGTCGTCGCAGAGCTCGGCTGCCATCTCGAAGTTGAGCACGTCGCCGGTGTAGTTCTTGACGACGTGCAGCACGCCCGCGCCGCCGTCGGCGCCTCTGGTGGCCTCGATGATCTGGTCGGGCACCGGGGAGGTGAAGATCTCACCAGGGCAGGCGGCGTCGAGCATGCCGTGGCCCACGAAGGCGGCGTGCAGCGGCTCGTGACCCGAACCGCCGCCCGAGACGAGGCCCACCTTGCCGGGACGCGGGCCCTCGGCCCGGTAGACCACGCGGTCGCGTACCCGGAGCGAGGGGTGCGCCGCGGCGAGGCCGCCCAGCGCGTCCTCGACCACGGTGTCGGCCGTGTTGATGAGCTTCTTCATGGTCAGAACATCTGCCCGTTTTCGCCTGGAGGCAAGCGCTGGACGCCGCGGAGGCGAGCACTGGACGGAGTAAGCTACCTTCTGCACATGGCCGAGATCGTGTACCCGCCGGTGATCGCCGCCGCGCGGACCTTGTTTCGCGTGCTGGACTACCGCTTCAACCTGGAGGGCACCGAGCACGTGCCGTCGACCGGCGGCGCCGTCCTGGTGAGCAACCACATCAGCTACCTCGACTTCATCTTCGCCGGTTACGCCGCGCTTCCGGCCAAGCGGCTGGTGCGGTTCATGGCCAAGCAGGACGTGTTCGACCACCGGATCTCCGGGCCGCTGATGCGCGGCATGAAGCACATCCCGGTCGACAGGGGGGCGGGCGCGGGCTCGTACGCGACCGCGCTGCGGATGCTCAAGGCGGGCGAGATGGTCGGGGTGTTCGCCGAGGCCACGATCAGCCGGTCGTTCACGGTCAAGGACATCAAGAACGGCGCGATCCGGATGGCGCAGGCGACCAAGGTGCCGGTCATCCCGGTGGCGCTGTGGGGCACGCAGCGGCTGTGGACCAAGGGCAGGGAGCGGCGCATCTTCCAGCGCCACGTGCCGATCACCATCCTGGTGGGCGAGCCCATGCACCCCAAGCGCGGCGAGGACGTCAACGAGCACACCGAGACCCTGCACACGCGGCTGTCGGAGCTGGTCGACCGGGCGCAGCGCACCTACCCGGAGATCCCGCAGGGTGTCTGGTGGCAGCCGGCGCATCTCGGCGGCACCGCGCCCACCCCCGAGGAGGCGGCGGCGATGGACGCCGCCGAGGCCGAGGCCCGCGCGAAGAAGGCATCAGGCATCGACCCCCGCGAGGAAGCAGCCGGCGCCTGACGGTGTACGCCCTGGCATGACCGGGCTGCGGGCCGATGCCTCGTGGGATGTCGCGGCGTTGCCGACGCCCAGCGGGCCCGGCGGCCCCGCCGTGCGTCGCTGGATCGCGTGGGCGGGGTCAGATGGCTGCTTGGTACGCGCTCGCGCGCATGCCTGCCAGCATCGTCTCCGTCTGCTCCAGCGAGTAGCGGCGGGCCGGGTCGTGGTGGAGGAGCCCCTCGATGAGCGGGCGCATGACCCCGGCCCGGCGCGGCGGCGGGAAGGGGCCGCTGCGTGCCATGCCGAGCACGGTCGCGGCGTCCTGTCCGGGGTAGGGAGGCTGGCCTTCGATGGCGCTGTAGAGCGTGGCGCCGAACGACCACATGTCGGCCTCCTTGCTGGCCGGGCCGCCGTAGAGCCGCTCGGGGGCCATGAACGCGGGGGTGCCGCGCAGCCGCCTGGAGGTGGTGGTCTTGCGGATGTCGCCCTCCGCGGTGGCGATGCCGAAGTCGGTGAGCACCACCCGGTCGCCGGTCAGCATCACGTTGGCCGGCTTGACGTCACGGTGGAGGACTCCCGCCTGGTGGGCGGTGCGCAGCGCGGCCAGCAGGTGACGGCCGATCGCGGCCACCGACTGCGCGGGGAGCGTGCCCACCTGGGAGAGCAGCTGGTGCATGGAGAGCCCGTCGAGGTACTCCATCACGATCCAGAGCTTGCCGCCCTCCTCGATGAGGTCGTGGACCGTGACGATGTTCGGGTGGGTCAGCCTGGCCGCCATCCTGGCCTCGCGCAGCACGCGCCGACGCACCATCTCGGCCTCGCCGGTGAGCGTCAGCTCCTTGAGCGCCACCTCCCGGTGGAGCAGCCGATCGAACGCGCGCCAGACGACGCCCATGCCCCCACGACCGGCCTCCTCGTTCAGGAGGTACCGTCCGCCGATCTCCCGCATACCATCCCCTCATTGACAGGGGTAATCATGTCATCTCAGCGCACTGTTGTGGGTGCCTAACGTGATCCGGTTATGTCGGGAATGGTAACGCCGCTGGTCACCCGCGCGGAATTCGCCGAGAATACGACCCGTCCGATCAGGAAGACCGCCAGGAGCTGGACCGCCGTGGCCCCGAGGAACACCGCGGGCAGCCCGGCCACCTCTCCCGCGAGCCCGCCCAGCGCGGCGCCCACCGGCATGCCGCCCATCCCGATCATCCGGTAGGCGGCGTTCACCCGCCCCAGCATCTCCTCAGGGATGATCCGCTGCCGGGTGGTGATCACGAGTACGTTCGCGGCCGCCCCGGACACCCCCCACACGATCGCGGTCACGTACAGCAGCCAGGGGACCGGCAGCAGCACCGGCACCAGGTGCGCCAGGGCGCAGATCGCCCAGAGGGTGACGAAGGCGGGCCCGTCCCCGGCCAGGCGACCGGCCCGCCCCGCCACCATTGATCCGGCCAGGGCCCCGACGGCGAAGACGGTCAGCATGAGGCCGTAGCCGCTCGGCGCCAGCCCCATCGCCGAGCCGTCGCCCACGACCCAGAGCACGAGCACCCCGAAGTAGGCGGCCCCGGCCATGTTGATCACCCCCGCCGACAGGGCCAGCGTGCGCAGGAACCGGTGCGACCACAGGTGACGCAGCGCCCCGGCGATCTCCCCGGCCACCGGCCGCGGCGCCGCCCGGGGAGACCGGAACCGGCCGCGCATGCCCAGCAACAGCAGCCCCGCGACCCCGTACAGGATCCCCGGCGCGCCCAGCACGGCGGCGGGCAGGGCGGTGACGAGCAGGCCCGCCAGCGGCGCCCCGGCGAAGTCGTTGCCGAGGATCTGGGTGCCGACGACGCGCCCGTTGGCCCGGGTCAGCTCGGTGTCCGGCACGGCCATGGGCAGCGCCGCCTGGGCGGAGGTGTCGGCGAACACCTCCGACACGCACGCGAGGGTCACGACGGCCAGCAGCACCCACAGGTTCATCAGGCCGAGCGCGGCCAGCGCGGTCGCCACGGCCAGCACCGCGGCGCGGGCGGCGTTCGCGGCGACCATGATGCGCCGGCGGTCCAGCCGGTCGACGAGCGCGCCGGCGGGCAGCGCCAGCAGCAGCCACGGCAGCGTGGCCGCCGCCCCGGTCAGCGCCACCAGGGCGGGGGAGCGGGTGAACGAGACCGCCATCAGCGGCGCGCCGACCTTGAGCACGCCGTCGGCGAGGTTGGACAGCGCGGTGGACGACAACAGGAAGCCGAAGGATCGGCCGAGACGGGCCAAGGCGAACTGCTCCACTAGTGTGTAAGGAGAACTGTGCATGGATTCCTTTGCAAAGATAGGTTTGCACACTGTGGAGCGCAAGAGCTTTTCCGCCAGGACCCTCGACACGGGCGCGCTCAAGTCGTTCGCCCACCCCCTGCGCCTGCGCCTGTACGAGCTGCTGGAGGAGCGCGGCCCCGCCACCGCGACCCAGCTCGCCGGCCTGGTGGGGGAGAACACCGGCGCCACCAGCTACCACCTGCGCGAGCTGGCCCGACACCGGATGATCGAGATCGTGGAGGGGATGGGGCGGGGCAAGGAGAAGTACTGGCGGGTCACCCCGGGCGGCTACTCCTACGGGGAGACGCCGGCGGAGCCGGAGGCGGCCGAGGCGCTGGAGTTCCTGCTGGACGACCTGATCCGGCAGCGCGGGGCGGAGCTGGCCCGGTGGCGCGAGGAGGAGAAGGCCACGCCGGAGGAGTGGGTGCGGGCCAGCGGCTTCGGCCGCCGCGCGCTGCGGCTGACGCCCGGCGAGACGTCGGCGATGCGGGACGCCGTCTTCGAGGTGCTGGAGCGCTACCGAGCCCTGTCGGACGCCCGCCTCCCCGAAACGGCCGAGGGCTCGGCGCTCGGTCACGTCGTGGTCCACTTCGACGTCTTCCCGGTGGGAGTGCGCCGGGACCCGGAACCGCGAGACGGGTGAACACCTCCGGGGTGCGCCGCGTACCTCAAGGTGACCAGTCCGAGGACCCGGAAGGGGATGACGGCACGTGCGATCTCGACAGGGACCCCGCCGTCTCGCTCTCACCGCGGCCTGCCTCGCCCTCGTCGCCGCCGGCACCGCCTGCACGGCTCCCGCCGTACCGCAGGCGACCGACACGGCGCGGGTGGCGGACGCGGTGCCGACGGAGATTCCGGAAGAGCTGATGGCGCCGCCCGCCACGAGCCTGACCAGGGAAGGGGGCGCGGACCCTGGCACGGCGGCGGAGGGGAACGGCGACGACGGCAGCACTCGGCCGACGAAATGGGGGCCGTTGTCGGCGGCCGACCGGGATCTGATCAAGAAGGTTCGTCTCGCCACGCTGTGGGAGATGACGATCGCGCAGGAGGCGATACAGCGAGGAAACAGCTCACGCGTACGGGAGATCAGCCGCGAGATCTCCGAGCAGCACCACGAGCTCGACAAGCAGGCTCTGGACCTGGCCAGGAAGCTGGACGTGCGGCTCCCCGTGCGGCCCACCGAGGACCAGCAGAAGTGGATGGCCGACATCTCCAGCAGATCGGGCCGCGACTACGACGTGACGTACGTGAAGTGGCTGCGGCTGGCGCACGGCGGCATCTTCGGCCTCATCGGGCAGGTGCGCGGCAGCACGCAGAACACGCTGGTGCGCAAGTTCGCGGAGCAGTGCAACGCGGCGGTGCTGAACCATCAGCGGCTGCTGGAGAGCACGGGCCTGGCCGGACCGGAGGCGTTCCCGGACCCGCCCGAGGTGTGATTTGCGCGGCTCTGGGTTTCGAATCATGATATGTCAGGTTAGGTTTGCCTAACCTGACATACTTGAGGAGAGCCGCCCATGACCGAGCCCTTCCGCATGTTCGGCGTCCGCGTCGGCAAGCTGGACCGGCTGAGCCCGTCGTTCCTGCGCGTCACGTTCACCGGCGACGACCTGCGGTATTTCGCCGACAACGGCTATGACCAGCGCATCAAGCTCATCCTGCCGGTGCCTTCGCACGGCCTGAGCAAGCTGCCCCAGGGATCCGACTGGTACGGGCGGTGGCGGGCGATGGCCGACGAGGACCGCAACCCGATGCGCACCTACACCGTCCGCCGGGCCCGCCCCGAGGCCCGGGAGCTGGAGGTGGACATGGTGCTGCACGGCGACACCGGCCCGATGTCCCGCTGGGCCGGCGCGGCCGAGGTGGGCGACGAGGTCGTGGTGCTCGGACCGGACGGGCGCTACGAGGGCCCGCCGTCGGGCCTGGAGTTCCGGCCCCCGGAGGGCACCGGCGCGGTGCTGATCGCGGGTGATGAGACCGCGGCGCCCGCCATCTGCTCCATCCTGGAACGGCTGCCCGCCGGCGTCCATGGCGAGGCGTTGCTGGAGGTCGCCACCCGGGGAGACTTCCTGCCCGTGGAGACCGGCAGCGCGGTCAAGATCACCTGGCTGGCCCGGGACGGCGCGCCGCACGGCTCCCACCTCATCCCCGCGGTCCGGGAGGCGGCCCAGCGGCTGCTCCCCGCGCAGCCCGTGCCCGTGCCCGCGGACTTCCAGGACGTCGACGTCGACGCCGGCGAGCTGTGGGAGGTGCCCGAGGCGCCGTCCGGCCCGCTGTACGCGTGGCTGGCGGGAGAGTCGGCGGTCATCAAGACGCTGCGGCGGCACCTGGTGGCCGAGCGCGGCATGGACCGGCGCGCGGTGGCCTTCATGGGCTACTGGCGCCTGGGCCGCTCCGAGGACTGGGCGGCCTGACCCACGTCCCCCGCGCGTCTCCGCGTCCCCCCGCCGAACAGCAGGGTTGCCTGCTCGATGGCGGGGTAGCCGGACCGGTACCAGGGCAGCGCGGGGGGCGCCATGGAAGGCTTCACACTCAGCTATGACCATTTCGATCCCGAGGCCGAGCAACTGCGCGAGGCGATCACCTCCACCGGGAACGGCTACTTCTGCACCCGGGGCACGGCCGAATGGGAGGACTTCGGCGACGTCCACTACCCCGGCACGTACACCCACGGCGGATACAACCGCGAGACCACCATCTTCGACGGCCACCCGGTGCTCAACGAGGACCTGGTCAACCTGCCGAACTGGCTGCCGCTGAAGCTGCGCATCGAGGGGGAGGCGGCGGTCCGGTTCGGCAACGTGGAGGTGCTCGACTACCGGCACACCTACGACATCCGCCTCGCCATGGTCCAGCGGTTCCTGCGCTTCCGCGACGAGGCCGGGCGCGTGACCAGCCTGCGCAGCCGCCGGTTCGTCAGCATGGCGCACAGCCACCAGGCCGCGATCGAGTGGACGCTCACGCCGGAGAACTGGTCGGGCCGGGTCGAGGTGGTCACGGCGCTGGACGGCCGGGTGACCAACCAGATCGTGGCCCGCTACCGCGAGCTGGAAGGCCGCCACCTGGACCCGGTCTCGCCGCGTACGTTCGGCCCCGAGGTGATCGCGCTCAAGGTGCGGACCCGCCAGTCCAACATCTTCATCGCCCAGGCCGCCCGCACCCGGGCCTTCCACGGCGACCGGCCCGCCGAGACGGAGCGGCGGCTGCACCAGATGGAGGACTACATCCAGCAGGTGCTCTCCTTCGACGTCGAGGAGGGCCGCCCGAGCCGGGTCGAGAAGCTCATGTCGATGTTCACCTCCCATGACAACGCCATCACCGAGCCGCTGGCCGCCGCCGGCCGGCACGTGCTGCGCTACCCCGACTTCGCCGGGGCCCTGGAGAAGCACGAGTCGGCCTGGACGGAGCTGTGGGACAGCTGCGACGTGCGCCTGCCCCGCGAGCCGCGCGCCCAGTTGCTGCTGCGCCTGCACATCGCGCACGTGCTGCAGGTCTGCTCCCGGCACACCGCCCGGCACGACGCCGGGGTGCCCGCCCGCGGGCTCAACGGCGAGGCCTACCGAGGGCACGTGTTCTGGGACGAGATGTACGTCTACCCGTTCCTCAACCTCCGCCTCCCCGAGATCACCCGGTCGTTGCTGCTGTATCGGCACCGGCGGCTGACGGAGGCCCGCGCCGCCGCGGCCGAGGCCGGCTACCGGGGCGCCATGTTCCCCTGGCAGAGCGGCAGCGACGGCACCGAGGAGACCCAGCGGGTGCACCTCAACCCGCTGTCCGGCCAGTGGGACCCGGACCTCAGCCACCGCCAGCGGCACGTCAACGCGGCGATCTTCTACAACGTGTGGCGATACTTCCAGGCCACCGACGACCTGGAGTTCCTGCGCGACTACGGCGCCGAGCTGATGCTGGAGATCGCCCGCTTCTGGGCGTCGATCGCGCACTTCGACCCCGAGAGGGGACGGTACGAGATCCACGGCGTGATGGGCCCCGACGAGTTCCACGAGCGCTACCCGGGCGCCGAGGAACCCGGGCTGCGCAACAACGCCTACACCAACGCCATGGTCGCCTGGATCACCCACACCGCTCCCAAGGTGCTCGACCTGCTGCCCAGCAGCCGGGCCGCGATGATCCGCCGCCATCTCCAGGTCACCGACGAGGAGCTGGCCACCTGGGACGACATGAGCCGCCGGATGTACGTCCCGTTCCACGACGGCGTCATCAGCCAGTTCGAGGGCTACGCCGACCTGGAGGAGCTCGACTGGCACGGCTACCGCGCCCGCTACCCCAACGTCCAGCGGATGGACCGGATCCTCAGGGCCGAGGGCGACGACCCGAACCGGTACAAGATGTCCAAGCAGGCCGACGCGGTCATGCTGTTCTTCCTCTTCGAGGAGAAGGAGCTGGAGGAGCTGTTCGACCGGCTGGGCTACGACTACGACCTCGACCTGGCCAGGCGGACGATCGAGTACTACGACCGGCGCACCACCCACGGCTCCACGCTCAGCTTCGTCACCTACGCGGGGGTGCTGGCCGGCATCGACCCGGAGAGCTCGTGGGAGCGCTACCTGACGGCGCTGGAGAGCGACGTCAACGACGCGCAGGGAGGCACCACCAAGGAGGGCATCCACATGGGCGTCATGTCCGGGACCCTCGACCTGCTGCAGCGCCGCTACGTCGGCACCGGCATCACCGGCGACGTGCTCCGGCTGGAGCCCCGGCTGACCGACCGGCTCGACGGCGTCACGTTCTCCATGCGCTTCCGCGGCACCACACTCCGGCTGGCCATCGAGGGAGCCAAGCTCGTCCTGTCGGCCCAGGCGGAGGGGTTCCGCGGGCCGCTGTACGCGGGGGTGGGCGACGACATCCGCGCCCTCACCCCCGGCGGCACCTTCGTCTTCACGATCCCCGAAGCCGCCACCGGACGATCAGCGAACCGGGAGAGGGGGCGCGTCATGCCCGCCGAGGGATTCAAAGGAGCGATCTTCGACGTCGACGGCGTGCTCGTCGACTCGCCGCACCAGCGGGCCTGGAAGGCGGCGCTGCGCGAGCTGATGGAGGGCCAGTGGGCCCACCTCCGCGACCGCTCCACCTGGTCGGACGACCGGTTCACGGCCGAGGTCTACCAGCGGGTCATCTCCGGCAAGCCGCGGATGAGCGGCGCGCTGGCCGCCCTGCAGTACTTCGACGTCCCGGACGCCGAGCAGCGGGCCGAGGCGTACGCGGAGCACAAGCAGCGGCTGGTGATCCGGCTCATCGAAGCGGGGGAGTTCACCGCCTATCCCGACGCGCTCCGGTTCGCGCTGGCGGTCCGCGAGGCGGGCATCCCGATGGCGGTGGCGTCCTCGTCCAAGAACGCCGGCCTGTTCCTGGGGCAGATCCGGCTCGACACGTTCGCGGCCGAGCAGGGTCTGTCCTACGACTTCATCCGGCCGGGCCTGACCCTGGCCGACTTCTTCGCCGCCGACCTGTCCGGGCGCGACTTCGCGCACGGCAAACCCGACCCGGAGATCTTCGTCACCGCCGCCGCCGAACTGCACGTGCCGCCGGAGGACTGCTTCGTGGTCGAGGACGCCGTCAGCGGCGTCCAGGCCGCCAAGGCCGGCGGGATGGCGGGGCTGGGCGTGGCCCGGGCGGACGACGAGCGGATGCTCGCCGAGGCGCACGCCGACCTCGTCGTCACCAGCCTCGACGAGGTGGACCTGGGCGCCCTGGCCGCGCACCGGCTCGACCGGCGGCCCGCCTGACCGACCCGTTCACGAAAGGTCGCACCCATGAGCAGCGAACTGTCCCGGCGCGCCGGCGCGGCCCGGCCGGCGGCGCCCGTCCGGCTGATCCATCTCGGGCTCGGCGACTTCTTCCGCGCCCACCAGGCCTGGTACACCGAGCACGCGCCCGACGGCGAGGAGTGGGGGTTCGCCGCCTTCGGCGACGGCGAGCTGCCCGCTCTGCTCACGGCCCAGCAGGGCCTCTACACGCTCGTCACCAGGTCCGCGTCCGGCGACCGGTACGAGGTGGTCGCCACCCTGTCGCAGGCGTGCCCCGGCACCGACCGCGATGCCCTGCCGCGCCTGTTCGGCGCGCCCGAGGTGGCCGCCGTCACCCTCACCGAGGTCGGCGCCCGCGACCATCCCGACCTCCTCGCGGACCTGGAGGCCCTGCGGAACGGCCCTGCCGCCCCGGTCCGCACCACCGGCGGCCGGCTGATCGCCGGGCTCGCCGCACGCCACCGCGCCGACGCCGGCCCGATCGCGCTGGTGGCGTGCGACCACACGAGCGGCAACGGCGCCGTGGTCTCCGACCTCCTGCGCGAGCTGGGCGAGCGGGTGGACCGCGAGCTGACCGGCTGGCTGGCGGAGAACGTGTCCGTGGTCAGCACCGTCGCCGACCGGGTCACCCCGCGCACCGGGCCGTCCGACGCGCGGGCCGTGGCCGAGGCCACCGGCCGCGAGGACCGGGCCCCCGTCGTCGCCGAGCCGTACGCCGAATGGGTGCTCAGCGGCGCGTTCCCGGCCGGCCGGCCGCGCTGGGAGGACGCCGGGGCGCTGCTGACCGACGACCTCGCTCCGTACGAGCGTCGCAAGCAGTGGCTGGCCAACGGCTCCTGCTCGCTGCTCGCCTACGCCGGATCCATCCGCGAGCACGCCACGGCGGCGGAGGCGATCGGCGACGACGCCTGCCTCGGCTGGCTGTCGCAGTGGTGGTCGGAGGCCGGGCCGCGGCTCGGCCGGGCCGCGACCGGGCTGGACGCGTACTGCCAGGCGCTGCTGGATCGGCTCGCCAACCCGCGTGTCCGGCACCGGCTCGCCCGGCTGGCCGCGGACGGCTCCCGCAAGCTGCCCGAGCGCGTGCTGCCCGTGGTGCGCGCCGAACGCGCCGACGGCCGCGTGCCGGAAGGGGCGGCGCTCATCCTGGCCGCCTGGGTCTGCCACCTGCGCGGCCACGGCGCCCCCGTCAGCGACCCGCGCGCGGCCGAGCTGACCGTACTCGCGGCCGGGCCGCTGCCCGACGGGGTGCACCGGGCCCTGGACGCGCTCGACCCGGAGCTCGCCGCCGACGAGGCCCTGGTGGCGGCGGTGTGCGACGCGGCCACCCGCTTCGACCGGGTGCGGGTGCCCTGACGCGACGCGCCCCCGGCTCCAGGAGGAGCCGGGGGCGCCGGGCCGTCAGCCCATGTGCGGGTAGCGGTGGTCGGTCGGCGGGTCGAACGACTCCTTGATCGCGCGGGCGCTGACCCAGCGGACCAGGTTGTACATCGAGCCGGCCTTGTCGTTGGTGCCCGACGCGCGGCCGCCGCCGAACGGCTGCTGGCCCACGACGGCCCCGGTCGGCTTGTCGTTGACGTAGAAGTTGCCCGCCGCGAAGCGGAGCCGCTCCGACGCCGACTTGATCGCGTAGCGGTCGCGCGCGATGAACGCGCCGGTGAGCGCGTACGGGCTGACGCCCTCCATCTGGTCGAGCACGGTGTCGAAGTCGCCGTCGTCGTAGACGTGCACGCCCAGGATCGGCCCGAAGTACTCCTTGACGAAGATCTCGTCCGTCGGGTCGGCGCACTCCAGGACGGTCGGCTTCACGAAGTAGCCGGTGGAGTCGTCGTACGAGCCGGTCAGCACGTCGATGGCCGAGGACGCGCGCGCCCGGTCGATCGCGGCCTTGTGCTTGGCGAAGGCCCGGTCGTCGATCACCGCGCCCATGAACGTCGACAGGTCCGACGCCACGTCGCCCACGGTCAGCGACTCGGCCACGGCCACGAAGTCGTCGCGCATCCGGTTCCACACCGAGCGCGGCACGTACGCCCGCGACGCCGCCGAGCACTTCTGGCCCTGGTACTCGAACGCGCCCCTGATCAGCGCCGTGGACAGCACCGCCGGGTCGGCCGACGGGTGGGCCAGCACGAAGTCCTTGCCGCCGGTCTCGCCCACCAGGCGGGGGTAGCCGCGGTAGGAGGCGATGTTCTCGCCGACGGTCCGCCACAGGTGCTGGAACGTCGCGGTCGACCCGGTGAAGTGGACGCCCGCCAGGTCGGGGTGGGGGAGCGCGACCTCGGAGACGGCCTCGCCGAAGCCGGTCACCAGGTTGATGACGCCCGGCGGCAGCCCGGCCTCCTCCAGCAGCCGCATGGTGAAGTGCGCCGCGAACTGCTGCGTCGGCGACGGCTTCCACACCACGACGTTGCCCATCAGCGCGGCCGAGGTCGGCAGGTTGCCGGCGATCGCGGTGAAGTTGAACGGCGTGATGGCCAGCACGAACCCCTCGAGCGGGCGGTACTCCATCCGGTTCCACACGCCGGGGGAGGAGATCGGCTGGTCGGCGTAGATCTGCCGGGCGTAGGCCACGTTGAACCGCAGGAAGTCGATCAGCTCGCACGCCGCGTCGATCTCCGCCTGCTGGGCGGACTTCGACTGGCCGAGCACGGTGGCCGCGTTGAGCGTCGCCCGCCACGGCCCGGCCAGCAGGTCGGCGGCCTTCAGGAAGATCGCCGCCCGCTCGTCGAACGGCAGCGCGCGCCAGGCCGGCGCGGCGGCCAGGGCCGCGTCGATCGCCGCCCGCACGTCCTGCGCGCCCGCCTCGCGGGTACGGCCGAGCACGGCGCTCTTGTTGTGCGGCTGCACCACGTCGATGGGGGCGCCGGCGCCGGGCCGCTGCTCCCCGCCGATGGTCATGGTCAGATCGAGCGAGGCGCCGGACAACTCCTTGATCCTGGCCTCCAGGGCGGCCCGTTCGGCGCTGCCGGGCGCGTACCCGAGAACCCGCTCGTTGGCCGGGGCCGGAACGTTGCTGATGGCATCCATGATCACTTGCCTCCAAGGGCACGAAGGAAGAAGGCGACGTTGGCCGGGCGCTCCGCCAGGCGGCGCATGAAGTAGCCGTACCAGTCGTCGCCGTAGGGCACGTAGACGCGGACCGTGTGACCGGCTCCGGCCAGGGCCTCCTGCCGGTCCGTGCGGATCCCGTACAGCATCTGGTACTCGTAGTCGCCCCGGGAGCGGCCGTAGCGGTCGGCGAGCAGCTCCGTGATGGAGATCAGCCGGTCGTCGTGGGTCGCCACCATGGGGTAACCCTTCCCCGCCATGAGGACGCGCAGGCATCGCACGTACGCCTTGTCCACGGCCGCCTTGCCCTGGTGGGCGACGGAGGCGGGCTCCCGGTAGGCGCCCTTGACCAGCCGCACCCGCGACCCCTCGTGGGCGAGGGCGCGGCAGTCGTCCTCGCTGCGGAACAGGTACGCCTGGACGGCCACGCCCGTCGACGGGTGGTCGCGGCGCAGCTCGCGCAGGATCCTGAGCGTGGAGTCGACCGTGGTGTGGTCCTCCATGTCGAGCGTGACGGTGGCGCCCGCCGACGCGGCGGCGGCGCTGATGGCCCGCGCGTTCTCCAGCGCCAGGTCCTCGTCGAGCGCCTGCCCGACGGCCGACAGCTTCACCGACACCTCGGCGGCGCCGCCCAGCTCCAGCGGGCGCAGCTCCTCCAGCAGCGTGACGTACGCCTTCGCGATGGCCGCGGCGTCGCCCGCGTCGCGGGTCTCCTCGCCGAGATGGTCCACGGTCACGGACAGCCCGGCGTCGCGCAGCCTGAGGATCGCGTCGCGGGCCTGGGGCACGGTCTCGCCGGCGACGAACCGGTCGACGACCTTGCGGGTGAGCGGGAAGGCCGACACGGACCGGCGCACCAGCCGGCTCCCCGACGCGGCGAGCAGCACATGTCCCAACATGTCTTCAGCCTAAAACCGCAGGTCAGAGAGGGCTATGGACGCGAGTAACGCCAGGTGTGGCAGGCTGTCATACACATGCACAACACCGCTGATCTGCAGGAGATCGTCGACGAGATCGCGGGCCTGCTCGGCGCCTCGGCGACGCTGGAGGACCGCTCGTTCCGGCTGCTCGCGTACGGCGCGCAGCACGGCGACATCGACACCGTCCGCCAGGAGTCGATCCTGCGCCGGAGCGCCTCCCAGGAGGTGCGCGACTACTTCGAGCGCTACGGCATCGCGCGGGCGCCCGGCCCCGTCCGGATCCCCGCCGACGAGCGGCTCAAGGTGCTGGCCAGGATCTGCTGGCCGCTGCGCCACGCCGAGGTGACCTACGGCTACCTGTGGCTGCTCGACTCGGGCAGCCTCACCGACGTGCGGCTGCGCCGCGTCGCGCCGCTCGTGGCCCGGGCCGCCGCCGCGCTCGCCCACGAGGCCAGGAGCAGGCACGACCTCGGCCGCCGCCTCGACGCGCTGCTGTCGCCCGACCCGGAGGAGCGGGCCGTCGCCGCGCTGGAGATCTCGGGCCCGGTGGCGGCCGTGGCGGTGCGCGAGTCGGAGGAGCGGGCCGCCGCCCTGTGGACGCTGCCGCGCGGGGTGCTCGCCCGGGCCGGCTCGCCGGTCGCCCTGCTCGCCCCCGCCCACCTGGCCGCCGAGGTCGCGCGGACCGTCCAGGCCGCGTACGGCACCGCGGCGGGCATCGGCGACCCCCGGTCCGATCCGGCGGACGCCTGGCTGAGCTGGCGGGAGGCGCGCCAGGCGCTGCGTGTGGCCGAGAGCTTCCCCCGCCACGCGCCCGTCGCCCGCTGGGCGGAGCTGGGCGCGCACCGGCTGCTGGCCCGGCTCGGCGGCGGCGACCTGCGCGAGCTGGCGCAGGAGGTGGCGGCGCTCGACCCGGAACTGGCCGGCACCGTGGAGGTCTACCTCGATCTCGGCGGCCACGCCCAGAAGGCCGCCGCCGAGCTCGGCATCCACCGGCAGACGCTCTACTACCGGCTGGGCAAGGCCGAACGGCTGACGGGCCGCGACCTGTCCGACGGCGACGACCGGCTCACCGTCCACCTCGGCCTGAAGGCGGCCCGGCTGCGCTGACCGGGCCCGTCACGCCAGGTGGCGCAGCGCCGCCTCGTCGCCGGGGCCGCGGCGCGCGGCCAGCCCCTCGGCGACCCGCTCGCGGTGATCGGCGTCCTTGTGCCCGTCGTACTTGAACTTGCCGCGGATCTCCGTCACCGACAGCCGCAGCCCGCGCAGCCCCGCGAGCAGCCGCGGCATCCGCGCCGGGTCGCCGTGTCCCGGCTCCTGGTCGTCGAGCTGGGCCCGCAGGATCTCCAGCTTCTCGTCGGCGTCGTCGACGAGCTCGGCGTGGCAGACGACCTGGACCGAGGAGTAGTACGTGGTGGGCACCCCGAGCGACGGGTCGGAGCCGCCCTCGGCCCGCCACTTCCCGGGGACGTACGTCCAAGGGCCCGCCACCGAAAGGAGGACCGCGGGGTTCTCCTCGATGGCGGGCCAGATGGGGTTCGGCCGCGCGAGGTGCAGCCAGATCGTCCGTTCGTCTCTCAGCAGGAACTGGGTGGGCACCACGACCGGTACGTCACGGCCACGGCCGGCGGCGATCAGGTGCCCGAACGCGTTGTCCTTGAGATAGGCGAGGGACTGCTCGGTGGTGCCCGCGTCCCAGGGGTGGATCAGCATGGCACGACCATAGGCGACGCGCTCCGGGCTAGGCGCAGGCGGCCTCGTACACCCGGACCAGCTCCTGGCTGACACGCTCCCACGAGTAGCGGGAGCGGGCCCGGTCGGCGCCGGCGTAGCCGAGCGCGGTGCGGAGCGTGGGGTCGGTCATCAGCTCGCGGGCCAGCCGGGCGGTGCGCGACGGGCGGTCCGGCGGCACCAGCAGGCCGGTGACGCCGTCGATGACGGAGTCGAGGTGGGCGCCGACGGCCGAGGCGATCACGGGGACGCCGCAGGCCATCGCCTCCAGGGCGACGATGCCCGTGGGCGCCTCGCGGGGCACGGTCACGACCGCGTCGGCGCCGCGCATGAGCTTGGGCACCGCAGCCCGCTTGACCTGGCCCAGAAGCGTCACCCGGGACGCCACGCCGAGCTGCTCGGCCAGAGCGCGCAGCCGCCGCGCGTCCTGGTCGTCGTCGAGCTGCTCGGGAGCGGGGCCGCCGGCGAGCACCAGCTCCACCTCGGGCAGGCCCTGCAGGGCCCGGATGATGGTCTGCGCGCCGCGGTCCGGGGTGAGCGGGCCCACGTGCACCAGCCGCTTGGTGGTGCCGCGCGAGGTGGTCACACCCTGGCGGTGGAAGCGCTCGGTGTCCACCCCGTACGGCACCACGGCGATATGGTTGCGCGGCACGCCGATCCGGATCAGCGCCGACTCCTCGTCACCCGAGCCGGCGATCACTGCCCTGGCGCGGCGGCCGAGAGCCCGTTCCAGGCTCAGGCGCGCGGGGTCCACGGTGTGGAAGGTGTGCGCCACCGGAACGTCCAGGTCCTTCGCACCCGCCACCGCGGCCAGGCCGCCGGTCCAGGAGTGCGCGTGTATGACATCGGGGCGGTCCTGCCGCCACCGCTTCATCAGGTACTCGCCCACGTGGTTCAGGTACGGCGCCACTTCGTTCGGGCTCAGGTCGCGGGCCGGGCCCACGTCGATGTGCTCCACCGTGACACCCGGGGCCACCCGCGTCTTGGGCTTGCCCTCGGCACTGTTACGGCGGGAGTAGATGGTGACGTGGTGGTCACGCCCGAGTTCGCGGGCTACAGAGAGAATGTGGTGGCGCTTGTTGCCGGAACCAGATGCGACGATCGCGATATTCATGGCACACCTCAGCGTGGAAAAGCCTTCAAGGTGTGCCTGCGTCTTAGGCACGTCTGTGTCTAAGGCGACAATACCCATATTCCCGGCATTCGCAAACCCATGCCAATCAGACACCCCGGAGAGCGAGCACCACGATCTCGTCCCACACCTGCCCGCCGGAGAACGCGTTGCGGTCGGCCTCGATCGCCTTGACCACGGCGGACGGCGCCTGACCTGCGCATCTGCTCAGCACGTCGGCCAGCCGCTCCTCCCCGTACGGCTCGCCCCGGTCGTTCCGCGACGAGATGAGCCCCTCGGAGTAGAGCACCATCGTCTCGCCCACCCCGAGCGTGATCTCCTCGGTGCAGGTCTCGGCCTCGGCCGCGATGCCCAGCGGCACCCCGCCGCCCGCCGTGAAGCGCACGTAGCCGTCGGGCTGCACCAGCGCGGCCGGATGGTGGCCGGCCGACGACATGCGGATCTTCCGGCCCGCCACGAACCCGGCCACGGCCATGACGAACAGGCCGGTGCTCTGCTTGACCAGCGCCTCGTTGACCTTGCGCACCACCGGGTCCGGTTCGCTCTCCCAGACGCTCAGCACCCGCAGCCCGCCGCGCACCATGGCGCTGACCGAGGCGGCCTCCTCGCCCTTGCCGGCCGCGCCGCCCAGCGCGAATCCCCAGCCGCCGGGCAGCGGGAACACGTCGTAGAACTCCGCGCCCACCGACGAGCCCGGGTGGTAGACCGCCGCCGCCTCGTAGCCGGGCACGTCGGGCAGGCTGCGCGGGACCACGCTGGCCGTCAGCGCGTCGGCCGCCCGCGAGCGGCTGCGGAAGCTGTTCTGGGCCCGTACGGCCATCCCGAGCTGCAGCCCGACCTCCTGCATGACGCTCAGGTCGGCCAGCGCGAACGGCTGGCGGTCATGGCCGCGCACCAGCGTCAGCACCCCGTCGCCGCGGCCGATCGGCACGCACAGCAGCGAGCCCGCGCCCATCGCCGTCAGCACCGGACCGTCGGAGGAGAACCCCAGCAGCGACTCGTCGTCGACCATCTCGTGCACCACGCCGGAGCCGCGCTCCAGCACCTGGGCGACCACCTGGGCGCCGGCCGGGTCGCTCGCCTCCACCTGCCGGATCACCTCGCTCACCGGGAGGTTCTTCGGCCCCATCACGATCGAGCGCCTCGGCAGCCCGTCGCGCACGACGTCGGCCACCACCCAGTCGGCCCACTCGGCCGCCAGCAGGCGGGTGGCGCGCGGCAGCGCCACCGGCTGGCGCAGCGCCTCCTCGTCGAGCAGCAGGGCGGCCATCCTGGACAGCAGGTCCTGCCGCCGGGCCGCCTCCAGCAGCGCCGCGCCGTCGGCCTCCTCCGGCCGCCGCTCGCCCGGCTCCGGCAGCTGCACCTCGATCGGCAGCGCCACCAGCGCCACCATCTGCTGCGGCTCGCCCGGCATCGTCAGCCGCGCCATGGCGAGCTGGACGACGTGCGCGCGGCCCTGGTGCGCCAGCCTGGTCTCGAACGCCGCCGCCTGGCCGGTGCTCAGCACCGAGGTCAGATGGGACCGGAACGCCGCCCGCCGCGACACGTCCACCAGCAGCGGGAAGGACCGGCCCACGAGATAGCCGTCGGGGCTGCCGAGCAGCCGGGAGGTCTCCGGGTTGATCCGCCTGACCATGCCGCCGCCGTCGAGCACGATGACCGGCACCGGGAACGCCCGGAACACCTGCCGCAGCAGCTTCAGCTCGCGCTGGGAGCCGTCCTTCTTGCCCGGCTGCCGCTTGGGCCCCTTGCTGAGCTGCTCGCGCGCCTCGGCCAGCAGCTCCACGGCGGTGTCGAGCTCCGCCAGCGCGGCGTCCAGGGTCGGTGCGAGGTCGGAGGGATAGGCAGCCCTCGCCTCACGCAATGACGAGACGCGCCCGGTCAGCGCGTCCAGGGCGAGTTCGAGGTCCGGCATGGTCACCCTCCGACGCTACGCCACCCGGGATAATGGTAGCCATAAGGGGTAGATGCTTGTTGTTATGGAATCCACCTCGATGATCACCCCTGGGCTCGCCCGCGACCTCGCGACACTGGGCAGACTGGGGGAGGACCTCTCCACCGAGACCGTGCTCCGCGGGCTGACGACCGCGCTCGCGGCGGGCGTGCCCGGCTGCTCGGGCGGGTCGGCCGAACACTGGCGCGACCGGCGTGTCCTCACCTCCGGCTCGCACAGCGAGCTGATCACCCTCGTCGAGGGCGAGCGTGAGATCGGGGAGGGCCCCTCCGTCGAGGCCCGGCAGACCGGCGCCCGGGTGTCCGTCGCCGACGTACTCACCGACAGCCGCTGGCCCCGCTACGCCGCGCTGGCCACCCGCTGCGGCGTCCGCTCGGTGCTCACCGTGCCCATCAAGGTGCCGCCCGCGCTGCTGATCGTCGGCCTCTACTCGGTGCGCCGCGACGCGTTCTCGCCCCAGGGCGCGCAGTCGCTGGCCGAGATGCTGACCGAGCAGGTCGGCGTGGCCATGGCCAACATGTGGGACTTCGACGAGGTGCGCACCGACGCGGCCCAGCTCCAGGAGGCGCTGGCCGGCCGGGCGCTCATCGACCAGGCCAAGGGCATCATCATGCAGACCAGCGGCTGCACCGCCGAGGCCGCCTTCGAGGAACTGCGCAGGATCTCCCAGCACCACCAGGTCAAGGTGGCGGACCTGGCCAGGCTCCTGGTCGAGGAGCACCAGCGCAAGAACCGCCGCCGCTGACGTCGCCGGCCGCCGCTAACCGATGGCGGCCAGCGCGTCGTCGAGCGTGTCGTAGATCGGCAGCCGCTGCGCCAGCCCTGTGATCCACATCACTTTCGACTTGGCGTACTCGACGCCGATGAGGGCGAACTTCGCCCCGGAGCTGAGGCTGGTCTGCCAGTGATGGACGATCAAGCCCAGCGCGCGAGAGTCCATGAACGTCACCCCGGCCAGATCGAGGATCAGGTCGGGTCCGGCCAGGGAAAGGTAGTCGGCGAACTGTTCGCGCGTCGTGGCGTCAAGCACGCCGTCGACCTTGATCACTGCGATCTCGTCCACGGTGGACGACGTCAGGCTCAGGGCCGCCGCGGACCCGTCGCCGTTCTCGGGCACTGTCACGGGGCAACCTTACTGTTACTCAAGAAGAGAGGAATACTTCTTCGGGTGTGGGGCATACTGGTGTCCGAAGTCCAGCAGAGGGCTTTCGTCTCGAACGTAGAGCGAGGCGTGCCTCTGTATGGGCTTTTCCTGTTTACAGAGGCCGCCTGCTATCCCATATGAGGAGCAGCGATGGCTGTGCAGGAACTCGTCCTCGAAGAGATGACCGCCGAAGAGCTCCTGGCCGAGATGGTCAGGGAGGGCACCCCCGACAGTCTCAGGGAACGGCTCCGCGAGCGCATCGTGGAGATGCACCGCCCGCTCGCCATGGAGATCGCCCGTCGCTACCGCTACCGCGGTGAGCCGCTGGAGGACCTCCTGCAGGCGGCATACGTCGGGCTCATGAAGGCGATCAACGGCTTCGACCCCACGCTCGGTCATGCCTTCAGAGGCTACGCCGTCGTCACCATGACCGGCGAGGTCAAGCGTCACTTCCGTGACCGCACCTGGGCCATCCGGGTGCCCCGCCTCTACCAGGAGCGCCGCTCCGAGCTGAACCGGCTCGTCGCCGACCTCAGCCAGGACCTCGGCCGCTCGCCGACCGTCGCCGAGCTGGCCGCCAAGATGAACATCTCCGAGGAGGACGTCCTGCTCACGCTGGACGCCTCCGCCGCCTACAGCACGCTCTCGCTGGACGCGCCGCTCGGCACCGACGACGACGCCGCCTCCCTGGGCGACGTCATCCCGGAGGACGACGACACGCTCAGCACCATGGTCGACCGCGAGGCCGTCAAGCCTCTCATCGACGCCCTCCCCTCGCGGGAGAAGCACATCCTGTTGCTGCGCTTCTTCGGCAACATGACCCAGGCCGAGATCGCCGCGGAGTTCGGCATCTCGCAGATGCACGTGTCCAGGATCCTCCGCAAGGTGCTCGACCAGCTGCGCGCAGAGCTCACGGTCGGTTGAGGGGGGATCGCCGGGTGATGACGGGGGAGATAGAGCCTCGGGCGGGCCATGACGGCCCGCCGCCCGGCGCGCACGTGCGCAGGCTTCACTTCAGACTCCCGGACCTGCCGCGGGTCCGGGAGTTCGTGGCGTGCGGGGCCAGGGAGCTCGGCATGCGGAGGGAAGCCGTCGAGGACTTCGTCATCGCCGTCAACGAAGTGGCCACCAACGCGGTCACGCACGGCGACGACGCCGCACGGGTGCGCCTGTGGTCCGAGTCGGGGGACATCGTGATCGAGGTGTACGACGGGGGTACCTGGAAGCCGGGCCCGCTGCCGGGTTCGGTGGGCGGGATGGGCCTGTGGGTGGCCCGCCTGCTGTCGTCCGACCTGACGCTTCGCGTCGGTGGCGACGGAAGCACGGTAATCATGAGATTTCCGGGCAAAAGCTGATGTATGACCAAACGCATACTCATTGTTGGCGGCGGCTACGTCGGCATGTACACGGCCCTGCGCCTGCAACGCGCGCTGGGCCGTGACGAGGCCCAGATCACGGTCATCGACTCCGACTCGTACATGACCTACCAGCCGTTCCTCCCCGAGGCCGCGGCCGGCAACCTCGAACCCCGCCACGTGATCGTCCCGCTGCGCCGGGTGCTGCGCCGCTGCCGCATACTCAACGGCTGGGTCACCAAGATCGACACCGCCTCCCGCAGCGTCGCGTTCGAGCCCCGCCAGGGGGAGGCCCGGAGCCTTGAGTACGACATCCTCGTGGTGGCGGTCGGCTCCATCTCGCGCACCCTGCCCATCCCCGGCCTGGCCGAGTGCGGCATCGGGTTCAAGACCGTCGAAGAGGCCATCCACCTGCGCAACCAGGTGCTGGCCCAGCTCGACCTCGCCGCCTCGACCGACGACCCGCAGGCCCGCCGCCGGGCGCTCACCTTCGCCTTCGTCGGCGCGGGCTTCGCCGGCGTCGAGGCGCTCGCCGAGCTGGAGGACATGGCCAGGGACGCCTGCCGCTACTTCCCCTCCATCGAACGCTCCGACATGTCGTGGTTCCTCATCGAGGCCACCGGCCGGATCCTGCCCGAGGTCGGCCCCGAGATGGGCCGCTGGACCCTGGAGCAGCTCCGCGCCCGCGGCATCGACGTACGGCTGAACACCCGGCTGAACTCCGCCAAGAACGGCCTCGTCGAACTCGACGACGGCACCTCCTTCGAGGCCGCCACCCTCGTCTGGACGGCCGGGGTCAAGCCGCACCCCGTCGTCGGCTCCGGCGACCTGCCCCTCGACGACAAGGGCCGCGTCAAGACCACCGCCGAACTCACCGTCGAAGGCCGCGAGGACGTGTTCTGCGCCGGCGACAGCGCCGCCGTGCCGGACCTCACCCGCCCCGGCGAGTTCACCGCGCCCAACGCCCAGCACGCCGTCCGCCAGGCCAAGGTCCTCGCCGACAACGTCGTGGCCACCCTGCGCGGCCGCCCCCTCACCCCGTACAAGCACGCCTACGCCGGCTCGGTCGCCAGCCTCGGCCTGCACAAGGGCGTCGCCCAGATCTACGGCGTCAAGCTGCGCGGGCCGCTCGCGTGGTTCGTGCACCGCAGCTACCACCTGTCCAGGATCCCGACCTTCAACAGGAAGGTCCGGGTGCTCATCGACTGGACGCTGGCGCTCTTCTTCCCACGTGAAATAGCCGCGCTCGGCGCACTCAGCGATCCCCGGAGGGAGTTCGAGTACGCCGCGCGCGGCCGCTCTTCTTCCTGAGAACCTATCGCCGCGAACGGCCGCGCCAGCCGCCGTAGCTCTTGACGCTGGCCGTGCCGATGCCGGCCTGGTGGAGCGCCAGCAGCGTCAGGCCGAGCAGCATGAACGTGGTGCCGGAGATGCTTCCGGCGATCTGCGTGTCCAGCAGGTCCAGGAGGAAGCCCAGACCGAAGACGATCGCCGCGACAATCGCGAGCATGTCACCCTCCTACTTCGTCTCGTGCGTACCGGACGCCGGCTGGTGGGAAGCCGGGCCCGACAGGGTGAGCAGTCCTTCCAGGACGCTCCGGTACTCGCGCAGCGCCTGGCGGAGCCGCTCGGTGTCGCTGCCGCCGTCGCTCTTCCAGCTGTCGCGCAGCTCGTCCGTACGGGACTGCAGCGTGCTCGTGATGGACTCGACGATCTCGCCCACGAGCCCGTCGGCGCGCTGCACGGCCTCCGACGGGTCGTCGACGAACGAGGCCTGCACGTCGCGCCAGCGCGACTGCACCTCGGCCGGGTCCCTGTCGAACAGGGTGAAGACCGGGGGAGCGGCGTGGGAGGGGGTCTCCTCGACGGGCGGGGCGGACTCGACGCCGGTCACCGGCTCGACGGGCGTCACCGAGTCCTGCCGCACGTCGCCGGGGCCGTGCGCCGGATCGACCGTCCCGTCCCGCAGGTCGTCGTCGGTCCGCAGATCGTTGTCCTGCAGATCGTTGTCCCGCAGGTGGTCGTCGCGCAGGTCGTTATCCTGCAGATCGTTGTCGGTCCGCAGGTCGTGGTCAGCGCGCGAGCCGTCGTCGCGCAGGTCGGTACCGGGGCGCACGTCGTTGCCGTCCCTCAGGTCGTCGTCCGTCCGCGTGGCGTCCACGTCGTGCTCGTCGCGCGGGGTGTCCAGGTCGTGGTGCGTGCTGTCGGGGTCGTGAGGCGTTCCGTCGTACGTGTCGTGACGCGCGTCGTCGGGGTCGCCGGGAGCCGGGTGGGGGCCGGTGTCGCCGGCGGTGCCCGTCCGGTGGGAGGCCACCAGGATGTCGTCATTCCTGCCGTAGGGGTCGCGGTGGACGCCCTGACCCGTGTCCTGATAGCTCGCGTGCTCGTCGTCGCGGGAGTCCCGCACCTGCTGGTCGGTACGCTGCGGCGGCACGTTCACGTCGTCACCGTTCATGCTGTCACCGTCCTCGGGTGGTCGCGTGCAGCAAGTCTTCGAAGAGCTCGCGGTAGTGCACCATCGCCTGACGCAGGTCCTCGGTAGAGGCCTCGTCGCGGGCGGCGCGCTCGCTGATGTCGTGTGCCTTCCGGTAGTGGGTCAGCGTCTCGGCGTGCCCCACCGACAGGTCGGCGATCCGCTGGCGGAAGTCCTCCGTCGGGTAGCCGCGCTCGGCCATGACCTCGGTCACCAGCCGGTCGGCCTCCGTCACGGCGGCCGCGGGGGTGTCCACGAAGCGCTCCTGCACCTCGGTCCACCTGGCGGCGTAGGCGCCGCGCGACTCTTCGGAAAGCGGCTTGATGTCCAGCTCGGCGTGGCGCTGCTCGCGGGCGATCAGCTCCTGCTCAGCTTCGCGCTTGTTGTCGTGCTCGGCCATCGTGCGCTCGTACTCGGGGCCGAAGCGGCTGCGCAGCCGGGAGCGGCGTTGCTGCTGCACGACCACGTACGCCACGGCGGCGATTGCCACGAGCGCGACCACGACGAGGGCCACCCAGATCAAGGTGTCCATATTTTTCGCCTCCGGTCTCTTTACCTGAGACCGCGCACTGCCCTGTGAAGCACTGATCAAACGCTGCGCTGGTGCTCTTCGAGCCCTTTTCTGGCCGCTTCGAGCAGGGCTGCGACGTGGGAGCCGCCAGGGGCTGCAGGGATCTCCACGAAGCCGGTCGCCGGGTCGTAGCCGACGTCGAGCCCGGCGTCGGCCAGCCGGGTCGCCCATCGCAGCGCGGTGTTGAGCCGCTCACGGGCGGGCGGCCTGCCCTGCGCCGCCGCCGAGAGGTTGCGCAGGTTGGTGGCGGGACCCGACTGGGCGTGCGCGCGCTCCAGCTTCCACGGCAGCGCGCGGCTGTGGTCGAGCAGCGGCTTGGCCAGCCCCGCGGCGCGTTTGGCCTGGAGCACCCCGGACTCGCTCACCCCGAAATGGGCGGCGAGCTCCTGAACGGTCAGCCCTCGGGCCACCAGTCTGGCGAGCTCGTCGCGGTCGATGGTCGGCCTGCGCCCCATGTGGCCCCTCCGACAGAAACCCGACCATCGTGACGATGATCGGGCCGACATATCGTGTCGGGACGACAGGATTTGAACCTGCGACCCCCTGACCCCCAGTCAGGTGCGCTACCAAGCTGCGCTACGTCCCGTTGCATTCCCGAGCTCTCGCTCGGCTCCGCGGGGAAAACATTACCATGCGCCACGGACCCCTCCGCGCCACCTTTCCGGCGCCTGATTGGGGTCATCCCTGGGTCGTCCCCCGATTCGCCGACGGCCCGGCCCGATCTACGGTGAGGCCCCCGTACCCGCTGCCGAGCGAGGCGCCCATGTCCGTCCCCATGTCCGGAGACTTCGGACCCGCCCCCGGCGTGCTCGCGGTCTGGCCGCCGCCCACGGTCCTGCACGTGTCGCCGGCGCGCTTCGGCATCCGAGGCGCGAAGGACATGGTCAACCCCTATGTCGCCAGGGACGTCGACGCCGAGCTCGACGCCTGCCTGCGGCGCGACCGGGCGTTCGTGGTGACCGCGCCGCTGGGCGCGGGCGCGACGCGCACGGTGTACGAGTCGCTCAAGCGCGTGCTTCCCCACCTGCCGCTGCTCGTGGCGGGGCGGCCGGGCGAGTTCGACCCGAAGGGCCTGCCGGACCTCCACGGGGACGGTCCCGGCGTGCTGTGGATCAAGAACATCGGCGCCCACTGGGGCGTCCTGGGCGACCGTCTGCTCGACGTGCTGGAAGAGTGGCTGGTCTCCCCGCACCGGTACGTGGTCGCGACGTGGCGGCCCAGCCAGCCGGACCTGCCGAAGACCAAGGAGTTCGCGGCGCTGGGCATCCCCGTCGTCACCCTGGACGACGAGCTCACCGGGGCCGAGCAGAAGGCGATGCGGCAGGCGTACGGGACCGCGGGGATCACCCGCTCGATCGGGCGGAACCCGCCCCGGAGGTCCTCGTTCTCCCGGTCGGTGCGCGCGGTCATGGACGCGCTGACCCCCGACGCGCCGGTCACCTCCGGAGCACTGGCGGAGGCCATCCGCAGGCAGCACCCGGAGTACGCGGGCGGCCTCCTCACCCGCCTGCCCGACGAAGGCGCGAGCCGGACCCCCGTGGAGTGGCTGGCCGCCGTCGAGTCCTGCTACCCGGCGCGTGAGGTGGCCAGGAGCCGCCATCAGGTGATCGACAGCCGGCTCGTCCTGCGTGCGCTGATCGAGCTCGACCCCGCGCTGCGCCAGGCCGTCGGAGAGGCGGCCGTCAAGCGGCTGGACGCCGAGATCGAAGTGGCCCCGCGCGCCCCGGAACCGCGCCGCCGCGAGCACGTGCGCTGGCTGACCGACGAACCCGTCGGGACCGAGCACGACGAGCTGCGCCGGCACGGGGTGGCGACCGCGCTGGAGGAACAGCTCAGATCCGTGCTGGAGGACTTCCCCGGCCGGTCCTTCCTGGTCCACCTCGACGGGCCGTGGGGCGCCGGCAAGAGCACGCTGCTGCGGTTCCTGCGCGAGTCCGTCGCGGCCAAGCCGGACCCCTGGCTGATCGTGGAGTACGACGCGTGGCGGCAGAGCCGGGGCGGGCCACCCTGGCTCACCCTGCTGCAGGCCTTCCGCGCGGCGCTGCGGGGCGCCCGGCGGGGGCCCGCCCGCTGGTGGTTCCTGGTGTGCGAGCGGGCCCGGCTGGTCGATCGCTGGCTGTGGCCGGCCGTCGCGGTGACGGCCGCCGTCGTCGTGGCGGTCACGACCGGCGCAATGCTGGCGGAGGGCCGGCCCACCCTGGCCACCTGGGGCGACCTGGCGAAGATCCTCGGCGGCCTGGTGCCCGCGGTGGGCGGGCTGTGGCTGCTGGCCAAGGCCGCCGGCCGGTTCTTCTCGCTCGACTCGCGGCGCTCGGCCCGCACGTTCGTGGAGACCCGCGCCGATCCGATGGAGGACCTGGCCGAGCACTTCGACTGGCTGCTGCGCCGCGCCGGGCGGCCGGTGCTCCTCCTGGTGGACGACCTCGACCGGTGCGAGGGGGAGTTCGTCGTCGCCCTGCTGGACGCCGTCCAGAAGCTGATGCGCGACCGCATGGCGACCGAGGGCTCGCACAGCCTGATGGTGGTCGTGGCCGCCGACGGGCGCTGGGTGCGCGCCGGGTACGACCAGGCGTACGCGTCCCTGTCCAGGTCCGTCGACCGGCCGGGCGCCACGGTCGGCTCGCTGTTCCTGGAGAAGCTGTTCCAGCTCACCGTGCCCGTGCCGCGCCTGCCCGCCGAGCTGCAGCTCAGTTACCTGGCCAACCTGCTCTCCGAGGCGGATCGGCGGCCCGCGGGACCGACCGACCTGAAGGACCGGCTGGGCGCGGCCGAACCCCATGAGGTGCTCGGCATCCTCGCCGGCGCGCCCGTCGCGGACCGCATCGAGGCGGCCGAGGTGGCGATCGCCCGGATGGTGACGGCCGACGACGCCGTCCTGGAGACGGAGCACATCCTGCAGCCGTACGCCGGGCTGCTGGACCGCACGCCCCGGTCGATGAAGCGGTTCGTGATGGCCTACAGCATGCTCAGGGCCGTGCGCCTGGCCGAGGGGAACGTCGTCGGCCCGGGGCCGCTGGCGCTCTGGACCGTCCTGCTGACCCGCTGGCCGCTGCTGGCCGACTATCTGCAGACGTGGCCGGAGGCGGTGCGCCTGTTCAGCGTCCCGGCCGAGCGGATGCCGCCTTCAGTGCCGGAGGAGCTGGTGCCGCTGTTCACCGACCCGCCGGACGGGCTGCGGGCGGTCATGAACCATCCCGACGGGCCGCTGGACGAGCGGCGCATCCGTGCCTGTTCCGGGCAGGCGATCAGCTGACCCTAGAGTGTCCGCATGGGCATGGTCGGAACGGTCGGGCTGGTGCTGCACCCCCAGCGCGACTCCAAAGAGGCGATCGACGCCATCCTCGGCTGGGCCGCCGCGCGCGGGGTCACGGTGCTCGGCCTGCCCGACGAGGTGGGGCGGATCGACTGCAGCGCGGTGGCGGTCGACGCCGAGACCCTGGTGGAGCGGGCCGACCTGCTGGTGAGCCTGGGCGGTGACGGCACCATGCTGCGCACGATGCGGCTGATCGCCGGGCGCGGCACGCCGGTGCTCGGGGTGAACCTGGGCCGGCTGGGGTTCCTCGCCGAGATCGACGTGGCCGAGCTGTCCGGGGCGCTGTCGGCCATCGACCGGCACCGCCACACCGTGGAGCCGCGGATGGCGGTGCGCACCCGTCTCGACGGGCAGGGGGAGCTGACCGCGTTCAACGACATCGCGCTGGTGCGCATCCCCGGCGAGGGGCTGGCCGCTGTGACCGTCACCCCGGCCGGGCACCCGTTCGTCAACTACGCGGCCGACGCGGTGATCGTGGCCACCTCCACCGGTTCGACCGCCTACAGCTTCTCCGCCGGCGGGCCGGTGGTGTCGCCGCGCGTGGAGGCGGTGCTGGTGGTCCCGGCGGCGGCCCACTCGGCGTTCAACCGGGCGCTGGTGCTGCCGGCCGACGAGGAGGTCACGCTGGAGCTCCTGCCGGCCAGCGGTCGGCTGGCCGTCGAGCTCGACGGCGCGGTGGTGGGCCACGTCCGCCCCGGCGACCGGATCACGGTGACCGCCAGTCCGGGCGCGGCCAAGGTGGTCCGGCTCGGCACCACCTTCTACGAGCGCGCCCGCCGCAAGCTCCGGGTGGACGGCAGCGCCGAGATCACTTGACGGCCGCGTCCCTGGAGACCGTGGTCACGCGACGAGCAGGAGCACGCTGACCACCAGCATGACCAGGGCGGTGGCGCCGTGGATGCCGTAGACGGCGGCCTTCGGCCCCTTGCTGCGCAGCACGATCAGCGCGTCGCCGAGAGGGATGGCGGCGGCGGCCAGCATGAACCACCCCAGCAGGCGGGGCGTCGCGCCGGCGAGCAGGACGAAGACGAACAGGCCGGAGGCGATGTCGCGCACGGCCTTGACGGACAGCCACGCGCGGAAGGCCGGGTCCTCGGTCGGCGTGTCGGGAATGCCGAAGCCGACGGCGGCCTGCGGCGCCCAGAAGGCGCGCGCGCCGATGACGATGATGCCTGCTCCGATCAGTCCGGCGAGCACGATGGCGACGGTGGTGAGCACGGGTCGGTCCCTTCTCGACACAAAGATTCTAGCGACGCTAGGTCTGATAGCGACGATATATCTATCGGCGACATGGAGTCTAGCGGTGCTAGAATTTCGGGTATGTCCGCCATCTCCGAGCGCCGTGAACGTGAACGCGCCCACCGTCATCAGCTGATCATCACGGCCGCACGTGAACTCGCCGAGGCCGAGGGCTGGGAGGCGGTGACGACGCGACGGCTGGCCGAGCGCGTCGAATACAGCCAGCCCGTGCTCTACAGCCACTTCGACGGCAAGAACGCCATCGTGAGCGCCGTCGCCGTCGACGGGTTCGGCGAGCTCGGCGGCCATCTGCGCCGCGCGCGGCTGGCCGCGGGGCCGGGGGAGGGCCTGCGCGCCGTCTGCCGGGCCTACCTGGAGTTCGCGGCCGAACGCCCCGCCCTGTACCAGGCCATGTTCGTGCTGCCCACCGACCTGAAGTTCGCCAGCGCCGAGACGCCGCCCCCGCTGCGGACCGCTTTCTGGGAGTTCGTCAGCTGCCTCCCGGAGGACAACGAGCGGCGCGAGCTGTTCGCCGAGGTCGTCTGGAGCGCGCTGCACGGCATGGCCGTGCTGTCGGACACCGGCCGCATCCCCCCTGAAGGCCAGGAAGAACGGCTCGACCTCCTCGTCACCCGGATCACGGCACCCCTGACGGGCCCGGCGACGCCCTGAGGAGCCGGCGGCCTACGGCGAAGATCCGGCGTCGCGACGGTGACGGGCACGACGGGGGAGCGGCCGGTCGCCGTCCGGGACGCCCGGCCGGTGCGGGTCGCCGTACGGGCCACCCGGGCGGGAAGGGTCATGGTGGCTCGGCCGGTAGAGATCGCCGTACGGTCCGGACCCGGGAGTCCGGGGCTCCCCGGGGGCGTCGGTGAAGAAGGACTCACCCGACGCCCGGGGCGCGGGCCCGGGTTCGGGGTCACCGGCGGACGGGGCGGACGGGGGCGCGTGGCGTGAGGTGACCAGGGCGGCGAGGGCCGTGGTGATCGGCACGGCGGAGATGAGGCCCAACGTGCCCACCACGCTGCGCGCCACCTCCTGCGCGATGACGGGCGTCGTCAGCACCTCGCCCAGCGGCTGCTCGCCGATGCTGAACAGCAGCAGCAACGGCAGCGACGCCCCCGCGTAGGCCAGGATGATCGTGTTGATGACCGAGGCGATGTGCGCCCGCCCGATGCGGCTGCCCGCCCGGTAGAGGCGGCGGAACCCGTACGACGGGTTGGCCGCCGCCAGCTCCGACACCGTCACCGACTGGGTGACCGTGACGTCGTCCAGCACCCCCAGCGCGCCGATCATGATGCTGGCCAGCAGCAGCCCCTGGGTGTCGATGGACATGCTCATGTCGAGGGTGAACGAGCTGTCGTCGGTGATCCCGCTCAGCTCGGCGATCCCGATCACCGCGTACGAGAGGACGCCGGTCACGGCGAGGCTGGCGAGCGTGCCGAGCACCGCCATGGACGTCGCCAGCGTGAACCCGTGCGTCAGAAACAGCACCGACAGCATGATGGCCGAGGCGCCCACGATGGCGACCAGCATCGGCGGCTCGCCCGCCAGGATGCCGGGGATCACGAACGTCAGCAGCAGCACGAACGTGATGGCCAGCCCCGCCAGTGCCGTGACGCCCCGCCAGCGCCCGAACGCGATCACCGCCAGCGCGAACGCCGCCCCGAGCAGCAGCAGCGGCGCCGACCTGTCGTGGTCGGAGAGCTGGTAGGCGGGCATGCCCTCCTCCGCCTCAGGGTTGTGCAGCAGCACCACGTCGTCGCCCGCGGCGAAGCGCTGGGAGCCGGGACCGCTCGGCAGCGGCACGGTGACCTCGCTGCCCAGGTCGCGGCCCTCGCCGACGGTGATGGTGGCCTCGCCGCAGGTCGCCGGGTGCGGCTTGGGCGCGCCCGGCTCCGTCTCCCCGCACGGCGTCAGCGTGATCGCGGTGATCGTGCCGCCCACCCGCTGGAATCCCGCCTGCTCCGGAGCCGCTTCCCGCCGCGCGTCGGGCCACAGCCACACCAGCGCCGCCAGCGTGACGACCGCCAGCGGCAGCAGAACGGCCAGCGTGGCCACGACGGCCCGCCGCGAAGCCGGAACGGCGGCATGCGCGGTGTCGTGACCCGCACCGTGTCCCCCGCCGTGTCCCCCGCTGTGTCCCCCACCGTGCGCGTGGTTGGCGCCCATCCCCGATCAGGCCTCCTCGTCCGGTCGGCGACTGCGACAGTACTGCACCTGAACAGGGCGGGTAGGCCATCGGCATGGCGACGCTGGTGGGCACCTCCGGATGGCAGTACGCGGACTGGCGCGGCGTCCTCTACCCCGAGGGCGTGCCGCAACGGCGCTGGCTGGAGACGTACGCGGAGAACTTCGTCACCGTCGAGAGCAACAACGCGTTCTACCGGCTGCCCAAGCGTGAGACGTTCGCCGCCTGGCGCGAGCGCACGCCCGAGGGCTTCGTGATGGCGGTCAAGGCCAGCCGGTACCTCACCCACATCAAGCGCCTGGACGAGCCGGAGGAGCCCGTGGCCCGGCTGATGGCGGCCGTGGCGGGGCTCGGCGGCGCGCTCGGCCCGATCCTGCTGCAGCTCCCGCCCACGCTCCGGGCCGACCACGGCAAGCTGGAGCGCTGCCTGGGGTGCTTCCCCGACGACGTCCGGCTGGCCGTGGAGTTCCGGCACGACTCCTGGTGGACCGACGCGACCCGCGAGATCCTGGCGGCCCGCCAGGCCGCGCTGTGCTGGGCCGACCGCCGCAACCGGCCGCAGAACCCGTTCTGGCGGACCGCCCCGTGGGGGTACGTGCGGCTGCACGAGGGGCGCGCCTCCCCTGGACCCTCGTACGGGGACGCGTCGCTGAAGACCTGGGCCCGGCGGGTGCGCGAGGCGGGCTGGCAGGACGCGTACGTGTACTTCAACAACGATCCCGGCGGCGCGGCGGTGCGGAACGCCGCCCGGTTCGCCACACTGACGTAGATGCGTACCCGCCTGTACCGGGACGGCCGCCTGGAGAAGGAGAACTTCCCCGCGACGGAGATCTCCGGTTACGTGACCGACCGGCGCAACGCGGTCTGGATCGACCTGTGCCGGCCGACGCCCGCGGACCTGGCGGCGCTCGGCGACGAGCTCGACCTGCACGAGCTCGCTGTCGAGGACGTGCTCGGCGACCACCAGCGCCCCAAGATCGACGTCTACGACAACCACCTGTTCGTCACCGTGTACGCGGTGCGCCACGACGGCGACCGGTTCGTCCCGGCCGAGATCGACGTCTTCGTCACCGACACCGCCCTGGTCACGGTCAGGATGGACCCGGCGCTCGACCTGGCCGAGGTGATCAGGCGCTGGGACGGCGCGCCGCACCTGGCCGCGAACGGGGTGCTGTTCCTGCTGCACGGCCTGCTCGACTGGGTGGTGGACGGCCAGCTGCAGCTGGTGCTCGACCTGGACGCGCGGGCCGAGGAGCTGGAGGACGAGCTGTTCGAGGAGCGGCCGGCGAACGCCAAGGAGACGCAGCGGAGGATGTACGAGCTGCGCAAGACCACCGCCCGCTTCCGGAAGATCGCGCTGCCGATGCGGGAGCTCTTCGGCACCCTGCTCCACCGCGACCGGGGCGTCCTGCACGGCTCCGAGATGGCGCCCTACTACCAGGACGTGTACGACCACGTGCTGCGCACCGCCGAACTGCTGGAGTCGCTGCGCGACCTGCTGGCCAACATCCGCGAGACGCGCCTGGCCCAGCAGGGCTTCCGGCTCAACCAGATCATGAAGCGGCTCACCGGCTGGGCGGCCATCATCGCGGTGCCCACCGCCATCACCGGCTTCTACGGCCAGAACGTGCCCTTCCCGGGATCTGGCGAGTCGTGGGGCTTCTGGGCGTCGCTGGTGCTGGTGTCGGTCACGTCGGTGGCGCTGTACGCGGTGTTCAGGAGGAACGACTGGTTGTAGGGCGGCGGACAGGGCACGCCGCGATCCTCCCCGGCCGGACCGGCCAGGCCGATCCGCACGGTCACCTCACGCGCGCCGTCGCGCGGGAACAACGGCAGGCAGCGGCCCCCGGCGATGAGCGTCCTGCGCCCGATCGGGGTGGCGATCAGCGGCAGTTCCTCGTACGAGGCGGGCGCGTCCAGCCGCAGCAGCCACGCCCCCTCGGGGGTGCGTGACCGGGCCCCCTCCACCGCGTAGTAGTCGAGCACGCCGCCGTTGGAGGAGACCACGGCGCGCATGGTGAAACGGCCGCCCTCGACGGTGAACAGCTCCGCCGAGGGCGCCCGGTAGATCGAGTGGACGTACGCGAGCGCGAACACGCCGGAGCTGGGCAGCGCCAGCCCGTTGACGGCCGGGCGCCCGGCTCCGCAGCCGGAACCGAGCGCCAGCACCGCGACGAGCGCGAGGGCGAGTCTGGTCAGCCCTTCTCCTGGAAGTACCGGGCCGCGCCGGCGTGCAGGGAGACCGGCTTCACCTGCTGGGCGAGCGCCGGGTCAAGCTTCTCCGCCTCCGGGTGGACCGCGATCAGCTCCTGCTTCTTCTCGAACAGCGTCCGCGTGATGTCGTACGCGAGCTGCTCGTCCATGGTGTCGGGCACCAGCAGCACGTTGGCGATGCCGACCGTCTGCACCTTGCCGCCGAGCTTGTAGGTGTCCATGTCGATGTCGAGCCCGACGTACTGCTCGCCGTACTCGCGCTGCATCTCCACCAGCACGTCGGAGGTGTCGAGGATCTTCATGTCGGGCTTGCTCGTGGCCAGGTCCACGACGCCGGCCGTGGGCAGGCCGCCGACCCAGAAGAACGCGTCGACGGTGCCGTCCTTGACGGCCTGCACCGACTCGTTGATCGACAGCTGCTGCTTGCTGATGTCGCTGTCGGGGTTGAGCCCGGCCGCCTCCAGCATGCGCCTGGCCACGACCTGCGTGCCGGAGTTCGGGGGACCGAGCGAGACCGTCTTGCCCTTCAGGTCGGCCACCTTCTCGGCCTGGACGCCCGGGGCCACCACCACGTGCGCGTAGTTGTCGTAGATCCGGGCCAGCGCCTTGATCGGCTGCTTCGCGGTGAACGAGCCGACGCCGTTCACCGCGTCGGCGGCCGTGTCGGCCTGGGAGAAGCCGATGTCGGCCTTGCCGGAGGCCAGCAGCTTGATGTTCTCGATCGAGGCCGAGGTGACCGAGGCGGTGGCCTGGGTGTTCTCGATGTTGGCCGACAGCTGCTTGGCCAGGCCGCCGCCGTAGACGTAGTAGACGCCGGTGGTGCCGCCGGTGGCGATCGACAGCCGGTTGCCCGAGCCGCCGCCGGATCCGCCACCGGATCCGCCGCCACAGCCCGCGACCAGGCCGGCCACGGCGAGCATCGCAAGTATCCGCTTCACGCTGGGACGCTCCTTCTTCGGATGAGATAGACCGCTGCCGCGACGGCCAGCACGGACAGGCCTGCGACGATCGGGACGGGTTCGAGGAACAACAGCAGGACGGCGGCCACCGCGGCCAGCAGCCGCTCGGGCGTGCCCACCAGACCGCCGGTGGCCACGGCCAGCGCCGCGACCGCGACGGCCGACACGGCCGTCATGACCAGCACGATGCCGAGCGGGCCCTGCCCGAGCAGCGCCTGGCCGTTCGGCGTGAGCACGAACGCGAACGGCACCAGGAAGGCCGGCAACGTGTAGCGCCAGGTCATCATCATCGTCTTGTACGTGTTGCCGCCGGTGATGGCGGCGGCCGCCACCGCGGACAGCGCGGTCGGCGGGCTCACCTCGGACAGCACCGCGTAGTAGAAGATGAACATGTACGCCTCGGCCTGGGCCACGCCGAGCGACATCAGGGCCGGGGCGATGATCACCGCCGCGATGATGAAGCTGGCCGTCACCGGCACCGCCAGGCCGAGCAGCATGACCGCCAGGGCCGCCATGACGGTGGTGAGGACGAGGTTGCCGGCGGCCAGGTCCACGATGATCGTGCTCAGGTTCAGGCCGAGCCCGGTCTGGGTGATGACGCCGACGATGATGCCGGCCGCCGCGCACACCGCGGTCACCGGGAGCACCTCCAGCGTGCCCTTGGCCAGGGCCAGGCCGGTCCGCTTGGGGCCCATCCGGTGCTCGGGGTCCAGGAACGACAGGGCGAACGCGATCGCGGTGGCGATCACCACCGCCTGGAACGCCGAGCGGTCCAGTGCCATCAGCACCACGATCAGGATGAGCGAGCTGAAGTGGTAGCCGAAGCGCAGCAGCAGCCGGCCGATCCTGGGGGTGTCCACCTGCACCGCGTGCGTCCTGAACCGGCGCGAGTCGATCTCGATGGCCAGGAAGATGCCCAGGTAGTACAGGATCGTGGGGATGGTGGCGTAGATCAGCACCTGCAGGTAGCTGACCCGCATCACCTCGGCGATGATGAACGCCGCCGCCCCCAGCGTCGGCGGCGACAGGATGGCCCCGATGCCGCCGGCCGCGAGGATCCCGCCGGCGGGCTCTTTCGGGTAGCCCGCCCGGCGCAGCACCGGCCAGGCCACGCTGCCTAGACTCACCGTGGTCGCCACACCCGACCCGGACACGGTGCCGAGCAGGAAGCCCGCCGTCGTGACGGTGCGGCCGGGGGCGGAGCGCGACCTGCGGAAGGCGGCGAAGCTCAGGTCGATGAAGAACCGGCTGGCGCCGGAGAAATCAAGAACCGCGCCGTAGATGGTGAAAAGGATGATGTAACTCGCCGCCACCTGGAGAGGGACGCCGAAAAATCCTTCTGTGCCCGTATAGAGCTGCGACACGATCTGGTCGAGGTCGAATCCTCGATGACCGATCGTCCAGTCAATCGGCAAATAGGACCCGAAATAGGCGTACGCCAGAAATATGGCACAAATGATGGACAGGATAGAGCCGACCGTACGGCGTACCGCCTCCAGCAGGAGGAGGGTCAGCGCGATGCCGGCGATCACGTCCAGCTGGGTCAGCGCGGCCCCCGACCCGCGGTCGCGGAACGCCTCGATGTCCGCCAGCGGATACACCAGCACCACCAGCGAGGCCAGGGCCAGCAGCCAGTCGCCGATCGTCGGCCACTCGCCCTTGCCCCCGTCGGCCTCCTCGCCGTCCGCGAACGCGCCGCCCTCGTCACCGGCGGCCCGGACGGCCGGGGCCGTCTCGACCGTAGGCGTCTCCGCGGCCTTCTGGCCGACCGGCTCGGCGGCCTTCGGGGCCGGGTCCTCCAGGGTGAGGGTGTCGCCCGCACCGGCGGCGCGGTCCGGCGGGTCGCCGATGACCACGGTGTCCGCGGTGCCCAGCGTGTCGGCGCCGGCCGCCGCTTCCGCCCTGACCCCCGCCTCCGCGCGCGCGGGGACCTCGCGCACGGTCGGCGCGTCCGGAAGGACCGCCGAGGGGGCGGGGACCTCGCGCAACGTCGGGGCCGAGCCCACGGCGAGCGCCTGGGCGTCCGGATGCGCCTCCGCCCCGGCGGGCGGCCCGTCAGGACGGGAGAAACGCCGGGTGAGGCGGCGCAGCGGAGGCCCCAGCCCCGACCGGTAACAGAGGAAGACCAGCGGCAGTGCCACCGCCAGGAAGGTCATCCGATGCTGCAACGCCTCCACCGGCCAGAAAACGACGGCAATGGAGTAGGCCGACAGCAGTCCGCCGACGACCCACGCGCCGATGCGCAGCGGGCCGGCCAACCGCCGGGCCGGGCGTTCTTGTTCGCGGGCCGCGACCGGTGCGGCCTCGCGGTCGCTTGGTTCCAAAACAGCTCCTCCCACGGGGCGTTTGCAGGCAATTTATGAGCCGTTTACAGCCAGGGGAAGAGTAGTTAACACTCACTTGAGGTAACGGCTTGGCAAGAAAAGCGGGGCTTGCACCGAGCCGCCAATTCGCCGATGGGAATCATTCCCGCCTGACTGCCGTCGCGCAGCCGTACCGACGCGCCGCCGTCGGCCGCCTCGCGCGGCCCCACCACGAGCTGGAAGGGCACGAGCCGGTTCGCTCTGATGCGCGCGCCGAGGGTGCCCCGGCCGGGGTCGACGAGCTCGGCCCGCATCCCCTCCGCCACGCAGCGCCGCACCAGGTCCCGGGCCGCGGGCAGCTCGGCGTCCGACAGGGGCAGCACGACCGCCTGCACCGGCGCCATCCAGGCGGGGAACGCGCCGCCGTGCACCTCGATCAGGTGCGCCACCAGCCGCTCCAGCCCGCCCACCACGCTCCGGTGCACCATCACCGGCCGGTCGCCGCCCGCGTACCGCAGGTCGAAGCGCTCCGGCTGGAAGTAGTCCACCTGCACGGTCGACAGGGTCGACTCGCGCCCCGCCGGGTCGGCGATCTGGATGTCGATCTTCGGGCCGTAGAAGGCGCCCTCGCCGCGCTCCTCGTCGAAGGCCCGCCCGCGGCCGCGGAGCGCCTCGCGCAGGACCGACTCCGAGCGGTCCCACATCTCCGGGTCGTCGACGAACTTGGCGCCCTCGCCGCGCAGCGACAGCCGGTAGCGGACAGCCTCGACGCCCAGCTGGGCGTGCGCCGCCTCGATCAGGTCGAGCGCGGCCGACACCTCCCCGGCCGCCTGCTCGGGCCGGCAGAACACGTGCCCGTCGTTGAGCTGGATGGCCCGTACCCTGGTCAGCCCGCCGAGCACGCCCGACAGCTCCGAGCGGTACATGCCGCCCAGCTCGGCCACCCGCAGCGGCAGGTCACGGTGGCTGCGCTGGCGGGAGCGGTAGATGAGCGCGTGGTGCGGGCACAGGCTCGGCCGCAGCACGAACTCCTCCCCGCCCACCCGCATGGGCGGGAACATGTCCTCGGCGTAGTGCGCCCAGTGCCCCGACCGCTCGTACAGCTCGCGTTTGCCGAGCACGGGCGAGTTGACGTGCTGGTAGCCGTCGCGGCGCTCCAGCTCGTACACGTAGTCCTCGACGGCCTTGCGGACGGCGGCGCCCGCGGGGAGCCAGAAGGGGAGGCCGGAGCCGATCAGCGGGTCGGTGTCGAAGACGCCGAGCTCGCGGCCGAGTCTGCGATGGTCGTTCATGATCGTCCTTCGGATGGAAAGGGCGAACGACCGATCCCCCGGGCGTTCGCCCGGGGAGCAGGAATCAGCGCGCCGGGACGAGGTCCGGCGTCGTCGTGACGTGAGCGCGCTGCATGAGCCCGACGATAGCAGCCTTACTCCCGGCGTCGCCTGCGGAAAAGTACGCAGTGGTATAAAGAACCGTGGCCGAGATCACCCTGAACGTCCGCCAGCTGAGGGCGTTCGCCGAGGTCGGCTACCAGGTGGCCGCGGGGACCGGCGGCCACGGCCCGCAGGGCGCCCACGGCGCGATGGCGGCGCTGCGCGAGGTGGTGCCGGTCGACGCCTACGAGTTCGTCGCCTTCGACCCCGCCACCGGCCGTCACCGGAGCGTCGTGTCCGACGGTCACCGCCGCGTCGACGGCGACGCCGCCGAGGAATACACCGCGCTGGAGGTCTACCGCAGGGCGATGGCCACCCGCCGGCCGGTGGCCATGCCGGAGCCGGGCTCCGAGCGCTACTTCCGCCGCCACCTGGAGCCTTACGGGTGGCGGGCCGGGCTGACCGCGCCGCTGTTCCTGGCCGAGGGCCGCTACACGGGCCTGCTCCACCTGGCCGCCCGCGACGCGTTCCCCGCGCTGACCGGCCCGCTGGTGGCGGCCGTGAGCCCGATGCTGGCGCACGTCACCGACCTCACCCGGTGCGTGATCGACCCGGTGGGGCTGCCGCCGGGGTTCCGCGCGGTCGCCTTCGACCGGGCCGGCACCTCACGCGAGGTGCCCGGACGGCCGGTCTCCGAGGCGTTGCGCGACGATCCGGCGATACCCGCCTACGCACGCGCCTTCATCGACTCGCGCGAGCTCGGCCGGCACGGCCTCTGGCTCGACCGCCACGGGCAGTGGCACGAGACCCGGCTGCTGCGGGCCGGCGTCGGCTACCAGGGCTCGCTGCAGGGCGCGGTGGTGGCCGAGCGTCCCTGCGCGCTCCCGTACGACCTGACCGGGCGCGAGGTCGACGTGCTCACCCGGGTCGCGGCGGGCGACTCCAACCCGCAGATCGCCGCCGCGCTGGTGCTCAGCGTCCGCACCGTGACCACCCACCTGGAACACATCTTCGCCAAGCTGGCCTGCGACAGCCGCACCCGGCTGACCACCAAGGCGCTGGCGGAGGGCCTGTGCCGGCTCGACGTCTAGACCCGTTCCGCCGCCCAGCCGGCCGGGACCGTCACCAGCAGCAGCTCGAACCAGACCGTCGTCGTCCCGTCGCCCCGGGTGTACCCCCAGCGGTGGCTGAGCGCCTCCAGCATCGGCAGCCCGCGCCCGCTCGTCGCCCCCAGGTCGGCGCGGCACACGCACGGCGGGCCGTCGGAGCCCGCGTCCTCCACGCACACCAGCACCATGGCCCCCATGCAGGGGTCCCCGCTCGCCCGCAGCCGGACCGTGAACGTGCCGCCCGCCGAGCGGGTGTGCAGGATCGCGTTCGTGGCCAGCTCGCTGGTCAGCAGGGCGCAGTCGTCGTGCAGCGGATGGTCGCGGCCGAGGGTCTCCGTGACCAGGTTCCGCACCCTGGCCACCGCCGCCGGGTCACCTGGGAAGCGGATCTCGAGGTCGTGCTCGGGCTGACGGAAGTCCGGTCCTGTCACGCTGACCCCCCAGTTTCGGCGACGTTGTTCGACGCGCGAACCCACCCCGGCGGATTATCGCGAAAAGGTAGGAATCGCCTTTCCGGCCCTCGCCTGTCGGGATGCCGCCCCGGACCTTGTACGCTGCGATCGACGAGTCGACTAGGAGGAGTGCCTGCGTGAGCAGCCTGGAGGCCGTCTGGGTGCAGCGGTACGACCACCCGGGGGCAACGGTCGTGACCGGAGTCTTCGACATCCTGCACGTGGGCCACGTGCGCTATCTCGGCGCGGTGGCCGACCGGGGGTCCCCTCTGGTGGTCGGCGTGGAGGACGATCCGCGCGTACGCGCGTGGAAAGGGCCGTCACGGCCCTTCAACCCGGCGGCGGAGCGGGCCGAGGTGCTCGCGGCGCTGCGCGCGGTGACCGGCGTGTTCATCGTCACCGGCCCACCGGAGGCGCACGGGCCGGAGGACTACATCGACCTGCTGGCGCCGATGCGGCCGGGCGCGCTCGCCCACACGGCCGGCGACCCGCACGCGGGCGGCCGCCGGGCGGCGGCGGCGCTGCTGGGGGCGGAGTGCTGGGAGATGGAGGCCATCCCCGACCGCTCCACCACCCGCATCGTCAACGCGGCCGGCAAGGGGTGACCTCCCGCGGCCCCAGGGCCGTGGAAGGGCTACCCGGACGGAGTGACAGCGCTCCGGGTCGACGCGTACGGAAAGGTTCTGTACGGGGGGATGGTGCCGGCCGGGTGGGGCGGGCATGATCGCGTAATCTTTCGACGCATGATGGCCGATCGGGTCGCGCGGGGGGTCACCGACCTGCTGGCGCCGCAGGTGCTGGTGATCGCGGTGCCGCCGGCCGTGGGGTTGCTCGCCCAGGGCTGGGCGGGGGCCGTGTGGGGGCTGGTGGCGTCGGCGCTGTGCGGGGGCGTGCCCGCGGCGGTGATCGCCGCAGGGGTCCGTTCGGGCCGCTTGGACTCCCATCACATCGTGGACCGTTCGCGCCGGGCGGGGCCGCTGCTCGCCGCCGTCGCCGGGGTGCTGGCCGCGCTGGTGCTGCTGGCCTGGCTGGGCGCGCCGCGGCTGCTGCTGGCGGCCGTGACCGCGATGCTCGCCGCGCTGGCCGTGACCGTCCCGGTGACGCTCCGCTGGAAGATCTCCTTCCACGCCGCCGTGTGCGCGGGCACGATCGTGGTCCTGGCGTACGTGCTGCCCGCCGTGCCGGTGCTGCTGGCCGGGGCGGCGGTGGTGGCGCTGGTGTGCTGGGCCAGGGTCCGGCTGGCGCACCACACCCCGGCGCAGGTGGCCGCGGGCACGGCCGTGGGCGCGCTCGTCACGTGGGCGACGCTCTCGGCGTTCGGCGTGCACTAGCGCGTGCATAGCGCGTAATCGCCAGAGATAACCCGAAATCCAGAGATAACCCGAAATATCGTGGAATAGCCCCACGGGGGCGGCGGTTGCGGTGGGCATGGATGCCGTGAGCCGTGGCCGGGTCCGTGTCGAACGCTCGGCCAAGCGTGTCAGGACCTATCTGGGCGGCCGACCCGCCGCCGACACCACCCGCGCCCTGCTGGTGTGGGAAGTGCCGTACTACCCGACGTACTACATCCCGCTGGAGGACGTCGCGGCCGACCTCAAGCCGACGGGCGCCGTGGAGCGCTCGCCGAGCCGGGGCGACGGCCTCGTCCACACGGTGACGTCGGGCGGCGGCGAGGCGGTGGACGCCGCCGTCACCTATCCGGACTCGCCGCTGGAGCCGATCAGGGGCCACGTCCGCTTCGCCTGGGACGCCATGGACGCCTGGTTCGAGGAGGACGAGCAGGTGTACGTGCACGCGCGCAGCCCGTACACCCGGGTCGACATCCTCCCCAGTTCCCGCCACATCAGGGTGGAGGTGGCGGGCGCGACGGTGGCGGACTCACGGCACGCCCGCATCCTGTTCGAGACCGGCCTGCCGCCCCGCTACTACCTGCCCAAGACGGACGTCCGGCTGGACCTGCTGGAGCGCACCGGCACCGTGACGCGCTGCCCGTACAAGGGCACCGCCGAATACTGGTCGGTCAACGGCGAGCGGGACCTGGCCTGGTCGTACCCCACTCCGCTGCCGGAGAGCGAGCGGATCGCCGGTCTGGTCGCGTTCTACGACGAGAAGGTCGACACCTACGTCGACGGCGTGCTCCAGGAGCGCCCGAAGACCCCGTTCAGTTGACAACCGGGAGCTGATCCAACACCCTTTCACTACTTGATTAGTGAAAGGGTGTTATGATCGAGTTCCAGTTGGACCGCGGGTCGGGGGTCGCGACGTACCTCCAGCTCGTCCACCAGGTCAAGCAGGCGCTGCGGCTGGGCACGTTGCGTCCCGGCGACCAGTTGCCCACCGCGCGCGAGGTCGTCGAGAAGCTGGCGATCAACCCCAACACCGTGCTCAAGGCCTACCGTGAGCTGGAGCGCGAGGGGCTCGTGGCCGGTCGGCCGGGCCTGGGCACGTTCGTGGAACGCGCGGTCGGCGGGGCCGGGCTGGCCGAGCACACCCGGCTGCGGCGCGGGCTGGCCGCCTGGGTGCGCGAGGCCAGGGACGCCGGGCTGGACGAGGAGGACCTGCGGGCGCTGTTCGCCGCCGTGCTCTCCGACGCCGCGCGTGAGGGCGTGGCATGAGCCCGCCGATCCTGGAGGCGACCGGCCTCGGCGTGCGGCACCGGCGCGGCTGGGCGCTGCGCGACTGCTCCCTGGCGGTGCCGGCCGGGCGGGTGGCCGCGCTGGTCGGCCCCAACGGGGCCGGCAAGACCACGCTCATGCTCGCCGCCGTCGGCCTGCTCGCGCCCACGCGGGGGAGTGTCACCGTACGGGGGACCGCCGCGTTCGTCGCGCAGGACAAGCCGCTGTACGAGTCGTTCACGGTCGCCGAGATGCTGGAGTTCGGGCGGCGGACGAACGCCCGCTGGGACGGCGCGGGCGCGCGGGCCCGGCTGGAGGCGCTGGGCGTCCCCCTCGGCCGCAGGACGGGCCGGTTGTCCGGCGGCCAGCAGGCCCAGGTCGCGATCACCCTCGCGCTGGCCCGGACCCCCGACCTGCTCGTGCTGGACGAGCCGCTGGCCAACCTCGACCCGCTGGCCCGGCACGACGTCATGCGGACGCTCATGGGCGAGGTCGCCGAGCGCGGCCTCACCGTGCTGCTGTCCTCGCACGTGGTCGCCGAACTGGAGGAGACCTGCGACTGGCTGGTCGTGCTCAACGAGGGGCGGCTCCAGGTCAGCGGCGCCATCGACGACCTGCTCGCCGGCCATCTCGTGCTGTCCGGCCCGGCGGAGGCCGCCGCCGGGCTGGAGGCCGTCTGCGTGACCGGCACCGGCAGGCACGTCACCCTGCTCGTCCGCGCCGATCACCCGCCCGGCCCCCGCTGGAGCGCCCGTCACCCCACCCTGGACGAGCTGGTCATGGGATATCTGCGCAGCCCCCGGGCGTCCGCGCTGCCCCGTCCGGTGGAGGTGGCACGGTGATCTGGGTGACCTGGCGCCAGCATCGGGCGCAACTCCTGACCACCGCCGGCTTCCTGGCCGTCCTGGGGCTGCTGCTGCTCGGCTCCGCGGCCGAGGCCCGGGGGTACGTGTCCCGCTTCTTCCCGGACGGATGCCCCGCGGGCTCCGCCTTCTGCGGGTCGGCCGAGGTGGCGGCCGGGCTGGGCGAACGGTACGACGACGTCTACACGTTGTTCGGCTGGATGCCGCTGGTGCTGCCCGCGCTGATCGGCGCGTTCTGGGGCGCGCCGCTGCTCGGCAGGGAGTACGAGCGCGGCACCCATCGGCTGGCCTGGACCCAGTCGGTGCCGGCCCGGCGGTGGCTGGCGGTCAAGCTCGGCGTCCTGGGCGGCGCGGTGGTGGCCGGCGGGCTGCTGCTGTCGCTCATGGTCAGCCTGTGGCGTCCGGTGTTCCGGGAGGGGATCGACACGGGGTTCGGCAACCTCGGGGTGTTCAACATGACCGGGGTGGCGCCGGCCGCCTGGTGGCTGTACGCGTTCGCGCTCGGCGTCTTCGCCGGGGCGCTGTTCAGGCGCACGTTGCCGGCCATGGCGCTGGTCGTGGCGGGGGTGGCGGTGACCATGTTCGGGCTGTTCGCGCTGAGCGACCACTACGCCCCCGCGGAGCGGGTCGTGCTGACGGACACGGTCGTGCTCGACGACCCCGACGCCCGCCTGGTGTCCGCCACCTGGGTGGACCCGTCGGGACGTGAGGTGGACGCGCCGTCGGGCTGCGAGCGCGGCGTCGACACCGGGCGGAGCAGCCGTAAGGCCGAGACCTGGCACGACTGCCTGTTCGCCCGGGGGTACGGCTACGCCGTCACCTACCATCCGCCGGAGCGTTTCTGGCGCTTCCAGTGGACGGAGGCGGGCCTGCTGCTGGCCGCCTCCGCCCTGCTGGGCGCGCTCACCGTGCACCGCGTGGGGCGCCGCACGCGGTGATCGCCGTCAGGCCGCCCAGTGCGGGTCGCGGCCCAGGTAGCGCAGGAGCGTCGCGGCGTCGTCGTCGCCCGGCTGCTCGTCCAGCGGGGCGGCGAAGGCGAAGCCGCGCAGCGGCTCGACCAGCTGCTTGGCCGCCGGGAGCAGCTCGGCGGCCATGGCCGGGGTGAGCGGGGAGGGACGGCCCGTCGCCACCGCGATGTCCCAGGCGTGCACCGCGGCGTCCAGGGCGCAGGCGGCGACGCCCAGCTCAAGGGAGACCTTGTTGGGCGGGATCGGCACCGCGACCTCCACCGCGGACCGGTCGACGCCGGCCCAGGCGCGGGCCGAGCGCTCCAGCGCAGCCTCCAGGTGGGCGACCGGGTCGCCGGGCAGGTTGCCCGAGGGGTCGAACGGGTTCTCGTCCGGCCCCGGCTCGCCGGTCAGGAAGGCGGCGTAGCCGATCTGGTCGCCCGCGGCGTGCTGGAGAACCTGGGTGACGTTCCACTGCGCGCAGGGCGTCGGCAGCTCCCAGGCGTCGGCGGGGACGCCTGCCACGGCGGTGCGGAGGGCGTCGTGCGAGGCGTCGAGGAGGGTCCAACCTGAGTTCATGGCGTGTCCTTTCGTTGCCTCAAGCATAGCAGAACGGAATGCTTCATTCCACTGTTTTCTCCTGGGCGAGAAGCCGCGTCAGCACCCGCACCCCGAACTCCAGCCCGGCCACCGGAACCCGCTCGTCCTTGCCGTGGAACATGCCGAAGTAGTCCAGGTCGGGGCGCAGCATGAGCGGCGCGAACCCGTACCCCCGGATGCCGATCCTGGCGAACGACTTGGCGTCCGTGCCGCCGCTCATCACGTACGGCACCGGCCTGGCCAGCGGGTCCTCGGCCACCAGCGAGCCGGCCAGCTCGTCGAAGAACGACGACGGATAGGGCGCCGACGGGGCGTCCTCCAGGTTGACGAACTCCCGCGTGATCTTGGGGCCGAGCAGCCCGTCGAGCGTCTCCAGGAACTCCTCCCGCAGACCCGGCAGGTAGCGGCCGTCGACGTGCGCCTCGGCGGACGACGGGATCACGTTCACCTTGTAACCGGCGGACAGCATCGTCGGATTGGCCGAGTTGCGGATCTGGCCCTTGAACAGCTGCCCCAGGGGGCCGAGCCGGGCCGCCTCGGCGTCCAGCCGGTCCAGGTCCACCGGCTGACCGGTGATCTCCGACAGCTCGCGGATCAGCGCCGCGACCGACGGCGTCAGCCGTACCGGCCACTGGTGCGCGGCCACCCGCGACAGCGCGTGCGCCAGCGTGGCCACCGGGTTGTCGGCCGCGGGCTTGGAGCCGTGACCGGCCACGCCGTGCGCGGTCAGCCTCATCCAGGCGGTGCCGCGCTCGCCCACCGCCACCGGGTAGACCCGGTGAGCGCCGGCCTCGACGCTGAACCCGCCCGACTCGCTGATCGCCTCCGTCACCCCGTCGAACAGCTCCCGGCGCTCGGTCACCGCGTACCGCGAGCCGTAGTCGCCGGTCGCCTCCTCGTCCGCCAGGAAAGCCAGCACCACGTCGCGCTTCGGCCGCTGCCCGCGCGCCCGCATGCCGAGCACGGTGGCCAGCGTCATCGCGCACGACCCCTTCATGTCGACCGCGCCCCGGCCGTGCACGCAGCCGTCGTCGACCTCGCCGGAGAACGGATGCGTCCGCCACTCGGCCGGGTCGGCGGGCACCACGTCGAGGTGCCCGTGCACGAGCAGCGCGTCGGGGGAGTCGCCGGCCATCCTGGCCACCACGGTCGTGCGCCGCGGCGCCGACTCGAACACCTCCGGCTCCAGCCCGGCGTCGGCCAGCAGCGTGGCCACGTACTCGGCCGCCGGGCGCTCTCCGGATCCGGGGTTGGTGGTGTCGAACCTGATCAGGTCGGAGCAGATCTCCGCGACGTCCTTCACTTGCCGCCCTCCAGCTTCAGCGGCGCGACCCCCGGGGTCTCGAACCCGAACAGCAGTCCGTAGAAGGCCAGCTCGGCCTCCAGCGCCGCGACGATGGTCTCTTCCCTGCGCCAGCCGTGCTGCTCGCCGGGGAAGGTGAGCAACGCCCACTTCTTGCCGTGCCGGTCCAGCTCGGCGACGAACCTCTCGGCCTGGCCGACGTCCACGATCGCGTCCTCCAGCCCGTGCAGCATCAGGCACGGGCCGGACGCCTGGCGCGCGTGCAGCAGCGGCGAGCGTTCGGTGTAGCGCTGCCGCGTCTCCGGCAGCGGCCCGATCAGCCCGTCGAGGTAGCGCGACTCGAAGTCGTGCGTCTCGGCCGCCCAGCTCTCCGGATCGGTGATCGCGTACTGCGCGACGCCGCCCGCGAACACGTCGCTGTGCACCAGCGCCGCCACCGTCGTCCAGCCGCCGGCGCTGCCGCCCCGGATCGCGATCTTGGCCGCGTCGGCCCGCCCCAGCTCCACCAGCCCGCGCGCCACCTTGGCGCAGTCGTGCACGTCGACCACGCCCCACTGGTGACGCAGCCGCTCCCGGTAGGCCCGCCCGTATCCGGCGGAGCCGCCGTAGTTGACCTCGGCCACGCCCAGCCCGCGGCTGGTGAAGTAGGCGACCTCCAGGTCCAGCATGACCGGGCTGCTGCCGGTCGGCCCGCCGTGCACGAAGATCACGTACGGGGCGGGGCCGCGCACGCCGAGCGGCGGGTACACGTGCGCGTGCACCCCGTCGATCGTCATCGGCTCCGGCTCGGGCAGCAGCGCGCGGTCGGGCACCGGCTTCGGCGCCGACACAGTCTCCCTGCCACCGGTGCCGAGGTCGACCAGGGCCACCTCCAGCGGAGAGAAGGGGGTCGCGGGCACCGCCGCGGCCTTGCCGCCCGCCGCCGACACGGTCGAGGCCCAATGGGTGGCCTCGCCGCCGATCTCGCGCAGCTCGCCGGTGGCCGGGTCGAGCACGCCCAGCCGCCGCCGGTCGGCCGTCCCGTACACCAGCACCAGACGGTCGCCGGCGAGCGCCAGCCAGGTCATGCCCGGCTTCCACGCGGCGTTGCCGAACTCCAGCTCCATCGGGGTGAGGTTGCGGCCCCGGACGCCGTCGCGGCCGATCTCGTGCACGTTCCACCAGCCGGTCGGGTCCGTGATCGCGTAGAGCATGTCGTCGTCGCGCCACTCGGCCTGCACGACCGACTCCTCGGGGCCGCCGGCCACCACCGCGTACGGGCCCGCCACGCCATCGGCGCCCAGCGGGGCGACGCAGAGCCGGGTGCCGTCCCATGGCATGTCCGGGTGGTCCCAGCCGATCCAGCTGACATGGCCGCCGCCGGGGGACAGGCGCGGGTTCATCAGGAAGTGCTGCGCCCGCGCGATCACCCGGACGGCCCCGCCGGAGAGGGGGCCGGAGAGGGGGATCGCCACCAGGTCGCGCACGTCGTCGGTCTCCCGCACCGCCCACACCTCGTCCCGCCCCGGCGGCAGGTACAGGTCGGCGTAGCGGGACGGGCCCTCCGGCGTCAGCGGCACCGGGTCGCCGTCGCCGGCGCGGTAGACCCGCTGGTCGGCCCAGTTCGTGAAGACCAGGCCGCCGCCGGGCAGCGGCCGCCAGGAGCGGCCCCCGTACTCGACCACGCGGTTGCGCGCGTTCCAGCCCTCGGGCAGCGCGTCGGCGAGGCCGCCGTCCGGCAGCCGGCGCACCACGCACCGCCTGCCGCCCTCGTGCGGGCGCGGCTCGTCCCACCACACCTCGACGCCCGCGGGCGTCTCCACGGCCTCGACCCACTGCGGGCCGCCGTCCACGCGGGCCACATCAATCGCTTCGATCGTCATGTCTCACCAATTGCCATCGGACTCGGGCAGGGACAACTCGGGGGGATGCAGGACGTACGCGATGCCGCCGCTGCCGGAACTCCGCAACCACACGTGCTCGAACGCGGCCCGCGGATAGACCCGGCGCACCCGGCCGTCGGGCGCGGCGGGATCGTTGACCCGCACGTCGCCCCCGGCGGTGAAGCCGGTCACCACGATCAGGTTGCCGCTCGTGGAGTAACCGGCCCCGGGCAGCTCCCGCTCCTTGAACGACAGCGACGCCACCACCGGGATCCCGGCCGCCGTCAGCCGCTCCAGCTCGGCCGCCGACCTCAACCGGGTCACGAACCCGCGCAACCCGTACGTGCCCGCGTAGGCGACGTTGAACGGCCAGTTGCCGGTGCCCAGGTAGCTGCTGTCATAGGTGCCGCGGGCGGCGTGGTCGACGGCCGGGGCCGGGCAGCCGGCGCCCACCCACGCCAGGTCCTCCGGGCCGCGCTCCCAGTAGGCCAGCACCATGGCGGTCGCCGCCGGGCCGCACCAGTTGGCGCCGCCGCCGTCGTACTCCGGATGGTGGCCGGCGTGCGCGTGCTGCCAGAGCGCGGGCACGTCCAGCTCCACCGGCTCCAGGCCGGACGGCGGCGAGCCCTCAGGCGGGGGCGCGGGCAGCGCCGAGGCCAGCACCGCGAGCTCTTCGACGCGCGCGCCCGGCCCGCACGCCCGGACCCGCACCCGGTAGGCGCTGACCGGCTGCCGCGCCACGAACGTGTCGACCGCCACGTCGCCGTCGCCGTCGCCCTGACCGGCCACCGACGTGCGCGGCTCGCCGTGCTCCGACCAGCGGCCCATCACGTACCACCGGGTGCGGCGGCCACCGGCGGTGACCGCCTGCAACTCGACCTCGATCCAGGAGCCCGGCGGGGTGCGCGCGGTCCACGACGGCACCAGCTGCGTCGCGGGGAAGCCGATCGGGTGCTCGTCACTGGTCCAGCCGTCACCGGAGACCGAAGGCACGGTGAAGCGGGTGAGGGCGACGCGGGCCCGGTCGACGATGAGCACCAGCCACATTGTGGAGCCGCGCCGCAGGTCACGCATCGGAGGTTTTACGTACTGGCCCGATTGTCGGTCGTGATCTCTATCGTCCGGGCCATGACTCAAGCAGTGCAGGCGTACGCCTACGCCGGGCCCTCCGCCCTCGCCGACGGCAGGCTCGGCCTGTCGACCTCCGGCGGCACGGCGCTGTCCGGGCCCCACACGCACCCCAGGTTCTTCAGCGGCCTGCTCACCGAGGCCGCGCCGGCCGCGGCGGCCCTGCTGGCCGTGGCCGACGTGGCGATGGCCCGCTACCACCAGCCGCGCCCCGGCTGGACCCGCGACCCGGTGGTGACCTGCGACGGCGACCGGCTCAGGTTCGAGTCGTTCTCCGCCTGCGGCGGCGTCTACGCCCGGCTCGACGTGACCGCGCTCGACGGCGAGGTGCTCGACCGCGGCACCACCAACGTCGACGTCAACGGCCCGTTGCGCGAGTCGCTGCGCCGGGTCGGCGGACGCGACCCGCTCCACCTGGGCGTCGGCCCCGACGAGCTGACCGTCACCACGCTCGACGGCGCCGTGGTGGAGAAGAAGGTGCCGCTGCCCACCCGGTGGCTGCGCGGCTTCGCCGAGGTGCAGGTGATCGCCGCGGGGTTCGACCTGCGGGCCGAGCTCAACGGGCCGCAGGCGGTGCGGTTCCTGCGCTCGCTGCCGCGCAAGGCCGGCGGCACCGTCTGGGCCGTGCCCGCCGGGCGCGACCTGCGCCTGGCCGCCGGCCCCGGCCGCGGCGCGGTCTGCCTGTCCGGGCTCGGGCGGATCGCCACGCTCATGCCGCTGCTCAGGTTCGCCAAGGCGCTGCGCGTGTACGGCCCGTCGGGCGACGCCCGGCACCAGGCCGGCGCGTGGGAGCTGGAGCTGCCCGGGATGCGCTACACGCTGGCGCTCTCGCCCCAGCCGTGGCGCGGCTTCTCCGGCGAAGGCCAGGTGCTGGAGGACCTCGCCACCGACGAGGCGGCCGGCGACGCCGACCTGATCGGCATGCTGCTCAACTTCGAGCCCGCCGTGGAGATCGGCCTGCTCGCCGACCGCTCCGGCCTCCCGCCGTCCCGGGTGCGCGCCGCGCTCACCCAGCTCGGCACCGCCGGCCGCGTCGGGTACGACCTGCACGAGGCGTCCCACTTCCACCGCGAGCTCCCGTACGACCGCGAGCAGGTGGCGCAGCTCAACCCGCGCCTCACCGCGGCCCGCGCCCTGGTGGAGTCGGGAGCCGTCCGGCTCGACGGCGACCACGCGCGGGTGACCACGGCGGGCGGCGTCCGCCAGGTGCGGATCGAGGCCGGGTCGTGCACCTGCCCGTGGTGGTTCGACCACCAGGGCTCCCGGGGCCCGTGCAAGCACGTGCTGGCCGCCAGGATCGCCGCCCGCGCCCTCGTGGAGACCCCGGCGTGAGCACCGGGATGGCCGTCCGCGGCCTCGCGGACACCCGGGTGTGAGCGCGGGGGTCAGAGGTACAGGCCCGTGCTCTCCCCGGAGGTCGCCGGGGTGAAGGTGCGGCCCGAGCGGAGCGCGTACAACTCCGCGAGGGTCGCGCCCGAGGGCCCGACGCCGTCGGAGGCGCCCAGCCAGGCGACCGCCTCCTCGCGCGACAGCGGGCCGACCTCCAGCTGCGCCAGGCAGCGGCCGGGACGCACGACGGCGGGATGCAGGCGGGTGAGATCCTCGTTGGTGGTGATCGCCACCAGCACGTCACGGCCCTGGCCGAGCAGGCCGTCGGTCAGGTTGAGCAGCCGCGACAGGCCCTGGCCCGCCTGCGACTTGGCCGACGCGCTGATCAGCTCGTCGCAGTCCTCCAGCACGAGCAGCCGCCAGCGCTGCTTCTCATCCTCGTCGTTGTCGTAGCCGACGGCCACCTCCATCAGGTAGCCGGGGTCGTCGAACAGCCGCTCGGGGTCGAGCACGCAGTCGACCTGGCACCAGTCGTGCCACTGCTTGGCCAGCGTGCGCAGCAGCGTGGTCTTGCCGGTGCCCGGCGGGCCGTGCAGCAGCAGGAGGCGGCCGTTGACGTCACCGGGGGTGATCGTCATCAGGTCGCCCAGCGGGCCGCGCACCCGCTCGGTGTAGTTGGCGGCGATCTGGTACCACGGCTGGGCCGTGATCGGCCGCTCCGAACGGTTGCCGCCGTGCGAGCCGCGCCACCAGAAGCCCATCTCCACGTGGTCGGTCTCGGGGGCGGGTTCCTCCGCGTCGGCGACGCTCTCCTTGAGCACGGTGCGGGCCAGCTCCTCGCTGATCGCGCTCACGCTCAGGGTGGCCGAGCGGTTGCGGTGCCTGACCACCCGCAACGTCCAGCCGTCACCGCAGATCAGCCGCGACTCCATGCCGTCCTCGACCATGGCGGTGCGCACCACGCGGCCCTCGGCCGGGCGCAGCGGCGCGTCGGTGCGGACCCGCTCCAGGTTGGCCACCCGCGACCACGGCTGATGACCGGTCGCGAACGGCGACAGCGCCAGCGCGTCGATCACGTCGACGGCGGAGTCGGAGTCGTCGAGCCAGATGTTCATGGGGAGCTCGGCGTCTTCCTGGCTGGGGAACGGCACCTCCCTGATGACTGACATGGGGTCTATGATCACATCCTCGTATGGGCGTGTCGAAAACTTTAACGCGTACGCCTCAGTTCGCCCTCGCTTTTCCCGCCGAGCGGCATGGTCAGCTCGTAATCCGCGCGGTCCTCGTGGGTGCGCTCCAGCGTCACGCCCAGGCCGCCGGCGCTCTCGAACACCGCGCAGACGTCGCCCAGCCCGCCGAGCCGGAACGTCAGCGTCGAGCCGGAGACCTGCGTCAGCTGGAGCGTGCCGGTCTGGCAACCCGCGCTCTCACCGGGGGAGTGCCAGGTGCCGGTGTTCTCGCCCTGCTTGAGGGTGATGGTGACGGGTTCGTCGTCGAACTTCTTGCCCATCATCTCGCTGTCGGCGGTGCCCTTCCAGGTGCCCGCGAACGCGGCGGGGATCCGCGCGTTCCCGTCGCCGGCCGACGCCTCAGGCGTGGGTTCCCCGGCCTCCGTGGGCTCGCCCGCCGGAGTGGACTCGCCGGTCTGGCCGGGCTCGCCGGTCCGGGGCTCCGGGGACCCGGTGGGCGTGGTGGACGCGGTGGTGACGGCGCCGGGCGTGGCGGTGCCGTCGGCGCCCAGTGCGCCGAGGATCGGGGCGCGGTTCGTCCACAGCAGCGCCGCCCCGCCGGCGGCCAGCGCCACCACCACGGCCAGCACCCCGGCCAGCACCGCCCCCGAACGCCGCCGCCCCGGCCCGGTGGTGAGAGCGGGCGCCCCCGGCCCGGTACGGCCCGGCCCGCCTGATCCGCCCCGTTCCGCATCCCGGCCCGGATCCCACGGCGCCCCAGGCCCCGGACCGGATCGGCCCGGGTCCCACGACCCGCCGGGCGACGGACCGGATCCGCCGGGGTCCCGCGGTCCGTCCGGGCGGGCCGGGTGCCCGTCCGTCACTTGCTCGTACGGGGCGGCCGCGTCGGGGTTGACCAGGCGGACCATGAGCGACTGCGCGGTGGGCCGCCGGGACGGGTCCTTGGCCAGGGCGGCCGCGATCGGGCCGCGCAGCCGGGGCGGCAGCGGCCGCAGGTCGGGCTCGGCGTGCAGGACCCGGTGGAGCACCGCGGGGACCGTGTCCGCGCCGAACGGGCTCACCCCGGTCGCCGCGAACAGCACCGTCGCCGCCCACGCGAACACGTCGGAGGCCGGGGACGCCGGGGTGCCGCCGATCTGTTCCGGCGCCAGGTAGGCGGGCGTGCCGATCAGCCCCGACGTCATCGTCGCCGCGCCCTCGGCCCTGGCGATCCCGAAGTCCACCACCCGCGGCCCGTCGGGCCCCAGCAGCACGTTGGCCGGCTTGAAGTCACGGTGCACGACCCCGGCCGCGTGGATCGCCGCCAGCGCGGTGGCCGTGCCGACAGCCACCCGCTCCAGGTTGCCGCCCGCCAGCGGACCCCGGCTCACGACCCGCTCCGCAAGGGAGGGCCCGTCGATGAACTCGCTGATCACGTACGGGCGGGGCCCGTCGGTCGAGGCGTGCAGCACCCGCGCGGTGCAGAACGAGGCGATGCTCTCCAGGGCTTCCAGCTCGCGGGCCAGCCGCGTCCGCGTCTCGCGGTCACCCGTGCTCAGCAGCTTGATCGCGACCGGCTCGCCGGCCGGGGAGTGCGCCAGGTAGACCACGCCCTGCCCGCCCTCGCCGAGCCGCCCGGTCAGCCGGAAACCGCCGAGCTCGGCCGGGTCGTCAGGCGTCAGGGGGCGTGCCATGGGTGGTTACGTTACCCGTCGCCCCGGTCCGTCGGTATGGTGATCGAATTTCCGTGCTGGGGTGGTTCGCCGCCTGCGCTAGCGTTCGACGGGTGAGGACCATCGACTGGGTCGAAGGCGCCGTCGAGCTGATCGACCAGACCCGGCTGCCCGACGCGTGCGTGACCCTGCGCGTCGACACCGTGGACGAGCTGATCGCCGCCATCCGCAGGCTCTCCGTGCGCGGCGCTCCCGCGCTCGGCGTGGCCGGGGCGCTCGGCGTGGTGCTGGCCCGGGGCGACCTTGACGCCGTCGCCCGGCTGCGCGCCGCCCGGCCCACCGCCGTCAACCTGGCCTGGGGCGTCGACCGGGCCGCCGCCCGCATCCCGGAGGGCCCCGAGGCGGTGCTGGAGACGGCGCTGCGGATCAGGGACGACGACATCGCGGCCTGCCACGCCATGGGCGAGCGCGGCGCCGACCTGCTCGAAGGCGACCGGCTGCGCCTCATGACCGTGTGCAACACCGGCGGGCTGGCCTGCGTCGAGCGGTGCACCGCGCTCGGCGTCGCGCAGACCCTGCACGAGCGGGGCAGGCTCGCCGAGGTCCTCGCCCTGGAGACCCGCCCGCTGCTGCAGGGCGCCCGGCTCACCGCCTGGGAGCTGGCCAGGATGGGCGCGCCGCACCGCCTGGTCACCGACGGCGCGGGCCCGTACCTGCTGGCCAGGGGAGGGGTCGACGCGGTGCTGATCGGCGCCGACCGGATCGCCGCCAACGGCGACACCGCCAACAAGATCGGCTCGTACGCGCTCGCGCTCGGCGCCGCCCGCGCCGGGGTGCCGTTCATCGTGGTGGCCCCCGAGAGCACGATCGACCCGGCGACCCCGTCCGGCGAGCACATCGAGATCGAGGACCGGGGGGCCGACGAGGTCGTGGCGTTCCGCGGCGCCCGCGTGGCTCCCGAGGGCACCGGCGCGCTCAACCCGGCGTTCGACGTGACGCCCCATGACCTGATCACGGCGATCGTGACCGAACGACGGGTAATCCGACCGTAAAGAAAAGAGCAGATCGCATGACCAATTCGTAGATGTCGCGTTACGCTGAGTGTCTGATCGTCGACCCTGGGAGATGCGATGGCCATCGATCTGATCGGCAGGGACGAGTGGGGCGCCAGGCGTCCACGTAGCGGGTACACCCGGCTCGATTCCACTCGAGGAGTAAAGGTCCACTACACCGGCGGGCGGGTTGATCCCAGGATCGTCGACGAACATGCCCGCTGCGCGGAACTGGTCCGATCCATCCAACGCAGTCACATGGACGGCAACGGCTGGATCGACATCGGGTACTGCGTCGACGAAGAGACCGAAATACTCACCCAGCAGGGTTGGAAAAGCTATGTAGATCTGAAGGTCGGAGACCCCGTCCTCACGTTGAACCATGAACTCGGCGTGTCGGAATGGCAGCCGGTTCTCGAGGTGTGCGTCTTTCCTGCCCGGCCGCGAGAATTGGTGCTCATGCAAGGCGTGGCCCACTCGTCACTCACCACGCCGCAGCACCGTTGGCCGGTAGAGCGTCGCCGTCGGCGTACCGGCACGGTAAGGCAGAAGGACGCCAAAGGGCGGTGGGCGCCCACAGGGAAGTCGCCACGGACGGTCACGTCCTTCGACCGTGGATGGGCCACGACCGAGACGATGGGCTACTGGGACCGGATCCCGCTCGCGGCTCCTTGCGTGGACCTCCCGCCCGAGCCCAAGTGGAGTGACGCCTTCGTCGAGTTGACAGCGTGGTTCTGGACCGAGGGACACATCATGACCCTCAGAAACGGCACGGCCGCGACGAGCGTCGCTCTTTATCAGTCACTGAAGAATTCGGCCCACGTGTCTAGGATACGCGCGGCGCTCACATCGGTGTTCGGGCCGGCCTGCGACGGTTTCCCCAGGTCCGGTCGCCGGACTGACGGTGTTCCCCGCTGGCGTGAGACGACGAACCGGCACCTCGTCGAGTTCCACCTGTCCGCCGATGCGGGTCGACGGCTGCTCGAAGCCGCACCAGGGCGGGTGCCTTCGTTCGAATTCCTGCTCACCCTCACCAGAGCGCAGCTTTCCCTGTTCATCGAAACGTCGCTGGCGGCGGACAATGCAGGAGTCGACAAACTTGCGCAGAAAGACAGGGCGGCCGCGGAGGCGTTCATGTTCGCGGTCATCCTGGCAGGTAAGTCGGTATCCATCAGAAGGAGGCCGCCCACGACCACCTGTAAAACGGACATGTGGCTGGTCAACATCAGGCGCCAGCAATTCCTCCATCCTGTGGCGGCAGCGCAACGACAAAGCAGTTTCCAGATCAGCCTGGAGACGTATCGAGGCGAGATCTGGTGTCCACGCACTGCCAATCAGTCGTGGCTCGCCCGTCGTGCAGGTAGCGTCTATTTCACTGGGAACACGTTCGTCGCCTGTCCGCATCAGAAGGTCTTCGAGGGCCGCGGTCTCAACCGGCTGCCGGCGGCCAACGGGTCGGGGCTCAACCAGGGCCACTACGCGGTGCTCGGCCTGGTGGGCAACGCGGGGCTGGTGCAGCCGCCCGACGGGATGCTGCACGCGATCCTGGACGCGATCGAGCACGCCCGGCAGAACGGCCGGGCGGGCAAGGAGATCAAGGGGCACCGCGACGGCTACGCCACCGACTGCCCCGGCGAGCCGCTCTACGCGTGGGTGCGCAAGGGCGCGCCGCGGCCCGGCCAGAGTGAGGGCCCGGCCGATCCTGAGCCGCCGGCCGCGCCGCCGTTCCCCGGCCGGCTGCTGAAGTACCCGCCGGTGATGCGCGGCGACGACGTGCGCACCTGGCAGGCCAAGATGGCCGACCGGGACTGGGATCTCGACGTCGACGGCGCGTACGGGCCGCGCTCGCGCGAGGTGTGCCGGGCGTTCCAGCGGCAGCAGGAGATCGACGACGACGGCGTCGTCGGTCCCGTCACGTGGCGGCTCACCTGGGAAGCCCCTGTGACGTAAAACTCCGACCACCCCTGTTACCTCGCAAATCAGCCTATGCGTACTATCCGACCATGGATCTGGCTGCGGGGTTCCCTTCCACCTCGCGTGACGACTGGCGGGCGTTGGCCATAGCGGTGCTGCGCAAGTCGGGCGTCGACGCGGAGACGCCCGAAGAGGCGCTGTCCCACTCGACCTACGACGGGCTGGCCGTCGCACCGCTGTACGACGCCGCCGATCTGCCCGGGGCGGCGCCGTTCGCGCGCGCGTCGAGGGCGCCAGGCGGCTGGGACGTCCGGCAGCGGCACGCGCTGCCCGACCCCGAGGCGGTGCTGGCCGACCTGGAGAACGGGGTGACCTCGCTCTGGCTGGTCGTCGGCGACGGCGCGATCCCGGTGGCTGAGCTGCCCCGGGTGCTGAAGGGCGTGCTGCTCGACCTCGCGCCGGTCGTCCTCGAGGCGGGCGAGCGGACCGGCGAGGCCGCCGAGGCCCTGCTCGCCCTCGCCGCTGACACGCCGGTCCACGGCAACCTGGGCGCCTCGCCGCTCAGCCCGCAGGCTCCCGAGCTGGCGGCGCGGTGCGCCACCGGGCATCCGGGACTGCGGGCCGTCATGGTGGACGCCACCCCTTACCACGACGCGGGCGGCGGCGACGCCGAGGAGCTCGGCTGCGCGCTCGCGCTCGCCGTGGCAGGGCTGCGCGCGCTCACCGCCGCCGGGCTCACCGTCCAGCAGGCGTGCGACCAGCTCGAGTTCCGCTACGCCGCCACCGACGACCAGTTCGCCACCATCGCCAAGCTCCGGGCCGCCAGGCGGCTGTGGGACCGGGTGACGGAGGTGACCGGCGCCTCAGGTCCGCAGCGCCAGCACGCGGTGACGAGCTCGGCCATGATGACCGCCCGCGACCCGTGGGTGAACATGCTCCGCACCACCGTCGCCTGCTTCGCCGCCGGGGTCGGCGGCGCCGACGCGGTGACCGTGCAGCCCTTCGACGCGGTGGTCCGGCGGCCGGACGCGTTCTCCCGCAGGATCGCCCGCAACACCCAGTCGCTGCTGCTGGAGGAGGCCGGCGTCGGGCGGGTGATCGACCCGTCCGGCGGCTCCTGGTACGTCGAGCGCCGCACGGAGGAGCTCGCCGAGCGGGCCTGGGCCTGGTTCCAGGAGATCGAGGCGGCCGGCGGAGCCGAGGCCGCCGCAGAGCTGGTGGCCGGCCGGATCGCCGCCACCCGCGAGCGCCGCGCCGACGACCTCGCGCACCGCCGCCTGCCGCTCACCGGCGTCAGCGAGTTCCCGGACCTGGAGGAGAAGCCGCTGGCCGGGGCCTCCCCGGATGGACCGTTCCTGGCCTCGCACTCACCCGCGGCGCTCGCCGCCGGGCTGCCGAAGATCCGGTACGCGCAGGAGTACGAGGAGCTGCGTGACCTGGCCGACGCGCAGGCCGAGCGGCCCAAGGTGTTCCTCGCCACGATCGGGCCGGTCGCCGTGCACACGCCGCGGGCCGCGTTCGCCGCCAACCTCTTCCGGGCCGGCGGCCTGGCCACCGAGACCGCGGGCCCCGGCGCCGACCCCGAGCAGATCGCCACCGCCTTCGCCGTCAGCGGCGCGACCGTGGCCTGCCTGTGCTCCAGCGACAAGCTCTACGCCCAGCACGCCGAGGAGGTCGCCGCCGCGCTGAGACGGGCCGGCGCGCGCACGGTCTGGCTGGCGGGGAAGGGGGACTATGCCGGCGTCGACGGCTGCGTCCACACCGACTGCGACGCGCTCGACGTCCTGCGCACGACCTTCCGCGACCTGGAGGTGACCCGATGATCCCCGACTTCACGACCGTCCCGCTGAACGCCCGGCCGTCCGGGAGCGACGGCCAGGAGCCGGACGCCCCGGTCTGGGAGACGCCGGAAGGCATCGCGGTCAAGCCGCTCTACACCGCCCGCGACCTCGACGGGCTGGACTTCCTGGGCACCTATCCGGGCGCCGCGCCCTACCTGCGCGGGCCGTACCCGACCATGTACGTCAACCAGCCGTGGACCATCCGCCAGTACGCGGGCTTCTCCACGGCCGAGGACTCCAACGCCTTCTACCGCCGCAACCTGGCCGCCGGGCAGAAGGGCCTGTCGGTGGCCTTCGACCTGGCCACCCACCGGGGCTACGACTCCGACCACCCGCGCGTCGCCGGGGACGTCGGCATGGCCGGGGTGGCGATCGACTCGATCTACGACATGCGGCAGCTCTTCGACGGCATCCCGCTGGACCGCATGTCGGTGTCGATGACCATGAACGGCGCCGTGCTGCCGATCCTGGCGCTCTACATCGTGGCGGCCGAGGAGCAGGGGGTGGAGCCGGAGCAACTGGCCGGCACCATCCAGAACGACATCCTCAAAGAGTTCATGGTGCGGAACACGTACATCTATCCGCCCGCGCCGTCCATGCGGATCATCTCCGACATCTTCGCGTACACCAGCGAGAAGATGCCGAAGTTCAACTCCATCAGCATCTCCGGCTACCACATCCAGGAAGCCGGGGCCACCTGCGACCTGGAGCTCGCCTACACCCTGGCCGACGGGGTCGAGTACCTGCGGGCCGGGGTGGCGGCCGGGATGGACGTGGACCGGTTCGCGCCGCGGCTGTCGTTCTTCTGGTGCATCGGCATGAACTTCTTCATGGAGGTCGCCAAGCTGCGGGCGGCCCGGCTGCTCTGGGCCAAGCTGGTCGACGGGTTCGGCGCGAAGAACCCCAAGTCGCTGAGCCTGCGCACGCACTCGCAGACGTCGGGCTGGTCGCTGACCGCGCAGGACGTGTTCAACAACGTGGCGCGCACGTGCGTCGAGGCCATGGCCGCGACCCAGGGGCACACCCAGTCGCTGCACACCAACGCCCTGGACGAGGCGCTCGCACTGCCCACCGACTTCTCGGCCAGGATCGCCCGCAACACCCAGATCCTGCTCCAGCAGGAGTCGGGCACCACGCAGGTGATCGACCCGTGGGGCGGCTCCTACTACGTCGAGCGGCTCACCCACGACCTGGCCGAGCGGGCCTGGGAGCACATCCAGGAGGTGGAGGCGGCCGGCGGCATGGCCAAGGCGATCGAGGCCGGGCTGCCCAAGCTCCGCATCGAGGAGGCCGCGGCCCGCACGCAGGCCCGCATCGACTCCGGCCGCCAGCCGGTCATCGGCGTCAACAAGTACCGGCCGCAGGCGGACGAGCCGATCGAGGTGCTCAAGGTCGACAACAGCGCGGTCCGCGCCCAGCAGCTGGAGAAGCTGCGCAGGCTCCGGGCCGAGCGGGACGAGGACGCGGTCCGGCGGGCGCTCGACGCGCTCACCCACGCCGCCGCCCATCCCGCCCCCGGCCTGGACGCCAACCTGCTCAAGCTGTCGGTCGACGCCGCCCGCGCGAAGGCCACCGTGGGCGAGATCTCCGACGCGCTGGAGAAGGTGTTCGGCCGGCACGCCGAGCAGGTCCGTACCATTTCGGGTGTGTACCGCGACGAGGCCGGCCAGGCCGACGACATCGAGCGCGCCCGCGCGGCGTGCGCCGAGTTCGAGCGCGCGGAGGGCCGCAGGCCACGCATCCTGGTCGCCAAGATGGGCCAGGACGGCCACGACCGCGGCCAGAAGGTGATCGCCACCGCCTTCGCCGACCTGGGCTTCGACGTCGACGTCGGCCCGCTGTTCCAGACGCCGGAGGAGGTGGCCAGGCAGGCGGTCGAGGCCGACGTGCACATCGTCGGCGTCTCCACGCTCGCCGCCGGTCATCTCACGCTGGTGCCCGCGCTGAAGAAGGCGCTCGCCGATCTCGGCGCCGAGGACGTCATGATCGTGGCCGGTGGGGTCATCCCACCGGACGACTTCGACGAGCTGCGCGCCGCCGGGGCCTCCGCGATCTTCCCGCCCGGCACGGTGATCGCCACCGCCGCCCTGGAACTGCTGGAGGAGCTGCGCGGGCGTTCCTAGCGCATCCCGCGTGAGACCGCCCCGGCATCGGAGGTGCCGGGGCGGTCCCGTTGCGGCGTGGGCGAAGATGTGAGGCTGGAGCCGGACTCGTGAACGGGAGGGGCGTCGGGTGCGCTCGCTGGAGGACTACGTACAGGGCGTCAAGGCGGGGGCGCGGGCCTGGGTCGCCCGCGCCATCACGCTCGTGGAGTCCACCCGGGCGGACCACAGGGCGATGGCCCAGGAGCTGCTCGTCGCGCTGACCCCGCTGGCCGGGAAGGCGCGCCGGGTGGGCATCTCGGGCGTGCCGGGCGTGGGCAAGTCGACGTTCATCGACGGGCTCGGCACCATGCTCACCGGCCAGGGCCACCAGGTCGCGGTGCTGGCCGTCGACCCGTCCTCCACCAGGACCGGGGGCAGCATCCTCGGCGACAAGACCCGGATGTCCCGGCTGTCCGTCGACCCGGCCGCGTTCATCAGGCCCTCGCCCACCTCCGGCACGCTCGGCGGCGTGGCCAAGGCCACAAGGGAGGCGATGGTCGTGGTGGAGGCGGCCGGGTTCGACGTGGTGCTGGTGGAGACCGTCGGCGTCGGCCAGTCGGAGACCGCGGTCGCCGACATGGTCGACACGTTCCTGCTGCTCACGCTCGCCCGTACCGGCGACCAGCTGCAGGGCATCAAGAAGGGCGTGCTGGAGCTGGCGGACGTCATCGCGGTGAACAAGGCCGACGGCGAGTACGCGCTCGCGGCGCGCAAGGCGGCGCGTGAGCTGGCGGGGGCGCTGCGCATGCTCCGCTCCGACAGCACGCCGCCGCCCGTCCTCACCTGCAGCGGCATGACCGGCGACGGGCTGGACGAGCTGTGGCGGCAGGTGCTGGCCCACCAGGAGGGGCTGGACCTGGCGGCCAAACGCCGCCGTCAGCAGGTGCAGTGGACGTGGACGATGGTGCGCGACCGGCTGCTGGCCGAGCTCCGCGACGACCCGCGCGTGTCGGCGATCCGCGCCGAGGTCGAGCGGGAGGTGCTCGCGGGCACCCTGACCCCGGCGCTCGCCGCCGACCGTCTCCTGTCCGTCTTCAAGCGCCCCTGACCGGGAGGCGCCGCTGGTCACGGCGCCTCACGGCGCGGAGGGTCACGCGTCGTAGAAGGAGTCGAGGGTCTCGCCGTAGCGCTCCTCGACGGCCTTGCGCTTGACCTTCAGGCTCGGCGTGAGCTCGCCGGTCTCGACGGTGAAGTCCTGCGACAGGATCTCGAACTTCTTGATCGTGGCGTAGCTGGCCTGGTCGGCGTTGACCTGGTCGACCGCCTTCTGGACCTCCTCGCGCATCCGCGGGTGCCCGCGCAGCTCCTCCGGGTCCGTCGGCAGGCCCTCGGCCTCGGCCCACGGCCTGGCGACGTCCATGTCGAGCGTCACCAGCGCCGTGCAGTAGTTGCGGCGGTCGCCGTGCACGAACACGTGCGACAGGAACGGGCACGCGGCCTTGACCCGGCCCTCCAGGTGGGTCGGGGCGACGTACTTGCCGCCGGAGGTCTTGATCAGCTCCTTCTTGCGGTCGGTGATGATGAGCCGGCCCTGGTCGTCGAGCTCGCCGATGTCGCCGGTGTGCAGCCAGCCGTCCTCCAGGGCCTCCGCCGTCTCGTCCGGCAGGCCGTGGTAGCCGCGCATGATGCCGCGCCCGCCGATGAGGATCTCGCCGTCGTCGGCGATGCGCACCTGCGTGCCGGGGAGCGGCTGGCCCACCGAGCCGAACTTCACGTTCTCCGGGCGGTTGAGGAAGCTGCCCGCCGACGACTCGGTCAGCCCGTAGCCCTCCAGGATCGTCAGCCCGGCCGCGTCGAAGAACTCGGCGATGTCACGCGAGAGCGGGGCCGCCCCGGAGATGAAGTAGCGGATCCGGCCGCCGAAGCGGGCGCGGAGCTTGCTGAACACCAGTTTGTCGGCGAGCGCGAACTCGATCTTGGTCGTCACCGGGATCGAGGCGCCGCGCTGACGCGCCCGGACCACCTGGACGCCGGTCTTGCGCGCCCAGTTGAAGATCTTCAGCTTGACGCCGCCCTCGCGCTGCTGGGTGGCGGCCACCGTGTTGTGGATCTTCTCGAAGATGCGCGGGGCGGCGGCCATGAACGACGGCTGCAGCGCCCCGAGGTTGTCGGCGATGCGGTCGAGCCGCCCGTCGATCGCCGTCGGCACGCCGATGTCGATCATCACGACCTCCAGCAGCTTGCCGAACGAGTGCGACAGCGGCAGCCACAGGAAATGGAGGTCGGAGGGGGTGATCAGGTTGATCTCGCGGACCGCGCTCGCCGCGTACAGCCAGTTGTCGTGCGTGAGCTCGACGCCTTTGGGCCGGCCCGTGGTGCCGGAGGTGTAGATGAGGGTGGCCAGGTCGTCCTGGCCGATGGCGTCGACCAGCGCGTCGTAGTCGGCCTCGGCGGCGGCCTTGCCCGGCACGTCGTCGAGCCGGATCACCCAGCCGTCGTCGCTCGGCGTGCCGTCGATCACGATCACGTGGGCGACGTCCGGCATCTCCTTCTGCACCGAGCGCAGCTTGGCCACCTGGTCGTCGTTCTCCGCGATGACGATCGAGGTGCCGGAGTCGTTGACGACGAACGCGCACTCGGCCGCGGTGTTGGACGGGTAGATGGTGGTCGTCGCGGCTCCGGTCGACAGCACCGCCAGGTCGCACAGGACCCATTCCAGCCGGGTGGAGCACAGGATCGAGACCCGGCGGCCCGGCCCGGCGCCGAGGGCGGCCAGGCCCAGCGCCAGCTCGCGGACGCGATCCCCGGCGGCGCGCCACGACAACGACGTCCAGCCTTCACCTGACGGCGTGCGGTACGCCTCGGCGTCGGGGGTGGCCGCGATCCGGTCGCGGAGCAGGGCGGGGATGCTGGACATGCCTGACCTCCTGTGGGGGTGTTGCAGGAGACTCTAGGACGAGTGCGCGCCCCTAGTCGACGGGTGCGGCCCGCGGCCCCCCGAGGCCGTGCCCACCAGGCAGGAGGTGCGCACTTCCCAGGCGCCGCAGGCGCACCGGAGGTACGACACCACACCGTCGGAGGTCGGGTGGGTGGAGACGAGGGTCATCGCGAGCGGATCGTGGAAGTGCCTGGAATCCATGCTTCCAGCCTGATGTAATGGCCTTATGCATTTCAACACTTACGGGGGCAACGGGGCGGCGCTCGCGGCGGCACTGGTCAACGCCGCCGACTTCCGGCCCGGCCCGATGGCCGTGCTGCTGGCCGGGCACGAGATGCTGCGCACCGCGATGACCCAGGACCAGGCGGCGGAGCTGCGCGCGTGGGCCCGCAGGCTTGACCCGGTCTTCGGCGAGCCCGTGGTCGACAAGCAGATCTCCCTGGTCAACGACCTGCTGGAGATCACCGCGGTCCGGCCGTTCGTGAGCGCGCACGACGGCAAGGAGCCCCATCTGCACTTCTCCTCCGTCGAGGCGGACGTCGTGGCCAGGACCAAGGACACCACCGCGGGCGGGCTGGCGATGGCCATCTGCTTCTCCGACGGGCGCCGGCTGGGCCGCTGCGACCGGGAGGGGTGCGGCACCGTGTACGTGGACACCTCACGCAACGGGCGCAGGCGCTTCTGCTCGCTCGCCTGTGCCAACCGGGTCAACGTGGCGGCGCACCGGAACCGGCAGAGAGGACTGGCTGGAACGTGATTGACGTGGGGGGATGAAGCGGGCAATAGTGTGGCAGGTGGTTGCCCCTCGGATCTTCACCAGCATGCTCGCCCTGGCGGTGCTCACAGCCGGCACCGCCTGCAGCTCGGCTCCCCCCGTCACCGGTGGTGAGCCCCGCGCCGGCGGGGTGGCCGGCGACGGTGTGCCGGCCGCCGCGGACCCGACGACTTCCACCACCCCCGCGCCCGCCGCCTTAACGGCTGAGGCCTACAAGAGCGAGCTCGACGGCCGGTACGACGCCATGAACAAGGCCATGAAGTCCCTGGCCGACGCGCGCTCGCTGAAGGCGCTCGACCAGCGGGTGGTCAAGGCCCAGGAGAGCCTGCAGAGCGCCGCCGACGAGCTGGCCGCGCTCACCCCGCCCCCCGAGGTCCAGACCCAGCACCAGGCGTACGTGGAGAGCCTGCGCGAGGTGGCGCTCCAGCTCGGCACGTCGGCGACCAAGGTGGGCGGCCGCAGCCTGTGCACCCCCGGGGCGGTCTTCACCGACCTCGACGACTCGCTCACCGCCCTCGACCGGGCGGGCAAGGCACTGGAGGACGCCGGCGACTACGAGGCCGACATCGTGTCGGTGAAGGCGTCGAGCAAGAAGAACAGGCGGCTGCGCACCGGCCAGTTCCTGCGCAAGGGCGGCTCCGGCGGCCGCAGCTCGCTGCAGATCCACAACGGCGGCACCCGCGACGCGGTGGTCAGCCTGATGCGCGGCAAGTCCAAGGTCTACAGCGTGTACGTGCGCAAGAAGGGCAAGTTCAAGATCAATAACGTCGGCGACGGCAACTACCGCGTCTACTTCACGCACGGCGTCGACTGGGACGGCAAGAGCCGATCGTTCACCCGGGAGTGCAGCTTCGAGCGCTTCCAGAAGTCGGTGCGGTTCAAGACCACCTACACCGCGACGCAGATCCGCTGGCACGACTGGCGGATCACGCTGCACGCCATCGCCGGCGGCAACGCCCGCACCTCGAAGGTCGACCCGGACGACTTCCCGTCCTGAGCAGGACTTCCCGTGCCGAGCAAGACGGAAGGGGGCCCCGCCGGCCCCCTTCCCGGTGACTCAGCTGGAGAAGAGCATGCCCACCCAGCTGCGCTGGCGGTGGTGCTTGTTCCCGTAGTGGCCGCCATGGCGGGGAGCGCCCCAGGCCGGGCCGCCGGGAGCGGGGGGCGGGGGAGCGGCGTGGTAGGCCGCCTCCATCTGGGTCAGCGTCTCGAGCTCCCCGTAGTCGAGGAAGATCCCCCGGCAGTTGTCACACTGCTCGATGTGGATACCGTTGCGCTCATATGTCCGCATGTTGCCGCGGCACTTCGGGCACTGCATCTCACGCACTCCTTGGCCTCGTGGTCCTGGCTGAAACCTATCGTGCGCGGCGCCGTCACGTTCTGACGATTCTGCTGCACGCCTCGACCAACGATTGCTCGACCTCGTCCAGTTCCCGGCCTTCCTTGCGGGCGTGGCCCAGGGCCACGGCGGCGAGCTGCGCGGTGACCGCCCTGGCGGGCAGGTCGAGGCGGCGCCACGGGTCGCCGCCGCCCAGCGCGGGGCCGCCCGCCGCCAGATAGGCGCCCAGGAACCGGTCCCAGACCTCCTCCTCCAGCAGCCCCGCCGCGTACCACGCGGCCGGCCTGGCGAGGTCCCACGCCGGGTCGCCCACCCCGAGGTCGTCGGCGTCGATGAGCAGCCAGCGGTCGCGGAACACGAGCTGGCCCAGGTGCCAGTCTCCGTGGGTGAGCAGCGCGGGGCCCGTGTCCGGCTCCGGCAGCTCGTCGAACGTCCGCCGGACCAGCCGCTCCGCCGGGCCGTCGGCCTCCAGCCGGCGCACCGCCCTGGCCGCCCTCTCCGGGCCGCCCGACGCGGGCATCCGCGGCAGCAGCGTGAGAGGCACCGCGTGCAGCCGGGCCAGCAGCCGGGCGCCCTCCTCCCAGGGGGCGTCCTCCGCCTCCTCCTGCCGGATCGGCCGGCCCGCCGGCCACACCGTCACGGCCCGGCCCGCCACCGTCAGCACCTCGGGCACCAGCGGCGCGAGCATCACCCCGGCCAGCGCGGCGGACGCGCAGGCGCGTAACCGGGCGCGCAGGCCGGGCACGTCCTCGCGGACGGCGTGCGCCTTCACCACCACCTCGCCGCGCCGCACCACCACCGAGTCGGAGCGCGTCGGGTGACGCACCGGATCGCCGCCGCCGCCGTACGTGCCGGCGACCCCGGCCAGCTCCGCCTCAAGACCCACGCGTACAGACTAGAGCGATCGGATACGGCCGACGCCCCTGATAGATTTCCTGTGATCGAATCGGCTCGCCTGTCGCCCGCCTCACCGAGGCGGGCGGGAGCGTTTCCCGGGAGCGGAGGAGTCACGAGAATCGGATTCGCCGTGCCCCAGGCGGGGGCATGGGCCACGCCTGAGGCCATGCGCGCCATCGCCCACCGGGCCGAGCGGCTCGGCTACCACGAGCTGTGGACCTTCCAGCGGGTGCTCTATCCCGTCGGGCATCCCATGGGGCCGACCTACCGCAGCGTGCACGACCCGCTGATCACCCTGGCCTACCTGGCCGGCGTCACCGAGCGGATCCGGCTCGGCGTCGCGGTGGTCAACGCGTTCGTGCAGCCGGTGCCGCTGGCCAAGCAGCTCGCCACCCTGCAGACCGTCTCCGGCGGCCGGCTGACGGCCGGGCTGGGGCTCGGGTGGGTGCCCGAGGAGTTCGAGGCGGCCGGGGTAGACCAGGCACGGCGCGGGCGCAGGGGCGAGGAGTTCGTCGAGGTGCTGCGCAAGATGTGGGGCGCCGAGGTGGTGGAGCACCAGGGCGAGTTCTACCGGATCTCGCCGTCGTACGCCGACCCGAAGCCGTCCCCGGCGCCGCCGCCGATCCTGCTGGGCGGCACGGCCGAGGTGGCGCTGCGCCGCGCCGGACGGCTGGCCGACGGGTGGGTGAGCTCCAGCCGCGAAGACCTGTCGGGCATCGCGGCCCGCATCGCCCTGGTGAAGGCGGCGGCCGAGGCGGCCGGGCGCGACCCTGAGGCGCTGCGGTTCGTCTGCCGTGGCGTCACCCGGGTGCGTTCCGAGCCGGGGGAGCGGCGCCCGCTGACGGGCACCCTGGACGAGATCAGGGGGGACGTCGCGTGGCTGGCCGAGCAGGGCGTGACCGACCTGTTCCACGACCTCAACTTCGACCCGCACGTCGTCACCGCCGACCCCGGCGAGGCGCTGCGCCACGCCGGCGAGCTCCTGGAGGCCCTCGCCCCGTCCGCCTGACGACGGTCGCTAGGACGCCAGGCGCAGGGCCTCGGCGGCGACCGCCGTGCGCAGCTCGCGGATCCCGGGGCGGCCCCGCACCGGGTGGACGGCGTTGGTCAGCAGCACGACCGTCAGCCGGCGCGACGGCGAGACGACCAGCGAGGTGCCGGTGAAGCCGGAATGGCCGAACGCGTCGTGCAGCGGGCCGACGATGCCCGGGTCGCCGAGGCGGACGCCCAGCCCGTGCCCGAACGGCGCGTCCGCCACGCCCTGGTCGCGCAGCATCTCGGCCACGGTGTCCGGGCGCAGCGCCGCGCCGCCGCCCAGCCGGAGCGCCTCGCCGAGCGCCAGCACGTCGTCCGCGGGGCCGAAGACCCCGGCGTGCCCGGCGACCCCGCCGAGCGCGTAGGCGGTCTCGTCGTGCACCTCGCCCCGCACGCAGCCGGGCCACGGCCGCTCGGGCTTCCACTCGGTGGCGGCGACGCGCGAGAGCCCGTCGGCCGGGTCGCGCGGGACCGGCCGGTAGCCGGTGCCGGCCAGCCCCAGCGGGCCGGTCACGCGGGCGCGGACCAGTTCGTCCAGCGGCGTGCCCGAGGCCGTCTCCGCCACCCGGCCCGCCATCACCAGCCCCACGTCGGAGTACACGTAAGGACCGCCCACCGGGCCCGTCACCGGGGTGTCGAGCATGGCCGCCATGCGCGCGGCCGGATCGGCGTCCGGCAGCTCCAGGTCGATGCGGCGGGTGGGCTGGAAACCCGCCGTGTGCGTCAGCAGGCGGCGCAGGGTGATCCGGGGGTCGCGCCCCGGCAGCCAGGCCGCCACCGGCTCGTCCAGGGCCAGCGTGCCCTCCTCGGCCAGCGACAGGATGGCGGCCGTGGTGAACAGCTTGCTGATCGAGGCCAGGTCGAAGACGGCCTCGCGGCTCGCGGGCGGCCGGTGCTTTGCGAGCGTGAAGCCGGCGTCGTGGTAGCGCACCAGCTCGCCGGCGGCCGAGGCCGCCACGACGGCGCCGTCCACGGCGATCAGCGCGACAGCCGCCGGGCACACCTCAGGCACGGCCTCCGCCAGGATCGCGTCCAGCCGGTCGGACATCCTCAGCTCCCCCGTACGTCGAAATCATCCCGTAAGACGCCGCCCAGGCGCCGGGAACCCCGTCAGCCGCTCAGCGCGTCGCTGAGCCGTTCCCCGTGGGAACGCAGCAGCGCGCGGGCGCCCTCCGCGTCCAGGCCGTGCCTGATCATGAGCACGGCCACCTTCGCCTGCCCGCCGGCCGCGTCCAGCGCCAGGCGGGCCTCGTCGTGGCCCACGCCGGTGATCTCACTGACCATCCGCACCGCGCGGGTGGCCAGCTTGCTGTTCATCGCCGACATCTCGATCATCTCGTTCCCGTACGTGCGGCCCAGCCGGACCATCGAGATCGTCGAGATCATGTTGAGCACCAGCTTCTGGGCGGTGCCGGCCTTGAGCCGGGTCGAGCCCGTCACCACCTCGGGCCCGACCACCACCTCGATGGGGTGCTCGGCGGCCGCCGACAGCGGCGAGTCCTCGTTGCACGACAGGCTCACGGTCAGCGCCTCCCGGCGGGCCGCCTCCGCCAGCGCCCCCAGCACGAAAGGGGCGCGCCCGCTGGCCGAGACGCCCACCACCGAGTCGAGCGGGCCCACCTCCAGGTCCGCCAGGGCGGCGGCGCCCGCCTCGGCGTCGTCCTCGGCGCCCTCGACCGAGCGGGTGAGCGCCTCGTGGCCGCCCGCGATGATCCCCTGCACCAGCTCCGGGTCGGTGCCGAAGGTCGGCGGGCACTCGGAGGCGTCCAGCACGGCCAGCCGGCCCGACGTGCCCGCGCCGACATACAGCAGCCTGCCGCCCTTGCCCATCCGCTCGGCGATCGCGTCGATCGCGTCGGAGATGGCCGGGATGGCGATGGCCACGGCGGCCGGCACCGCGGCGTCGGCCTGGTTCATCAATCGGGCGATCTGCAGTGTGGGCAGCCGGTCGATCTGGCTGTAGCGCGGATCGCTCTGCTCGGTGGACAGCTCGGGTAGCGGATCAATCATGACGCTAATTTCCACCTTCTACTTCCCTCTTGTAAATATCTTTCAGACACTGGGGTTCATGTCATACGTACGCACCGGAGCAGAACGGCTGGCCGCGGATCCTTCGCTGGCGGGCGGGACGCGCCTGGGTCTGATCACCAACCCCACCGGGGTCCTCCCCGACCTGACCCCCACCGCCGACGCGCTGCTGGCGGCCGAGGTGCCGCTGACCGCGCTGTTCGGCCCCGAGCACGGCATCCGCGGCACCGCGCAGGCCGGCTTCAGCGAGGGCGACGCGGTGGACGCCAGGACGGGCCTGCCGGTCCACGACACGCACAAGACCGACGGCGAGGCGCTGGACGCGCTGCTGGACCGCTCCGGGGTGGACACGCTGGTGTTCGACATCGCGGACGTGGGCGCGCGCTTCTACACCTACGTGTGGACCATGTACGACCTGCTGGCCTCGGCCGCCCGGCTGGGGCTGCGGTTCGTGGTGCTGGACCGGCCGAACCCGCTCGGCGGCGCCGTCACCGAGGGCCCGCCGCTCGACCCGGCGTTCGCCAGCTTCGTCGGCCGCTTCCCGGTGCCGCTGCGGCACGGCAGGACCGTGGGGGAGCTGGCCACGCTGTTCGGCTTCGACGCCGACCTGCACGTGATCACCATGGACGGCTGGCGGCGCGACCTGACGTTCGCCGCCACCGGGCTGCCCTGGATCATGCCGTCGGTCAACATGCCCACCCCGGACACCGCGCTCGTCTACCCGGGCACCGGGCTGTTCGAGGGCACGAACTTCTCCGAGGGCCGCGGCACCACCCGGCCCTTCGAGCTGGTCGGCGCCCCGTACGCGGACGAGCGGTTCGCGCCCGCGCTGGCCGCGCTGGGCCTGCCCGGCGTGCGGTTCAGGGAGACGTGGTTCACGCCCACCTTCCACAAGCACGCCGGCGTCCCGGTACGGGGAGTGCAGCTGCACGTGCACGACCCGGAGGCGTTCCGCCCGGTGCTGACCGGGGTGAGCATGCTGCACGTGGCGCGCACCCTCTACCCGGAGCACCTGGAGTGGCGGGGGCCCGAGCTGTTCATGGACCACCTGTGGGGGTCCGACAGCCTGACCCGCCGCCTGGACGCCGGGGAGGATCCGCGCGACCTGTGCGCCGAGCCCGCTCCCCCCGATGGACCTCTCCTCTACGGCTGAGTTCACGCCAGTTCGCGCCCGTACTGCCAGAAGACGCGCTCGGCGCGGGCGCCGACGGCGCGTGAGTAGAACCGCAGCGGGCCGACCCAGCCGATCTGGGCGGTCCGCTGCCCGGCCGCCCGCATGTCGGCCAGGCACAGCCGGAGCAGCACCCGGCCCAGGCCGGTGCCGCGGGCCTCGGGCGCGGTACCCATCGGCCCGAACCACGACGGGCGGGCGCCCCAGGCGGCGAAGGCCAGCACCCGGCCGTCACGCTCGGCGTGGTGCAGCCCGGCGGCGTTGGTCGTCTCCCAGGCCCAGGAGTCGTTCCAGTGCTCGCGGACGAACTCGGCCACCCGCCGCCGGTCATCCCCGGCGGCGCGGACCTCGATGCCGAGCCCGGCCAGGCGCTCCACGTCGGCCCGCACGTCCAGGTCGGTGTCCAGGTCCGCCGTCATGTTCCAGGCGATGTGGTCGCGCTCGTAGCCGAGGCTCTCGGCCAGGCAGGCGGCGGGCGTGTAACGCACGTCGACGCCGGGCCAGGCGTAGCAGGGCGGGTTCCCGGCCAGGCGGACCCGGCGGGCGCCCTCCCCGCGCAGCCAGCCCTCGGCCGCGCGCAGCAGCTCCCTGCCCTGCCCCCGGCCCTGATGCCCGGGGTGCACGGCGAGCAGGTCGACGTGCCCGACGGCCGGGTCGGCGGTGGACATCGACGCCATGGCGAGGCCACCGCCGGTCACCAGCGCGGCCCAGCGGCGGTTGGCGGGCGGCGCGGCCAGCCGCTCCACCAGCGCCTCGGCCTCGGCCTCGTCATGCGTCAGTGCCGCGCGCGCCACCTCGGCGGCCCGCGCCAGATCGGCGCCGCGCAGCTTCCGCAGCACGCGGACCGGCCCGCCGGACTCCGGCACGGGCAGCGCGGCTTCGGGGCGGGGACGGGTGCTCACGTCACACCTCGCTCATCGGCCGGGCCACGACGCTGCGCCGCTCCGGGTAGAAGCACGCGTGCTCCTGCGGGATGCCCTCCGTCACCTGCAGCAGGGGTCGCTCGTCCGCGCAGCGCTCGCCGCGGAACGGGCAGCGCGGCGCGAACAGGCAGCCGGACTCGTCCTGCCCGCCCTCCATCGGCTCCACCGGCTCCACCGGCTGCTCACCCGGCCGCTCCAGGCCGTGCAGCACCGGGATCGCCGACAGCAGCGACTGCGTGTACGGATGGACCGGGTCGGCGATCACCGTGTCCACCGGGCCCCGCTCCACGACCTGGCCCCGGTAGATCACGTACAGCTCGCCGTCGTCGCCGATGTAGCGCGAGGTGGCCACGTCGTGCGTGATGAACAGCACCGCCACCCCGAGCCGCTCGCGCAGGTCCTTCAGCAGCGCCAGGATGCCCAGCCGGAGCGACACGTCGATCATCGACACGGCCTCGTCGGCGACCAGCATCTCCGGGTCCACGGTCAGCGCCCGCGCGATGACCACGCGCTGGCGCATGCCGCCCGACAACTGGTGCGGGTAGCGGGCCAGCACGCTGCCCGGGTCCAGCCCGACCAGCGACAGCACCTCGGCCGCCCGCTCCTCGATCCACGCCTTGGAGCGCCCGGTCTGCTTGGCGCGCAGGGTCAGCGGGGCGTTCAGCGTCTGGTGGACGGTGCGGGTCGGGTTCAGGGCCGAGTACGGGTCCTGGTGGATCAGCTGGATCTTGCGGAAGTGCGGCTGGCGCTGCTTGGGCTTCAGCGACGACATGGCGACGCCGTCGAGCGTCAGCTCGCCAGAGTCGTAGGTCTCCAGGCCGGCGATGATCCGCCCCAGCGTCGTCTTGCCGCAGCCGGACTCGCCGATGAACGAGGCCGCGCCGCCCTTGGGGATGGCGAAGTCGACTCCGCGCAGCGCCCGCACCTCGCGCGCGCCGAGCACGTTGCCCCGCTGCTTAAAGGTCTTGACGATGCCTTCTCCGGTGATCACGCGTGCTCCCTCACCTTCACCGCGTGGCAGGCCACGATCCGATCGCCGTGCGGGACGGCCGCGGGGTCGTCGGTCTCGCAGACGTCCATCCGCAGCTCGCACCGGTCCCTGAACACGCATCCCCGCTCGGGCACGGTCGCCAGCGTGGGCGGGCGGCCGGGCAGCGCCCGCGCCTCGGAGATGTCGCCGGTCAGCCTGGGGATGGCCCTGATCAGCCCCTTGGTGTAGGGGTGGCGGGGGTCGCCGAGCACCTGCCTGGTCGGCCCCTGCTCGACCAGCCTGCCGCCGTACATGACGGCGAGCCGGTCGGCGACCTCGGCCACCACCCCGATGTCGTGCGTGATCACCAGCGTGGTGAGGCCGCGCTCGGCGTGCACCTCGCGGACGATCTTCAGGATGTTCGCCTGGGTGATCATGTCGAGCGCGGTCGTGGGCTCGTCCAGCACCACCAGATGGGCGTTGAGCACCAGGGCCAGCATGATGCCGACCCGCTGGCGCATGCCGCCCGACAGCTCGTGCTGGTGCGAGTCGAGCACCCGCGCCCCGTCCAGGCCCATCCGGCCGAGCAGCTCCTTGGCGTCGCGGACCAGCCCGCGCAGGTCCTCCACGCCGTGCGAGCGGCCCAGGTCGAGCACCTGCTTGCCGACCGTCTTGAGCGGGTTGAGTGAGTTCTGAGCGGCTTGGAAGACGTACCCGACGTGCTTGCCGCGCGCCTTGCGCAGCTCCTCGCCGCGCAGCCCGACCACGTCGCCGAGCCCGTCGATCCGCACGCTGCCCGCGGAGATGCGGCCCGGCGGCTGCACCGCGTTCAGCAGCGACAGCGCGAGCGTCGACTTGCCCGAGCCGGACTCGCCGACGATGCCGGTGATCGAGCCGGGCTCCAGCAGCAGGCTGACGTCCCGCACGGCGGGCAACTCGCCCGCCGGCGTCTTGTAGACGACGGTCAGACCGTCGATGCGCACTCCCGGCGCTTGTCCTGGCACTCCTACTCCTCACGCAGCCGGGGGTTGAAGATCTCGTCCATGGCGTCCACCACGAGCACGATGCCGAGCGTCAGCAGCAGGATCGCCAGCAGCGGCGCCAGCATGTACGGCAGCGCCGCGGTCGTGGTCAGGGCCCCGCCGCCGAACACGGACAGGTTGAGCATGACGCCCCAGTTGTCCGCCTCGTACGGGAGCACGCCCAGGAAGAACAGGCCCACCTGCGCGTACACGGCGCCGGTGACCGCGATGAGCATGTTCATCGCGATGTACGGGGCCATGCTGGGCAGCAGCTCCTTGCCCACGATGTGGGTGGTGGACAGGCCCAGCCCGCGGGCCGCCTCGATGAAGCCGCGCTCGCGCAGCGACAGCGTCTGCGAGCGCACCGCGCGCGCCACGCCGCCCCAGCCGAGCAGCCCCAGCAGCAGCCCCATCTCGACCGCGCTGCCGAACGACCACACGGTGGACAGCACCAGCAGCAACGGGAGGCCGGGGATGGTCAGCTTCATGTCGGTGAGCCGCATCAGGACGGTGTCCCAGCGGCCCCGCTTGAAGCCCGAGAACAGTCCGATCGCGGTGCCGAGCACCACCGTGATCACCGCGGTGACCAGCGCGCTCAGCAGCACGTACCGGGAGCCGGTGATGACCTGGGCGAGCACGTCGCGGCCCTGCCCGTCGGTGCCGAACCAGTGCTCGGCGCTCATCGGCGCGTACAACTGACTGGTGTCGCGCGGCAGCACGTCGGGGTAGAACATCGGCCCGAACACGCCCATGAACGCGAAGCCGAGCACGATGACGGCGCCGAGCAGGCGGCTGGGCTTGCGCTTCATCACCCGCCACACGCCGCGCCAGAAGTTGCGGCGCATGGTCGCCGCCGTGCTGGTGGTCTCCAGGATCGCGGTGCTCACGCCGACGCCTCCTCACCGGAGCGGACCCGGGGATCGATGACCGTGTAGAACAGGTCGGCCAGGATGTTGGCCACGATGATCGCCGCCGTGATGAGCAGGAACGCGCCGCCCATCAGCGCGTAGTCGCGGTTGACCACGCTGTCGATGAGCAGGAAGCCGAGCCCCGGGTAGTTGAAGATCTTCTCGATGAAGATCGCGCCGCCGAACAGCAGGCCCAGCGAGAGCGCCAGGATCGTGAAGAGCGGCAGGATCGCGTTGCGCGCGACGTAACGGAAGACGATGCTCCTCTTCATCCCGCGCAGCTCGGCCGCCAGGATGAAGTCGTCGCCGAGCACGGTGACGACGCTCGACTTCATGGCCAGGATCCAGCCGCCGTAGCTGGCCAGCGCGTACGTGACGACCGGCAGCGTGGCGTGCTCGATCAGCGAGCCGATGTAGCCGGCGTTGAACCCGGGCTCGAACAGGATGTCGGCGGTGCCGCCCTGCGGCAGGATCGGGATCAGCGTCGTGAAGATCGCGCCCATCAGCAGCGCCAGCACGTACTGCGGCACCCCGTGCAGCAGGGAGCCGGAGATGGCCAGGAAGTCGCCGAGCTTCCCGGAGCGCTTGATGGCCGCGTACACGCCCATGATCACGCCCACCAGGAAGCTCAGCAGGGTCCCGGCCAGCACCGGTAGAACGGTCCACTTGGCCGCCTCGCCGAGCACCGAGGTCACCGGGGAGCCCGGGTGGGTGACCGACACGCCGAGGTCGAACCGGAACAGGCCCGTCATGTAGTCGACGTACTGCTCCCAGAGCGTGCCCTCGGGCAGGAACCCGTACATCACGGCCGTGGCGCGTTCGGCCGCCTCGGGCGACATGCCCTGCTCCAGCAGCTTCTGGTACCGCGCCGCGACGGGGTCGCCGGGGATGTTGCGGACGATGAAGAAGCTGATCGTGGCGACCACGAGAACCATGACGATCCCGCGGGCCAGGTGGCCCGCGAGACGTCGTGCGATAACCGTCATGCCTACTGAGTCTTCTTGACCATGCCGAGCTGGATCCAGACACCGGCGGTCAGGCGCAGCAGGTCGCTGTCCTGCTCGGGCCAGCCGGTGAACCGGCTCGTGTTCGTGAACTGGGTGTTCACGTAGTCCCACATCTGGATGACCGGCAGGTCCTGGTTGGCGGCCTTGGCGAGCTGGAGCATGATCGGCTTGGCCTCCTCGGCGCTGACCGAGTTCAGCTTGCCGGTGAGCTCACCCGGGTTGATCTCGGTGCCGTCGACCTCGACCTTCTCGGCGCCGCCCATCCAGTTGCCGCTCTTGCCGGGCGCGGCGTGCTGGATCTTGCCGGCCACGTTGGTCCAGCCGTTGGAGGCGCCGTAGAGACGCTGGTAGATGTCGTACGGCGCGGGGCCGAGCGCGATCAGCCAGAAGCCGACGTCGTACTTGCCGGCCGCGATCTCCTCAAGGTAGAGCGGGTAGTCGGCGACGGTGACGACCTCGGCGTCCACGCCGGCCTCGACCAGCTGGCCCTTGATGTTCTCCTGCGCGGAGATCCAGTCGGAGAAGCCGGACGGGGCGGTCATGGTGACCTTCCATGGGCTGCCGTCGGCCAGCGCCCACTTGCCGTCCTTCTTCTGCAGCCCGGCCGCCTTGAACTCCTCCTCGGCCTTGGCCGGGTCGGGGTTGTACGGCTCCAGGCTGTTCAGCTCGGCGCCGAGCCACTCCTGGGCCGGCTTCTGGTGGATGCCGGAGGTGGTCACCGCGGGGGTGCCGCCCTCGGGCGAGGCGACCTTGGTGACCTCGGCGCGGTCGATCAGGTAGGCCAGGCCGCGGCGCACGTGCACGTTGTCGTACGGCTTCTTGGACTGGTTGAACGCCATGCCGACGGCCACCGGCGAGAAGCCCTTGATGATGTTGGTGCCGGGCGCCTGCTTGATCCGGTTCATCACGTCGGCCGGGGCGGCGGTGAAGCCGGCGTGGTCCAGCTTGCCGGAGATGAGGTAGTTCCAGATCTGCTCGTTACCGGTGTAGTTGAGGAACTTCACCTGGTCCGGGGCGACGTTGGCGGCGTTGTAGAAGTTCTTGTTCTTGACCAGCAGCGCCTCGCCGGGGTTGACCCGCTCGAGGATGAAGGGGCCGGCGGAGACGTCCTTCTCCGGGGCGAAGGTGATGATCTTCTCGCCCAGCGCGGTGATCTCCTCGCGGGCCTTCTCGGCGTCCGCGCCCTCGCCGCGCGAGGTCTTCAGCTTGTCCCAGAAGTCGGTCGGCAGCACGCTGCCCCAGATGTGCGCGGGCGCCACGAAGGTGTCGAGCACGCCGCGGGCGAACTTGCTGCTGGGGTTGGTCATGTCCTGGGTGACCTTGACCGTCTTGTCGTCGACGACCTCGACGTCGGCCGCCGCGCCCGCCGCGCCGGGGGTGATCGCGAAGGCGGTGCTGCCCTGGGTGTAGGCGATGCCGATCGACAGGCGGACGTCCTCGGCCGTCACCGGCTTGCCGTCCGACCACTTGTTGTTCGCATGCAGCTTGATGGTGATCGCGGAGTTGTCCTCGGCGACCTCCCAGCTCTCGGCGATGCCGGGGTAGAACTGGTTCGGGTCGGTCAGGTGGTTCTTGACCCACGCGAGCTTCATCGCGTTGTACCCGAGGAAGGAGTTGCCCTTCGGGTTGTACGGGTTCGCGGGGGCGCTCGCGTCGATGCCCGGCCTGTTCACGTCGATCGTGGTGAAGAGCCCGCCGCCGCCACCGCCGCCCGAAGTGGACTGATTGGTGGTGCCGCCGCCACTGCATGCTGTGACGGCGGTCAGGCCCAGCAACGCCACTACAGCTGCTAGTCGTCTCATGTACCGCTCCGGGGAAAGTTCGGACCTGATGAGGATCTGTGGGATTGACCGGACCCTACGGTCACCCGGGAGACGCGTCAATAATCTCCAGTGACTGTGAGGCTAATGTAACTTTCCTTCATCAGGGGGTGGGGTGACGCTCGTCTCCACTAACCGGACATTCAGCTTATGGCAACGACGGCAGCGCCTTTGACATGGTCGTTCGCTATGTCTGACAACGCCCTGTCGGCATCGTCGAACGCGTACACGACGCTGCTGACCTGCGGCGGGTGAGCACGCACCAGATCCAGGTACGCGCGGCCGTCGGCCCGCGTGTTCGCCGTGACGCTGCGCAGCGTCCGCTCCTGGAACAGATGGCGGTCGTAGCTCAGCGACGGGATGTCGCTCAAGTGGATCCCGGCGACGGCGAGCGTGCCGCCCCGGTCGAGCGCCTCCAGCGCTGGCGGCACCAGGTCGCCGACCGGCGCGAACAGGATGGCCGCGTCCAGCGGCTCAGGCGGCCGGTCGCCCGCCGAGGCCGCGCCCAGCTCCAGGGCCAGCTCCCGGTGCCGGGCGGCGCGGGTGACCACGTGCACGACAGCGCCCATGGCGATGGCCGCCTGCGCGGTCAGGTGGGCCGACGCGCCGAACCCGTAGATGCCCAGCCGCCCGCCCTCGGGCAGGTCGCAGCGGCTCAGCGCGCGATAGCCGATGATGCCCGCGCACAGCAGCGGCGCCAGCCGCTCGGCCGGGACGTCGGCGGGCAGCGGGTAGACGTAGTCGCGCGGCGCCGTCAGATAGGGGGCGAACCCGCCGTGCGCGTCCCAGCCCGTGTACGCGGACTCCGGGCAGAGGTTCTCCAGGCCGCGCCGGCAGTAACGGCAGCGCCCGCAGGTCGAGCGCAGCCAGGCCACCCCGACCCGCTCGCCGTCGCTCCCGTCGGGCCGCACCACCCGCCCGACCGCCTGGTGGCCGGGCGTGGTCAGCGGGGCGCGCGGCGGCAGGTCGCCCTCGGCCAGGTGGAGGTCGGTGCGGCAGGCGCCGCACGCCTCCACCCGCACCAGCACCTCGCCGGGCCCGGGCTCGGGCACGGGCCGCTCCACCATGACCAGCGGCCGGGACGCCATCGGCCCCGGCCGGTCAACCGCCCAGGCCCGCATCCGCCGCGGCCAGCCGCCGGTGCGCCAGCGACGCGTACAGCGCCGCCCCGTCGGGCAGCACGGAGTCGTCGAAGAGCGCCTCGGGGGAGTGGTTGTAGGGCGCGGTCGCCAGGTCGCGGCCGGGCGGGCAGGCGCCCAGGAACACGAACGCCCCCGGCACCTGCTCCAGCACGTACGAGAAGTCTTCCGACCCCATGATCGGATTGGGCGCGGTGATGTAGCGGCCCTCGAACAGGTCGCCCACGACGCCGGCCGTGAACGCCGTCTCGGCGGCGTCGTTGACCGTCACCGGGTAGCCCATGCGGATCGACGCCTCCACCTTCAGATCGTGCGCCGCCGCGACGGCCTCCACCACCTGGGTCAGGCGCCGCTTGACCAGGGCCCGGTTGCCCGCGCTGAACGTCCGGACCGTCGCCTCGAATCTTGCCTCGTCCGGGATGACGTTGTCGGTCGACCCGCCGTGGAAGCTGCCGACGGACACCACCACCGGGTCGAACGCGTCGAACGTCCGGGTGACCATGGTCTGCATCGCCGTCACCATCTCGCACCCGGCCTGGATCGGGTCGCGCGCCAGGTGCGGGGTGGAGCCGTGCCCGCCGCGCCCCTTCACCGTCGCGGCGAACACGTCCGCCGCCGACATGATCGGCCCGGGCCGCGAGGCGAACAGGCCCGTCGGCAGGAGCGAGGAGACCACATGCATGCCGTACGCGGCCACCGGCCGCTCTCCGGCCGCGTCCAGCACGCCCTCCTCGATCATGTGCCGGGCGCCGTGCTGCCCCTCCTCGCCCGGCTGGAACATGAAGATCACGTCACCGGCCAGCTCCTCGCGCCGGGCGCTCAGCAGGTGCGCCGCGCCGGCCAGCATGGTCGTGTGCAGGTCGTGCCCGCACGCGTGCATCTGGCCCTCGATCCGCGAGATGTACGGCAGATCGTTGCGCTCGGCGACGGGCAGCGCGTCCATGTCGCCGCGCAGCAGCACCGCGGGTCCCGGCCGGCCGCCCCGCAGCACGGCGGTCACCGAGCTGAGCGCCTTGCCCAGGGTGATCTCCAGCGGGAGTCCGTCGAGTGCCGCCAGCACCTTCTCCTGCGTGCGCGGCAGCGTGAGCCCGATCTCCGGCGTGGTGTGCAGCGAGTGGCGCAGCCTGACGAGCTCGTCCCGCATGTCCTGCGCGGCTTCGGTGAACGACATGAAAGACATTCTTCATGTCCCGGTTGGGAAGTCGATAGGACGCGCTGACTAGGATGATCCGGGTGACCGAGCGTAAGCGGATCGACTTCTGGCTGTCCGACATGGACGGGGTCCTCGTCCACGAGGGGCGGCCCGTGCCCGGGGCCGGCGCCTTCATCGAACGGCTCGGCGAGTCGGGCAAGCGGTTCCGGGTGCTGACCAACAACTCGATCTACACCCAGCGCGACCTGTCGGTGCGGCTGGCCGCGTCCGGCCTCGACGTGCCCCCAGGGTCGATCTACACCTCGGCGCTGGCCACCGCCCAGTTCCTCGACGACCAGCGGCCCGGCGGCTCCGCCTACGTCATCGGCGAGGCCGGGCTGACCACCGCCCTGCACGAGGCCGGCTACGTGCTCACCGACCTCGACCCCGACTACGTCGTGCTGGGCGAGACCCGCACCTACAGCTTCACCCAGATCACCCGGGCCATCCGGCTCATCGAGGGCGGCGCCCGGTTCATCGCCACCAACCCCGACCCGATCGGCCCGTCGACCGAGGGGTCGCTGCCCGCCTGCGGCGCCGTCGCCGCCATGATCACCCGTGCCACCGGGGTCCAGCCGTACTTCGTGGGCAAGCCCAACCCCCGCATGATGCGCAGCGCGCTCAACGACATCGGCGGCCACAGCGAGACCACCGCGATGATCGGCGACCGGATGGACACCGACATCGTGTGCGGCATGGAAGCCGGCCTGTTCACCATCCTCGTGCTGACCGGCGTCACCCAGCGGCACGAGGTCGACCGCTTCCCCTACCGCCCGTCGCTGGTCGTCGACTCCGTGGCCGACCTCGTGGACCTGATCGAACCTGCCGGAGACTGACAGGTACGGATGGCAGTCTTGCCGTCATGAACCGCGTCTACCTGGAACTCGGCCCGAAGAAGGTCTTCGCCTGCTCGCTCGACTGGCCCGGCTGGTGCCGCGTCGCCAAGGGCGAGGAGGCCGCGATCGACCGGCTGATGGAGTACGTCCCGCGCTACCGCGTCATCGCCGAGCGCGCCGCGCTCACGTTCGACCCAGGCGACCCCGAGGTGGTCGCCCGGGTGCCCGGCGGCACGACGACCGACTTCGGCGCGCCCGAGGCGATCCCCGGGCAGGACCTGGAGCCGGTCGGCGCGGACGCCGCCCGGCGCGAGGTGGCCCTGATGCGGGCCGCCTGGGAGCTCTTCGACGAGGTCGCGGGGGAGTCGCCGGAGGAGCTGCGCAAGGGGCCGCGCGGCGGCGGACGCGACCTGACGAAGATGGTGAACCACGTCCAGGAGGCCGAGCGCGCCTACGCCCGGCAGGTCGGGGTCAGGCACCGGCCCTTCACCTCACGCGCGGGCGTGGACGCGCTCCGCGCCGAACTGGCCGAGGTGCTCGGCCGGCCGTGGCGGCCGCCGCTGGAGACCGCCTGGCCGCCCGCCTACGCCCGCCGCCGGATCGTCTGGCACGTCATCGACCATCTGTGGGAGATCGAGGACCGGCGATGAGCCGCGGCAGCGCGGTGATGTGGTCGGACAGGTAGCCCGCCACCGCCTCCGGCACCACGTGGCGCGAGGTGATCTGCGACCTCTCCAGCGGCACCCGCTCCACCTCGTAGACACCGCGCGCCGGGTCGTCCAGCTCGGGCCCGTGGCGCAGCGCGGGGTCCATCGCGACCAGGCGGCACCCGTAGACGTGCTGGGTCTTCACCCCGCCCTCCCACGGGTAGCTGACCGTCGTCAGCGGCGTCACGGCCGAGACGGTCGCGCCCAGCTCCTCCAGCAGCTCGCGGCGGAGAGTGTGTTCGAGCGTGGCGTCGCCGGGCTCGACGTGGCCGCCCGGCACCGACCAGTAGACCGCACGGCCGGGGACGGTGCGGCGGAAGATCACCAGGCACTCGTCGTCGTCGAGGAGCAGACCCCGGACGCTGGGACGCATGGAGTCAGCTTATTCGAGCGGGCCGGCCTGGGGTACCCTAACCTACGGTGCCGTAACTAAGGAGGACCCCTATATGGCGATGACGCAGACGCAGCTGCTCCACGAGCTCGAGCCGGTCGTGACCGGGGAGCTCGACCGTCACGAGAAGATGGCGAAGGAGTGGTTCCCGCACGAGTACGTCCCGTGGAGCGAGGGGCGCGACTTCGACGGCCCCTACGGCGGGGAGGCGTGGCAGGAGAGCGATTCGAAGCTGCCCGAGCCGGCGCGCGTGTCGCTCATCGTCAACCTGCTGACCGAGGACAACCTCCCGAGCTACCACCACGAGATCGCCACGACCTTCGGCCGTGACGGCGCCTGGGGCACGTGGGTGCACCGCTGGACCGCCGAGGAGGATCGCCACGGCACCGCGATCCGCGACTACCTGACCGTCACCCGCGCCGTCGACCCGGTCAAGCTGGAGCGGGCCCGCATGGCCCACATGCAGAGCGGCTTCATGACCGACTACGGCACGATGCTGCAGCAGCTCGCCTACGTCTCCTTCCAGGAGCTGGCGACCCGCATCGCGCACCGCAACACCGGCATGGCCTCCGGCGACGAGGGCTGCGAGCGGCTGCTCGCCCGCATCGCCGCCGACGAGAACCTCCACATGCTCTTCTACCGCAACCTGCTCAAGGCGGCCTTCGAGCTGGACCCCGACCAGACCATGCGGGCCGTCACCGACGTGGTGACCACCTTCCAGATGCCCGGCTCCAACATCGCCGGCTTCTCCCGGATGGCGATGACCATCGCCCACGAGGGCATCTACGACCTGCGCCTGCACCTCGACGACGTGCTCATGCCGGTGCTGCGGCAGTGGGCCGTCTTCGACAAGACGGGCCTCGGCCCCGAGGGCGAGAAGGCCCGCGAGGAGCTGTCGGCGTTCTTGAGCAGGACCGACGAGACGGCCGCCCGGTTCGTCGCCCGCCGGGAGGAGCGCAAGGCGCGCGCCAGGGGCTGAGCGTCATGGGATGATTCGTCCCCATGGATCTCCCCGTCACGCTGGTCGTCGCGGTCGCCACGATCGTCATGGTGATCGTGCTGGCCGCCGCCGCCCAACGCCTGCTGGGCGTCCGGTTCGGCGTGGTCCGCACGTTCCTGGCGGCGCTGCTGGCGCTGTCGCTGGCCGGGCCGCTCACCACGCCGATCCTCGACGCCTTCCAGAAGGCCGGTGGCGCCCAGGACGTCGGCGTCGGCCCGCTGTGGGTGCTGATCCTGGTCGTGATGTGCGTGGTGCTCATCCCGATGGTCATCCTCGTGGTCGCCGAGGCGCTGGTGCCGACGGGGTCGATCCCCGGCCCGCTGGAGCTGGCCCGGTCGCTGCGCGGCCGGATCTCGCGGGCCAGACGCTACTCCGAGATCACCAGGATCGCCGTCCGGCACGGGCTCGGCCCGTACCTGCGCGGGCGCGGCGACCGGCCCGAGGACCGCACCGGCACGGTGCGGCTGGCCCGCTCGCTCCGGCTCGCGCTCGACGACGGCGGCGTCACCTTCGTCAAGCTGGGGCAGGTGCTGTCGACCCGGCGCGACCTGCTGCCGCCCGAGTTCATCGAGGAGCTGGGGCGCCTGCAGGACCAGGTGGCGGCCGAGCCGTGGGAGCTGATCGAGCCCGTGCTCCGCGCCGAGCTGGGCGGGCCGGTCGACGAGGTGTTCGCCGCCTTCGACCGCGTCCCGCTGGCCGCCGCCTCGATCGCGCAGGCCTACACCGCCCGGCTGCGCACCGGCGAGGACGTCGTGGTCAAGGTGCAGCGGCCCGGACTCGGCCGTACCGTGGCCAGGGACCTCGACATCGTCCGCCGCCTGGCCGCGACCCTGGAGACGCGCACCCGGTGGGGCCGCACGCTCGGCGTGCGCGACCTGGCCGAAGGGTTCGCGGTGGCGATCAGGGAAGAGCTGGACTTCCGCGTCGAGGCGGCCAACATGGCCGCCGTCGCAGCCTCCGACGGCGGGGGCGTCACCTACCCCGCGCCCGTGAGCGCGCTCTGCACCGAGCGTGTGCTGGTCATGCAGCGCCTGTCCGGCAGGCCGGTCACCACCGCCACCCCGGCGCAGGGGCCGCGCCTGGCCCGCGACCTGCTCGGCTGCCTGCTGAGGCAGATCCTCGTCGAGGGCGTCTTCCACGCCGACCCGCACCCCGGCAACCTCATGCTGCTCGACGACGGCTCGCTGGGCCTGCTCGACTTCGGCTCCGTCGGCCGCCTCGACGCCTCCGTCCGCTCGGCGCTGCAGCGCTTCCTGCTCGCCATGAACCGGCAGGACCCGCTCGGGGTCACCGACGCCCTGCTGGAGGTGGTGCCCAGGCCGGAGGAGATCGACGAGCCCGGCCTGGAGCGGGCGCTCGGCCAGTTCATGGCCAGGCACCTCGGGCCCGGCCTCGACAGCGTCCAGCTGTTCACCGACCTGTTCAGGATCGTCTCCGCGTACGGGCTCTCGATCCCGCCCGAGGTGGCCGCCGTCTTCCGGGCGCTGGCGACTCTGGAGGGCACGCTGGTGCGGCTGTCGCCGGGCTTCGACCTGATCGGCGAGGCCCGCGCCTTCGCCGAGCGCCACCTGGCCGAGCAGCTCGACGGCGGCAGCCTGAAGGAGGCGGCCACGCAGGAGCTGGCCGCCCTGCTGCCGATGCTGCGCCGCCTGCCCCGGCGGCTGGAGCGCATCGCGGGCGCAGCCGAGCACGGCCGCCTCTCGGTCAACGTCAGGCTGCTGGCAGACGAGCGCGACCGCGGCTTCGTGACCGGACTGCTGCACCAGGTGCTGCTCACCGTGCTGGGCGCGACCGCCGGGCTGATGGCCGTCATCCTGCTGGGCATCGACGGCGGGCCGGTGGCCAGCGAGGCGCTGGGCATGTCGCTGTTCCAGCTCATCGGCTACAACCTGCTGGTGATCAGCGCCGTCCTGGTGCTCCGGGTACTCGTGCTGATCTTCCGCAGGCCGCGGGACAGCTCACCGAAAAGTGCATCCTCTTGACTTAGGGATGGTCTTGGACATCCACGGCATCGGGCAGGTTTCTGGCCACGGGCCGTAATACAAGACTCCTCGGGAGCAGTGGGTGAAAGTCATCGGGATCGCCGCCAGCCTCCACGCGGGTTCGTACATCAACCGGCTCCTCGACGCCATCCGTGGCGAGCTGCCGCCGGGCGTCGACTTCGAGGCGTGGCCCCGGCTCGCCGAGATCCCGCCGTACGCGCCCGGACCCGCTCCGCAGGTGGTCCGCGAGCTGCTCACGCGGGTGGACGAGGCGGACGCGCTGGTGCTCACCGCGCCCGAGCACAGCCTGCTGCCGGTGGAGCTGGAGTACGCGCTGGACTGGATGACGCGGGCCGGCGGGCTCGACGGCAAGCACGTGGCCGTCATGTGCGCCAGCGCTCGGGCCTGCGGCGCCATGTGGGCGCAGGCCGAGCTGTACAAGGAGCTGATGGGGGCCGGGGCGGTGGCCGTCGGCTCGGAGCTGGTGATCTCGCCGGTCTGCCCGCACTTCGACGAGGACGGCCGGCTCTGGGCCCGCGACCTGCGCGCCCAGGTCTGCGAGATGGTCGGGCAGCTGTGCCAGGCCCACCTGCGCGAGCCGATGCTGTCGGTCTGAGCCTCAGAGTTCCCGGCGCAGTCGTTTCACCTCGGAGCGTTGCTTCTTGCCCGCCAGGCGCCGCTCGACGGAGCCGCGGGTCGGCTTGGTCGGGCGCCTGCGCTTGGGCGGCGGCGCGATGGCCTCGCGGACGCGCTGGGCCAGCCGCTGCTGCGCGGCCTCCCGGTTGCGGAGCTGGGAACGGTACTCCGAGGCGGCGATGGTGATCGTCGGCGACCCGAGCCGTCCCAGGGCCCGCGCCTTCAGTGCGGGGGAGAGCGCCGTGGAGGCCGCCACGTCGAAGGTCAGCTCCACCCGGCTGTCGGTGGTGTTGACCCCCTGACCGCCCGGACCGGAGGACCGGGAGAAACGCCAGACGAGCTCGGCGTCGGGGATGACGACCGAGTCGTTGACGACCAGGGCGGCGGGCATGACGGTCCTTCCTTCGCTTCGACCACGATCAACGTATAGAGCGGCGGGGACGCCGGGCAACGACATTTCCCACCATGGTGAACACTTCCCGGTACGGGGGTGATTCCACCCGCAGCCGGTTGACGGCGGCCCGCAAGCGGCGTATGCCACTATCGCGTATCCACGGATGGGGGAGTCATGACCGCGGGCATCGTCGGCGTGCACGGCATCGGCAAGTACGACTACTACGTCAAGGCGGGCAGATCGGCGGCAGGGGCGGCCACCGCCATGCGCCGGAAGTGGGACCGCTACCTGAACACCTCGCTCGGCGGCCCCGCCAGGACCTACTTCAGCGAGGTCGCGTACTTCTCCCACCTGCTGCGCGACCCCGAGCCCGGCGCGGCGCGGGCGGCCGCGCTGGAGGCGGCGCGCCACGACGTGCTCGCGGGCTGGGCCAGGAACCTCGGCGTCGGCGAACACCTCACCGGCGCGCTCAAGTCGTTCACCGCGTGGCTGATGTCCCGGCTCGACAGCCGCTCGGCCGCGTTCGCCGAGCTGTTCGCCCCCGAGGTCGCCGCCTACCTCACCGACCACGGCAAACGCGAGCGGGTCAGGCAGGCGGTCGCCGACACGATCCGCCGCAACCGCCCCAAGGTGGTCATCGCCCACTCACTCGGCAGCGTCGTCACGTACGAGACCTTCTGGGCGCATCCCGACCTGGAGACCGACCTGCTCATCACGCTGGGCAGCCCGCTCGGCATGCGCGACGTGGTCTTCGAGCGCCTGCTGCCCGCCCCGATCAACGGCCGCGGCGAGCGGCCCAAGGGCGTGCGGCGCTGGGTCAACATCGCCGACCGGCACGACGTCGCCGCCATCCCGCCCGCGCTGGCCGGCTGCTTCACCGGCGTCGACGCCGAGGAACTGGTCGACCTCGACTGGATCGACTTCCACACGGCCGAGAAGTACCTCGGCTGCCCGGCGCTCGGCCCGCATCTGCGACCATTCCTCGGGTGACTTGGATCCTCTTCGACTACGGAAACGTCCTGTCCCTCGCCCAGCCGGCCGGCGCGACCGAGGCCATGGCCCACGCCGTCGGCGCCGACCCGGCCGCGTTCCATCGCGCCTACTGGGAGCATCGGCTGGAGTTCGACCGGGGAACGCTGACCCCGGCCGCCTACTGGACCGAGGCCGCCGGTCGCCCCCTGTCAGACACCGAGCTCGACCGGCTGATCGCCATGGACCTGGCGAGCTGGTCACACCCCGACGAGGGCTCCCTGGCGATCCTGCGCGAGCTGCGGGACTCCGGCCACGGGGTCGCCCTGCTGTCGAACGCGCCCGCCTGCATCGCCGACGGCCTGGACGAGCTGCCGTGGATCGCCGCCATCCCGCACCGCTTCTACAGCGCCCGGCTCGGGCTGGTCAAACCCGATCAGAAGATCTACGCGCACGTCGCCGCCGAACTGGCCGCCGACCCCGGCGACGTGCTCTTCATCGACGACCGCGCCGACAACGTGGAGGGCGCCCGAGCCGCCGGCATGCGCGCGGTCCGCTACACCGACGCCACGGCCCTGCGCGGGGCCGTCGAGGCCGTCCTGGGATCCTGAACGCAACCTGGGACAACGCTACGGATCCGCTCAACGGGCGGAGCTGGGCCAGACCGCGTCGGGGAACGCCGCCGCACCGGTGGAGGACAACAGGACCTGGTCCCACTCCCGCAGACCCGTGCGGATCTCGACGTACTGGTCGCCCCTGACGCCCGTGGTCACCGTCACCGCCCGGTCCTGCCCGTCCCGGCGCACGGTGACCACCTCGGTGCCGTCGGCGCGGGAGCCGACAGCCCCGGCCGGGATGTACAGCGCGTCCTCGACCGCCTCCGTCGTGACGGTCACGGACGCCGACTGGCCGAGCATCAGCCCGGACGGCGGCTCGTCGAAGGCGAGCGTCACCGGGTAGCGGACCAGGTTCCCGTCCGACTCGGGGGTGGGGGCGAGGTGGGTGACGACGGCCGGGTGACGCTCGCCCGGACGGGTGGCGAGGGTGACGCCGGCCTGCTGCCCCAGCTGGAGCCGGTGCGCGTCCGACTCCGTCACCATGGCCTCGACCAGCAGTTCGTCCAGGTCGCCGAGGCTGACGAAGGCGTCGGTGCCCGCCGTGTCGCCCGCCGCGCCGGCCACCGACAGGACGGTCCCGGCGGCGGGGGCCACGATCCGGGTGCCGCGCACGGTCTCGGCGGCCCGCTCCACCGCGGCCCGCGCGCGGTCGGCCGCCGCGGACGCCTGCTCCTGGTCGGGACAGGCGTCACGGCCGGTGCGCGGGCTCTGGCCGGACTTCCGCTCCGAACGGGTGGGCCCGCCCGACGGCGACCGCCGGGGGGCGGCGGTGCGCGCCGGCGCGGTGGCCGACGGCCTCGGCGTCGGCCGCCCGGACGCCTCCGGGGCGGCCGTGGTGACGGGCACGTCCGCCGTGGGCCGGGGATCCGCGCCCTCCGGGGTGACGACGACGGTGACCGTCGCCGTCACGGTGACGGTCACCGTCGCCCGCGGCTCCGTGGGGCGCGGGTCGCGGGTGGGGCTCAAGGTCGGGCTCGGCGTCGGGGTCAAGGTCTGGGTCTGGGACAGGCTCGGGGACGGGCTGGGACTGGGGGAGGCGCTCGGCGCCCCGGTCCCTCCTCGATCCCCGTCCACCGCCCCACCGCCGGCCGGTGCCATGACGCCGGTGACCCGGGTGTTCCCCGGCAGCGCCACCCCCGCCGTCGTGGTCGTGCAGGAGGCGGCCTCCGCCAGGGTCTCCTCGGCGGCGGCCAGGTCGGCCCGCGCGGCCTCGTACGCGTCGCGCGCGGCGCGGCCGTCCACCCGGGCCAGGACCTGGCCCTTCGTCACCCGGTCGCCGGGCTCGACCAGGACCCGGGTCACCCTGCCCGCGACGCCGAACGCCAGGTCACGCCGTGAGCCGTCCACGGTGCGGCCCGCCGCCGTGACCGACGCCGTCACGGTGCCCCGCTGAGCGGACGCGAGCCGTACCTCGACGGAGGCCGGCGCGTCGTCACGCAGAGCGGCCAGCACGCCGCCCGCCGCGATGACGACCACGGCCAGACCGCCCACGGTGAGGGCTTTCGGGGAGAAAGTCCGTCTCATGGCCGCCCATCCTGCCGGGTCAGGTTGGCAGGCCGCTGCGAGCGTCCTCCGGGTTCGCCGAGGACCCTCCACAGGCGCCCGAGCTGTCAGCGAACCTTCAGCAAGCTCCCGGTTGTGCCGGAGGCTGGTGTGCCAGGGTCATGCGATTGTGAGGGTGTCGATCAGGCGCGGGACGCTGGTGACCAACACGGCGCTGGCCGCGCTCCTGCTGGGCGGCGTCGTGCTCGCCTACGTCCAGCTCGGTCCTGAAGAGGCCGCGGGCGAGTCCGGGGCGCGCACGGTGCGGGCCGGCCGCGGCACGGTGGTCGCCGCCGTCTCCGCGTCCGGCTCGGTGGAGAGCGCCAAGAGCAGGTCTCTCTCGTTCGGGATGAGCGGGACCGTCGAACACGTCTACGTCAAGCCCGGGGACGAGGTGAAGAAGGGGCAGCTCCTGGCCAAGCTGGACGACGACGCGGCCCAGGAGGACCTCGCCGCGGCTCTGGCCTCGTACCAGAGCGCCCGCGCGGACGGCACCGCGACCGCCAGGCTCAACGCCGCCTACGTCAAGGCGCGCAACGCCTACCGCGAGGCCGCCCGCGCGGTCGCGGGCACGGTGCTCAAGGCCCCGTTCAGCGGGACCGTCACCGCCGTGAACGGATCCGCCGGCGGCAGCTCCGGCCAGGGGCAGGGCGGCTCCGGGTTCATCGAGCTGGCCGACACCGGCAGGCTGCGGGTCGTCGGCTCGTTCACCGAGTCCGACGTCGGGCGGCTGAAGACCGGGCAGGAGGCCGTGGTCACGTTCGCCGCGCTGCCCGGCGTCACCGCCACCGGCGAGGTCACCCAGATCCAGCCGGTCGCCGCCACCACCGAGAACGTCGTCCAGTACCCCGTCACGATCTCCTTCGGCCAGGTCCCGGAACAGGTCAGGCTCGGCCAGACCGCCACCGTCCAGATCGAGGTGGGCCGCGCCGAGGACGTGGTGACCGTGCCCACCACCGCGATCTCGGCCGTCGGCGGCCAGGACACCGTCACCGTGCTCAAGGACGGCCGGCAGACCCGCGTACGGGTCGAGGTCGGCGTCCGGGGCGCCGCCACCGCGGAGATCGTCTCCGGCGTGCGCGAGGGCGACCTGATCGTGCCCCCCGCCACGACCGGCACAGGGACCGACGACCAGCGGCGGGGCGGTTTCAACGGCTTCGGCGGGGAACGGCCCGGCGGCGGCCCGCCCGGAGGCGGGCGATGACCGCGCCCGTGCTGCGCGTGCGCGGCCTGGTCAAGGAGTACGGGGACGGCGAGGCGAGGATCCGCGCCCTGCGCGGCGTCGACCTCGACGTGGAGAGCGGCGACTACGTGGCCGTCATGGGCGCCTCCGGCTCCGGCAAGTCCACCCTCATGAACATCCTCGGCTGTCTCGACGTCCCCACCTCGGGCACGTACGCGATCGGCGGCACCGACATCGCCGGACTGGACGAGACCCGGCTGGCGCTGCTGCGCAACCGGCGCGTCGGGTTCGTGTTCCAGTCGTTCAACCTGATCCCCCGCATGTCCGCGCTGGACAACGTGGAGCTGCCGCTCGTCTACGGCGGCGTCCGCCCGGCAGAGCGGCGCACCCGGGCGCTGGCCGCGCTGGAGCGGGTCGGGCTCGCCGACCGCGTGCACCACCAGCCGAACCAGCTCTCCGGCGGCCAGCAGCAGCGCGTGGCGCTCGCCAGGGCGATCGTCACCGCGCCCGCCCTGCTGCTGGCCGACGAGCCGACCGGGAACCTCGACACCGCCTCCACCCGCGACGTCCTCGCCATCCTGGACGAGCTCAGCCGGAGCGGGCGCACCATCGTGCTCATCACCCACGAGGACGACGTGGCCGCGCACGCCAAGCGCGTCATCCGGCTGGTGGACGGCCGGATCGTCGAGGACATCCGGCAGGCGCCGGTCGCGGCACCACCGCCCCGGATCGCGGAGGCCGCCCGGTGGATCGCGGAGGCCGCCCGGTGAACCGGCTCGACATCGTCCGCTTCGCGCTGCGCGGCCTGCTCGCCAACAAGACGCGCAGCGCGCTCACCATGCTCGGCATCCTCATCGGCGTCGCCGCCGTCATCATGCTCGTGGCCGTCGGCGAGGGGTCCTCGCGCAGCATCCAGGAGAACATCCAGCGGCTCGGCGCCAACACGCTGACGATCTCCCCCTCGTTCGCCGGCGGCAGCCGGGGCGGGCCGTCCGGCGGCCCGCGCACCCAGGCCAGGCCGCTCACGCTGGCCGACGCCGAAGCGCTCACCGACCGGGCCGCCGCGCCGTCCGTCAGGAGCGTCTCGCCCGTGGTGACCGCGAACTCGACCACCGCCACGCACGAGGCGGCCGGGCACACCGTCTCCCAGCTCGTCGGCACCCACCCCAGCTACTTCGAGGCGGTCAACCGGCCCGTCGAGACCGGCACGTACTTCTTCAACGACGACGTCCTGGCGGCCAGGAAGGTCGTGGTGCTCGGCCGTACCGTCGCCGAGGCGCTGTTCGGCTCCGCCGACCCGATCGGGCGGCAGGTCAACCTGTCCGGGGTGCCGTTCACCGTGGTCGGCGTGCTCAAGCAGTCGGGCGCGGGCGGCGGCGGCCAGGACGCCGACGACGTGGCGATCGCGCCGCTGCCCGCCGTGCAGCAGAGCCTGACCGGGTTCGGCTCGCTCGGCTCCATCGTCGTCCAGGCCACCGGCTCCGACACCACGGCCGCCGCCCAGGCCGAGGTCACCGCCCTGCTCAACCAGCGGCACGGCATCACGGCCGGGGGCAGCGCCGACTACCGCGTGCTGAACCAGGCCGGCCTGCAGGAGAGCGTCAGCGAGGCGACCGGCACGTTCACCGTCCTGCTCGCCGCAGTGGCGGCCATCTCCCTGCTGGTCGGCGGCATCGGCATCACCAACATCATGCTGGTCACCGTCACCGAGCGGACCAGGGAGATCGGCATCCGCAAGGCCGTCGGCGCGCCCAGGAGCGCGGTGCTCGGCCAGTTCCTCATGGAGGCCACGCTGCTCAGCCTGGCCGGAGGGCTGGCGGGGGTCCTGGTGGCGGTCGCCGGCACCCGGTTCGCCATCGCCGGCATCCAGCCCGTGCTCGTCCCCTCGTCGGTGGCGCTCGCGCTGGGCGTCTCGGTGGCGATCGGGCTGTTCTTCGGCGGCTATCCCGCCAACCGGGCCGCCAAGCTCCGGCCCATCCAGGCGTTGCGCCACGAATGAAGGAGACGCACGTGACGCTCGACACCTCCCCCTTCCAGGACGACCTGCGTGCGGAACCGGCCGGGCCGCCCCGGCGGGCTTCCAAGCTGACGCTCGCCCTGCTCACCGGCGTCGTGCTGGTGGCGGGGATCCTCACCGGGATCCAGGCGCAGAAGGCGTTCGGCACACCCGCCGCCACCGCCGCCGCTCCTCAGCGGCCGGAACCGGGCCAGAACCGGCAGGGCTTCGGCGGCAGGCAGCCGGGCGGTGAGACGGTGGGGACCGTGCGGAAGGTGGAAGGCGGCACGGTATACCTGAAGACCATGGACGGCTCCACGGTCACGGTCACCACCGGCGACTCCACCACGGTCCAGGTCACCACGCCCGGCTCCCTGTCCGACCTGAAGCCGGGAGCCGTCGTCTCCGTCCGGGGCGAGCGCGGCGACGACGGCGCCGTCACCGCCGACACGATCACCCGGACCGGGGGACGCCGGTGAGCGAGGCCAGGCTCCTCGTGGTGGACGACGAGCCCAACATCCGGGAGTTGTTCTCGGCCAGCCTGCGGATGGCGGGGTTCGAGGTGCTCACCGCCGCCGACGGCCAGGAGGCGCTCAGGATCGCCGAGGAGGCCGCGCCCGACCTGGTGATGCTCGACATCATGCTGCCCGACGTCGACGGGCTGGCCGTGGCGGGCAGGCTGCGGTCGCGTGGCCGCCGGGTGCCGGTGCTGTTCGTGACCGCGAAGGACAGCCCCGAGGACACCCTCGCCGGGCTCAGTCTCGGCGAGGACTACGTCACCAAGCCGTTCAGCCTGGAGGAGGTCATCGCCCGCATCCGGGCGGTGCTGCGCCGCACCCGCCGCGGCGCCCCCGAGCCGAACCGGCTGCGCGTCGGCGAGCTGGAGCTGGACGAGGAGACCCACGAGGTGTGGCGCGACGGCGTCCTGGTGCGGCTGTCGCCCACGGAGTTCCGGCTGCTGCGCTACTTCATGCTCAACGCGGGCCGGGTGATGTCGAAGACGCAGATCCTCGACCACGTCTGGAACGGCGCCTGGCGCACCGACGTCGGACTGGTCGAGTCGTACGTGTCCTACCTGCGCCGTAAGATCGACACGGACGAGCCCCGCTATCTCCACACCCTCCGCGGAGTCGGCTACATCCTGCGCCCACCGAGAGAATGAGGAAACACCTCGCGCGCACGCCGCTCTGGCTGCGCCTGACCTCCGTCACGCTGCTCCTGGTCACGCTGGCCATCACCGTGACGGGGCTGTTCGCTGTCCGGCTGCTCAACGGCTATCTGGTCGCCCGCGTCGACCAGCAGCTGCGCGCCGCCAGCGGGCCGTGGCGGATGCCGCCGCCGGTCGACCCCCAGCCGAACGCCGGGCCGCAGCGCTACTACGGGCTGTTCCACATGGTGCTCGTCGACGCGGGCGGCACCGTCGTCAGGACGTTCTCCGAGTCCACCGACCCGCACCTGCCCGACCTGCCGCCGCTGCCCCTGCACAGGGTCGAGAAGCGGGACGGCAGGGCGTTCACCGTCGGCTCGGTCGACCCGGCCGGCCCGAGCTGGCGGGTGGTGGCCGTGCCGCGCCGCGACGGCCACAGCCGGATCGTCGCCATCAGCATGAGCGACGTCGAAGGCACCGTGAACCAGCTCGTCCTCATCGTCGCCGTGGCCGGCGGCGGCACGCTCGTCGTGGTGGGCGTCGTGTGCTTCTGGCTGGTCCGGCGCAGCCTGCGCCCGCTCGGCGAGATCGAGCGGACCGCCCGCCACATCGCGGGCGGCGACCTGTCGCGCCGGGTGCCGCAGTGGGCCGGCACGACCGAGGTCGGCAAGCTCGGCCGGGCGCTCAACGGCATGCTCGGCCAGATCGAGAAGGCGGCGCGCGAGCGCGAGGCCGCCGCCGAGTCGGCCCGCCGCTCCGCCACGGCCGCGCAGCGCTCCGAGGAGCTGATGCGGCGCTTCATGGCCGACGCCTCCCACGAGCTGCGCACGCCGCTCACCTCCATCAGGGGATTCGCCGAACTGCACCGCCTGTCCGATCACCAGGACCTGGACGAGGCGATGCGGCTGCTCCACCGGATCGAGGGCCAGGCCGCCAGGATGGGGCTGCTGGTGGAGGACATGCTGCTGCTCGCCAGGCTCGACCAGCGGCGCGGCCTCGACCTGCGGCCCGTCGACCTGCTCAGCCTGGCCGCGACCGCCGTCATCGACGCCCAGACGCTCGCCCCGGACCGGCGGATCGAGCTGGTCAGGCTGAGCGACGGCGACGGGCCCGTGGTCGTCACCGGCGACGAGTCACGGCTCGGCCAGGTCATCGGCAACCTCGTCTCCAACGCCCTCACCCACACCCCGCCCGGCACGCCCTTCCGCGTCGGCGTGGGGGTGCGCGGGCAGGACGCGGTGCTGGAGGTCGCCGACGAAGGGCCCGGGTTCGGCCGGGAGGTGGCGGAGCGGGTGTTCGAACGGTTCTACCGGGCCGACCCGGCGCGCAGCAGCGGCGGCTCCGGCCTCGGCCTGGCCATCGCCGCCACCCTCGTCGAGGCGCACGGCGGCACCATCGCCGCCGACGGCGAATCCGGCAAGGGCGCCACCTTCACGGTCACCCTGCCGCTGGCCGACCCGTAGGCACGCGCCCGGACCCCGGCCGCCCTTCTGGATGCGGCACCGGAGAGGTGGCCGACCTGCGCTGTTCATCCGGCTTTGACCTCGCCGTCACGACCTGGTCGGCGGGCGCGGACATACCTGAGATGTGGACCGCAGATCCTTCCTCGCGACGGCCGCCGGCCTCCTCGTCCCGCAGACCGGCATGCCGTCCAGAACGCTCAGATCCGACCCTTTCACCCTCGGCGTCGCCTCCGGGGACCCGTCCACCGGCGGGTTCGTGCTCTGGACCCGGCTGGCCACCGACCCCCTCGGCGGGGCCGGGCTCGGTGGCATGCCCTCCCGCGACGTGGACGTCGGCTGGCAGGTCGCCGCCGACGAGCGCTTCTCCAGGATCGTCGCCTCCGGTACGGTCACCGCCCGCGCCCGCGACGCCCACAGCGTGCACGTCGAACTGGAAGGCCTGGAACCGGGCCGGGAGTACTTCTACCGCTTCCGCGCCGAGGGCCGGCTCTCTCCCGAGGGCCGCACCAGGACCACCCCGGCCGCCCACCTGGAGACGCCGCTGGCGTTCGCCGTCGCCGCCTGCGCCCACTTCGAGCACGGCTACTACACCGCCTACCGCCGCCTGGCCGAGCAGGAGCCCGACCTGGTGGTGTTCCTCGGCGACTACCTGTACGAGTACGCGCCGAACGGCTACACCGCGCTGTCCGGGAAACGGGTCCGCAGCCACTCGCCCGGCAAGTGCGCCACCCTGGCCGACTACCGGACGCGGCACGCCCAGTACAAGAGCGACCGCGACCTGCAGGCCGCGCACGCCGTCGCGCCGTGGCTGGTGGCCTTCGACGACCACGAGGTGGAGAACAACTGGGCCGGCCCCGTGTCCAGCACCGGCGCCCCCGGCTTCGACCGGCGCAAGGCAGCCGCCTTCCGTGCCTACTACGAGAACATGCCGTTGCGCCGGGACAGCCTGCGCGGCGCCGCCATCCGGGTGAACCGGCGCGTCTCCTGGGGCTCACTCGCCCGCTTCCACCTGCTCGACACCCGGCAGTTCCGCGACGACCAGGCCTGTTCCGACGGCGTGCGCTCCGGATGCGACGAGCGCCTGTCGCCCGGCCGCACCCTGCTCGGCGACGGCCAGTGGCGCTGGCTGGAAGACGGGCTCCAGAGCTCCGGCACCCGCTGGAACCTGCTCGGCCAGCAGATCCTGATGACCCACCGCGACTACCGCGCCGGCCCCGGCCGGGACGTGAACCTGGACTCCTGGGACGGCTACGCCCCCGAGCGCGTCCGCCTCCTGGACGCCATGTCGCGCACGGCCAACCCGGTCGTCCTCACCGGCGACGCCCACATGCACCACCTGGCCGACCTGAAGATCGATTTCGACGACCCGGACTCGCCCGTGGTCGCCCGCGAGCTGGTCGCCACCTCGATCGCCAGCGACGGCGACGGCTACCGCGACCGTGCCTGGATCGCCGACTCCCTCGCGGAGAACCCGCACATCTCCTACATCGACCAGCGGCGCGGCTACCTCATGGCCCGGCTGACGGGTGACGAGCTGTCCGTCGACTTCCGCACCCTTGACCATGTCAGCCGCCGGGGCGCCCCGGCCCGCACCTCCCACCGCACGACCATCGAGGCAGTCCAGGGGGCCTGAGCCCGTTGCGGCGTCAGCGGGCCGCCAGCGCCCAGCCGAACAGCCCATCTCCTGAGCCCCGCTCGCGTGGCTTGCCGAAGCGCAGTGCCTTCCCGCCCCCGCGCACCCCCCGCACGTACGTGACCACTCCGTCGGCCGGCGCGGCGATCACCAGCGTGGCCGGTCGGCCGCCGGCCGCCGGGAGCGCCGACACCGTGCCGCCCTTCCTCATCACCCGCACGTCCCCGTACCGCGACAGCCCGCCCCGCGGCGAGCCCGGCATCACCTGCACGGAGTTCTCGCCCGGCACCCCGACCGCCAGGTCGTCGTTCCCGTCGCCGTCGAAGTCCCCTGCGGCCAGCGACGTCCCGAACCGGTCGTAGTACCGCGGCTCGCCTTTCAGCAGCCGCTGCGTCCACATCTCCGACCGGGCGCCGCGCAGCCCGTTCCGCGTCCCGTGCAGCACGTGCAGGGCGCCGTCGCCGTAGTCCATCGCCCGCTGCCCGGCCGTCAGCCCCTCGCCGGGCACCCCGATCGCCAGGTCGTCCCGGCCGTCTCCGTCGAAGTCGCCGGTGGCCAGCGCCGCGCCGAACGCGTCCCATTTCTCCGCCGCGCCCGTGACGCCCGGCGAGCTCTGGGTGACCCGCACCGCCCGCCGCCGGCGCGGGTCGAGCACGGTCACCGAGCCCTGCCCGTCCTTGGTGACGGTGTCCGCGGGCGCGCCCACCACCAGCTCGTCGCGTCCGTCGCCGTCGAAGTCGCCGGTGGCCAGGGTCTCGCCCCACCCGTCGGTGGCCCGCGCCGCCTGCCGCACCCAGCCGGAGCGCTGAGTGATCCGGTACGGTTCGCGACCCTTCATCCAGTACACCGTGACCCCGCCGCCACGGCCGAGACCCGGCGCGCCCACGGCCAGCTCGTCCCTGCCGTCCCCGTCGAGGTCACCCGCGGCCAGCGCCGCCCCGAACCGGTCGCTCGACGGGCCGGCGAGCGACAGTTTTTGTCCCGGCCGCAGCCCGCCGCGGGATCCGTGGTAGAGCAGCACCACCCCGTTCCCGTCCGCGCCCGGCACCCGCTCGCCCACGAACTCGTCCGGCACCCCCACCGCCAGGTCGGCGCACCGGTCACCGTCGAAGTGGCCCACGGCGAGCGCCGCCCCGAACGCGTCACCCGGCTCCGGGTCGTCCTGGACCAGCCGCTGCTCCCGGCCCGACCCGTACAGCACGGTCACCGAACCGGCCCGCCTGTCGTCGTACGGGGCGCCCACCGCGAGGTCGGGGCGCCCGTCGCCGTCGAAGTCGGAAGGAGATCCGGAACACGCCGCGGCCGCTGTCGCGCCCGTACCGGCGGCGAGGGGAAGGACCAGGCAGGCGGTGAGCAGAACATTCACACATCAGTGATGTCCTGGAGATCCGAACCGGGATTGAACGCCACGGGAACGTGCCAGGATGAGCTCGTGGACATCGACCTCGCTGATCTCGACTTCTGGCGCAGGCCGCTCAAGGAGCGGCACGAGGCGTTCGCCCGGCTCCGGCAGCTGGAGCACCCGGTGTTCTTCCCCGAGAAGAAGGTGCCGTTCCTGCGCTCCGGCGCCGGCTTCTACGCGCTGGTACGACACGCCGACGTGGTCGAGGCCAGCCGCAACGCCAAGGTCTTCTCCAGCGAGCCGGCCGTCACCAACCCCGAGCCGCCCGGCTGGGTCAAGCAGGTGTTCGGCGAGTCCATGGTCAACATGGACGACCCGCGGCACGCCCGGCTGCGCCGCATCGTGACCCGCTCGTTCAGCCCCAAGATGCTCGCCGGGCTGCAGTCCGGCATCGAGGACGCCTGCCGGGGCATCGTCGACGACGTCATCGACCGGGGGCCGCGCGACTTCGTCGACCAGGTCGCCGCCCGGCTCCCCATCCACGTCATCTGCGACATGCTCGACATCCCGCAGGAGTGGCGCGAACGGGTCCACAAGCACGTCGACATCTCCACCGCCTACACCGGCATCCGGCCCAGCCTGGCCCGCACCGTCCAGATGGCCGGGCAGAACATGCTGGCCCTGCTCGCCCTCCAGCGCATGGTGATCAAGCTGGGCCACGAACGCGCCGCCGACCCCAAGGGCGACCTGGTCTCGCTCCTGGTCACCGCCAACCCCGACGGCGAGAAGCTCACCTACCGCGAGCTCGGCTCGTTCTTCGCGCTGCTGCTGGTCGCCGGCAACGAGACCGCGCGCAACACCATGGCCCACGGCCTCAAGCTGCTCACCGACAACCCCGCCCAGCGCGAGCTGCTCATGAGCGACTTCGACGCGCACATCGGCAACGCCATCGAGGAGATGGTCCGCTACGTCTCGCCGATCATGCAGTTCAGGCGCACGGTCACGCAGGACTACTCGCTGCGCGGGCTGGAGCTGAAGAAGGGCGACAAGGTGGTGCTCTTCTACGGCTCCGCCAACCGCGACGAGTCCGTCTTCCCCGACCCCGACCGGTTCGACATCACCCGCGAGACCAAGGCGCACGTCGGCTTCGGCGGCCCCGGCCCCCACTTCTGCCTCGGCGCCAACCTGGCCCGCCAGGAGCTGCGCACCATGTACAAGGAGCTGCTGACCAGGCTCCCCGACATCCGCACCGTCGGCGAGCCCGAGCTGCTCGTGTCCAACTTCGACAACAGCGTCCGGAGTCAGGCCTTCACCTGCTGAGGGTCGAGCACGTTCTCCCTGATGGTGGCGGCGGTGATCAGCGCCGACACCGCCATCATCACCGCGCTGGCCAGCATCGCCGTCCGGAACCCCGCGTCGAACACGCCCGGGTCCTGGAACGCGTCGCCGACCAGCCCCACCAGCGGCGGCACCGCCGCCACCGCGAACAGCCCGCCGGTGCGCGCCACCGCGTTGTTCACCCCGCTCGCCGTGCCCGCGTAGCGGTCGTCGGCGGTCGCCAGCACCGTCGCCGTCAGAGGCGCCACCGCCGCCGAGAGCCCCAGCCCGAACACGGTGACCGCCGGCAGCACGTGCCACCCGTACGAGGCGTCCGGCCCGATCGTGCTCATGAGCAGGAACCCCGCGCCCGCCAGCAGGATCCCGCCCGTCATCGGCCAGCGCGGCCCGTAGCGCTTGGCCAGCTCGCCCGCCCGCGGCGACAGCAGCAGCATCAGCACCGTGACCGGCAGCATCGCCGACGCCGCCGCCACCGGCGAGAACCCCGACACCACCTGCAACTGCACGGCCAGCAGGAAGAACACCACGCCCATCGCCCCGTACATGACGAGCGTCACCACGTTCACCGCCGTGAACACCCGATCGGCGAACAGGCCCACCGGCACCAGCGCGTCCGGCGACCTGCGCCACTCCAGCGCCACGAACGCCGCACCCAGCAGCACGCCCACGATCAGCGGCACCGGCGCGTCCAGCTCGATCAGCCCGTACGTGATCCCGGCCAGCGACAGCGCGGCCAGCGCCGACCCCAGGACGTCGAAGCGGCCCGCCGCCTGCTCGTCCCGGCTCTCCGGGACGTGCCGGGCCGCCACCAGCAGCACCAGCGCCGCGAACGGCAGGTTGATCAGGAACGCCCACCGCCAGCCGATCGTCTGCACCATCGCCCCGCCCAGCAGCGGCCCAACCGCGCTCGCCACCCCGCCCAGCCCCGACCAGGCGCCGATGGCCCGCGGCCGGTCGGCCTTCGCGAACGACGCCTGGATGATCGCCAGCGAGCCCGGCGTGAGCAGCGCCCCGCCCACCCCCTGCAGCGCCCGAGCCGCGATCAGGAACTCGATCGACGGCGCCGCCCCGCACAGCGCCGACGCCAGCGCGAACCACACCGTGCCGATCAGGAACACCCGGCGCCTGCCGAACCGGTCACCCAGCGAGCCGCCCAGCAGGATCAGGCCCGCCAGCGTGAGCGTGTAGGCGTTCACCGTCCACTGCAGGCCCGACATGCCGGCCTCCAGCTCGGTGCCGAGGAACGGCAGCGCGACGTTCACGACCGTGCTGTCGAGCATCGCCAGCCCCGACCCCAGCACGGTCGCCGCCAGCACCCACCGGCCGCGCGCCGACCGGAGCTCGATGTGGCCGTTGTCCATACGCACCTCCCCACGCAGCAGCACAGACCATGACCGTTGTCATTCCCCGCAGGTCAGCGGTCACCTGACACGCCATCGGCTCGTCGGCCCGACGCACCATGAGGGCCGCGCATGAGGGCCGCGCACGAGGGTCGCCCACGGAACCGGCCATGACGACCACCCGGCCGCGAAAGGAGCGGATGACGCTTTCGACGTTCTTCCCCGATCCCGCGATGTCGCGCTGGGTGGTGGAGCGGGGAGGTGGCGCCGAGGCGTCATGCTCGATCAAGTCCATACGGGCCAACGTACGCCCCGCCTCCGACAGTCGAACGGAGCGTCATCGACGGCGCAAAATTCTCTGTTACTCCCTTCTATAAGGTAATTTAGGGAGTGATATGGAACATTACACTGTCGATCAGGCGGCAACCTTGCTCAGCCTGCACGTCAAGACCGTCCGCGCCTACGTCCGCGACGGCCGGTTGAAGGCCGTGAAGATCGGCAAGCAGTACCGGATCGCCCGCGACGACCTCGAGGCGTTCACCGGCCTGTCGCTCGCCCCACCCCGCACGCAGCGCCACGCCGAGGCGTCGACCGTCGTCCACGTCGACGGCATCGACCGGGCCGGCATGGACCGGGTCAGCACCATGCTCCTGGCCTCCCTCGGAAGCCAGCCCACCGGGGTTCGCGCGGAGGTCGTGTACGACGAGGAACGCGGCCGCCTGAAGGTCATCATCCTGGGCGACCTGGAAGCCACCGCCCAAGCACTCCGCCTTATAGACCGCCTGATCAAGCAGTAACCCGCCCCGCCGCTCACCTCGAAGCCCAGCCTGCACGTCCCATTCCGCTCGCACGACCATCCCGGCCCGTCGCCCGCCCCTGCCCTTCCGCAACCCGCTCACCCAGCCCGCCGACCGCCCCTGCCCGCTTGCACGACCACCCCAGCCCACCGCCCGTCCCTGCTTTACCGAAGCCCGCCCGCCCAGCCGACGGCCCCTGCCTTCCTCAACCCGCTCGCCCTGCCCGTCGCCCGCTGGCCCTGCCTCACCTGCAAATTGACCTGCCGGCGGCATGCCTTGCTCGACCCGCGAGACGTATGACCCGCCAACCCATAACCGGACCCGTCAGCTCATAACCGATGGAGATCCCACCCTTGGAGGCCCGCATGCCCGACCGCCCCGCCCTTGCGAACCTCGACCACCCCGCCCGCACCACCCCGACGCCCGGCGATCCCGGACCTGGTTTTTCGAGCCCCGGCCATTCCGCCACCCACACCCCTGAGCCCGACCACCCCGCCGCTACTGCTCCGATGTCCGGAGGTCCCGCACCTGTCCTTTCGAGCCCTGACCATTCCGCCACCCACACCCACGAGTCCGACCACCCCGCCGCCACCGCCCCGATGCCCGGCGTAATGATGTGCGAGGCGGACGGGCCGACGGTACGGACCGAGCGCGACGCCCTCGACCTGATCGGTGACGCCTGGTATCAGCGCGCCCATCTGGTGGCCATCCCCGTCGAAAGGCTGCACGAGGACTTCTGGCGTCTCAGCACCCGCGTCGCCGGCGAGGTCATCCAGAAGTTCGCCAACTACCGCATCAAGGTCGCCGTCATAGGCGACATCTCCCAGCACATCTCCTCCAGCACGGCCTTGCGGGACTGGATACGGGAAGCCAACCGCGGCGACGAGCTCTGGTTCCTCCCCGACCTGCAAGCCCTCCGCGACCGCCTCCCCGGCGAGGACCGCCTTTCGGACGAGGAGCATCCTTCCGACGAACCCGTTGCGGGCGCTTGATGCCAGAACGAGGCCCGAATCGCGGAGGCCTCTGGCAGGGGCCGCAGCGAAGGGGAGCGATCTCGCGGGGGCGACATGACGCGATCCGAGCGCTCACCGCAGCGGATGCGGCCGTTCTGCGAGAGACTGCCCCCCGGCAGCATCACGACCATGAAGCTTGCATTTCCCTCGGGCCGGACCCGAGGTGCGGAGCGCGTCATCTACACCGCGAAGGACGATCAACTCCCACCCCCTGTCTCAGCGCTGTCGATCACTGACAGAATGATCCAGCAACGGGGTTGTGAGACCTTGCGGAGGGCATCTCGTTGTCGGCCTTCTCGCGGCCCTGCGCGGCTACCTACCGGCGCTTCGTTCTTGTGGAATGTCCGAGGTTCGATGAGTGACGCCAGGCTGGAGAAGGATGCGGGACATCCCGTCGGTCCGGAGGGGGCGGACGCTTCATCCGACAGGATCGCCGAAGGCCGGCTGCAGGTATGGCGGCGCTCCTCGGAATTTTCTGCCACCAGGAAGATAGGAACGCTCCTGGGGGTCTGCGTCATAGCCTTGGTCGCGCTGATTGTCTGGCCCGCGTTCAATCAGCGGTACGCCGCCTTGCAGGCGTACGACCATGCCAGGGGTATCGCGGCTGATGCTTTCGCCAAATTCGCCGAATCCCGGGCGTCTGAGGAGGAAGCTCGGGCGGAGGTTCAGGTAGCGCAGGCTACCCTCGCGAACGAAGCCCGTGGATCGAAGGGCACCACCGACCTCATAGAACGGTTGACGGTTCAACTCGACCGTGCACGGGCGGAAGCTCAGAACGCCGCTGAGCAGATGCGGACCAGGGATACGCGGCGTGAGGCGACCTGGCAACAGGAGGTCGCAGCAGGCCGAGCGGTCGACGAGGCGACCAACGACCTTCTGCTGCGCAGCGGCTTCGCCGTCGCACTGATTTTCGCTGCAGCCCTGCTCTTCTGGTACGTACGGAATGAGAAGCGGCGCACCTTTGAGAATCAGCAAGTCCTCAAAGACATCAGGGAACGGGACCTGCCGGTCGACGACTCACTGACCCTGCGTGCTTTATGGCGTGACAATAGGGATCAGCTCCAGCTGTATCACAAGTTGGTATTGAATTACGCGAGCTCGACGCGTCAGACGACGCTGGCCACTCTGTTGGTGGGATTCTCCTTCTTGGTCGCGGCCGGTGCGTTTTCGTTGTTCGCCGACAATGTGGCCTCCGCCGTGGCCGTCTCTGTCGTCTCTGCCGCAGGGGCGGCGGTGGCTGGTTTCATCGCTCAGGCCGTCCTGAAGAACTCCGAGACGTCGTCTCGTGAAGTCCTCGCGTTCTTCTCGCATCCTCTCGAGGTAGAGAGGATCCTCGCCGCGGAGAGGGTCATCGAATCCATGCCCGAGTCGGCACGAGACGCCGCGCGACTGCTGATCGTCCAGGCCTTGACCCGCACGTCCGAAACGGCGCTGGAAGCACCAGGCCGCTCGACTGCCGAAGCCGCCGCCGAGGCGGCTGGCGGGACGGGTGAGGTGGGCTGACCTGAATACGCCCACAACCTGAGCCGGAAGGCGGATTCACCGGACGGCACGAAAGCAAGCCCACCGGACGGTGTGGGGAAGCTCACGGGATGGTGCCGGTGGAGGCCCCACCGGACCGTGCGGCGGAAGCTAGGAATGGTGCCGGTGGAGGCGCACTGGACGGTGCGGGAGCTCACTGGACGGCGTGGAGAAATCCCACGGATGGCAAGGTGCGGACGGGTCATGCATGCCCAGGCTCGGGGCGCTGGGTGACCTCGTCGGGGTGGCCTAACGCGATTCGCGTGAGGTTGCGCAGGGACGTGGTGCCGGGGCGGAAGTAGTCGCTGTGGCCGCTCTCGCCCGCGTCGAAGAGGCGGGCGCCGAAGGCGGGGGCCATCGGGTCCTGGCCGAAGCCGAGGGGGCCCAGCTTGGTCTTCGGGACGAACCTCATCCAGTCGTTCGAGCCCAGGCCCGCCCACACCCGCGCGGGGGTGAAGGTGGCGGCGTCGAACTCCAGGCCGGGGCTGGCCACGAGGGCCAGGTCGGCGATCGGGAGGCCGGTGGCGGTGGCCTTGGCGCAGACCACCGAGCCGTAGCTGTGGCACAGGAGCGCGATGGGGGCCGTGGTCTGGCGGCGCAGGTCGGTGACCGTACGACGAAGAGCCCCTGCCCCCTCGTCGGCCGCGAAGTCCGTCACGACGTCGAGGCTCCAGGTGGGCGGCGACTCGTAGCCCAGCCAGGCCACGACCGCCAGGCGGGTGCCGGGGGACTGGCTGGACGCCTCCGCCAGGAGAGCGCGGGCCGAACCGCCCGGGCGGTGGCTGCCGGTGTCGAAGGTCTCCACGGTGATGTCGGCACCCGGCACGATGACCGCTACCCGGTCGGCCGTGGCCACATCACCGTAGACCCGGACCAGCCGGCCGCTGGACTGGGTGGGTGGGACGAGCAGCGCGCCGAGCGCGACCATGCCGAGGATCCCGTGCCTGAATCGCATGACGTCGAAGCTACGGAGCCGGCCCCTGGTTCCGCGTCACCGCACGGGCGGATCTTCCACGTAGTACTGGGGAGGGATGTCAGCGGGGCGAGGATGACCTGCGGACCCCCGGGCGGGGGGTGGGGCGGTCCACCCGAGGGCTGCCCGGCGCGGGAGCGTTGCGGTGGGCAGCCCGGGAGGTCATCGTGGACCGGCGACCGGCGACCGGCGACCGGCGACCGGCGACCGGCGACGGCGACCGGCGGGGATCGGTGGGTGTGCCGAACATGTGAGGCGAGGCGGTCGGCAGATGTGCCTGGTTCCCAGGGCAGCGTCTCAGCGGATGTGCCGGGCAACTGGAGCGAGGGCTTCAGCGGGTGTAGCGGTGTTTGGCTCCGGGAGGGAAGTAGTCCGGGTCGCCGGTTTCGCGTAGGTGGATCACCGGAGTCTGGCGGGCCTCGGGCACGTAGTGGGCGAACTCGCTGTTGAGCCGCCGCAGCTGGGCCAGGATGGACACGCCCACCGCCGCTGCCGTGCTGTCCGTGGGTTTCTCGCCGGGGGCCAGTTCCACGGTGACCGTCAGCTGCCGGTCGCGGTGCTCGTCCTCCGCCACCTCCATCACGAACTTGCCCGTCACCAGCCCCGCCACCTCCGGCTGCTCCAGCCCCACGGAGATGTTCTCCGGGTAGACGTTCGCCCCGTAGTACGACACGGTGAACCGGCTCCGCCCGAAGACGTACGCGAAGGGCCGTTCGGGGCCGGGCGCCGACGGCTCCAGCCCGTGGTCGCGGGCGAAGGACAGCAGCCGCTCGTACGGGATGAGGCCGCCGTCGTCGGCGATGTGGTAGCGGATCAGCGGGATGCCGTTGTCGCCGGTGAACAGCAGGGTGCCGTCGTGCTCCTCGAAGAAGCGCACCTCCGGGTCGTACTGCACCAGCGTGGGCAGTCGCGACTCGCCGAACAGCTCCCGCGCGGCGGACGGCCGCTCCGCGAGGAAGCGGCGGAGCTCCACCGACAGCGGCGTCTCGTTGCCCAGCACCCCTGCGTCGGCCGTGCCGTACAGGGAGGCGATGCCGCGCACCGGGTCGGCGATGCCCGCGCGGGACGCCACCAGTGTGCGCCACTCCTCGCTGAACACCTCGCCGGCGGTGACCAGCTTGACGTTCCAGCGGGACCAGGGCAGCCCGGCGTCGATCACGTCCTTCAGGAAGGGCGGGTAGCCGAGCAGCACCACCTGGTCGAAGTGCGGCGCCAGCTCCGGCACCACCCGCAGGATCTCCCGCCTGTCGCTGCCCGGCGCGACCACCGTCACCGGGTAGCCGAGTTCGGCAAGGCGGCGGCAGCAGGCGACCGTGAACAGCCCGCCCACCCAGGTGCCGAGCGCGAAGCAGACCACGGCCAGCGTGCGTCGTTCGCGGGCGGCGAAGGAGTCGCGGAACACCTCCTCGAAGCGGGCCGCGATGACGTGCTCGTCGGCGGCGGTACGCGGCCAGAACGCCGGCTCACCGGTCGACCCGGACGACACCGCGACGATGTCACCGATCACCCCATGACGGCACAGGTCGGGCAGGGGATGGCGCCGCGTGTACGTGTCCTTGCTGGTCATCGGCAGACGTACGAAATCTTGAAATGTCCGGATCTGGGCGGGGTCAACGCCGTGCTCCGCCAGGAACGCCCGGTACGCGGGCACCGTCTCCACGACGTCATGGAACAGCTTGACCAGGTCCATCAGCCGACTGTACGACCACGACCGCCCCCCGTCACCCGTCCAGAACCCAGCGAGACCAGTGGATGCCCCGGACAACGCGGGAACGACGGGCGCCCACGGGGGAGGCGGGACAGCGGACGCCTGGTCTTACGCGGACCCCGCCAAGGCCAGGGAGCATGCGGGATCTGCGGATGTTCAGGGGGTACGTGGGTGACACGTGGAACGGTGGTCAGGGGTTGCGCGAACCGGCCGACGCCCGAAGACACACGGCACCGGGCGGACGCCAGAGGCATCCAGGATCGGAGCCATCACCCCCCTCACTCGCCCGGTCGCACCAGCCCCGTCTCGTACGCGTAGACGATCGCCTGGGCCCGGTCGCGCAGCCCCAGCTTCATCAGCACCCGCCCCACGTGGGTCTTGACCGTCTGCTCGGCCACCACGAGCTTCTGGGCGATCTCCTGGTTGGACAGCGCCTGGGCGACCAGGGTGAGCACCTCGCTCTCCCGTTCGGTCAGCTCGCTCAGCCGGGCGGCCGCGGGGGCCGGGCGCGGCCCGAGCCGGGCGAACTCGCGGATGAGCCGTTTGGTGACGCCCGGCGAGATGAGCGCGTCGCCGGCCGCCACCACCCGGACGGCCTCGGCGAGCTGGACGGCCGAGGCGTCCTTGAGCAGGAACCCGCTGGCGCCGGCCCGTAACGCCTCGTAGACGTAGTCGTCGAGGTCGAACGTGGTCAGGATGAGCACCTTGGACGCCGAGCCGGACGACAGCAGCCGCCGGGTGGCCTGCAGCCCGTCCATCACCGGCATCCGCACGTCCATCAGCACCACGTCGGGCTCCAGCTCGGCGGCCCGCTGGATCGCCTCCAGGCCGTCGGCCGCCTCGCCCACGACCACGATGTCGGGCTGGCCGCTCAGGAACACGGTGAACCCGGTGCGGACCATGCCCTGGTCGTCGGCGATGAGAACCCGTATCACGCTGAACCCCGTCCGATCGGCAGCACCGCGGTCACCTGGAAGCCTCCCACCGGGACCGGCCCCGCCTCCAGCGTGCCACCGAGCAGCGCCGCCCGCTCGCGCATGCCGACGAGCCCGTGGCCGGCGCCGGGCGAGCGGGCGGGGGAGGAGCCGGGGCCGTTGGTGATGTGGAGGCGCACGCCGTGGTCGTCGCGGCCGATGTCGAGCACCACGGTCGCGCCGGGGGCGTGGCGCATGGCGTTGCTCAGCGACTCCTGGACGATCCGGTAGGCGGACATCCCCACCGCCTGGGGCACCCCCTCCAGCGACTCGGGCCGTTTGACCAGCACGGACAGCCCGGCCGCCCGCGCGTTGGCGATCAGGTCCTCGACCTGGGCCAGGCCGGGCTGCGGGGCGGTGTCGGTGCGGCCCTCCTCGTCGCGCAGCACGCCGAGCACCTGGCGGAGCTGGGCGATCGCCTCCAGCGACAGCGCCCGGATGCCCGCCAGACCCTCCTCCAGCTGGGCGGGGTCGCCCGCGGCCTTGAGCGGCACCGCCTCCGCCTGGATGGCGATCACCGACATGTGGTGGGCCACCACGTCGTGCAGCTCGCGGGCGATGCGGGCGCGCTCCTCCAGCACGGCCTGGGCGCCCATCGCCTCCTGACTGCGCCGCTCCTCCAGGACGAGCCGCTCGGTGGCGCTGCGCCGCAGCCGCACGTTGTAGCCGAACAGCATGACGGCGCCGACCATGATCGACCCCAGCGGGACGCTGTTGGGGAAGATGATCCAGGTGGCCAGCACGCTGACCGCCCACGCCGTGCCGGTGATCCGCCGGTCGCAGCGCACCGCCAGCGCGTAGGCCACGAGCAGGTAGGAGATCACCATCTCGGGCGTGTAGGGATTGCTCTCGTACCGGACCCCCGTCTCGAACGAGACCCAGACCCCCGCGGGGAGCAGCACCAGCGAGGAGCGCCAGGCCGCCAGCGGCCGCCGGTCGCGCAGCACCAGCGGGACCGCGACCCCCAGCGCCGAGACGTAGACCAGGGCCATCGGGACGCCTGTATTGACGGTGCGGTCGTAGGTGGTCAGGAACAGGATCAGGGCCAGCAGCGTGTCGGCGACGCGGACCAGGTCGATCGTGCGGAACGGCAGCAGCCCGAGCCAGCGCGGCATCCGCATGGCCAGCCAGCGGGACCGGCGTGCGGGCGGGTCGGCCGCGCCCCGGTAGAGCGCCAGGGGGATGGAGTCCAGCACTGCCGAGAACACGGTCAAAGCCTACGAGCGGGGCGCCCGCCACGCGTCGGACCAAGGTCTGATCCGCCCTCACCCTCAGGTACGGCTTACATCATTACGCTCGCTCTGAGCGAACATCGGCAAGCAAGGGAACATTACGTGGCTCCAATGAATTGAGTCGGTATAACTCAACCCTTTGGAGTTCGCATGAGTGAGAGCTTGATCCTGCCGGTTCTGCCGCTGGACGACGCCGTCGTGCTTCCGGGCATGGTGGTTCCGCTGGACCTGTCCGACTCCGAGGTGCGCGCCGCGATCGACGCGGCCCAGGCATCCGGTGGCAACAAGCCGCAGGTGCTCCTCGTTCCCCGCATCGACGGCCGCTACGGCGCGGTCGGCGTGCGGGCGGTCGTCGAGCAGGTCGGGCGACTCCCCGGTGGCGAGCCCGCCGCGGTGGTCCGCGGCGTCGACCGGATGCGCGTGGGCGCCGGCACCACCGGCCCCGGCGCGGCCCTGTGGGTGGAGGCGGCGACGGTCGACCCGGTGGCCGCGGGCGAGCGCGCCCACGAGCTGGCCAAGGAGTACAAGGCCCTGGCCACCACGATCCTGCAGAAGCGCGGCGCCTGGCAGGTGGTCGACCAGGTCAACCAGATCGACGACCCCGCGCTGCTGGCCGACAGCTCCGGCTACACGCCGTGGCTGTCCACCGCCCAGAAGGTCGAGCTGCTGGAGGCCGCCGACCCCGCCGACCGGCTGGGCAAGCTGATCGAATGGTCCCGCGAGCACCTGGCCGAGCTGGACGTCGCCGAGACGATCCGCAAGGACGTCCAGGAGGGCATGGAGAAGCAGCAGCGCGAGTTCCTGCTGCGCCAGCAGCTCGCCGCCGTGCGCAAGGAGCTGAAGGAGCTCAACGGCGACTCGGCCGAGACCGAGGAGGAGGACTACCGCGCCCGCGTCGAGGCGGCCGATCTGCCCGAGAAGGTGCGCGAGGCCGCGCTCAAGGAGGTCGACAAGCTGGAGCGGACCTCCGAGCAGTCGCCGGAGACCGGCTGGATCCGCACCTGGCTCGACACGGTCCTCGACCTGCCATGGAACGTGCGTACCGAGGACAACTACGACATCACCGGCGCCCGCGAGGTGCTGGACGCCGACCACACGGGCCTGTCCGACGTGAAGGACCGCATCATCGAGCACCTGGCCGTGCGCAAGCGCCGCCAGGACAGGGGGCTGGGCGTGGTGGGCGGCCGCCGCAGCGGCGCCGTGCTCGCCCTGGCGGGCCCTCCCGGCGTCGGCAAGACCTCGCTCGGCGAGTCGGTCGCCCGCGCGATGGGCCGCAAGTTCGTCCGCGTCGCGCTCGGCGGCGTCCGCGACGAGGCGGAGATCCGCGGCCACCGGCGCACCTACGTGGGCGCGCTGCCCGGCCGCGTCGTCCGCGCCATCCGCGAGGCCGGCTCGATGAACCCGGTCGTGCTGCTCGACGAGATCGACAAGGTCGGCGCCGACTACCGCGGCGACCCCACGGCCGCGCTGCTGGAGGTGCTCGACCCGGCGCAGAACCACACGTTCCGCGATCACTACCTGGAGGTCGAGCTCGACCTGAGCGACGTGCTCTTCCTGGCCACGGCCAACGTGCTGGAGGCCATCCCCGGCCCGCTGCTGGACCGGATGGAGGTCGTCACGCTCGACGGTTACACCGAGGACGAGAAGGTCGCCATCGCCCGCGACCACCTGACGCCCCGCCAGCTGGAGCTGGCCGGGCTGACGGCCGGGGAGGTCACGGTCGAGGACGCGGCGCTGCGCCGGCTGGCCACCGAGTACACCCGCGAGGCCGGGGTCCGGTCGCTGGAGCGCTCGATCGCCCGCGTGCTGCGCAAGATCGCGGCCGGCGACGAGCTGCCGATCGCGGTCGGCGCGGACGACCTGACGACCTACCTGGGCCGGCCCAGGTTCGTGCCGGAGTCATCGCTGCCGGAGAACGCCCAGCGCACCTCGGTGCCGGGCGTGGCCACCGGCCTGGCGGTCACCGGGGCCGGGGGCGACGTGCTGTACGTGGAGGCGTCGCTGGCCGACCCGGAGACCGGCGAGACCGGCCTGACCCTGACCGGGCAGCTCGGCGACGTCATGAAGGAGTCGGCCAGGATCGCGGTGTCCTACCTCCGGTCCCACGGCGCGGAGCTGGAGCTGCCGGTCACCGCGCTGAAGGACCGCTCGGTGCACATCCACTTCCCGGCGGGCGCCGTGCCCAAGGACGGCCCGTCGGCGGGCGTGACGCTGACGACGGCGCTGGCCTCGCTGCTGTCGGGCCGGCAGGTCCGCGGCGACGTGGCGATGACCGGCGAGATCTCGCTCACCGGCCGGGTGCTGCCGATCGGCGGCGTCAAGCAGAAGCTGCTGGCGGCGCACCGGGCGGGCATCTCCACGGTGCTCATCCCGGCCCGCAACGAGCCGGACCTGGACGACGTGCCCCAGGAGGTCCGCGACGAGCTGACCATCCACCCGGTCAGCGACGTGCGCGAGGTCCTGGAGATCGCGCTCACCCCGGCCCGGGTGGCCGGCGGCGTGGCCGCCTGACCCCGCACAGTCGGACGCCCCGCCACGGCGGGGCGTCCGACTGCGTCACGGGAGCGAGGCGGTGAACTCCAGCACCCGCTCGCCGACCTCGGGGGCGAACTGGCCCGCGATCGAGTGGGTCGCCTCCGGCCACAGCTCGGCCCCACCCCGGGGATGAGGTCCCGGGCCCGCCGCACCGCCACGGCCGGGTCGTGGACGACGGCCTCAACACCCTGACCGTCTCCGCTCTCTACGAGGTGTTCGTCAACCGCCGGCTGCGCCGCAGCCGCTGCCAGGCCGACGAAAGGCTCAGCCAGGGTCAGGCCGCCCGTGACCTGCGTGACCTGGCCGCCAAGGGCTGGCTCCAGCCGTACGGGGAGACCAAGGGGCGCTTCTACGAGCCCGGGCCGCTCATGCGGGCGATCAAGGCGGACTTCGCGGGCCGGGTGCGGCCGCTGCGCGACCCGTACAAGGTGATCGACATCACGGTGTAGCGCGGAATAGGTCCGGCGCCGGGCGTCGTTGGCATGAGCATGACCGAGGGACACGCGTTTCACCGATCCGGCCGGTGTTGTCGCCTGCGCATGGGGCGCATGACCGCCCGCCAGGCCCGCTGACCGTTCTCTCCCTCGAAGGTTTCCCCATGATCATGCCGCATTTCGTGCTGCGCAGGCTCAGCCACCTGCCGTTCCACCCCGGCTCCCGATAGGCCCTCCGGCTCTCGTACCGGATTGTTCAGCCTGGCGGCCGCGTGCCGCCTCTCAGCCATGGGGATGAGTCGTGATCGAGGTTTCCGGCCTGCGCAAGGCGTACGGCCGCACCGTCGCCCTGGACGGCGTCGACCTGAGCGTGCGCGAAGGCGAGATCTACGGGGTGGTCGGCCGCAGCGGCGCCGGCAAGAGCACCCTGCTGCGCTGCGTCAACCTGCTGGAACGGCCCGACTCCGGAACGGTGCGGGTGGCCGGTCAGGAGCTGACCGGGCTGGGGGACCGTGACCTCAACCTGGCCCGCCGCCGCATCGGCATGATCCATCAGCATTTCGCGCTGCTCTCCTCGCGCACCGTCGCCGGCAACGTGGCCTTCCCGCTGGAGGTCATGGGCGTGCCCAGGGCGGAGCGCCGCCGCCGGGTGGGCGAGCTGCTGGAACTGGTGGGGCTGGCCGGGCGCGAGCGTGACCACCCGCACCAGCTCTCCGGCGGGCAGAAGCAGCGGGTCGGCATCGCCAGGGCGCTCGCGGGGGAGCCCGCCGTGCTGCTGTCGGACGAGGCCACCTCGGCGCTCGACCCCGCCACCACCCAGTCGATCCTGGACCTGCTCAAGCGGCTCAACGCGGAGCTGGGCCTGACGATCCTGCTCATCACCCACGAGATGGACGTCATCAAGAACGTCTGCGACTCGGCCGCCATCATGTCCGGCGGGCGGGTCGAGGAGTCGGGCGCCATCGCCGGCCTGATCAGGACCCCCGGTTCGCGGCTCACCCGGGAGATCTTCCCGCTGCCCGGCCCGGCCCCGGCCGGTTCGGTGACGCTCACCTTCACCGGCGACCCGCACCGGCCGCTGGTGTCGGAGGTGGTGCGCAAGTTCGACGTGGACGTGAGCATCCTGGGCGGCGCGATCGAGGAGATCGGCGGCGGCTCGGCCGGTCGGCTGCGGGTCGCGCTCACCGGCGACGAGGCCCCGGCCGCGCTCGACTTCCTGCGTTCCCGCGGGCTGCTGGTGGAGGTGTCATGAGCTGGGAAGAGATGGCGCCGCTGCTGGTGGACGCCACCGTCGAGACCGCGATCATGGTCGGCTGGTCGGCGCTGCTGACCGTGCTGCTGGGGCTGCCGCTTGGCGTGGCGCTGGTGGTGTTCGACCGGGGCGGGCTGCGCCCGCTGCCCGCGGTCAAGTCGGCGCTCGGGCTGATCGTCAACGTGGGGCGGTCGCTGCCGTTCATCGTGCTGATGATCGCGATCATCCCGTTCACCCGGCTGGTCGTCGGCACCACGATCGGCACCGCCGCCGTGGTGGTGCCGCTCACGGTCGGCGCCGTGCCGTTCTTCGCCCGGTTGGTGGAGACCGCGCTGCGCGAGGTGGACCGGGACGTGATCCAGGCCGCGCGGGCGATGGGCGCGGGCCGCGTCACGGTCGTGGCCAAGGTGCTGCTGCCCGAGGCGCTGCCGGGGATCGTCGCCGGGGTGACGGTGACGGTCGTCGCGCTCATCGGCTACACGGCCATGGCCGGGACCATCGGCGGGGGCGGGCTCGGCGACCTGGCCATCCGGTACGGCTACCAGCGGTTCGAGACCGGCGTGATGGTCGCGACGGTCGTGCTGCTCGTCGTGATCGTGCAAGTCATGCAGAGCCTGGGCGACTTCACCGCCCGGCGTCTTTCACACAAATAGAAGGAAAGATCATGATATTTCGTCGCATAGCAGGTGTCGCTGCGCTGGCTCTGTCGCTCGCCGCGTGCGGTACGTCACAGTCCGCCACGAACGAGCCCGACGGCGCGCTCAAGATCGGCGTCAGCCCGGTGCCGCACGGTGAGATCATCAAGTACGTCGACGAGAACCTCGCCGAGAGCGCCGGCCTCGACCTGGAGATCGTCGAGTTCACCGACTACGTGCAGCCGAACGTCCAGCTCGACGAGGGCAAGCTGGACGCCAACTTCTTCCAGCACAAGCCGTACCTGGACGACTTCAACTCCTCCAAGGGCACCCGGCTGACCTTCCTCGCCCCGGTCCACCTGGAACCGCTCGGCCTGTACTCCAAGAAGGTGACCGAGCTCGGCGGCCTGCCCGGCGGCGCCACCGTGGCCGTGCCGAACGACGCCACCAACCTCGGCCGCGCGCTGAAGCTGCTCGCCGACAACGGCGTGATCACGCTGAAGGAGGGCGCGGGCACCGCCGCCACCGAGCGCGACGTCACCGGCAACCCGAAGAACCTGACGTTCGAACCGCTGGAGGCCGCGCAGCTCCCGCGTTCGCTGGACGACGTGGACGCGGCCGTGATCAACGGCAACTACGCGATCGAGGCCGGGCTCAAGCCCGCGTCCGAGGCGCTGGTCCTGGAGAAGACCGAGGCCAACCCGTACGTGAACGGCCTGGTCGTGGCGACCGGTAAGGAGCAGGACGCGGATCTGGTCGCCCTGGGCGAACTGCTGCAGGACCAGAAGGTGAAGGACTTCATCGCGCGGAAGTACGAGGGCTCCGTGATTCCCGCCGAATAGGCGCCGCGTGAGCCCCGGGATAAGGCGGGGTTAAAGCGGGTTGCAAGCCGCGGGCAATCGGTTCGGCTTATCAATGACCCGACAGCAGAACCAACCTCATCCCGAGGAGCCCTCAAGTGCGATTCGCAACTCGAATCCTGATCGGCGTGGCGGCCGCCGCCGCGATGGCGGTCGCCCCCGCCACCGCCGCGAGCGCGACGACGACCACCGCCGCGACCTCGTCCGGCACCTACTCCGACAGCTGGGGCCCGTACTTCTCCAGCGACCACAAGGCCAAGGCCAAGGGCTACGTGGAGGTCGAGAAGAAGTCCTACAAGCACTGGACCTGGAAGACCGTCGTGGTCCCCAAGAAGGTCTGCAAGTGGCACGACGGCGAGAAGAAGTGCTGGTGGGTGAAGAAGGAAGTCAAGAAGCGCGTGTGGGAGTGGAAGCACGTCTACCGCTTCGACGTCCACGGCAAGCTCTACAACGACAAGTGGTGGGGCAAGAACAAGTGCGCGTGGGCGACCTTCAAGGTCGTCACCACTGACGGCGACACCCACTTCGAGCGGTTCAAGAACTGCTGGAAGCACCCGAAGCACTTCTCGTTCTCCGGTGAGGACGCCGCTCACATCTACGTGAACGTGAGCCGCGGCAACCACTGGAACCCGAAGGGCTGGCACTCCGGCTGGCAGGACGTCTACCACGCCGTCTGATCGATCACGCGAGCCGCGACCTCGATGACGAGGTCGCGGCTTCGCCGTGCTTGGGGGCTGGCGTTTCCCGCGGGAAACAGAATACTGTTCGGTCATGTACCCGGGAGCCATCGCAGCAGTCACCCCCGACAAGCCCGCTGTGATCATGGCGGGCTCCGGTCAAGTCGTCACCTACCGTCAGCTGGACGAGGAATCGAACCGGCTGGCTCACCTCTTCCGCGCCGCGGGCCTGCGGCCTGGCGACCACGTCGCCTTCATGCTGCCCAACCATCCGCTCTTCCTGGCCGTCGCCTGGGCCGCGCACCGGTCCGGGCTCTACTACACGGCGATCAGCTCGCGCCTGCAGCGTGACGAGCTGGCCTACATCGTCGACAACTGCGAGGCCCGGGTGTTCATCTCGAGCGCGCATCTCGCCGACGTCGCCACCTCCATCACCGACGCCACGCCACGCGTGGAGCTGAGGCTGATGCTCGACGGCACCGCCGAGGGCTTCCAGTCGTACGAGGAAGCGGTCGCGGCCCACCCGGCCACCCCGATCGACGACGAGGTGCAGGGCACCGACATGCTCTACTCGTCCGGCACCACCGGCAGGCCCAAGGGCGTCAAGCCCGCCCTGGCGCTGGATCCGCTGACCGAGCCGGGCGCGTTGTTCAAGCTCATCTCGTTCCTGTTCGCGCCGTCGGCCGACAGCGTCTACCTGTCGCCCGCCCCGCTCTACCACGCGGCCCCGCTGCGCTACTGCATGACGTTCCAGCGCCTCGGCGCCACCCTCGTGATCATGGAAAGGTTCGACCCCGAGGAGTACCTGCGGCTGGTCGAGAAGTACCAGGTGACGCACTCGCAGCTGGTGCCCACCATGTTCATCAAGATGCTCAAGCTGCCGGAGGACACCCGGGCGAAGTACGACCTGTCGTCGCTTCGGGCGGCCATCCACGCGGCCGCGCCCTGCCCGATCCCGGTCAAGGAGAAGATGATCGAGTGGTGGGGCCCGATCATCCACGAGTACTACGCCGGCACCGAGGGCAACGGCTTCCTGTACGTCGGCTCGGCCGACTGGCTGGAGCACAAGGGCACGGTCGGCCGGTCCCTGCTGGGCCCCGTGCACGTGTGCGACGAGGACGGCAACGTGCTGCCGCCGGGCGAGCACGGCACGATCTTCTTCGAGAGCGCCGCCTCCTTCGAGTACCACGGCGACCCCGACAAGACCCGCTCGGTGCAGGACCCGCAGGGCCGGGGCTGGACCACCCTCGGCGACATCGGCTACCTGGACGCCGACGGCTTCCTCTATCTCACCGACCGGCGCTCGTACATGATCATCTCCGGCGGGGTGAACATCTACCCGCAGGAGGCGGAGAACGTCCTGTGCGTGCACCCCAAGGTCGCCGACGTGGCCGTGCTGGGGGTGCCGGACGAGGAGATGGGCGAGCAGGTCAAGGCCGTGGTGCAGCCGGTGTCGATGGACGAGGCGGGACCCGCCCTGGAGAAGGAGCTGATCGAGTACTGCCGCTCCCAGCTGGCGCACTACAAGTGTCCCAAGTCGGTCGACTTCCGGGCGGAGCTGCCCAGGCATCCCACGGGCAAGCTCTACAAGCGGCTGCTCAAGGACGAATACTGGAAGTGATTTTTCCGGTCGGGCGACGGGCTTCGAGCAGGGACGATAAAGCCGCCGTTCAGGTGTTCGGCCGCCGTCGATCATCGGCTTAACCAGCGCTTACGCTGGCTTTGGCACCCTTGAGTCAGAGGAACTCGAGGGAGATGACGATGAACGCGAACGAGCCTCGCGAGCAGGGCGCCGGCGGCTGGAGCCAGTTCGGCGACACGCCGCCCTCCGCCGGGGGCTTTCCCCGGAGGGAGACCATGGTCATGGGCCGGCCGGTGCCACCGCCGCCGCCCCCGCCCGCCAAGCCGGGCTTCGGGCGCAAGGCGGTCGCCGGTCTGGCCCTGGCGGCCATGGCCGTCGGCGGCGGCGCGGTGGGCGCCACCGTCGCCACCGCGTTCCAGGATCCGGTCGTGACGACTGTCAGCGCTCCGAACCCGACGTTCAGCCAGGCGTCGACCTCGCTCACCGTGTCGCAGGTGGCGGAGAAGGTGCAGCCCTCGGTGGTGATGATCCAGGGCTCGTCGGGCGAGGGCTCCGGCGTCGTCCTCAGCGCCGACGGGCTCATCCTCACCAACAACCACGTGGTGGAGGGCGCCGCCCAGGGCGGCAGGATGACGGTGAAGTTCAGCGACGGCAAGTCCGCCACCGCCTCCGTGATCGGCACCGACCCGGCCACCGACCTGGCCGTGATCAGGGCCGAGGACGTGTCGGGGCTGTCCCCGGCCGCGCTGGGCGACAGCGACCAGCTCAAGGTGGGCGACTCCGTGCTCGCCCTCGGCAGCCCGCTCGGCCTCCAGGGGTCGGTCACCCTGGGCATCGTCAGCGCGCTCGACCGCACGCTCAACGTCGGCGGCGAGCAGGAGCAGGCGCCGCCCGGCTGGCCCCGCCAGGGAGGGGGCGGTGGCGCGACCACGATAGGCGGCGCCATCCAGACCGACGCCGCGATCAACCCGGGCAACTCGGGTGGCGCGCTGGTCAACGCCGCCGGGCAGGTCGTGGGCATCAACACGGCGATCGCCACGGCGGGCAGCAGCGGCAGCATCGGCCTCGGCTTCGCCATCCCGATCAACACCGCCAAGCACGTGTCCGACCAGCTCATCAGCACCGGCAAGGTGACCCACGCGTTCCTGGGCGTGAGCGTCACCAACGCCACCGGCGACGTGCCCGGCGCGCTGGTCCGCCAGATCACGGCGGGAAGCCCCGCGGAGAAGGCCGGGCTGCGGTCGGCCGACCTCATCACCAAGATCAACGGCAAAGCCGTGGACAGCGGAGATGACGTCGTCGGGCAGATCAGAGGTTTCAAACCGGGCCAACAGGTTCAGATCACATATATGAGGGACGGCGTGGAGAAGACCGTCAACGCCACCCTCGCTGAGATGCAATAACCAGGACCCCCACACGGACGGGTGTGCCGTTGAGATCGCTGCGGACTCGGCGGCACACCCCCTCCATCCCCTGGACGTCAGGCGAACCTGCGTCCCTCGTCGCGCCGGTAGGCCCAGGCGGCGGCCACTCCCGCGGCCACGGTCCAGCCGGCCAGCGCCACCAGCGCCAGGGTGCTGGGCGCGCTCCCGTCAGCCGCCCACCACACCAGCTCGCCGCCGCCCCTGCTGGGCATGTACGGGGAGATCACGTTCAGGAAGTCGGGCATCGCCTGCGGCGGCAGCATCAGCCCGCCCACGATCGCGAACGGGAAGAACAGCACCTGCGACACCGCGATCGCCCCCTTCGACGGCATCACCAGCCCGACGAAGAGCCCCATCAGCATGAACGGCAGCGAGCCCACCAGCACCGCGGCCACCATCACCGCCAGCCGTCCCGGCGAGAGGTCCGCCTCCGTGAAGAGCCCCGCCACCACCGTGACCGGGATGGTCGAGATCACCATGAGCGCCATCGAGCTGAGGAGCCGCCCGGCGAAGTGGGGGAGCGGCCCCGCGGGGAGCGTGCGCAGGTAGGGGTTCCACGGCTGCTCGCGGTCCTGCGCCACGTTGATCGCCAGCGCGATGAGCGCCGACGACATGGCGCCGATCATCATCATCGAGCCCAGCGACCGCGTCGAGGCCACCGGGTCGTCGCCGACGAACGGGGCCGCGAACGCCAGCATCGCGATGGCCGGGAACAGCCCGCCGGCCAGCAGCCCGATCGGCACCCGGATCTGCTCGATGGCCTGATAGCGGGTGTGCGCCAGGATGAGACTAGACATGGGCGGGCTCCTTCGCGGCCGTGATGGTGAGGAAGGCCTCCTCCAGGGAGGTGGGCCTGATCTCCAGGCCCGAGAACGGGGTGCCGCTGCGCACCAGCTCGACCACGAGCCGGTCCGGGTCGGCGGTCATCAGGTGGACCCGGTCGCCCTCGCGCTGGACGGCGGCCACGCCGGGCAGTTCGGGCAGCTCGCCCGCGTCGAGCGAGACCCGCCGCACGCCCACCACGTCACGCACCGCCCGCATGGTGTCGTCGGCGAGCACGCGGCCGTGGCCGACGACCACCACCCGCTCCGCCAGCGCCTCGATCTCCTCCAGGTAGTGGCTGGTCAGCAGGACGGTGCCGCCGTCCTCGTGGAAGGCCTTGATGCCGTCCCACAGCGCCCGCCTGGCCTCGACGTCCAGCCCGGTGGTCGGCTCGTCCAGGAACACCAGCCGGGGGCGGCCGGCGAACGCCAGCGCCACGGCCAGCCGCCGCTTCTGGCCGCCCGACAGGCCGCCGATCTGCCGCTTGGCCAGGTCGCCGAGGCCGAACCGGTCCAGCAGCTCGGTCTTGGCCGCCCGTCCGGGGAAGTGCGCGGAGACGAAATCCACGATCTCGCCGACCCGCAGCGCCTCGGGCAACCCGGTCTCCTGCGGCGTGACGCCGATGCCGCGCCGCACGGCGGGGTCGGACGGCGAGCCGCCGAGCAGCTCGACCGTGCCGGAGCTGGGCCGGCGCAGCCCGACGAACAGGTTGATCAGGGTCGACTTGCCGGCGCCGTTGGGGCCGAGCAGGCCCACCAGCTCACCGGCCCGGATGTCGACGGAGACCCGGTCGAGCGCTAACACGTCGCCGTAGCGCCGGGTGACCTCGACCGTTCTGGCGAGGATGGTCATGGATTGCCTCCTGCGGAGTCCAATAGGGAACGAATGGCCTTGGTGTAGTCCTCGAGCGCGAGCCGCCCTCGCGTGGTCATCGAGACGTAGGTGACAGGGGTACGGCCCTTGTGGGTCTTGGTGATGTGCACGTATCCGGCCTCCTCCAGCTTGGTCAGGTGGACGGACAGGTTGCCCGCGGTCATGCCGAGCAGATCCTTGAGCGAGGGGAAGGCGATCTCGTCGCCGTCGCAGAGCGTGCTGAGCGTGACCATCACGCGCAGCCTGGCCTGGGCGTGGATGACCGGGTCGAGCTCCGGCGCGGCCTCGCCGGTCATGCCCGCGACCGCAGCAGGATGCCGGCGGCGATCTGGCCACCTCCCAGCAACACCGCCGCGAGCAGCGCGTGCCAGCCGGCGCCGAGCATGACGCCCACCGCGTCGACGGCGGCGATCCACACCCCCATGAAGAACATCGACCACTGGCCGTAGAGCGCGCCGCCGGCCATGTAGAGGATCGCCACCACGAGCAGCGCCACGGCGCCCCACATCAGGCCGGCCTCGATCGGGTCGAGCGCCGGGCTGAAGCGGCTGCTGATCACGGACATGAGCATCATGCCGACGAACCAGGCGTAGCCGTACATCATGCCCTTGGCGGAGCTCTCGCCCCGGACCTGGCCGTTCATCCGGACGATCCCGATCGCCACGAACGCGCCCGCGACCACGTGCAGCGAGAGGTGGACGGTCAGCGCGGCTCCCGGGCTGATCGGCACGTAGGGGACGCCGTCGAGCCCGTACCGCAGGAAGAGCGTGCCGAAGCCGAGCAGCCAGGCGACGCCCCACGGGGTGTAGAGCAGCAGCGGGTCGCCGCGCAGCGCCTTGACCGCGGCGGCGCGCTGCTGGTCGATGAGCCGGAGCGTCTCCTCGGGAGAAGCCACGTGCTCGCCGTCGTCTGCCATCTCAACTCCTCGGAACATCAAACTGGTTTGTGTCGTAAACCAGCTTGCCATGCCCGTCCAACGGGCGGCGAGCCCGGGGAGTTCCCTCAGCGGCGGGTGAGTACCTCCGACTCCCACAGATCCCGGTAGTAACCGGGCCGGGAAACCAGGTCGTCGTGGGTGCCGCGCTGCGTCACGCGGCCGTCCTCCAGCACCACGATCTCGTCCACCCGCTCCAGCCCCTTCAGGCGGTGGGTGACCAGCAGCGTGGTCCGGTCGTGCGTGACGTCGAGCAGGTCGGCCATCAGCTCGTCGGCCGTCTCCTCGTCCAGCGCCTCGGCCGGCTCGTCCAGCAGCAGCACGGGCGGGTCGTACAGCAGCGCCCTGGCCAGCGCCAGCCGCTGGAGCTGGCCGCCGGACACGGTGCTGCCGTCCTCGCCCAGCTCGGCGTCCCAGCCGGTGCGCTCCACCCAGTGCTCCAGCCGCGCGTCCCGCACGGCCCGCGCCAGCCGCTCGTCGTCCGCCTCCGGCCCGGCCAGGCGCAGGTTGTCGCGGAGCGAGGTACGGAAGAGGTACGGGTCCTGCGTGAGCCCGGTCATCATGGCCCGCACGTCGTCGGAGTCCAGCTCGCGGATGTCCACGCCGTTGACCCGGACCGCCCCGGACTCGGGGTCGGCGAGCCGCATGAGCGCCGCCAGGATCGTGCTCTTGCCCGCGCCGCTCGGGCCCACCAGCGCCACCCGACGGCCCGGGGCCAGCGTGAGCGACACCCCGTCCACGGCCGGCCTGCCGCCGGGCACATGCCGTACCACGAGGTCCTCGACCTCGACCGTCAGCGGCCCCGGCGGGGGAGCGGCCGGCGTGTCCGGCTCCGTGACGGCCGGCTCGGCGGAGCGGACCTCGCGCAGGCGGCGCAGCGCCGCCGCGATGCCCGCGTACCGCTCACCGGCGGCGGCCAGCGGCAGCACCGGCTCGAACGCCACCAGCGCCGTGAGCGCGAGCACGGCCGTGCCGACCGTGCCCACGGCGTTCGCCTGGGCGACCAGCACGATCGCGACCACGGTCAGCACCTGCACCAGCGTGCCGCCGGCCAGGGCCGTGGCGTGCACCCTGGCCTGGCGCCGCTCCAGCCGGCCGAGCGCGTCGCCTGCCTCCTCGGCGTCCCGCAGCGCCCGGCCGCCGGCCCCGTACGCGGACAGGTCGGCCGCGCCGTGCACAAGGTCGGCCACCCGGCCGGCCAGCTCGGCCCGGGCCGGGGCCAGCCGCGCCGACCACCGGCGCGCCGCCGCCGCGGTGCCCGCCGGCAGCAGCGCCCCGGCCAGCAGCAGCCCGGCGAGCAGGACGAGCGCCGTGACGGGCAGGATCGTCAGCCCGATCACCACCGCCGTGAGACCCGCGATGGCGGCCGCCGCGGCGGGCAGCAGGCAGCGCACCAGCAGGTCCTGCACCGCGTCGGTGTCGTCGACCATGCGGCTGAGCAGGTCGGCGCCGCCGACCCGGGGCCGCTGCGGCGGGATCAGCGCCTCGTACAGCCGCTCCCGCGTGCCCGCCTGGGCCCGCAGCGCCACGTCGTGCCCGGTCAGCCGCTCGGCGTACCGGAACACGCCGCGGCCGGTGGCGAACGCCCTGGTGGCCACGATCGCCACGCTGAGCGCCGCGAGCGGCGGCTGCTCGGCCGCCCGCGTGATCAGCCAGGCGGCGGCGGCGATCAGCCCGAGCCCCGCCAGGTCGGCCGCGGCCCCGGCCAGCACCGCGTACACCAGTCGCGTCCTCGACATGCCCTTCACCGCTCCGGCCTCTCCTCGCCGGCCTTCGGTGACGTCCCAGGCCCCTTCGCGAGCACAGGCGGGTCAGGGGGCTCCGCCAGGGGCGGGACGGTCGCGAGCCGGGTGGTGTCGGAGACGACGCGGCCGTCGTGGACCCGGATGACGCGGTCCGCGAGCTCGATCATGGCAGGGCGGTGGGCCACGATGACGGCGGTGCGGCCCTTGCTCAGCTCGGCGGTCGCCGCGACCACGGCGGCCTCGCTCCGGCCGTCCAGCCGGGCCGTCGGCTCGTCCAGCAGCAGGACCGACGTCGCCGGGCGGCAGAAGGCGCGGGCCAGGGCGATGCGCTGGCGCTGGCCGGCGGACAGGTTGGCGCCCCGCTCGCCGACCCGGGTCTCGTAGCCGTCGGGCAGCTCGCCGACGAACTCGTCGGCGTACGCGGCGCGCGCGGCCCGCCGCACCTCGTCCAGGCCGGCCGTGGGCGTGCCGAGCCGGATGTTGTCCGCCACCGAGGTGGTGAACAGGTGCGCCCGCTGCGGCACGAACGCCAGCCGCGCCCGCCACGCGTCCAGGTCCAGCGCGCGCAGGTCGACGCCGTCGACCAGCACCCGCCCCGCCGACGGCGGCACGAAGCCGAGCAGCACGTTGAGCAGCGTGCTCTTGCCGCTGCCGCTCTCGCCCACCAGCGCCACCCGCTCGCCCGGCTCGATGGTCAGCGTGACCCCGTCGAGCGCCGGGTCGTCGCGCCCGGGATAGCGCACGGTGACGTTCTCCAGCTCGATGCGCGGCTGCCCGGACGCGGGAAGGGCCGCGGGACGCTCCTCCCGGCCGGGCTCGGCGGGGTCGTCCGACCGATCCAGTACGGAGAAGGCGGCGTCGGCGGCGGCCACCCCCTCCATCGAGGCGTGGAACCGGGTGCCCATGGCGCGCAGCGGCAGGTAGGCCTCCGGCGCCAGCAGCAGCACCAGCAGCGCCGTGGACAGGTCGAGCGTGCCGCCGAGCAGCCGCAGCCCGATCGGCACCGCCACCAGGGCCAGCGACAGCGACGCGCACAGCTCCAGCACCAGCGACGACAGGAAGGCCACCCGGAGGGTGCGCATGGTGGCCGAGCGGTGCGCGTCGGCCACCTGCCGGATCACCGTCGCCTGGTAGCGGGCCCGGCCGAAGGCGCGCAACGTGGGCAGGCCGCGCACCACGTCAAGGAAGTGGCCGCCGAGCCGGGTCAGCGCACGGTACTGCCGCTCGGTGACGGCCTTGGTGGTCATGCCCACCAGCGCGCCGAAGATCGGGATCAGCGGCAGCGTGACCAGGACGATGATCGCGCTGGCCAGGTCGGCGGTGAGCAGCCGCACCAGCACCGCCAGCGGCACCACGGCGGCCACCGCGATCGAGGGCAGGTAGCCGGTCAGGTAGTCGTCGAGGCCGTCCAGCCCGCGCCCGGTGAGCGTCACCAGCTCGCCCGAGCGGTGGCCGGCGAGCCGGACGGGGCCGAGCTCCCCGAACCTGGCCAGCAGGCGGCGGCGCAGCGCCGACTTGACGCCGGTGGCGGTGCGCCCGGCGAACACGCCCTGCGTCCAGGCCAGCAGCGCGCGCAGCGCCACCACGCCGGCCACGGCCGTGAGCGCGACCGCGGTGAACCTCCCGGACAACACCCCCGCCAGCAACTCCGCCTGGACGAGCACCAGCAGCCCCGCGGCCATCGCCGCCGCGAAGGTGACCGCCAGGTGACGCAGGACCGGTTGTTCACTCCGGATCAGGCGGAGGAGATCCTTGTGCACGAGCGCCTCAGAAGAACGAAGGGTTTCGGTCGGCGTCCTTTCCCGGACGGAAAGTGCGCCATATCCATAGTTGCGCGCCGACCATGATGGGCGCGAACGGCAGGACCATGAGACTGAGCACATTCAGCGTCGCGTCCGGGGCGCTGTGCTCCAGCAGATAGGACATCCCGCCGCCGAGCAGGGCGAGCGCCGGCAGCGCGGCCAGCGCCCCCGACATCGCCAGCGCCCGCCCGGTACGCGCCGGTCCGGCGAACCCCGGCAGCCGCCAGCCGAGGAAGACCCGGCCGTGCCAGGCGAACAGCAGCGTCAGCGCCGCGCCGAACAGCAGGCCCAGGGGGTGCATGAGCGGCCCGGCGAACCCGGTGGCCGCGGCGTACAGCACCAGCCCCCAGCCGATCGACAGCCAGAGCGAGCCCAGCACGATCATCGCGTCCCAGAACCCCCGCCACCGGGGCCCGTCGATCCTGCGCCGGAACCACAGCCCGGCGTCCCGCAGGATCCAGGCCAGCAGCATGGCCACCACCAGCGGGTAGAGCGCGGGCAGCGCCTCGCCCTCCAGCAGCGGGTAGACGCCGACCAGGGTCCCGGCGACGGCCACCAGCCACACCTCGTTCGCGAGCACGTACGGCGCGATCGCGGCGACCATGCGGTCACGGTCGTCGCGGCTCCTGCCGAGGACCGGCAGCAGCAGGCCGACCCCCAGGTCGAAGCCCTCCAGCGCGAAGTAGCCTGCCAGCAGAACGACGAAGACGGCGAACCAGATCAGCTCCATCGGGGCACTCCTAGAGGCTCAGCGCGGGCGAGCGCTGCTCGGGGGCGGTGGCGCCGAGGGCGAGGTCGTGCGGGCCGCGCCGGACCACCCTGGCGATGAGCACGTAGTCGACGACGGCCAGCAGCCCGAGCACGGCCGCGAAGCCGGTGAAGGAGGCGGTGACCATGCCGGGCGTCAGCCCCGGGGTCATGGCGTCGGCGACGGTCAGCCGCTCCCAGACCATCCACGGCTGCCGGCCCAGCTCCCTGGCCAGCCAGCCGAAGATGGCCAGCACGAACGGCAGCGGCGTCAGCGCCATCAGCAGCGGGTGCGGCCACCGCCACCGGGGCAGCGCCGCCATCGCCGGCAGCAGGAACAGCAGGATCCCCATGAACAGCAGGTTGCCGGCCTCCATCATCAGCGCCAGGGGCACGGCGGCCGCGGGGTTGTCGTCGAACTTGCCCTCCTGCATCCCGCCGAACTGGGCGTAGCCGAAGCTCACGGTGAGCGTGATGCCGATCGCCGCCACCACGATCCCGGTCCGCATGGACGTGGAGAAGAACTCCACCTCCTGGGTGCGCCGCCGCAGGTGGTAGGCGCTGGCGCCGATGAGCACCATCCCCCCGGTCAGCAGCCCGGCGCCCAGGACGTGCGGCAGCGCGAACACCAGCGTCTTGTTGGTGAACAGCGCCACGGCGTCGACCAGCGCCATCCGGTCGCCCTGGACCACCGCCCCGGCCGGGTTCTGCAGGAAGGCGTTGGCCGCCATGATGAAGAACGCGCTGGCGAACGCGGTCGCGGTGACCAGCCAGATGCAGGCCACGTGCGCCCACTTCGGCAGCCGTCCCCACCCGAAGATCCACAATCCCAGGAACGTCGACTCCAGGAAGAACGCCACCAGCGTCTCCATGGCCAGCGGCGCGCCGAACACGTCTCCCGCGTAATGGGTGAGCCCGCTCCACGACAGCCCGAACTGGAACTCCATCACCAGGCCGGTGACGATGCCCAGGGCGTAGTTGATGACGTAGATCTGCCCCCAGAACCGGGTCATCCGCTCGTACAACGGCTTGCCGGTGCGCGCCCACCGGGTGTTCATGATCGCCACCAGCGGCGCCAGCCCGAGCGTGAGCACGACGAACAGGAAGTGCAGGCTCCCCGTCACGGCGAACTGTAAGCGGGCCAGGTCGAGTGCTTCCATCTGTCCTCTCCGTCGTCACATCTGTGTACCTGTAGGGAGTCTACATATAGACAGACTACATGTAGGCTGGCTACATGCGAGAGAGGTGCTTAGGATTTCGGGCATGAACCCCGACGCGCTCCGCGGCCACATGGACGCCTTGCTGCTCTCCGTGCTCGAACGGGAGCCACTGCACGGCTACGCCATCATCGAGGCCCTGCAGGAGCGCAGCGGAGGCGCGCTCACGGTGCCCACCGGCACGGTCTACCCGGCGCTGCGCAGGCTGGAGCGCACCGGCCTCCTGGTGAGCGAGTGGGCCACGGTGGGCGGGCGCAAGCGGCGCACCTACCGGCTCACCGACGCCGGCCGCAAGCAGCTCGCGGGTGAGCGGACGGCCTGGCAGGCGTTCACCAGCGCCATCGGGAGCGTGCTGCGGCCGGAGACCCCGGAGGTCAGGCCTTCCGGGTGAGCATGACGCACCGGGTGCCGCAGTAGAGCTGCATCCCGGCCAGGGCGTAGGTCACCAGGCTGGCCAGCATGACCGGCGGGAAGGTCGCCAGGTCGGCGGGCATGACCGAGCCCTTCGACAGCAGCAGGCCGAGCAGCGAGGTCAGCGGCAGCATCACCCAGACCGCCAGGCCGAGCGAGCGCGTCACCAGCCGCGTCCGCGGGAGCAGGCGGGCGCCCCGCCCCAGGGCCAGCAGCGCGAGGCCGCCGTACAGACCGACCGCGAGCTGGAGCACGTCGAGCAGCCGGGAGACCGGCATGAACCACTCCGGACGGTTCTGCCACAGCTCGGCGTCGCCGGGGTGGAGGGTCCAGATCAGGCCCCACACCAGCACCGTCGCGGGCACGCTCACCAGCAGCAGCCATCCCAGCCTGCGCCCCGCCGTGGCGGTCAGCTCCTCCTGGTAGCCGGGCGCCACGGCGCTGATCGGGCCGAACTCCTCGACCGCCCGCCGCTCCGCCTCCGCCCGGCGCAGGCCCTCGGCCTCGTAGGCGTCGGCGCAGTCGATCAGGCTGTCACGCGCTTCGACGACCAGGTCGTGCTTGGGGCCGTGCGGCCCCGACAGCGTCCGCTGAAGCTCGGCCGCGTAGGCGTCGATGAGCATGGTCTCCAGTCTACGGAGCGGGCGCGCAGTACCCCATCGGGGATCTCCCTGAGGAGACCCTAACGGTGGTGCGCGGGGGCGCGGCGGCGGGAGAACCAGCGCAGCATCGGCAGGTTCATGCTCACCCGCATGCCCCGCCCGGTGAGCGCGAACGTGCACTCCTTCAGGCGCACCCCCGCCGGGTGCGCCAGCCCGGCGAACCGGCAGGCCGACAGGTCGAGCCCCGACAGCGCCAGGCTGGCCGCCTCCACCTCGCGCAGCGACGTCAGCGTGGACGCGCCGCGCCCGGTCACCGTCGCCGGCCCGTGCAGCACCGCGCCCTCCAGGTCGGCCTGCGAGTCGGTCAGCCGCACCGTCGTGGCCCCCGCCACCACCAGCCGCCGCAGGTCGACCCCGCAGCCGCGCACGGCCAGGTCCAGCGCCCCGTCGGCGCGGGCCCGCGTGGCCGAGAACCGGCCGGTGGCCGACAGGTAGGCGTCGGCGGCGAACCGCGCCGCGTCGAACCCGGCGCTGCCGCTCACCTTGCGGAACGAGAGCGTGCGGCCGAACCGGGCGCCCCGGAAGCTCGCCGCCTCGCCCAGCGAGGCGCCGTCGAACGTCGCGTACCCCTCGAACCTGGCGGACTCGCAGGACAGCCCGTGCCCGAACACCACCTGGCTGAACAGCGCGTCCCTGCTCATCACCGCCCCGTCGAGCGAGACGTGCCCGCGCACCGGCACCCCGTGGAACGACAGCTCCCTGGCGAACCGGGCGCTCGCCAGGGACACGTTGCCCTCGAACCGGGCGCCGAAGAACGACGCGAGCCGGTCGAACCGGGCGCCGTCGAGCGACACGTCGCCCGCGAACGTCACCCCGGCCAGCCGCACGTCCCCGGTGAAGCGGACGCGGTCCAGCCGGGCGCGGCCGGGTCTGCTCCGGGTGGCCTCCACGACCCGGCGCAGCAGGTCGCCGCTGAGCGTCGTGCCGCGCAGATCCAGCAGCAGCCCGGGCGCCATCCCGGCCAGCACCACCGAGACCTGATCCTGGGGGAGATGGGCGAGACAGAGGCCGTAGGGCCGGCGGGCGATCCCGGTGCAGGCCGCCGATTGCGCGCAGGTGACCCAGTCCATGCACTGGTCATACCCGGTGGGCCGCCCTGTCAAGGTTCGGCAATGGAAGCTTGAGGCCAGATCTATGTAGACACCTGTCACGGAGCCTGGGCCTAGAGTGCCGCGTATGCAAGCTTTATCCCGGGCATCCTGTGCCGCGCTCACCGCGGCCGCGCTCGCCGCCGGCCTCCTGTCGGCACCCGCATCCGCGACCCCCGCGGGCCCCTGCGACACCCCGCCCGACCGGGAGATCGCCGAGGTCCAGGGCAGCGGCGCCGCCACCCCGCTCGCCGGGCAGACCGTCCGGGTCGAGGGCGTGGTCACCGCCGACTTCCAGCGCACCGACCAGCTGAGCGGCTTCTTCCTGCAGGACCCCACGCCGGACGCCGACCCGGCCACCTCCGACGCGCTGTTCGCCTTCGCCCGCGACTCCTTCAAGGACGTCAAGGTCGGCGACCGCGTGCTCGTCACCGGCCGCGCCGTCGAGTTCAACGGCTGGACCGAGCTGTCGCCGGTGACCGCCGTGGACGTGTGCGGCACCGGGACCATCGCGCCCCAGCGCTATCGGCTGCCCAGCGCCGACCTGGAGCCGGTGGAGAACATGCTGCTCACCTTCGGCCAGCGGCTCACCGTCAACGACACGTACAACCTGGGCCGCTTCGGCGAGGTCACGCTCTCCTCCGGCGGCAGGCTCTTCCAGCCGACGGACCGGCCCGGCGTGGACGCCGCCGAGAACGCCCGCCGCTCGCTGCTCGTCGACGACGCCTCCAACCAGCAGAACCCGGCCACGCTGCCGCCCATCGTGCGCGCCGGCGACAGCGCCACCGGCATCACCGGCGTCCTCGGCTACGGCTTCGACCGCTACCGGCTGCAGCCCACCCGGCCCATCCGCTACCAGAACACCAACCCGCGCCTGCCCCGGCCGTTCCCGGTGCTCGGCAACGTCAAGGTGGCCTCGTTCAACACGCTCAACTGGTTCACCACGATCGGCTCGCGCGGCGCGAGCACCGCCGAGGAGCAGCAGCGCCAGCTCACCAAGCTCGTCGCCGCCGTCAAGGGCATCGACGCCGACGCCATCGGCCTCATGGAGGTCGAGAACAACGGCCAGACCGCCCTGCAGGCGCTGGTCGACGCGGTCAACGCCGAGATGGGCGCGGGCACGTACGCGGCGCTCACCCATCCCTTCCCGGGCACCGACGCGATCCAGGTCGGCCTCATCTACAAGCCGGGCAAGCTGACGCCGGTGGGCCAGGCCCGTTCCTCGGAGGACCCGGTGTTCAGCCGCCCGCCGCTGGTGCAGACCTTCCGCCGCAAGCGCGGCGGCCAGCCGTTCACCATGGTCGTCAACCACCTCAAGTCCAAGGGCTCCTGCCCCGACAGCGGGCCCGACGCCGACCAGGGCGACGGCCAGGGCTGCTGGAACCCGACCCGGGTGCGGCAGGCGCAGGCGCTGCTCGGTCTCATCGGCGACCTGCCGGCGCCGCTCGTGCTCGGCGACCTCAACGCCTACGGCGAGGAGGACCCGATCAAGACCCTCGAAGCCGGCGGTCTCACCAGCCTCACCAAGCGGTACGTGCCCGCCCCGCTGCGCTACAGCTACCTCTTCGACGGGCTGGCCGGCGAGCTCGACCACATGATGGCGAGCAAGCAGCTGCTCAAGCGCGTCACCACCGCCACGATCTGGCACGCCAACGCGGACGAGCCGCGCATCCGTGACTACAACACCGAGTTCAACCCGCCTGATCTCTACCGGCCCGACGCCTTCCGCTCCTCCGACCACGACCCGCTGGTCATCGGCCTCACCCTCCCGGGCCACTGACCCCGCCGATCACCGCCCGGGCCGCGTGCGCGCGGCCCGGGCCTCGGCATGGAATGCTGGTGGGGGGTACGTGGTTGTCACGGAGACAATCACCGGAAGCGGACCGACGTCAGAGGAGCCACTTGTGGCGACCATCGAAGTAACCGAGAAGAACTTCAACGACATCGCCGACAAGGGGATCGTCCTGCTCGACTTCTGGGCGGAGTGGTGCGGTCCTTGCAAGATGTTCGGCCCGATCTTCGAGAAGGCCTCGGAGCAGCACGCGGACATCACGTTCGGCAAGATCGACACGGACCAGGAGCAGGCGCTCGCCCAGGGCTTCGAGATCCGGTCCATCCCGACCCTGATGGCCATCCGCGACGGCATCGTGGTCTTCGCCCAGCCCGGCGCCATCCCCGCCCCGGCTCTCGACGACCTCATCCGTCAGGTGCGCGCGCTCGACATGGACGAGATCAGGGCGGAGCTCGACAAGGAGCTCAAGAACGCCCAGAAGAACTGACCCACTCCGGCACGGCCCCGCCTCCGGGCGGGGCCGCCGTGCTGTCCGGAGGCGTTACAGCCTGCGTCCGACCGCCGCGTAACCGGGGCTGCGCCGCCCGGAGCCGGACGCCTGCTCCTCCTCGGGACGCCAGTCCTTCGGGTCCACCAGGCCCGGCTCCAGCACCTCGTAACCCTCGAAGAAGCGCAGGATCTCCTCGTGCGTGCGCAGGTGCAGCGCCGCCGTCGACTGCTTGTAGACCTCCAGCGCCTGCGGCGTGAGATCGGGCTTGTCGTCGATGGCGTGGCTGAGCACCAGATGGCTGCCGGGCACGCTCACCTCACGCAGCTTCCCGATGAGCCCGTACGCCTCCTCGTCCGTCAGGAAGTGGAGGATGGCCAGCATCATGAACGCGACCGGCCGGTCGAAGTCGATCAGCGGCCGGAGCTGCTCCAGCAGTTCCTCGGGCTTGCGCGCGTCGCCCTGCAAGAAGTCGACGTTCTCGCCGCGGGCCAGCAGCGCCCGGCCGTGCGTGCACACCACCGGGTCGTTGTCGACGTACACCACCCGGGAGCCCACCGCGATCTCGTGGGTGTTGCCCTGGGTCGGCAACCCCGCACCCAGGTCCACGATCTGGTCGACGCCGTTGGCGGTCACCAGGCGCACGGCCCTGCGCAGGAAGCCGCGGTTCTCCTGGGCATGCTGTTTGGTGTTGGGGAACAGCTGCAGAATGCGCTCGGCCGCCTCCCGATCCGCCGCGAAGTTGTCCTTGCCGTCGAGGTAGAAGTCGTACATCCTCGCGACGTTGGGCACGTTCGGATCGACGCCATCCGGAGCTCTGTCCACCACATCTCCCAAAATTTCCGGCTTGTGCCGTTGATCATAGAAGATGTCCCGGGCCGCCGGGTGACGACGGCCCGGAAAGTGAGACGTGCTCAGCCCCGGTACAGCTCGGCCACCCGGAAGGCGAGATCGAGCGACTGGCTCCGGTTGAGCCGCGGGTCGCAGGCCGTCTCGTAGCGGGTCGCCAGGTCGTCCTCGGCGATCTCGTGACCGCCGCCGACGCACTCGGTCACGTCGTCGCCGGTGAACTCGATGTGGATGCCGCCCGGGTGGGTGCCGAGCGCGCGGTGCACCTCGAAGAACCCGGCCACCTCGTCGAGCACGTTGTCGAACCGGCGGGTCTTGTGACCGCTCGGCGCCTCGAACGTGTTGCCGTGCATCGGGTCGCACACCCAGGCCACCTGCGCCCCGGCGGCCGTGACCTCCTTGACCAGCGGCGGCAGGTGCTCGCGGATCTTGGACGCGCCCATCCGGGTGACGAAGGTGAGCCGCCCCGGCACGTTGTCCGGGTTGAGCTTCTCCACCAGCGCCAGCGCCTCCTCGGGGGAGGTGGTCGGGCCCAGCTTGACGCCGATCGGGTTGCGGATCCGGGAGAAGAACTCCACGTGCGCCCCGTCGAGCTGGCGGGTGCGCTCGCCGATCCAGACCATGTGCGCCGACACGTCGTACGGAAGACCCGTGCGCGAGTCGATGCGGGTGAGCGCCTGGTCGTAGTCGAGGATCAGCGCCTCGTGCGAGGAGTAGAACTCCACCGAGTGGAACTCCTCCGGCTCGGCCCCGCACGCCCGCATGAAGGCCAGCGCCTGGTCGATCTCGCGGGCCAGCCGCTCGTAGCGCCGGCCGGCCGGGGACTCGGCCACGAAGTCCTGGTTCCAGGCGTGCACCTGGCGCAGGTCGGCGTAGCCGCCCTTGGTGAACGCGCGGGCGAGGTTGAGCGTGACCGCCGAGGAGTGGTAGGCCTTGAGCAGCCGCCACGGGTCGGGGCGGCGCGTCTCGGGCGTGAAGTCGAAGCCGTTGACCATGTCGCCCCGGTAGGCGGGCAGCTCCAGGCCGTCGCGCACCTCGGTGCCCTTGGACCGCGGCTTGGCGAACTGGCCGGCCAGGCGGCCGATCTTGACCACCGGCACCTTGCCGGCATAGGTGAGCACGATCGCCATCTGCAGCAGGGTCTTGAGCTTGTTGCGCACGTTGTCGGCCGTCGCGCCGGCGAACGTCTCCGCGCAGTCGCCGCCCTGCAGGACGAACGCCTCGCCCCGGGTGACGGCGGCCAGGTCTTCCTTGAGCTGGTCACACTCTCCGGCGAAGACCAGCGGGGGCAGGCCGCCGAGCTCGGCGACGACCTTGTCGAGCTCGCCGCGGTCAGGCCAGTCGGGCTGCTGGGCCGCGGGCAGGGCTCGCCAGGAATCGAGGTTCAGCGAATTGCTCAGTGCGCTCACGACATACGAGGGTATTCCACCGGCCCCACCTGGCCGACCGCAATGTCCACGTTGTGAGAAGGCCGTTCCAGCTTGACAGCATCCACGGACGCCGAGCTGCCGAATCACGGGTAGTGAGCCGCCTCTCACCACCACGGGAGTGGGCATGGACGACGAACTCCACACCCTGTCGGGCGCCTACGCGGTGCACGCGCTGCCGCCGGCCGACGTCGCGCCCTTCGAGGCGCACCTGTCGAGCTGCCGCACGTGCCCGTCAGAGGTACGCCGCCTGCGCGAGGCGGCCGCCCGCCTGGCGCTCGCCGTCGCCACCCCGCCCCCCGCCTCCCTGCGCCCCCGCGTCCTCGCCACCGCCCACGCGCGACACGCCACCCTCCGCCTCCCACGCGACCTCCTCACTCCGGGCCCCCCTTCCGTGACCCCGGGCCCGTACCGCCGTGACCTCCTCACCCCGGGCCCCCCTTCTGAGGCCCCGAGCCCGTACCGCCGCGACCTCCCCGGCCCCGAGGCTCCGGGTTCCGCGCGCCGGGGGCCCAACGGCGACGCGCCGGCGTCGTACGCCTCCGGCGAGGACCTCGCCGAGACCGTCGTCCTCATCCCGCGCCGGGCGCCCGAAGCGGACACCCGGCCGGGCGCGCCCCCCGCCGGGGACCGGACGCTGTGGGAGGCCGCCGGGCCGGTCGCGCACGTGGTGCCGCGGCGGCGGTGGCTGGGGAAGGCGGCGGCGGGGCTCGCGGCGGTGTCCACGGCCGCCGCCGTCGCGCTCGGCGTGGTCGCTTTCGACGCCCGCCGTGACCTGGGCGAGCTGCGGGCCGGGGACAGCGCGCTCGCGACGGAGGTGGCCGCCGTCCTGGCCGCCCCGGACGCCCGTACGGTACGGCACCGCGTCGCCTCCGGCGGGACCGGCGTGGCCGTCGTCTCCCGCCTGCGGGGACGCGTGCTCTTCACCTCGTCGGGCATGCCGGAGTTGCCGCCGTCCAAGGTCTACGCTCTGTGGCTGATGGGACCGGACGGCGTCCGCCCCGCCGGGGTGCTCGACCGCGGCGCGGACGGCCTCACCAGGCCCGTGCTCGCCGACCTGCGGGGCGACGGTCATCTCGGCCTCACGGTCGAGCCCGCGGGCGGCTCCGGCCGGCCGACCACCCGGCCGATCCTGTTCGCCGAGCTGCCCGCGGCCTGAGCCGGACCGTCGCCCAGGCCGCGGGACACCCTGATAGTCGGAATTGTGACCATAAAGGGTGAAGACGGGCGGCCCGTTCTGACGGATAGTGCTGGGCATGCGAAGATCAGCGGTGCTGATGACGACGCTCGCCGCAGCCGCCGTCCTGGGCGCGCCCCCGGCCGCGGCGACCCTCGGCCACGTGGCGGAGCCCGGCGCGGCGACCGTGACCCCCGTCCAGGTGACCGGCCCGCCGGAGAAGCGGTTCAACCTCATCGTGATGGGCGACGGATACACCGCGGCGGAACAGGACGAGTTCCGCCAGGACGCCGACCGCCACCTCAACGTCCTGTGGTCGATCGAGCCGTTCAAGTCGTACCGCGACTACCTGAACGTCTACCGGATCGACATCGTCTCCGGCGAGTCCGGCGTCAGCTGCGACCCGGACCTGACCTCGCCCCGCAGGAGCACGCCGCTCAGCATGGGCTTCTGGGGCCGGTGCAACCCCGCAAGCGTGCAACGGCTGATCACCATGGACAACGCGGCCGCCACCCGCTACGCGAACCTGGTCACCGGCACCGCCTCCGCCAACCGCCAGATCCTCGCCCTGGCCAACAGCGGCACGTACGGGGGAGCGGGCGGCTCCTACGCCACCGCCTCCGGCAGCAACGCCATGTCCGCCCTGATCAGCCCGCACGAGCTGGGCCACTCGCTCGGCGGGCTGCAGGACGAGTACGACTACTACCAGCGCGGCGTCCCCGGCGGCCCGTACACCGGTCCTGAGCCGGACTCGGCGCACCACACGCTGCTCACCGAGCAGGAGATGCGCGACCAGCGCAGGAAGTGGTGGCGCTGGCTGGGCGAGCCCAGCGAGTCGGGCGGCCCGATCGGCCGCTACCAGGGCGGACTCTACGCGGGCACCGGCGTGTGGCGGCCCAGCGCCCACTCGATCATGAAGAGCCTCGGCTACTCCTTCGACCAGGTCGGCCGCGAGGTCATGACCCAGCGGATCACCGCCAAGACCATGGTCATCCACGACTCCGCCCCCACCGGCGCCCCGGTCGGCGCCGACCGGGTGCTCTGGGTCGAGCCGATGCGTCCCGCCGGCCACGGCCTCGTCACCACCTGGACCGTCGACGGCCGCGCACTGGACGGCGACCGCGACGCCCTCGACCTGCGCGCCCTGGACCTGACCCCCGGCACGCACACCGTCACCGCCACGGTCACCGACCCGACGGACTTCGTCCGCGACCCCGCCGTCCGCGACGCCATGACCCGCACCCGTACCTGGACCGTGGACACCGCGCTCACCACCCCGCCGGACGGGATCGAGCCGGGCCTCGTCTCCTCCACGCCGACGAACCGGCCGGTCGGCCGCGACGAGGTCGTGTACGTGGAGACCACCCACCCGGCCGCCGCCGTGCCCGAGGTCGCCTGGCGGCTCGACGGCGAGCGGGTCGGCGGCTCCGGCGCCGAACTCGACCTGGGCGCGCTCGACCTCGCGACCGGCGCCCACCGGCTGACCGCCACGGTCGGCGCCGACACCCTCACCTGGACCGTCGACGCCACCCCGCCCACCACCGGCTACGAACTGTCGCCGCCGCTGGCCAGGTCCGGCCACACCTACGTCTACAACGGCCCGTTCACCATGCGGCTCACCGGCGACGACGACCAGGACGGCTACCTGGTGTCGGAGTCGCGGGTGGACGGCGACGGCTGGTTCAACTACTTCGGCTGGCCCACCTCGTCCGAGCTGCCGTGGACGTTCAGCGAGGACGGCACCGTCATCGACCACCTCGTCTTCGGCAAGCTGCCGCGCGGCCGGCACACGGTCGAGTACCGCTCGATCGACGCCGCTGGCAACTACGGCGAGCCGGGGGAGTTCACCGTCACCACGATCGCCCCGCCGCCCGCCTGCACCCGCACGATCACCGGCGAGCACCGCGGCCCGCTGACCGTCACCGGCGGCGTCACCTGCCTCGACGGTGCCCGGGTGACCGGCCCGGTGGTCGTGGCCCCCGGCGCGTCCCTCGTGGTCACCGGCGGGCGCATCACCGGCACGCTCACCGCGTCGCGGGCCGCCGCCGTGCACCTGCTCGGCACACGCCTGGACGGTGCGGCCGGCGCCGACAGGACCGGCTCGCTGCAGATCGTCTCCGCCGACCTGCGCGGCGCCGTCCTGCTCACCCGCAACGACGCGCCGATCCTGTCGGGCAGCACGGTCAAGGGCGCGCTCGCCTGCTCGGGCAACACGCCCGCCCCCGCCGACCTGGGCGTGCCCAACACGCTGCGCGGCGCCGGCGCCGGGCAGTGCGGCGAGCTACGCGACGGTCCCCTGGGCCAGAGGTACGAGGCGGTCCAGCACGCCGGAGAGTGAGGCCGTGGAGAGATCCCGAACCCGGGCGTACTCGGCCTCCGGATACTGCCGGGGGCCGTTCTCCACCAGGAGGATCAGATAGAGGTACGCGCGATACAGGTCGAGCCGCACCCGCGCCGCCGGGGTGAGCTCGAACGGCGTCACCTCGCGGTAGCCGATCACCAGCGGGTCGTCCTCACGCAGCTCGGCGAAGATCGTCGGGGTGATGAACTCGGCCAGCGGGTCGCCCCAGAACGCCCGCTCGTGGTCGATGATCGCCTGGATCCGGGGACGCCCCGACAGGTCCAGGAACACGTTGCCCGGCCAGATGTCGAAGTGGACCAGGCGCGGCGTGGTCACCTCGTCGAGCGCGGGCGCGGCCGCCGCCAGCAACTCGCGGATGCGCGGCACCGGCGCGGGCAGCGGCGTCGGGTAGCGCACCGTGTCGCCGAGCAGCGCGTCGACCATGGCGAGGAAGGCCTCGCGCCAGGTCGAGCCGGTGATCCCGGCGTGCGGGTAGCCGAACACCGGGCCCGTGACGGCGTTCAGCCGCGCCAGGTGGCGGCCCAGCTCCATGCGGAGCTCCGCCTCGCACTCGGGCGTGACGGCCGGAACGGCGGCACCGCCGCGGGAGACGTGGTTCCAGGGGACGCCGTCGAGCGCGGCCAGCATGAGGTAGTCGCCGCCCAGCACCGGGTCGTCGAACCCGGCCCGTAACAGCGCCGCGACCGGCACGCCCGCCGCCGTGGCGAGCTCGCAGGCCGCCGCCTCCATCCGCAGCAGGTTGCGCTCGTAGCTCAGCTGGTCGAGCTCGGGCGGCGGCGAGAGCTTGCAGACCACGTCGCGGCCGTCGTCCAGGCGCAGCCGCCACACCGCGTTGGCGAAGCCGTCGGTCAGCTCGGCCTGCTCCGCCACGCCGGCGCCGAGCGCCCGCCTGGCCAGCCCGTCGAGCTCCTGCCGGGACAACCGGCGTTTGGTCCTGCTGTCCACGGCGTCCTCCTCAGGCCGCGCCCGCGGGTCGGCGGCTCGCTGTCGGGCGGCTACGCCGAGGCGCGCCGCACCAGATGGGTGTCGAGGATCACGACCGGCTGGCGCAGCGCCTCGCCGTTGATGCGGGCCACCAGCAGCAGCGCCATCTGCCGGCCCATCGCCTCCGTCGGCTGGTGGACGGTGGTCAGCGGCGGGTCGGCGTGCAGGGCGGCCTTCGAGTCGTCGAACCCGATCACCGCCACGTCGTCGGGGATCGCCCGGCCCGCCGCCTTCAGCACCCGGACGGCGCCCAGCGCCATCGGGTCGGAGGCGGCGAACACCGCGTCGAGGTCGGGGTGCGCGGTCAGCAGCTCGGTCATCGCCGCCGCCCCGCTCTCCTCGGAGAAGTCGCCGTACGCGACCAGCTCCGGCAGGCCGGAAGGCAGCAGCGCGTCGCGGTAGCCCGCCAGACGGTCGACGCCCACGCCCATGTCCTGCGAACCGGCGATGGCGGCGATGCGGGTGCGGCCGAGGCCCAGCAGGTGCTTGACCGCCTGCCTGGCCCCGGCCCGGTTGTCCATGTCGACGTAGCTGTAGGGAGACAGGCCGACGGGGCGGCCGCCCAGCACGGTCGGCACGCCCATCGCCTCCAGCCTGCCCGGCAGCGGGTCGGCGCCGTGCAGCGACAGCAGCAGCACGCCGTCGACGTGCTGCCCCGTCAGGTAGTGCTGCAGCCTGGCGTGCTCCTCGGGGGTGCGCGCCATGGCCAGCAGGAGCTGCAGGCCGGTCTCCGACAACGCCGAGCCGATGCCGCGGATGGTGCCCGCGAAGTAGGGCTCGTCGAAGAGCCGGCCCTCCGACTCGGAAACGACCAGCGCGACGGTGTCGGTGCGGCGGGTCACCAAGGTGCGGGCCGCCCTGTTGGGGACGTAACCCAGCTCCTGGATCGCCGCCTGCACCGCATCGCGCGCCTTCTGGCTCACATTGGGGGAGCCGTTGATGACTCTCGACACCGTGCCTCGGCCGACCCCGGCCCGGGCGGCGACTGCCTCAAGAGTCGGTCGGTTCATGGTGCCTATTCTGCCGGATGATCTCGGCGTACCAGTTCGCGCTTTCCTTCGGCAGCCGCTCCAGCGTCTCGTAGTCGACCCGGACGATGCCGAAGCGCTTGCCGTAGCCCCAGGCCCACTCGAAGTTGTCCATGAGCGACCAGGCGAAGTAGCCCTCCAGCGGGACCCCGGCGTCGATGGCCTCGCGGCAGGCGCGCAGGTGGGCCTCGAAGTAGGCCCGCCGCTCCTCGTCGCGCACCCGGCCGTCCACCAGGACGTCGTCGAACGCGGCGCCGTTCTCCGAGACCACCAGCGGGGTCCGCGGGTAGTCGCGCGCCACCCTGGTGAGCACCTCCACCAGGCCGTCCTCGTCGATCTCCCAGCCCATCGCGGTGACCGGGCGGCCGCCGTTCACGAACGAGACGTTCTCGCTGCCCACCCAGGGCGAGGCCGTGTCGGTCGGCGCCGCCGCCGCCGAGGCCCGGCCGCCCGGAGCTCCGGACACCGTGAACCGGCTGTAGTAGTTGACCAGCAGCAGGTCGATCGGCGCGTTGATGGTCTTGAGGTCGCCGTCCTCGATGAAGGCCAGGTCCATCCCCAGGTCGTCGAGGACGTCCTGGGGATAGCGGCCGGTCAGCAGCGCGTCGAGGAAGAACCGGTTCTGCAGCCCGTCGATGCGGCGGGCCGCGTCCTGGTCGGCCTCGCTGGCCGTGGCCGGGGTGATCGCGTACAGGTTGACGCAACCGCCCACCCGGCGTGCGCCCATGGACTGGACCGCCAGGCCGTGGGCGAGGTTCAAGTGGTGCGCGGCCCGGATGGCGTTCTCGGGCTCGCGGCGTCCCGGAGCGTGCTCGCCCGAGGCGTATCCGAGGAAGGCCGCGCACCACGGCTCATTGACGGTGCTCCACGTGTGCACCCGATCCTTCAGCGCTTCGTGCACGATCGCCGCGTAGTCGGCGAAACGCAGCGCCGTGTCCCTGGCCGGCCAGCCGCCTCTGTCCTCCAGGGCCTGCGGCAGGTCCCAGTGGTAGAGCGTCAGCCACGGGTCGATCCCGTGTGACAGCAGCTCGTCGATCAGGCGCTTGTAGAAGTCAAGCCCCTTCTGGTTGACGGCTCCGGATCCGTCCGGCTGCACGCGGGGCCAGGACACCGAGAAGCGGTAGGCGCTCAGCCCCAGCTCCGCCATGATCCGTACGTCGTCGCGGTAGCGGTTGTAGTGGTCGATGGCGACGTCCGCGTGCTCGCCGCCCACCACCCGGCCCGGCGTCTTGGTGAAGGTGTCCCAGATCGAGGTGCCGCGGCCGTCGGCCGTCACCGCGCCTTCGATCTGGTAGGCCGAGGTGGCCGCACCCCACGCGAACCCGGTAGGGAATCGCAGCTCGGAGCGGGTCTGTTCCTCCTGAGTCGTCACGCCTTGACCGCACCTTCCATCAGGCCGCCGACGATCTGGCGGCCGAACAGGACGAAAACAATGAACAGAGGGAGTACCGAGGCGGCGGTGCCGGTGAACAGCATCACGTAGTCGGTGCCGTGGGCCTGGTTCAGCGCCGCGATCGAGGTCTGCACCACCGGGTTCTCCGGCAGCAGCACGATGAGCGGCCACATGAACTCGTTCCACGTCTGCATGAACACCAGCAGGGCGAGCACCGCCATGCCGGGCCGGAGCGCGGGCAGGATCACCCGGCGGTAGATGCCCAGCGTGGACGCCCCGTCGACCCTGGCGGCCTCGACCAGCTCGTCCGGCACCGCCTGCGAGGCGTACTGCGTCATCATGAACACGCCGAACCCGTTGACCAGGAACGGCAGGATCACCGCCTGCAGCTGTCCGGTCCAGCCGAGCGTCACCATGAGCTCGTACAACGGCACGATGCCCATCTGCTGCAGCGGCACCATCATCGTGATCAGGATCAGCCCGAGCAGGATCTTCGAGCCGCGGAAGCGCAGCTTGGAGAAGGCGAAGCCGGCCAGGGTGGAGATGATCACCACCGACACGGTCACGGTCGTGGCCACGATCGCCGAGTTGATCAGCCCGGTGAGGAAGTAGGCGTCCTCGGTGGTGAGCAGCCGCTCGACGTTCTCGCCCAGGTGGCCGCCCGGCAGGAAGGGCGGCGGGTTGTTGAGCGCGTCGTCGTTCGTCCGCGTCGCCATGATGAACATGTAGTAGATGGGATAGGCCGACAGCAGCAGCGCCAGGGCGAGCACGACCTTAGTGAGAGCCCCCGCGTCCCACAGCCGGTTGACCGGTTGCTTGGTCATCGTGCACCCCCGATGCGGCGCGTGAACCAGTAGTTGATCATGGTGCCGACGAGGATCAGCACGAACAGCAGCCAGGCCGCGGCCGAGGCGTATCCGATCTTGAAGCCGCCGCGGAAGGCCTGTTCGACGATGAACATCGCCACCGTCTGGTACTGGCCGGTGGTCCCGCCGGTCATCATCTGCTCGCCCTCGAACATCACCGGCTCGGTGAACAGCGTCAGGCCGCCGATGGTGGAGATGAAGACGACGAACACGATGGTCGGCCGGAGCATCGGCAGCGTGATCTGCCAGAACTGCCGGCGCGGGGAGGCGCCGTCGATGGCCGCGGCCTCGTACAGGTCCTTGGGGATGGTCTGCATGGCGGCGAGCAGGATGATCGCGTTGTAGCCGGTCCAGCGCCAGTCGACCATCGTGGCGATGGCGATCCAGGCGGACCACTTGTCGTTCTGCCAGGCGATCGGGTCGATTCCGGCGAGCCCGAGTATCCAGTTGAACAGACCGTAGTCCCGGCTGTAGAGCTGGCTGAAGACGACCGCCACCGCGACCACCGAGGTGATCATCGGCAGCAGCACGCCCAGGCGCAGCAGCAGCCGGCCGCGCAGGCGCTTGTTGAGCGCGTTGGCGAGCAGCAGGGCCAGGACCAGCTGCGGCACGGTGGCCAGCACGAACATGCCGACGGTGTTGAACACCGCGTTCCAGAACTCGGCGTCGGCGATCAGCTTGGTGTAGTTCTCAAGACCGGCGAACTCTCGCTTGCCCGCCAGCTCCGCGTCGTAGAGCGAGAGCCAGAACGTGTAGAGCAGAGGGAAGACGCCGAAGATGGCGAAGAGCAGGAAGTAGGGCGAGACCAGGAGATAGGGCATCCCCTTCAGGTCGAATCGCCCGGCCCGCCTGCCCGGCCTGGCCCGCCGGGGCGACGCGTGCCGGGGCGGCGGCGCGAGTTGGAGAGTCATGGAAGCCTTTCGAGCCAGATCGGGAGTGGCGCCCGCCCTGGGGAGGGCGCCACCCGGTCCAGTGAGAGCGTCAGCCCGCTGCCTTGACGCCCGCCTCGACGAACTTCGTCCAGGCCTCGTCGTAGCCCACCGCGCCCTGGTCCATGCCCTCGAGCACCTTCTCCACCGAGGTCTTCACCTGGGCGTGCTTCTCACCCAGGAAGACCGGCTGCAGGTCCTTGACCGAGGCAGCGAAGATCTCGCCGGTCGGCACGTCGTTGAAGTACTCGTTCTTGAGGCCCGCGACCTCGGGGTCCTGCTGAGCGGGGATGGAGCTCGGGAAGGCGCCCGCCTCCTTGAAGGCCGCGACGTGGCCGTCCTTGCCCGTCAGGTAGTTGAGCACCTCGGCGGCTTCCTTCGGGTGCTTGCTCTGCTTGGGAACGGCCAGCCAGGAGCCGCCCCAGTTGCCCGAGCCGCCCGGCACCGCCGCGACGTCCCAGTTGCCCTTGTTCTCCTCGCCGGCCGCGCCGGAGATCACGCCGAGCATCCACGACGGGCAGCCCATGGTGGCGAAGTCGCCGCCCTTGATGGCCTTGTTCCACGGCGGGCTGAACGCCTGGAGCTTGGCGGTCAGGCCCTCCTGGCTGAACTTCTTCACCCAGTCGAAGGAGGTCTTGACGGCCGGGTTCGTCTCCAGGACGAGCTGGTTCCCCTTGTCGAAGTACGAGATGTTGCCGTTCTTCGGGGCTTCCTGCGAGAGGATCACGTTGTAGATGGTGTTCGGGCCGTCCATCCACTTCGCGCCCGTGTCGGCGGCGGTGAACTTCTTGCCCGTCTCAAGGTAGGCGTCCCAGGTCGGCCAGAGCTTGGCGACCTCCTCGCGGTCGGTCGGCAGCCCGGCCTTCTCGAACAGGTCCTTGCGGTAGCACATGGTCATGCCGCCGATGTCGGTGCCCAGGGCGAACAGCTTGCCGTCGGCGTTGACGCCCGCCTCCCACTTCGCCGCGGGGAAGTCGGCCTTGCGGTCCTGCAGGCCGTACTCGCCGAGGTCGGTGAAGAACTGCGGGCGGGCCGCCATCAGGCCCATCGCGCCCTCGTCGATGCCGACGATGTCGCCGGCGCCGCTGCCCGCCTGGAGGCGCTGGAGCAGCTGCGGCAGATAGACGTCTTCGAACCTGTCGGTCAGGTTCGAGTACTTGACCTGGATGTTCGGGTGCTCGGCGTTCCACTTCTTGACGGCTTCGTCGTAGCCGAAGTTCTCGCCGCCACCGAAGGTATGCACGTTGATGGTGACGGGCTCGGCCGGCGCGCTCGCACCGGCCGACGGGGCCGGGGTCTCTCCGCCACCACAGGCGGCGGTCACCGCGGCCAGCGCGGTGACCAGGACACCGGTTACTGCAAAGCGCTTGTGGTTCGTCATACCGTACCCCTCTTGGGTGTGGATCTTGGGAGGTGCATCGCGACAATCCCGCGATAGGAGGTCCTTGGGAGCGCTCCCACAAAGAGTGCCCGCAGTGCGGTCAGGCGTCAACGTCCCGAAACTCAAACGTTACCTCTGGGGCATTTTGCAACCCACGAAGTGCTCGTACGGGGATGTATCGCCCAAAGTGCTACTTGGGAGCGCTCCCATCTCACGCGTACCGTTTCTCCCGCACACCGGCACAAACGCGCTCACTACCGGCAGAGATGCTGAGGTGGCTGATCTGAGATCACCCACACGAAGCGGCACGTTGCCGCATGACGGCGCGTTCGCGCTCGTTCTGGGTCAGCGAGGCGGAGCGCTCGAACTCGGCGCGGGCCTCGTCGTGCCGGCCCAGCTTGAACAGCAGGTCACCGCGGACGCCCGGCAGCAGGTGGTAGTCCTTCATGGCCGGCTCGCCGGCGATCTGGTCGACCAGCTCCAGGCCCGTCTCCGGCCCGTACGCCATGGCCAGGGCCACCGCGCGGTTGAGCTCCACCACCGGCGAGCCCGACAGCGCCGCCAACCGCGCGTACAGGTCGGCGATGCGCACCCAGTCGGTCTCCTCCGGCGCCAGCGCGCGTGCGTGACAGGCCGCGATCGCGGCCTGCAAGGTGTACGGGCCCGGCGCGTCGCCCAGCTCCTCGGCCCGCTCCAGCGCGGCCAGGCCACGGCGGATGAGCAACCGGTCCCACCGGGCGCGGTTCTGCTCCAACAGCAGGATCGGCTCACCCGACGGGCCGACCCGGGCGGCCGCGCGGGACGCCTGGATCTCCATCAGCGCCACCAGGCCGAACACCTCGGGCTCCTTCGGCATCAGCCCGGCCAGCACCCGGCCCAGGCGCAGCGCGTCCTCGCAGAGCGCCGGACGCATCCAGTCGTCGCCCGCGGTCGCGGAATAGCCCTCGTTGAAGATCAGGTAGATGACCTCCAGCACGGGCGGCAGCCGTTCGGTCAGCTCGTCGCCGGAAGGGACCTCGAACGGCACCTGCCGCGCGGACAGCGTCCGCTTGGCGCGCACGATCCGCTGCGCCATCGTCGCCTCGGGCACCAGGAAGGCCCGCGCGATCTCGTCCGTGGACAGCCCGCCCAGCACCCGCAGCGTCAGCGCCACCCGCGCCTCGGTGGACAGCACCGGATGGCACGCGGTGAACACCAGCCGCAGCAGGTCGTCCCCGATCTCCTCGACGCCCGGCGGCTCCTCCTCCTGCTCCAGGCTCCGGCCGATCTCGGCCAGCTTGCGCTCGTACCGCTCCTGACGGCGGATCAGGTCGACGCCGCGGCGCTTGGCGACGGTCATCAGCCAGGCGCCAGGGTTGCGCGGCACGCCCTCCTGCGGCCACTGCTCCAGCGCCGCGACCAGCGCGTCCTGCGCCAGCTCCTCCGCCAGGCCGACGTCGCGCACCACCCTGGCCAGCCCGGCGATCAACCGCGCCGCCTCGATGCGCCAGACGGCCTCGATGGCCCGGTTCGTCTCCACAGCGGTCACGGAGCCATGCAAACAGCCCCTTCAACAGCCCGCAACCTCAACCTGGGGGTCTCCCACCGGCCCGTCTTCTGGGTTGCACCATGTGGGAGCCCGTCACGCCTGGTCCAGCGGGCGGCCCGCGCGGGGTCTGTACGCCCGCCCACGTCCGGACGAACTGCCCCGCGTCAGGATGTCCCGCTCGAGTCCGGCTGGCCGACCCGCCGCAGTCCGGGGAGGTCTGCCGGGTGATGACGTCGAGACCCGGGATCTAGGAGTCGTCTGGCGGGGTGGCGGCCACGACCCGAGGCCGTGCGAGCCCAACGCCTGTGAGCCCGAGGTCCGTGAGGCCGACGCCCGCGAGTCCGAGGTCCGCGAGTCCGAGGTCCGCGAGTCCGAGGTCCGCGAGGCTGACGCCCGCGAGGCTGACGCCCGCGAGCCCGAGGTCGCGAGCCGTTGTTGTGGGGTGATGGCGTCGTGGCCGGAGTCTGTGAGTCGTCGTCGTGGGGTGGGACGTGTGGCTCGGGGTCTGTGAGGCGTTGTGGTGGGGTGACGTCGCGGTCCGGGGTTTGGGGTGTCGGGGTGGGGTGGTCCCGCCTGGCTGGAGGGGACCACCTTCGCCTCGTCCGGGGGAACCGGCCGGGGGGCGGCCCCGTTGCTTGGACAGCAGGGACGTCAGGCGTCCGGGTGTTCGGCGCCCAGGGATTCGCGAAGGGCCGCGCTGCGCTGGGCGGTTTCGGGGCTGAGGGAGGACTCCGGCATGTCGGCCGTGCCGAAGACCTCCCAGAGCTCCAGGCCGACGCCCTCGCCGTCCTCGGGGACGGGGCAGCGCAGGGCCCATTCGACGGCTTCCTCGCGGGATTTGACCTGGATCAGCCAGAAGCCGGCGATGATCTCCTTGGTCTCCGCGAAGGGACCGTCGACGACCTTGGGCTTGCCGGGGCCGTAGACGATCCGGGCGGCGCGGGAGCTGGGGTGCAGCCCTTCCGCCGCCAGCAGCACCCCGGCCCTGACCAGCGATTCGTTGTAGGCCGTCATGTCGTCGACGAGCTGCCGGCTCGGCATGACGCCCGCTTCGGTCTCGACGCTGCCCTTACCGATGATCATGAATTTCATGGCGCGTTCTCCTCAGCATCCCGCTCTCATGGACGCGTCGAACGAGCGACGCCCGCATCGACACCTCAAGCGGGATTCTTCCGGAGAACTCAGGAGGCGTACTCCGGGTAGCCGTATCCGACAACCTGGTACTTGGGACGGATGCGCTCCTCGACCAGCCCGTTGCCGGTGTTGCCCTCGATCGTGGAGATGGTGCCGTCGTTGTTGTCCTGGACCACGAAGCCGACGTGCTGGATGGCTTCGATGCTCTTGCTGCCGTTCCAGGCGAAGAAGACCACGGCGCCCGGCCTGGCCTCGGTGCCCCAGCGGTTGTTGGCCGCGAACCACTTGGCGTGCGTCACCGTGTAGGCGTCCCAGCCGACCTGGGGGCGGGCGCCGGTCTGCTCGCCGACCCAGGAGACGAACATGGCGCACCAGGGGGCGTTCAGGTAGGCGGCGGGGTGGCCGCCGTCGCGGGCGATGGTCTCCAGGGCGCGCTGCGAGTTCGCGTACCACTCCTGGAACTTGGTGCCGCCGCCCTGCGCGTTCTCCCGCACCCCGATCTGGGCCCTGGCCAGGGCGAGCACCTCGGCGGCGGTGACGTTGATCTTGTCCTTCTCGGCGGGCTTCGCCTGCTGGGACGCGGCCTCCCCGGCCTGCTCGCTCTCCCCGGCCTGCTCGCTCCCCCCGGCCTGCTCGGCTTGCTCCGCCTGCTCGGCGTGCTCGGCCTGGTCGCTTTGCGCGGCCTCGTCGGTCTGCTCGGTCTCGTCGGTTCGCTCGGTCTGCTCGGTCCCGGACTGTGCCGTCAGCCGGAGGTCGTCGTGCCCCGGGTCGGCGTGAGCCGGGAGGGCGAAGCTCAGGGCGCAGGTGACGATGCCGGCGCCCAGGAGGGCGCGTAGGTGGTGCGGCTTCGGCTTGGGGGCACGGGCGAGACGATGCGTGACCATCGAGGGGATGTACTCCTTGCTTCCATGCCGCTTACCGGGTTAGCTGACGGGTTCGGGCGTGGAAGCTGCCCTACGGCGCGCGCGGCGCCGATTCACCCCGAGGGAAGTGGGTCCCCGGTTCCGCGCAAGGCGGATTCAGCGGTCGCAGGGCTGTCCTGCGAGACGATCGCGCTCAGAGCAACGAACGGACAAATCGGACGAAAGCCCTGAACGCGGAACAAGGTAATACAAAGGCAAGAAACTGACAAGCCCAGCAAAGCCGCAGCTAGCGAAGCTGCGCCTGCGCGTCGGCCAGCACCCGCATGATGGCAAGGCTTTCGTCAAGAGGCATGATCGCGCTCTCGGTACGGTTCTCCGCCAGGCAGTCCCTGACCTCGCGCAGCTCGTGCGCGTACCCGTTGTCGGCCGGATCGGCGAGCAGGTGCTCCTCCGGCTCCATGCCCGGCCCGCTGAGCACGACCCGCCGCGGAGCCCAGAACGGGGCGTCGAGGTCGGCCCGCATCCCGGTGCCGACGATGGAGGCGTCGTTGGCGTAGGTGCCGAGCAGCGAGCACTCCACCAGCGCCCGCCTGCCGTCCGGATAGCGCATCAGCCCGCCCGCCTCGGCGTCGACGCCGCTGGGCGCCAGCGAGCCGGTGATGTGCGTGCTCTCGGGTTGGCCGAGGAACAGCTGGGCCAGCCCCATCGGATAGATGCCCAGGTCGAGCAGGGCGCCGCCGCCCAGCTCGGGGGCCCAGAGCCGGTGCGCGGGATCGTACGGGAGCGTGAAGCCGAACGAGGCGCGCACCGAGCGGATCTCGCCGAACCGCTCGTCCTCGGTGAGCCTGCGGATCAGCGGATTGAACCGCATCCACATGGCCTCCATCAGGAAGATTCCGACCTCGCGGGCCAGCCGGACCATCCGCTCGGCGTCGGCCATGGTGGCCGCGAGCGGCTTCTCGCACAGCACGGCCTTGCCCGCCGCGATGGCCGCCTCGGCCACCTCCAGGTGCTGGGCGTGCGGGGTGGCGACGTAGACGGCGTCCACGGCCGGGTCGGCGCAGAGCTCGGCGTAGGAGCCGTGGGCGGACTCGGCGCCCAGCGTCGCGGCCAGCGCCTTGGCCCTGCCCAGATCGCGGGAGCCGACGGCGGCCACCCGCATGCCCGGCTCGGCGGCGATGACGGCCCCTACGGTCCTGGCGATGCCGCCGGTCGCCGCGATTCCCCACGCTAGATCTCGCACGCGGGAGATCGTACAGATTTATACGAGAAAGCGATATGTGTGCAGTTTCACCCTGTTGTCGCGGGATCTGCGCCCAGGCGGCGGCCGGCGTTCATCGCCCCGATCGCGGCCATGTCCTCGTGGTCCAGGATGAAGTCGAACACCTGGATGTTCTCCTTGATCCGCGCCGGGGTGACCGACTTCGGGATCACCACGTTGCCGATCTGGATGTGCCAGCGCAGCACGATCTGGGCCGGCGTGCGGCCGTGCTTCTCCGACAGCACCCCCAGCGCCGGGTCGTCCAGCAGGCCCCGGCCGGAGCCGAGCGGGCTCCACGCCTCGGTGAGGATGCCGTTCTTGTCGTGGAACTCGCGCATCTCCCGCTGCTGGAAGTACGGGTGCAGCTCGATCTGGTTGATGCAGGGGATGATGTCGGTCTCGTCCATGAGCCGGGTGAGCGTGCCGACCGTGAAGTTGGACACGCCGATCGCCCTGGCCCGGCCGTCGCGGTAGATCTTCTCCAGGCCGCGCCAGGCCTGGACGTACTGGTCGCGCCGCGGCGCCGGCCAGTGGATCAGGTAGAGATCGACGTAGTCCAGGCCGAGCCGGCTCAGGCTCTCGCCGAAGGCCTGCTCCACCCGGTCGTGGTCGCTGTTCCACAGTTTGGTGGTGACGAAGACCTTCTCCCGCGGGACGCCGGAGGCGCGCACGGCCCGGCCGACGCCCTCCTCGTTGCCGTAGAGCGTGGCCGTGTCGATATGCCGGTAACCGACCTCGAGCGCGGTGCGCACGGCCCGCTCCGCCTCGTCGTCGGGCACCTGCCAGACGCCCAGGCCGAGCTGCGGGATCTCGACGCCGTCTCGATATAGCCGTAGCGAGTTCATACCTCCCATTGTTCACGTCTGGTTCCGCCCGGCTTAAGCCGCCGGGGCTAGCTTGAAGCGGTCGTGAACGGGCCATCACCTGGCTGGGAGAACAAACGTGGTGAAGCGGGCGTCGGCCTGGGTGGAATCTCCGCTCCAGATGCTCTGCGCCGTCGAGGCCCATCACGCCGGGCTGCTGGGGCCGTCCAGCGTCATCGTGCCGAGGGCGGGGCAGCGCTCGCTCAAGGCGACCCGGCGCGAGCTGCGCGGCCTCGACCTGCCCGCCGGCCTGGAGCTGGCCGAGCCGAGCGAGCACATGCCGCTCCGGCCGGCCGCGGTCGGCGACGCCTTCTCCGGCCGGGTGCAGCTGCGCTGGCTGACCGCCTTCCCCGGCAGGATCGTCGTGGTGGACGACGGGATGGCCACGATCCGGCTGCTGGAGCTGCTCGCCGCGCGCCGGTACCGGCCGCTGCTGCGGGCCCGAGCCCGGCCGGGCATGGCACGCGCGGCGCTCGGGCTGGCCGCCGCCATCCGGCTGCACGCGAGCGGGGTGACGGTCTTCACCGCGCTGCCCGTCGCGCCCGACCTCGCCGGCGCCGTCCGCGGGGCGGGGGTCGAGCTGGTACGGCACGAGTTTCCCTGGCTGCGCGGCCAGCCGCCGACCGTGCCCGGCCCGGCCGAGCGGACGGTCGTGCTGGGCACCTCGCTGGTGCGCAACGGCCTGGTGCGCCGTGACCGCTACCTGCGCTGGCTGACCGATCTGGCGGCCGAGGAGCCGCTCGCGTACTTCCCGCACCGTCGCGAGGATCCGGCCGACGTGGCGATCATCCGCGAACGGCCAGGCGTCACCGTGCACGACGGCGGCGCCCCCGCCGAGCTGACGCTGCGCGCCCTGGACCCGGGCCAGCGGGTGATCAGCCTGCCGTCGACCGCGATCTCCTCGCTGCGGGTGCTGCTCGGCCCGCGCGGAGTGGCCGTGGAGCCGGTGCGGGTGCCGGACGAGTGGTGGACGCACAGGGCGGGTCCCGCCCTGCGCTCGCATCTGACAGGAGTGACCGGGTGAAGGTGCTGGCGGTGGCCGACTCCGACTCGTACCTGAAGTGGGCGGCCTGCCTGCTCCAGGACCTGCCGGAAGGCTGGGATACCGAGCTGGTGGTGGTCCGCACCCCGATCGCGCCGTCGGCCGGGCAGATCGCCGCCGCCGTGGGCGACCGGCCCGCGCCGCCGGTGCTGAGCGCCCGCGCGCTGCGCCGCCTGGCGGAACGGTCCCGGCCCGACGTGATCCTGGTGTCCTGCACCGGCCCGGTCGTGGACGTGCTGGTGTCCGGCGTGCTGGACGGGCTGAGCCCGCGGCCGGTGTTCGCCACCGGGCTGCCCGGCATCTCGGTGCCCGCGACGGAGAAGGCGTGGCTGTTCCGCAGCGGCTGTGACCTGTTCGTGGTGCACAGCGAGCGCGAGGTGGCCGAGTTCTCGGCCATCGCGGACCGGCTCGGCGGGGGAGGGGCGGTCGGCCTGGCCAGGCTGCCGTTCCTGCGGCCGCGGCAGGAGCGGGCCGCGGGCGACCGGGTGGTGTTCGCCACCCAGGCCAAGGTGCCGAGGGCCCGCGAGGAGCGCGAGCGGATCCTGCGGGCGCTGGCCCGGCTGGCCGACCGCCGCCCCGGGCTGGACGTGGTGGTGAAGCTGCGCGCGGTGGAGGGCGAGCGGCAGACCCACCGCGAGCGTCACCCCTACCAGAAGCTCTGGCACCAGCTCGGCGAGCCGGGCCGGTTGCGGTTCGCCGCCGGGTCCATGCGGGAGCAGCTCTCGCGGGCGTCCGGGTTCGTCACCGTCAGCTCGACCGCGGCGCTGGAGGCGGTCGCCATGGACGTGCCGTCGCTGGTGCTGAGCGACTTCGGGGTGAACGCGGAAATGATCAACCTGGTGTTCGAGGGCTCCGGCCTGCTGGGCACGCTGGACGACCTGGCCGTGGGCGACTTCCGCCGGGCCGACCCCCGCTGGTGCGCGGCCAACTACTTCCACCCGGACGAGCGCGACGACTGGACCCGGCTGCTGACCTCGCTGGTGATCTCCCGGCCGCGAGGACGGGCCACGTCCTTGATGGACGGTCCCGGGTACGCGGCCGCCCGGCGCCGCGCCCGCCTGCGGGTCGAGGTGCCGCCGACCGTGCTGCGGGCCGGCTATCGGGCCCGGCGCCGGGTCCGGCGCTACCTCAAGGTGTGACGTGAGTGCCCGCTATCGGGCGGCACGCAGCTTCCTGCGCAGGCGGTCCAGCGGGCCCTGAGCCGCCCGCCGCTTCTGGGCCGGCGGCGCCGCCAGGCCCAGCGCCTCCAGCCGCCGGCGCCTGAAGTAGCGGGGGTCGAACGCGAACCCCGCCGGCCGCAGGTCAGGGTGCGCCTCGGCCCGCATGCAGTAGCCGACCGCGCGCACCAGCGCCGGCAGGTCGGTCGCGGGCGGTTCGTCGATGAAGCCGTCCTCCGACAGCCGGGGGAGCAGCGCGTCCACGATGGTGACCGGAATCCGGTTGCTGTTCTCGTACGGGGTCAGCCGCTCCAGCACCAGGCCAGTGCCGTGGGAGACGGCGCGCAGCCCGTAATGGCGCCGGGCGGTCACCAGAGCGGTGGAGAAGCAGCCCGCCACCAGCTCGGGCCGCAGGGTGGCGAAACAGACCTCGGCGGGAACGTTCTCACCGGCCACCGTCAGCTCGACGCCGAGCGGGGCGGCGGCGGCGCGCAGCAGCCGGGCGTGCCCGCGCCCCGCGGCCGGGTGCGGTTTGAAGAGTACGGACGTGTAGCCGCGGGCGGCCAGCGCGCGGAGCGTCGAGGCGTGCAGACCGGCCTCCTCCTCAGGAGTGAGGATGCCGAGCGCCGACAGGTATTGGCCGAGGATCATCGCCTGGCCGCCCGCGACCGGCGGGGCGGTCGCGCCCACCTCGCGCACGACCGACAGGAACGGCTCCTGCGGCAGCGTCGCGGCCGGCACTCCGTACTCGCTGAGCAGCAACGGGGTCAGCCCCGGCACCAGGTCCAGGTGGAGCAGGCGGGTGACGCGGCGGAAGATCTCGGCGGGCAGCGGGTCGCGGGTCGGCCCGTAGCTCATCAGCCCGTCGGAGTAGACGGTGATCGGGCAGTCGCGAACCAGCCCGGCGATCGTCCGGGCGGGCGGGACCGCGATCGACTCCAGCACCAGCTCGTCGAGCGCGTCCAGGCGCAGGTGGGAGCGGATCAGCCGCTCCAGCATCGGCACCTCGACGACCCTGGCCCGCCACTCCGCCGGATGCAGCGGGGCGATCAGGTCGTTCCAGGAGTGGACCTCGTCGAAGCGGGAGGCGAGGGCGGCGAAGCCGGGGGTGGCCTCCAGCGGCGTGCCGATCTCGGGGATCGCCGCGTTGCACGACACCAGCAGCATCCGGCGGCCGCCGCCGAACAGGCCGGCGTCGATGCCCGCGGCCAGGGACATCGCGCCGAACAGCGTCGAGGCGTAGAAGACCGTGGTCATGGATCCTCCGCATGCGGACCCCTCGGCCCGCCGGTCGGGGCAGGCAGCCAGGGCAGGAGCTCGCGCAGCAGGGCGGCGCGCTCGCCCGTCATCGCCGCCACTGCCGCGGCCACGAGGTCCAGCGGCAGCGTGCCCGCCATCCGCGCGCCGCACCGGGTGAACCGGGCCCGCAGCTCCGGCGGGAACCGGCCGGCGATCTCCAGGTGGTGGCCGAGCAGGGCGCAGAAGGTCCGCACCGCCTTCGGCAGGTACTTCTCCTCAAGCCCCTGGAAGACCAGCTCGAACGCGTCGAAGAAGTGCAACTGCCGCTCGTCGCCCACCTGGGTGAGCGAGCCGGCCACCTGCCGCCGGTAGAACACGCCCGCCAGCGGCACCGCGGCGAACGTCGCCGCCTCCCGGTGCAGCCGCCAGATCCACGGCCGGTCCTCGGCGGTGTGCAGCCCGGATGGGAAGCACAGCAGGTCGCCCAGCGACCGGCGGTAGATCCCCGCCCACGCGTACGGGTAGTCGACCATGGTGCGCACCCCCACGGGCAGGATCGCCTCGCGCGGGTCGAGCACCACGCCCCGCCGCGCCGCGGGCGCCCGGTGCACGACCCGCTTGCGGCCCTCGACCTGGACGTGATCGGTGCGGACGAAGTCGCAGCCGAGCCCGTCGACGACCGCGGTCAGCCGAGCCAGATAGCCGGGAGCCAGCCAGTCGTCGCCGTCGAGAAAGGTGACGTACCGGCCGGAGGCGGCCGAGAGCCCGGCGTTGCGGGCGTCCGCCAGCCCCAGCGGCTCGGGGTGGCGGATCACCTCCAGCCCGGGCAGGCAGGCGCGGAAGTCGTCGACGACGGCGGCGGTGTCGTCCACCGAGCCGTCGTCGACCACGATGAACTCGAAGCCGGGGCGGTAGTTGCGGGCCAGCGAGGCGAGCGCGTCGCCGATGTGGCGCTCGCCGTCGCGGACCGGCACGATCACCGAGAGCGTGACCACCGCCGAGATCAGACGGTCACGCGGCGCAGGCGCGCCTTGGGCGCTTCCTCGCCGGGGAAGACCCGCTTGACGCCGTCGCCCATGGCCTGCTCGATGATCCTGATGTCGCGCACCAGGTGCTCCAGCCCGGCCGGCTCCAGCGAGGCGGCGTGGTCGGAGCCCCACATGGTGCGGTCGAGCGTGATGTGCCGCTCCACGCAGACCGCGCCGAGCGTCACCGCGGCCAGCGAGATCTGCAGCCCCCGCTCGTGCCCCGAGTAGCCGACCGGCACCCCGTACCGCTCCTTCAGCGTGGTGATCGTGCGCAGGTTGGCCTCCTCGGGAGGCAGCGGGTACGTGGACGTCGCGTGCATCATGATCAGGTTGTCGGTGCCGAGGATCTCCACTGCCCGGTCGATCTCGTGCAGCGCGGACATCCCGGTCGACAGGATGACCGGCTTGCCGGTGCCGGCCAGCGCACGCAGCAGCTCGTGGTCGGCCACGCCGGCCGAGGCCACCTTGTGGGCGACGACGTCCATCTCCTCCAGGAACTCCACCGACGGCACGTCCCACGGCGAGGCGAACCAGTGCAGGCCCCGCTCGGCGCAGTGCTCGGCGATCCGCCGGTACTCCTCGTGGCCGAACTCGGTGCGTTCCTTGTACTCCAGGTACATCATCTCGCCCCACGGCGTCTGCCGGATCTGCCCCCTCTGCTCCGCGGGCACGCAAATGGCCGGAGTGCGCTTCTGGAACTTCACCGCCTGGCAGCCGGCGTCGGCGGCCACGTCGATGAGCCGGCGGGCGAGGTCGAGTTCGCCGTTGTGGTTGATGCCGATCTCGCCGATCACGTACACCGGCTCCCCGTCGCCGACCGGCACGTCCGCGATGCGCACCGGCCGGAACCTCAGCCTCTGCGGCGTCGCGGGCGCCGGCTCCGCGGGCGCCGGCCGCGCCGCGACCACCCGGTCGCACAGTTCGCGCACCGCCCCGTCACCACCCGGCCTGGTCAGCACGACCCGGGCCGCGGCCCGGACCCGGGGGTGCGCGTCCGGCACCGCGATCGGCCAGCCCACCTCGGCCATCGGGCCCAGGTCGTTGACGTCGTTGCCCACGTAGGCCACCCGGGCCGGGTCGAGGTTCTCGATGGCCAGCCAGTCGCGCAGCACCGTCCGCTTCTCGGCCAGGCCCTGCAGCACCGGCACCCCCAGCTTGCGCGCCCTGGCGGCCACCACCGGGTTCTGCTCGGTCGACATGACCAGCACCTTCACCCCGGCCCGGCGCAACAGCGACACGCCCATCCCGTCCGACCGGCTGACCAGCACCATCTCGCGGCCATCGGAGTCCACGTAGGCGCGGTCGTCGGTGTGCACGCCGTCGAAGTCGGTGATGACCGCGTCCACGTCGATCGGCTCCGGCGCGTCCACGAACGGGGCCAGCGCCCGGACGATCTCCAGGTCCTCGGGCGTGTCCACCTCCACGGCGTGCCGGGCGGGCACCGCCTGCACGGCGACGTCGCCGAAGAAGCGGTGCCCGTGCTCGCGGAATCCCGCGGCGCGCATCACGTAGAAGGCGCCCGTCTCGCGGAACTGCGGCTCTCTGTCCTGCCTGCGCGGCCGGGACGCCGGGTCGTGGTTGACGCCCGCGCCGGCCGGGGTCCACAGGAACTCGTGCGTCGGCGTACCGGAGAAGACCACGTCGGCCTCGCCATCGAGCACCCGGCGCACGGCCGCCGACAGGTCGGCGGGGTCGATGAACGCGCTCGTGCACTGCACCAGCACGACGACTTCCGGGTCCGCCGCCGGCGTGCCGAGCGCGTGCAGCACGGCCGACTCGCTGGAGACCGTGGCGCCGCTCAGCTCGGCCGGCCGCTCGACCACGCGCGCGCCCGCCCGCGCGGCGGCCTCGGCGATGCAGGCGTGATCGGTGCTCACCACCACCTCGTCCACCAGTTCGGCGCCCAGGCACGCGCGCACCGCGCGGGCCACGAGCGGGACGCCTCCGACCTGGGCCAGGTTCTTCAGTGGTACGCCCGCCGAACCTCCACGGGCGGGGACTACGGCCAGGACTCGCAACGTGTCTCCTCAATCCTCCGGGATGCACCCGAAAGCTAAGGGCGCCGGTTGAACGGGCAGCGTCCCTGCCCTGAACTCTCCGGGCAGATCGGGTGGCGTCACTCGGGCGCGACCGCGGGCAGGCGCAGCACGAAGCGGGCTCCCCGCAGGCTGTCCTCCACCTGGATCCGCCCGCCGTGCGCCTGCGCGACGTCGTTCGCGATCGCCAGGCCGAGCCCGGTGCCGCCCGCGTCCCGGCTGCGGGCCGCGTCCAGCCGGGTGAACCGCTCGAAGATGCGCTCGCGGTCGCCCACGGCGATCCGCGCGCCGTCGTTCTCCACGGCCAGCACCGCCTGGCCGCCCTGCCGGAACACCTCGATGGTCACCCGGCTCTCGGCGTGCCGCTGGGCGTTGTCGAGCAGGTTGGCCAGCAGCCTGGCCAGCTGGAACTGGACCCCGTTCACGGTGACGTCCCCGGCGAGCTCGGTCCGTACCGGGATTCTGTCCTTGCGGGTGGAGAGCTCCTGGCGGACCAGCCCGGCCAGGTCCACCCGCTCCCTGGCGGCGTCCACGTCGGCGCCGATCCTGGCCAGCAGCAGCAGGTCGGTGATGATCGCCTCCAGCCGGTCGGTGTCGCGCAGCGCGGACTTCACCAGCGTCCGCACGTCGGTCTCGTCCGGGTAGAGCTGGGCGCTCTCCAGCTGGGCGCGGAGCCCGGCGATCGGCGTGCGCACCTCGTGGGAGGCATCGGCGGCGAACTGGCGCTGCTGCGCGCCCGCACGTTCCAGGCGGGCCAGGGTGCCGTTGACCGCGCGGGCGAGCTGCGCCACCTCGTCGTCGCCCGGCGGCTGCGTGACCCGTTTGCGCACGTCACGGGCGGTGATCTCGTCCAGCTCGCGGCGCATCCGCGCCACCGGGCGCAGGGCCGAGCCGGTCACGGCCCAGGTCGCCCAGGCGGTGAGCCCGAGGATCGCGACGAGCTGGGCGACGGCGGTGGTCTCCATCATCCGGGTGGAGAGCAGCGGCGGGGGGCGCCGGCCCGCGTAGACGATCGGCGCCTCGTCGGCCGTGCCGGCCCGCGTCGCGGTGACGTACAGGCACATGCCGGGCAGGCAGTTGGTGACGTCGACGGGTTTGCCGCCCGGCCGCGGCTCCACGTCGCTCAGCCGCGGCAGTCTCCTGGCCGCGTCGCTCGTCCCCAGGAGTTTCCCGTCGTCGGACATCAGCTGGATCAGGTCCACGTCGCTGTCGACCACGGGCAGCGGGCTGCCGGGCTGCCACTCGCCCGTGCGCACCCGGGTGGAGATGCGGGCGACCGTCTCCCCGGTGGTGTCCCACATCGACTCCGCGAGCATGTGCCGGCTGACGAGCACACCCGCGATCACCACGGGAGTGAGCACGAGAGCGGCGACGACCGTGGCGATGATGGTGACGCGTCCTCGCAGGGAGCGGACCCACAGGCGCACCTCATCGACGCTACCGACCGCACTCCCGCCGGACTGCCGTGCGCGGGGAAAGAAAGGTCAATGCTCCGGTCTCACCCTGGGAGCTGATGACGGAACCGCGCAACGGCGGGAAAATCGGGCGAGCCCACGGTGACGGCCGCCGTGGGCGGTGCAAGCTTGCCGCAAGTTGCATACCGCATTTGTGCTGGGTGTCGAGGTGTCCACGGAAGGCGCTGGATGAGGATCGGGTAACGCTCTCTTGCAAGATCTTCCAAATTTTGCAAAGAACGGCTAACGTCCCGGAAACAAAGCCGCGTATAGCGGTCGAAAACCGATCTTTCGGGAGGTCTCATGAGCAGGCGAGCTCTGGGTGTGGCCGCTCTCGCGACGCTGGCTCTCACCGCCTGCGGCGGCTCCGACCCCGCAACCCCCTCCGCGGCCCCGAGCGGGTCCGCCTCCGCCGCTCCCGCCTCGGGCAAGCTCGTCATCTGGGCCGACCCCAACCGGGTCAAGGCGCTCAAGCCCTTCGCCGATCAGTTCGGCACCGAGAACGGCGTGACCGTCGAGGTGAAGGAGATCAGCAAGGACAACCAGCAGACCTTCCTGACCGCCTCCCAGCAGGGCAGCGGCCCCGACGTCATGGTCGGCGCGCACGACTGGATCGGCAACCTGGTGCAGAACGGCGCCATCGAGCCGGTCAACCTGACCGAGGAGCAGAAGGCGGCGTTCTCCGACATCGCGATCAAGGCGGTCACCTTCGACGGCCAGATCTACGGCGCCCCGTACGCGGTCGAGAACATCGCGCTGATCCGCAACACCGACCTGGCCCCCGACGCCCCCGCCAGCATCGAGGAGATGGTGGCCACCGGCAAGAAGCTCAAGGACGACGGCAAGGTCCAGGAGATCCTCTGCCTGCCCGTGGCCCAGAAGGGCGACGCCTTCCACGTCTACCCGCTGTTCGCCGCCGGCGGCGGCAAGCTGTTCGGCGCCACCCCGTCCGGCGACCCCGACCCCAAGCAGGTGCTGGTCGGCTCCGAGGGCTCGGTCAAGGCCTTCGGCAAGCTGCGCGACCTGGGGGAGAAGGGCGACGGCGCGCTCAAGACCTCGATCACGAACGAGAACTACATCCCCAGCTTCGTGGCCAAGAAGTGCGCCTATCTGATCTCCGGCCCGTGGGCGATGGGCGACGTCAAGAAGGGCGGCTTCGGCTACGACATCACGCCCGTCCCGACGTTCGAGGGCGGCGAGCCGGCCACCCCGTTCGTCGGCGTCCAGTCGTTCTTCGTCGCCGCCAAGGGCCAGAACAAGACGCTCGCCCAGGAGTTCGTCACCAACTACGTGACCAACAAGGACGTCGCCAAGGCGCTGTACGACGCCGACCCCCGGCCCCCGGCGCTGACCACCGCGCTCGAGGAGGTCAAGGTGAACGACGCCGACGCCGGCAAGTTCATGGACGCCGGCAAGGAAGGCATGCCGATGCCCGCCATCCCCGAGATGCAGGCCGTGTGGGAGCCGTTCGGCATCGCCGAGGCCGCGGCGGTCAAGGGCGGCGACCCGGGCAAGGCGGCCGCGGCCGCGCAGAAGGCCATCGACAGCTCGCTCAAGAACTGACCCCATGGCGCTCGACGTGCGCGAGACCGCGGAGACGTCGCAGCCTCCGCGGCCCCGCCGCAACATCACCACCGCCTTCGTGGTGAGCAGGATCGCGGTGCTCGCCGTCGCCGCCGCGATCCTGCTCTACGCCGCGCCGCCGCTGCTCGCCACCGGGTCCTGGATCGGGCTGGGCGTGCTGCTCGGGGCCACCGCCGTCATCGGATACCTCTACCTGACCCGGCGGTTCATCCCGGCGAAGTATCTGATCCCCGGCACCGTCTTCCTCATCGCCTTCCAGGTGTTCCCGGTGCTCTACACGGTCAGCACCGCCTTCACCAACTTCGGCGACGGGCATCGCGGCGACAAGGCGGCGGCGATCACCGCCATCGAGCGCGGCTCCGTACGGCAGGCTCCCGGCTCGCCCGAGTACCAGCTCACCACCGCGGTGCGCGGCGGCGAGCTGGTGTTCCTGCTCGTCGACCCGGCCACCAAGCAGGTCCGGCTCGGCGCCGCGGACGGGCTCACGCCGCTGCCCGGCGCCGAGGTCGGGGTGAGCGGCCGGGTGCTGCGCGCGCCCGGCGTCACCGTGCTGACCGCGCCCCAGGCCGCCGCCCGCGGCGACGAGATCGCCGCGCTCACCGTGCCCACGCCCGGCGGGGCCATCAAGGCCAACGGGCTCAGCCGCGCCGTGGAGGGCAAGGCGGCGCTCGTCTACGACGCCGGCTGCGACTGCGTGCGCGGCGAGGGCGGGCCGTGGCGGGCCGACGAGTCGCAGGGCTACTTCGTCGACGCCTCCGGTGCGCATCTGGCCCAGGGCTGGCAGGTCGGCGTCGGCTTCGACAACTTCGCCAAGGTTCTGACCAACCCCACCATCTCCGGCTATTTCGTCGGCGTCTTCGGCTGGAACGCGGTCTTCGCCCTCGCCTCCGTCGCGGGCACGTTCGCCCTCGGCATGGCCGTCGCGCTTGCCCTGCACCATCCGCGCATGCGCGGCACCAAGGCCTACCGGATCGCCGTCATCCTGCCGTACGCGATGCCGTCGTTCGCGATGCTGCTGGTCTGGCGCGACATGTTCAACCGCGACTTCGGGCTGGTCAACCAGATGCTCGGACTGAACGTCGACTGGTTCGGCGAGCCGGTCACCGCCCGGCTCTCGGTCATCCTGGTCAACCTCTGGCTCGGCTTCCCGTACATGTTCCTGGTCACGACCGGGGCGCTGCAGGCCATCCCGCGCGAGCTGACCGAGGCCGCCGCCATCGACGGGGCCACCCCGTGGAAGGCGTTCCGCCGGGTCACGCTGCCGCTGCTGCTGGTGGCGCTGACGCCGCTGCTCATCTCCTCGTTCGCGTTCAACTTCAACAACTTCAACGCCATCCAGCTCACCACCGAAGGCGGGCCGTTCCCGGCGGAGAACCCGCAGGTGGGGGCGACCGACCTGCTCATCACCTACACGTTCAGGCTGGCCTTCGGCACCGGTGGGGCGCAGTTCGGGTTCGCGGCCGCCATCTCGGTGTTCATCTTCGCCATCGTGGCGATCGTCTCGGCCGTGGCCTTCCGCCGCACCCGTAAGCAGGAGGAGGTGTACGCGTGAAGCTCGCACTCAGGCACGCGTTCGTGCTCGCCGTGTGCGCGTTCGCGATCTTCCCGATCCTGTTCGTCGTCTCCGCGGCGTTCAACCCGCTGGGCACCCTCGCCTCCACCGAGCTGCTGCCCACCGGCGCCAGCGCGGCCAACTTCGGCGACCTGCTGACCTCGGACGTCTACCCGTTCGGCCGGTGGTTCTTCAACTCGGTGTTCATCGCGCTGCTGGCGTCGTTCGCCAGCCTGCTGCTGTCGATGTTCGCCGCCTACGCCTTCAGCCGGATGCGCTTCGCCGGGCGCCGGGCCGGGCTGCTGGCGCTGCTGCTCATCCAGATGTTCCCGCAGTTCCTCGCCATCGTGACGATCTTCATCATCTTCACCAGGGTGACCGAGCTGTACCCGGCGTTCGGCTTCGACACCGTGTGGGGGCTGATGCTGCTCTACCTGGGCGGCGCGCTGGGCGTGAACACCTGGCTGATGAAGGGCTTCCTGGACACCGTGCCGAAGGAGCTGGACGAGGCGGCCACGGTGGACGGGGCCACGCACGCACAGATCTTCTGGAAGGTCATCATGCCGCTGGTGACGCCCATTCTCGCGGTCACCGCGCTGCTGGCGTTCATCACCACGATGAGCGAGTTCCTCATGGCCAACGTGTTCCTGCGCGACCCGGAGAGCAAGACGCTCGCCGTGGGCATGTACGGGATGATCGCCGGCGACCGGCGCAACGAGAACTTCGGCATGTTCGCCGCCGCCACGCTGCTCACCGCGATCCCGACCGTCAGCGTCTTCCTCTGGCTGCAGAAGTACATCGTCTCCGGCCTCACCTCCGGGGCCGTGAAGGGGTAGCCCGTGCGCCTGCTGGACCAGCCGCATCACGACGGCTCCGCGTTGTACGTCTCCACCCGTGCGCCCGAGCCCGGCGCGCCGGTGACGCTCTGGCTGCGCGCCCCGCGCGCGGCCGGCGTCACCGCCGCGCACGTGCGCGCCGTCCACGACGGCGAGCCGCGCTACGCCCGCGCCGCGCCCGACCCGGCCAGGACCGGCCGCCCCGTCGGCGGGTACTGGGCGGACGACGACTGGTGGCGGGCCGAGATCATCCCGGTCAACCCGGTCACCCGCTACCGCTTCCTGCTGGAGACGGCGGGCGGGCAGGCGTGGCTCACCGCCGCCGGCCTGTTCGGGCACGACGTGCCCGACTCCGGCGACTTCCGCCTGGTCTGCCACGACCCGCCGCCGGCCTGGATGGCGGACTCGATCGTCTACCAGATCTTCCCCGACCGGTTCGCCCGCTCGGGCCCGATGCCGGACCCGCCGGAATGGGCGCTGCCCCGCGACTGGGACCGCGACCCCGTCATCCCCAGCGGGCCCGGCGCCTCCCGGCAGTTCTACGGCGGCGACCTGGACGGCGTCGTGCGCCACCTCGACCACGTCCAGGGCCTCGGCGCCGACACCGTCTACCTGACCCCGGTCTTCCCCGCCCGCTCCAACCACCGCTACGACGCCGCCTCCTTCGACCACGTCGACCCGCTGCTCGGCGGCGACTACGCGCTGCGCCGGCTGGCGGACGCCCTGCACGGCCGCGGCATGCGGCTGCTCGGCGACATCACCGCCAACCACACCGGCGACACCCACGAGTGGTTCACCGCCGCCGTCTCCGACGTCCACGCCCCCGAACGGGACATGTACTACTTCGACCCCGACACCGGCGACTACGAGTCCTGGTGGGGGTACAAGACGCTGCCCAAGCTCAACTGGGGCAGCCCGCTCGTCCGCGCCCGCCTGCCCGAGGTGCTCGCCCGCTGGACCGGCCCGTTCGACGGCTGGCGGGTGGACGTGGCCAACATGACCGGCAGGTCCGGCGCCGACGACCACGCCCACGAGGCGGCGGCCCTGCTGCGCCGGGCCCTGCCGCCCGGCGCCGCGTTCGTCGCCGAGCACAACCACGACGCCTCGGCCGACCTGGACCGCGACGGCTGGCACGGCACCATGGACTACGCCGGGTTCACCCGGCCCGTCTGGGCCTGGCTACGCGGCGACACCGTGGACCTGGACCACTTCCTCGGCGTGCCGGGTGGCGTGCCCCGCCGCGACGGCCACGCCACCCTCGCCACGCTGCGGTCCTTCGCCTCCCACGTGTCGTGGCGCTCGCGCGTGCACTCCTGGCAGCTGCTGGACTCGCACGACACGCCGCGGATCCGCACCGTCACCGGCTCGCGCGAGCGCCACCTCGTCGCGCTCGGCCTGCAGGCGACCCTGCCCGGCACGCCGATGGTCTTCGCCGGCAGCGAGTTCGGCCTCACCGGCGTCAACGGCGAGCACTCCCGCACCCCGATGCCCTGGAACCGGCCCGCCGACCAGGACATGGCCACCCTCGCCGGCTACCGCGACCTGCTCGGCCTGCGCCGCCGCGAGCCCGCGCTGCGCCACGGCGGGCTGCGCTGGCTGCACGCCGACCCCGACTGCCTCGTCTTCGCCCGCGAGACGTACGAGGAGACACTGCTCGTGTGCGCCCGGCGCGCCCCCGGAGCCCCGCTTCCCCTGCCTGCCGGGGCCGAACCCGTCCACGGTGGTGCGCATGCGCTCACAGGTGACGGACCGTCGCTGTCCGTGTGGCGGCTCGCCACCTGATCACGCTACGGTGGGTCACCCCCGGTCGAACGTTCAACGAGTTAGTGGTGTGCCCGATGAGGTTACTGTCCGCGGCCGTCCTGGCCCCGCTCCTGTCCACCCTGCCGCTCCCGGCCCAGGCGACGGCCGTGTCCGCCGGCACCATCTACTACGTGGACTCCAAGGCGGGAGACGACGCGGCCGACGGCACCAGCCCTGACCGGGCGTGGCGGTCCCTCGACGTGGTCAACGCCGCCGACCTCAAGCCCGGCGACACCGTCGCCGTCAAGCGCGGCAGCAGCTTCACCGGCCCGCTCACGCTCAGCGCCAAGGGCACCGCCCGCTCGCCCATCACCGTCAAGACCTACGGCAAGGGCGCCCAGCCCAAGATCAGCGGCCGGGACTCCAACTGCGTCGTCGTCAGCGGCAACCACTGGCGCATCAGCGGGCTGCGCGCCTCCAACTGCCAGTGGGCCGGGTTCGAGATCAGGGGCGACGCCAACGTGCTGTCCGGGGTGCGGGCCGACCGCAACGTGGCCGGCGTCACCATCACCCCCAGCGGAGCGCGCAACACGATCAAGAACAGCACGTTCGCCGACAACAACCGGATGAGCGTCAACGACGAGGGCGGCGACAACGACTCCGGCGCCTTCGGCATCCTGATCAACGGCGACGACAACCTCGTCACCGGCAACACCATCACCGGCAGCCACGCCAAGAGCCACGACTACGGCGTCGACGGCGCCGCCATCGAGGTCTTCAGCGGCAACCGCAACCGGATCACGCACAACCGCAGCCACAACAACAACACCTTCAGCGAGCTGGGCGCCAAGAAGGGCGACACCGCCACCGGCAACCTGTACGCCTTCAACGTCGTCACCTCCACGCTGAAGACCGGCTCCTTCCTGGTCACCCGTGGCCCCGGCCACGTCGTCGGCCCGGTCAAGGGCACCACGGCGGTGCACAACTCCGTCTACATGCCGGCCCGCCACACCATCGGCTGGTCCTGCCACGACGGCTGCTCCCCGTCGATCCTCAAGCTGCGCAACAACGTCATCGTGGTGGGCGGCACGGCCGGCTACGAGGACGGCAAGGGAGCCGACGAGGCGGCCAGCGTCTACCGGGCGAGCAAGGCCCAGTTCAAGCTCGGCCCCCGGTCCGTCATGACCGACCCGCGCTTCGTCTCGCGCTCCGACCTGCGCCTGGCGTCCTCCTCGCCGGCCCGCGGCCGCGCGGTCCGGCTGGGCGCCTCCTGGTTCGGCGGCGCCGCGCTGGCCAAGGACTTCACCGGCAAGCCGCTGCCCTCCTCCACCCGCCACGCGGGCGCCTACCAGTAACGCGATCAGCCGATGCCGTAGCGGTTCGACATCCAGCCGTACACCTGGCGGGCGGCGGGCTCGTCGCCGCCCAGCAGGGTGATCAGCCGGCCCGTGCGGCGGGTCAGCACGCAGGCGAAGCTCTCCGCGAACAGCTCCGACGCGTCCTGCCGGTACGGCGACTCCAGCCGCGGCCGGCGCAGCGCGTGCAGGAACGTCCACCAGCGGTCGGCCGACGGCCGGCCGTCGGAGTGGTCGATGGCGTGGCCCAGCTCGTGGCCGCAGACGTTCACCGACGGCGAGGGCACGCTGCCCACCGCGATGCGGCGCAGGACCGGGTCGTAGACGCCCGCGCTACGCTCCCACGTGCCCTCCTGCTGCGGCAGCGGGATGGCGCGCAGCTTCTCGAAGGCGGGCAGGTCGGGCACGGACCCGGGGCCCACCACCAGGCCGCCGTCGAGATGGTCGGCCAGGCGGGCGCCCAGCGCCCTCGGCACCGCCGCGAGCGTCATGACGGCCACGAGCGACTCCGGCGGAGGGAGAGTCCCCGGCTCCCACATCCGTGTCAGCCTGTGCTCCAGCACGCCGACATGGAGCCATCCGGGCCATCCTCTGCTGCGCCTCACCGCACCGCGCTCTCTGCGACGTTCTCCGGCCACCCTCGTGGCCGATGAGATCAATGATTACCTATTCGAGAGGCGTCGGTGGTGTCGATCCGGGCGCATTCCGTCCGACGTGTCGGCCGGGGTCGGGAGGCCGCCGGAGCGCGCCTGCCGGTTTGAGGGAAAGCGCAGGCAGCCTTGCCCTGCCCATGGCGGTGTAACCGGATAGAAAGCTGCATGCTGGGATTAAGCGCAGCATGCGTGACATATCCGTGGAACATGCCGGAAACCTTCCCACGGCACTGTGAAGGCCTCGGGAAAGGGAGGGGCAATGCTGCTGCGACTGAGGGTGTCGCTGGCGGACCGGCCGGGAGGGCTCGGTCAGGTCGCCAAGGTGCTGGGCATGCTGGGCGCTGACATCCTCCAGGTCACGGTGCTCGAACGCGAGATGGGCCGGGCGGTCGACGACTTCGTCGTGTCGTGGCCCGGCGCGGCGAGCCACGACGAGGTGCGGGACCGGTTCTCCGCCGTCCCGGGAGTGCGCGTGGAGGGCGTCTGGCCGACCCGCGAGGTCCCCGGCTCCGCCCCCGACTACGACCTGCTCATGCACGTCGCCGCCGAGCCGTCGCGCGGCCTGGCCACGCTGGTGGACGCGCTGCCCGGGCTGTGCGGCGCGGAATGGTCCATCGCCTACGCCGACGGCGCCGTCCTGCACAGCTCCGTCGCCGCGCCCGTCCTCGTCGACCTGCCCGAGCCGCCGCCGCGCGCCGCCACGCTGGACGGCGAGAAGGTCCGTCTCATGCTGCTGCCGGTGACGGCGCACAAGCTGCACCTGCTCGTCGCCCGCGCGGAGGGGCCCGGCTTCCACCGCGCGGAACTGGAACGCGCCGTGCGCATCGTGGACGTCGTCTCCGCCCTGGCCGCCCGTTCCTGACCAGGGCCGGTTGCCTATGCTGGGGTGATCGGTCGGTCGCGAGGAGCGTCATGTCGGGCGAGCCTGAACACGATCACGGTCATCACGGTCACGGTCACGGGCACGGGCACGGGTCCCGACGGCGGTCCAGGCTTCGCCACCTGCTGGCCCCGCACAGCCACGACAGCGGCGACAAGGTCGACGCCGCCCTGGAGAGCAGCAGCCGGGGCATGCGGGTGCTGGCGATCTCGTTCGCGGTGCTCATGGCCACCGCCGCGGTGCAGGCGGTCATCGTGGTGCTGTCGGGGTCGGTGGCGCTGCTCGGCGACACGCTGCACAACCTGGCCGACGCCCTGACCGCCGTGCCGCTGGCCATCGCCTTCTCCGTGGGCCGGCGGGCCGCCACCCGGCGTTTCACCTACGGCTACGGCCGCGCCGAGGACCTGGCCGGCATCGTCATCGTGCTGCTCATCGCGGCCTCCGCCGCCGTGGCCGGGTACGAGGCCGTCGAGCGGCTGCTGGACCCGCGTGACATCCGGGCGGTGGGAGCCGTCGCGGCCGCCGGCGTGGTCGGGTTCCTGGGCAACGAGTGGGTGGCCCGCTACCGGATCAAGGTCGGGCGTGAGATCGGCTCCGCCGCCCTGGTCGCCGACGGCCTGCACGCCAGGACCGACGGCTTCACCTCGCTCGCCGTGCTCCTCGGGGCGGGCGGGGCGGCGCTCGGCTACCCGATCGCCGACCCGATCGTGGGGTTGATCATCACGGTGGCGATCCTGTTCGTGCTGCGCGACGCGGCCAGGGAGATCTACCACCGGCTCATGGACGCCGTCGACCCCGGCCTCATCGACCGGGCCGAGCAGATCCTGCGCGAGGTCCCGGGCGTGGCTCGGGTCGGCTCGGTGCGGATGCGCTGGATCGGCCACGCGCTCCACGCCGAGGTGGAGATCTGCGTGCCGCACCATCTGACGGTGGTGGCGGCGCACGAAGTGGCGGTGGAGGCCGAGCACCGCCTGATGCACGCGCTGCCCCGGCTGCGCGCCGCCACCGTCCACACCGACCCCGACGGTCCTTCCGACACCGACCACCACGCCACCCTCTCCACCCACCGCTGACCAGGGTCACGGCGGCCCGCCGCGCTTCCTTCCCCACCGCCTGTCACCGCCCACGCGGCGGGGCCGGCCTGATCGCTGAACGTTGCACCGCTGATCGACTTCGCGCCTGAACGGAGCCGCAGGTCAGACACGGCGGATGCCGGGGCGGGCCCCGGGCTTAATCTTGATCACTGGGCATTACCCCGTCCGGTCGGGGTAGGTTTGGGCGGGTGTCTGTTGCGTCCGCTCCCGCCCAGCCGCGCCTGGCGTGGCTCGACGCGCTGCGTGGCATCGGGGCGATGGCCGTGGTGGCCGAGCACACGATCCCGTGGTTCCTTCCCTCCGCGCGCCCGACCTGGTTCAGTCTCGGGGTGTACGGGATCTTCGTGTTCTTCCTGGTCAGCGGCTACATCATCCCGGCGTCGCTGGAGCGGCACGGCGACGTGCGCGCGTTCTGGCTCAGCCGGGTGTTCCGCCTCTACCCGCTCTTCCTCGCCGTCGGCGCGCTGGCGCTGGCGCTGCACTGGTGGTCGCCGATCCGCCCGGCCGTCTCACGCGACTGGGCCGCCGTCGCCGGGCACGCCACCATGCTGCTCGACGTCGTGGGCGTGGCCGGGGTCGCCGACACCATGTGGACGCTCTCGTACGAGATGGTCTTCTATCTGCTGGTGACCGCGCTGTTCCTGGGGCGGCTGCACGAGCGCAGCGGGCTGCTGGCGCTGGTGTTCGCGGCCGGGGCGGTGGCGACCGGGGTGCTGATGAGCCGGTCCGCGCTCGGCGGCGGCTGGGTCGCTTACGTGTCGTGCGCGGTGTTCGCCGGCGGGCTCGTCTGCCTGATCACCGGGCGGTTCCGCCGGACGGCGGCGATCGTGCTGGGCGTCATGGCGCTGGCGCTGCTGGTGCTGGGCAGCCGGGTGCCGTGGGTGGGCGTGGCGATCCTGGCGCTGATGTTCGCCGGCACCGCGCTCTACCGGTGGGAGCGGGGCGAGGGCCGGCTGTGGCCGGTGGCGGCCACGCTGGCGGTGGTGGCGTGTGTGCCGTTCTGGGCGATCACCGCCGGTTGGTGGTGGGTGCAGCCGAGCGTGTGGATCTCCACGATCGCGCTCACGGCGGCCACCTTCGCGGCGGGCATGGCGCTGCGCGGGCGGCGGGTGCCCCGGGTGCTCGTCTGGCTCGGGCTCGTCAGCTACTCGCTCTATCTGGTGCACCATCCGCTGCTGAAGTACTTCACCCGCGTCTCCGGTGACCTGCGCGCCGAGCCGCTGCCGTACCAGCTGGTCATGACGGCGCTGGTGGTGACGCTGGTGGTGGCGGTGAGCGCGCTCACGTACCGCTTCGTGGAGCGGCCCATGCAGGAGCTGGGGCGGCGGATCGCGCGTTCGCGGCCCAGGTCTCCAGCGCCGGGGCAAGCCCTGGATGCCGAAGCAACGTCCGCCGGACGATAGGGTCCTCCGCCAGCAGGAACGCCAGGTGGCGGATCGCGTGGGAGGCCACGTGGGCCACCTCCACCCGCTCCGGCGAGGGCCGGGCGGGGGCGGCGCCCCGGGCGGGCTCCAGCCAGGGCAACGCGACGGCGGGCAGCCACGGCTCGGGATCGGGGCAGACGGCGTAGGTGAGCACGAGCTCGCCGCCCGGCAGGTGGCGCCAGCTCGTGGAGTGGACGACGGTGAGCGGGTCGTCGGCCGAGATGCCGCAGGCGCGGCGCGCGGCCTCGTCCGGGCTCTCGCCCGGCTCCGGGAGCGCCTCGGCGCGCCGGTAGGCCCACGAACTGTCGGCCTCCGCCCGTAGCATGAGCGTCTCGACCCGGACCACGTGTCTTCCCGTCATCGCAGGCAGCTTACTGCACATAGTGCGCAACAACGTGCCTCCCGCATGAGTGTCGCTTCGCTTGAAGAGCGGGCCGCGCGTGGCTGTAGTCGAGAGCGGAACGGAAGAAGGGGGAGGGGCCATGCCCGAAGCGCCCGGACTGCTCGTGCTGATGGGGTCGGGGGAGACCAGCCCCACCATGGTGGAGGTGCATCGCGCCGCCGCCCGCAGGCTGCGGCCGGGGGCGCGGGCCGTGCTGCTCGACACGCCGTACGCCTTCCAGGAGAACGCGGCCGACATCTCCGCGCGCGCCCGCCGTTACTTCGCCCGCAGCGTCGGCCTGGACGTCGACGTGGCGCCCGACGCGGAGGCGCGCGTCGCGGGCGCCGACTGGGTGTTCTCCGGGCCGGGCAGCCCCACCTACGCGCTCGACCGCTGGGCCCGCTCCGGCGTCTCCGGCGACCTGCGCGCCCGGGTGCGGGCGCGGTCCGGGGTGACCGTGCTCGCCTCCGCCGCCGCCTGCACCGCGGGCCTGGCGACGGTCCCGGTGTACGAGATCTACAAGGTCGGCGCCGAGCCCCACTGGCGCGAGGGCATCGACCTGCTGGAGCCGCTCGGGCTGCGGGCCGTGCTGATCCCCCACTTCGACAACGCCGAGGGCGGCACCCACGACACGCGCTACTGCTACCTGGGGGAGCGGCGGCTGTCGCGGATGGAGCGCGAGCTGCCGCCGGGCACCGCCGTGCTCGGCGTCGACGAGCACACCGCGCTCGTGATCGACCTGGTGACCGAGGCCGTCGAGGTGGCGGGCCGCGGCGGCGTCACGGTCCGGCTGCCCGGCTCGGCCACGGTGCTGCCCGCGGGCACCCGCACCGGGCTCGCCGAGCTGCGCCACCTGGCCGAGGGCGGCGCCGGGGCGGGCGGAGCCCCGATGTCGTCCACGCCCGCGGCGGCGCCGCAGGCCGGGGTGACGCTGGAGGAGACCATCCACGCCAGCGAGCGCGCCTTCGCCGAGGCGGTGGCCGCCCCCGACCTGGCGGCGGCGGCCCGCGTGGTGCTGGAGCTGGAGGCCGAGATCGTGTCCTGGGCGGCCGACACCGAGGAAGACGCGGGCGGGGTCGAGCAGGCCAGAGAGCTGATGCGGCTGCTGATCGCCCGGCTCGGCGAGCAGGCGGCGACGGCGGGCGTGCACACCGTCATCGGCCCGCTGCTGGCGCTCCGCGGCGAGCTGCGCGCCCAGGGCGGCTACGCGGTGGCCGACGCGCTGCGCGAGGCGTTGCTGGAGGGCGGCGTGCTGGTGGAAGACACCCCCGACGGCCCCCGCTGGTCGGTCGCGCCGCCGTCACGCGTCCGGTGAGAGCTCCGTGGCCGGTGGCGCCGCCGTCACGCGCTCGTGGAAAGACCCGTGATCGACCGTGTCCCCTTCGCGTGCCCCGTGAGGATCCCGCGGGCCGGGTCTAGCGGCGGGGTTTGTCGATGCGGGCGCCGTCCGGGGTGAAGATCATCAGCCTGCTCATGTCGATGCCCACCTTCGCCGCGTCGCCCGTACGCCACACCGGGCGGTTGCCGAGGCGGACCGTCAGGTCGGCGCGGCGGTGCACGCCGTTGCCGACGTTCTGGCCGACCTGCTCCTGGTCCTGCTGCGGCTCCTCGCGCTGCGGGAACATGCGGCGCACCAACGCGCCGATCCCGCCCGGCGCGGCGTGGTGGCCGTTGCGCCCCTGGCGCGGGTCCGGCGGCTCGGGCACCGGCACGGCGGGCACGCCGCACTCGATGTAGGCCAGCCACTCGTGGCCGTGATACTCCAGCGTGCGCACCCGGCCGAAGAAGGCCGGCCCGTCGTACGACTCCGGCACCGGGGCCAGCCCGTCCGGGCGCATGCCGACCAGCACCTGCCCGCCGGTGTGCTGCGAGATCGCGTACGCGCGCGGATCGCTCCAGGGGATGGAGAGCCGGTGCGGGCCGAAGTCCAGCATGACGTACTGGTTCTGCGGCGTGTGCACGTTGGCCGAGAGCAGGTTGAGCTGCTGCGAGTTGAGGAACGCGGCGACGAAGGCGGTTGCTGGATCGTTGTAAATCTGGGCCGGAGTGCCGACGTCCTGCAGGACGCCGCGGTTCAGGATGGCGATCCTGTCGGCCAGGGTGAGCGCCTCCACCTGGTCGTGCGTCACGTAGATGGTGGTGATGCCCAGCGACCGGACCAGCGCGGAGATCTCCATCCGCAGCTCGGTGCGCATGCCGGCGTCCAGGTTGGACAGCGGCTCGTCCATGAGGAACAGCTTCGGCTGGCGGACGATGGCGCGGCCCATGGCCACCCGCTGACGCTGGCCGCCGGAGAGCGTGCCGGGCCGGCGGTCCAGGGTCTCGTCGATGTGCAGGGCCTTCGACAGCTCGGTGACGCGGTCGCGCACCAGCTGCGGGTCCGCCTTGGCGATCTCCAGCGGGAAGGCGATGTTCCCGCGTACGGTCCGGTGCGGGTAGAGGGCGCCGCTCTGGAACACCATCGCCACGTCGCGGTCGCGCGGGGCCACGTGGTTGGCGAGTTCGCCGTCGAGCCAGAGCTCGCCCTCGGTGATGTCCTCGAGTCCGGCGATCATGCGAAGCAGGGTGGACTTGCCGCAGCCGGAAGGGCCAAGGAGGACGAGGAACTCGCCGTCCTCGGCCTTAAGACTCAGCTTGTCGACCGCCAGGTAGTCACCTGGATACACCTTGGTCACTTCGTCGAGAACGACTGAGCTCATGGGCCCACACCTTGCGCGCGTGTCACCAGTGACGGGGACGGATTGAAGAGGTAGTACATCGCGCCTTAACACCACATGTCCACCCTTGACATAAAACTTCTCGCCCGCCGCCATTTCGGTCAGGGGTTTTGGGGGGCCGTACACCGTTATTTCCGGAATGTGACACGTGGAAGGACTTGCGCAAGCTTGCGGTAAGGCCTTTCAATGGTCGAGACTTCCCGGGGGTGACCTATGGCAACGTGGTGGCGCGACGCCGCGATCTACCAGGTGTACGTGCGCAGCTTCGCCGACGGCGACGGCGACGGGATCGGCGACCTGATAGGCGTACGCGATCGCCTGCCCTACATCGCCGCGCTGGGCGTGGACGCCATCTGGCTGACACCGTTCTACCCGTCGCCGATGGCCGATTTCGGCTACGACGTCGCCGACTACCGCGACGTCGACCCGCTGTTCGGCACGCTCGGCGACGCCAAGGCGCTGATCGACGAGGCCCACGGGCTCGGCCTGCGGGTGATCGTCGACATCGTGCCCAACCACACCTCCGACCAGCACCCCTGGTTCCAGGAGGCCCTGCGCGGCGTCAACCGCGACCGCTACATCTTCCGCGACCGGCCCAACGACTGGGAGTCCATCTTCGGCGGCCCGGCCTGGACCCGGACCGCCGACGGGCAGTGGTACCTCCACCTGTTCGACCCCGCCCAGCCCGACCTCAACTGGGAGCACCCCGAGGTGCGGGCCGAGTTCGAGTCGATCCTGCGCTTCTGGCTCGACCTGGGCGTCGACGGCTTCCGGATCGACGTCGCGCACGGCATGGTCAAGCCGGCCGGCCTGCCCGACATCGGCCACTCCGGGCAGACCCGGCTCATCGGCAACGACGTCGTGCCCTACTTCGACAACGACGGCGTGCACGAGATCCACCGGTCGTGGCGGCGCATCCTCGACTCGTACCCGGGGGAGCGGATCGGCGTGGCCGAGGCCTGGGCGCCCACCCCCGAACGGCTGGCACTCTACGTCCGGCCCGACGAGCTCCACCAGGCGTTCAACTTCCACTACCTGTTCGCCCCCTGGGAGGCGGAGGCACTCCGCGACGCGATCGACAGCTCGCTGGCCACCGCCGGCTCGGTCGGCGCGCCCACCACCTGGGTGCTGTCGAACCACGACGTCAAGCGGCACGTGACCCGCTACGGCAGCCTGGCCAGGGCCCGCGCCGCCGCCCTGCTCATGCTGGCGCTGCCCGGCTCCGCCTACATCTACCAGGGCGACGAGCTGGGCCTGCCCGAGGTGCTCGACCTGCCCGATGAGGTGCTGTGCGACCCGCAGCGGCTGCGCGACCCCGACAGCGGCCGCGACGGCTGCCGGGTGCCCCTGCCCTGGACCCGCGACCTGGGCTGGCGCGACCCGTGGCTGCCCATCCCCGCCGCCTGGGCCGAGCTCAGCGTGGAGGCCCAGCAGGGCGTGCCCGGCTCCACCCTGGAGCTCTACCGGGAGGCGCTCCGGCTGCGCCGCGCCTTCGGCGGCGACCTGACCTGGCACGACTCCCCGGCAGGGACACTCGTGCTGTCCCGCGGCGACCTGCTGTGCACCGTCAACCTGACGGGGGAGCCCGTCGACTTCGGCGTCGCCGGTGACCTGCTGCTGGCCTCGGACGTGCCCGGCTCGCCCGATTCGACGGCCTGGTGGAAAGTAAAGTATCCGGCATGAATGGATCCGCCCGCCTTGCCGACATCGCCGCCCAGGCCGGGGTGAGCGAGGCCACGGTCAGCCGCGTGCTCAACGGCAAGCCGGGCGTCTCCGCGACCACCCGTCAGGCGGTGATGACCGCGCTCGACCTGATGGGCTACGAGCGGCCGCCCCGGCTGCGCCAGCGGAGCAACGGCCTCATCGGGCTGGTCACCCCCGAGCTGGACAACCCGATCTTCCCCGCGTTCGCGCAGGCCATCGAGAAGGCGCTGACACAGCACGGCTACACGCCCGTGCTCTGCACCCAGCTGCCCGGCGGCGCCCCCGAGGACGAGTTCACCGAGCAGCTCGTCGACCGCGGGGTGAGCGGCATCGTGTTCGTGTCCGGCCTGCACGCCGACACCACCGCCCGGATGGACCGCTACAACCGGCTCGTCGACCGGGGCCTGCCGATCGTGCTGGTCGACGGCTACAACGAGCACATCGACGCCCCGTTCATCTCCGCCGACGACCGCATGGCCACCCGCCTGGCCGTGCAGCACCTGGCCGACCTCGGCCACGAGCGCATCGGGCTGGCGCTCGGGCCGCGCCGGTTCGTGCCCGTCATCCGCAAGATCGAGGGCTACCGGCAGGCCATGAGCAGGCTGCTCGGCGCCGACGACGTCGACGACCTCATCACCCACTCGCTGTTCTCCGTCGAGGGCGGCCAGGCCGCCGCCTCCCAGCTGCTCGACCGCGGCTGCACCGGCATCGTCTGCGCCAGCGACCTGATGGCCCTGGGCGCGATCCGCGCCTGCCGCCAGCGCGGGCTCGCCGTGCCGGGCGAGGTGTCGGTGGTCGGCTTCGACGACTCGCCGCTCATCGCCTTCACCGACCCGCCGCTGACGACCGTGCGCAAGCCGATCGGGCCGATGGCCACCGCCGCCGTGCAGACGCTCCTGGAAGAGGTCGGCGGCACGCCCGCCAAGCACGTCGAGCTGATCTTCCAGCCCGAGCTGGTGGTCCGCGGCTCCACCGGCTCCGGCCCGCTGGTCAACCGGTGATCCCGCGGCATGGCCTGTGACGTGCTGGTGCTGGGCGGGGCCGGGGTCGACACCACGGTGTACGTGCCGGGGCTGCCGCTGCCCTACCGCGACACCTACCCGGTGCCGCCGGTCCGGGACCGCATCGGCAACACCGGGTCCGGGGTCAGCCTGGGCTGCGCCGCCCTCGGGCTGGACGTCGCCTTCGCCGACCTGATCGGCGACGATCCGCAGGGCGCGATCGTCCGGGACGCGCTCCGGCACCTCAGCTGCGCGTGGGGCGCCGCCGCCGGAGGGACCCGGCGCAGCGTGCTGCTCGTCGCCCCCGACGGCCGCCGCACCTCGTTCTTCGACGCCAGGGCCACCCCCGGCGAGCGCCTGCCCCGCGACCTCTACGCCGGCGTCCGCGCCCGGCACGTGCACGTGTCGCTCTCCGACATCTGCCGCGACGTCTTCGACGACCTCCACGGCGTGCCCGTCTCCACGGACCTGCACGACTGGGACGGGGTGCACGACTTCCACGCCGACTTCGCGTACCGCTCCGACCTGGTGTTCCTGTCCGCAGCCGCGCTGGACGACCCGGAGGCGGTGATGCGCGGCATCCTGGCCCGCGGCCGCGCCCGCACCGTCGTCTGCACCCGCGGCGCCGACGGCTGCCTCGTCCTGACCCGGGGCGGCGGCGTGCGCGCCTTCCCCGCCGCCCCGCTGCCCGCGCCGGTCGCCGACAGCAACGGCGCGGGCGACGCCTTCGTCTCCGGCTTCCTGTACGGCACGCTCAAGGGCCTGCCGCTGGAACGGTGCGTCGCCCTCGGGGCGGTGGCCGGGGCGCACGCCTGCACGGTGCCGGGCACCCACGAGTCGCCGATCACCGAGGAGACGCTCCTCAGCCGCGCCTGACCCGGGCGGCGTGCGGGCGGGCGGGGCTCAGTCGAGCACCAGGCGGACGCCCGCGCTCAGGGCCGAGTCGTGCAGTTCGAGCTCGGCAGGCTCGGCGTCGCGGGGGAGCTCGAACAGCAGCGTGCCGGTGAACGAGTCGCCGGGGCCGATGGAGATCGGGGTGATCTCCTTGCCCGCCTTGTCGAGGAGCTTCGTCGCGCCGTGCGCGGTGTCGTCGTCGTCGACCAGGTGCTGCTGGGCGGGGTAGAGGACGCGGGCCTCCTGGCCGATGTTGCCGACCTTGAGCGCGACCCGGCAGGTGCGTGACTCCTTGGCCGCGGCCGGCTTGGCGCACTTGGTGGCGCTGACGGTGAAGCTGAGCTTGCCGTCGTGGACCGGGCCGCCGGACTCGCCCACGGCCGGGCCGCGGGACGTCCACAACAGCGCGGCGACCAGCAGCGCGAGCAGCACCAGCGTGATCACCAGGGCGGCCAGGCAGCCGGTGAGCAGGTTGCGGCGCGGCTTGGCCGGGCGGGTGCCCGGCGGCATCGGGCCGCGGCCGGGCAGCGGGCCCTGCCCGGTCGTCTGGTGCGGATGGAGCTGAGGCTGTCCGCGCCCCGGCCTCGGGAAGCGCCCGGACGTCTCGGCGGGCGGCACGGGCGCGGCCCGCCGCGGCCCCCGGAAGCCGCCCCGCCCGTCGGCCGGCGGCGCCTGACGCGGCCCTGCCTGACCGGGCCTCGGCACGTTGCCGGACGTCTCGGCGGGTGGCATCCCGTGCGGCCCTGGCCTGGGCACGTTGCCGGACGTCTCTGCAGGCGGCACCCCGTGCGGGCCGGGCCGGTTGCCGGACGTCTCGGCGGGTGGCATCCCGTGCGGCCCTGGCCTGGGCACGTTGCCGGAGGTCTCGGCCAGGGGGACCCCGTAGGGCACGTTGCCGGACGCGTCGGCAGGAGGGACCCCGTGCGGCCCCGGCCTGGGCACGTTGCCGGACGTCTCGGCGGGCGGCGCCCCGTGGGGGCCGGGCCGGGGCACGTTGCCGGAGATCTCGGCCGGCGGGGCCTGGGGCGGGGCGGCGGCGGGGCCGGCGGGGGCGTGGCCCTGGAAGGACGGGTCGGCGGGCGGGGGACCGGGCTCGGCCCCTCGTGGCGCGCCCGTACGGGAGGGACCCGGCATGGGGAAGCGGCCGGAGGTGTCGGCGGGCGGCGGGCCGCCCTGAGGGGCCTGCGGGCCGCGATGGGCGGAGCGGCCCTGGCCGGGATGCGGGCCGGGACGGTGCGCCAGCGGCGGGAACTCGGCGGGGTTCCACGAGTCCGTGAGATGGCGGGTGGCCGCGAGCTGGGCCGCCGGCTCGTCGGTGGCGCTCACCAGCTCCAGCAGCAGCTGCTTGGCCGTCGGCCGGCGCGCCGGGTCGGGGTGGATGGCCGCGGCCACCAGCCGGTCGAGCGGCGCGGGCAGCCCGCGCAGGTCGGGCGGGGCGGTGCGGGCCCGGGCCGCCATCACGTAGGCGTCGCCCTCGCCGAACGGATGCCCGCCCAGCCCCGCGTACGCGATCAGCGACCCCCAGGCGAACACGTCGCCCGCCGGGCTGGTGCGCCCCTGGAAGACCTGCTCGGGAGCGATCCACCCGGGTGTGCCCATGACCATGCCGGCGTTCGTGTGGCGCGAGTCGCCGTGCGTGGACCTGGCCAGCCCGAAGTCGATCACCCGGGGCCCGGCCAGCGTCAGCATCACGTTGGCCGGCTTGAGGTCGCGGTGGACCAGCCCGGCCGCGTGGATGGCGGTCAGCGCGGCGGCCACGCCGACGGCCGCCGCGTGGAGCATCGACGGCGACAGCCGGCCGTGCTCGATGAGGTGGTCCTCCAGCGAGACGCCGTCGATGTACTCGGTGACGAGGTAGAGGACGCCGTCGTGCTCGCCGTGGTCGAGCACCCGGGCGGTGCAGAAGGACGCGACCTTGCGCGCGTTGGACACCTCTTCGTGGAAGCGCGCCCGGTAGACGGGATCGGCGGTGAAGTCACGGCGGATCGCCTTGAGCGCCACCATCGCGCCGTCCGGCCCCTTGGCCAGATAGACGGTGCCCATGCCACCGGAACCGAGCCTGCTGAGCAGCTCGTACGGCCCGATGGTGGGCGGATCCTCTGGCGTCAGCGGAGTGCCAGCGGAGCGACCCTGCTGCCCCAACGTCGCTGTCCTCTCGCCGTCGTCGTCCCGTGGACTCAAACCGACCGTTTCCTCCGCCCGGCATGCCTTTCTGCATCCCAGACTCTAACGGAGTAAGGGCCTGCCCGCTGGCGCGGCGAGAGCCTTCGCTAGGGGCGCACCCCGAGCTGGATGATCTCCGCGTAGACCGATACGGCCACCTCTCCCGGCGTCCGCGCGCCGATGTCCAGCCCGGCCGGCACCCGCACCCGTTCGCCGCCGTCCACCGCGGCCAGCACACCGGCTCCCCGCCTGCGGCTGGCGATGAGCCCGACGTACGGGACGCCGGCCGCCAGCGCCGCCCGCAGCACCGGCTCCTCCGACACCCCGTGCGAGGCGACCAGCACCGCGGCGGTGTCGGCGGCGATCGCGGCCCACGGGTCGGCCGACGGCTCCACCTGGTGACCCAGGGCCCGTCCGACCTCGGCGAACGCCCTGGCGATCGGGCTCTCCCCGTACACGTGGACCAGCACCGGCGGGAGCACCGCCTCCAGGAAGATCTCCAGCGTGCCGCCCGACAGGCAGGGCTGGCCGACGGCGACCAGCCCCTCCTCCTCGCGCGGCTCGCCCTCCTCGGGCGTGATGCGCAGCAGCGTCGTCTGCCCGGCCCGCCGCGGCTGGAGCAGCTTGAGCCCCTGGGCCCGTACCGTGTCGAGCGCGCAGTGCCCGCCGACGAAGCCCTCGACGGTCCCGTCGGCCAGCACCAGCGCCCGGTCGCCCGCCTTCGCGCTGGTCGGCCGCTGCGCGCGCACGACCGTGGCCAGCACGTACGGCTCCCGCCCCGACCGCAGCTGGGCGGCCCGCTCCCGCACGTCACGCGGCGCGGCGGGCGCCCCGCCCGTACGGTCACGGGGGCGGGGCGCCGGCATGCCGAGGAACTCGCTCATGAGATCGCCAGGTCCGTCCTGAACGGCCGCCCGTCGATGGTCCGCCACACGTTCGCCGGGGTCAGCGGCATGTCCGCGTGCCGGATCCCGTACGGCGCGAGCGCGTCCACCACGGCGTTGACCACGGCGGCGGGGGAGCCGACGGTGGCCGACTCGCCGACGCCCTTGGCCCCGATCGGGTGGAACGGCGACGGGCTGACCGTCTCGCCCAGTTCCCACGACGGGCACTCCATGGACGTCGGCAGCAGGTAGTCCATGAAGGACGCGCCCAGGTGGTTGCCGTCCTCGTCGAACGCCATCACCTGCATGAGCGCCATGCCCACGCCGTCGGCCAGGCCGCCGTGCACCTGCCCCTCGACGATCATCGGGTTGATGCGCACCCCGCAGTCGTCCACCGCCACGAACCGGCGCACCTTGACCTGCCCGGTGCCGGGGTCGACGTCGACCACGCAGACGTACGCGCCGAACGGGTAGGTCAGGTTCGGCGGGTTGTAGACGGTCACCGCGTCCAGGTGGCCCTCGACGCCCTCGGGCAGCTCCAGGTTGGAGTGCGCGGCCAGCGCGATCTCGGCGAGCGACTTGCCCGTCGACGGGTCGCCGACCACCGACCACTTGCCCTCCTGCCACTCCAGGTCGTCCGGGCTGGCCTCCAGCATGGCCGCGGCCACCAGCTTGGCCCGGTCGCGCACCTTCCTGGCCACCACCGCCGTCGCCGCGCCCGACACCGGCGTCGAGCGCGACCCGTACGTGCCGAGCCCGAACGGCGTCTGGTCGGTGTCGCCGTGCACCACCTCCACGTCGTCGGCCGGGATGCCCAGCTCCTGCCCGACGATCTGGGCGAACGTGGTCTCGTGCCCCTGGCCCTGCGACTGGCACGACACCCGCAGCACCGCCTTGCCCGTCGGGTGCACGCGCAGTTCGGCGCCGTCGGCCATGCCGAGGCCGAGGATGTCCATGTGCTTGCGCGGCCCGGCGCCCACCGCCTCGGTGAAGAAGCTGATCCCGATGCCCATCAGCTCGCCCCTGGCCCGCTTGTCGGCCTGCTCGGCGCGGAGCTTGTCGTAGCCGGCCATGTCCAGCGCCAGCCGCAGCGCCTTGGGGTAGTCGCCGGAGTCGTACTCCCAGCCGGTGGGGGAGGTGTAGGGGAACTGGTCGGGTTTGAGCAGGTTGCGCATGCGCAGCTCGGCCGGGTCCACGCCCAGCTCGGCGGCGAGCACGTCCACCAGCCGCTCCACCAGGTAGACGGCCTCGGTGACGCGGAACGAGCAGGCGTAGGCGACGCCGCCGGGCGCCTTGTTCGTGTAGACGCCGGTGACCTCGCAGTGCGCGGCCTCGATGTCGTACGAGCCGGTGAAGACGTGGAAGAACCCGGCGGGGAACTTCGTCGGCTGCGCCGTGCCGTTGAACGCGCCGTGGTCGGCCAGCACCTTCACCCGGATCGCGGTGATCCGGCCGTCGCGGTCGGCGGCGATCTCGCCGTGCATGTGGTAGTCGCGGGCGAAGGAGGTGCTCATCAGGTTCTCCGAGCGGTCCTCCATCCACTTGACCGGGCGGCCGGTGACGATCGAGCCGACGATCGCGCACACGTACCCGGGGTAGATGCCGACCTTGCCGCCGAACCCGCCGCCGATGTCGGGCGAGATCACCCGGATCTTGTGCTCCGGCAGGCCGGCCACCATCGCGTACAGCGTCCGGTGGGCGTGCGGCGCCTGCGTGCCGCACCACACGGTCAGCTTCCCGGTCACCTTGTCGAAGTCGGCGACCGCGCCGCACGTCTCCAGCGGCGCCGGGTGCACCCGCGGGTAGATCATGTCCTGCGCGACCGTCACCTCGGCCTGCTCGAACAGCTCGTCCGTCCTGGCCTGGTCGCCCGCCTGCCAGTCGAAGATGTGGTTGTCGGCCTTGCCCTCCAGATCGTCCCTGATCACCGGGGCGCCCTCGGCGAGCGCGGTCCTGGCGTCGATGACCGCGTCCAGCGGCTCGTACTCGACCTCGATGAGCTCCAGCGCGTCGCGCGCCGCGTAGCGGTCCTCGGCCACCACGAACGCGACCTCCTGGCCCTGGAAGCGCACCTTGTCCGTGGCGAGCACCGCCTGCACGTCGTTGGACAGGGTGGGCATCCAGGCCAGGTTCAGCCCGCCGAGGGTGGCGCCGGTGATGACGGCCTTGACCTTCGGGTGCGCCTCGGCCGCCGAGGTGTCGATGGACACGATCCGCGCGTGCGCGTACGGGCTGCGCAGGACCGCGCCGTGCAGCATGCCGGGCAGCTTGAGGTCGTCGACGTAGTTGCCCCGTCCCCTGATGAACCGGGCGTCCTCCTTGCGGTGCATCCGTCCGAAACTCATGACTTCGCCTCCGCTTCCGCGGCCCACCTGATCGAGCGGACGATGTTCTCGTAACCCGTGCACCGGCAGAGCTGGCCGGAGATCGCCTCGCGGATCTCGCCCTCGTCCGGGTCGGGCTTGTTGTCCAGCAGCCACCGCGCCGTCAGCAGCATGCCCGGCGTGCAGAACCCGCACTGCAGCCCGTGGCACTCCACGAACCCCTTCTGCACGGCGTCCAGCTCGCCGTCCTTCTCCAGCCCCTCGACGGTCGTCACCTCGTGCCCGTCGGCCATCACCGCCAGCACCGTGCACGACTTGACCGGCACGCCGTCGAGCTGGACCGTGCACACGCCGCAGTTGGAGGTGTCGCAGCCCCAGTGGGTGCCCGTCAGGTTCAGCTCGTCGCGCAGGAAGTGGGTCAGCAGCAGGCGCGGCTCCACGTCGCGCTCGTACGGCTGCCCGTTCACCGTCACCGTGATCCGCATGTCAGATCCTCTCCGCGGCCCTGGTCAGCGCCCGCCGGGTCAGCTCGGCGGCCAGGTGGCGCTTGTAGTCGGCGGGACCCCGCTGGTCGGAGTGCGGGTCGCAGTGCTCGGCGGCGATCCGGCCGGCCTCCGCGAACACGTCCGCGCCCGGCGGCTTCCCGATCAGGTGCGCCTCCGCCTCGGGGGCGCAGAAGTGCTCGGCGCCCACCGCGGTCAGCCCGATCCCGGCCTGCGCGATCACCCCGCCGTCCACCCGGAGCACCGCCCCGGCCGCCGCCACCGGCCAGTCGCCGACGCGCCGCTCCACCTTCTCGTACGCGCTCCCGGTCCCGTCCAGGACCGGCACCCGGAGCGCGATCAGCAGCTCGCCGTCGCCGACCGCGGTCTCGTACGGTCCTTCGTGGAACTCCCTGACCGGGACCTTCCTGACACCCGACGGGCCCTGGATGACGGCGGTGGCGCGGAGGGCCGCGAACACCGCCGCGAGGTCCTCCGACGGGTCGCCCTGGCAGAGCGAGCCGCCCACGGTCCCCCGGTTGCGGACGATCGGGTCGGCGATCACCCGCTCCGCGTCCTCGAAGATCGGGAACAGGCCGGTGGCGGTGGTGTCGGCCAGCAGCTCGGCGTGCCGCACCATCGAGCCGATCACCAGCTCACCGTCCTCGACCGTGAGCTGGGCCAGCTCGGTCAGTCCGTTGATGTCGATCAGCGCCTCGGGTTGCGCCAGGCGCAGCTTCATCATCGGGATCAGGCTGTGGCCACCAGCCACGACCCGGGCGTCCGGGCCGTACCTGTCCAGCAGCTCGAGCGCGTGCGGGACGCTGCCCGCTCTTTCGTACGCGAACGTCGCGGGAACCTGCATGCCAGCACAGTGCTGTCAGCCATTCGTCCGGACAATCCAGAAATAAGGGATTCCTTAATGCGGGCCGGGAATCTATGAAGAGAGGGTGACCCTGAGCCAGCTCGGCGCCTTCGTCTTCGTGGCCCGCCTCGGTTCCGTCAAAGCCGCGGCCCGCGCCCTCGGCGTCAGCGAGCCCGCCGTCTCCCAGTCGCTCGCCCAGCTCCGCCGCCACCTCGGCGATCCGCTCCTCGTCCGCTCCGCCGACGGCATGGTCCTCACCGAAGGCGGCCGGCGGCTGCTCGGCATCGCCTCCCAGATCGTCGCGCTCGGCGCCGAGGCCGTCGCCGCCGTCCAGCCCGGCGGCCCGGCCCGGCTGCACGTCGTCATGGACGGCGTCCTCGCCGAGCACGTCGCCGGGCCGCTGGTGTGCCTGTTCAACCAGCGCAAATCCATGGACGCCAGCACCGGCGTCGCCGCCACCGCCGAGATGCCGCTGCTGCTGACCAGCAGGCTCGCCGACGTCGCGCTCGGCCCGCAGCTCCCCGGACCCGGGCTCGTCAGCCGGCCGGTGCTGCGCTGCCGCCTGATCGCCGTCGCCGCCCCGCACGGCCGCCGCGACCACTGGCTCGTTGGCCCCTCAGGCACCGACCCGGCCGGCGACAGCGGGCGGCTGCTGCGGCTGTTACGCGTCCCCGAGTCCCACGTACGCGTCTTCGCCAACCAGACCGCGGCCTGGAAGGCGGCGGCCGAAGGCGCCGGGATCGCCCCCGCCGTCGCCCACCTGGTGGCCTCCCAGCTGCGGCGCGGGGAACTGACGGCGGTGGAGACCGCGGCCACCCCGATGCCGGTCTCCTGGTACGCGACCGTGCTCGAACCGGAGTCCCGGCCGGCCGCCGCGGGCGCCTTCCTGGACTTCCTCACCACCCCGGCGGCCACCCAGGTGATGCGCTCCCCGGACGAGGGCATCCCGCGCGCCCGTTTCCGCCCGCCGGTCCACGTGTCGATCTGGAGCTGACCGTCACCCACTCCTCAGAAGCGCCAACCTTTCCCTGAGGCCACAGCGTCTGGAGGGTATCGACACATGAGGAGAGACGTTGGATCGCGATGCCGGTTTCCGGGCGTTCGTGGACGCACACCAACGCCCGTTGATGCGCCTGGCCTACCTGCTCACCGGAGAGGTCCACCTCGCGGAGGACCTCTGGCAGAGCGTGCTGGTCCGCATGATCGGGCGGTGGCCGAAGTTACGCCACGTCGACAACCTCGACGCGTACGCCCGCAAGGCCATGCTGAACCAGTACATCTCGTGGCGGCGGCGTCGCGGCTCGGGAGAGGTGCCGAGCGCCGACCCGCCCGACCGCGCCTACACCAGCGAGGAATCCGCCGTCCTGCGGATCGTGCTGCGCCAGGCGCTCATGCGGCTGACCCCCAAGCAGCGCGCGGTGCTCGTCCTGCGCTTCTACGAGGACCGTACCGAACGTGACGTCGCCGAGCTGCTGGGCTGCTCCGTCGGCACGGTGAAGAGCCAGGCGCACCACGCCCTGGCCCGCCTGCGCGCGCTGGCGCCCGAACTGGCGCCCCGACTGCCCGATCTGGACGACCCGGCCCGAAGTGAGGGGGCACGCCGATGACCTGGCTCGGAGATCAACTCAGCCGCATCGCGGACGACATGCCGGAACGCGACCTGGCCACCAGGGCGATCGCCGTCCATCAGCGCAGGCGGCGCAACCTCCTGGCGTTCACCGCCGCCGCGGTGGTCGTCGTCACCATGATCGCGGTCACCGTCGCGGTGCGGGCGGTGCCCAGTGAGCCGCGCGCCGCCGCCCGCCCGTCCGTCCACCCGTCCGCCCGCCCGTCCGCCCCGCTGGAACTGCCGGTCATCAAGGTCGGGCTGCTGCCGACGGTGGAGACGGCCTCCGTGTTCGTGGCCATCGCCGAGGGCTACTTCCAGGAGGAGGGACTCACGGTGGAGCCGATGGTCATCACCGGCGGGGCGGCCGCGCTGCCCCCGACCCAGAACGGGCGACTGGACCTGACCTACACCGACTACCTCACCCTGTTCCAGGCGAATGAGAGGGGCAAGGACTTCAAGATCGTTGCCAGCCTGTACCTGGCGGTGCCGGGGGATGTCGCGGTCGTCGTGAACCCGCGATCGAAGATCAGGACAGTGCGCGATCTCAAGGGCAAGGTGATCACGACCCCCAACCTCCGGACGTTCGATCACCTGACCCTGACAGCCGCACTGAAACGGGCCGGCCTCAAGCCGCGGGACGTCCTGATCGCAGAGAAGCCCTATCCCGAGATGGTCCACGTGCTGCACAAAGGGCAGGCCGACGCCGCCGTGCTCCCGGAGCCGTACCTCTCCGTGGGGCGCCAGAGCGGACGCGTGCGGATCTTGGCGGACGCGATCCCGAAGGAGTTCGCGGCCCTGCACACCGCGGGCCTCGCGACCACCCACGAGTGGGCCCGGGAGAACCCACGCACGCTGGCGGCCTTCAAGCGTGCGCTGGCCAAGGCGAAGCGCCTGATCGCGAGCGATCCCGGGCAGGTGCGCAAGGTGGTGCCCACCTACACGAAGATCTCCGCCAAGACGACGGACACCCTGACGTTCGGCTCCTATCCGGCCGAGATCGACCCGAACGAGCTGCAGCGGGTGGCCGACCTGGGCGAGGCCTTCGGGTGGTTGGACGGCTCGGACGGCCTCCTGCTGGCGCTGAAGCCGTGATCCCGGGCGCCGGAGGAGGCTAGCCTCGGGCGCATGCCGCGCCTGGTGTTCTCCGACTCCGACCTCGGCCGGGTCCGCTTCGCCGTCCTGCCCTTCCAGGAGACGCTGAAGGCGGCGCGCGGCCTCGGTTTGCCGGCGCCGCCGCCGGGCCTGGCCGCCTGGCGGCACACCGGCCGGGCGGCGCTGCCCGCGGCGGCCCGGCCGGTGGTGGCCCTGTGCGGGGCGCACCCCACGCATCTGCCCGACTTCCTGACGCCGCAGCCCGCCGCCGGCCCGATGACGTTCGAGGACGAGCTCCACGCGGCGCTCGACGACCCCGCCGCGCCGGTGCGGCAGGACACCGCGGCGTTCGCCGGGGTGCTGGAGACCGTCCCCGCCGTGGTCGGCACCCTGCTCCACCATCCCACCCGCGCCCGGCGCGGGCTGCGGGACGCCTTCGTGGCGTTCCACCGGGCGGTGCTGGCCGCCGACTGGCCGCGGCTGCGCGCCCAGCTCGCGGCGGACGTCGCCTATCGTGCCCGGCTCGCGGCGCGGCACGGGGTGGAGGCCATGCTCGCCACGCTCTGCCCTCCCCACGTGCGCTGGGAGCATCCGTACCTGGAGTTCACCGGACCGGTCGCGCCCGACTTCGCACTCGGCGGCCGGGGGCTGATCCTGGTGCCGAGCATGTTCCTGACCGACGGGGTGCACCGGCAGCTCAACGACCGGCAGCAGCCGATGCTCTTCTACCCGGCGCGGACCGTCGGGGCGTTCTGGCGCGACAGCGGAAAACGCGACTGGCCGGACGGACGCCTGGCGGGGGCGGTCGGCGAGCGCCGGGCGGCCGTCCTGCGGGCGCTCGCCCGCCGCTCCGGCCGCGGCACCGCCGACCTCGCCGCGGCCCTGGGGGTCACCCCGGCGACCGCCTCGGCGCACGTGGCCAACCTGCGGCGCGCCGGGCTGGTCGTCACCACCCGGGTGGCGCGCACGGCCCGGCACGAGCTGACCCCGCTGGGCTGGGACCTGCTGGACCTGAACGTCGGTTAGGCCTCGACGGCGATCGCCTCGATCTCCAGCAGCCAATCCTCGGTGTAGATGTCGGTGATGACGATGGTGATCGCGGGCCGGTGGTCGCCGAGCACCTCCTCGCGGATGCGGCTGTTCGCCTCGCGATACCCGCGGTCGGAGAGATACGTCGTGACCTTGACAAGGTTGCGCACCCCCAGGCCCGCCTCGGCCAGCACGGTGAGCACGTTCTTCCAGGTCAGGCGGCACTGGGAGTCGAAGTCCTCCGGCAGGCCGTCTGCCCCGCCCCAGGGGACCTGGCCGCTGACGAACACGGTCCGCCGGGCACCGGTCACCACGGCGCCGTGCGTGTAGTTGCCCGTCGGCTCCGGGAGCGAGACGGGGTCGATGGGTCGTACCAGAAGATCGTCCATGGCGGCGACCCTAGGAACCCGCCCGCGCGAGCCGCAAACCCTTCGCCGATCCGTCGAATCGAGACGCCGCTCAGGGCCGGGCCGCGTCGAACAGGAGCTGACGCAGCCAGGCCATGAAGGGGTGGTCGCCCAGATGCGGGTTCCACACCATGTCGATGCCCAGCCCAGGGAGCGGGAACGGGAACTCCTCGATCCGCAGGCCGACGAGCGCCCGCATCTCCGCGGCCACCCGGTAACGCAGGAGTGCGACCCCGCCGGCCCGTCCGACCAGGTACGGGACGAGCAGGAAGTCGGAGACCCGAAGGCCGACCCGGTAGGCGACGCCCCGCTCGTCGAGCACCGGATACGGGAAGACCCGCCGCTCGGCGTCCACGACGACGTGCGGCTGCGTGGTCAGCAGGTCGAGCGCGCTCATCTCCGGCGGCGTGTCCGCCGCGGCCACCACCACGATCCGGTCGTCGTACAGGCGCTCGCGCGGGTGCGGCGAGGCGAACCCCTCGGAGATCAGCACCACGTCGACGCCGTGCTCGGTGAAGGTGGACTCGGCCGGCACGGTGATCGTGCGCAGCCGGAGCGTCGCGTGCGGGGCCCGCTCGGCGACCAGCCGCCCGAGCCGCGCGCCGAGGACGAAGGCCGTGCTGGTGGTCATCGCGACGGTGATGACCCGGCGATCCGTCGCCGGATCGAACACGGGCAGGCTGACCAGGTCGGCGGCCTGCTGGAGCGTCGCGCGCACCGGCGCGATCAGCTGAACGGCGCGCGGGGTCAGCGCGACGGCGTTGCCCTGACGGACGAGGAGGTTGTCGCCGAGCAGGCGGCGCAGCCGGCCCAGGGCGTGGCTCATCGCGGACTGCGAGAGACCGACCCGCTCGGCGGCCCTGGTCACCGAGCGCTCCTCCAGCATCGCCAGGAGCGGCACCAGCAGGTTGAGGTTGACCGACGCCAGCCGATCCAGCCCGGAACCCGCGGTGCCCGTGTCCTCGTCGCTCATCGCGACGAACTCTACGCGGCGGCCCGGCGCAACCGGGGGATCGGGACGCGGTGGTTGAGCGCCACCGCCGTGCCGGAGCCGTCGTCGCGGGCCCAGCGCATCAGGCCCGGCCCGCCGGGTTCCCCCTCGACGTACTCCGGCTCGCCGCGCACCGGCAGGTGACCCACGGCCTTGAGGCTGAGCCCGAACTGCTCGGTCCAGAAGTACGGCTGGAACCGGAGCGGCGGCGCCTCGTCCCCGCGCACGAGGGCGGCCGCGGCCACCTTCGCCTGCTCGATCGCGCTGTTCCACAACGGGACGCGGCGCGGCCCGTACGGCGTCGGGAACGCCGCCAGGTCGCCGACCGCCGCGATGCCGGGGCGGACCAGCCCGCGCGCGTCGACCCGGACGACCCCGTCCGCCGCGAGGCCCGTCCCCGCGAGCCACTCCGTGTTGGGGACGTCCCCGGCGGCGGCCACCACCAGGTCGGCCTCGACGACCGCGCCGTCCTCCAGGACCACCCGGACGCCCGCCGTGCCCCGCTCGATCCGCGCCGCGCCGGTCTCCACGACGGTGAGCCCGCGCTCGCGCGCGGCCGCGCCGAACACGCCGGCCAGGTACGGTCCCAGGTGCCCGATCAGCGGGGCGCCCTGGGAGACGAGCGTGACCCGGCAGCCCGCCGCCAGGCACGCCGAGGCGATCTCCATGCCGAGCGGCCCGCCGCCGGCCACGACGACCGACGGGCTCCCGGCGAGCCGGTCGCGCAACACCAGCGCGTCGTCGAGGCCGCGCAAGGTGAGCTCCTCGGGCAGGCCGGACAGCCGCCGCGCGCGGGCGCCGGTGGCGATCACCAGCCGGTCGTACGGGAGCGCGGCGCCGTCGTCGAGGGTCACCAGGCGACGCTCCACGTCGAGCCCCGTCACCCGGACGCCGAGCAGCTCGCGCGCCCCGTGCGTGGCCTTCGGCAGCTCGTGGGACGCCGGGTCCCGCCCGTCGAGCAGCAGCGCCTTCGACAGCGCCGGACGGCTGTAGGCCGCGTGCGGCTCGTCGCCGACGATGGTCAGCTCCCCGTCGAACCCGCTCTCCCGCAGCGCGTGCGCCGCGGTGAGCCCGGCGATGCCATGCCCGGCGACGACCACTCGCCTGATCGGCCCGCTCACTCGCCTGATCGGCCCGCTCACTCGCCTGATCGGCCCGTTCACGTGCTTGGTCGGCCCGTTCACGCGACGCGCAGGGCCGCGACCGGGCAGACGCGGACAGCGGCGTCGGCGAGCGGGGCCTCGGCGTCGCCGATCTCCTCGCGGTCGAGGACGAGCTCGCCGTCGTCGTCGAGATGCATCAGCTCCGGCGCGGCCTCCTCGCAGAGGCCGTGCCCCTCACAGCGGGGCCGGTCAAGAATGATCTTCATGCGCGGATCACCTCCAGGACGGGGAGCTCTTCGATGCTCCGGGTCACGTTGCTCGGCACCCGGACCTCGGGGCCGACGACGAGCCGCTCGACACGGCTCGCCAGGGCCTTGATGACCGCCTGTCCCTCCAGCCGGGCCAGGCCCTGGCCCGCGCAGCCGTGCGGGCCGTAGCCGAACGACAGGTGGTCGATCGGGTTCCGCCCGACCAGGAACGCGTCGGGGTCGTCGTAGTGGCGCTCGTCCCGGTTGCCGGCGCCGAACAAGATGGCGACCTTCGCGCCCGCCGGGATCACCACGCCGTCGACCTCCACGTCCCGGGTCGCGCGGCGTCCCCAGGCGTGCACCGGGGCCCAGTAGCGGAGCACCTCGTTGAACGTGGCGGGCGCCAGCGACGGGTCCTGCCGGACGAGCGCGAGCTGGTCGGGGTGCGCGGCGAGGAGGGCCACGACGTTGCCGATGGAGGCGATCGTGGTGTCGACGCCCGCGCCGAGATACTGGTGAATGATGTGACCGGCCGTGCCCGGCGGAATGTCGCCGCGGGCCTCGGCCTCGAAGATCCCGCGTCCCACCGAGCCGGGCGCCAGGTCGTCGGCCGTGACTCCGGAGCACCAGGCGTACAGCTCGCCCGCGATCGGGAAGCTCTCCGCCGTCCGCTGGTTCATCGGCCCGATGACCTGCATCGCCGCCTGGCCCCAGCGCAGCATGTTGGCGCGGACGTGGCCGGTGAACCCGATGAGGTCCGCGACGACCTCCAGCGGGAGCGCGCGGCCCAGCGCGTCGATGGCCTCGAACGACCCCTCGGCGACCAGCTTCCCGACGAGCGCGTCCGCCTTGGCGTCGATGGTGTCCTTGAGCCCGCGCAGCGCCCGCGGCGACAGGTTGGCGGTCAACGCCGCCCGGAGCCGGGTGTGCACCGGGGGATCGGAGGCGAGGGACGTGCCGGCCAGCGCCTCGTTGACTGCCGGGTTGAAGCCGATGGCGCCCTCGGAGGAGAAGGTCTCCCAGTCGCCCAGGGCGCGGCGGATCACGTCGTACCGGGTGAGCGCGTACACGTCGTTGGCCGGAAGCCGCACGACGCCGCCGAGCGCGCGCAGCGCGGTGTAGGCCGGGTACGGATCGACGAGCACCGCGTCGTCGAACAGGTCCAGGTCGGAAACGGGAGCAGCAGAGTCGGTCATCGCTTCACCTCGGGGTAGGCCATCGGTAACCCAGTGAAGCGACCGCACCCACATCAGGCAAACACATGTTTCCCATGACTCGGCATGAATCTCGTGCATGACCCTGCCCGGCGGTGGTACCTGCCGCTCCGGCCGGCGGCGCTCGTGGCGGTGACGGCCGTCGTGGTCGTCCTCGCCGCCATTGGCGTGCTGCCGCGCTGGTCAGGGCTCATCCACCTGGTCGCGCTGCCCCCGCTCGACCTGGTCGCCGACCTCCGGGTGCTGATGGCGGTCGCGCCCAGCTACCCCGTGTTCCTCGCCGGTCTCGCGGTCTCGCTCGCGGTGCGCATCACCGTACTCGCCGCTCTGCTGGGCGGCCTCGACCGTCGTCGGCTCCGGCATGCGGCCCGCTTCTACCTCCTCGTGCTGCCGCCCGCCCTGCTCGCCGCCGCCCAGCTGCTCGGCGCAGGGGCGATGCTGTACGCCGGGCTCTTCTGGACGGGAACGATCACCGCCCTCGTCGTCGTCGCGATCACCGCGGCCGCCGCGTGGCGGCCGGACCGGGGATTCCCCTATCTCCTCCGTCACGGACTCCGCCTCGGCACCGTCGGCGCGTACCTGCTCTCACTGGCCGCGCTCGGCACCCTGGCCGACCTGACCGGGCCGGTGGGAGCGGTGGCGCTCGTACCCGTCTCCGCCCTGCTGACCCTGACCGCCGCCCGGCTCCTCCGCGCGGTGCCCGCGATCACCGTCCTCCGCCCGGCCAGGAGGGCGGTCGCCGCCGTCGGCGCGGCCCTCACCGCGGCCCTGGTCACCGTCATGCTCACCGCCCCGACCGGCCCGCCCCGCGCGGCGGAACCGCGCAGCCCGCGCCCCGGCTCGCTCATGCTGATGTCCGGCGTGGACTCCTCGTCCGGGGACGGCGCCGTCCTGGAGATCGACCCGCACCGGCTCGGCTACACCTGCGGGCAGACGTACTACTTCTCGTACGCGGGACCCGGGCGCGGCCAGCCCCGCGGCGCGGCCCGGTGCCCCAGCACGACCGGTGCCCCGTACCGGAAGGACGACACCATGCGTCCCACCGCCGACCTGGCCGACGCACTCGAAGCGCAACTCGCCGGCCTGCCGGCGCCCGTCGTGCTGGTCACCCACTCGCAAGGAGTCTGGATCACCTGGACGGCCGCCCTCCGGCACCGGCTCCCGAACGTCGCCACGCTCGTCCTCATCGGCCCGTTCCCGGACAACCCGGTGCCCTACCCGCCCCGAGGCGAACAGGGAGTGAGCATCCTCGCCGCCGACGTCACCCGGCTCGTCTCGGACTTGGTACGCGCGAACGGCGTATCGTCGTTCACCCCCGACTCGCCCCTGGGCCGCGAGTGGCTCGCCCACCCCACCGCGATAGCGAACACGCTGGCCCGCCGCCCGCCCGGCGACCTCCGCGTGCTGAGCGTCCCCAGCGTCTTCGACACCCCGCTGATGCCCGCCGGACCCGCCCTGCCCTGGGCCGACGACCTCTGCCCGATCCCGGTGACCCACCCGAACCTGCCCTACTCGGCGGAGTTCCAGCGATCACTCACCCGCTTCCTCGACCACCGCCCGCTACCCTCGTGCCCACCCTGGCACCACGCGGTGGGCCACACCTTCCGCCCCTTCTCCGTCCCCGCCTGAGCCTCTGGTCAGGAGATGACGAGCACGTCGGGCCCGTCGACGGATCGGCGCAGCCGGCCGAGAGCGCGGAAGAAGCGACGTCCGTGCGGACGGCGGGTGGGCAGCCAGCCGTCCGACCTTGTGATGCCCGCCTCCAGGAGGTCCTGCCGGACACGCTCCGCGAGCATCGCGGCGACGGCCGGGCCATGGCTCGTCCGGGTGATCTGGAACTCGGTGAACCCGCACGTGCCGGGCGCCGGCTGCTGGAACCGGACCTCCACGGCGCCGAGCATCTCGCCGGCGGTCACCTCACCGGGCGGTCGCCTGGCGTAGGCCCAACGGAAGAACTCTCAGAACTGCGCGTCGTCCAGCGGACCCGCCTCGCGCACCCGCACCCGGCCGTCCTCTTCCATCACGGCGACGTACAGCACGCGGTTGTCGGAGCACGGCGTCTCCCTCAGATGGTGGCGCGAGCAGAGAGGATCCCAGTGGCAGGCGAACCACATCAGCGACGCGGCAAGCTCGGGATGGCTGCCGGCCCACTGGTCGTCGAAGAAGAACCACTGCTCATGGGTCTCGTCGCGTTCCTCGATCAGCAGTTGGACCAGGTGCTCGTCCGCGCGGAGGACGGTGCCCTCGCGGCCCGGGGCGGTCCGGATCAGCTCGACCGCCGCCTCGTGGGGGTCGAGGCCGGCAAGGTGTCCGTGCGGCGGCTCGAGATAGCTGGGCCAGCGGTTGCAGCGCTCCAGGGCCGCCACGAGGTCGTCCTCGCCCGGTGCCACCATCGACCGTAACACCGTCAGCTCCGGCGGCCACGCGTCGGTGGCCTCGTCGGTGGCCTCGTCGGTGGCGCGGAGTGTGGCGGCGAACTCGGGGAGCCTGATGCCGCGGAAGGCGTAGGTGTCGTCCCGTCCGATGCTGTGGTGAGTCGCCTTGCAGGTGAGCAGGACCGCGTAGACGGTTCCCGTCCCGGAGTGCCCGGTCAGGTCGATAGTCCTCACCGGTGGTGTGAACCCGTCGACGTGGGTGTTCACCGTCCCGGGCAGCGGCCCGTCGTGCACGGCATAGGACCAGAGATGTGGGGCGGCCGCCACGGCGGAGTCGTCGACGAGGTAGTACGCCACCTCGTAGCGGGTGGAATCGGCGAGCACCCGAACGCTGTGGGCGTCGACGTTGCACTGCTCCAGGTTCATCAGCCGGGCCAGGGTGCGCAGTTCCGCCATGTCCCGTGGCGGTGCGCCGCCTTGGAAGAGGGACGCGAGTTCCCAGATCCCCGTGCCCAGCTCGCGCTCGAACCACTCGTACGGGTCCCCGGCGGTGGCGTACTCCCAGATGTCGTGGACCCACTCCAGCACCGTCGGCTGGGGCATCCGCCACCCGCGCTTGCCGAGAACACCCTGGTCCCACGAGCGGTAGATCAGGTACACGACGGCCGGTCCTCAAGATCGCTGGGAGGGGAATCGTAGCGATTCGCGGCAGTGACCGGCGGGAGCGGGGGATTCCGCTTTCCACGCTTCTCGCCCGCGGCGAACCGGTGCCCAAGGTGCACGGTGTCCTGGACCCGGCCCCGGCGGCTCGGCGAGGATGAGCCCATGGCGGAGAAACGATCAACACCGAAAGCGGGTTCCCGCCTGGACTGGACGGCCGTGAGCGCCATGGCGACCGCGGCCGCCGCCGTGATCGCGCTGATCGCCTACCTGATGCCGCAAAGTCCGCAGCCCGCGCCCCCCGCGCAGCCCACCCCCACGGCCACCCAGCCCCCACCGGAACCGGAAACCACCTCGCCCCCACCGCCGATCTCCAGCCCGCCGCCCGAGTCCGACACCCCGGAGTCCAGCACCTCCGAGCCGCCGGCGCAGACTTCCGCCCCGGTGGCCGAGACTTCCGCCGAGACGCTGCCAGCGATCCCGCCCGCCGGCTGCGACGAGACGGAGACGGCGCTGGCCACCTACCGCCGGGACGCCGGGACCACCCGCGCCGGCCAGGCAGCCGCGGCCCACCAGGCATACCAGGACCTGATGGGCGCCGGCCTCCGCGCGGAAGGAGCGGTGGGAGCGACGATCAGCCGGTTGGCACGCGAATTCCAGGAGCTGAACTTCCGGCTGACCGGCATGACGGGCGGGGACCCCAACCAGGTGATCGCAGACATCAACGCCGACTCCGCCGACCTCCGACGCCTGTGCGGCTCCACCTGACCTGCTCTGCCGTCCGTACGCGGAAATGCCCCCGACATCCCTGCCGGGGGCATTCGTCGTTCTCCGGCTATGGCTGAAGGCGTTGGATGCCGTAGTGGTCGAGCAGCAGACCCACGCCGTGTTCGAGACGGATCATCCGCTCTTTCACGCCGGTCAGTTGTGTTTCCATGCCGGTCATCCGCTCGTCCATGCCGGCCATCCGCTCGTCCATGCCGGTCATCCGCTCGTCCATGCCGGACAGTCGAGTGTCCATGCCGGACAGTCGAGTGTCCATGCCAGTAAGTCGTGCGTCCATGGCTGCGAGCCGATTCGTGTGTTCCGCCTGAGCCGCCTTGATCTCGGCGAGGTCCCGGCCGGTCTGGAACGCCCAAGATTCCAAGGCGCTGACACGCTCCTCCGTGCTCTTGGTGCTCAAGTTGATCTCCCTTACCGTGGGGGGAGGGACCTGGCTGATGACCGCAGTCAGGTCCCGCCTGTCGTCAAGGTTAGTCGGTGCCGGGCCGGCGACAGAGAGACGGCGAGACGCGGATCGTCACGCCTCTGGTCTTGTCGAGCGGCCGCCGCCGACACTTGTGGTGACGAACACTTTACCTTGAGTGACGCCGAGGTTTATTCACAACGGCGCGCCCGCCGTCCCCGGCGCCCTGACGCCAGGTGGGGCGCGGGAGAAACGTTGATCTCGGGGCGGATCAGTCGAAGGATGTACGCCGATCTCCGTACCGCGCAGGAAGCGGCCCGGCACGTCCCACGGCTAGCGTTGGCAGGTCAACGCTTCTCGTACGGAAAAGAGATCTGGATGCCTCACGGCTACAAGACGATCATCACCGGTCTGGCGGTTTTCGTGGGCGGCACGGCGTTGTGGCTGTTCGGGCTGGACGTGGAGATCGTCGTATTCACGCCATCGAAGATCGGCGTGGTGCTCATGGTGCTCGGCGCGATCGAGGCGCTGTACGGGGTGTACCGGGTCATGACCGACGACGGGGCCGGGCAACGCCCGGGGAAGGCCCGTCAGGGGTGAGCCTGCCCCGGGCGGCGGGGTTCAGGGGGCGAGGAGGCGGCGGAGCCAGCGCTTGCGCGCTTCCCCGGCGTCCTGGGAGATCGAGGCGTGCGGGACGATGCCCTCGAAGCCGTGGAACCCGCCCGGCCAGACGTGCAGCTCGGCCTGGCCGCCGGCCTGCCAGATGCGGGTGGCGTAGGTGACGTCCTCGTCGCGGAAGGTCTCGGCCGAGCCGACGTCGATGAACGCCGGGGGCAGCCCCGACAGGTCGGTGGCGCGGGCCGGGGCGGCGTAGGGGGAGACGTCGGGGCCGCCGCGCCGATCCCCGAGCAGGGCGCTCCAGCCGACGTGGTTGGCCTGGTGGTCCCAGATGCCGAGTCCGGCCATCTGCAGGGACGAGGGGGTGTCGTTGCGGTCGTCCAGCATCGGGCACATCAGCATCTGCCCCACCAGCGCCGGGCCGTTCCTGTCGCGGGCCATCAGCGCCACGGCAGCCGCGAGCCCGCCGCCCGCGCTGCCGCCCGTCACCAGGATGCGGGCCGGGTCGATGCCCAGCTCGGCGGCGTGCTCGGCGGTCCACACCAGGCCCGCGTAGCAGTCTTCCACCGGGGCCGGGTGCGGGTGCTCGGGCGCGAGCCGGTACTCGACCGAGACGAGCACCAGGTTCAGTTCCTCGGCCAGGTCCAGCAGGGAGTCCAGGCCGACGAGCCGGTTGCCGCCGATCATGCCGCCGCCGTGGATGTTGTAGATGGCCGCCAGCGGAGTGGTGGCGTCGGCGGGACGGCAGATGAGCAGGGTGACGTCGGGGGCGCCGGCCGGGCCGGGCACCTCGCGTTCCTCCACGGAGAACGCCCCGTCGCGGCTCAGCTGCTCGGCGGTGGGGACCGGCATCAGGGCCGAGTTGGCGCGGAGCGCGGGGACCTCGTCCAGGGAGGTGAGCGGGGGCATGTGCTGCTGGATCAGGGAGAGGGCAGCGCCGAGTTCGGGGTCGAACGGCACCGGCGCTGCCGGGCGGGTAGGAGACTCGTCGATGCTCATGGGAGCCTTTCGCTCGGACGTCGCGGCTGACTGCCGCCCAGGACCATGGTGACCAGGGCCTGCCCAGCGGATCGACCGCCATGCGGCGGGCTTTACCCGCCAGTTGGCGGGTTGCGGTGACCCGGGAGATCCCGCCAGGTGGCGGGCGTCTGGTCCTCGCTTGAGCTACCCGCCATCTGGCGGTCCCTCTGAGCTGGGGTGGCGTCACCCGCCAACCGGCGGGCTGTCCTGTTCAGGGTGGCGTGCCAGGCGCCTCAGGACGAACGCCAGCTGCAGACGGAGGCGGCCCTGCGGGGTGCGTACGTCCCAGCCCAGCAGGTGCTCGGCGTGGGCCACCCGCTCCTGCAGGGTGGAGTGGTGCACGGTCAGCTCGGCGGCGGCCGCGCGCAGGCTCGGGGCGTGGGCGATGGCGTACAGGGTGACCAGCATCGAGGGCGCCGCCGAACCGGCGCGCTCCAGCGCGAGCACGTCCGGGACGGCGGCGCTGTCAGGACCGGCCGCGGCGGCGAGCACCAGCAGACCGCCCAGCTCGTCCGCGAACACCTCCCGGGGCCCCGGATCCTGCGGCGACCCCTCGGCCGCCAGCCGCAACGCCACCCTGGCCAGCCGCCACGACTCGGGCAACTCCAGCACGGGCACGGCGGGCCCGACCCCGCGACGCCTCCCCACGGCCCCGCCGGACCCGGCTCCCCGGCGCTTTTCCTCGGCCCCGCCGGACCCGGCCCCATGCCGTTCCCCCGGCGTGGTGGAGGGGTCAACCTCCCCTCCGGTCCCGCCCCTCCGCCGACCTGCGGCCCCGCCGGAGCCGGCCCCGTGTCGTTTCCCCGGCGTGGTGGAGGGGTCAACCTCCCCTCCGGTCCCGCCCCTCCGCCGACCTGCGGCCCCGCCGGACCCGGCCCCGTGTCGTTTCCCCGGCGTGGTGGAGGGGTCAACCTCCCCAACAGCCCCACCCCGCCGTCGACCTGCGGCCTCGGCGGCCCCATCGCCTTGGGTCCGGCCCCTGGTTTCCGGGGTGGGTCCAGCGCCTCGGGTCCGGGCGGAGCTTGCCGGTTCGGGCCCGGCGTCTCGGGTCCGGCCGGTGGTTCCGGGGGTGGGCCCGGTGTCTGAGGTCGGCCCGGTGGTTTTCGGGGTGGGGCCAGTGCCTCGGGTTGGGGTGGCGCTCACCGGATCGGGTTCGGCGTGTCGGGTCCGGCCCATCGTTTCGGGGGTGGGCTCGACACCTCGGATTCGGCCCGCGGCTTCCGGGGTGGGCTCGGCATCTCGGGTGTGCTTGGAGCGTTCCGGGGCGGGGTCGATGTGCCGCGTCCGGTCGGTGGTTGTCGGGGTGGCGCCTCGGATCTGGACGGTGGTGCGCGGGGTGCGTCCGGTGTCCCGGGTCCGGCCTGGGGTCACCGCGGGGTCGGGCTCGATGCGGGCGTGGCCGCCTTCCTCCGCGACGGCGCGGACCCGTACCTCGCCCGCCAGGTCCAGTCGCCGGGCGGCGATCAGCCGGGCCTGCGGCGGGGCGGCGGCGTCGAGCAGGAGCTCGATCAGGGCGGGATCCTCTCGCGGCGGCCGGGCGGGGCCGCGGCCCCAGGTGCGGTCGAGCACGTCACGCGCCGCGGCGGCGGCCCGTTCGAGCACGATCGCGTCGACGGGCCCCGGCCGCCCGTCTCGCTCCAGCCACAGCGCCGCGGCTCCGCTGCCGGTCAGGTGCATGGGCCAGCCCGGGTCGGGCGCGGACGGGGCGTCTCCTCGTACGCCGTCGGCCCGCACGCGGATCCGCAGCCGGCGGTCGGGGTCGGACAGGAGGACGGGACATCCGGCCAGCATGGCCGCCCCGCGCACGATCGCCTCCAGGCCGGCGTGGGCCTGCACGAGACGGTCGAAGTAGGCGATGACCCGGACCGCGGCCCCGGCCTCGGTATCGAGTGCCGACACCCGGCCCACCAGCTCCCTCATCCCCTCAGCCTAAGGGTGCGCTAGGGTGCGGTCGATGATCGCCAAGCCGCCCGGGTGGCCATTCGTGATCGTTTGGTCCGCGATCGCCCTCGTGATCATGTACTGGGCGAGCGTGCCTCACTGGTATGGGGCCGAGATGTTTCTGACGGTCGTCCTGGTGGGCTTTCCGCTGATGGGCTATTGGGCGCTGCGGTACGCCCTGGCTGCCGACAGGGGCGGTGTCGCCGGCCGGGTCGGACGCTGCCTGGCGCCTTGGTTCATCACGGCGACCACCGTGGTGGCGCTGGTCAACGATGTTCCGTTCACCCTGCGGTTCGCGGTGTCGGCGCAGGCTCTGGGCGCCTATGCCGGGAAGATCGTGGAACGAGGCCAGATCGACTACAGCTCCTGCGAGTGGGCGGGCCTGTATCGGGTGTGCGGTGGAGATGTCGAGCGCGGAAACCTGGACGGCGTGCTGATCCCCGGCAGCGCCGGCTTCTCGACGACGGAATGGGCCGTCTACAGCAACACCGGCTTCACCTGGCATCCCGGAGCCGTCCCACAGGATTTCGGCGACGACGTATACCGCCACGTCGTGAGCCACTGGTACGGCCACCGCGGCTGGGACGGGTGGTGAGTCAGCGCAGGGCGGCGGCCTCCGAGGCGAGCTTCTCGACTCGGGCCCAGTCGCCCGAGGCCAGGGCGTCGGCCGGGGTGAGCCAGCTACCGCCGACGCAGCCGACGTTGGGCAGCGCCAGGTAGGCGGGGGCGGTGGCGAGGGCGATGCCGCCCGTCGGGCAGAACCGGACGTCCGGGAGCGGCCCCTGCAACGACTTCAGGTACGCGACGCCGCCCGCGGCCTCGGCCGGGAAGAACTTCAGCTCCTTGACCCCCCGCTCGGCCAGCGCCATGGCCTCGGAGGCGGTGGCGGCGCCGGGCAGGTAGGGCAGGCCGCTGGCGTCCATCGCCTCGACCAGGGAGAGCGTCGTGCCGGGGGAGACGAGGAAGCCCGCACCGGCCTCCAGGGCGGCCGCGATGTCCTCGGAGCGGCGGATCGTGCCGGCGCCCACCTTGGCCTCGGGGACCTCGGCGGCGATCCGGGCGATGGCCTCCAGGGCGGGAGCCGTGCGCAGCGTCACCTCGATCACGGGCAGGCCGCCGGCCACCAGCGCGCGGGCCATCGGCACCGCGGTCTCCATGTCGTCGATCACCACGACGGGGATCACGGGGGCGAGGTCGAGCAGGCTCATCGGGAACTCCTCAGGTACGGGAACGCTCGGGACGCGGCGAGGCGCCCGGCGCATGGTGGTCGATCGGGGCGTGCCGCGCCGGGTGACAGGCGCGCTCGCCACGACGGGCGGCACGACAGACGCCACGAGGGGCGGCACGACAGACGGCACGACGGGCGGCACGACGGGCGGCACGCGCGGTCATCGGGCCGCCGCGTGCTGGGCGAGCCAGGCGGCGGCGCCGGTCAGGGCGGGCTGGGGCGCGACGATGAGCGCGGTGCCGATCCCGGCGAGATAGTCAGACATGTCGGGATTGGTGGCGAACCGGGCGCGGAAGTTGCTGGCGCACACGCGTTCCACGATACGGGGAAGGATGCCTCCGCCCAGGTAGACACCGCCTCGCGCGCCGAGAGTCAGGGCGACGTTGCCGGCGAAGCTCCCCAGCATCCCGCAGAAGACCTCCACCGTCTCCGCGCACAGCGGGTCGTCCAGCCGGGCCACGATCTCCGAGGCGCTCAGCGACGGCGCCGCGACCCCGTTGACCCGGGCCAGCGCCCGATACAGGCGCCTCAGGCCGGGCCCGGACAGCACGTGCTCGGCCACCACCTGGCCCAGGCCCTCCTCGCGGAGCGCGCGGACGACCTCCAGCTCCCTGTCGTCGGCCGCCGGCACCGTGACGTGCCCGCCCTCGCCGGGGAGCGGCACCCAGCCGTGATCCGTCGGCACCAGCCCGCCGACGCCGAGCCCGGTGCCGGGGCCGAGCACCGCCTTCACCCCGTACGAGAGCCCGGGATCGCCCAGCGGCACCAATTCGTCCCCGCCCAGGTGGGGCAGCGAAACGGCCAGCGCCTCGAAGTCGTTGAGCAGTTTCGTGTACGGGACGTCCAGGTCACGCGCGGACCCGGACCAGGGCGAGTTCGTCAGCCGGTAGCGGTCCCCGTCGATCGGCCCGGCCACGGCCAGGCACGCCGCGCCCGGCCGCGCCCCGCCCGCGTGCCGCGCCAGATAGGCGGCCACCGCGTCGGGAAGCGTCGGGTACTCCGCCCCGGACAGCACCGCCACATGCGACGGCGCGGCCCCGGGGGCGGTGACGAGACCGAACCGGGCGTTGGTGCCGCCGATGTCGGCCACCAGCCACGGCAGCTCGAACACGCTCATCGCCGCCTTCCGGTGAAGATTCCCTCCGAGGGCCTGTGGGCGGGCGCGCCCTCGGAGGGAGACCAGGGAGGAGTCACCGGGGGACTCCGGCGGGGGCGGGCAGCGGACGGCCCGTCTCCAGGTGGGAGGCGCCCGACTCGGCGGGGAACGCCAGGCCGGGGCCGTGCTGCGGCGACTCGGCGCCGCTAACGCCGAAGATGCCGGCGCCCTGCTCGGCGTGCCCCGCCATCCGGCGGAAGGCGGCGAACAGCTCGCGTCCGGTGCCGACCCACTCGGCGTCGCTGAGCGGCCGGCCCGCCGGGGTGCGCCGGTCCAGTTCCTCGGCAGGCACCAGCAGTTCCAGGGTGCTCGCGGCCGAGTCCAGACGGATCACGTCACCGTCGCGGACCAGCGCGATCGGGCCGCCGTCCGCCGCCTCGGGCGACAGGTGGATGGCGGCGGGGACCTTGCCGGAAGCGCCCGACATGCGGCCGTCGGTGACGATCGCCACCCGCTGCCCCCGGTCCAGCAACACCGCCAGCGGCGGCGTCAGCTTGTGCAGCTCCGGCATGCCGTTGGCGCTCGGCCCCTGGTAGCGGATGACCGCGACGAAATCCTGCCCGTCCAGCTCGCCGGCCTCGAAGGCGCGCAGCAGGTCGAGCTGGTCGTCGAACACCTTCGCCGGCGCCTCGATCACCAGGTGCTCGGGCTTGACCGCCGACACCTTGCTGACGGCCGTGCCCAGGTTGCCGGAGAGCACGTGGATGCCGCCGTCGGCGGCGAACGGGTCCGCCACCGGGCGCAGCACGTCCAGGTCGGCGCTGCCGACGGTGATCGGCTCCCACACCAGCTCGCCGTCACGCAGCTCCGGCGCCGACCGGTAGCGGTCCAGCCCGGGGCCGGCCACGGTCATCACGTCGGCGTGCAGCAGGCCCGCGTCCAGCAGCTCGCCGATCAGCACCTGCATGCCGCCGGCGTCGCGGAAGTGGTTCACGTCCGCCTGGCCGTTCGGGTAGATCCTGGTCAGCGACGGCACCACCTTGGACAGGTGCGACAGATCATCCCAGGTCAGTACGATCCCTGCGGCGGCCGCCATGGCCACCAGGTGCAGCGTGTGGTTGGTGGAGCCACCGGTGGCCAGCAGGGCCACGCAGGCGTTCACGATCGCCTTCTCGTCGACCAGCTCGCCGATCGGCGTGTACGCGGCGCCGTGCGCGGTGATCTCGACCGCGCGGCGCCCGGCCGCGGCGGTGAGCGCGTGCCGCAGCTCGGTGTGCGGGTTGACGAACGTCGAGCCCGGCAGGTGCAGGCCCATGACCTCCATCAGCGCCTGGTTGGAGTTGGCGGTGCCGTAGAAGGTGCAGGTGCCGGGGGAGTGGTAGGACTTCGCCTCGGCGTCCAGCAGCTCGTCCCTGCCGACCTTGCCCTCGGCGAAGAGCTGGCGGGTCCGGGCCTTGACCTTGTTCGGCAGCCCCGACGTCATCGGCCCGGCCGGGACGAAGATCGCGGGCAGGTGGCCGAAGTGCAGCGCGCCGATCAGCAGGCCCGGCACGATCTTGTCGCAGACGCCCAGCAGCAGGCTCGCGTCGAACATGTCGTGCGACAGCGCGATCGCCGTCGCCATCGCGATCACGTCACGGCTGTAGAGGGACAGCTCCATGCCGGCCCGGCCCTGCGTGATGCCGTCGCACATGGCGGGCACGCCGCCCGCCACCTGCGCCACGCCGCCCGCCGCGCGCACCGCCGCCTTCAGCTCCGGCGGGTACGTCTCGTACGGCTGATGGGCGGAGAGCATGTCGTTGTAGCTGGTGACGATGGCCACGCCCGGCTTCGCCGTGCCGCGCAGGGCGGGCTTGTCGGAGTCCGGCGCGGCGGCGAAGCCGTGCGCCAGGTTCGCGCAGCCCAGGTGCGCGCGGGCCGGGCCCTTGGCGCGGGCGGCAGCGGCGTCGCGGCGGATCCTGGCCAGGTAGGCGGCCCGGCTGGCGGCGCTCCGCTCGGCGATGCGGTCGGTGATCCGCTGGATGACGGGGTGCATGGAAGTCACGCCTCCTCCTCGTGCCAGGCGCGGCCACTGCGGCCGAGGAGCTCGTGCGCGCCTGCGGGGCCGGTCGTGCCGGCGGGGTACGGTTCGGGCAGAGCGGGTGAGGAGCGCCAGGCGTCCAGGATCGGGTCGATCCACCGCCAGGCGGCCTCCACCTCGTCACGCCGCATGAAAAGCGTCGGGTTGCCGGCCAGCACGTCGCTCAGCAGCCGTTCGTACGCCTCGGGGACACGGGCGGGGAACGTCTTGCCGAAGTTCAGGCTGAGCGGGACCGGCTTGAGCGAGACTTCGCCGGCCCCCGGCTCCTTGGCCATGATGTGCAGCTCGATGCCTTCCTCGGGCTGCAGCCGCAGCACCAGGCGGTTCGGCGAGCCGCCGGGGAAGATGGAGTGCGGCACGTCCTTGAACTGCACCACGATCTCCGAGCGCCGGTTCGGCAGCCGCTTGCCGGTGCGCAGGTAGAACGGCACCCCGGCCCAGCGCCAGTTGCGGATCTCGGCGCGGATCGCGGTGAACGTCTCCACCCGCTCCGACGACTCGGTCGGCGGCGTCGAGCCCGGCTCGTCCAGATAGCCGGCCATGCCGTCGGCCGCGGTGTACTGGCCGCGCACGGTGAAGCGGTCGACCTCGCCGCCGGTGATGGGGCGCAGCGCCTGCAGCACCTTCACCTTCTCGTCGCGGATCGCCTCGCGGTCGTTGCGCGCGGGCGGCTCCATCGCGGTCAGCGTCAGCAGCTGCAGCAGGTGGTTCTGCACCATGTCGCGGAGCGCGCCCGCGTGGTCGTAGTAATCGCGCCGGCCGGGCGTGCCGACGGTCTCGGCGGCGGTGATCTGCACGTGGTCGATCCAGAGCGAGTTCCAGATCGGCTCCAGGAAAGCGTTGGCGAAGCGGAGCACGAGCAGGTTCTGCACCGTCTCCTTGCCCAGGTAGTGGTCGATGCGGAAGATCTGCCGCTCGTCGAAGATGGCGCCGACCTCGTCGTTGATCCGCTGCGCGCTGGGCAGGTCGTGGCCGAGCGGCTTCTCCAGCACCACCCGCGAGCGCGGCGTCACCAGGCCCGCCCGCTGCACCTCGCGGCAGAACGGGCCGAACGTGCGGGGCGGGCTCGCGAGGTAGAACACGCGGTCGCGGTCCTCGGTCAGCAGCGTACGGAGCGCGTCCCAGCCGGTGCGGTCGTCGCCGCCCACGTCCACCGTCAGATGGCGCAGGCGGCCCAGGAAGCGCTGCCATATCGCGTGGTCGTCGACCGGCACCTGGTCGCGTACCTGGGCGTCCACCTTGCCGCGGAAGTCCGCGTCCGTCAGCCCGCCCCTGGACAGGGCGATGATGCGCGTCTCCGGCGAGAGCCGGCCGTCCCGGTCGCTGTGGTACAGCGCGGGCAGCAGCTTGCGCATGGACAGGTCGCCGGTGCCGCCGAAGACCACCAGGTCGGCGGTGTGGGCGGCCGGGGAGGACGAGAGCGGGGACACGAACGGAACTCCGATGATCTACCAATGTAAGGACAGAACGGACACTAGTCAGAGTTACGGTCGTACACAAGCAGAGTTTTGCTATTTGAGATGAAAAAGTCGTGACTTTTCATGACACAACTGGGTGTGATTCACTTAGCCGATGTCTCGACGTACCGCGGCGACCCTCGCCACCAGTGGCGACGTGCTGCAGCTGATCCGCACCGGCGAGGCCGTGACACGCGCTGACATCGGCCGGGTCACCGGCCTGTCCCGCCCCGCGGTCCAGCTGCGAGTCGACGAGCTGCTCGACCGCGGCCTGGTCGTGGAGCGCGCGGACGCGCCGTCCACCGGCGGCCGCCCGCCGGTGCGGCTGGAGTTCAACGCGGCCGGCGGCGTCGTGCTGGTGGCGGCGCTGGGCGCGAGCCGCACCCGGGTGGCCATCTGCGACCTGGCCGCGCGCGAGCTTGCCGGGCAGGACTTCGCGATCGACGTCGAGCAGGGCCCCGACGTCGTGCTGCCCCTGGTCATGGACACCTGGGAGGAGCTGCTCGGCGACCGGCCGCGCTCGGCGGTCCGGGGCGTCGGGATGGGCATGCCGGCCACGGTCGAGTTCGCCGAGGGCCGCACCGAGAGCGCCCGGGTGATGGCCTCATGGACGGGCGTGGTGATCCCGCCGCTGGTCCGGGCCCGCTTCCCGGTGCCCGTGCTGGTCGACAACGACGTGAACGTGCTGGCCATCGGCGAGCATCGGGGCGCCTACCCCGAGCTGGACGACCTCATGTTCATCAAGGTCTCCACCCGCATCGGCGCCGGGATCATCGCCGGCGGCGGCATCCTGCGCGGCGCGCTCGGCGCGGCCGGCGAGATCGGGCACATCCCGGTACGCGACGGCGGGGGAGTGCTGTGCCGGTGCGGCAACGTCGACTGCGTCGACTCCGTCGCCAGCGGCACCGCGCTCCTGCGCGACCTGCGCGCGGCCGGCAAGGACGTCAAGAACATCGCCGACGTGACGCGCCTGGTGCGGGCCGGCGACGCCGAGGTGATGGCGACCGTGCGCGAGGCGGGCCGCAGGATCGGCGAGGTGGTGGCCGGGGCGGTCAACATCCTCAACCCGTCGGTCGTGGTGCTCGGCGGCGACATGGCCGAGGCCTTCGGGCCGCTGGTGTCGAGCATCCGCGAGGTCGTCTACCGGCGCTCCACCGCGCTGGCCACCCGGCGGCTGCGGATCGAGCCGAGCCGGCTGGGGCCGGGCGCCGGCATCAGCGGCTGCGCGGTCATGGTGCTCGACCACGTGCTCTCACCGGAGGCGGTCGACGAGTCCTTCGCCGCCCGCCCCGCCCGCTGACGCGGGCTCGCCCGGAGGGCTACTCGTGCCCGGAAACGGTGCCGGGCCGGGCGGTCCGCCGCGCCGCCGGGGTCCGGCTGGTGGTCGCGGCGGACCGGTCGCCCAGCCCGGCGCGCGGCCTGGCGCCCGTGGGCCCCGTGGGGGTGAGGGCGCCCGCCCGGCCGGCCTCGCTCGTACCGGAGCCCCGCTTCGGACTCTTGGCGGACGACGGCGGCACGGACGACGGCATAGACGACGGCACGGAGGACGGCACTGAAGAGGGAACCGAGGTCGGCGCGTCCGACGGGACGGACGACGGCGGCGCGCTCGACGAGGACGGCGAGCTCCCGGTGGGCCGGCTCGGCGTGTTCGTGGCGCGCGACGCCACCTCCGGCTGGTCCGCCGCCCGGAGGCGGGCCGGCGCCGACTCGATCGAGCCGTGGCGCTGGGCCGGGCCCTGCACACCGGGCTGGGGCATGCTCGCGGGGGAGAGCGACGCGCCGGGCAGCCCGGCGGCGGCGAGGACGCCCGCGAGAACGAGCATGAGGGTGCCGGTCAGCGCGCCGGCGATCTGCAGGATCCGCCCGCGGCGTTCGGTAACTCTCACAGGGGCAGATGATAGTCAGCCCTGAGGGTGCTCGAACGGCGAAGCGGAGAATCGTGATCAAGCAGGTGTGGCCGGATGGTGGCCGCAGGTGCACAGGAGTCCCTTCAGCGCCTCCTCCAGATCGGTGCCGTTGCTCGTCGGCTCGGGCCACAGAAAGCGGACGAGCGAGCCGTCCGCCCGCACCGTGACGCCTCGGCTGTCCAGCTCCCACAGCCACACCTCGCCGGCCTCCCGGCCCAGATGGCGGGACACGCCCTTGGTGAGCTGCGCCCGGTGTGCGGCGTTGACGTGCGCCAGCACCCGCTCGGCCGATTCGGCGAGCGGGTCGGGCAGGGCGTCCAGATACTCCTCGGCGTCCAGCACCCCGGATTCCTGACCGGTCAGGTACACGACCTGGGCCACGTCCACCCGCAGCAGCCGGGGCGCGTCGGCCCGGCCGTAGCGCTCCAGGGCCTCGAAGAGCGCCTCGTTCGGCTCCTTGGCCGCCACCGTGATCGCCGCCGCCCGCGCCTCGCCCGCCGGCACCGGCTGCGCCCAGCCCTGCACCTCCATCAGCCCGCGCGGGTGCTCGTCGTCGCCGAGCCTGCGCATGGCCGCCAGGTTCACCGCCACGACGGCGTCCTCGTGCAGGCGGTGCAGCGCGTGCAGCGGTTCGCCGGGCAGTACCAGCAGCACCGGCCTGCCGTGCTCGTCGACGCCGCCCCGGGCGCGGGACGGCACGCCGTCGACGGTCAGCCTCGCCACCGTGGCGGCCGCGGCGAGAGTACGGATCCGCTGCGGGATCGGCAGCATGGGCGCCTCCCTTGTCTATAGGTTAGCCTTACCTAAGTAAGTCTTACCTAAGCACAATGAGGTGAACGTGCGCTACACCGGTCCCAAGGTGCGCCTGTCGCGCCGCGCGGGAGTGCCGCTGACCAGGAAAGCCGTCCGCTACTTCGAGCAGCGCCCGTACCCGCCGGGCGAGCACGGCCGCAAGACCAACCGCCGCACCGCCGGCGACTACGGCCTGCGCCTGATGGAGAAGCAGAAGCTGCGCTGGTACTACGACGTGTCGGAACGGCAGCTGCGCCGCTACTGGGACCTGGCCGTCCGCCGGCCGGGCGCCTCCGGCGCGGAGCTGATCTCCATCCTGGAGTCGCGGCTGGCCTCGCTGGTGATGCGCTCCGGGCTGGCCTCGTCGATCTACGCGGCCCGCCAGTACGTGGCGCACGGGCACATCGCGGTCGACGGCCGCAAGGTGGACATCCCCAGCTATCTGGTCAAGCCCGGCCAGGTGGTCTCGGTGCGGGAGCGGTCGCGCCGGATGCAGCCGTTCGTGGCCGCCGCCGAGGGGATCCACGCGGACGAACGCGTCGCCCCGTACCTGAGCGTCGACCTGCCCGGGCTCACCTTCACCCTGCTGGCCGCCCCGCTGCGGGAGCAGGTGCCGGTGCCGGTGGACGAGCTGCTCGTGGTCGAGTTCTACTCCCGCTGACCCCGTCCCCGCCCCCGCGGCCCGTCAGGCGCTGGAGCGCTTCTTGGGCCGCGGGGCGGGGGCCGTGCGGCGCAGCGCGGCCACTTCCTTGCGCAGCTCGGCCAGCTCGTCCAGGATGCGCTGCGTCGAGGCCGCCGACATGCCCTCCAGCTCGGCCCGCTCCTCGGCCGCCTCCTCGTCCATGGCGCTCACCACCACCGCCATGAACAGGTTGAGCACCACGAACGTGCACAGCAGGATGAAGATCGTGAAGAAGATCCAGGCCGACGGGTGGACGGTCATCACCTCACGCGCGATGTTGCCCCAGTCGTCGCCCGTCATGGTCTGGAACAGCGTGAACAGGGAGGTCGGCAGGCTGCCGAACCGCTCCGGCGCCGTCTGCCCGTACAGCTTGGTGGCCAGCACCGCGGCCACGTAGAGCACCAGCGACAGCAGCACCACGATCGAGCTCATCCCCGGCAGCGCGCGCAGCAGGGCCGAGACCACCTTGCGCAGGCTCGGCACCACCGACAGCAGCCGCAGCGCGCGCAGGATGCGCAGCGAGCGCAGCACCGACAGGCCGCCGGCGGTGGCGGGCGCCAGGGCGATGGCGACGATCACGGTGTCGAAGACGTTCCACGGGTCACGCGGGAACCGCGACCGCTCCACGTACACCTTGGCCGTCAGCTCCACCACGAAGATCGCCAGCGCGAGGTGGTCCAGCAGGGTCAGCAGGTCGCCGTAGCGGGTGGCGACGCTGGGCACGGTCTCCAGCCCGAGGGCGGCGGCGTTGACGAGGATGACGCCGACGATGAACCGCTGGAAGTTCCGGTGTGCCAGGACGGCGCTGGTGCGTTCGCGCACAGGGGAGGGCTCCTCCGCGAAAGGGGTGGATTGCCCTGCTATTTTGCCGTAAAACGATCACTGGCTGGGTGTCAACCGGAACACCCGTAACTCCCGTCCTGACCTGGCCGTGTAGCGCTCGTAGAACGGCGAGCCGGCCACCAGCGCGGGCCAGACCTCGGCTCGCTCGTCGCCGGTCAGCAGCCGCGCCCGCACCGGGAACTCGCGCCCGTGATGCTGCACGGCCGCGTCCGGCCGCGCCAGCAGGTTGGCGGTCCAGCCGGGATGGCGCTCGGCGCCGAAGTTGCTCCCCACGACCAGGAGCGACCCGCCGGGCTCGGTGACGCACGCCAGCCGGGTGCGCCGCGGCGTGCCGGTGCGGGCCCCGGTGGTGAGCAGGACGAGCGAGCGCTCGCCGCTGGGCGGCCTGCCCCGGGACACCCGGTCGAGCACCCGCTCGACCTTGGACAACACGCGCGGGCCGGTGCGCATGAACCACTCGGTGCCCGCCAGCCACTGGAACCCGGCCTTGATCATTCAAGCAGCATATAAGCCGCTGGCAATCACCTTGCTGTGGTATAAAACCCACCTGATTCACCGACACCCGAGGGGTCACCCCACCCATGTCCTATCCCGAGTACGGCCCCGGCTACTACGGCCCGCCCCCGCAGACGCACCCCAACGGCACGACCATCCTCGTGCTGGGCATCCTCAGCCTGGTCATCTGCCAGATCCTCGGGCCCTTCGCCTGGAACATGGGCACCAAGGCGCTGCGTGAGATCGACGCCAGCGGCTATGTGTACGAGAACCGCGGCATGGTGCAGGCCGGCCGCATCTGCGGCATCATCAGCACCTGCATCATGGGCGCGATCATCGCCATCTACGGCGTCATCATCCTGTTCGCCGTCATCATGGCGGCCAGCAGCGCCTAAGACCGCACGCAGTATGCCCCGATGCCCGACTCCAGCAGGTCGAAAGCCGCCCCGGCCTGCTCGCGGAGGTCGGGCGCTATCGTCTCCCACGGCTCACCGGCGATCGTGCGCCGCACGGCGTAGGCCGACAGCAGCCGGGTCGTGGTGAGGATCTGGGCGGCCACCAGCCTCGGCGCCAGGTCGTCGGCGTCGGCGTCGAGCTCGTCGGCCAGCGCCTCGGCCAGCGCGTCCTCGCGCCGCTGATGGATGTCGCGCATCCGGGCGACCAGTGACGGGCTCTCGCCCACCATCTTCGCGAACAGGTCGGCCCCGTCCTGCAGGCCGTAGCGCCAGTCGCGGGCCTCGACCGCCGACAGGAAGTCGCGGCGGAACGCCCGCACCGCGCTCTCTCCGGCCTCGCGCCCGCGCAGCACCTCCACCGGCATGGACTCGACGAACTCCTGCCGGTCGGCGAACAGGTCCTCCTTCGTGCGGAAGTAGTTGAACACCGTGTTCACCGACACGTCGGCGGCCCGTGCCACCTCGGCCACGGTCACGTTGTCGAACCCGCGCGCCATGAACAGTCCCATCGCCATGTCGGCGATGCGCTGCCGGGTCTCGCGCTTCTTCCGCTCCCGCAGCCCCTCTTCCATGCCTTCATCGTATCAATATTGCAGTCACTCCAAAATTATGGCTACTCTAATTTTGGAGGCGATCAAATGATCAACACATCAGGTCTCAGCAAGACGTTCAAAGGCGGCGTCCAGGCCGTCAGGAACGTGACCATGTCCGTGGGGCCCGGCGAGATCGTCGGCTTCCTCGGCCCGAACGGCGCGGGCAAGACGACGACCATGCGCATGCTGACCACGCTGCTGCCGATCACCGCCGGCACCGCGACCGTGGCCGGCCGCGACCTGGCGGCCGGCCCGAAAGAGGTGCGGCGCCGCATCGGCTACGTGTCCCAGTCCGGCTGGACGGACCCGTCCGTCCCGATCGGCGACCAGCTGGAACTGCAGGGCATGCTGTACGGGCTCTCCCGCGCGGAGGCCCGGGCCCGCACCGCCGAGGTGCTGGCCATGCTGGAGCTCGACGGGCTGGAAGGCAGGCCGGGCGGCGCCCTGTCGGGCGGGCAGCGGCGCCGCGCCGACATCGCGTTCGCCCTGGTGCACCGGCCGGAGCTGATCTTCCTGGACGAGCCCACGACCGGGCTCGACCCGCAGACCCGGGCCCGCCTGTGGGACCACATCCGGGCGCTGCGCGACGAGCACGGGGTGACGGTCTTCCTCAGCACCCACTACCTGGACGAGGCCGACGCGCTCTGCGACCGGCTGCTGATCATCGACCACGGTGAGATCGCCGCCGCCGGGACCCCGGCCGAGCTCAAGGCCGGGCGCACCCTGGACCAGGCGTTCCTCGACATCACCGGCAGGTCGCTGCGCGAGGAGGCGGGCGTCTGATGGCACGCGACACCTGGGTGCTGTTCCGGTACGGCCTGCGGATCACCCTGCGGCAGAAGGTCGGGATCGTCTTCGGCGTGATCCAGCCGCTCTTCTTCCTCGTGCTGTTCGGGCCCATCTTCGCCACCTTCGGCACCTGGGAGGTGCTGGTCCCCGGCCTGATCATCCAGCTCAGCCTGCTGAGCACCGGCATGGCCGGGTTCGGGGTGGTCTTCGAGAGGCAGACCGGCGTGCTGGAGCGGATGCGGGTCACCCCGGCCGGTCGCCTGGCGCTGCTGCTCGGCCGGGTGCTCACCAACGTGGTCACGCTGGTCGTCCAGGTCGTGCTGCTGGTGGCGGTCGGGTACGCGTTCGGCCTGCGATCCCCGGCGGCGGGGGTGCTGGCCGGGCTGGCGCTGATCGTCGTGCTCGGCACCAGCCTGGCCGCGATCTCGTACGCGATCGCGCTCACCCTGGACCAGCAGTTGTTCGCGCCCGTGATGAGCACCGCGGTGATCCCGCTGGCGCTGCTGTCGGGGGCGTTCCTGCCGATGTCGATGGCCCCCGGCTGGCTGGACGCGCTCTCGCGGCTCAGCCCGTTCAGGTATGTGGTGGAGGCGCTGCGCGAGCTGTTCGCCGGCCGCTACCTGACGGGCACGGTGCTGGCCGGGGTGGTGGTGACGGCGCTCATCGCCGCCGCCGGCCTGGCGGTCGGCACCCGCGTGTTCAACCGCCAGGCGGCGTAGGACGCCTCAGGCCGCGCTCCTGGCGCGCCGCCGCAGCGCGGCCAGGATCCCGGCCGGGTCGACGATGCCGTAGCCGTAGTCGTAGTCGAACCCCACCGTGCTGCGGTCCTCGGCGGTGCGGCGCAGCAGGGCCCGCAGCTGCGCCGGGGACAGCCGCGAGGCCGGCCACCGGGTGCGCACCGCCGCCACCAGCCCGGCCGCGACCGGCGCCGCCGCCGACGTGCCGGAGTCCGGCTCGTCGCCGTACGCGCCCGACCCGGCGAAGTGCGTGTACGCGCACACGTCCGGCTTGCGCTCGGTCAGCCGCCCGGGCCCCTGCGAGGAGTAGCCGACCCGCTCGCCGCGCACGTCGACGCCGCCGATCGACAGCGCCCGCGGGTGGGAGTTGGCGCCGGTGATCGGCCGCTCGGTGAAGGCGCACCGGCCGTCGGGGCAGTCGCGCCCGCAGTTGCCCGCCGCGAACAGGATGTCGGCGCCCGCCTGGTCGAGGCTCGCCACCATCAGGTTGAACGGGTGGGCGCCGTTGTCGGAGTAGTTGCCCGGATGTCCCACGGGGAAGTCCCACTCGGGGGAGAACGACCCCCACGAGTTGTTCACCACCAGCGCCCGCGACGCCTCCGGCTGGGCGGCGAGCACGTCGCGCAGGTGGGCGAACGCGGCCACCGCGTCGGACAGCAGCCCGTCCATCACCGAGCCGCCCGGCCGGGTGGAGCGCAGCAGCGGCAGGTCGAGCAGGGTCGCCGCCGGAGCGCCGATGAGCGCGTCGAACGCACACATCGTGCCGTGGTCGACCGGGAACTCGCCCGGCCTGCCCGGCACGGTCGCCGGCAGCCAGCTCCGCGCGGCGTCCAGCGGCACGTCGCGCCCCAGCTTGCTCGTCAGGTGGTCGACGTTGACGCCGGTGTCGACCACGGCCACCGCCACTCCGGAGCCGTCGAGGCCCTCGGCGGTCAGCCGCGGCACGTCCAGCAGCCGCGCCACGTCCCGCCAGCTCCCGACCGGGGCGTCGCCGCCGCACGTCGGCGAGGTCTCGATCACGGGGTCGGAGAACACGCCCACCACGTCAGGGCGCAGCCCCGGCAGCATGGCGACCCTGGTGGCCACCTCGTCGTCCGAGATCGTGCCGCGCACCAGCACCGAGGCGTCCTCGGCGGCCAGCGAGAACCGCAGCGGCTGGTTGAGCGAGAGCGGGTCGCCGCCCGTCGCGGGGACCGGGCGCGGCAGCGCCACGGGCGTGAAGCCGGTGTCGAGCTCGACGCCGGGCAGGCCGTCGGCGACGTCGGCCGTGGTCACGGCGCGGCCGGGGTCGGCCACGGCCGATACGAGATCAGGGGAAGGGCGGAGCTGAATGAGGACCCGCATGTATCACCACCGAGCGTGTGGGAATGGAGCGACTCCCTTACCGTGCGTCATCATGCCGCCCCCGTCCAGCGCTTTACCAAGCCTGTGACCTGCGAAAACGCCGCAAAAGGGGCCGAACAGGACGACATCCTGGCGTAAGCGTGAGGCTTCCGTGTTCCCGCTCCGTTCACTAGGTTGTGACACCATGACGCTCCAGGCGCAGAAGCCGGTCGACAGCGGTGATTCCAGCGGACACTGGCTGGCGGTGCGGCCCCGGCTGATCCTCGCCAGCGGGTTCATGCTCTTCCTGGAGCTGGCGCTGATCCGCTGGACCGGCTCCAACATCGTGCACCTGAGCTACTTCACCAACTTCGTGCTGCTCGGCTCGTTCCTCGGCATCGGGCTCGGGTTCCTGCGGGTCGGCCGGACCACCGCCCAGCCCTACTACTCGCCGGTCGTGCTGTTCGCCCTGGTCATGGTCGTGCTGGTGTTCCCGGTGACGGTCGACCGCGACACCGAGGGCGTCCTCTACTGGACGAGCCTGTCCACCGTCGGGCCGCCCGCCTGGATCAGCCTGCCCGTCGTCTTCTGCGCCGCGGCGCTCGTCCTGATGGGCCCCGCCGAGCTCGTCGGGCGCTGCTTCCCCGAACTGCCCCGGCTGGAGGCCTACCGCTACGACCTCATCGGCAGCCTGAGCGGCATCGCGCTGTTCACCGCGCTGTCGTTCCTCAGCGCGCCGCCGGTCTTCTGGGGCGTCATCGCCGCGGTCGCCTACGGGATGCTGCTCGTGCCCCGCCCCCGCGCCGCCTACCTGGGGCTGGTGACCGTCCCCTCGCTCGCGGTGGTGGGCCTGCTGCTCGCCGAGACGCTCACCGCAGGGGCGCTCTGGTCGCCCTACTACAAGGTCACCCACCGCCAGTTCGAGCAGCTCGGCGTGCCGGTGACCGACATCTCCGTGAACGGCATCCCGCACCAGCAGGCCGTGCCCGCCTACGCCCGGCTGCAGTGGGAGGCCCAGTACGGGCTGCCCTACGAGCGGGCCGCGGCCAAGCCCGACGACGTGCTCATCGTCGGTGCCGGCAGCGGCACCGACGTCGCCATCGCGCTGTCCAAGGGCGCCCGCCACGTGGACGCCGTCGAGATCGACCCCAAGCTGCGCGAGCTAGGCGGATCCACCCATCCCGACAAGCCGTACGACGACCCCCGGGTGACCACGCACGTCACCGACGGCCGCGCCTTCCTGGAACAGACCGATCGCACGTACGACTTGATCCTGTTCGCGCTGCCCGACTCGCTCACGCTCGTGTCGGGGGCCAGCTCGCTGCGGCTGGAGAGCTACCTGTTCACCGAGGAGGCCATGCGGGCGGCCCGCGAGCGCCTCAAGCCCGGCGGCGCGTTCGCCATGTACAACTACTACCGCGAGAGCTGGCTGGTGGACCGGCTGGCCTCCACCGCCCAGAGCGCCTTCGGCCACGCCCCGTGCGTGGACGTGGTGAGCACGACCGGCCACCAGGCCGTCATCACCGCCGGGACCACCCCGCAGGCGCAGCGCTGCGGCACGCCCTGGGCGGGCGCCGCCGCGGGCACCCCGCCGCCCGCCGACGACGACCGGCCGTTCCTCTACCTCAAGGACCGGACCATCCCGTCGCTCTACCTCATCACGCTCGGGCTGATCCTCCTGGTCAGCCTGCTCGCCGTGCGCCTCGTGGCCGGCCCGTACCGCAGGATGCGCCCGTACGCCGACCTGTTCCTGCTCGGGGTGGCGTTCCTGCTGCTGGAGACCAAGAGCGTGACCGGGTTCGCGCTGCTGTTCGGCACCACCTGGGTGGTCAACGCGATCGTGTTCGCCGGGGTGCTCGTCGCCGTGCTGCTCGCCGTCGAGGTGACCCGCCGGTTCCGCACCCCGCCGCTGCCGGTCATGTACGGGGTGCTCTTCGCCGGGCTGCTGCTGGCCTGGCTGGTGCCGAACGCGTGGCTGCTGTCGCTGCCGGTGCCGCTGCGCGCGGTGGCCGCCGTCACCGTGGCCTTCCTGCCGATCTTCGCCGCGAACGTGGTGTTCGCCAAGCGGTTCGCCGACACCGCCGACGCCACCACCTCCTTCGGCGCCAACCTGCTGGGCGCCATGGTCGGCGGGTGCCTGGAGTATCTGGCGCTGGTCATCGGCTACCAGGGTCTGCTCGTCGTCGCGGGCGTCCTTTACCTCGGGGCGCTGGTGCTGTTGCCCCGACGGGCGCTCGCGTGAGCCCCTGTTTGCCCGGCGATATGAGGCTTTACCTGCGGTTTTGGAATGCCTGGGAAAGTCACGCCGTTGTAACAGACATCTGAGCGCGCAGCATCACGGCCGCTCCATTCCCAGCGCACCTCGCCCCGCAGCGTGTCCAGTCCGCAGAGGTGCTCCGATGTAGCTCTACGCGCACGCATGATCACTTGACGTGCGCGCACTCTGGAGGAACACCCATGTCGATGTCCCGCACCCTGCGTAAGTTCGGCGCGACCGCCGCGCTGGCCGTCGCCACCACGGTGGCGGCTCCCGCCTTCGCCGCCCCGGCCCAGGCCGCCGCCAAGCCCGCCGAGCTCCCGTACGGCCAGGACGTCTCCAACTACCAGCCCACGCACGACTGGGCTGCCAGCGGCGCCGACTTCGGCATCGTCAAGGCCACCGAAGGCGTCGACTTCAAGGACCAGACCTTCGCCCGCCACTGGAAGGAACTGGACAAGCACAAGGTCGTGCGCGGCGCCTACCACTTCGGGCACCCGAAGAACGACCCCGTCGCCGAGGCCGACTTCTTCCTGTCGGTGGTCGGCGGCCAGCCCGCCAAGAAGGGCGACCTGCTCGCCCTCGACCTGGAGACCGACGACGGCCAGTCGGCCGAGCACGTCAACAAGTGGGCCAGGACGTTCATGGAGCGGGTCAAGGCCAAGACCGGCGTCACGCCGATCTTCTACAGCGGCTACGCCTTCGCCGACCAGTACGGCAAGGGCCTGAGCGAGTACCCGCTCTGGGTCGCCCACTACGACAAGCCCAAGGGTCAGGTCACCCCGCCGGCCGACTGGAAGAGCTGGGCCATCCACCAGTACTCCGACTCGCCGGTCGACCAGAACGTCTCCGCGCTGAGCGTCGACCAGCTGCGCGCCCTCGGCCGCCGCTGACGACGCCAGGCGACGGACGCGCCCGGTCCCCCGAGGATCAGCCGCACAGCTCCTCGAGTGACTGGGCGCTGTCGTTCCCCTGCGTGTTCCGCGTCGGCGTCTCGGTCGGCTTGGCCGCCCGCACCCGGGTCGGTGACGCGGACGCCGTCGGCGCCCCGGATCCCGTCGGCGCGGCCTGGGTGGCGGCCGTCGCCCGGCGCGGCTTGAGCGAGTCCTGGATCGCCTTGGCCGACGCCCGCCGGATCTTCACCCAGTCGGGGCTGCCCGGCCAGAACTTCGGCGGCACGAACTGCAGACTGCTGATCTTGGCGTCCTTGACCTTGAGCGCCAGCTCCACCAGCGGCTCCACCAGCTCCTGCGGGATGTTCGTGTGCGCCAGCCGCTTGGTCGCCGAGGTGATGCTGTTGAAGTTCGCCAGGATCTTCTGCGGGGTCGCCTGCTGCGCGAACGCCCCGATGACGCAGCGCTGACGGCCCATCCGGGAGAAGTCGTCGCTGCCCACCCGGGACCGGCCGTACCAGAGCGCCTCCTCGCCCGAGAGCCTCCTGGTGCCCGCCCTGATCGTCCCCGCGGTGCCGTACAGGCCGCCCCACTTGATGTCCCGCTCGACGTGGATGGTCAGCCCGCCGATCGCGTCCACCAGGTCGGCGAAGCCGTACATGTTCATCAGCACGTAGTAGTCGATGTCGAGGTTGAGCGTGTAGCTGATCGCGTCCATCAGCGCGCGCGGGCCCTTGTTCTTGCCGCCGGCCTGCTCCGGGTGGTCGTTGGCGTACTGCCACACCTCGTTCAGCAGGCCGCCGTTGGCCAGCTCGGCCATGAAGCCGTTCGGGAAGTGCTTGCGCAGCGGGGACGACGGCGGGAAGCGCACGTGCTGGAGGTTGCGCGGCAGGCTGAACAGCACCGTGGTGCCGGTCGGGATGTGCACGCTGGCCACGTTCATGCTGTCGGTGCGGACACCGGTGCGGTTGCCCGCGGCGTCACCGCCGATCAGCAGGAAGTTGACCCGTTCCTTGCCGTTCCACGGGTCCTCCTCCTTGATCGGCGCCACCTCGGGGTTGTCCTCCGCGCGCTGGAAGACGTGGTTCTTGGCGTCCCACAGCGCGTAGACGGACGTGGCCGAGAACGCGAACGGCGCCATCACCACCACGCACAGCAGGCCCACCACGATGCCGGAGATGATCTGGCCCTGGTGGTCGAGCCGGTTCGGGCCGAGGGTGACGTACGAGGAGACCGCGAGCGCGAACCAGCTCAGCGCGCCCAGCGAGGCCATGACGACCACCGTCATCATCACGCTGTCGCGGGTGAAGATCCCCACGTTGCCCAGGTTGGCCAGCACGAACGCCAGCACGCCGAGCAGCGTCGCGGCGAAGATGCCGACGAGGATGAAGCCGGTGCGGCGGTGCCCGGCCCGCAGGTGCGCGGCGCCCGGCACGAAGATCGACAGCAGGGTCCAGCCGAGGAGGGACGCGAGCGTGAGAGGGCGCGCGAAGCGCGGTGCGGCGTTCCCGCCGCCGATCCTGGAGAGCTTCGCCGCGAACCCGCCGCCTCCGGGCTTCCCCGCGTTTCCGCCCCCTGGCTGCCCCGGGATCCCGCCCCCGCGCGGGGCTTGCGCGCCCGGCCGGGCCGCCTGTTCGCCGCCCCCGGAACGCCTCCCCCCGCGCGCCTGGCTTGCTCGCGGGCCGGCGCCCCTGGGGTCGCCGCCGTCCGCGCCCGGTTTCGGACGCGGTGCGGCGGTTTCGGCCGGGGGGTCGGACGGGTTCGCGGACGAGGGCCGAGGTCGGCGAGAGGGGCGCCGCTTCCTGCCTCCGGGCGCGGCATCCACCCCATCGCGTCTGGTCACTCCGGCTCCTTCACACGGCTACCAGGCATAACCCGCTGGGTTTGCCCCCCGATGGCACAAGATTGCCAGGATTCTAGTCGCCATATATGGACATCAAAGACATTGCCCAACTTGAGATGAACCCCATCTGTCTTAAGAGGTGGCCGAGGCCGGCACCACCCAGGTGTTGCACTGGTAGGCCTGGTTCTTCTCCCAGCCCTGGCGGAACCACCGGTGGTTGTTCGCCGGCGACCCGTGGTCGCGCACCCGCCCGGGATGGTCGCCCAGGTTGCTCCAGAGCCAGAACAGCCGCTGCCTGTTGCTCGTGCTCACCGGGTAGGACGCCGCGACCGAGCGCATCCACATCCCGGCGAAACAGGTCGCCTGCAACTCCATGCGCCGGCTCAGCCCCAGCTTGGAGCTCTGGCTCGACGTCTCCAGCGTCCGCTCCCACCAGGAGTCGATCAGCCCGGTCAGGTTCTGCACGTGGTGCCCGTACTCGTGGGCCATCGCGCTGGTCACCCCGCCGTGCCAGTTGATGATCTGGCCGTACCCGGCGGAGCTGCTGTTGCCGACGGCCACGCCGGAGGTGGAGACGTAGATCGTCCGGTTGCGCGGGCAGTAGTACGGCACGTTGCTCCCCGCCGGGGGATAGTCGCCGCAGACGCCCCTGCCCTTGGTGGCCACGATGGCGTAGTCGGGCGGGGTGAACGGGATGTTCTGCTTGCGCAGGATCTCGCCCCAGGCCCGGTCCATGCACTTGCCGGTCTTGAGGATCAGCGACTTGACCTGACTGTGGCTGCGGAGGTTCACGTTGCCGGCCCGGCAGGTGTACCTCGGCAGGGCGCCGGCCCGGTAGACGGAGTTGTTCTTCAGGCTGCGGTTGACCGTGACCTGCTCGGGCGGGTCGACATCCGGCTCGTCGTCCGGCTCGTCGTCCTCGGTGGGCCGCGGGCTGGGGTTCACGGTCGGCGTGTCGTCGGGGGTGGGCGGGTCCGACTCGTCGGCCCGCGACCGGGTCGGCTCGGAGTACGGCGAGGGCGTCGAGTACGCCAGCGGCGTCGAGGTGTCCCGGCCTGACGACCCGCCGATGACCGCCGCCCCGACCACCACCAGCACGAACAGCGCCGCGATCGACCCGAACACCAGCCCGAGCACGCCGGCCACACCCATCCCGGACTTGCGGCGCGGCCGGTGGTGCCACTGCCCGTGCGGCGGGAAGGGCGGCTGAGGCGGCTGAGGCGGCTGGGGCGGCCACGGACCACCAGGCGGCGGACCGCCGGGAGGCGGACCACCGGGCGGGGGATACGAGCCGCCGGGCGGCGGGTACTGCCCGCCGGGCGGGGGATACGGTCCCTGCGGATAGCCGCCGCCCTGCCCGGGATGAGGCCCCTGGCCGGGATACGGCCCCTGCCCCGGTAACGGACCTTGCCCCGGGTACGGACCCTGACCCGGGGGTGGTCCTTGACCCGGGTACGGGCCCTGCCCCGGGTACGGGCCTTGGCCGGGCGGAGGTACATTCTGGCCCGGATACGGTCCGCCAGGGTTGGGGCCGCCTTGACCCGGGTATGGGGAGCCCTGAGGCTGTGGCCGGCGGTGGCCGGGCGGCGGCCACGGTAGCGAGGGTGGCCTCTGGGGCTGTCCTGGCCCCTGTGGCGGGGGAGGATACTGCCCGTTCCCTGTCACCGTGTCGCCCCTTTACTCGGTTGTCCGAGATGCGTGACCTCTCCTGTCACACATCGTGCCTTTGCCGAATATGGGGCAGAAGCATACTGATTTCCCACCCGTCACGGATGTAGCCGTACTCGGTTACGGTCCGAAATCATTCGAGGTGATCTCAGTCATGTTCCGGACCCCGAACGTGCCGTTGTCCTAGCGTTCTTTGCCATGAACCTCCAGCAGCTCCGCTATGTGGTCGCGACTGCGGAGCACCGCACCATGACTGACGCGGCAAGATCGCTTTACATCGCACAGCCTGCGCTTTCGCGTGCGATCCGCGATCTGGAACGAGAGCTCGGAATGACGCTCTTCGCGCGCTCGGGGCGGGGGGTAGTGGTGACCTCGCAGGGTCGCCGCGTGGTGAAGCTGGCTCGGGAGGCGCTCGACGCCGTCCGCGAGATAGAAGGCCTCGCCAACCACGGCGGCGCCGGTGAAGCGGAACTCCGCATCGCCTCCACCCCCAGCCTGGAGCCCGGTCTGGCGGGGCGGCTGTTGCCCGCCTACGCCTCCGAGCACCCGGGCGTCCGCGTGCACATCGTCCGCTGCGAGGGCCGCGAGGCCGTCGTCAGCGCCATCCGGGACCAGCGGGCCGACCTCGGTCTGACCGATCTGCCCGTCCCCGGCGACCTGATAACCCACCCGCTCGAGCGCCAGGAGATCGTGCTGATCTCCCCGCCCGGGCTCGAACTCCCCAACCCCGTTCCGATGGCCAGGCTCCACGGCATGCGCCTGGCCCTTCCCGCGCGCGGCAGCGTCCGGCGCAGGGAGCTCGACGCGATGTTCGGCAAGTTCGCGGTCAGCCCCGTCGTCGTCCTCGAAACCGACGAGCGCAACGGCTGGCTGAACGCGGTCCGCGCCGGTCAGGCGTCGCTGTTGTGGTACCGCGGGATGGCCGAACAGGCCGCCAGGGCGGGCCTCGTGGTCCGTTCGCTGGAGCCCGCGGTCAGGCGTGTGATCGCCGTCGTGCACACGCGCCGCCGCCTCCCGCTGATCGCCCAGGACTTCCTGGCGACCGCCGAGAGGGGCACCACCGCCTAGCGCGGTCGGATCTCTCACCACCTCGCCGGTGCCGGCAGGCGTGTTCTTGGTTCTTGGCGGACACGTCGCGGGCGCCGTTCAGTCCCACCGCCACACCGGTCGGCCGACAAGCCCGCCAGGCGCTGAGCCATGCGCCCGACGGCGCACCGACGGGCGGCGATCCTCCGGCTTCCGGGCCGGAACACCTTTGGGGGTGAACCCGTGGCGACGCCGTGCGCGCGTCACGGGGACGGCGGCAGGGACACCACGGCGCGGAGGCCGGGGGAGGCGTCTTCCAGATGGACGGTCCCGCCATGGGCGCGGACCGTCTCCCTGACGATGGCCAGCCCCAGCCCCGCACCGCCTTCGTCGCGGCTGCGGCCGGAGTCGAGCCGGGTGAACCGGTTGAACACCCGCTCCCTATCCGCCTCCGGGATGCCCGGGCCGTCGTCGGTGACGGTGAGGATCCCGTCGGCGGTCAGCGCGACCTCGACCTTCGACGCGGTGTGCCGTACCGCGTTGTCGATCAGGTTGGTCAGCACCCGGCTCAGGTCCATGGCGTCGCCGCGCACCTCCACCGGGTCGCAGGCGGTCAGCCGCACCTCGGCGTACCGATCGGCCGTGCGCCGCACGACCTCGTCCAGGTCGACGGGCTCGCGCCGGGCCGGGACGCCGCCGCGCTCGTCCAGCCGGGCCAGCGCCAGCAGGTCCTCGGCCAGCCGGGACAGCCGCAGGGTGTCCTCCAGCACGCCCTCGGCCGTCTCCGGCCAGTCCTGCCCCTCGGGGTGCCCGAGCGCCACCTCCAGCTGGAGCCGGATGCTGGCGAGCGGGCTGCGCAGCTCGTGCGCCGCGTCGGAGACCAGCGCCCGCTGCCGCTTCTCGGCCTCCTCCAGCCGGGCCAGCATGTCGTTGAGCGTGGTGGCCAGCGAGTGCACCTCGTCGCGCGACTCCGGCACCGGCAGCCGGCGCGACCGGGCGGTGTGCGTGATCTCGGCCGCGCCCCGGCGCAGCGCCGTGATGGGCCGGAGCGTACGCCCGATGATCATCCAGCTGGCGCCGGCGAGCAGCAGGACCAGGAGCGGCGTGCCCACCCACAGCACCCGCCCGGCCGTGCGGACGCTCGTCTGGATCTCCGACACCGACCGGGCCGCGATCACCGTCTGCCCGCGGTCGGCGCTCAGCACCACCACCCGCAGCTGCGCCGGGATCGCGTACGGCTGACCGTCGAGCGACGTGGCCTCCCCCAGCTCCAGGGCCCGCGCCCGGGCCCGCGCGTCGAGCAGCGGCACCAGCCGGTCGGCGCCGTAGGTGACGTGCGTGATCCGCCCTTCGGCGTCGATGACCTGCACGATCGTGCCGTCGTGGGTGGTGATCGGAGTGGTCAGGGTGCGCGTGTCGGCTTGCACCCGCACGGTGTGCGCCTGCCGCATCACCGACTCGTCGACGGTGTCGAGCAGCGTCCGGTCCAGCACCGAGAGCAGCACCGACGCCGAGAACGCCAGCGCCACCGCGAGCACCGCCACGGCCACCACCGTCAGCCGGAACCGCAGCCCCTGACGCCGCCACCAGGCGGACGGGCGCACGGAGGGGGACGCGGAGGGGGACGCGGAGGGGGACGCGGACGGGGGCGGGGACTCAGCCACCGTCGCCGGCCAGCCGGTAACCCGCGCCGCGCACGGTCTGCAGGGCGTTCCTGCCGAAGGGGGCGTCGACCTTGCGCCGCAGATAGCCCACGTACACCTCGACCACGTTCGGGTCGGTGTCGAAGGTGTCCCACACGTGCTCCAGGATCTCCGACTTGGACACCACCTCGTCGCGCCTGCGCAACAGGTACTCCAGCAGCGCGAACTCACGCGGCGTCAGCTCGACGTCGGTCTCGCCGCGCCGCACCCGCCGCCGCGCCGGGTCCAGCGACAGGTCGCCGGCCGCCAGCACGGCGGGCCGCCTGCCGGCGTCGCGCCGCAGCAGCGCCCGCAGCCTGGCCACCAGCACCACGTACGAGAACGGCTTGGTCAAGTAGTCGTCGGCGCCCAGATCGAGGCCGTCGGCCATGTCGTACTCGCCGTCCTTGGCCGACAGCATGAGGATCGGCACCCAGTTCTCCTCGGCGCGCAACTGCTTGCACACGTTGTAGCCGGACAGCCTGGGCAGCATGATGTCGAGCACGACCACGTCGTAGTCGCCGTGCCTGGCTTGGTGCAGCCCCTCCTCACCGTCGTGGGCGAGGTCGACGGCGAACCCCTCCGCCTGCAGCCCGCGCTGGAGCGCGGCCGCCATCCGGCGCTCGTCCTCGACGACCAGTACCCGCATGGGCCGATTCTCCCGTCTTCGTGCTGAGAGCCCGCTGAGAACGCTGAGAGAGATCTCAGCCCGTCTCAGGTTCGCCTAAGGATGCATCACGCAGGCTGCGTGTATCGACATACCGTTAAGGAGTGACATGCGTAGAGGCACGTTCGTGAGATGGGGAGTGCCGATCGCGGCGGCGGCGGTCATCGGCGGGGCTATCGGCGCCGGACCGGTCATCGCGGCGGTGAGCGGCGATCCCGTGCTGCCCGAGCGGTCGGCCCAGCAACTCCTGGCCGACGCCACCCGGGCCACCGAGAAGAGCGAGGGCATGCCACCCATGTCGGGCACCGTCCAGCAGACGGCGTCCCTCGGCCTGCCGGCCCTGCCCAGCGGGGGCGAGGGCTCGCCGCTGTCCCTGCTGTCCGGCTCCCACGAGGTGAAGCTCTGGTACGGCGACGAGAACAAGATGCGGCTGGCCCTGCCCACCCAGTTCAACGAGACCAACGTCATCGTCAACGGCGACCAGGTCTGGTACTGGAACAGCGACGACAACGCGGCCATCAGCATCAAGCACGAGGGCGGCGATCACCCCCGCGAGGAGCTGCCCACGCCCACCCCGTCCGTCATGACCCCGGACCAGGTGGCGCAGCGGTTCCTGGAGCAGGTGGACGAGTCGACCACGATCTCGGTGAGCAACACCGCCGAGGTCGCGGGCCGCCCGGCCTACCAGCTCGTGCTCTCTCCCAAGGACCCGGCGTCCCTGGTCCAGGAGGTGCGGGTGGCGCTCGACGGCGAGCTCTTCATGCCGCTGCAGGTCCAGGTGTTCGCCAAGGGCTCGGCCGAGCCGGCCTTCCAGGTCGGGTTCACCCAGCTGACCCTCAGCGCGCCGGCCGAGGAGAACTTCGTCTTCACCCCGCCCCCCGGGGCCAAGGTGGAGGAGAAGACGTTCGGGCCGTCCGACGTGAACCGGGAGCCCGTCGACGGGGCCGAGCAGACCGCCGCGGACGTCAAGGTGCGCGGCGAGGGCTGGACCGCGGTCGCGGTGCTGCCCGCCGACAGCCTGACCGGGCAGGCCGAGGCCGGCAAGGGCGACGCCGGTGACGCCGGTGACGCCGGTGACGCCGGTGACGACGCCGGGACGCGGGCGCTCCTCGACAGCGTGCTGAAGTCCGCCACGCCGGTCAGCGGCGCCTGGGGCTCCGGCAAGCTGATCAAGACGAAGCTCGTCACCGTGCTGCTGACCGACGACGGCCGTCTGCTGATCGGCGCGGTCACGCCGGAGGAGATCGTGAAGGCGGCGGGCGTCCAGTGACGACCGCCATGCGGCAAGCGGGGTCGTCCATCGGGGCGGCCCCGCCCGCCGGCCCCCGCACCGACGCCGCCATCGTCACGTCCAGGCTGACCAAGCGCTTCCGCGGCGGCCAGGTGGCCGTCGACGGCCTCGATCTGACCGTCCCGCGCGGGTCCGTCTACGGGTTCCTGGGGCCGAACGGCTCCGGCAAGACCACCACGATCCGGATGCTGCTCGGGCTGATCACGCCCACCGACGGCAACTGCTCCCTGCTCGGCCTGCCGCTCGCGCAGGCCCTGCCGAAGGTGGGCGCGCTGGTCGAGGGCCCGGCCTTCTACCCGTACCTGACGGGGGAGGCCAACCTGCGCCGGTTCGACGCCGCCGATCCCACCGCCTCGGGGGCGACGGCCCGGCGGCGGGCGGCCGAGGCGCTGGAACGCGTCGGGCTCACCGCCGCCGCGGGCAAGCGCTACCGCAACTACTCGCTCGGCATGCGCCAGCGGCTGGCCATCGCCGCCGCCCTGCTCGGGCCGCGTGAGCTGCTCGTCCTCGACGAGCCCACCAACGGGCTCGACCCGCAGGGCACCCGCGAGGTGCGCGCGCTGGTCAAGGAGATCGCCGCCGGCGGCACCACCGTGTTCGTCTCCTCCCACCTGCTGGCCGAGGTCGAGCAGATGTGCACGCACGCCGCCATCATGCGCACCGGCCGCCTCGTCGCCGACGGCACGATCGCCTCGCTGAGCGGCGGCCGGGCCGTCCGCGTCAGCGTCGAGACGCCCGACGTCGCCGACGCGGCGCGGGTGCTCACCGAGCTGGGGCTGGCCGACGTGCGCGCCGCCGCCGGCGCCGTGACCGCCGAACTCGGCGGGCACGCTCCCGAGCGGGTCAACGCCGCCCTGGTGGGCGAGGGCGTGGCCGTGCGCGGGCTCGCCGTCCTGCGGCCGAGCCTGGAGGACGTGTTCGTCGGACTGACAGGAGAGGGATTCGATGTCGACGGCTGACACCGGCACGCACCCCCGTCGCACGCCCGGGCTGGTGTCCGTGACCGAGACCCTGAGCACGACCGAACGCCTTCCGTCCGCGCCGCCCGCCGAGGCCGCGCCGCCCGCCGAGGCCGCGCCGGCGGCCGGCCGCCGGGCAGGGGCGTTCTGGCGGCTGCTCGCCTCCGAGCTGGGCCTCACCTTCCGCCGGCCGCGCAACCTGGCCATGCTGGCCGTGGTCGCGGTGGTGCCCGTCGTCATCGGCGTGTCCCTGCGCCTGTTCACGGGGGACGAGGAACTCGGCGGCATGATCGCCTCGGTGACCGGCAACAGCCTCATGCTGACCTTCGTCGCCCTGTCGGCGCTGGTGGTGCTGATGTTGCCGATCACGGTCAGCGTCGTGGCCGGCGACGCGCTCGCGGGCGAGGCGTCCGGCGGCACGCTGCGCTATCTGCTCGCCGCGCCCGCCGGACGCACCCGGCTGCTGGCCGTCAAGTTCCTGAACGCGGTCGTGTACGCGTACGCCGCCACCGCGGTCGTGGCGCTGTCGGCGCTGGTGACCGGGCTGGTGTTGTTCCCCCTGGGGGACGTGACGCTGCTGTCGGGCACCACCATCTCCATGGCCGAGGGGCTGCTGCGCATGGCCATCGCCGTCGGCTACGTCGGTCTGGGCATGGCGGCGCTGTCGGCGGTGGCGCTGGCGGTCTCGGCGTTCACCGAGGCGCCCATCGGCGCGATCGCGGGCACGGTGGTGCTGGTCATCGCCTGCCAGGTGCTGCGGGCGATCCCCGCGCTCGACGCGATCGCTCCCTACCTGCTGCCGACCAGGTTCGCCGGCTTCGACGCGGTGCTGCGCAGCCCGATCGACACGGGGGCGCTGATGGAGGGCGTGCTGACGTTCGGCGGCTACATCGCGATGGCCCTCACGATCGCCTGGGCCCGCTTCTCCGGCAAGGACATCACGTCCTAGCCCCCGCCGGGTCCGGCTCGCGCCCCGTACGACTCGTACGGGGCGCGGACGGTTGTCAGGAGGAGCGGCGGAGCGCCAGGACGGCGATCACCACGCCGAGCGCGCCGACGGCCAGGCCGGTCACGCCCAGCAGGCGGGCGGTGCCGTCGGACGGGGCGGTCGCCCCGGAGACCGGCCCGGCCGAGGCCGCGACGGGGGAGGCCGACGGGGTGGCGCCGGCCGCAGGGGTCAGCTTGAGCACCGGGGCCGGGTGCTCGGGCTCGGCGCCGCCGGCCGCCGGGGCGTCCGACCACGAGACGACCTCGCCGCTGGAGTAGGTCTGCCTGGTCGGGAACACCAGCCGGTCGACTCCCTCGGGCAGCCGTCCCATCGACACCTCGAACTCCTGGAACTGGCCGCGGCCGATCTCGCCGCCCGACCAGACGACGGTGGTGACGGCCTCGGTGAGCTCGCCGAACTCGGTGGTGACGGGCTTGGGCAGTTTGCCCTCGGTGACCTTGACGGTCCAGCCGGGCACCGGCTTGACCGAGACGAAGGCCAGCGGGTGGTCCGTGGGGAAGGTCACCTCGACCTTGGTGGTCTTGGCGTCGTCGCGCTCGTTGGGCACCCGGAAGGCGACCTTGGTGAACCCGCCCGCCTCGGCGGTGCCGGGGTTGACGGTGACGTGGGCCAGCGCGGGCAGGGCCAGCGCGGCGGTGAGTGCGGCGGTGACTGCGGTGGTGGCGGCGAGCACGGTCGCCGCGCGCCTGACGAAGGACATGGCGGAACTCCACTTGGTGATCGGGGGGATGGGATGTCAGCGGGTCAGGCGGGAAGTGGAGGACCGCGTCTGGCCAGGCTGTGACGGAAGGCCGGGTCCGCCGGCACGCGGCGGGCCCGTACGACGGGGGCGAGCGGCCGGGCCGCCGGCGGCGGCGGGACGGGCCGGGGGAGCAGGAGACGGCGGACCAGGCGGCGCAGCAGCGCCCAGAGCGCGGCCTCGCCGCGCGCCAGCCACCACCCGGTGAGAAGCGTGGCCGTCAGGTGGGCCACCAGCATGCCGAGCGCCTCGCCGAGCCCCTGACCGTGCGGGTGCGACATCACATACCCGGTGACGTAGCCGGTGTCGGCGCCGCCGAACAGCTCGTGCAGCCCCAGTTGGGCGGTGGCCAGCAGGCAGCCGACCACAGCCGGTGAACGTTCGCGGCCGCCCAGCGCCGCGGCGAGCACGAACACCGCGCCGCCTCCGGCGGTCAGGGCCCACGGCTCGGGCCGCGCCCCGCCGCCCAGCCAGTGGGCGAGAGCCGCGAGGAGCACGCAGACGGCGGCGAAGGCCGTCGTCCTGATGAGGCGGAGAGGCAGGTGTGCTCGCATGCGTGTGCCCATCGTGCCATGGGCAGGACAACCTGTGAGGCCTCAAGCGGGAAGCCGTGCATTGACAGGTCATTCATGGCATTTGTCGCTAAGGTCGTGCCAGCCACGTCGACATGAGGTGAGAACGTTGCGGCACTTAGGTGGTTTGCTCATTGGGCTTGTGGTGACCGCGGCCATCCTGGGAGGTGGGGGCTGGGCCGCGCAGCAGGCGATGGCGAGCAGCCAGGCCGCCCCGCAGGGCGGCCAGTCGCTGTGGATCGCGCTGGGCTCCATGGCCGCCGTCGGACTCGTCGTCGGGCTCGTGGTGGCCGGGAGGATCTCGCCCGTCGCGACGTTCATCCCGTCGCTGGTGCTGCTGGCCTGGACCGTCGTGTACGCCCTCGACAAGAACCGGGCGCTGACCCTGCTGCCAGACGGGCCGTCGGTGAACCAGATCGTCCGCGATGCCGTCGCCGGCGCCAAGACCCTGCTCGGGAGCGGCGTGTTCGCGCTGCTCGGGGTCGCGCTGTTCATCCCGGTGCTGATGCCCTCGCGCTGGGCGCGCCGCTACGACGAGGACGACGAGGACTACGAGCAGCAGCCCCAGGAGGGCAGCTACTACTGACGTCCGGCGGCCTGGACGCCTTTGCGATCTACTTTGTAAAGGCGTCCGGCCGGGATGCCGCGAAGGTCCAGGTTCGGCCATCGAGCGGGCCGCTGTCGGCAAAGGAGCCACTACGCCCGAGGACCGGCGGGCATGGTGGTGGTTGCGGTAACACAGCCGAAATGTCCGTAAAGGCGATGAGATCCTTACTCACGGGTAGAGCGATGTTCTGGCAGGGAATCAACATGCCGGAGGGCCCGATATGCACTTGGACAGGGATGTCGCTCCCGAATATCCGCTCAGCTGGCAGGCGCGCGCCCTGACCGGTCTCATGCGTCACACCTTCAAGCCCGCCTCCCACCTGTTCCTGCGCCATGCCCTGGCCCTGTCGGCCGCCTCCCAGCTCGGCGACCTGGTCAGGCTGCTCCCGGTGCGGACGCCGGACCACGTGTCGGTGGTGCCCACGGCGTTCTCGTCGTGCGGCGGGGAATGGGTGCGCGGGGGCGCGGACCTGGACGAGGGCAAGGTGGTCCTCTACCTGCACGGGGGCGGCTACTTCTCGTGCTCCCCGCGTACGCACCGCCCCATCACCTGGCGTCTTTCCGCGGTGGCGAACCGCCCTGTCCTGGCTCTGGACTACCGCCAAGGCCCGGTGCACAAGCTGGCCGACTCGCTGAGCGACTCCCTGGACGCCTACGCGTGCCTGCTCGACCAGGGGTACGAGCCGGAAGATATGATCATCGCGGGCGACTCGGCAGGCGGGCATCTGACCCTGGCGACACTGCTGGCGCTGCGCGACCGCGATCTGCCGCTGCCGTCGGCGGGCGTGTGCCTGTCGCCGTGGACCGATCTGACGGACTTCCCCCGGCGCGCGAACCGCTGGCAGGACCCGATGTTGCCGGCCGGGCGGGTGCGCTGGCTGGCCCGCCGCTGGACCGACGGGCTGGATCCGCGTGATCCGCTGGTCTCGCCGGTGCTGGGCGACTTCACCGGGCTGCCGCCGCTGATGATCGTCACCGGGTCGACCGAGGTGCTCAGGGACGAGGCCCGTCGCGTCGCGGAGCGGGCCAGGCAGCACGGGGTCCCCGTGACGTACGAGGAGTGGCCGCGGATGCCGCACGTGTTCCCGTTGCTCGCGGACGTGCTGCCGGAGGCACGGCTGGCGTTCCGGCACATGTCCACGTTCCTGGCGGCCGTGGCGGGCCTGGAAGTGGTGGCGGCGGAGGACGAGGCCGCGGCCTGACCCCGTCTTGGCGCCCTGCCCGGGTGAATCGACCGCCGGGTGGGGGGCAGGGGACAAACGTGATTCATTCACATCGCGCTGACGCCGCATGAGGAGCAGAGTGTAGGTTAGCCACACCTAAGCAAGGAGCTGTCCGCATGTCCGATAAGCCGAGGGATCATCACCGGGGCGTTGTGCTGCGCACCGAGCGCATCGCGCCGCACATGATCCGCGTCATCGTCGGGGGCGACGGGCTCCGGGACTTCGCCACCTCCGGTTACACCGACCACTACGTGAAGCTCGTCTTCCCGCACGAGGGGGTCGACTACCCCGAGCCTTTCAGCGTCAAGCACGTCCGGGAGACCATGCCGCGCGAGTACTGGCCGCGGCTGCGCACCTACACGGTGCGCGCCTGGGACCCCGACACCCGCGAGCTGACCCTCGACTTCGTCTATCACGGCGACGAGGGCCTGGCCGGCCCGTGGGCGGCCGGTGCCCGGCCGGGTGACGAGCTGCTGATGCTCGGCCCCGGCGGTGGCTACGCGCCCGCCCCCGAGGCCGACTGGCATCTGTTCGCCGGTGACGAGAGCGCGCTGCCCGCCATCGCCGCCTCCCTGGAGGCGTTGCCCGAAGGGGCGCGTGGGTTCGCGTTCATCGAGGTCGCCGGGCCCGAGGAGGAGATCAAGCTGCCCACGCCCGGCGACGTCGAGGTGGTCTGGCTCTACCGGCGCGACCGCCCGGTGGGGGAGGCCCTGGTGGAGGCGGTGCGCGCCTTCGACGTCCCGGCCGGCCGGGTGCAGGCGTTCGTGCACGGCGAGGCCGGGTTCGTCAAGCAGCTCCGCCGCCACCTGCGGGTCGGTCTGGGCATCCCGATGGAGCACCTGTCGATCTCCGGCTACTGGCGGGCCGGGGCGGACGACGAGGCCTGGCGCGCGGTCAAGAAGGACTGGAACAAGCAGGTCGAGGCCGAGGAGGCCGCCGTCCTCACGTGATCTTCGTCACGTCGATCACGCGCAGCGTGTCGCCGATCCGGTAGATGACGCCCCGGCCGTCCGCGTCGAACCCGGCGCCCTGGATGCTCATGCCCCCGCCCTGGAACTTCGGCTTGATCCCGAGGTCCGCCGAGGCGCCTGTCTTCAGGTCGACCAGCACCACCCCGACCGAGCGCTCGCCGTAGCGGATCACGCTCACATGGAAGCGGTCGCCCGCGGGCGGCTGCCTTTCCACGCCGCCGGGCAGTTCCTTCTGGCCCGACCCGTCGCGCGACCGGTAGAAGCCCGCGCCTTCGTACGAGCCGACGCAGAGGGTCACGCCGCAGGCGGTCAGCTCCTCCCCGTGCCGGATGACGGCCTGGTCGGTCGCGCCGGTCTCGACGTCGCGGATCAGGGAGAAGGGCGCCGGCCCGGCCCCGTACGGGCCGGGCGCGCCGATCCACGGCCAGGACAGCAGGTGCATGCCGGCCCCGTCCTCGACCGCCTCGACCGCGCCGCCCTTCAGCGGGACGGTGTACACGCCGCCCGTGCTGACCGAGAATGCGACCCGGTCGCCGACGATCTCCACCTTGTCCAGGCCGCTGTCCGGCCGGCTGCGGAGGCTCCCGATGATCTCGGCCGTCCCGCCGTCCAGCGGGACGGCCCAGATCTGCGCGGTGCCGTCCCCGAGCTGCGTCCACCAGGCGATGTGCCCTTCGGCGACGTCGAAGCCGGAGGCGAACAGCGTGGTCCCGGCCGGCGTCACCACGTCAGCGATCTTGCGCAGGCTCAGGTCGTCCAGGTCGTAGGCGTACAGGGCGTCGGCCTTCTCGAAGGAGGCCGAGGTGGACACCAGCATGGTTCGGTCGTCCAGGAGCAGGAGCGGCTCGATCGCCCGGCCCTCGGGTGTCTTGGCGGGGACCTCGCGCAGCGCCTGCGGCCACACCGACTCGACCGGCCCCGGCCTGGGGGCGTAGGTGGGCGCGGGTGACGGCTCGGCCGACGTGAGCGCGGTCGCCGTCGCGTCCGCCGCTGTCGTGTCCGGCGCGGTCGCGGCCCGGTCGGCGACCTGGCCGGCGGCGCGCAGGCCGCCCGCGGCCCCGCCCGCGATCACCAGGACCGCCGCCGCGGCGAGCAGGGCCCGCGTGCGGTTCCTGCGCCGCCGGTAGCGGAGCTCCACCTGGGACGAGACCGCCCCGGAGAGCAGCTCCGGCGCCTGGTCCGCGGCGTGCCGCAGCGTCCGGCGCAGGGCGTCCTCCACCTCGGATGTCCGATTCATCGTGCTTCCTCCTGGACCCTGCTCCACTCGGCGGGTACGGCGGCGCGCAGCTTGTCGAGCGCCCGGGACGCCTGACTGCGCACGGTGCCGCGGGAGACGCCGAGCACCCGGGCGATCTCGGCGTCGTCGAGCTGCTCGTAGTAGCGCAGCACCAGCACGGCCCGCTGCTTGCGGGGCAGCACGGCCAGCGCCAGCCACATGTCCTGCTCGTCGCCGCTGGGCAGCGCGTCGTGGTGCTCCTGGTCGGGCGGCTCCCACGCCAGCTGCTCGCGCCTGCCGCGCCGCCAGGCCGCGATGTGCAGCCGCGCCATCGTGGTGCGCGCGTAGCTCTCGGGATTGTCCTTCGAGCGCAGCCTCGGCCAGGCCGCCCGCACCTTGAGCAGCGCCTCCTGCACCAGGTCGGCGGCGTCGTGCGGATTGCCCGCGAGCACGTAGCCGTAGCGCATCAGCGCCTCACCCCGCGCGGCCACGAACTCCGCGAATCGGGCGTCTCCATCCACCTGCCCCAGCCTTCCGTCGTTTCCCGTTCACCTCACAGAGGAGGAGAGCGCGGAATCTGTTGCACGGCCCCGGACATGGGCCGGCCGCGCCAGGCCGGGGAAGGTCTGGCGCGGCCGTTCGCCGGGGGGAACCACCCATGCCCTGGAGGTCACCGGCGAGCTTGCGTGGTCAGTGGGCGAACTGCTCCTCCTCGGTGGAGCCGCGGAGCGCGGTGGTCGAGGAGTCGGGCGAGATGGCCGTGCTGACCAGGTCGAAGTAGCCGGTGCCGACCTCGCGCTGGTGACGGGTGGCGGTGTAGCCGCGCGCCTCGGCGGCGAACTCCGCCTCCTGCAGGTCGACGTACGCGGTCATGCCGTCGCTGGCGTACCCCTGGGCGAGGTTGAACATGGAGTAGTTCAGCGAGTGGAACCCGGCGAGGGTGATGAACTGGAACTTGTACCCCATGTGTCCCAGCTCGCGCTGGAACTTGGCGATGGTCGAGTCGTCCAGGTGCTGCTTCCAGTTGAAGGAAGGCGAGCAGTTGTAGGCGAGCATCTGGTCCGGGTACTGGGCCTTGATCGCCTCGGCGAACTCGCGGGCCACGTCCAGGTCGGGCGTGCCGGTCTCCATCCAGAGCAGGTCGGAGTACGGGGCGTAGGCCAGGCCGCGGGCGACGCACGCCTCGATGCCGTTGCGCACCCGGTAGAAGCCTTCCGCCGTGCGCTCGCCGGTGCAGAACTCCTGGTCGCGCGGGTCCACGTCGCTGGTCAGGAGCGTCGCGGCCTGGGCGTCGGTCCGCGCGATGACGAGGCTGGGGACTCCGGCGACGTCCGCGGCGAGGCGGGCGGCGTTGAGGGTCTTGATGTGCTGGCCGGTCGGGATGAGCACCTTCCCGCCGAGGTGGCCGCACTTCTTCTCGGAGGCGAGCTGGTCCTCCCAGTGCACCCCGGCGGCACCGGCGGCGATCATGCCCTTCATGAGCTCGAAGGCGTTGAGCACGCCGCCGAACCCGGCCTCGGCGTCGGCCACGATCGGCGCCAGCCAGTGCGGCGCGTCCTGCTGGCCCTCCGACCAGGTGATCTGGTCGGCGCGCAGCAGCGCGTTGTTGATGCGGCGCACGACGGCCGGCACGGAGTTGGCCGGGTAGAGGCTCTGGTCGGGGTAGGTCTGCGCCCCGAGGTTCGCATCGGCGGCGACCTGCCAGCCGGACAGGTAGATGGCCTTCAGACCGGCCTTCACCTGCTGCACGGCCTGGTTGCCGGTCAGCGCGCCGAGGGAGTTCACGTAGTCCTCGGTGTGCAGCAGGCTCCACAGCCGCTCGGCGCCGAGCCGGGCGAGCGTGTGCTCCTCCTGGACGCTGCCACGCAACCGGATCACGTCCTCGGCGCTGTACGTGCGCTCGATGCCGGCCCAGCGCGGGTCGTTCTCCCACTCGTCCCGCAGCTGCTCAGCGGCTCCCTTGAGGCGATCGTTCATCGTTCACTCCTTTTCGTCCCCTGGGGCTTGTGTCGAGTCTCTGCCCCGGCAACCCTCGGCAACAGCCAGCCAGCAGAAGAAGAATGACGATTCTTCTCGGTAGTGGAACTACCAGCCGGTATTCGCATGAGAAGAAATACCGAGTTTTCCCTATGGACTAGACCACTGGTCAGAGGGGGTGCACAACCGTCCCAGGCGGCGCCATCGGCTCCCCGATCGGCTAGAAGATGGGCCGAATTTCTGACTAAGATGCGTGCATGGCGTCCTTGCTAGGTGAAGAACCGCTGACTTTGACGCATGAGCTCGATCTCATCGCGTTCGGGCAACGCCTGCGCCACCTGCGCAAACAGCGCGGTCTCACCCTCTCCGACCTCGGCGAGCGCGTCAGCCGGGCGCCCAGCCAGCTCTCCCTGCTGGAGAACGGCAAGCGCGAGCCCAAGCTCTCCCTGCTGAAGTCGCTCGCCTCGGCGCTCAACGTCCCGGTCGAGGAGCTGCTGCGCCGCCAGCCGCCCAACCGCCGCGCCCAGCTGGAGATCGCACTCGAAGAGGCCCAGCGCGACCCGATCTACACCAGCCTCGGCCTGCCCCGTCTCAAGGTCTCCGCCCGCGTGCCCAACGACGTGCTGGAGCACATCCTCGGCCTCTACGGCGAGCTGCGCGCCCGCGAGGCCCGCGGCACCGCCACCCCCGAGGAGGCCAGGGTCGCCAACGCCGAGCTGCGCCGCCGCCAGCGGGAGCTGGGCAACTACTTCCCCGAGATCGAGCAGGCCGCCGCCGAGGCGCTCGCCGCCGTCGGCTACCGCGCCGGCGCGCTGTCGCAGAGCATGATCCAGAGCCTGGTCACACACTTCGGCTACACCGTGCACACCGCCCAGGACCTGCCCCGATCGGTGCGCTCCATCACCGACATGCGCAACCGGCGCATCTACGTCAAGCACGAGCAGCTGGGCATGCACACCCCGCGCACCATCCTGCTGCAGACGCTCGGCCATCTCGCGCTCGGCCACAACAAGCCCCGCGACTTCGCCGACTTCCTGCGCCAGCGCACCGAGGCCAACTACTTCGCCGCCGCCGTGCTCGTCCCCGAGAAGGCCGCCGCCGTCTACCTGCGGGAGGCCAAGGCCGACCGGGCGCTGTCGGTGGAGGACCTGCGCGACGTGTTCGCGGTCTCGTACGAGATGGCCGCGCACCGCTTCACCAACCTCGCCACCCACCACCTCGACCTGGTCTGCCACTTCGTCCGCAACGACGCCGGCGGCATCATCTACAAGGCGTACGAGAACGACGGCATCGTCTTCCCCGCCGACGAGCAGGGCGCCATCGAGGGCCAGCGGATGTGCCTGCAGTGGTCGGGCCGCCAGGTGTTCGCCTCGCCCGACCGGTTCTCCATCTACTACCAGTACTCGGACTCGCCGACCGGCACGTACTTCTGCGTCGCGCACGTCGACCCGTCACGCGAGCGCGACTTCGCGATCACGCTCGGCGTGCCGTTCAGGGAGTCGCGGTGGTTCCGCGGCCGCGAGACCACCAACCGCACCAAGTCCACCTGCCCCAGCGGCGACTGCTGCCGCCGCCCGCCCACCCAGCTGGCCGAGCGCTGGGAGGGCTACGCCTGGCCGTCGGCGCGCGCCAACTCGCACGTCCTGGCCGCGCTGCCACCCGGCTCGTTCCCGGGCGTGGACGAGGCGGATGTTTACACATTCTTGGAGCGCCACGCCGTCACAGGCTGACCCGCCCGGGGCAGGAACCAGAGGATGAACGGGGGTGGTCGCATGCTGCCTGAAGTTCAGAGCTGGTTCCGGCGCCGTACCTCGAGCGCCGCCGACTGGCCGGTACCCGAGCTGGCCGAGGCGAAGGGGCGGACGTCCGTCAGCGTCGTCCTTCCGGCGCGTGACGAACGCGACACCGTCGGCCACATCGTCGGCGTCATCCTCCGCGAGCTCGCCGACGTGGTGGACGAGGTCGTCGTCATCGACTCCTGCTCCACCGACGACACCGCCGCCGTCGCCGCCCGGGCCGGCGCCGATGTGCACGCCCAGGACGCGATCCTCCCCGAGCTGAGCCCGCTCGACGGCAAGGGCGAGGCGCTGTGGAAGTCGCTCGCCGTCACCAGCGGCGACATCGTGGCGTTCGTCGACGCCGACATCCGGGGCTTCCGCTCCACCCTGGTGAGCGGCCTGCTCGGCCCGCTGCTCACCGACGACAGCGTCGCCTACGCCAAAGGCTGCTACGACCGCCCGCTCGACGGCGCCGCCAACGGCGGCGGCCGCGTCACCGAACTGGTCGCCCGCCCGATCATCAACCTCCACTGGCCCGAGCTGGCCGGCTTCGTCCAGCCGCTCGCCGGCGAGTACGCCGGCCGCCGCACCGCGCTGGAGCGGGTGCCCTTCCTCACCCGGTACGGGGTCGAGCTCGGGCTCCTCGTCGACCTGCTCGACCTGGCCGGCCTGGACGCCTTCGCCCAGGTGGACCTCGGTTCCCGCGAGCACGCGCCGCAGACCACCGAGGCCCTGGGCGGCATGGCGGCCCAGATCATGATGGCCGCCTACTCCCGGCTCCTGCGCCAGGGCAAGCTGGGCCGCTGCCACGACCTGTCGTGCTGCCTCGACCAGTTCCGCCGGGAGCCGAGCGGTCACCGGATCGTCAGCAGCGACGTCTCCATCGCCGAACGACCCCCGATGGTGACCCTGGCCGGGGCAGCACGCCCGGTCTAGGTCTTCAGAAGGCCTTCACCTCCAGGAGCCCGACGGAGGACGAGCCGTTGCCGGTCAGCAGCACCCGAAGGCGGGTGGTGCTCAGCGCCGGGAACGTGACGGTGTTGTACTGGTTCTTCGCCAGGCCGTACGCGCTCGCGCCCGGCACGTCCGCGTACGCGCTGCCGTTCCAGTACTGCAGCTTCCACGACGCCGGCATGTCGATCCCCTGGTCGTCGTCGAAGAAGTAGACGTCCGCCCGGGTGAGCGACTGGGCCGAGGACCAGGTGAGGTCCGCCCAGTGCTGCCCCGTCTCCGGCCAGGTGCCCCAGCGGGTGCCCTGGTTGGGGCCGGGAATGTCGGAACTGACCGGCTCGTCGCCGTTGTTGACGGCCGCGCAGCTCTCCCACGCCGAGGTGTACGAGCACGACGGCGTGGCCGACGGCGCCCGGTTCGCCGGAGGCTGGACGCCGCCCCGGTTGTACACCTTGATCTCGGTGAGCCCGGTCTTCGCGCCGGAGGCGTTGGTGGCGAGCACCCGCACCCGCTGCGCCGTGACCGGGGTGAAGGTGACCTTGTTGAGGTTGGCGCGGGGGCTGGCGGGCGCCTTGGCCTGGTTTCCCGCGGTGACCCAGGAGCTGCCGTTCCAGTACTGGACGTCGTAGGAAGCGGGAGCCCGATAGGTGCCGCTCGCCGGGCGGCTGTCGCGGAAGTGCAGCCAGACCTCGTTGAAGGTATGCGCCGAGCCGAAGTTGATCTCGTACCAGTCCTGGCTGTTGGGCGAGCCGCCCGCTCCCCAGAACGGCTCGTTGGTCGGCAGGCCGTCGCGCGCCCCGGCCACGCTGGTGCCCGAGCCGGTGTGGGAGGCGGTGGCGGTCCCCATGGCGGCCAGGTTGGTGAGGTTCGCCGTCAGGTCGACGCCGGCCTTGGCCAGCAGGTCGACCATGCGGGCGCCGGTGTGGGCGACCTGCGCGGGCGCCTGCATGCCGGTGGCGGCGCTGCTGTAGAGGACGTTCGCCGAGGTGGTGACCGCGCCCGTGGCCGGGTTGTAGGTCATCGGCGCGAGATCGTCGATCGTCGCCCGCCGGACCCCGTTCACGTAGATCGAGTAGCCCTGCGGGATCCCGGCGTACCGGGTGACGCCGTCGGCCGGGTCGTCCCAGACGATGGTCAGGTCGCTGTTGCGGTAGCGCAGGTTGTTGACCGTGAAGTGGGACCAGCCGATGTCGATCGGGCTCAGCTCCACCTGCGCGTCGGTGCGCGGGCGCAGGCCCGCGACGTCCTCGATCACGGTCCAGTTGCTGCTGCCGAGGATGTTGTGGTGGATCCAGGAGCGGTACTGGATGCTGCTGCCGTTCCAGTCGGCCCAGAACTCGTTGGCGTCGGGCCACTGCGTGTTGCCGCCGACGTACTGCGCCCAGGCGTTCCAGTAGAGCAGCTTCTTGTACCAGGTGGCGTCGATCCACTCGTTCGGGTAGTTCCGCAGCACCGAGGACAGCAGCCGGAACTGCACCGTCGAGTTGATCGTGGAGAAGTTGTTGCTGCCGGTGCCCGAGGCCGCCTTGTCACGCTGGTTGGCCGTGTAGAACGGGAAGATCGGATACTCGGCCGGGTCGTCGAACAGCCGCAGCGCCTGCTTGTACGTGGCGGTGTCCGGCACGGCGCCGACCGCGAACGGGTAGTAGTTGTTGATCTCCTTCCACGGCACCCAGTCGTCGGTGGAGACGTGCCGGTGCTCGAACAACTGGCGGTTCGGGTTCCACAGCACGTTGACCAGCGCGTTGCCGATGTCGGTGGCCAGCGTGTTCAGCTCGTTGGCCTTGGCGGTGTTGCCGAGCAGCCCGTACGCCTGGGCCGCGGCCCTGGCCCCGCTGTACTGGTAGGCGCCCTCCGCCCGGTCCAGCCAGCCGGAACGCCAGTGGAAGGAGACCGCGTCGGCGTCGTTGCCGGTCAGCGCGCCCCAGTCGTACTCGATGACCTTGTCGCCGTCGTGGTCGTAGAAGGAGAGCTGGCCCTTGACGTCCTGCTCGGCGTAGCGGGCCAGGTTGGCCACGATGCCGGGCTGGCCGCCGTGGATCTGGTAGCTCTTCCACGCCGCCTCGGCGACGTACTGGGTGTAGCTGTTGGACCAGTTCTCCGGGTCGCCCGGGTTGTCGGCGAACCGGCCGCTCCTGGAGGTCTGCCCGATCGACAGCCACGGCCCGTACGACCACTCGGGGTTGCGCAGGTACTTCAGGTCGTCGATGTGCATCGGCTGGGTCAGCACGATCGCGTTGTTGTAGCCCAGCACCCCCTCCATCGACGTCGGGAACTGGAAGGTCTGCCCGGGGATGTCCGCGTCGAGGTGGTTGTAGCGCATGAGCCACCAGCGGTAGTAGACGTTCTTCTTGATCGCCGGCTCGGGCACGTCGATGTAGGGCACGTTCTCCGCCCACCACCGGTTGTACGCGCGCACGTGGGTGGCGAACGCGGTGGCGGGGGTGTGGCCGCGGTAGGCGTTGTACTCGGTCAGCGAGCCGGGCAGCTCGTCGGTGACGAACCCCATCTGCACCTTGACCGTCACGGTCTGCCCGGCGGCCACGGTGACCGACCGGTTCAGCCCGCCGGAGCCGACCGTGAACCCGTCCCCGGACAGCCGCGGGTAGATCGTGGTCAGGTTGTTGTAGGCGTTGACCTGCCCGGTCAGCTCGCTCCCGCTGCCGGAGGCGGCGTAGGGCGAGGTGGCGCGCAGGGCCAGCGTCGCCGGCGAGCCGCCGTTGTTGGTGATGGCCACGTTGGTGACCGCGACGTTCTCGTGGGTGATGAACTTGGTGACGTCGGCCACCAGCGAGCCGCTGGTGTGCACGCTCTTCCAGTGGCTGGGCGCCTGCCAGCGCTGCCCCGGCTGCTCGGCCCAGCTGCCGGAGCCGAGCGCGATGCTGTAGGCGTTCTGGTTGCTGATGCTCTCCCAGTACGCGACCTGCCCGCCGAACCCGATGACCGACGGGGTGTGCGTCTTCATGAACAGGGCGCGTCCCCGGGTCATCAGCCAGGTGCCGGCCGGGTCGTTGCCGGGCCTGGCCAGCAGCCGGTCCATCCAGAAGTCGGTGCCCGAGCTCTCGGCGTCGTAGATCGCCCGCATCATGTCGCCCGGGGTGTACCCCACGGGCGGGGCGGGGACGGCAGGCCCGCTGAAGGCGGGATAGCCGATGGTCTGGTCCGCCCGCGCGGGCGCGCCGGCCACGAGGGTGGCTGCGACCAGCAGCAGTGCGGTGAGGATCCGTCTCATGACAGCGCCCTCCATTCCAGGACGCCGGTCGAGTAGCCGGTCTTCGAGGTGATGTTCAGCCGCAGCCGGGTGGTGCTGACCGCGTTGAACGTGGTGACGTTGAAGGTGTGCGGGGCGACGCCGCACGCCGACTGGCCGGGCACGTTCACGTACGCGCCGCCGTTCCAGTACTGCACCTGACAGGAGGCGGGCAGGTCGATGCCGAGGTCGTCGTCGAACCAGTACGTCTCGACGCGGCTGACGTTCTGGGCCGCCGGCCACTGGTACTCGATCCACTGGGTGCCCTGCTGCGGCCAGTTGCCGTAGGCCCCGTGGCTGTGGTCGGCCGAGCCGGTGGGGGTGAACCCGTCCTTGATCGCGCCGAGCGTCTCCCAGGCCGAGACGTGGGAGGTGGACGGCGTCGCCGACAGCGCCAGGTTCTGCGAGCCTCCCGGCCCGGTCGTCTGCACGACCTTCCGCATCGTGCCGTCGGCGTTCCAGTAGAGCTTGTCGAGGGTGACGGAGCGGCGGAAGTTCCCGCCGCCGGGCGCGCCGGCGTTGTGGTAGACCATGTACCACTCGCCCTTGAACTCGATGATCGCCGGGTGGTTGGTCGTCGAGCTCACCTGGTCGAGCACGACCCCGCGGTGCGTCCACGGGCCCAGCGGGTTGCTCGCCGTGGCATACCTGACGCAGGCGTGGTTCGGCGCCGAGCACCCGGAGTCGTTGGCCGCGTAGGCGAGATAGTAGGTGCCGTCGCGCTTGAACATCCAGGGCGCCTCCCAGAAGTTCGACACGCCCTGCGGGGTGACGACCGGGCCGTCCAGGGTGATCATGTCCGGCTTGAGCTTGGCCGCGCGCAGCCCGTAGTAGGAGCCCCAGTACAGGTAGATCTGGCCGTCGTCGTCGGTGAACACGGTCGGGTCGATGTTCAGCGGGGACGAGTTGGGGGTGCTGTCGCTGATCAGCGGCCCGCCCTTGGCGTCGGTGAACGGCCCGAGCGGCGTGTCGCCGACGGCCACGCCGATGTTCATCCAGCCCGGCCCGTTGCCGTTGACGGACACGTACCAGTAGTAGCGGCCGTCGGGGCCGCGCTCGACCTCGCTCGCCCAGGCGTCCGCGCCGGCCCAGGGGAAGCTGGAGACCGAGAGGCGGGCGCCGTGGCCGGTGAAGGACGCGCCGTCGGTGGAGCTGAAGACATGCCAGTCGCGCATGACGAAGTTGGTGCCGCCGGCCGGGGCCTCGTCACGCCCGGTGTAGAGGTAGAGGGTGTCGCCGGCGACGAGGGCGGCCGGGTCGGCGGTGTAGATCGAGGTGGTGATCGGGGCCGCCGCGGAGGCGGGCGAGGCGAGGGCGGGGAGCAGGGCGACCGCGAACAGCGCGGCCAGGGCTCTTAATCGGGACATGGACGGGTCCTCCTACCTGGGGGGTTCGTGAGGCGGATGTGTTAGCGCTAACATCACGGTCGCCTCGGAAGGCAGGTGCGGTTCTGGTTGCCCCGAGTGTTTGCGGCACCTGGAAAAGCGTCAAGACCTATTTTTCGATCATCAAGTGAAAGGCCAGGTCAGTGCTTAGGGAAAGGTTTTCGTAAGGACGTGCTGCCGAGCGCGTTCCGAAGGCTGTGAGAAGCGGGCCGGGCACCCGGCCTCGTGGAGGCTGGCCGAAAACCTTTTAGAGCTTTCGGACGATTCCCGGCGAGCAGCGGCTGATGAACACTCCGGGCATGAGCACGTCCTCTCGGCCAGAGCCATGGACCCGGGCGCCTGCTGCCCCGCCCCGCCGCCCCGCGGTGACGCCCGGGCCGGTCGGCTCGTCAGGCGCAGACCGCGTGGGCGCTCACCACCCAGTCGCCGGGCGCGCCGTCGCGGTCCTCCATCGCGAAGACCGACACCGACGACGTGGCCGGGACGAGATGGCGCAACGACACCTGGCTCTCCTCGAAGACGACGTAACCGCCCACGCTCACGACGTGCCGCCCGGCCGGGCAGGAAGGCCCGCTGACCGGCTGGACGGGAGGAGAGCCGGGCGCGCTCTGCCGCTGGACGACCGCGTAACCGGCGGGCGGGGCGGCGCAGATGCCGAACACGTGCAGCCGCCAGGCCTCGGTGACGCCGGTGCCGGCCGCGCTCGCCGCGATGACGGCGCGCTCCGGGTGCTTCCGGCTCGACGGCCGCACCCCGAGGGTGTTCAGCAGCACCTCGCCCTCGGCGCCCTCGATCCAGCCGCCCGCGCTGAGCGCCCTCGTCCCGGACGGGCACGCCACGAACAGGCTCTTGGCGGGCCGCCGGTCGAACGGCGCCGAGCGGCTGACCAGGACCAGGCCGGGGAGCGGGGTGGCGCAGACCGCGTAGGCGCGCGCCGCCCACTGCGCCGGGGTGCCGTGCCCGTCCTCCCGGCCGGTGACCGTGACCGAGGTCAGCGTCGTGTCGGGGACCACCCGCGTCATGATCAGACCGGGGACGAACGCCCCGACGCCGCCTCCGGTGCCGACCACCCGCTTGCCGTCCGGGCACACGGCCCGGGCGCTCTTGGCCGTACCGCTGTCGGCCGGACTCTGCGCCGTGACCACCTCGAACCCGGGACCGGCCGCCCCGGCGTTCGCCGGAGCCCCGCACGCTGCCGCTGCCCCCACCGCGGCCAGCAGCCAGGCATGCCGCGCCAAGCTGCGCAAAGCTCTCATCACGTGTCCCCTCCCCGTACGGCGGGCCCGTCGCCCCTCCCCAAGGTTCCGCTCGCCGACGTCCGCCGGTATACGCACAAGTGCGTACACGGGGCCCGAACATCTGGGGGAGGAGCCGCGACCCGCCCGCGTCCGACGCGGCGGGGGTGCTTCCTGACCGAGGCTACTGGCCGGTAGCATGCTGGCGGCGGGAGCCGGTTCAGCAGGCTTCATCAGGAGAAATCAGGGAGCGACCACATGAGCGGCTTCAGCCTGGACCTCAACGAGGACGTGATCGAGGTCCGCGACTGGGTGCACGCCTTCGCCCGCGACGTGATCCGCCCCGCCGGGGCCGAATGGGACGAGCGCGAGGAGACCCCCTGGCCGGTCATCCAGGAGGCCGCCAAGATCGGGCTGTACTCGCTGGACTTCTTCGCCACCCAGTGGCTCGAAGACAGCGGCCTGGCGCTGCCCGTCGTGTTCGAGGAACTGTTCTGGGGCGACGCCGGCATCGGCCTGTCGATCGTCGGCAGCTGCCTGGCCGCCGCCGCGCTCTCCGGCAACGGCACCCCCGAGCAGGCGGGCCTCTGGCTGCCCGAGATGTTCGGCACGGAGAACGACGTCAAGCTGGGCGCCTTCTGCGCCTCCGAGCCCGACGCCGGCTCCGACGTCGGCGCCATCCGCACCAGGGCCGTGCGCGACGGCGGCGACTGGGTCATCAACGGCGTCAAGACCTGGGCCACCAACGGCGGCATCGCCGACGTGCACATCGTCGTCGCCTCCGTGGACCCCGACCTCGGCACCCGCGGTCAGGCGTCCTTCATCATCCCGCCCGGCACCCCCGGCCTGTCCATGGGCCAGAAGTTCAAGAAGCACGGCATCCGCGCCTCCCACACGGCCGAGGTCGTCCTGGAGGACGTCCGCGTACCCGCCTCGTGCGTGCTGGGCGGCGAGGAGAAGCTCGACGCGCGCCTGGCCCGCGTCCGCAACGGCGAGCGGGCCGGCGAGCAGGCGGCGCTGCGCACCTTCGAGACCACCCGCCCCACGGTCGCCGCCATGGCCGTCGGCATCGCCCGCGCCGCCTACGAGTACGCCCGCGACTACGCCCGCGAGCGCGAGCAGTTCGGCCGCAAGATCGGCGAGAACCAGGCCATCGCCTTCCTGCTGGCGGACATGGCCACCCGGGTCGACATCGCCCGCCTCATGACCTGGCGCGCCGCCTGGATGGCCCGCCAGGGCAAGCGCTTCGAGCAGGCCGAGGGCTCGATGTCGAAGCTGGTCGCGGGAGAGACGGCGGTGTGGGTGACGGAGCAGGCCATCCAGATCCTGGGCGGCGCCGGGTACACCCGGGAGCACCCGGTGGAACGCTTCCACCGCGACGCCAAGATCTACACCATCTTCGAGGGGACGTCGGAGATCCAGCGGCTGATCATCGGCCGCGCGGTCACCGGCCTGCCGGTTCGCTGAACGTTCCCCGCCTCAGGCCGCCGGGCGGGAAGGCCGGTTGAGTGTCATGTTCCGTCAGAAGCGACAACGGCGCTTGCGTACGGGCTGCGGGCCTGTCGCGGCGATCAGGGGCCTCGTTCGCGGCTGAGGAAGCACGACAGGAGTTGCCTGAAGTCGTGCGGGTGTTCGAGCGCCGGCACGTGCCCGCACCGGCCGAGCACGTGCAGACGGACATCGGCCAGGTGTGCGAGCAGGGGCAGGGCTGCCGTCCCGAGCGGGGTTACTCGGTCCTCGGCGCCGTGGACGAGCAGCACGGGCGCGCGGATCCCTGCCAGCGTCTGCGCCGAGAGGGCGAGGTCATCGGCCCAGCGCGCCCTGGGTGGAGGGAACAACGGCGCGAATGCGGCCGCCCCCGCTCGCATCGCGGCCGCACGGACAGCGACGGCCGACTCGGTCACGAGCGCTTGGTCGTGGACGAGGCGACTCAACATGTCTCGTGCCCCGAGCGGACCGGCGGGGGCGGCCCAGATCGCGTCGAGTTCGGCGGACAGCGGCGCCCCGGGGGCGCCCATCGTCGCGACCGCCACGACCTGGGTGACCTGCCGGGGACGCGCGGCGGCCAACGCCAGCGCCACGGCACCGCCCATGGAGTGGCCCACCACGGCGTAGTGCTCGACACCGAGAGCGTCCATCAGACCCGCGGCCTGTTCCGTCCACAGCCGGAGCCCGCCCCTGGAGCCCGCCGGGATGGGTGTACGGCCGAACCCTGCCTGGTCGGGAGCCACCAGGCGCCAGGACGTGCCGAGCGCCTGTGCCGTCGACGCCCAGGCTCCGGATCCGGTCGTACCTGGTCCTGAGCCGTGCAGCATCAGCACCGCGGGCCCGGCGCCGCTCTCCAGGACGTGGACGGGGGAGCCGTCGACCGTGACGGTCCGAGATGCCGTCACCGGGACAGGCCGGGTGTGCTCATGCCGATGCGGAGTTGACGGACTTCGAGAAGACCTCCATCATCGCCCTGCCGAACTGCGGCATGTCGGGCCATCCCCGGCAGGAGACGAGGTTGCCGTCCACGACGTCGGGAGCGTCGATGACCGTCGCGCCCGCGTTCTCCATGTCACCGGTGATGGGAGGGAAGCACGCCGTCTTGCGACCCTTCAGCAGTCCGTACACAGCCGGCACCTGCGCGCCGTGGCACACCAGCGCGATCGGGAGGTTGCGCGCGAAGAAGTGCTCGGTGATGCGCCTGACGTCGGCGTCGACCCGGATCCACTCGGGGGCACGTCCCCCGGGGATGATGAGGGCGTCATAGCGCTCGACGTCGACCTCGGCCCAGGGCACGTCGACCGGCAACTTCCGGCCGTTCTTCTCCACGTAGGCGTCGGAGTTGGGGTCGAACTCGTGGATGACCAGCTGAACGTCACGCATCGTGCGTGACGAGACATCGACGTCCCAGCCGCCCTCCTGCACACGATAGTAGGGATACATGGTGTCGAGCTCCTCGGCGGCGTCGCCGGTCAGGAGCAGCGCTCTGGGCACCTGCTTCTCCTCGCATCCGGGGCGGGTGAGGTGGATCCAATCCGATCCGATCCGATCGGATTTGAGCTAGCATTCCTCGGGCCGGTCCGCCCGTCAAGACTTTTCGGCCATTCCTTCCGCGGCCTCCGCCTCGTCGAACAGCCGCCGGAACCGCTCGCCGGACCGCAGGATGTGCCGGCGCATGGCGTAGGCGGCGGCGTCGGGGTCGCGCGCGGCGATCGCGGCCAGAACTTCCTCGTGCTCGGCCATGGCCAAGTGAGTGACTTGGGCGTCGTGGTGCAGCCGGAACAGGTGCACGTGCGTGTGCAGGCGGGCGAGCGCTTCGCGGATGACCTGGTTCTCCGCGCTCAAGGCGACGAGATCGTGGAAAGCGGCGTCGCGCAGCCCGAAGGCGCCATAGGCCATGGGGCCCTTGCCCCCCTCCAGCTCCGCCATGTCCTCCAGCATGCTTCGCATGCCGGCCACCTGCTCCGGGGATGCGCGTTCGGCGGATCTGCGCGCCGCCGCGGGCTCGAGGAGCAGGCGGATCTCGAGCATGTCCTCGAATCGGTGACGGGTGATCTGGGGAGGAATGCGATAGCCGGCATGGGGCACGCGCACGACCAGGCCCTCGGCCTCCATGCGGTTCAGGGCGTCTCGGATCGGCGTCTGTGAGACCCCCAGCTCTCGTGCCAGGGCGTCGATCGTGACGCGGGAGTCAGGCTCTATCCGTAGCGACATCATCTGTCCGAGCAGCGCTTCGTACACCTCGTCGGCAAGGCGGCCGCGAGATCTTCCCGGCGGCGTCCCGCCCGGCATGTCCTCACGGCGCCCAGCGATCACCGCTTCGTCGTCCATCGTGACGTGAGGTCCTTTCTTGCGTCTTCGGGACCATGTTGACATCCGTCGCCGTACTGCGGGATGTTGACGCTCCCGATCGGATCGTATAGGAAAGGTGGCGGATGTCAGCCATCCGTCACTCATCGGGGAACCGTCCGCCATCGCTCCGCTTCGATCAGTTGGAGCTTCCATGAGCATGCTCGACGTCCTGCTCGGTTCGCCGCCGGGCCGCACAAGGGCCGAAGGACTTCTCGCCTGCTCAAAGTCCCATCACGCCGCGGCGTACGCGTGACGCCGGTCTGCGGGTCAGCCCCTGCGACAGCCGGCGACACGACTGAACCACCCAGCAACCGCTCGGCGAAGCACGCAGCAAGGCTCCCGAAGTCTCCGCCCAGAAAGCAGGCAAGAAGATGCGGTATCCCCAGCGAAGAGGACGACTGTCCGTTACCGGCCGGAAGGTGGGGCTGGCGACGGCGGCCATGCTACTGGTCACGACCGCGGTGGCTTGCGGCGGCGGGCAGAACGACAGCGCCCCCAAGGCGCCGGCGACCATCCCGGAGCTCACCAAGGATCCGCTGACCCTCAGCTTCATCTGGTTCGACTGGCCCCCCGCCCACGCGCTGGAAGACTTCGCGAACGCGGAGTACGCCAAGGAGCGGCCGAACGTGACCGTCAAGGTCAAGACCGTGCCGAACGCGAACTGGCACGACGCGATGTTCACCCAGTTCGCCGCGCACAAGACCGACTTCGACATCCCGATCCTGGATTCGCAACACATCGGCGAGGCCGTGACGAACGGCAACATCCTGGACATCACCGACTTCGTCAAGAAGAACATCGACGTCCAGGCGTACAACCCGTACCTGCTGGCGGCCTACGGCCAGTTCCCCCAGGCGGAGACCGGGAAGCGCGACGAGAACGCCAGCCTGTACGGACTGCCGCTGCTCGGCGACACCTGGACGATGATCTACCGCAAGGACTTGATCGGTGACAAGCCACCGCAGACCTGGGACGAGATGATCTCGGTCGCCGAGAAGTGCCAGACGGACAACCCCGGCGTCAGCGGGCTGGCTTTCCACCAGGCCAACGGCTCCGACGCCGCGGCCGTCACCTACAACACGGTCAACGGCGTCTACGGCGGCAACCTGTGGGACCCCAAGACCCGCAAGATCGACGGCGTCCTCAACGACGCCGCGGGCCAGGAGGCGATGAACGTCCTGGTCAACAAGATGAAGCCGCTGACCGCCAAGGGCTCCGGCAACTGGTTCATCGACGAGGTGAACGCGGCGGTCGCCCAGGGCAAGGCATGCATCGCGTTCAACTGGATCGCCGCGAGCGGCGGCCTGCTCGACCCGAAGCAGTCGACGCTCGGCACCACGCGGGAGGAGATCCTCGACAAGCTGGGCTTCGCCGCCCTGCCGAGTCAGAAGACGAACCTGGTGCCTCTCGGCGGCATGGGGATGCACGTGTCGGCCTATTCCCCCGAGGCGAACCAGATGGAGGCCCTGAACTTCATGAAGTGGTTCGAGCAGGCCGACATCCAGAAGAAGTGGGCCGCGGCCGGTGGCGTGCCGTCGCGTACGGACGCCCTGGAGTCGCCCGAGTTCCTCAACGCCGCGCCGTTCAACCAGGTGTACACCGACTCGGTGCCGCGGATGCGGGACATGTGGAATGTGCCGGAGTACGCGCGCCTCGTCGACATTGAGAACACCAACGTGAACGCGGCTCTGAACGGCGCGAAGACGCCGAAGGAGGCGCTCGACGACATCGCCAAGGAGCAGCAGAGCGTGCTCGACTCCAGCAGCGGCAAGGGCGGCGGCGGGCTGTGAGTGACCCCGCCCCCCTGACGACCGACCACCCCGGGCAGGTGGCGTCCGCGACGCCGCCTGCACCGGGTCGGTCCAGCCGCCTGAGCGACCGCGGGCTCGCCGTGGCCTTCACCTCGCCCGCGCTGCTGCTGTTGCTCGCGATGTCGGTGTTCCCGTTGCTGTGGGCGTTGTACTTGTCTTTCACCGACTACTCCGCCACCCGCGGGGGGCCGGCCGATTTCGTCGGGTTCGGGAACTACACCGCCATCCTGACCTCGGAGCAGGTCCACCTGAGGGCCTTGACGACGTTGATCTACGTGGTCGGCGCGGTCACCCTGCAGACCGTGCTCGGTTTCGCCATCGCCTACCTCATCTCACGGCGCACGCACGGGCGAGGACTGCTGACCACGCTGTTCCTGGTTCCGATGATGCTGTCGCCGGTCGTGGTCGGGCTGTTCTGGCGATTCATGCTCGACGCGCAGTTCGGCGTGATCAACAGCATGCTCGGCTCGCTCGGCCTGGGGCAGGTGGAGTGGCTCACCGGGCAGCGAACGGCGCTGATCTCCCTGATCCTGGTCGACACCTGGCAATGGACGCCGTTCATCATGCTCATCGCGCTCGCGGGCCTCACCGCGGTTCCCAAGTACCTGTACGAGGCCGCCTCGATCGATCGGGCGTCCGAGTGGTTCCGGTTCCGCACCATCACCCTTCCGCTGGTGTGGCCGCTGCTCCTCATCGCCGTGCTGTTCAGGGCCATCGAGGCCTTCCGGCTGTTCGACCTCGTCTACATCCTCACCAGCGGAGGCCCGGGGGTCTCCACCGAGACGTTGTCGTTCCACGTCTACAAGGTCGCGTTCCTGGGCTTCAACACCGGAACCGCCTCCGCGTACGGGATCCTGATGGTCCTCGTCGTCATCGTCCTCACGCAGCTCTACCTGCGGTACTTGAACAAGCTCAAGGAGGACTGATGGCAGTCTCCGTCGACGAGGCCGTGTCCACGCGTCCTGCCCGGGATCGCACGCCCACGCGCCGCTTCGGCGGGCGGGGCCGCGCCGTGCTGGAGGTCGCGCTGCTGACCGTGCTGGCCGTCGTGATGCTCTTCCCGGTGCTGTGGATGATCGAGACGTCCATCAAGGAGAACCGGGACGTCTACGCCATCCCGGCCAAGTTCTTCGACTTCCAGGTCACCCTGGACCATTTCAAGGACGTGTTCGTCGCCTCCGGCGGCGGTCGCTCGACCTTGTCCGCCGCGTTCCTCAACTCCGTCGTGGTCGCCGGAGCCTCCACGGCGCTGGCCACCGTGCTGGGCGTCCCGGCGGCCTGGGCCTACTCACGCTTCGCGGTGAAGGCCAAGAAGGACCAGCTGTTCTTCATCCTGTCCACCCGCTTCATGCCGCCCGTGGTGGTCGTGATCCCGATCTTCCTCATGTACCGCCAGGTCGGGCTCATCGACACCAAGCTCGGCCTGATCCTCATCTACGCCGCGTTCAACGTCCCGTTCACGATCTGGATGATGAAGGGGTTCGTCGACGAGGTGCCCGCGGAGTACGAGGACGCCGCCATGCTCGACGGCTACACCCGATTGCAGGCGTTCTGGCGCTTCACCCTTCCCCTGCTCGTGCCCGGCATCGCCGCGACGGCGGTCTTCGCCCTCATCTTCTCCTGGAACGAGTTCGTGTTCGCCATCTTCCTCACCTCCAGCGACAGTGTGCGGACGGCCCCGCCCGCCATCGCCGGCCTCATCGGCGGAACCACCGTGGACTGGGGTCTGGTGGCCGCCGCCTCCGTGGTGTTCGCCCTGCCGGTGCTCGTCTTCGCCTACCTGGTGCGCAAGCACCTCGTCGCCGGTGTGACGCTCGGGGCGGTGCGACGCTGATGGCGGGCATCGAGGTGACCGCCCTGCACAAGCGCTACCCGGACGGGACGGTCGCGGTCGATCACGTGGACCTGTCCATCCGCGACGGCGAGCTGTTCGTGATGCTCGGCCCTTCGGGCTGCGGCAAGACCACCACGCTGCGGGCCGTAGCCGGCCTGGAGAGGCAGACGACGGGCGACATCCGCATCGGAGACACGCTGGTCAACGACCTGCCGCCCGCCGAGCGCGACATCGCCATGGTGTTCCAGTTCTACGCTCTCTACCCGCATCTGAGAACCCGCGACAACCTGGCGTTCCCCCTGCGGGCCGAGGGACTGCCCAAGGCGGAGGTACGCGAGCGGGTCGAGGAGGCCGCCCGGCTGATGCGGCTCGGCCCGCTCCTGGACCGGCGGCCGCGCCGGCTGTCCGGCGGGGAGCAGCAGCGCGTCGCGCTCGCCCGCGCCCTGGTGCGACGGCCGCGCGCGTTCCTCATGGACGAACCTCTCACCAATCTGGACGCGGAGCTGAGGGCGGACATGCGCACGGAGATCAAGCACCTGCAGGGGGAACTGGGGACGACGATGGTCTACGTCACCCATGACCAGGTCGAGGCCATGTCGCTCGGCCACAGGATCGCCATACTCAACAAGGGCCGCGTCGAGCAGATCGGCACGCCGCTGGAGGTCTACGACCGTCCGGCGAGTCTCTTCTGCGCCGCGTTCATCGGCTCCCCGCCGATGAACCTGATCGAGGTGGAGGTGGCCGACGGGAAGCTGCGCAGCAAGGACGGACTGGTCTTCCCCCCACCGCCAGGCCTGCCGCGCGACCGCCGCCTGGTCGCGGGCGTCCGGCCGGAGGCGCTGGAAGTCACAGAACCAGGGGCGGAACGTTCGGTCCCGGCCCGCCTGATCTCGGCGGAGTGGCTCGGCGACGAGATCATCTACGTGGTCGACCACGGCGGCCGGCAGGACGTACGGGTTCGGATGCCGCCGACTGTCCGGTTCGCCGCTGACGCACCGGTCGGGCTGCGGCACATCGGCGGAAGCCCGGCGGTCTATGACGTGCGCACGGAAGAGCTGGTGGCCTGATGGGAACCGTGGCAGCGCACGGGCTGCGCAAGTCCTTCGGCAAGGTCCAGGCCCTGGACGGGGTGACGCTGGACGTGCCGGACGGATCGTTCTTCGTGGTGCTCGGACCCTCCGGGGCGGGCAAGACGACGACCCTGCGAGCGATCGCCGGCCTGGAGAAGCTCGACGCCGGGTCGGTGCACCTGGACGGGAGGGACGCGACCGGTGACTCCCCGGCCGAGCGCGACCTGGCCATGGTCTTCCAGAACTACGCCCTCTACCCGCGGCACACGGCGTACGAGAACATCGCCTCGCCGCTGCGGGCACGCCGCCGTCCCGCGAGCGAGATCGCCGCCGAGGTGGATCGGATCTCGGGCCTGCTGCACATCGAACGGCTGCTGCAGCGTCGTCCGGCGCAGTTGTCGGGCGGTGAGATGCAGCGTGTCGCCCTGGCCCGGGCGCTGGTCCGCCGTCCGCGCGCGTTTCTCATGGACGAGCCGCTGACGAACCTCGATCTCAAGCTCCGGGTCGAGATGCGCACCGAGCTCGCCCGCATCCACCGGAGCCTCGGAGCGACCTTCGTGTACGTGACCAACGACCAGGTCGAGGCCCTGTCCATGGCCGACCAGGTCGCCGTACTCAAGGAAGGGAAGGTGCAACAGGCCGGAACGCCGACCGAGGTGTACGAGCGCCCGGCCAATCAGTGGGTCGCGGGATTCGTGGGGAGCCCGCCGATCAGCCTGCTTCCCTGCCACGCCGAAGGAGATCGTCTGCTTGGGGCGGAAGGCTGGACCCTGCCGCGGCCCCGCTGGGCCACGGCCGAGGACGGCCGTCCGCTGCTGCTGGGCCTGCGCGCGGAGGACCTGTCCGTCGAGCAGCGTGGGGACGCGTCGTTGTCAGGTGAGCTCTACGGCCTCGAGCCGCTCGGTGACCGGACGGTGGTCGACGTCCGGGTGGGGACGGAGATCCTCAAGGTCAAGGCACGAGCCACCGTCACCGGTACGCCGGGCGAGCGGGTGCGTGTCACGGTCGACCTGGACCGCGCGCACCTGTTCGACGCGGGCACCGGGCTGGCGCTGTCCGAGGCCGGAAGGTGATCGGTGGCGCACCGAGAACATCACAGGAGGCGGCGCGATGAGTGACCCGATGAACGTCCTGGCCCCCGAGCACCGGCGGCTCCGGATCGGCGACGCCTGGCGCGACGCCGCCGGCGGAGCCACCTTCGCCGTCGAGGACCCGGCCACCGGCAAGACCATCGCCGAGGTGGCGGACGCCGGCGTCGCCGACGGGCTCGCCGCTCTGGACGCGGCGAGCAAGGCGATGGCGGAGTGGGCGGCGACCCCGCCGCGAAGACGGTCAGAACTGCTGACCGCCACGTACCGGGCACTGACCGAGCGATCCGAGGAGGTCGCCCGGCTGATCACGCTCGAGATGGGCAAGCCGCTCGCCGAGGCCCGGGGAGAGGTGGCCTACGGCGCCGAGTTCTTCCGCTGGTTCGCCGAGGAGGCGGTGCGCGTCGAGGGGCGCTACAACACCGCCCCCGCCGGTGGATATCGCATTCTCACCGTGCCGAAACCGGTCGGACCATGCGTCTTCGTGACGCCCTGGAACTTCCCGCTGGCCATGGGCGCCCGCAAGATCGCTCCCGCGCTGGCGGCGGGCTGCACGACGATCACCAAGCCGGCGGCCCAGACGCCGCTCACCATGCTGTTCCTGGCCCGCATCATGGAAGAGGTCGGGGTCCCCCCGGGCGTCGTCAACGTCGTGACGACCAAGCGTGCCGGTGAGGTGGTCTCAGCACTGCTGGCCGACCGTCGGACCCGCAAGCTCTCGTTCACCGGGTCGACCGAGGTCGGGCGCGTGCTCCTCCGGCAGGCGGCGGACAACGTGCTGCGCACCTCCATGGAGCTGGGCGGCAACGCGGCCTTGATCGTGTGTGCCGACGCGGACCTGGACGTCGCGCTCGACGGTGCCATGGTGGCCAAGATGCGCAACATCGGGGAATCCTGCATCGCGGCCAACCGCATCTACGTCGAGGAGCCGGTACGCGAGGAGTTCACGGCGCGCTTCGCCGAGCGGATGGGCGCGCTCTCGGTGGGCCATGGTCTCGACGACGGCGTGGACGTCGGGGCGATGATCGACGAGGCGTCGGTCACCAAGCTCGACGAGCTCGTCGCCGACGCGGTCGATCGCGGCGCCCGCGTCTTGGTGGGCGGCGAGCGTCCGGACGGGCCGGGCTACTTCTACCCGCCCACGGTCCTCGCCGACGTGCCCGAGGACGCGCGGATGCTGGAGACGGAGATCTTCGGCCCGGTGGCGCCGATCATCTCGTTCACGTCCGACGACGAGGTGCTGGCGAAGGCCAACGACACCGAGCACGGCCTCGTCGGATACGTCTTCACCCGTGACCTCCAGCGGGCGCTCCGGTTCACCGAGGGGCTGGAGGCGGGGATGGTCGGCATCAACCGTGGTCTGATCTCGGACCCGTCAGCTCCGTTCGGAGGCGTGAAGCAGTCCGGGATCGGCAAGGAGGGGTCGCACGAGGGCATCCGTGAGTACCTCGACCTCACCTACGCGGCGATCGACCTACCGTGACCGGCACGGATCCGCCGGCGGACGCCGTCCAGCACAACACCGCCGACGTTCCAGAGAGGCACTGACATGCTTGAGACCGTCCGCGGACCACGCCAGCTGATAGTGGGCGAAGGGGTCGCGCAGAACATCCCACGCGTGGTGGCCGAGTGTGGCTCGCGAGTCCTCGTCGTGACCGACCGGGTTCTTCTGGGGCAGCCGGGCGTGGCCGAGATCGTGGCCACCGTGCGGGAGAGGGTCCAAGTCGTCGAAGTGTTCGCCGACGCGACCCCGGACGTGCCACTCGCCGATGTCGCTCTGGCTGTCTCGGTCGCCGCGGACGTGGACGCCGACGTCATTCTCGCCATCGGCGGTGGCACGGTGATCGACCTCGCCAAGATCGTCGGCGTCATCCGGTGCCATGGTGGGACGCCGCGCGACTTCTACGGCGAGTCGAAGGTGCCGGGGCCGACGATTCCTCTCGTCGCGGTCCCGACGACGTCGGGCACCGGCTCCGAGCTCACGCCCGTCTCGGTGTTGACCGACCCTGACCGCGAGCTGAAGGTGGGGGTCTCCAGCGTTCACATCGTGCCTGACTTCGCCATCGTCGACCCCGAGCTCACCTACACCTGCCCTGCGACCGTCACCGCCCACTCCGGCATCGACGCGTTCTGTCACGCGGTGGAGAGCTACACCGCGCGGCCCCGGGCCCACGGACCGCGCGACCCGGTGGAGCAGGTCTTCCTCGGCCGCAACTCGATCACCGATCACTACGCGCTCCTGGCCGCGAAGCGGATCGCCCGCAGCTTGCCCCATGTCGTCAGGGACGGAGGCGACAAGGACGCGCGCGCGGACATGTCCTATGGGTCCATGCTGGCCGGGCTCGCGTTCTCGCACGCGGGCAACGCGGCTCCGCACGCCCTCCAGTACCCCATCGGCGCGGCCACCCACACACCGCACGGCCTGGGCGTCGGGCTGCTGCTGCCCTACGCGCTGGACGCGGCCAGGGATGCCATCGGCGACCGGTTGGCCGTCCTCGCCGAGGTGTGCGGGCTCGATGTGACCGACGCCTCGGACGCCGAGGCCGCGGACATGTTCCTCACCTGGCTCGACGGGCTCCTGGCCGACATCGGCATCCCCACGACCTTGGCGGACATCGGCGTGGCACGCGCCGACCTCCCGCGCTTCGCGGAGATGGCCAGTGGTGTCACCCGCTTGATCCAGAACCATCCAGGCCCGACCGACACCGCGAGCCTGACCGCGATCCTCGAAGCGGCCTGGCTCGGGGACCGAACCCGGCACGTCCTGATTCCGGAGGGATAAATAGTGACAGGCCTTTAATCTGAAATATCGGGAATTGTCAGCTATGCCTTAATGGGATCCGCCCATTCACCGGCATGGTGTACGGCCGCATGCCCCGGCTGTAAAGTCACCGGCTTATTTCGCTTATGACATATAGGTGCCCGAAAATCGGCCGCGGAGATTCCGGTCTTGCGGCCATCAGGCAGACGTAGCCCACCGGCAGGCGTGCCGAACGCGGTGGTTCCGCCGGGGCGGCCGCCCGCGCCCGCCCCGGCGGAACGGCGTCACTCGGAGGAGAAGGCGGCGTCGAAGGAGGCGGCCGGCGGGGTGATGGCGTTGAGCGAGCGGATGTAGGCGAGGGATTCCGGCGCGCCGTGCAGCCGGTCCATGCCCGCGTCCTCCCACTCGATGGAGATCGGGCCGTCGTAGCCGATGTGGTTGAGCGCCCGGAAGCACGCCTCCCACGGCACGTCGCCCCGGCCGGTGGACACGAAGTCCCAGCCGCGCCTGGGGTCGGCCCAGGCCAGGTGGGAGGACAGGCGGCCGCGCCGTCCGTCGCGGGTGGCGACGCGGGCGTCCTTGCAGTCCACGTGGTAGATGCGGTCGGCGAAGTCGAGGATGAAGTTCGCCGGGTCCAGGTCCTGCCACACCATGTGCGAGGGGTCCCAGTTCAGGCCGAAGGCCGGCCGGTGCCCGATGGCCTCCAGCGTGCGCACCGTCGTGTGGTAGTCGTAGGCGATCTCGCTGGGGTGCACCTCGTGGGCGAAGCGCACGCCGGCCTCGTCGAAGACGTCGAGGATCGGGTTCCAGCGGTCGGCGAAGTCGGCGTACCCCGCCTCGATCATGGACGGCGGCACCGGTGGGAACATCGCCAGCGTGTGCCAGATCGACGAGCCGGTGAAGCCGACGACGGTGTCGACGCCGAGCGCGCGGGCGGCCCTGGCGGTGTTCCTCATCTCCTCGGCGGCGCGCCGCCGCACGCCTTCAGGCTCGCCGTCGCCCCAGATGCGGGCGGGCAGGATGCCCTGGTGGCGCTCGTCGACGGGGTGGTCGCAGACGGCCTGGCCGACCAGGTGGTTGGAGATCGTCCACACGCCGAGGTTGTACTTGTCCAGGGTCTCCTTCTTGCGTTCGACGTAGGAGTCGTCCGCGACAGCCTTGTCGACCTCGAAGTGGTCGCCCCAGCAGGCGATCTCCAGGCCGTCGTAGCCCCATGCGGAAGCCAGCCGGCAGACCTCCTCGAACGGCAGGTCCGCCCACTGCCCGGTGAACAGCGTGATCGGTCTCGTCATGAATCCTCCACATCGTCAAGCGGCTGCCTCAGCCGCGCTCTGCTCGACGGCCGCCGGTTCGGTGGGGCCGTGCCCCGCCCGCCTGGCGGCACCGGTTGGCACCGCCGCGATGGCACCGAGGTCGGCGTCGACGGTGCCGCTGCGGCTCTGGCGGCCGATCAGGCGGGCGGGGACGTTCTGGGGCACAAGGGCACGGAAGGCCCGGTGGGCGGGGACACAGCGGCGTCCGTCCGCCGGACGGCACGCGCCGTGGCCGCAGCACGCGGAAGGTGCGGAACAGCGATCAGGCGGGTGGAAGGGGCGGGGGACGGAGGCGGGTCAGGGCGAGCGGACGGTCGGGGTTCTCCCGATGACTCCGACGGCCGGAGACGTTCGGACGGAGTTGACGACGCCACCGACGCCCACCTCGGCGGTGAGGCAGGCCAGGTCGAGGATGCCCGTTCGACCCGGTCGCGACGGTGACGGCCGGCCGGGAGCACGGGATGTTCGCGCTCACATGACGCGGCACGAGGACGCGGTCGGGGTGCACGGTGGCCTGGTCCGCGGGGGCTCCCGCGGGTCCGTCGCGACTCGCCGAGTCGGTCGCGTGGCCGTCGGCCGGGTTGTGGTCCACGCTCCTCCTCGATCAGTGCGGATGGCTCACCGAATTAAAGGTGCCGACCTCTGAGGGCACAAGGGGGAAACCGGTTGCAATTTAGGTAACGTTCCGGTAACTGGCGCCGGAGTGGTCGCTGAAATGCGGCGATTTCGGCGATGCCAACTCGTTACGAATGTGAGGGGTGCACATTCGTGCATCCCCGTGTTACAACTGCCATTAATTGATCTCAAAGATAAACAAAGGGGCGGGTGGTACCCATGACGTACAAGCCGCCCAACGGTGCTTCGGGCGGCGCTCCGCCGGCGGGTCCCGCCGCGCTGCGCCGGGCGAACCTCTCCCTGGTGCTGCGCGAGCTGCGCGACCACAAGTCCCTGTCCCGCGCCCACATCGCCGAGGCGACCGGGCTGCACCGGGCCACCGTGTCCAACCTCATGGCCGAGCTCCTCGAACGGCGTCTGGTACGCGAGGTCGGCGTCGAGCACGTCGGCGCGGTCGGCCGCCCCAGACGGGCGGTCGCGCTGCACGGCGCGCACGTCGGCGCCCTCGGCATGGAGATCAACGTCGACTACATCGCGGTCCACGGCACCGATCTCAGCGGCCGGATCCTGGTCGAGCGCCGGGTCGTCTACGACGCCATGGGCAGCGGCCCGGACAGCGCCGTGCGCCGGCTCGGGCTCGTGGCCAAGGAGGCCGTGGAGGCTATGCGGCGGGCCGGAGCGTCGCCGGCCGGCATCGTGGTGGCGGTCCCCGGGCTCGTGGACGTGGCACGCGGCGTCGTGACGCTCGCGCCGAACCTCTACTGGCACGACCTGCCCCTGGCCGAGCAGCTGAGCTCCCTGCTGGGCCCGCTGCGCGTGCCCGTGCGGGTGGACAACGACGCGAACCTCGCCGCGCTGGCCGAGTACACCTCCGGCGTCGCCGCCGGCACGCCGTACCTGGTGTACCTCACCGGCGAGGTCGGGGTCGGCGGCGGCATCATCCTGGGCGGCGAGCTCCTGCGCGGCGCGGACGGATTCTCCGGCGAGGTCGGGCATCTGCAGGTGGACCCGAACGGCGCCCAGTGCGGCTGCGGCCGCATCGGGTGCTGGGAGACCAAGGTCGGCCTGGCCGCGCTCGTCCGCGCGGCCATGCCCGAGCAGGCCTACGGGCTGCCCGGCATGCCGGTGCCCGACCCCGGCGAACGGGTGGCCGACCTCGCCAGGGGCCTGGCCTCCGGCGACCGGCGCATGACGACGGCGGTGGCGCAGGTCGGCAAGTGGCTCGGGCTCGGCGGCTCGATCCTGGCCAACCTGTTCAACCCGCGCGTGATCGTCATCGGCGGCTACTTCGCCTCGCTGGCGCAGTGGCTGCTGCCGCATGCGCAGGATCAGCTGCAACGGCTCATGGTGGCCGCTCCCGCCGCCCAGTGCCGGTTCGTCGCCTCCACTCTCGGCTTCGGCGCCGCCTCCCGCGGCGCCGCCAGCATGGTGGTCAGCGACACCCTCGACGACCCGACGACGATCATTGATTCACCGCCCCGGCCGGTACCTCACTGACGGCCCCACATGCCTGGAGACGGCACCCTCCAGCACCCCGCACCATCCGCTACCACCCAGTGGCAACAGCGCGGCGGCGCGCGCCTTGCCTGACGTCCCCCCGGTCAGGAAGGGTTTTCCATGTCACCACGTCATCGAACGTGGGCCAGGCTGCTCAACGCGGTCCTGCCAGCACGCGGACGGCGCCCGAGGCGCCGGACCGCTACGACGATGGCCTTGGCCCTCGTCGCCCCCTTCGTCACCCTCCTCGCGGCGCCCGTGAGCGCCGAGGCCGCCACGGCGGCCGAGCCCGCGTTCAAGGTGCTCGTCTTCTCGAAGACGACAGGCTTCCGGCACGACTCGATCCCCGAGGGCATCGCGGCCGTGCAGCAACTCGGCCAGGAGAACAACTTCGCGGTCGACACCACCGAGGACAGCGCGCAGTTCACGGACCAGAACCTGGCCCAGTACCAGGCCGTGGTCTTCATGTCCACGACCGGTGACCCGCTGGGCACGCAGGACCAGAAGGACGCCTTCGAGCGCTACATCCAGAACGGCGGCGGCTTCGTCGGCGTCCACGCCGCCGCCGACAGCGGCTATGACTGGGCCTGGTACGGCGAGCTGGTCGGGGCGTACTTCAAGTCGCACCCGGCGATCCAGCAGGCCACGGTCAAGGTCGAGGATCCGGCGCACCCGTCCACGAAGGACCTGCCGGCGACCTGGACCCGTACCGACGAGTGGTACGACTACCAGGCCAACCCGCGCAGCAAGGTCCACGTGCTGACGTCGATGGACGAGAAGTCCTACACCGGCGCCACGATGGGCGCCGACCACCCGAACACCTGGTGCCACGACTACGACGGCGGCCGTTCCTGGTACACCGGGCTCGGCCACCTCAAGGAGAACTACAGCGAGCCCAACTTCCTGAAGCTGCTCCTCGGCGGCATCCAGACCGCCGCCGGCGCGGTCAGGGCCGACTGCTCGGCCTCGCAGAGCAGCAGCTTCGAGAAGGTCACGCTCGACGACAACACCTCGAACCCGATGATGGTGGACGTCGCCAAGGACGGCCGGGTCTTCTACATCGACCGGCTCGGCGATGTCAAGATCATCAAGCCGTCCGGCGGCACGGTGACGGCGGCGCAGCTGGACGTCTTCACCGCCAACGAGAGCGGCCTGCTCGGGCTCACGCTCGACCCCGGCTTCGACACCAACCACTGGGTGTACCTGTTCTACTCGCCCACCGGGACGAACGTCGACCGGCTGAGCAGGTTCACCGTCACCGGCGACACCCTGGACCTGGCGAGCGAGACGCGGATCCTCGACGTCCCGGTCCAGCGGGCCGAGTGCTGCCACCACGGCGGCGGCATGGTGATGGACCCCAGGACCGGCGATCTGTGGCTGGGCACGGGCGACAACACCAACCCGTTCGCCTCCGACGGCTACACGCCGATCGACGAGCGGTCCGGCCGCGCCGGCTGGGACGCCCAGCGCACCTCGGGCAACACCAACAGCCTGAGCGGCAAGCTGCTGCGGATCCACCCCGAGCCCGACGGCACCTACACCATCCCGTCCGGCAACCTCTTCCCGCCGGGCACGGAGAAGACCAAGCCGGAGATCTACGGCATGGGCTTCCGCAATCCGTTCCGCATCGGCCTCGACCCGAAGACGGGCCACATCATGCTCGGCGAGTACGGCCCTGACGCCAACTCGGCGAGCGCCACCCGGGGCCCGCAGAACACGGTCGAGTGGAACCTCGTCTCCGAGCCGGGCAACTACGGCTGGCCCTACTGCGTCGGCAACAACACCCCGTACATCAACTACGACTTCGCCACCCAGCAGTCGGGGGCGCCGTTCAACTGCACCGCGCCGGTCAACGACTCCCCGAACAACGACGGCCTCACCGACCTGCCCACGATGGTGCCCGCGACGGTCTGGTACCACTACGCGGCCGACCCGCAGAACTTCCCGGAGCTGAGGGGCGGCGCGCCGATGGGCGGCCCGGTCTACCGCGCCGACCCGGACCTGCAGTCGGACGTGAAGTGGCCGGAGTACTGGGACGGCAAGGCCGTGTTCGGCGAGTGGAACAACGACCAGGTGTGGTCGTTCCAGCTCGACGAGAGCGGCACCGAGCTCGTGGAGATGAACCGCATCCTCGGCTCCCTGTCGTTCAAGAAGCCGATGGACATGAAGTTCGGCCCCGACGGCGCGCTGTACATGATCGAGTGGGGCTCCGGCTTCGGCGGCGACAACGCCGACTCCGGCATCTACCGGATCGACTACATCAAGGGCACCCGGCCGCCGATCGCCCGCGCCACGGCGGACAAGACGGACGGGCCGCTGCCCCTGGCCGTCACGTTCTCCAGCGAGGGCAGCCGGGACCCGGACGGCGAGCCGCTCACGTTCGCGTGGGACCTCGACGGCGACGGCGACACCGACTCCACCGACCCCAACCCCTCCTACACCTACGAGGAGGGCGGCGACTACAACGTGGTCCTGACCGTCACGACCCCCGGCGGCAAGACCGCCACCGCCAGTGTCGAGATCAACGCGGGCAACACCCGTCCCACCGTCACGGTGGACCTCCCGCCGAACGGCGCCTTCTTCGAGTTCGGCGACCAGGTGAAGTTCAAGGTGACCGCCACCGACCCCGAGGACGGCACGATCGACTGCGACAAGGTGCAGATCCAGGCGATCCTCGGTCACGAGAGCCACGGCCACCCGCTCGACCAGCACACGGGCTGTGAGGGCACCCTGCAGACCCAGCAGGCCGGCCACGGTGAGTACGACAACCTCTTCTACGTGATCGAGGCCAGCTACACCGACGAGGGGGCCAACGGCGCCAAGGCCCTGACCGGGCGGGGCGAGACGCTCCTGCAGCCCAAGCGCAAGCAGGCCGAGCACTTCACGCAGACAGGCCGGGTGGCCGACGGCGTGGGCACCGACGCCGCGGGTGTCGAGGCCGAGGCCACGAGCGACCCGCAGGGCGGCAATCAGCACATCGGGTCCGTCCAGGACGGCGACTGGTGGTCGTTCGACCCGGTGAACCTGTCGAACCTCACCGCGATCCGGTTACGCGCCTCCTCGGGCGGCCCCGGCGGCACCGTCCAGGTCAGGGCGGGTGACCCCGAGACCGGCACGCTGATCGGCTCGGCCGAGGTGACGCCCACCGGCGGCTGGCAGACGTTCACCGACGTCACGCTCGACGTGAACGGCGCGCCGGCGGAGAGCGGACCGCTGTACTTCGTCGTACGCAAGCCGGCGAGCGCGGCGAACGACGCCGACCTGGCGAACTTCAACTGGGTCGACTTCGTCGGCCAGGGCGCCACGGACAACCAGCGTCCGGTCGTGACCGCGACGGCGACGCCGGTGACGGGCGTCGCCCCGCTGACGGTCGACTTCGAGGCGACGGCCACCGACCCGGAAGGCGACCCGATCACCTACAAGTGGAACTTCGGCGTGACCGGCGCGCCGGAGCCCACCACGGCCGAGGCGAGCCACACCTACACCGCGCCGGGCAACTACACGGCCGTGGTGACCGTGTCCGACGACAAGGGCGCGTCGGCCACCGCGGAGGTCCAGGTCAAGGTGGACGCGCCGGCCGCGGTGTGCTTCACCGGACGTTCCGACGACTTCCTGGGCGGCCAGCTCGACCGGGACCGCTGGTCGGTCATCAGGGAGAACCAGGACCTCAGGGTCGCCGACGGCAAGCTGGTGATCCCGACCTCGACCACCGACATCTACAGCACGGGCGGCAACACGCCGAACATCGTGGTGCAGCCGGCGCCGTCGGGCGCCTGGACCGCCACCGCCAAACTCACGCTGGACGCGAGGGACGCGTACCAGCAGGCGGGCTTGATCATCTACGGCGACGACGACAACTACGCCAAGATGGTGCTGCAGGCGCGCTCCACCTCGGGTCCGAACCACGCCGACCGCATCTTCCAGTTCATCCGGGAGGAGAACGGCAGCCCCAACGAGGTGTCGCAGAGCAACACGGCCACTCTCGGGGACGCCTACCCCGACACGGTGTACGTGCGGTTCATCAGCGACGGAACGAACATCACCGCCCACTACTCCGCCGACGGCACCACGTTCACCGCGATGCCGCAGACCAAGCCGCTCGCCGGGATCACCGACCCGAAGATCGGCATGATCTCCCTGGCGGGGGCCGACCACCCGGTGGTGGACGCGTCCTTCGACTGGTTCCACATCACGCCGGACGACAGCGCGACCGGGGCGGACCCGGACGACGAGTTCGACGGCACCGCGCTCGACGCCTGCCGCTGGACCGCGATCGTGCGCCCCGACGCCACGGCGGTGCGCGTGAGCGACGGCAAGCTGGAGCTCGACACCACGACCGGTGACATCTACGGGACCGACAACACCGGCCCGAAGAACCTCATCCTGCAGCCGGCCCCGAACGGCGACTGGACGCTGGAGACCAAGGTGGACGCCTCGGCACTCAACGAGCGGTACCAGCAGGGCGGCCTCATGGTGTACACCGGCGACGACGACTACGTGAAGCTCGACTTCCTCACCACCAACGCGGCCGGGTCGACAGCGGCGCGGAGCATCGAGCTGCGCAGCGAGGTCGGCGGCACCGTGCAGAACCCGCAGCCGCAGGTGAACAACCTCACCACCGGCATCTGGTGGCTGCGCCTCAAGAAGGAGGGCGACACCTACTCCGGTTCCTACTCCGCCGACGGGGAGACCTGGACGGACCTGTCCGCCGCGGTGCAGAACAGCGCGGTGGCCACCGACGCCAAGGTCGGCGTCTACACGATCGGCACCAATCAGTCGGCGTCGAAGAAGGTCACGTTCGACTACTTCCGCCTCGCCAAGGCGGCGGCCGTCGACCTGGCGGTCTCCGCCTCGTCCCGCTGCATCGGCACCTCGGCGTACGTGGCGCTCACGGCCGTCAACGGCTCCGACGTGCCGGTGACGGTGACGCTGACCACCCCGTTCGGCTCGAAGACCGTGGCCGACGTGACCCCGGGCAAGCAGGCGTACCAGTCCTTCAACAGCCGGGCCGGGCAGATCGACGCCGGCACGGTGACCGTGAAGGGAGTCGCGACGATCGGCGGCGAGCAGGTCACCTCGTCGTACGACGCCGACTACCCGGCGCTCAGCTGCGGCTGACCGCACCGGCGGTGACCACGGTCCGCGCGACCGCAGTCACCGCCCCCAGCAGAACCGGGGCCGGCCGGCCGATCGGCCGGCCGGCCCCACCCCCCAGCGATGGAGCGAAGACATGAGAATCAACAGGACCACGCAACTGCTCGCCGCGGCGGTGCTCGGCGTCGCGCTCGCGGGCGTCGGCGTGGCCGGTCCCGCGGTGGCGGCCGACGACCCCGAGGAGGGCATCGACGTCACGGTGACGATCGAGCCCGGCACCCCGGGCCAGGTGTCCATGACCGTCGCCGACAACGGCGGCGTGTCCCTTCAGGAGGACGGCTCCAACGCCGCCGCCCGCCAGTTCGTCGGCACCCTGCCGACGGTCACAGTGACCGACACCCGCCGGCCCGAGGAGATCCCCGCCGGCGACTTCTGGGCGGTCGTCGGCCAGGCCGGCGAGTTCACCGCGACGAGCGGCTCCGCGCCGCCCATCGGCCCGCAGTACCTGGGCTGGCGGCCGCGCCTGCTGACCGACTCCTCCTCCGGGGCGGTAGAGGCCGGCGAGCCCGTCTCCAGTGTCATCTCGGACGGCTCGGGAGCGCCGGCCGTCGGTCTGCAAGGCCAGGAACTGCTGGTCTCGACGGCGAACTCCGCCGACGAGATCGGCACCTGGCAGGTCAACGCCGACCTCATGCTGCGTACCCCCACCGACGTCACCGCCGGCGAATACCACTCGACCCTCACGCTCTCCCTGTTCAACCAGTCCTGAACGGCAACCGGTCCCGAACGTTCACCTGGTCCTGAACCGGAGGCAGGACGCCATCGCCCGCTCCGGCCGTCCGGGGCCCGCGCCCGCCCGGCGCGGGCCCCGGACGGCCACGACGAGACTGGAGACCTCTGTTGACCGCAAGCCGCCCGCGAGACGTCCCCGCCCGCCTCGCCGTCCTCCCCGCTCTCGGCGTCGCGCTGCTGGCCGCCATGGTGGCGTTCGCCACCCCGTCCGGCGCCGACACCACCTGGTCGGTCGTGCCGGCCAACGCCGGCGGTCCCGACGGCCGCAGCGTCATCGACCTCGAACTCGCCGGCGGCCAGCAGGTCGTCGAGCACGTGGCGGTCATCAACCGCTCCACCGAGCCGGTGGACTTCGCGATCGACGCCAACGACGGCTACCTGACCGCCAAGGGCTATTTCGACATGCGGCCCTCCGACGCCGAGCCCGCCGACGGCGGTGCCTGGATCACGGTCCCCGAGAAGGTGACCATCGCCGCCGGGGCCACCTCCGTCGTTCCCGTGACGGTGTCGATCCCCCGGAACGCGACGCCGGGGGACCACCCCGCGGGTGTGACCGCTTCCCTGGAAACCGTCTCCGGCCAGGTACGGGTCCAGAACCGGGTGGGCGTCCGCCTGAACATCCGCGTCACCGGCGACTACGTGGCCAAGCTGGCCGTGACCGGCGTACGGGCCGAGTACGTGGGCTCGTGGAACCCGTTCGCCGCCGGATCCGTCGAGGTGACCTACACCGTGGCCAACGAAGGCAACGTCCGGCTGGTCACGGACAACCACGTGCTGACGTCCACGCTCGTGGGGGAGGGCGGCTGGAACGACCCGTCCGCGGCCAGGGCCAGGGAGCTCATGCCGGGCGGCAGCCGCACGTTCGTCGCCCGGGTGCCCGGCGCGTGGCCGCTGGGACCCATCGGCACGACCGTCACGGCGGTCCCCTCGCCCGCGGGGGAGCAGCTTCCCGGCGTCGCCGTCCGGCGGGCGGCGGTCGGCACCACGGTGTGGGCGCTGCCCTGGCCGCAGCTCGGCTCCCTCGCCCTCCTCGTCCTCGCCTTCTTCGCCATCCGGCTGAACGCCGCCAGGCGCCGCAGGCGCATCGAAAAGCTGATCATGCTCGCCCGCCAGGAAGCGTCTGCGGAGGCGTGAGCGCTCCCGGCAACCGCTCCCAGGAGGTGACCACCATCAACCGACCCAAGCAGCCGGCCCCGACCCGACCCAAGCAGCCGGCCCCGATCCGACCCAAGCAGCCGGCCCCGACCCGACCCCAGCAGCCGGCCTCGACCCGGCTCGGGCAGTCGGCCCCGGCCCGGCCCGCGACGCGGGGCCGCGTGCTCGCCCTCGCCCTCGCGTTCGCGCTCGGCGCGCTCGTCGCCGGCGGAGTGGTGTTCGGCGTGACCCGGCCGAGCTCGATCGAGCAGGCGGCCGACCGCCTCCGCGCCGAGTCCGCGCTGCGCGACCGGACACAGATCAGGACCCTGACGGAGCTGGCCCGCGACACGCGGACCCGGCTCCTCCCCGTGCTCGACGGGCTCGCCCCGGCCCTGCCCGGCGACGGCCCCGCGGGACCCGTCGCGGTGACCGCCGCCGACGTCGAGGCGTGGCGGCAGGCCGCCGACGCGGCCGTCCAGGGCTTCGCCGACCCGCCGTCCGGCGAGACCGCCACCAACGTGGCGCGGTCGAGTCTCGCCTCCGCCGTGCGGCAGTTCGCCACGGCCGTCGACACCTACACGATGGCGCGGGACCTCACGGGACCGGCCCGCGCCGCCGCCCTCGACCTGGCCGCACGGCAACGCGCCGACGCGCTCTTCGCCTGGTCGATCGGGGCCACCGCGCTCGACGCCGTGAACGTCGACGCAGGCAACGGCCACCAGCATGTGTTCCTGCCCACATCACCCGGCGAAGGGGCGCTCACCCCCGACACCGAACCCGAGGGGAGTCACCACCAGTGAAAAAGGCACCGGCATACGTCCTCACCGTCCTGCTGGCCGGGCTCGCGCTGGTGCTCGGCGCACCGGCCGCCGCGGCCCACGGCGGGCCGATCAAGCTGGAGGTGACGGGAGACGGCGCCGACAACGTCAACGTGCTGGTGACGTACAAGAAGGACGGCCATCCCGTCACGGAGATCGTGGAGGCGACGCTGAAGGCGACCTCGGCCGACGGCCGGTCCTTCGGGCCGGTGCCGCTCAGGTCGGCGCCCGAGGGCCAGAACCTCTACCACTCCGCCGAGCCGCTGCCGGACGGGGAGTGGCGGGTCACCGTGACCGCGACCGAACCGTCCAAGGCGAAGAAGACGGTACGGGTGAAGGCGGGCGTGGTCGCCGCCCCGCCCGCCGTCGCGGCCCTCCCCGCACAGGACCGGACGACGAGCCAGGCGACGGCCGCCGCGGCGACGACCGAGAGGGACGACGACGGCGCGACGGGGATGCCCTTCAAGATCGGCATCATCGTCCTCGCGGCGCTGGCGGCCGTCGCGGCCTGGATCGTCTTCGCCCGGCGCCACACCCGCGCGGGCGCCGGACGCTGACGGACCTCGCGGGCCGGCCGCGGCCCGTGCGGTTCAGGCCGGGGGCAGGGCGGGGTGGTGGAGGGCGTCGAGCTCGACGGCCGGGATACGGGCAGGTCAGCGGAGCAGTTCGATGACGGGCTTCATGGCACGCATGCCGTCTCCCACCACTCCCTGGATAAGCGTGACGTAGCTGGACCTGTAGCGCTCGCGGTTCTGCCGGAGCTTGTCGGCGATCTGCTCCGCCGTACCGACGAGAAAGCCGGGGACGTGTTCCCGTGACCCTTGGGAAGGCGCGAGGCTGCGAAAGTGACACGATCCCTGATATGTGATCCACCGCACACGCGGTGGGGAGCGCCTATCGGCTCCTGCCCGCGTTGTGCCGCACATCGATGACAGGAACCTCCCCCGAGGTGTGGACACCTTGAGCACCGGATGATGGGGATCCGGAGACAAGGAGTTCCACGCGTCGCCGAAGGCCGACGAGCCGAGCCGCTTTCTCGTTCAGGGCTTCGGAAGCAGCGCGGCCAAGGGCAGGGAAGGGTGGAATTCGGCCCTATGGCTTCCTGGGAGCCTTGCCCTGAAATTTTCAATCTGTTTTCAGACTGAACGACGCGACACGTGCCAGTAAAACGGCATGGGGGCGCCGCCCCGTCCCTTCAGGGGAGCGAGCCGCGCCTTGACGGTACCCGCATGCCTCGTATTTGCTCCGTCGCACCACCACCCATCGGCAGGAACGGGGCGCGGCAAAGCAATGTGAACGATGACACGGTTCCTCCGCCGTGTCCTCCCATCACGCCGGCTCCGCACAGATGAGAGGACTGATTCGCTCATGTTAACGCTAACTGACGCCCTGGCACCGTACCTCCCAGTGGTGCCACAGGCAGGTGAGTGATGATACGGCGTAAATCCGTCCTCGCCGCTGTCATCGCGGCGGCGCTTCTCGCAATGGCCACCGGTGGTACGGCGCTGGGCAGCAGCGAGACCACGTCCCGCGCGGCGAGCGCCGCCGCCGCCACGACGCCAGGATGCGGCAAGACTCCAACGCTCAGAAGCGGCACCCATACGATCCAGAGCGGCGGCCAGACTCGCTCCTTCATCCTGAGAATTCCCGACAACTACGACAACACCAACCCCTACCGGTTGATCTTCGGGTTCCATTGGCTGGGCGGCACCGCCAACGACGTCGACTCAGGCGGGAGCAGCGGATTCACCTGGTCTTACTACGGGCTCAGGCAACTGGCGAACAACACCGCGATCTTCGTCGCCCCCCAGGGCCTGAACAACGGCTGGGCCAATTCCGGCGGGCAAGACCTGACCTTCGTCGACAACATGATCAGCCTGATCGAAGCAGACCTGTGCGTCGACACCACGCAGCGGTTCGCCGGAGGCTTCAGCTACGGCGGCGGCATGAGCTACGCCCTGGCCTGCGCCCGGGCGACGGTGTTCCGCGCGGTCGCGGTCTACGCCGGCGCACAGCTCAGCGGATGCAGCGGCGGCACCCAGCCCATCGCCTACATCGGGCTCCACGGTCTCAGGGACAACGTGCTCAACATCTCGCAGGGCCGGTCGCTGCGCGACACGTTCGTCAGGAACAACGGGTGCACCGCCCAGAATCCGCCCGAGCCGGCACAGGGCAGCCTGTCGCACGTCGTCACCGCCTACTCGGGATGCCGATCTGGATACCCGGTCGTGTGGGCGGCGTTCGACGGGGGGCACACCCCTGGCCCAGTGGACGGGACCACCGCCGAGGACGGCGCACGGACCTGGACCAAGCAAGTGGTGTGGAACTTCTTCAACCAGTTCCAGAGCACGGACGACACCACCCCGCCGACCACTCCGGGCACTCCCGCCGCCTCCGGCGTGACCGCCACCAGCGCAACCCTGACCTGGACGGCATCCACCGACCAGGGCGGCTCCGGCCTGGCGGGTTACACCGTCTACCGGGAGCAGGGCGCCACCGACCCGCAGCTCGGCCAGTCCACCACCAACTCGATCACCCTGACCGGGCTGAGCGCCGACACCGAATACCAGGTCTACGTACGAGCACGCGACGGCGCGGGCAACCTGTCGGCCAACTCCGCGTCCGTCACGTTCACCACGACCTCGACCGGTGACGACACCACGCCACCCACCGCCCCGGGCGGACTGGCGGCCTCCGGCACCACCGCCAGCGGCACCAACCTGTCCTGGGCCGCTTCCACTGACAACGTGGGGGTCGCCGGCTACGACATCCTGCGCGCACCCGGGGCTACCGGCGGCACCTTCACCCAGGTCGGCACCTCGGCCACGACCTCGTACAGCGACACGGGCCTGACCCCGAACACCACCTACCGCTACCAGGTCCGCGCGCGGGACGCCGCCGGCAACCTCTCGCCGGTGTCCGACACCGTCCAGGTCACCACCAGCGGCACCACCACCGAAACCTGCTCGGCGACGCCGACCGTGCAGACCCAGTGGAGCACCGGCTATGTGATCCAGCCGCTGACCATCACCAATACCAGCACCTCGACGATCACCAATTGGACGGTCACCTTCACGCTCCCGGCCGGGCACACACTGACCGGCTCGTGGAACGCCACCATCACCACCAGCGGGCAGACCGTCACGGCCAAGAATGTGAACTACAACGGCACGCTGGCCCCCGGAGCCACCACCACCTTCGGCTTCCAGGCCAGCCGCCCCAACGGCGACACGGCCCTGCCATCCGGACACACCTGCACTAGCGCGTGACCTCACGACCGGATATCGGCCCAGCCCTCGGCGAACATCTCGGTGGGGCTGGGCCGCACCCGTTCTTCCTCACCGCTGCTGACAGCACTGGCGCGCTGGTGAGGGCGCGGTCTCTGTGCCCGCATGCGAGAAGGCCACCCGCGGTGAAAGCGGACGGCCCTCTGGGAGGGTACGGGCGATTGATCACTGCCCTGGATAAGATCCGCGTGGCCGGACCGGTGGGCCGGCGCGCGTCGACAGCGGGACCGGGTGCCGTGCTGGTGATCGCCATGACTGCGCACCTTTGCTCGAGGAGGCTCTCCTCCTCAGCATCACGATGCCGCTATTCGCCACCTTTCCGCGGGCAATCGCGGGACGGGGCGCTCCGGAGCCGGAGAAAGGGAATCAGAACAAGGCCCTGTCGCGGGTGCACACCTCACGCAGCAGCCGCACGTACCGGCGCGGGATCGTCCGCGCGGTAGATTCGTCGAACACCGCCGTCGCGTACTCCGGCTCCGCCGACAACGCCCCGTCCAGTAGCCGCTCCACCTGAAGGGTGAGGTCGAAGTTCGACGAGCGGGCGTGCACCAGCATGGGGGTGACCTCCGGCTCGCCCAGCCGCAGCGACGCCTCCTCGGTCAGCCGACACCGACGATCCGTACGGGGCGGTGTATCGGCTGATGGAGGCGGCGCCGGCGGGCAGTTACCTGCTCTCCCACGTCAGCAGGACCGATGTGGATCCTGAGCTGTACAAGATCTTGTTGGCGGCCAACGCCGACAACCTCAGCAACCCGATCACGTACCGGACGGCGGAGGAGATCGCTCTCTTCTTCGACCAGCCGGACCGGGACCTGCTGCCGCCGGGCCTGGTGGACGTGCAGCGCCGGCAACCGGACGGCCTCGCCGATGACTTCACCCCGGGGCGGGTGCGGGTTTGGGCGGTGTGGCCCGCAAACACTGAAGGCCACGGAGCTGTTGATCATGGCCGATGCCTTGTCGCACCTACACCGCCGGTAGATGGCCACGTAGGTGATGCCGGGGCCCGTGGTCGGCCTCCTCTGCCTACTGAACATCGGGGGTTGCGTACGTGTCCATCCGCGCGTTTGCGACGGTACGAAGCGGTCTGCATGCTCGGCACCTGCTGTCCGGCGTCGCCAGCGGGAGCCGTCAGCGACTATGGTGATCAGCTTCTGGGGCGATCGGCGGCGTGGAGGTGTCGGACGGCGGTCGGACGCGGTCGCGGAGCCGGCGGGCTCGGCCATACCAGGCGGGTACGTCGCGCTCGTCGTCGAACCAACGGGCCACCGGCACGTCCGTGGAGGAGTGCAGCAGGATCGAGGCCACGATCGTCACCGCCACCAGCTGGAAGATCTGCTGGGAGGCGGCGATGCCGGAGGCGAGCACGATCAGCCCATACACCACCGAGGCGAACCCCTTCGGCCCGAACCAGGCGACCGCGGCCTGCTCTCGCACCGACAATCCGGCGCCCAGGAAGGAGATCCAGATCGCCAGCGGCCGGGCCAGCACCAGCGCCAAGATCGCGAACAGCCATCCCGTCCAGCCGACCGAGCCCAGCAGGGCAGGCGTGATCAGCGCGCCGAACACCAGCAGCGCCGCCAGTTTGAACAGCTCCGCGATGAGCTCGCCGAAGTGCTCGAACGACTCGCGCTGGCGCGGCCCGAAGGTGGCCACCGTGATGCCGGCGGAGAACGCGGCCAGGAACAGGTTGCCGTGCGTGACCTTGCCCAGGGCCAGTACGAGCAGGCCGATGGCGAAGGCGTTGAGCGACTCGTACTGGGTGGAGGCGGCGAAGAACCGGGTGCGCTCCAGTTTGATCGCCAGCCACGGCACCGCGACGCCGATCAGCACCCCGAGCCCCAGCTCCAGCGCCAGATCGCCGAGGTGCAGGTCGCCCGAGCCGGCCGCGATGGCCAGGAACACCATGACGAACGGCAGCGCGAGCCCGTCGTTGACGCCCGACTCCACGTTCAGCAGGTGCCGCAGCCGGGGCGGCACCTTCTCGTTGCCCACCAGGGCCGCGGCGAACACCGGGTCGGTGGGCGCCAGGATGGCGCCGATCAGCAGTGATTCGATCCAGCCCAGGCCGAGCAGGTAGTGGGCGCCCAGTGCGGTGACCGCGAGGGTGAGCGGCAGCCCCCAGCCGAGCGCGCGCCCCGGCAGCCGCCACGCCGAGCGCAGATCTTGCCAGCCGACCCGCATGCCATCGGTGAACAGCACCGCGAACAGCGCAAGCTCCGCCAGCGTGCCCACCAGCTCGTCCTCGGCCGTGATCGACACGACGCCGAGCACGCCGTCGCCGAGCACGAACCCGGCCACCAGGAACAGCGCGGCCGTGGACAGAATCGTGCGGTGGGCGAGGCTGGACAGCAGCACCGCCAGCAGCAGCAGACACGCGAATGCCGTCAGCAGCGCCATAGGTCATCTCCGTAGGGATACATCGGGGCAATCGTCTCATTCTTCACTCGGTACGCAGGTCCCGGCGCTGAAAGGCGACGGTTCCCGCCAGCAGGAGCGCGGCCGTGACGCCGAGCAGCCACAGGAAGGGCGCCGGGGTGATGTCGTCGCCGGGCACCTGCGGCAGGTGGGCGAACGGCGACAGATCCCGTACGCGCTGATCGATCCGCAGCAACTGGCCCAGCTGACCGAGCAGCACGAAGGCCACCAGCGCCGCCCAGGCCAGCGCCACCAGCCGGGGCAGCACCCCGAACAGGAACGCCGCCAGGCCCACGAGCACCCACACGGCCGGGACCTGGACGAGGGCGGCGGCCAGGACCCGGGCGGCCTGGGCGAGCGGTTCCCCGGCGCGCCATCCGTGCGCGAGCCCGGCGGCCAGCCCGGCCACGGCCATCAGCAGGGCGCTGCCGGTCAGCGCCCACACCAGGTGTCCGGCCAGCCAGCGCCGGCGCGGCACCGCCGCGGCCAGCACCGGTTCGGCGCGTGTGGCGGCCTCTTCACCGTGCGGGCGCGAGGCGGCCTGCACCGCGTAGCCGCCGGCCACCAGGGCGAGCATGCCCATCGCGGTGGCGATGAAGGCGTCCACCTGGGCGTCCCCGCCTCCCATCCGGGCGATCAGATCGGCGATCTGCCGGTTGGCGGCCACCATGTCGGCGACGCTCTCGGCCAGGGTGCCGAACAACGCCCCGGCGACGACGAAGCCGGCTGTCCAGCCCAGCAGAGCGCCGCGTTGCTGACGCCAGGCCAGGCCGAGCGGGCCACGCAGGTACGGCGCCGCCGTCGCGCGACCCGCCCGGCGCGCAAGCATGCCGGAGCCGAGGTCGCGGTTGCGTACCAGCAGCACCGTCGCGAGCACGGCGATCACGGAGACGGCGGCCATCAGGGCGAGCACCCACCACCGCTCGCCCGCGAACGGGCGCACCCGCGGCGCCCAGCCGAGCGGCGAGGCCCAAGACAGCGCCTCGGCGTCGGTGGCGTCCCCGGCCGCGCGGACGAGGAAGGACAGGCCGAGCAGGGCGCCGGCGCCGGCGTTGGCGGCGCGCGCGTACTCGGTGAGCTGGGCGATCGCGAGCGTGAGCGTGGCGAACAGCCACCCGGTCAGGGCGATCGCGGCGCCGAGCGCGAGCGAGCCGGGCACCGCGAGCCCCTGCCCGGCCAGGCCGAGCGCGACGAGCGCGCCGATGCCGGTGTTGGCCAGGGCGGCGACCAGCAGCGCGGCCGTGGCCGGGGCGTGGCGGCCAGTCGGGCCCGCGCCGAGAAGTTCGGCCCTTCCGGACTCCTCCTCGGCCCGGGTGTGCCGGGTGACGAGGAAGACGCTCATCAAGGCGGTCAGGACGGAGGCGATCGTCGTCACCCGCCAGGCGGTCAGGCCGCCCACCGACTCGGGGTCGAGGACCGGCCCGGTGAGCGCCCGCAGCGCCGGGTTCGCGCTGATCATGACGCCGAGCTCGCGCCGTCCGGGCAGCGACGGGTACAGCTCGGCGATCGCCGAGGCGGTGGCGACGACCACGCCCGCGACCAGCACGATCCAGACCGGTAGCAGCAGCCGGTCGCGGCGCAGCGCCAGCCGCACCAGCGTGCCGGTGCCGGCGCTCATCGCGGGCCGTCCTGGTAGTGGCGCAGGAACAGCTCCTCCAGCGTGGGCGGGTGGCAGGTCAGGCCGCGTACCCCGGCTTCGGCGAGCGCCCGGAGGACCGGGTCCAGCCGGTCGGGGTCCACCTCGAAACGGACCCGCGTGCCGTTCACCTCCAGGTCGTGCACGCCCGGGAGGGCGTCCAGCCCAACGTGGGGACGCGCGAGCCGAGCCTCGACCGTGGTGCGCTGGAGGTGGCGCAGTTCGTCGAGCGTGCCGCTCTCGACCGCCCGGCCGTCGCGGATGATGGTGACGCGGTCGCACAGGGCCTCGACCTCGGCCAGGATGTGGCTGGACAGCAGTACGGTGCGGCCCTCGCGCCGCTGCTCGGCGACGCACGCGCGGAAGACGGCCTCCATGAGCGGGTCGAGCCCGGCGGTGGGCTCGTCCAGCAGCAGTAACTCCACGTCGGCGGCGAGGGCGGCGATGAGGGCGACCTTCTGCCGGTTGCCCTTGGAGTAGGCGCGGGCCTTCTTTGACGGGTCGAGGGCGAACCGATCGATCAGCTCCGCCCCGCGTCGCCGGTCGAGCCCGCCGCGCAGCCGGCCGAGCAGGTCGATCGTCTCTCCGCCGGTGAGGTTCGGCCACAGCACGACGTCGCCAGGCACGTACGCGAGCCTGCGGTGCAGCTCGACCGCGTCGTGCCAGGGATGGCCGCCGAGCAGCTCGGCGTGACCGGAGTCGGCGCGCAGCAGCCCCAGCAGGACGCGCAGGGTGGTGGTCTTGCCCGCGCCGTTGGGGCCTAGGAAGCCGTGCGTCTCCCCGGCGCGGACCTCCAGATCCAGCCCGTCCAGGGCGTGGACGCGGCCGAAACGCTTGGTCAAACCGCTGATGAGCACCGCTGGATCGCCCGGCATGGGCACCTCCGCTGAATTCGACGGATGTGACGATGCCGACCAGGCTTCCCGGCGCTCCGCCAAGACCGTAGCAGCGCGGGATGGGCGCCACCAGGGGCGGGTTCGGCTCTGGTCCTGCGTCAGGGTTTACAGGGTCAGGTCGCGGCGGCGCAGCCCGTACAGGCCCACGGCGGCCAGGCCGGACGCCACCAGCGTGAGCCCGGACCCGGGTCGGCCAGCGTGGAGTAGTGGACGGGGGCGAACGGGGAGATCATGAAGAACGCGTCGCTCACCACGCCGACTTCCAGGGCGATGGCCAGGATCAGGGCGGCCCACCCCACGGCCGCCCCGGCCCGGCGGAGCAGATCTGGGCAGGATCGTCCGTCCCCGTGCGCCTGGCCCAGAAGTCCAGGGCGCCGCTCCGCCCGAACGCCGAGCAGCCGCTGGGGAGGTCGCCGACCCCTCACACCGGCAGCCTGAGATCCCTACCCCCGGTCACAGCGCTAGCTTGGCGCCCGCACCAGGTTCAGGTCAGCGAGCGCATGTCCGCGACGTCGTACTCGGCCACCGAGGCGGCGAGAATCGCAGCGCGCTGGGTGTCGCTGGGGCCGCCGGCGCGGAACGCCTCGACGGCCGCCTGCGACTCCCAGCGCTCGAAGATGTTGATACGGCGGACATCCACCGGGTCCGCACTGATGGCGAAGTCAAGGCAGCCGGGTGCGCGGCGGGCCGGCTCGATGACGCCCACGCAGTCCGCGAGATAGCGCTCGCGCTGCTGCGGGTCGACGACGATATGCCCCGCGACGATCACCATGTGCTGCTCCTCTGCCGAGTCCGGACCGACCGTTGCCGGCTATGACTGTCGACCGAGCAGAAACTCATCGGTACGCGCCCGCTGCAGCCCTGGGTGCGGGGTGCCCGCGATCAGGAAGAAGGAATGGGTGACCACCCGCCCGCGGGACCTACCGATGGCGGCTCGGCGGTGTGCGCTGCGCTCGCGTGAACGGCGCTGGTGCTGCGTCCAGGGCGTCCTGCCCGCGGCCGACGTTCACCGAGCTGGTCCTCAGGGAAGGGCGGCCGTCACGTCGTTGACCGGGCTACGGGCAGCTTGCCCGGTCAGGACCCGTACGGCCTCCTCTGCGGCGATGCGCCGCACTGTGGCGACGGCCTGCTCGGAGTAGTAGGCGGCATGAGGGGTGATGATCACGTTGGGCAGGGTGAACAACGGGTTGCGGGGGTGCCAGTCGCGCTGCTTCGCGGGCTCCTCCTCCAGGTCGTCCAGCGCCGCGCCGGCGATCCATCCCTCGGTGAGTGCCTGGTGGAGCGCCTCGTCCTGGACGATCGGGCCACGAGCGGTGTTGATGAGGACGGCGGTCGGCTTCATCCTGCGGAGCGTCGTACGGTCGAAGGTGTGGTGGGTCTGGGGGGTGAGCGGCGCCTGGATCGCGAGGTAGTCCGCCCCTTCCACGAGGCGGTCGAAGGACACCGGCAGCACCTTGCGCGATCGGATCTCGGACTCGTCGAGGAACGGGTCGTGCGCCCAGACCTCGACGCCGAACGCTCTGGCGCGTTCGGCGATGAGCTGGGCGATGACGCCGAAGGACAGCAGCCCGAACACTCGTCCCCGCAGCCGCAAGATCGGCTCCCCGCTCTGCCACCGCCAGTCGCCCTGCCGGGTCGCCTGGTCGTACGTGCAGATCTTGCGGGCGGCGGCGAGCCAGAGCGCGACGGCGTGGTCGGCGACCTCGTCGGCGCACCAGTCGTTCGGCGCGTTCGTGACCTGGATGCCCCGCCGGGTCGCGGCGTCGACGTCGACGATGTCGACGCCCGTGCCGTAGCGGGCGATCACCCGGCAGCGGGTGAACGCGTCGATGGCGCGGGACCCGACCCTGGCGTACTGGGTCAGCACGCCGTCGACGTCCCGGCCCTTCTCGATCACCTCGTCCTCGCTCTTGCACTGGGCGGCGAGGAGCTCGAATCCGGCGCCCTCGATGATCGCACGTTCGATGTCCACGTCGCCGAAGTCGGAGTCGGCGATCATGATCGTGCCTCTGGCGTCAGTGCGAGTCACGGGGAATCCCCTTCGTGTGGACGAGATCCTGGTAGTGCAGGGCGAGCTCCAGGCAGCCTCCGCTGTCCAGTTGCCCGACCGTGGCGCGGTAGATCTCCTGCCAGGGCGTCTGGTTGTCGAACGCCGGCGGTGTGTAGCGGGCCCACCGCGCGGCGATCTCCTCATCGGGCAGCAGGACGTCGACGCGCGCGTTGTCCAGGTCGACGCGAATGCGGTCGCCGGTGCGCAGGATCGCGAGATTGCCGCCGGCCGCGGCCTCGGGGCTGGCGTTCAGGATGGACGGGGCGTCCGAGGTGCCGCTCTGGCGGCCGTCGCCGAGCGTGGGCAGCGTGGTGATGCCTCTCGGGATCAGCGCGGCGGGGACCTCCATGTTCACGACCTCGGCCGATCCCGGATAGCCGATCGGCCCGGTGTAGCGGATGACGAGGATGCAGCCCTCGTCCAGGCCCAGGTCGGGATCGTCGATGCGGGCGTGGTAGTCCTCGGGTCCGTCGAAGACGACGGCGCGATACTCCGACACCGCGCGGAGGTCGCCGGCGAGGACCGATGTCTTCATGACCGCGGAGTCGAACAGGTTGCCCGTCATGACAAGAAGCCCGCCGCGCTCGGCGAGAGGGTCGTCGAACGGGCGGATCACCGTGGGGTCGGCGGGCGGGGCGTCGGCCAGGTTCTCGGCCACGGTACGGCCGGAGACGGTCACGGCGTCTCCGTGCAGGCGCCCGGCGGTCAGCAACGACCGCATGACGGCGGGCACTCCGCCGGCGCGGTAGAAGTCCTCGCCGAGGAACTCGCCCGCGGGCGCGACGTTCGCCAGGATCGGGATGTCGGCTCCGACGCGTTGCCAGTCCTGGATGGACAGGGGGACCCCGACGTGGCGCGCGATGGCATTGATGTGGATGGGCACGTTGGTGGAGGCGGCGATGGCCGAGGCGACCACGATCGCGTTCTCGAAGGCCCGCAAGGTCATGATCTTGCGCGGGGTGAGGTCCTCACGGACGAGGTCCACCGCTCGGCAGCCTGTGTCGTAGGCCATCTGCGCTCGCCGGCGGTAGGGGGCCGGGATCGCCGCGCAGCAGGGCAGGGACATGCCCAGCGCCTCGGCCAGGCTGTTCATCGACAGGGCGGTGCCCATCGTGTTGCAGTGGCCGATGCTGGGCGCGGAAGCGGCCACGCGTGCCAGGAACTCGGTGTAGTCGATCTCCCCGGCGGCCAGCAGGCGCTTCGACTGCCAGATCACCAGGCCCGAGCCCGACGCGCCCATCCGCTCGCCCTGGTGATAGCCGTTGAGCATCGGCCCTCCGGACAGGACGATCGCCGGGATGTTCACCGTCGCCGCCGCGGCCAGGCACGCGGGCGTGGTCTTGTCACAGCCCGTCGTCAGCACGACTCCGTCGAGGGGATATCCGTAGAGCACCTCGACCAGCCCTAGGTAGGCGAGGTTGCGATCCAGCGCGGCAGTCGGGCGTTTACCGGTCTCCTGGAGCGGATGGACGGGAAACTCGAGCGGTATGCCACCACCGTCGCGGATCCCGTCCCTGATCCGGTCGGCCAGGGCGAGGTGATGGCGGTTGCAGGGTACGAGGTCGCTCCCGGTCTGGGCGATGCCGATGATCGGCCGGCCGGACTGGAGTTCGGCCGGGGTCAGTCCGAAATTGAGAAAGCGTTCGAGATAGAGAGCCGTCATCGCCGGATTTTCCGCGTTGTCCCACCAGGCCTGGCTGCGCAGCCCGCCGGCCCGCTCCGTCGGTGGCATCATCGGCTGCTCCTCACGGAGGCGGGTCCGTCGGATCCGGCGGGGTATTCGTCCAGCGGCACCAGGTTCCTGGACCAGGCCGACATGACCGGTGCGAGGACCCGCCAGGACTCTTCGGCCTCGTCGCCGCGGATGGACAGGGCGGCGTTCCCGTGCAGCACGTCCAGCAGCAGCCGGCCGTAGGCAGGCAGTTCGGGGGGCGCCGGCTGCGCGGTGAGGGTCATCGGGGCGAGGGTGCGCGTGCCGGTGCCGATGCCGGTCAGCGCCAAGGTCATGCTCTCCGGCTCCAGCCCGAAGCGCAGGACGTTGGTCGCGGCTTCCTCCTCGAAGCCGAAGGGCAGGTGCGGTACGGGCCGGAAACGTACCGCGACCTCTTTGCGGTCATGGCCGAGCGCCTTGCCGGTGCGGAGCCGGAAGGTCGTGCCGAACCAGCGCCAGCTTTCGAGCTCCAGCTCTACTTCGGCGAAGGTCTCGGTGCGGCGGCGCGGGTCCACGCCGTCCTCCTCGGCGTACGCGGGAACGTCGCGATCGCCGATCCGGCCGGCCAGGTAGCGGGCACGGCGGGTGCGGCGTACGACGTCGTCGTCGGTGAGCGGGCGTACCGAGCGCAGCACGTCGACCTTCCGGTCCCGCAGGTCGCGCTCGCCGAGGCTGAGCGGTGGTTCCATGGCTACCAGGCACAGCACCTGGAGCAGGTGGTTCTGCAGCATGTCCTTGAGCGCCCCGACCCCGTCGTAGTAGCCGGCCCGGCCTTCCAGGGCCAGGGTCTCGTCCCAGACGATCTCCACGTCGGAGATGTGGGCGCTGTTCCAGATGGGCTCCAGGACGCGGTTCGCCAGCCGGCTGCCGAGCACGTTCTGGACGGTCGTCATGGCCAGGAAGTGGTCGACGCGGAACACCGCCTGCTCGGGCACGACCCCCGTCAGGAGCCGGTTCAGCTCCACCGCGCTGTCGAGGTCCTCGCCGAACGGCTTCTCCAGCACGATCCGGCTGCCGGGCGGCAGGTTCGCGGCGCCGAGTGCGGCGACCACGGCGGGGAAGATCACCGGCGGGAGGGCGAGGTAGACGGCGACGGGCCCGTCACCGGCGACGAGCGAGCCGATGTCGGCGGCGTCGGTGGCGTCCACCCGCCGGTACCGGGCGGATGCGGCGATCGCTTTCCTGACGTCGGCGGGCTCCGTCGCGGCGTGCTGGTCGAGCCGGTCGGACACCCAGCGGCGGAACTCCTCGTCGGTCCTGTCCCCCCGGTCGGCGCAGGTGAGTTCGAACCTGTCGCCGAGATGTCCGGCCGCGCGCAGGGCGGCCAGGGCCGGCAGGAGGTAGCGGCCGTTGAGGTCGCCTGTGGCGCCGAGGACGACGAGCCGGTTGATCATGTTCTGGTATCCGCTTTCGCTCGTGCGAGGTTGACGCCGCTGACGATGATCCCGATGTGGCTGAACGCCTGGGGGAAGTTGCCCATGAACGCGCCCGTCGACGGATCGATCTGCTCCGGCAGCAGTCCGAGCGGGCTGGCGCGGGCGCACAGTGACGTGTACAGGTCCTCGGCTCGTCCGATCTCGCCTTGCAGGACCAGGTTGTCGACCAGCCAGAAGCTGCACAGCAGGAAGGCTCCTTCGTCGCCGGGCAGGCCGTCGGGGGAGCGATCGTGCAGGTACCGGTAGAGCAGGCCGTCACCGGCGGACAGGCGTTCGCTGATGGCGGCGGTGGTGGCGGCCATCCGAGGGTGGTCGGCCGGGATGACCTTGCGCAGCGGGAGCGCGAGCAGGCTGGCGTCGAGACTGCCACCGCCGTCGAGATCCTCGCTCAGACACCGCGCCTTCTCGTTCCAGGACCGGTCGAGGATCATCCGGCGCAGCTTCTCGGCTTCTTCCCGCCACCTCGCAGTCTGTCCTGGTATGCCGAGCCGTTCGCTGATCGCCGCAGCCCGATCCAGGGCGACCTGGCACATTCCCGCAGAGTAGGTGAAGACCCTGCCTTCACTGCGTACTTCCCAGATGCCCTGGTCCGGTTGCCGCCACGCGCTCACGGCGGTGTCGGCCAGCTCCGCCAGACGGGACCACAACGCGGGCTGGAGGTCACGGCCGGCCCGCAGCCACTGGTCGGCGCAGTCCAGCACCTCGCCGTACACGTCGTGCTGGCGCTGATCGGCCGCGCCGTTGCCCCATCGGACCGGAGCCGAGCCCCGGTAGCCCTCCAACCCGGAGTCCTGAATCTCCTCGGGTACGGGGTCGCCACCGAGGGTGTACATGATGCAGGGGCTACGGCTTTGCTCGAAGGCGTCCAGGACCCAGCCGAGGAAGGCGTCGGCCTCCTCGCCGAAACCGACGCGACGCAGCGCGAACACGGCGTAAGCCGCGTCCCGGATCCAGGTGTAGCGGTAGTCCCAGTTGCGGACACCGCCGATCGGCGCGGGCAACGATGAGGTGGGGGCGGCGACCAGCGACCCGTTCACCCAGTCGTCGCACAGTTTCAAGGTGATCACGGCACGCCTGACCAGTGCCGCCTCCGGACCGTCGTAGCCGCACTTCGTCATCCAGCGGCGCCACGCGTCGGCGGTCTCCTCCAGCATCGCCTCGGGGGCGAACCGATGGTGGCGGTGGATCCGCCCCCAGGACAGCACCAGATCGAGCCGATCGCCCTGTTCCAGATCATGTACGGTGCGCAGACCGGTCAGGACTCGGTTGGAGCGCAGATGCAGACGCAGATCCGGCCGCCGCAGAGCCCGTACTTCCAGGCCGCTGCCGAGGGCCCGGGCCTGTCCGCCGCCGCGCGGCTCCAGCTCCGCCCGCAGGCGCACGGTGCCGTGCAGAACGACGGCGGAACGGACGAGTTCGGACCTGCCCGCCCCCGCGTCATCGCTGAGGTCTGCCCCGGCGCGCAGGGCCAGCGCGTCGGTGATCCTGACCAAGCCGGTCGGGCCGCGCAGTTCGGTCACGAGCACGGCGGTGTCGGGCTCGTAGAAGTGGCGCGCCTCCTGCAGGTCTTCCACCGTGAGCGTGAAGTGCCCGCCCCGCTCGTGGTCCAGCAGACCGCACACCAGCGGCTCGCTGTCGAAGCGGGGCAGGCACAGCCATGGAATCGAACCGTCCAGGCCGACCAGCGCCGCTGTCTCGCCGTCTCCGATGAGGCCCAGGTCCTCCAACGGCAGATAGCCCTCCTGACGGCGGACGGGGCGAGAGGGCGGATCGGTATCGAGCATCGCTGAACTCTTTCTGCAAGAGCGCCGGCCGAGGCGCTGCTCCTTTGAGGTGAACTCCGCGCCGTCGCTCTAGAAGGTGATCAATACCTTCACGACATCTTCGAGCTTCTTGTCCGCGACCTCGAAGGCTCGCTCCATCTCGTCGAAGCGGAAGGTATGGGTCGTCATGTGGGTGGGGTCGAGCCGTGCCGTCACGAGCATGCGCAGCAACCGTTCCATGCGCAGTCGCCCTCCTGGGCACAGGCCGGTGGTGATCGTCTTGTCGGCCATTCCCACGCCCCATTCGACGCGGGGAATGTGCACGAATTCGCCTTTCCCGTAATAGCCGGTGTTGGAGATCGTTCCTCCCGGCTTAGTGATCTTGATGGCTGTCTGGAAGGTCGCGTCCGCGCCGAGGGCCTCGATGGCGGTGTCCACGCCCTGCCCCTGGGTCAGCGCGTGGACCCGTTCGACGACGTCCACGGCGGTGAAGTCCACGATTTCGTCGGCGCCATACATGCGTGCGAGATGCTGCCGGCTGGGGACTGATTCGACACCGATGACCAGGCCGGCGCCGCGGAGTCTGGCCCCCGCGGTGGCCATGAGCCCTACCGGGCCCTGGGCGAGCACGGCCACGGTACCGCCGATCGGGATGTCCCCGTTCTCCGCTCCCATGAATCCGGTCGAGAGCATGTCGGCACAGTAGACCGCCAGGTCATCGGGAACCGCGTCGGGGATTTTCGCCAGATTGGCGTCGGCGTCGTTCACATGGAAATATTCGGCGAATACCCCGTCCTTGGAGTTGGCGAACTTGAATCCGCCCAGTGGCCCGCCCGACTGGGAAGGATGCCCGCTCTGCGAGGCGAGGTCGCCCCAATCAGGAGTGATCGCGCCCACCAATACGCGATCACCGGGCCGGAATTCCTTCACCTCGCTTCCCACGTCGCGCACCACGCCGACCGCCTCGTGCCCGAGGGTCAGATTCTCCCGGGGACCGATGCCGCCCGCGACGGTATGAGAGTCGGACGTGCAGATCAGGGCCGCTGTCGTCTGCACGACGGCATCGAGCGGGCCCGGTTCCGGGACCGGTTTCTCCATGAAACCGACACGCCCGATCTCCCTCATCACAAACGCTTTCACGTCATCCCCCGGTTCGTTCTTCCGCGTGTGTTCACCGACGCTTCCGCTCCCGTGAACGGGGAACGGCGGCCGCCTCGTACGGCGGGCTTCGCGTGAACGCCGCGAGTCACAACAATGCCGTGATTTGCTGGAAACGGCACCGGCTGATGACGTGCCTACCCTCCTGGATTCATCGCCTAACGCCGGCCTCTCGCACGCCGATGACCGGGAATTGACTTATCTTTTCCAGATATATGGCCGACGCCGAGGCGGCCGCGCCATCAGGGACCGGACGGACGCTGAGCGGACCAAGACCGGGATCTACCAAGCATGGCGCGCTCTTGGCCCATGCCTGGAACGTTTCGCCTGATCTACGGATGATCCTCCGGGTATGGATGGAAGACGCGGGGGAGGTTGCGTGATGGTCAAATCTGTAGTGGTCGGTGTGGATGGCTCCGCATCGTCGATGGAGGCGTTGGAATGGGCGGTCGCCGATGCGCAGCGGAGAGGGCTGGGCCTGCGGCTCGTGCATGTGTGCGAGCAGGCGGGTTTCGGCCGTGAGGTAACGGACGCCTGTGCCGAGACGCTGGAGGCGGCCCATGATCGGGTGCGTGCTCTGACGGACGGCGTTCAGGTCACCACCGAGCTGCTGACCGGCAAGGTGATCGATGCCTTGGTCGGCGAGTCGGCCGTCGCGGACAGCATGGTGCTGGGTAGCCGGGGGCTCGGCGGCTTCGCGAGGCTCATGATCGGGTCGGTGAGCATGGGCGCCGCCGGCCATGCAAGCTGTCCGGTGGTGATCGTGCGCGGGTCCTCCCGCGCACCGCACGGCCGGGTGGTCGTCGGCGACGACGGCTCCCCATGCGCTCAGCTCGCCGTGGCTTACGCCGCGGAGCAGGCCCGTGCCCGCGGCGTGCCCCTGCACGTCACGTACACCTGGCAGATGCCGGTGACGGTGTCGCACCCGGCGGGATACAGAGCGGTGCGCGCGAGCTTCTGCGAGCAGGACCTTCGCAGGGCGACCGAACGTCTGTCGGCGTGGCGCGAGAAGAACCCGGACATCGCGATCGAGGGCGAGCAAGTCATCAGTCATCCGGCGGAGACGCTGGTCAAGGCCGCTGAAACGGCCGATCTGGTGGTCGTGGGCTCGCGCGGTCTGGGTGGGTTCGCCTCCGCGGTGCTCGGCTCGGTGAGCCGTACGGTGCTGCAGCACGCGGTCTGCTCGGTCGCCGTGGTCCGGCCTCGACCGAGAGAGGCCTGAGGGGACGGCGACCCGACCGAGAAGAAGGGGACATTAATGAAGCGCGCGGCTGCCGCACCGCGCGCTTGTCCTTCACCGGGGGTGTCGAGTGGTATGTAAGTGGTCGTCCTACTTGCGCACAGGGTCTTCTTTGGGGCCGACTGTCACGCCCCAGCGCTTTCGTAGCATTTCTACGAGGCCGTTGGCTGCTCCTCCTGCTCCGATCACTCCGACGATCGTGGGTTCGAGTCCGATGGACCGGCTCGATACCAGGCCGCACCAGAACAGGACGCCCAGGATGGGAATCCAGGTGCGACGGTCGCTGGCCAGGACCCAGCAGGCGGCCCGCCAGTGGAGCCTGCCCAGGTCTTTGATGCGGAACGCGAGTGCCGCTTGTATCAGGCCGAGAGCGTAACGGATGTTCTCGGGGTTGCCGTGCAGGTCGGTTTTCCACTCCCGGGAGCGGAAATTCCGGGACGGGCCGCTGATGACGGCCGCGATGTGGATGAGGTCAGTGATGATCCAGTCGTTCTGCGCGTGCCGGGGGTTGGTCTTCTTTCTCTTTTTCTTGACCTTCTTTCCAGGGGTACGCCGGTCGCGGGCAGGCGCCGCGATCTCCCAGTGGCGCTCGTGCCACGAGATGTGCCGGGCGTGATTAGCGGCGAGGAAGCCGGTCAGGCTGATGGCCAGCCCGCTGGGGCCCAGCAGCAGGGCGATGATGAACGCGAAGGGGTCGGCATCGGTGAGCACGAGGCTCAAGACGCCTGCGCCCATGAGGATCAGGCCTGCGATGATGGAGATAACAGCCACTATCCATTGGCGGCGCATCCTGCGGGAGTAGGATTCTTGCCTCGTCACTGAACCTCACTAGGTGTCTCCCGCCGTGCGAAGTCGAGCGGGAAAGATCCCGCGATTCTTTTTGCGGGCCAGAGCTTTGCTGTATTCCCGACATCCGGTGTCGGAGATTGTGTATACGCGGCGGCGTGGTCTGTTCGCGGGCGTCATCTGCTCCCATTCTCCGGTGATCCACCCGACTTCCTCGAGTCGTTCCAAGATCGGATAAACTGTGCCTGGCCCGAGTTCGGCCTGATCGCAGATACGGTAACCCCAGTGGGGGTCTTCGGAGTCCGCTTCCAGCAACAGGTCCAGGACACGACAGGTAGCCAACGTGAGACGAATCGGTGGCTTTGGGGTGGTCACAGCATAATCCTTCCGAGGGTCTGTAGACCCTATATCGAGAACGATAGCAGTGATGGCTCGAATGTTCGGCGGTGTCGTCCCAGTCGCCCTTCAGGTATACGGCTTGATCGCCGCCGAGGACCGGGAATCGCAGCACAAAGCCCTTGTGCGGGATGACATGGTCGCCGAGTCGATCGAGGGGAACGACTTCTGGGGCAGACCTTTGTCTGGTTGTGTTCCGATTCGGCTCGAAAGTGGCGGGCGATGACACGTACAGATATGTATATACCCTTCATGGAAAATGTCCGCAGAAATGCTCCTGCGCGACGAAGAGCCGCACCCGGTGGCTTCGGCCGGGTGCGGCTCCGGTGAACCGATCGGTGTCCCTGTGAGATGACGTCGTCACGGCTCCAGGCCGGCCGGGACGGAGTCGGACGGGCCGTGGGGCTGCTGGGTGTGCCCGCGGGCGTCGTAGATCTTGACCCAGCTGACGGTGGGGAACTGCTTGAGGGTCGGGATGATCTGGTCGGCGACGGTGAAGGTCGATCCCGCGCTGGTGAGCCGGCCCGTCAGGTAGACCCTGGCGATGCCCTTCTTGATGGTGAGCTTGCTGAAGCCGGTGGCCTTGGAGGAGACGAAGCGCAGGCCCCGGGCCTTCTCGGCCTGGGTGGGACCGGCGAACAGGCGCTGCAGCGCGCCGTGGGCGGTGGCCGGCGGGATCACGGGCCGACGCACGGCCCTGATGTACGGGGTGCGGCCGGTCGTGTAGGCGGTGGTGTCGAGGAAGCAGGCGCGCACCGGCACGGTTCGGTACGGGGTGGCGATGTCGACGACCACCCGGCTGGGGCGGCTGAGTGTGTAGACCCGGTAGGGCGCGCGCCTGGCCAGCCCGACGCCGAAGGTCAGCGTCGCCTCGAAGTCGCCGGCGTTGACGACCTGGATGACCCCTGGCAGCGCGTAGGTCCTGCGCGTCGGCCCGTAGGTGACGCGGCCCCGCTGGTCATGGCCGTCGGTCCGGTCGAAGCGCACGCGCAGCAGGGCGCCGCCCGCCACGTCCACGGTTCGACCGGACCCGTCGGCCAGCAGGCGGGACACGTAACGGACGTCGCGCTGGGCCGGCACGCGGCCGCGGAACTCGAAGACCAGCCGATCGAGTCCCCGGTGGTGGGCGGCCCGGATGCCGGTCAGGACCGGCGGGCCGACGTGCTGAACGGTGGCCTGCGCCGGTACGGCGAGCAGGCCGGTGGTGGTGGCCACCATCGCGGTGGCGACGAGGGGGCGGATCGGGAGCATGATGATCATCTCTTTCCCCGTGAGTGCTCCTGATCCCACTGTGCGCCCGTTCATCGCCGTGTGACACGGGCGAACGTCCCCTTCTCGCGGACTCTTCGGCGCGGATGACGAATCCCGGACGCCGGCGAGGAGGTTCCGGTGGACGCCACCATGGACCACGGGACGGCCGGAGTGGCCGGGAGATCTTGAGGAGGCGATCCCGGCGAGGGGCGGGGGACGCTCGTCTCCGGTGTCGGTGTCAGGAATTCCTGATGGTCCCCCGTCCTGTTTTGCTGCTGTTGATGCAGACGGCGAAGTAGCTGCCGTACAGACCGTTGATCGTGATTTCCGTGTAGGCCCAGCTCGGCAGTGAAGACTTGCGGCTGGCGGTTCCCACGGTGACGCCGTTGGCGGCGTCGTGCACCCGGCACGTCACGGTGCCGTACAACGGCACGTTGACCCTGAGCTTGATCCAGTGCCCGCTGGAGGCGCCCAGCGTCCCGGTCTGGCAACTGGTGGACGGAGAGGTGATCGAGCAGTGCGTCGAAGAGGCCGACGCCGGCGGCGCCAGCATCAGTGCGGTGCTGGTGGCGAGCACTGCCGCGCTCGCGATCACCATTCCTCGGGCTGACTTGCGCATGCTGATACTCCAGAGAACGGCCGCTCGCGCGGCGTTGGGATGGTCATGGGCGTTCTGGCTAGTTCGCGATCTCCCCGCCGCCGGAGTGGCTGCTGTTGACGCAGACGAGGAAGTAGCGTCCGTAGAGACCGTTGATCGTCTTGCCCGTGCCGGACGCGTTGGTCCAGCTGCGGCTGGCCTGGCCGACCGTGCTTCCGTTGACCGCGTCGTGCACCCGGCAGGTCACGGTTCCCCTGCGCGGCACGTACACCGAGAACCTGATCCAGTGACCTGGGTTCGCGTAGAGGGTGGCGGTCTGGCAGGCGATGTCACTGCCGCTGATCTGGCACCCGGAGACGGATGCGAACGCCGGAGGAGCCGTGGCGAGCACGGCGCTGATGGTGGCTGTCATGACGCCGGCTGAGACCAAGGCCCGCATCCCCTTGCTGACTTTGCGCATACCGCTTCGGTGCTCCTTCTTGGATTTATATGAGTTGATAGCAGTGAAGTGAACATAACTGCGCTTTGTGGGACGTCAACTGCTCTGGTGAAAATCAATGAAGATCATTTATTTGAGCTGAATTCAGGGGATGGGGTGACGAACGTCCCGCCTCTTGGAAGACCTCCGGCACTGCCGTCCCCGAGCCGGTGGCCGGAGTCTGGAGGCGGGATGAGAGCCATCCCGCGCAGCGGAGACGAGGCGAGGAGCTCATCATGAGAGCGACCGTGGGCGATCGGCTGATCGTGGAGGGCACGTACGGCCCCGGGAACCGGAGGGAAGGCCTCGTCGTGCAGGTCGAACACACCGACGGCACGCCGCCCTATCTCGTTCGCTGGCTTGACGACGGGCGGCAGAGTCTCGTCTTCCCCGGGCCGGACGCGCGCATCGTGCCACGCAGCCAGTGCGAGCGACGGTGATCGACCGGGCCGGCCCCTCGGACGTCGCCATGCTCGCCATGGGGACGCGCGGCTCCCTGGCGCAGCGGGCCGGCGCCATCCTGCTGCTGGAGCCGCGGCCGGGCTTCGAGGTGGCGCGGGCGTCACGACTCCTGGCCGCGTGGATCCGCTCCGTGCCGAGACTGCGACGGCGGCTGGTGCGCGTGCCGTTCGGGTGCGGACGCCCGGTGTGGGTGGACGACCCGGGCTTCGACGTCCGCCTGCATGTACGGGAGATGGCCTGCCCCGCGCCGGGCGACGAGCGCGCGCTGCTCGACGTGGCCGCGGCCGTGCTGGTCGGCCCGTCGCCGCCGTCGCGGTGGGCGGCGGTCTTCGTCACCGGATTGAGCGACGGCGCGGTGGCGCTGATCGTCGTGCTGGACCATGTGCTGGCCGACGGGATCGGCGGTCTCGCGCTGCTCGCGGCCCTGGCCGACCCCGGTCGACGGCCGGAGCCGGGCGGCTTCCCCCAGCCTCCGCCGTCCCTGCCGCGCCTGGCCGCCGACGCCTTCGCCGAGCGGCTGCGCGCGCTCGGCCGCGTCCGGGCGTACTGGCAGGACGCGAGGACGGCTCTCACCGCCTCGGGCGGACTGCGCCCGGCTCCCGTCGCGCGGTGCTCGCTGCTGCGGCCGACCGGGCCGCGCCGGACGTTCGCCGTCGTCCGGGCCGACCTGGTGGCCGTACGGGACGCCGCTCATCGCGAGGGCTGCACCGTCAACGACGCCCTCCTGACGGCCGTCACCGGAGCGCTGCGCGAGCTGCTGCGACGACGAGGCGAGCACGTCGAGGCCCTGTCGGTCTCCGTGCCCGTGTCGGCGAGGAGCACGACCACCTCCGGCGAACTCGGCAACCGGTTCGGCGTGCTGATCGCCGCCCTGCCCGTCGTCGGCGACGCCGGGCAGCGGATGAGGCGGATCGCCTCCTTGCTCGCCGAACGCAAGAAGGCGGCCGGGCAAGCGTCCGCCGCCAACCTGTTCGGCCCGTTGTTCCGGCTGCTGGCCGCACTCGGGCTGTACCGCCGGTATCTGCGCCGCCAGCTACGCATCCACACCCTGGTCAGCAACGTACGCGGCCCGGACCGGACATTGACCTTCGCGGACGCCGCCATCCGGGAGATCATCCCCGTGGCGGTCGCCGAGAGCGGCAACGTGACCGTGAGCTTCGAGATCCTCTCGTACGACGGCACGATCGTCATCACGCTCATCGCCGATCCCGACAACGTGCCCGACCTGGACGCGCTCGCCGCCCTCCTGCGGGAGGAACTCGCAGGCATCACGGCCGGCGGCTCACCCGCGGGCCGCCCCTCCGGGACCTACGGCCCGCACATCGGGGACGTTCGCCGCTGACCGCGCCGGCCGCCGTACGGGAGCGTGGGGGGACGTGGAAGCGAGGTGGTCGTCATGGGGCGGGTCGTCGTAACCGGGTCGAAGGACGCGTCATCCGCCGATCTCGTGGCCGCCGTGAAGCGGCTCGCGACCACCCTGACCGGCCGCCCGCACGCGCTGAAGGCTTCGGTCGCCGGTCTGCGAACCCGGCAGCCCGGCGCCGCGCACCCCCGCGACGTGGAGATCCCGCCCGACCTGGCCACCTGCGGCGACTGCCTGCGGGAGCTGTTCGACCCGGCCAACCGGCGTCACCGCTACCCGTTCATCATCTGCGCGGCGTGCGGACCCCGGGCCACCATCATCGAGAGCCTGCCCTACGACCGGGAACGCACGTCGATGCGCGGCTTCGCCATGTGCCCGGCCTGCGCCGCCGAGTACCACGACCCGGCCAACCGGCGTTTCCACGCCGAGCCGATCGCCTGCCGGTCCTGCGGCCCCCGGCTGCGCTGGCGGGCCGTGACCGGGGACGCCGCGCTCCGGGCGGCCGCGGCGGCCATCGCGGACGGCGGTGTCGTGGCCGTCAAAGGGCTGGGCGGCTTCCACCTGGTCTGTGACGCGATCAACGACGCGTCGGTCTCCAGGCTGCGCGAGATCAAGGCGGGCGACGGCAAGCCGCTGGCGGTCATGGTGCGCGACACGATCATGGCCGACGCGCTGGCGGATCTCTCCGACGCCGATCGCGCCCTGCTCACCGGCCCGTCCGCGCCCATCGTGCTGGCTCCGCGACGGCACGGCGTGCTGTCGCCCGACGTCTGCCTCGGCATGCCGGACATCGGGGTCCTCCGGCCGTACACGCCTCTGCATCACCTCCTCCTCGACGCGCTGCGCCGCCCCCTCGTGGTGACCAGCGCCAACCACGCCGGCAGCCCCATGCCGACCGACGAGGTCACCGG
>NZ_JBICUQ010000003.1:225507-921761 GCF_043198225.1 Nonomuraea sp. NPDC048826 | reverse complement strand
TGCGCCTCCACCGCATCCACATCAGCAGCCGACAACCCCCCAGCCGCCAACGCCGCCCGAATCACCCGCTGCTGCGACGGACCATTCGGCGCGGAAAACCCGTTCGACGCCCCATCCTGATTCACCGCACTGCCCCGCACCACCGCCCACACCCGATGCCCATGACGCCTGGCGTCAGACAGGCGCTCCAGCACCAGCACCCCCACCCCCTCCGACCACCCCGTCCCATCCGCCGCCCCCGCGAACGCCTTGCACCGCCCATCCACCGCCAGCCCACGCTGCCGCGAAAACTCCACGAACGTCTCCGGCGTCGCCATCACCGTCACCCCACCCGCCAACGCCAGCGCACAATCCCCCGACCGCAACGCCTGACCCGCCACATGCAACGCCACCAACGACGACGAACACGCCGTGTCCACCGACACCGCCGGCCCCTCCAGCCCGAGCGTGTAGGCCACCCGGCCGGTGACCAGCGAGCCGGCGCTGGCCGTGCCGACGTAGTCGTGGTACTGCACCCCGACGTAGACGCCGGTGCGGCTCCCCCGCAGCGAGCGCGGGTTGATGCCGGCCCGCTCCAGCGCCTCCCACGACACCTCCAGCAGCAGCCGCTGCTGCGGGTCGATCAGGGGCGCGTCCTTGGGCGCGATGCCGAAGAACGCCGGGTCGAAGTCCCCCGCGTCCCGCAGGAACCCGCCCTCCCGCACGTAGCTGCTGCCGGGCCGGAGCCCCGCCGGGTCGTAGAGCGCGTCCACGTTCCAGCCGCGGTCGGCGGGGAACGGGCCGATCGCGTCGGTCCCCTCCTCCAGCAGCGTCCAGAGGTCCTCCGGGGAAGCGACGCCGCCGGGAAGCCGGCAGGCCATGCCCACGACGGCGATGGGATCGTCGTGGTCGGGACGTTCCCGGGGCGCGACGGGCTCCGCCGTCCCTGACAACCGCTCGAACAGGTGCCCGGCGAGCGTCTCCGGGGTCGGGAAGTCGAAGATCATGGTCGCGGGCAGCCGCAGTCCTGTCACCTGGCTCAGCCGGTTGCGCAGTTCGAGCGCGGTCAGCGAGTCGAAGCCGAGCTGCTGGAACTCCAGGACGGGCTCGACGTCGGCGGGCGAGTCGTAGGCCGCCACCGCGGCCACGTGCTCGCGCACCAGCTCCAGGAGGTCGGCGCGACGGCGTTCCGGCGCCGGGGTCCTTTCGGTGGGACCGGGCGCCGCCGTCCCGCCGGCGAGTCCGGAGCTCACACCGCCCTGGGCGCGCAGGACCGGGAGGTCGAGCTTCGCCGCCACCAGCGCGGGCTCGGCCGCCCCGAGGGCGGCGTCGAACATGGCCAGCCCTTCGGCGTCGGTCAGGGGCGTCAGGCCGCCGCCGGTGTGCCTGGCGACGTCCGCCTCGCTGAGCCTGCCTCCCATGCCGTCGGCGTCGCGCCACAGGCCCCACGCGAGGGACAGCGCCGGGCGGCCGGCGGCGCGCAGGCTCACGGCGAAGGCGTCGAGGAAGCTGTTGGCGGCGGCGTAGTTGGCCTGGCCCGGCGCGCCGAAGACGGCGGAGACCGACGAGAAGAGCACGAACGCGGACAGATCGCGATCTCTGGTCAGCTCGTGCAGGTTGACGGCGCCGTCCACCTTGGGCCGCAGCGCCGCGGCCAGCCGGTCCGGCGTCATGGCGGTCACCACGCCGTCGTCGAGCACGCCGGCGAGGTGCACGACGGCGCTGAGCGGACGGTCGCCGGGGATGCCCGCCAGCACGGCGGACAGCGCCTCACGGTCGGCCACGTCGCACGCGACGACGTGCGCGCTCGCGCCGAGCTCCGCCAGATCGGCGGCCAGCTTCGCGGCGCCCGCTCCCGGGGTACGGCTGAGCAGCACGAGATCGCGCACCCCGTGCCGGGTCACCAGATGCCTGGCCACCGAGCCGCCGAGCGCTCCGGACGCGCCGGTGACCAGCACGGTGCCGGTGCCGCCGAACGACGGGCCGGCGGTGTCCGGGGCGCCACCGGGCGTGGATCTGACCAGGCGGGCCACGTACCGCTCGCCGCCGCGGACCGCGAGCTGCGGCTCGTGCGCGGCCAGGACGCCGGGCACCAGGTCGGCCGCCCGGGTCATGTCGTCGACGTCCAGCAGGACGAACCGGCCGGGATGCTCGGTCTGCGCCGACCTGACCAGGCCCCATACGGCCGCCCCGGCGAGGTCCGTCACCGGCTCGCCGGCCACGGAGACGGCTCCGCTGGTGACCACCACCAGCGGATCCCCGTCACTCGCGCGCAGCCATGCCTGGACGGCGGCCAGCGCGCGCTCCGAGGCCGCCCGCACCGTCTCGGCGTCCGCGCCGGGCGCGCTCCGCACCATGACCGTGGCCTGTGCCTGTGCCTGTGCGGCGAGGTCCACCTCGTCGAGGTCCACCACCCGGGCCGCGGCCGCGGCGGGGTGCGGCTCGGCGGACGGTCGCCAGACCAGCCGGTACAACGGCGGCGCCGTCTCCCCCGCCGGATCGAGGGCACGGAAGACCGCGGCGTCGAGGGTCGCGACCGTGCCGCCCGTCTCGTCGGCCACGTGCACGGCGAAGGAGTGCGACCCGAGCGCGGTCAGGCGGACCCGCGCGACGGGTCCGCAACGGGCCGACAGCTCGATGCCCGACCAGGAGAACGGCGCGAACCCGGCGCCGCCCTCGCCCACGGCGCGCAGGGCGTGCGTCCCGGCGTCGAGGACGACCGGGTGCAGCCGGAGCCGGTCGGCGTCGTGCGCCGCATCCCCGGCCGGCCGCACCTCGGCGAAGATCTCCCCGTCGCGCCGCCAGGCCGCGCGCAGGGCTCGGAAGGCGGGCCCGTACCGCAGCCCGGTCGCGGCCAGCTCGTCGTACAGCCCTTCCAGCGGGACCGGTTCGGCGTCCGGCGGAGGCCAGAGGGCCGGCCCGGCGTCGTCCGGCCCGCCGGTGGACGGTGACAGCGTGCCGGTCGCGTGGGTGGTCCAGAGGTCGTCCGCGGCGGCGTCCTCCGGCTGGGAGTGGATGGCGAGGGAGCGGCGGCCGGCCTCGTCGGCGTCGCCCACGACGAGCTGGACGCGCACGCCGCCGGACCGCGGTAGCACCAGCGGCCTGCTCAGGGTCAGCTCTTCGACCCTCGGTGCGCCGACGTGGTGGCCCGCCTCCAGGGCGAGCTCGACGAAGGCGGTCCCCGGCAGCATGACGGTCCCGTTGACGGCGTGGTCCGCCAGCCACCGCTGCTGGGAGAGCGCCAGCCGGCCGGTGAGCACCGCGCCAGTGTCACCGGCGAGGCTGATCGCCGCGCCCAGCAGCGGGTGGTCCAGCGTGTGCAGCCCGGCGGCCGTCCCGCCCTGCCGCTCACGTCTGTCGATCCAGTAGCGCCGGCTCTGGAACGCGTACGTCGGCAGCGGGATCCGCCGCGCGCCCCGGCCCGCGAAGACCGCGCCCCAGTCGGTGTCGGCGCCGCTCACGTACAGCCGCGACAGCGCGGTGAGCACGGCCTCGGCCTCTCCTCGCCCGGGGTGCGCCGTGCAGACCACCACCGTGCCGTCCCCGCCCGCGCTCTCCATGACGAGCGGCGACAGCGGCCCCGCCGGGCCGGTCTCGACGAACCGGGACACCCCGGCGGCACGCAGGGCCCGGACCCCGTCGTGGAACCTGACCGGCTCCCTGACGTGCCGTACCCAGTAGCCGGGAGAGCACAGCTCCTCGGCGGATGCCACCGCGCCGGTGAGGTCGGACACCACGGGGACGGTCGGCGCCGCGTAGGTCAGCTGGGCGGCGACGCGGGCGAACTCCTCCAGCATCGGGTCCATGAGCGAGGAGTGGAAGGCGTGCGAGACCCGGAGCCGCCCGATCCTCCGGCCGGCGGCGGCGAAGCGCGCGGCGACGGCGTGCGCGGCGTCGGCGGGACCGGAGACGACGACGGAGGCGGGGCCGTTGACCGCGGCCAGGCACACCCCGTCCGTCAGCCACGGGAGCACGTCCTCCTCCGACGCCTCGACGGCCACCATCGCGCCGCCCGGCGGCAGGGCCTGCATCAGCCGGGCGCGCGCGGCGACCAGCGTCGCGGCGTCGGCGAGCGAGAACACCCCGGCGACGTGGGCGGCGACGATCTCCCCGACGGAGTGTCCGAGGAGCAGGGCGGGCCGGACGCCCCAGGCGGCGAGCAGCTTCGCCAGCGCCACCTCGATCGCGAACAGCGCCGGCTGCGTGTACCCCGTCTGGTCGAGCAGCTCAGCCTCGTGCCAGATCACCTCACGCAGCGGCCGGTCCAGCAGGCCGTCGAAGGCGGCGCACGTCTCGTCGAAGGCCTCGGCGAAGGCGGGGAACGCCGCGTGCAGCTCACGTCCCATGCCGAGCCGCTGCGCGCCCTGGCCGGGGAACAGGAACGCCGTCGCTCCTCTGACGGCCGACCCCGTCACCACGCCGGGGGCGGGGGCGTCCGCGGCGATCGCCGCGAGCCCGCGCCCGGCCGCGTCGGCGTCCCGGGCGAGCACCACCGCGCGATGCAGCAGCGGCGCGCGCGTGGTCGCGAGCGAGTGGCCGAGGTCGAGCACGCCCGCCTCCGCCGCCACCGGCGCCAGCCGTTCCGCCTGGGCTTTCAGCGCCCGCGCGCCCTGTCCCGCGACCGGCACCGGCACGGGGACGCCCTGCGGCCATCCGGATCCCTCGGGGACCGGGGCGCTCTCCTCCGCCGGGGCTTCCTCCACGATCACGTGCGCGTTCGTCCCGCTGACCCCGAAGGAGGACACGCCGGCGCGGCGCGGCCGGTCCTCCGCGCGCGGCCACGCCCGCTCGCTCGTCAGCAGCCGCACGGCCCCGTCGGCCCAGTCCACCTCGCCGCTGGGCGTCGTCACGTGCAGGGTTCTGGGCAGCGTGCCGTGCCGCAGGGCGAGCACCATCTTGATGAGGCCGCCCACCCCGGCGGCCGCCTGGGCGTGCCCGATGTTCGACTTGATCGATCCGAGCCACAACGGCCGGTCCTGGGGACGGTCCGCGCCGTAGGTCGCGAGCAGGGCGCCGGCCTCGATGGGGTCGCCGAGCGTGGTGCCCGTGCCGTGGGCCTCGACCGCGTCGACGTCGGCGGGGGCCAGCCGGGCGGCGGCCAGCGCCTGCCGGATGACGCGCTGCTGCGACAGCCCGTTCGGCGCGGTGAGCCCGTTGGACGCCCCGTCGGAGTTGATCGCCGAGCCGCGGATGACCGCCAGGACGGGATGCCCGTTGCGGCGCGCGTCCGAGAGCCGTTCCAGCAGCACCAGCCCGGCCCCCTCCGACCAGCCGGTGCCGTCGGCGTCGTCGGAGAACGCCTTGCACCGCCCGTCGGGGGCCAGGCCGCGCTGCCTGCTGAAGGCCAGGAAGGGCGCGGGGGTCGACATCACGGTGACGCCGCCCGACAGGGCGAGCGTGCACTCCTGCCGGCGCAGGGCCTGGCAGGCGATGTGCAGCGCGACGAGGGAGGACGAGCAGGCGGTGTCGAGGGTGACGGCCGGTCCTTCCAGGCCGAAGCAGTAGGCGATCCGGCCGGAGATGACCGACGCGGCGGTGCCCGTGCTGAAGTAGTCGCCCGCGACCTCCGCCAGGACCTCGGACCCGACCCCGTCGTAGTAGTCCTGGCCGCCGCTGCCGATGAACACGCCGACCGGGGCGCCGCGGAGCGCGTGCGGGGCGATCCCGGCCCGCTCGAAGGTCTCCCAGGCCAGTTCGAGTGCCAGCCGCTGCTGCGGGTCCATGGCCGGCGCCTCACGCGGTGAGACGTTGAAGAGCCCGGCGTCGAAGTGGCCGGCGCCGTCGAGGAACCCGCCCTCGGTCACGTAGCTGGTCCCGGGATGGTCCGGGTCGGCGTCGAAGAGCGCCTCGAGATCCCAGCCGCGGTCGGCCGGGAAGGGGCCGATGGCGTCGACGCCTCCGGCGACCAGGCGCCAGAGGTCGTCCGGTGACGTCACCCCTCCGGGGAACCGGCAGCCCATGGCGACCACGGCGATCGGCTCGTGCTCGGCCGACTCCAGCTCACGCAGCCGTTCGCGTGTCTGGTGCAGGCTGGCTGTCACCTGCTTGAGGTAGTGGACGAGCTTCTCCTCGCTGGCCATCTACACCTCGTATCCGTTCACGCCGAACTCGTCGTCGATCAGCTCGAAGAGGTCGTCGGCGGTGGCCGTCCGCAGCCGCTCGGCGACCGCGTCCGCATCGTCGTCAAGGGTTCGGATCAGCTTCCCGACCATCGTCTGGAGGCGCGCGGTGATCCGCGCGCCTTCGATCTCGTCGCGCGGCAGGGCGGCGAGCCTGGCCTCCAGGCGGTCCAGTTCGACCGAGATCGGCGCGTCGGAGTCGTCCTGGAACAACCGGCTCCGCAGCTCTTCGGCCACGCCGGCGGCGTTGACGAAGTCGAAGGCCAGCGTGGCGGGCAGCCGCAGCCCGCACGCGGCGCTGAGCCGGTTGCGGAGGTCCACCGCGGCCACCGAGTCGAAGCCCGCGTCCTTGAACGCCTGGTCCGGTTCGACCGCCGCCGCGCTGTCATGGCCGAGCAGCGCCGCGACGTGGGTGCACACCAGGTCGAGCAGCACGCGGCGGCGCTCCGCCGTCCCGGTCGTGGCCAGCCGGTCCTTGAGCCGCCCGGCCTCGGCCGAGCCCTGGGCGGGCTGCGGGGCGAGCTGCTGGGACGCGTCGGGCAGGTCGCGCAGGAGGGGGCGGCTGCGGTGCAGGGCGTAGACGGGGGCGAACCGGGCCCAGTCGATGTCCGCGACCACCAGGTTGGCCTCTCCGGCGCCGACCGCCCGGCCCATGGCCTGGACGAGCAGGACGGGATCCATGTCGCCCACGCCGATGCGGCGGAGCTGCCGGCTCGCGTCGTCGTCCACCATGCCGCCGCCGGCCCAGGACCCCCACGCGATCGAGGTCGCGGTACGGCCGCGCGCGCGGCGGCGCTGGGCGAGGCCGTCCAGGAAGGCGTTGGCCGCGGCGTAGGCGGGCCGGCCGGCCGAGCCCCACACGGCGGCGCCGGATCCGAAGAGCACGAAGGCGTCCAGCGGCCGATCGCCCAGCAGGTCGTCCAGGTGCGCCGCGCCGGCGACCTTGGCGCTCATGGCGTCGGCGAAGCGCTCGGGGGTGGTCTCCACCACGGGCGCCTCGCCGGGCAGCACTCCGGCCGCGTGCACGACGGCGGTCAGCGGCAGCCCGGCCACCAGTTCGGCGACGGCCGCGCGGTCCGCCACGTCGCACGCCCGCACGCTCACGGCGACGCCGCGTCCCTCCAGCTCCGCGGCGAGTTCGGCGGCGCCGGGCGCCCGCGGGCCCCGGCGGCCGGCCAGGACGACGTGTTCGGCGCCGTTGTCGGCGAGCCAGCGGGCGACGTGCCCGCCCGCCGCTCCGGTGCCGCCGGTCACCAGCACGGTGCCGCGCGGCCGCCACGCGGCCGCGGCGTCAGGGCCGGCGGGGGCCCGCACCATGCGCCTGCCGAACGCCCCTGCCTGCCGTACGGCCACCTGATCCTCGTGATCGGAGCCGGAAAGCACGCGGCAGAGCCGGTCGAGTGCGGCGTCGTCCGCCACGTCGGCGACGTCGACCAGGCCGCCCCACGTGCCGGGGTGGTCCAGGGAGAGGACCGTGCCCATGCCCCAGAGCGCGGCCGCCGCCGGGTCCACGTCCTCGAACCGGTTCACCGCCACCGCTCCGGTCGTCACGCACCAGAGCGGCGCGGTGACGTCCGCGTCGTGGAGCGCCCCGAGCAGCCGGAGCGTGCCTTCGAGTCCGTGGGACAGCACCGGATGCGCGGGGTGGGGCCGCTCGTCCAGCGCCAGGAGGGAGAGCACCCCGGCGGGACGGGTGTCACCCAGCGCCGAGCGCAGCCGTCGCGCGAGCTCCGCCCGATCCGCGCCACCGGACTCCAGGCCGATCACCGTGTCGATCACCGTGTCGATCACCGTGGCGCCGCGACGCGCCAGCCCGGCGGCGAGCGCGTCGGCCTTCGCGTTCTCCGGTGGCCTGACGACCAGCCAGGCGCCGCGCAGGGCCGAGGACCCCTTCAGGTCGAGCGGCGGCCACGCGACCCGGTAGGACCAGGAGTCCAGGCGCGTCTCCCGTACGCGGTCGCGCCGCCACGCCGACAGGCGGGGCAGCACCTCCCGCAGCCGGTCGGTGTCGAGGCCGAGCCTGTCGGCGAGCGCCCCGGCGTCCTCGCGCTCCACGTCCAGCCAGAAGGCGCGATCGTCCGCGCGGCCGGCGGCCTCAGCGGGCGGCGGCCCGGGTTTCGTCTCCCAGTACCGGGTGCGCTGGAAGGGATAGGTGGGCAGCTCGACCGGCCGGGCGCCGGGGAAGAAGGGGGTCCAGCGGGTCTTCGCGCCGCGCACGTGCAGCTCGCCGAGCGACTCGGCGAAGCGCTCGACGCCGCCCTCGTCGCGCCGCAGCGTGGCGGCGACCACCGCGTCGACGCCGGCCTCGTCCAGCGTCTCCTGGATGCTCATGGTCAGCACGGGGTGCGGGCTGACCTCCACGAACACCGCGTGACCGGTCCGGGCCAGCTCGGCCACGACGGGACCGAACCGGACCGTCCGCCGCAGGTTCTCGAACCAGTACGCGGCGTCCATGGTCCCGGCGTCGACCGGCAGGCCCGTGACCGTGGACAGCATCGTCGTGTGACCCGCCCGGGGGGCGACGGGAGCGAGGTCCTCCAGCAGCCGTCCGCGCAGCGCGTCGACGGGCGGGGCGTGCGACGCGTAGTCCACCGGCACCCGCTTGGCCCGCACGTCCTGGGCCACCAGCTCCAGCCGGAGCTCTTCGAGCGCGTCGGCGTCCCCGGACAGCACGACCGAGCGGGGGCCGTTGTCCGCGGCGAGCGCGATCCGGTCCTGCCACCGGCCGAGGCGGGGCGTCACGTCGGCGGCCGGCAGTCCCACCGCGAGCATGCCGCCGCCGCGATCGAGCACCTCGCCGATCGCCCGGCTGCGCAGGGCCACGACCTGGGCGGCGTCCTCCAGCGAGAGCAGGCCGGCCACGCAGGCCGCCGCGATCTCGCCCTGCGAGTGCCCGATCACCACGTCGGGCTCGACGCCGTGAGCGCGCCACACGGCCGCCAGCGAGACCATCACCGCCCACAGGGCCGGCTGGACGACGTCCACCCGGTCGGCGGGCGGCGCGCCGGGCTCGCCGCGCAGCACCTCGGTCACCCGCCAGTCCAGGCTCTTGCCCAGGGCCTGCTCGCAGGCGCGCAGGCTCTCGGCGAACACCTCGGACCCGGCCAGCAGCGAGGCGGCCATCCCCGGCCACTGGGAACCCTGGCCGGGGAAGACGAAGACGGTTCTGCCCCTGACGTCGGCCGTGCCCGTCACCACGCCGAGCGGTGACTCACCGGCCGCCAGGGCGCGCAGCCGTCCCTCCGCCTCGGCGCGGTCCCTGACCGGCAGGACCGCGCGCCGGTCGAAGGACGCGCGGCCGGTCACCAGGGAGAGGCCGAGGTCGGCCAGCCGCTCGTCCGGGTGCGCGGCCAGATGCCCGGCCAGCCGCCCGGCGTACTCGCGCAGGGCGTCGTCGGTCTTCGCGGACAGCACGAGCGGCGTGATCACCGCGGACGTCCCGTCCGCCGTGTCCGCCGTTTCTTCTGTGTCCGGCGGCTCTTCGAGGATCACGTGCGCGTTGGTGCCGCTGGCTCCGAACGACGAGACCACCGCCCGGCGCGGGCGGCCGGGTCGCGGCCACGGCTTCGGCTCGGTGAGCAGCTCGACCGCGCCCGCCGACCAGTCCACGTGCCGGGACGGCTCACGCACGTGCAGGGTCCTGGGCAGCTCGCCGTGGCGCATCGCCATGACCATCTTGATGATCCCGGCGATGCCGGCCGCCGCCTGGGCGTGCCCGAGGTTGGACTTGATCGACCCGAGCATGAGCGGCCGGTCCGCCGGCCTGCCCGTGCCGTACGTCGCGAGCAGGGACTGCGCCTCGATGGGGTCGCCGAGTGCGGTGCCCGTGCCGTGGGCCTCCACCGCGTCCACGTCCGGCGGCGTGAGCCCGGCCGCCGCCAGCGCGCTCTTGATCACCTTCACCTGCGAGGGCCCGTTCGGCGCGGTGATGCCGTTGCTCGCGCCGTCCTGGTTCACCGCCGAGCCGCGGAGCACGGCGAGAACCCGGTGCCCACGGCTCAGCGCCTCGGAGAGCCGTTCCAGGACGAGCATCCCGGCGCCCTCGGACCAGGCGGTGCCGTCGGCGTCGTCGGAGAACGACTTGCACCGGCCGTCGGGGGCCAGCCCGCGCCGCCTGCTGAAGTCCAGGAAGATCTGCGGCGTCGCCATGATCGCCACGCCGCCCGCGAGCGCGAGCGAGCACTCGCCGCGCCGCAGCGAATCCGCGGCCAGGTGCAGGGCGACCAGCGACGACGAGCAGGCCGTGTCCAGGCTCACGGCGGGCCCTTCCAGGCCGAAGCTGTAGGCGATGTGGCCGGAGACCATGCTGCCGGCCGGGTCGCCGGGGCCGTAGTCGTGGTACATCACCCCGGTGAACACGCCCGTGCGGCTGCCGCCCAGCGAGTCGGGGGCGATGCCCGCCCGCTCCAGCGCCTCCCAGGTGACCTCCAGCAGCATGCGTTCCTGCGGGTCGGTGTTGCGGGCTTCCAGGGGGCTGATGCCGAAGAACGCCGCGTCGAACTCCGCCGCGTCGTACAGGAAGCCGCCGTGCCGCACGTAGGTCCTGCCCGGCTGATCGGGTTCGGGATCGTAGATGGCGTCCAGGTCCCAGCCTCGGTCGGCGGGGAACTCACCGATGGCGTCGCGGCCGTCGGCGACCAGGCGCCACAGATCCTCGGGCGAGGCGACGTCGCCTGGATACCTGCAGCCCATGCCGATGATCGCGATCGGCTCGGTGCTGCTCGCCTCGACCTCCCGGAGCCGCCGTCGCGTCCGCTGCAGGTCGGCCGTCGCCCGCCGGAGATAGGAGCGCAGCTCCTCCTCGTCGGCCACGCCGCTCACCCCACTGTCGCGCGAATGGTGTCGCGCTGAACGCTACAGAGACGGCAAATCGCCACACACCCCTATTCGTCCGGGCGCACCCCCAAAGCCGGGGCCAGGCCGGCCAGCGTGGGAACCACGTCACGCGGACTCGGCGACTCCGCGATCCGCTGCCGCGCCCGCTCCGCGCCTTCCCGCAGCGTGGCGTCGCCCAGCAGCCGGTCGAGGTGCGCGGCCGGTGTCCCCGCGTCGGCCGGGTCGGCCACCAGGCCGGCGCCGAGACGCGCGACCTCCGCGGGAAGGCCGTCCTTCCTGGCCGGGCCGTCACGGGACACGAGCGCGAGCTGGGGCAGCCCGCAGGCGAGCGCGGTCACCGCCGCCACGGGATCGCCGTCGTGCACGACCGCCGCGCACGAGAGGAGCACCGCGACCTCCGGGACGCCGTCCACGAGCCGGACGTTGGGGGGCAGCCGCAGCCCTTCCGGCACCTGGGCAGCCGCGCACACGATCTCGACATGTCTGGCGCCGGCCGCGTCGAGGAGCCCGCCCAGCGGCGCGGCGTCCACCCGGGACACGTAGACGCGCGGCCTGCGCGGTTTCCTGCCCAGCCAGGACGGGAGCTCGGCGGGACCCGTGTAGGGCACGAACCGCACCGGGTGATGACCGGCGTGGGCGGCGGGCCGCAGCGCCTCCGGCAGGGTGGTCAGGGTGACGGCGCCCGGGTCCTGAGGCACGGTGCCGTGGTCGAGCGGCCCCATCAGGCACGCGCCGGCGGCGCCGACCTGCCGCGCGGCCTCGGCCACGCCGCGGGCCGCCGCGTCCCAGACGACCAGGTCCGGACGCCACCGGGCGGCGTAGTCGAGCACACCGCCCAGCTCGTACGGGTCGTCACCGGCCGGCTCCTCGACGCTCACCGCGACGAACCCCGTCGCCGTGATCTCCCGGGTGAACGGGGCCCGTCCGGCGATCTGCACCGCGTGCCCCGCCGTGCGCAGCGCCCACCCCAACGGGACCATTCCGTACAGGCGCGCTCGTGAGGACGGCACCGCCAGCAACACACGCATGAGACCCTCCGCGAGGCCGCTCTCTCCGGTGCCGAATGTAACGCCCGGCGGGCCGGCCGGGACCCCCTTACCCTGGGGCGGCGGCGCGGCAGTAGGGGTGTGCCTGTCGCTTCAGAGCCTGCGCCGGTAGCGGTTGGTCAGCTCTTCGAGGGTCGGCACGACGCTGTGCGGGGTGGGCGCGGCGAGCAGGTCCCGCTGGGCCTCCTTCGCGCCGGCGCGGAACGACGGATCGTCCAGGACGGAGACCAGCTTGGCCTTGAGCGTCGCCGGGGTGAACTCCTCCAGCGGCAGGTACAGCCCGATGCCGCGGGCCTCGAACATGCGCCCGCACTCCGGCCCGTCCCAGAACGGGTGCGGGATGACGACGCTCGGCACGCCGTGGGTGATCGCCAGGTTCCTGGTGCCGGCCCCGGCGTGGTGCACCATCGCCGAGCAGGTGGGCAGCAACTCGTTGAGCGGGATGAAGTCCACGATGGTGACGTTGTCCGGGATCGTGGACATGTCGAGCAGGCTGGTGTCGAGGGTGGCGACGAGCTCGATGTCCAGGTCGGCGAGTTCGCGCAGCAGGTCGCCGGTGGAGACGCCGGTGTCGCCGAACACCTCACGCATCGTCAGCCCGAAGGTGAGGCAGACCCGCGGCTTGGTGGGGGGCGTGTGCACCCAGTCCGGGATGACCACGGGCCCGGGTGACGACAGCGCACGGACCGACACGGTGGGCAGGGTGGTGGGCAGCCGCATCCAGGCGGGCGCGGGGTCGATGCTCCATTGCCCGGTGAGCAACTCGGTCGCCATGTCCGGCTCGTACCGGCGGCCGATCCTGGCGAGCCGGCCGGTGAACCAGTCCGTCAGCGGGTCGTCGCGTCGTTCCGGCGGCTGCTGGTCACGCAGCCGGACGTAGTCCTGGTAGAGGCGGTAGGTGTAGTCGAGGCCGAACAGCAGGCGGGCGTGCGCGGCGCCGCTGGCGTAGGCCGCGATGGGGCCGGGGAACGTCAGCGCGTCCCAGATGATGAGGTCGGGCTCCCAGGCGCAGGCGGTCTTCACCAGGTCGTCGGCGAAGGACTGGTCGGCCAGCGACTCGTACCTGACGCCGCAGCCCATCGTGACCTCGCCGAGCACGTGGTCCCAGCCGCGCAGGAGCTGCTCCTCGTGCGGCGCGGAGAGACCGCGGCTGAGAGCCACCTGGTTCCACGCGCCGCCGTCGCGCCAGGAGCCGCCGGTCTCCTGGTCGCCCACGGCGACCGCCGGCAGCCCCGACATGGTGGCCACGTCCACGACGCCCGGCTGGCCGGCGACGAAGACCTCGTGCCCGGCCGCGCGGAGCGCCCAGGCCAGCGGCACGAGGTTGTACACGTGGGTCGGGGACGCGAACACCGTGAACAGGACGCGCATCTGTCACCTACCTCAGCGGGATCGTGGAAACCGGGCACCGTGCGATCAACCCGATCACGGGCGAGCGGACATGCCTCACGACCTCTCCGGCCGGTTCCAGAACGGGAAGAAGCGGTACGAGCGCCCGGATCGCCTCGGTGGCCAGCATCCGCACGACGGGGGCGACGAGCCGGGCGGGGAAATCGTCGAAGGTCAGGTGCGCCGCCGAGCCGGCCCTGGTCAGGTCGAAGGTCTCCGGCTCGAGGAACGCCGCGGGATCGCGGTTGGCGGCGTCGATGAGGACCACGACCTGGTCTCCGGCGTTGACCGTGACGCCGCACAGGTCCGTGTCGCTGCCGGAGATCCTGCTGACGATCTTGAGTGGCGCGTCGTACCGCAGGGTCTCCTCCACCACGGCGCCGGCGAGCGAGGGGTCCTCGCGCAGCAGGGCGCACTGATCGGGGTGGGCCAGCAGCGCCAGGACGGCGTTGCAGATCAGGTTCGACGTCAGGTGCGTGCCCAGGACGAGGGTGAGCAGGATCGCCGCGAGCGTGTCCGCCTCCCGCTCCTCCCCGCCGGTGAGGAGCGCCAGCTCGTGGAGCACGGTGCCCTGCTCCGCCCGGTCCGGGCCCCGGCCCTCGCCGACGAGGCCGGCGACCGTCTTCTTGATCCGGTCGAAGCACTCCACCAGCCTGCGGGCGCAGGGCAGGGTGGGCGGGCACAGCAGAGCGTCCAGCACGTGCCCGGCGCCCATGACGTCGGCGGCGAACTGCGGACGCTCCGCGAGGGGCAGGCCGACCACGTTGGCGAGCGCCACGATGACGCCCCTGGTCGCGTAGTCGGTCATCAGGTCGAACCCGCCGGTCAGGTCCCCGGCGACCTCGTCGAAGACGGCCGCCACCGGCGTGCGGCGGGCGTTCATGGCGGCGGCCCCGAGCACGGGTTCGGTCAGCCGCCGCAACCTGTCGTGATCGTCGCGCTCCAGGGCCAGGGTGGCGTCGTCGATCGCCAGCACGTGCTTGGGCGTCGTGTCGGCGTCGAGGCCGTAGACCCGTCTGCGCCTCCGGACGAACCTCGGATCCCGCACCTTCAGCCCAGGGTCGGCCATGACCTGGGCCGCGACCGCGTGCTCGGCGATGACCCACACGTCGAGGTCGCTCTGCCGCAGCGCCGGATGGCCGCGCAACTCCGCGTACCACACGCGGGGGTCGGCGTCCTGGGCACGCAGGATGCGCGCCAGCGGCACGCCGCGCTCCCCCTGCAACCACTGGACGCCGCGCACGGTCAGCAGGTGACGCGCGAGGTCGCTGTCGTTGTGGAGCCGCGGGTCGATCTGATGTCTGGTCATGGCCGGCGTGAGCCCCCCGGGGATAGCGGATCGGCCGCGAGCTTCGCAAGCCAGGGGACGATGTCGTGCGGGGTGGGCCTGCACGACATCTCCTCTCGTGCCGAAACCGCGCCGTCCCGGATCGACGGCTCCTCCAGGAGCCGGGTGATCTGCTCCGGCAGCGCGCCGGCGTCGCCGGACAGTCCCGCGCCGGAACGTTCGACCTCGGCCATGACGTCGCTGTCGCCCCAGGCAGAGGTGGCCAGGCCCAGCTGGGGCACTCCGTGGATCATCGCCGCCAGGATCGCGACCGGCTCCCCGTCGTGCACGAGAGCGGCGCAGTGCGGCAACAGGACGGTCAGCGACAGGTGGTCCAGGAGCCGGACGTTGGCGGGGACGCGGGTGCCGGCCGGGAGCGCGGCGGAGTCGAGGACCGCCACCACGTCGACGTCCAGTCCCGCCACCGCCTCGAGGACGGCCGCCGCCGAGGCGGACCGCGGCCGTGTCAGCGTGACGCCGACTCTCGGAAGTCTCGACTTCCTCTGGAGCCATGGCGGGGCGACGGCCACCCCGTCGTACGGCGCCTGCCGGACCACCTGGACCTCGCCCTCCAGCGGTAACCGGAGGCAGGAGGGCAGCAGGTCGATCGTCGCCTGGCCCAGCACCAGGTCCTCGGAGAACGCGGCGCCGAATCTGGCGGCCCCGGCGCTCAACCGGCGGGCCAGGTCGCGGCGGCCGGACGGGGAGGTCCACGCCCGGCCCCAGCGGTCCGGTTCGGTCAGGACGCGGACGTGCGCGGTGCCGACCGCGTGCGCGGCGAGCGGGCCGGCGAAGCCGTCGCCGTCCCAGACGACGAGGCGGGGTTTCCAGGAGGCGGCGAAACGGGCCAGGTCCGCCGGGTCGACCTCCGCCTCGGTGTCCCCGGCGCCTGCCACGCTTCCCGGCATCACCACCGCCACGGGCAGGCCGGTGCCGCGCGCCTCGGGCAGGAGCGCGGGCGGCACGGCGAGGCACACCTCGTGTCCCGCGGTCCGCAGCGTCCACGCCAGCGGGACGAGGCCGGTGAGGTGGGACCATCTCGCGGTGGTGACGAGCACGCGCACGTGGCCCTCCTTCAGGTCAGGGAGTCGAGCCAGCGGTCGACGGCCGCGGCGGTGCTCTCCGCGTCGTCCTCGACGAGACTGAAGTGGTCGCCCGGCACGGTGTCGATCGTGTCGGCCCGGGCCCAGGTGGTCCGCCAGCCGTCCCCGTCCTCCTCACCGGCGAACGGCCGTGCGGCGCGCAGCAACAGCGTCGGCGCCGCCGGAGGGCCCGGCTCGATCTTCGGCAGCAGGTCGACGTACCTGGCCATCGCGGTGAGCGTGGTCCTGTCGATGCGTCCGTACTGCTCGCCTCTCTCTATCGCCAGGGCCGCCAGACCGGCCGCGACGTCCTGTCCTATGACCGCGCCGGGGTCCCCGTGCGGCGCGGTCACCAGGTAGGTGTCCAGCAGCACGACGGCCGCGGGCGGGTGGCCGATCTGTTCGAGCCGTCCCGCCGTCGCGTGCGCGAGCAGGCCGCCGGACGAGTGGCCGAGCAGGGCGAACGGCCGGCCTTCCGCCGCGTCGCGGACGCAGGCGGCGAGCACGTCCAGGAGCGCGTCGACCGACGTGGGCAGGTGCTCGCCGGCGCCGAACCCGGGGATCGCCAGCGCGCTGACGCGGCGTCCGTCGCCGAAGCAGCCGGCCAGCTTGGAGAACTGGTAGGGCCCGCCCATGGGCGCGGGCGTGCACAGGCAGATCACCTGCGGCCGTTTCGGCCCGTCCGCCAGCCGGACCGGCGCGGGCAGCGGCCCGGCGTCTGCGATCGAGGAGAAGGCGGGCCGCAGGTTCGCCACCGAGCTCATCAGGTAGAGACCGTCCATGAGCCGGCCGGCGTCCGCCGCCTCGCGGAACAGGTCCACGACCGTGTCGCGGGGCGCGGCGTCGGCGGGTGCGGGCCCGGCCATGAGTTCCGTGACGAGGTGCGCCGCCAGCTCGGCGGGAGTGTGCCGGTCGAAGACGATCGTGGGGGGCAGCCGCAGCCCGGTGGCGGCGGCCAGCCGGTTGCGCAGTTCGACGGCGGTCAGCGAGTCGAAGCCCGACTCCAGGAAGTCGCGGCGCGGGTCGATGCCCTCGTCGTCCCCGTAGCCGAGCAGCGCCCCCGCGTGCTCCAGGACGAGGGCCAGCAGGTCCTTGTCCCGCTGCTCACCGCTGAGCCCGGCCAGCCGCTCGCGAAGGCCCGTCGAGAACGCCGGGGCCGCGGAGACCCGGGCGGCGGCCCGCCGCTTCGCCGGGACCAGCGCGCGGAACACGTGCGGGACCTCGCCGTCCGGGTCGCCGCCGGCCGAGAGGCTGATCGGGACGAGCAGGTGCTCCGGTCGCGCCACGGCCGCGTCGAACAGTGCCAGGCCCTCCTGGTCGGTGAGCGCCGCCAGCCCGTCGCGCTCCATGCGCCCCCGGTCGGCCGCGGCTCCGGAGGACTCCCACAGCCCCCACGCGAGCGCCTGGGCCGGCAGCCCGAGCGCGCGGCGGCGGGCGGCCAGCGCGTCGACGAACGCGTTGGCGGCCGCGTAGTTGCCCTGTCCGGCGTTGCCCAGGAGCCCGGCCACCGAGGAGAACATCACGAAGGCGGTGAGCGGCGTGTCCCGGGTCAGGTCGTGCAGCGTCAGAGCGCCGTCCACCTTGGGACGCAGCACGGCGTCCACCTGGTCCGCGGTCAGGGTGCCGATCGTCGCGTCGTCCACCGCCCCGGCGGCGTGCACCACGGCGGTCAGCGGGTGCTCGGCCGGGACGGCCGCGAGCGCGGCGGCCACCGCGTCGCGGTCGGCCACGTCGCACGCGGCGAAGGTCGCTTCGGCGCCCAGCTCGTCCAGCTCGGCGGCGAGGTCGGGGGCGTCGCCGCTCCTGGAGAGCAGCAGCAGCCGCCGCACGCCGTGCGCGACGACCAGATGCCGGACCAGCAGCCTGCCCAGCGCGCCGGTCGCGCCGGTGACGAGCGTGGTGCCCTCGCCTCCGAAGGCCGCCGCCCGCCCGCCGTCCTCGGCGGAGGGTCGTACGAGCCGGGCCACGTGGGCGACTCCGTGCCGCACCGCCACCTGGGGTTCGCCTGCCGCCAGCGCGGCGGGGAGCGCCCGCAGGGAGGCGGGGTCGTCGTCGATGTCGGCCAGCACGATGCGGCCGGGGTTCTCCGCCTGGGCCGAGCGCACCAGCCCCCAGGCCGCCGCGCCGGCGAGGTCCGTGACGGCCGCGTCGCCGACCGGGACCGCGCCCCTGGTGACGACCACGACGGTCGCCGCGCCGAGCCGTTCGTCGGACAACGACGCCCTGAGCCGGTCGAGCGTCTCCAGGACCGCGGCGCGGGCCGTCGGGGCGGGCGCGGTGCGGTCCAGCAGCACGACGTCGGGGGTGCCCGCGAGGTCCGCGAGCGCCGTCACGCTCATCCCGGTGGCGCGCCAGTCATGAGGCGTCCCGCCGGTGATCGCCCACCGTCCCGGGTCCGGCGCGGCGGCGGACGGCAAGCGCCGCCAGCTCCAGCCGAGCAGCCGGCCGGAACCGGTGGCGGGCGTCTCCGCGCCGCCCTGCCCGGTGGAGGGGCGCAGCACCAGGGACTCCACCTCGGCCACGGGCGCGCCCGACGCGTCGGCCAGCAGGAGCGCCACGGCGTTGCCGCTGGTCGGGGTCACGCGCACCCGCAGTACGGTCGCGCCGGTGGCGTACACCCGCATCCCCGACCAGGAGAAGGGCACGCCGGCCTGGACGTCGATCTCCTCGGCCAGCGCCACCGCGTGCAGCGCGGCGTCCAGCGCGGCGGGGTGCAGCCCGAACCCCGAGGCGATCTGGCCGGCTTCGTGGCCGAGGCTCACCTCGGCGAAGACCTCGCCGCCCAGCTTCCAGGCGGCGCGCAGCGCGCGGAAGGCGGGGCCGTACCGGAATCCGCTGCCCGCCATGACCTCGTAGAACCCGTCGAGGTCGACCGGTTCGGCCTCCGGCGGGGGCCACGTGGTCAGCCCGGCCGGCTCCTGGCCGTCGCCGGCCGTGAGCAGGCCGCTCGCGTGCCTGGTCCACGGCGCGTCACCGCCGTACGGCCGCGAGTGCACCGTCACCTTCCTGGCGCCGGAGTCGTCCGCCCCGCCGGCCTGGACCTGAACGCTGATCTTGCCGCGTTCGGGCAGCACGAGGGGGCGTTCGAGAGTGAGTTCCTCCAGCCGGTGGCAGCCCACCTCGTCGCCCGCCCTGTTCACCAGTTCGGCGAAGCCGGCGCCGGGGAACGTGACGGCCGCGCCGATGGCGTGATCGGCCAGCCACGGCTGCGTCTCGATCGACAACCGCCCGCAGAGCACGACGTCACCGGAGTCGGCCAGGGTGACGGCCGCCCCGAGCAGGGCGTGCTCGGTGGAGTCGACGCCGCTGGTCAGCATGGCGCCGGAGCTGCGCACGGCTCCCATGTCGGAGTCCGGCCAGTACCGCTTGCGGTGGAAGGCGTACGGCGGCAGCTCCACCGTCGTGGCGCCGCGGCCGTCGAACAGCCTCGCGGGGTCCAGCCCCGTGCCCTCGACGTACATCCGGCCGGCCGTGAGACCGACCGCCTCGACCTCCGGCAGGTCCACGCCGACGGCGTGGTGGACGGCGGCGGCCCCGGGCGAGCCGGTCAGGCCTGCGGTCACCAGCGCCGCCAGCGCACCGTCGCCGCTCAGGTCCACGTACCGTTTGACGCCCTCGGACTCCAGGGCGCGCACGCCGTCGAGGAAGCGCACGGTCCTGCTCGGCGCGCTCGACCAGTACTCCGGGTCCGCCAGGTCGGCCTCGGCGGCGGGCGCGCCCGTGACAGAGGAGATCACGCCGACATGGGGTGACTCGTACGTCAGCTGGTCGGCCACGTCGTAGAGCTCGTCGGCGAGCTCGTCCATCAGCGGCGAGTGATCCGCCGCCGGGAACGGCAGCGGCCGCACGGCCCGGCCACGCGCGCGCCAGTGCTCGGCGACGGCCTCGACGTCGGCGGCGGGACCTGACAGGACGACCGATCCGGGTCCGTCGACCGCCGCGAGGCCGACCTGCCCGGTGAGCGTGTCACGGATCTCGTCCTCGCCGGCCTCGATCCGGACCATGACGCCGCTGCGCGTCTCCTGGGTCAGTTCGGCCCGGGTCGCCGTCAGCTTGACCGCGTCGGCGAGCGACAGCAGACCGGCGATGTGCGCCGCGGCGATCTCGCCGCCGGAGTGACCGAGGACGAAGTCGGGACGCACCTTCCAGTGCTCGAACAGCCGGGCCAGCGACACGCTCAGCGCCAGGTCCGCGGCCTGGCGGAAGGTGACCTGGTCGAGCAGCTGGGCGTTCACCGTGCCGGGGGGCGCGAACATGACGTCGCGGAGCGGCCGGTCGAGATAGCGGTCGAAGCGGGCGCAGATCTCGTCGAACGCCTGGGCGAACACCGGGAAGGCCGCGTGCAGGTCACGGCCCGTCCCCGGCCGGACCGTGCCCTGGCCGGGGAAGAGGAAGGCGGTCCTGCCGCCCGGGACCGCTGATCCCGTCACCACCCGGGGGTTCCGCTCGCCGCGTGCCAGGGCGGTCAGCGCGGCGAGCAGCTCGCCGGTTCCCGACCCGACGACGGCGGCGCGGTGCGCGAACCGGGGACGGCGGGTGGCCAGCGAGTAGCCGATGTCGCACGGGTCGGCGTCGGGGTGGTCGGCGAGGTGCCGGAGCAGCCGGTCCGCCTGCGTGGGCAGCGCCTCCGCCGTCCTGGCGGTCAGCAGCCAGGGCAGGGCCGGTCCCGCGGGCGCGGACTCGGAAGACGCGGGGACGGGCCCGGAAGACGCGGGGACGGACTCGGAAGACGTGGGGACGGACTCGGAAGACGCGGGCGCGGGCCCGGAAGACGCGGGGACAGGCTCGGAAGACGCGGGCGCGGACTCGGAAGGCGCGGGCGCGGCGGGCGGCCGGGCCGCGGCCGGCGCCTCTTCGAGGATGACGTGCGCGTTGGTGCCGCTGTAGCCGAAGGACGAGACCCCCGCGCGGCGGGTGCGCTCGCCCGGCGGCCACGGGACGTTCTCCTCCAGCAGCCTGACATGGCCCGACGACCAGTCCACGTGGGGGGTCGGCGCGTCGGCGTACCGGCTCTTCGGCAATCGGCCGTGCCGGAGCGCGAGCACCATCTTGATCACGCCCGCCACGCCCGCCGCCGCCTGGGTGTGGCCGATGTTCGACTTGATCGACCCCAGCCACAGCGGCCGGTCCGCAGGGCGGTCCTGGCCGTACGCCGACAGCAGCGCGTTGACCTCGATGGGGTCGCCGAGGGTGGTGCCCGTGCCGTGTCCTTCGACGGCGTCGATGTCGGACGGCTGGAGCCCGGTGACGGCGAGCGCCCGGCGGATCACCCGTTCCTGGGCCGGGCCGCTGGGGGCGGTCAGCCCGTTGGACGCGCCGTCGGCGTTGACCGCGCTCCCCCGCACCACGGCCAGCACCTCGTGCCCGTTGCGTTCGGCGTCGGAGAGCCGCTCCAGCACGACCACGCCGACCCCCTCCGCCCAGCCGACCCCGTCGGCGGTCGTGGAGAAGGACTTGCACCGGCCGTCGGACGACAGTCCCTCGCCGAAGCGGGCGAAGGCCTCGGGCGAGGCGAGCGCGGTGACGCCGCCGACGAGCGCCAGGGAGCACTCGCCCGCGCGCAGCGCCTGGGTGGCGAGGTGCAGGGCGACCAGGGAGGAGGAGCAGGCGGTGTCGACGGAGATCGACGGGCCCTCCAGCCCGAAGGCGTAGGCGACGCGGCCCGAGACCATGCTGTTGAGCGTGCCGGTGCCCGCGTAGCTGCCGTTCTGCTCGTAGCCGGTCAGCGGGCCGGGGTCGTAGCTTCCCACCATGGTCCCGGCGAACACACCCGTGGTGCTCCCGCGGAGGGTGAGCGGGTCGATGCCGGTCCGTTCCAGGGCCTCCCAGCAGGCTTCCATGAGCAGGCGCTGCTGGGGGTCCATCATGATCGCCTCGTTGGGCCCGATGCCGAAGAACGCGGCGTCGAACTCGGTGACGCCCGGCGCGAACCCGCCGGTGGGCTCGACTCCCGCCGAGGCGAGCAGGCCGAACCAGTGGTCCAGGTCCCACGAACGGTCGGTGGGGAACGGAGAGACGCCGTCGCGGCCCTCGGAGAGCAGCTGCCACAGTTCGCCGGGTGTGGTGACGCCGCCGGGAAGCCGGCACGCCATGCCCACGATCGCGACGGGGTCCGCCGTGACGTCCACGGCGGGCTCCGCCGTCGCCGCTGTTCCACCGGCGCCGAGCAGCAGCTCGGCGAAGTGGTCGGCCAGCGCGGCCGGCGTCGGGTGGTCGAAGACCAGCGTGCTGGGCAGCGCGGCGCCGGTCGCGGCGCTGAGCCGGTTCCGCAGTTCGACGGAGGTGAGGGAGTCGAAGCCGAGGTCCTTGAAGGGCCGCTCGGCGTCGACCAGTTCCTTGGAGGCGTGGCCGAGCACGTCGGCGACGTTGTCCAGGACGAGGTTCAGCAGCGCGGTGCGCCGGTCGCCGGGCGGCAGTTCGGCGAGCCGGCCCAGGGCGGCGCCGGGTTGCGCCGACGCCGCGACCCGGCGGCGGGCGGGCGTCGCCCCTGCCGCGGCCGCCTCGCGCGCGGTGGTCAGGCCGGGTTCGATCGCGGCCACGACGGCCCGGCCGGAGGCCAGCGCGGCGTCGAAGAGCGCGAGGCCCTCCTCCGCCTGGATCGCGGGCGCGCCCGCCCGGCGGCGGCCGCCGGAGGCCATCCCGGTTTCCAGCGCCCACGGGCCCCAGGCCAGCGACTGGGCGGGCAGCCCCAGCGCGCGGCGGTGCAGGGCCAGCGCGTCGAGGTAGGCGTTGGCCGCGGCGTAGTTCGCCTGCCCGGGCGCGCCGAGCGTCCCGGCGGCCGAGGAGAACATGACGAAGGCGGCCAGCCTAGAGTCCGCGGTGAGCTCGTGCAGGTGCCATGCGGCGTCGGCCTTGGGCCGGAACACCGCGTCCACCCGCTCGGGCGTCATGGCGGCGACGACGCCGTCGTCCAGCACACCCGCGCAGTGCACCACCGCGCTGACGCCCCGGCCGGCCAGCAGCGCCTCCACCGCGGCCCGATCACCGACGTCACAGGCGACCACCTCGGCCTCCGCCCCGGCGGCCGACAGGGACGCGACGAGCTCGGCGACGCCCGGGTGCCGATCGCCCCGGCGGCCGGCCAGCAGAAGCCGCCGCACGCCGTGGCGCTCCGCGAGATGACGCGCGACGAGGGAGCCCAGCGCTCCGGTGGCGCCGGTGACGAGGACCGCGCCGTCGCCCCAGCCGGGCCGCTCACCGCGCTCCCCGGCGGTCAGCCTGGTCAGCTCCGGCACCATGACGTGGCCGCGGCGCACCGCCACGACGGTCTCGCCCAGGGCGAGGATCCGGGGGATCAGGCCGCGTGCGGCCTGCTCGTCGTCGGCGTCCACCAGGACGAACCTTCCAGGTTCCTCCGCCTGCGCCGACCTGACCAGTCCGTGCACGGCCGCCGCCGCCGGGTCGGCGTCCTCGCCTGGCAGGGCGATTCCCCCGGTGGTCAGCACGACCAGCCGCCCGCCCCGGACCCGGGACCACGCCTGCACGGCGTCGAGCACCCGGTGGGTGGCCGAGCGCGCGGCCGCGGCGTCCTGGCCGCCGGCCACCCGCAGCACCGCGACGTCCGGACCCGAGCCGTCCGTGAGATCGAGGGTCTCGAAGCCGGCGGCCTCCGGCTCCACCGGCTCCACCGCCTCCGGCGGCTCGGCCGTGCTCCATGAGACCTCATGGAGCTGTGCGCCATCGGATCCGGCGGACGGCGCGGGCCACGCGGCCGAGACCTGGCGGAGGGTGAGCGCCCCGACCGTGGCCAGCGGCTCCCCGGCCGCGTCCGCGAGGTCGAGCGACAGGGTCCCCGCCGCCGTGCGCGCGATCCGGACCCGCGCGGCGGGCGCGCCGGCCGCGAACAGCTCCACGTCCTGCCACAGGTACGGCAGCTCCGGATCGCCGTCCGGCGGCCCGGTCAGCCCAGCGGCGTGCAGGGCGCCGTCGAGCAGTGCCGGGTGCAGCCCGAACGACTCGGCGACCAGGCGCTGGAGGTCCGGCAGCCGGACCTCGGCGAAGATCTCCTCGCCCCGCCGCCAGGCGGCGTGCAGCCCGCGGAAGGCCGGTCCGTAGACCAGCCCGAGCGAGGCCAGTTCCTCGTAGACGCCGTCGAGGGGTATCCGCCGGGCGCCCTGGGGCGGCCAGACGGGCAGGCCCCGCGGCGCGTCCGCACGACCGGCCGCGAGGAGGCCGGTGGCGTGGCGTCGCCATCCCGTGCGCGCGGCGGCGTCGCCCAACCGCGAGTGGACGGTGAGCGGGCGTTCCCCCGCCTCGTCGGGCGAGCCGACCACCACCTGGATGTCGACCGCGCCCTGTTCGGGCAGCACGAGCGGCGCGTGGAGGGTCAGCTCCCGCAGCCGTGGGGTGCCCGCGCCGTCCCCGGCCCGGATCGCCAGCTCCACGAAGGCGGCGCCGGGCAGCACGGCGGCGCCCCCGACGGCGTGGTCGGCCAGCCAGCGGTGCGTCGCCAGGGACAGCCGTCCCGAGTACACGACGCTGCCGGAATGGGCGACCATGGTCACCGCGCTCAGCAGCGGGTGCTCGGCCGGGTCGAGGCCCAGGGAGGCGGGGTCGCCATCGGCCGAGGACGACTCCAGCCAGTAACGCCGGCGCTGGAAGGCGTAGGTCGGCAGGTCGACGCGGCCGCGTCCGGCCAGGAGGGTCTCCCAGCGGGGGGACGTGCCCCGCACGTGCAGTTCGGCCAGCGCGGTGATCAGGGCCACGGGCTCCGGCCGGTCCTTGCGCAGCGCGGGGACGATCAGGAGCGTGTCTTCCCCGCTGTCGAGTCCGGCCCGCGCCATCGCCGTCAGCGTGCCGTCCGGGCCCAGCTCGACGAACCGGTTGACGCCCAAGGCGCGCAGACTGGTCACCGCGTCGTGGAAGCGGACCGCCTCGCGGGCGTGCCGTACCCAGTAGTCCGGGGAGCACAGCTCCTGCTCGTCGGCCGGGCGGCCGGTGAGGCACGAGACGATCGGGATCTGCGGGGGGCTGTAGGCGAGGTCGGCCGCGACCGCCCTGAAGTCGTCGAGCATCGGCTCCATGAGCGGGGAGTGGAACGCGTGGCTGACCCTCAGCCGCTGGGTGGCGCGGCCCCTGCTCTCGCACGCCGCGGCCACCGCCATCACCTCGGTGGCGTCGCCCGACACGACCACCGACACGGGACCGTTGACGGCGGCGATGCTCACGCCCGCGGTCAGCAGCGGCTCGACCTCCGTCGCGGACGCGCGCACGGCGACCATGGCCCCGCCCTGCGGCAGCGCCTGCATCAGCCGTCCGCGCGCCGCCACCAGCCGCGCGGCGTCGCGCAGGGACAGCACCCCGGCGGCGTGCGCGGCGCTCAGCTCGCCGATGGAGTGCCCCGCGAGATGGTCGGGGTGGACGCCGAGTCTCTCCAGGAGCCTGAAGAGCGCGACTTCGACGGCGAACAGCGCCGCCTGGGTGTAGGCGGTCCGGCCGAGCGCCTCGGCGTCGGATTCGATCACCTCGCGGAGCGGGCGGTCGAGCCACTCGTCGAGCGCCGCGCAGGTCTCGTCGAAGGCCGCGGCGAAGTCCGGGTAAGTCGCGCGGAGCTCCAGGCCCATGCCGGGGCGCTGCGCTCCCTGGCCGGAGAACAGGAACGCGGTCGTGGCGTCCCCGCGTGACACGCCCCGGACGACGGCGGGAGCGGGCTCGTCCTCGATCAGGGAGGTCAGCCCGCGTACGAGGTCGTCGCGGTCGTGCCCGATGACGACGGCGCGATGGTCGAGAGGGGAGCGGTTGACCGCCAGGGAGTGCGCCACGTCGGCGACCTCGACGTCCGGACGCTCGCGCAGGAACCCCAGGAGCCGGGCCGCCTGGGCGCCCAGCGCCTCCCGGCCGCGGGCCGAGATCACCAGCGGCAGCGGCCCGTCGCCGCCGGGCGCGGTTCCGAGGTCCGCCGATTCCTCCGGCTGCTCCGGCTGCTCCGGCTCTTCGAGGATGAGGTGGGCGTTGGTGCCGCTCAGGCCGAAGGAGGACACCCCGGCGCGGCGCGGCCGGGAGTTCCGCCGCCACTCGACGGGCTCGGTGAGCAGCCGCACGGCGCCGCTCGACCAGTCGACCTGCCTGGTCGGCTCGTCCACGTGCAGGGTCTTCGGCAGCAGGTCGCCGCGCATGGCCATGACCATCTTGATCACGCCCGCGATGCCCGCCGCCGCCTGGGTGTGCCCGAGGTTCGACTTGACCGAGCCGAGCCAGAGCGGCCGGCCGTCGTCCCGGTCCTTGCCGTAGGCGGCCTGCAGCGCCTCGGCCTCGATCGGGTCGCCCAGCACGGTGGCGGTGCCGTGGGCCTCCACCACGTCCACCTGGGCCGGGGTGAGTCGGGCGTCGCCCAGGGCCTGACGGATCACCCGCTGCTGCGCGGGCCCGTTGGGCGCGGTCATGCCGTTGGAGGCGCCGTCCTGGTTGACGGCCGTGCCGCGGATGACCGCCAGCACCGGGTGGCCTTTCCTGCGGGCGTCCGAGAGCCGTTCGACGAGGACCATGCCCGCGCCCTCCGACCAGCCCGTGCCGTCGGCGGAAGCCGCGAACGAGTGACAGCGGCCGTCGCTGGAGAGGGTCCGGTCCAGGCTGAACTCCACGAACGTGCGGGGCGTGGCCATGACGGACACCCCGCCGGCCAGGGCCAGGCTGCATTCACCCGACCTGAGCGCCTGGACGGCCAGGTGCACGGCCACGAGCGAGGAGGAGCAGGCGGTGTCGAGGGTGACGGAGGGCCCTTCCAGGCCGAAGGTGTACGACATGCGCCCCGACACCGGGCCGGAGGAGCCGTAACTGCCCGGATAGTTGTGGTACATCACGCCGGCGAACGCGCCGACGGGCAGTCCTTTGGCGCTGAGCGGCGGGATGCCCGCCCGTTCGAAGGCCTCCCACGCCAGCTCCAGCAGCAGGCGCTGCTGGGGGTCCATGAGCAGGGCGTCGCGCGGGCTGATCCCGAAGAGCTCGGCGTCGAAGTCCGGGGCGTCGTGCAACCACCCGCCCTCGCGGACATAGGTGGAGCCCGGTCGCTGTCCTGCCGGATCGTACAGGCGTTCCAGGTCCCAGCCGCGGTCGGCGGGGAACTCGCCGACGACGTCGCGTCCTTCCGCCACGACCCGCCACAGGTCCTCCGGGGACGTCACGCCCCCCGGGAAGCGGCACGCCATGCCGATGATCGCGATGGGCTCCCTGGCGGCGTCCGTGAGCCTCCTGTTCTGCTCCCGCAGCCGATCGGTCTCCTTGAGCGACGCGCGGAGTGCGTCGACCAGTCGGTCATCTGACATGCCTGCGCCATCCCCAATTCGTCGGCTGCCCCGCGCCTGAAATACTCGGGCGACCATCTGTGGAATTCCGCGCCATCCGCACGACCCGAATAATTCGCGGCTGTTGGACAAAACCCGGCGAGGCAAACTCTACGTGCGCGTGCGGCACTGCCCACCCCTAACGGCTCGGGGCCCGGCCCCTAGCATGCGACACCGGCCGCGGAGCACGACCACGGCGATTCTGGGGTCCGCGCGCATGGGCACCGCGGCGACGGGCGGGAATTGTCCAGGCAACCGTTAGGTTGCCGTCAGCCGCCCCACGAAAGGGATTTCCGATGCCGCGGACGATAAGCAGGCTTCTGGTCGGCGTCGCGCATGGCGACGACGAGACTCTGGGCGCCGGCGGGACCATCGCGAAGCTGGCCGACGAGGGGGTGTGCGTCAGGTTGTGCGTCCTCACCCAGGACGACGGGTCCCGGTCGCCCTCGGGCGAGGCCGTGCGGAACCGCGTGTCCGCCATCGAGAAGGCCGCCGAGATCCTCGGCATCCAGCAGGTCAGGATCCACGAGTACGGCGACAACCGGCTGGACACGATCGGCCAGCTGGAGCTGAACCAGGTGTTCGAGCGCGAGGTGCGCGAGTTCCGCCCGGACACCGTGTTCACCACGAGCATGAGCGACCTGAACATGGACCATCGGCTGGTGAGCCAGGCCCTCCGGGTGGCCGGCCGTCCCGGGCGCAGCGGGGTGCGGGAGATCCGGTGCTTCGAGGTCCGGTCCGCTACCGACGCCGGTGAGGCGGCTGGTCTGCCGGCGTTCCGGCCCACCTGCTGGCAGCCGCTGACGGAGGCGCACTTGGAGAGGAAGCTGGAGGCGCTGAGCGCCTACGGCAGCGAGCTGGAGGCGTGGCCGAGCCCCAGGAGCGAGCGCGGGGTCCGGGCGCTCGCCGAGTATCGCGGCTCGCAGGTGGCCGTACCGTCGGCGGAGGCCTTCGAGCTGCTCCGCGTCGTGTTGTAGGGGCTGCGCGAGCCGCCCGAAGGCTAGGGGTGGTGGGCGTGCTCGGCTGCTTTTAGCATTCGGTCCTGAAAGCGGCTGCCAGTGCCACCTGCGAATTCACTTCCGCGGTCTTTCGCAGAAATATCGCAAAGCCGCCCGCCTTCGTCACCGCGACATCACCGTCGTCAATTCCGCTCGCGAGGCCATGGTCCACGAGTACCTCTGAGGAGACCCATGCCGCAGTCGCTCGCTTCCTGCCGGCTCCGCTCGACCGCCCTCGGCATGTGCGCTGCGGCATCCGGGCGTCCTTCGGCCGCTGTTGGAACCGGAATCCGGACCGCGCCATGAACGACACGACGCCCGGCACGGGACCCAAACGCTGCCTGATCACCGGGGGCGCCGGATTCATCGGCTCCCACCTGACCGAACACCTGCTCGGCCTCGGCCACGAGGTGGTCGTCCTCGACGATCTCAGCACCGGGAGCAAGGAGAACCTGGCCGGCTTCCGCGACCATCCGCGGCTGTCGTTCGCGCTCGGCTCGGTCTGCGACTACGACGCGGTCGAGAGCTGCATGGCCGGCGTCGACGCGATCTACCACCTGGCCGCGGCCGTCGGGGTGTTCACCATCCTCAGCAAGCCGCTGGAGAGTCTGCGCACCAACTTGAAGGGCACCGAGACGGTGCTGGAGGCGGCCAGGCGGCATGACGTGCCGATCCTCATGGCCTCCACGAGCGAGGTGTACGGCAAGAACAACTCCGAGCAGCTCACCGAGGGCGAGGACCGGATCATCGGCTCGCCGCTGGTGAGCCGGTGGTCGTACGCGGAGGCGAAGGCGCTCGACGAGACGCTGGTCTTCCTCTACAGCCAGGAGTGGGGGGTCCGCTCCGTGATCGTCCGGCTGTTCAACACGGTCGGCCCCCGCCAGAGCGGCCGGTACGGGATGGTCATCCCCCGGATGGTGGCGCAGGCGATCGCGGGCGAGCCGCTGACGGTGTTCGGGGACGGCCAGCAGGTGAGGTCGTTCTGCCACGTCCTCGACGTGGTCCCGGCCCTGGTCGCCCTGCTCGAGGACGAGGCCTCGCACGGCACGGTCTACAACCTGGGCAGCTCGGAGGCGTTGTCGATCACCACACTCGCCCAGAAGATCATCGTCGCGACCGGTTCGCGGAGCGAAGTGGTCAAGATCCCCTACGAGGACGCCTACGGCCCGGGTTTCGAGGACATGCTGCGCCGCGTCCCCGACTGCGCCCGCGCCAGGGCCCAGATCGGCTTCCGCCCGCGGCACAGCCTTGAGCAGATCATCACCTCGGTGATCGCCGAACATCGCGCTGAGAAACGCTGACCAGCCAGCCGCGCTCAGGGGTGTACCAGCCCGCCTCGTAGGCGATCCTGATCGCGTCGACCCGGTTGCGCGCGTTGAGCTTGATGATGATCTTGGTGAGGTGATTGCGGACGGTGCCCACGGACAGGCGCAGCTCCTCCGCGATCTCCGGCGCCTCGGCGCCTTCGGCCACCAGCTCCAGCACCTCGATCTCGCGCGGCGTCAGCGGGTTCTCGCCCACGTCCCACGCGGACAGGGCGAGCTGCACGTCGATCACCCGCCGCCCGGCGGCCACCGCCCGGATGGTCGCGGCGAGCTGGGTGGACGGAGCGTCCTTGAGCAGGATGCCCGACACCGCCGAGGACAGGGCGCGGCGCAGGGTGCCGGGACGCGCCAGGCCGGTGAGGATCACCGTGCGGCACGTCGGCAGCTTCTCGTGGAGCAGTTCGGCGGCCGTCAGGCCGTCGACGCCCGGCAGCGCGACGTCGATCACCGCGACGTCCGGGCTTCGTTCGAGTGCCATCGGCACGATCATGTCGCCGTTGTCGACCTCGGCGACCACGGACATGTCTTCTTCCAGTTCAAGCAGGGCGACCAGCGCCCCCCGTACCATGTGCACGTCCTCCGCCAATAGGACCCGGAGCACAGATCCCCCGTTTCAGAAAGCGCATCTCCACCGCACCGCCCGTACCTGGGCGCGCGAAGCCTGGCGATGGGAGGACCATGACCCATAGATCCGAATAATGCAATCCTTACTTGGATGTGTAGGGATTGTTGCGCTATGGGTCAATTTTCGGCTGGTCGGCCCGGCTTTTCTCACCCCACCGGGACTTCGGCGGTGAACCGGTTCCAGCCGTCTTCGCGGTCCGATTCGAGCCTCCCTCCGACGCCCTCCAGCACGGCGCGCAGATCCACGAGCCGGGGATCCTCCGTGGCCGAAGAAGCGGGCGGGGCGTCGTCGAGCACCCGCAACCGCAGCACGCCGTCGCACGCGGACACCTCGATCACGCAGCGCCGCGGGCTCCGGTGGCTCAGCACGACCACGATCTCGCGGAGCGCGACGGCGAGCACGCCGTCCTGGGGGTTGCCCGCCTCGCGTTCCAGCCGCGTCTCCACCTCGATGCCGAGCGCCGTCAGCACCGACTCCGCCGAGCTCACTTCGGCACTGAGGGACCGCCGCCGGTGGGTCACCGCCATCTCCCGCACGCCCGCGACCACCTTGCGCGCGCCGTCGAGGGCGATCCCGATGTCGCGGCGTGAGACCGCGGGCCGGGCCGGCAGCGACGCGCGCGCCGGTTCGAGCCGCGCGACGATCGCCGGCAGCTCCCGCTCGACGAGCCAGTGGAGGCTCTCCGCGAGATGGCGCCTCTCGTGGTCTACCGCGGCCCTGGCCAGCCGGGCGCGAGCGGCGTGCGCCTCCCCGACGAGCAAGGCCAGCCGGGTCAGTCCGTAGACCGCCAGGCCCGCGAGCAGGCCGGAGATCGTCAGCACGGTCAGCTCCGCCGGGTCGTCCCAGGCCAGCGCGGCCGGCGCGACGCTCACCACCACGTAGAGAACCCATCGCCACCAGCCCGTGAACAGCAGCAGCAGCGAGCTCGCGAACAGCGCGGCCATCCCGCCCCACGGAGCGCCGAGCCACACCAGCGGCGCGAACGTGGCGGCCCCTTGGATCGAGAGGGACGCGATCCTGGCGTACCACGGCCGGCGGCGTGGCCGGCCGGCGGAGTGCGCGATCTGGATCACCAGCACGACCGCCACGCACCCGGCCAGCGCGGCGGCGGCGGGGCCGGACGGCCGGAGCACGAGCCCGCCGGCCAGGCTGACCACCGAGTGGCTCAGCAGCACCGAGGCCAGCAGCACCACGATCGTCCGGGAGGCCCAGGCACCGGCGAGATCGAGGTGCCTGGCGCGGTCACGCCACAGGCCGTACAGCCAGGACTCGTCGGACTCCGGACGGGTCCTGGCCGCCCGCGCCTCCGCCGTGCCGAGCGGCATCTCGGCGGTGAAGACGAACCAGCCGTCGTGGCCCTCCAGGTGCAACCGCCCGCCGGCCTCGCTCAGCCTCGTGGCGAGGTTGTGCAGCCCGTGGCCCTTGGCCCAGGCGACCGCCGCACCCGTGACCACGCCGTCGTTGGCCACCACCAGACGGACCACCGTGCCGGGTTTCTCGGTGTGCACGGTCACCTGGACGCGGCACCGCCGTGCCAGGCTGTGCCGCAGCAGGTTGGTCACCGCTTCGCGGAGCGCGACCGCCAGCACCGCGTCGACCTGCGGAGGCAGCTCGCCGGCCGAGGCCGTGACCTCGACCTCGATGTCCGCCGAGGCGAGCACCGCGGTCGTGGAGTCCAGCTCGTCGGAGAGCGACAGATGCCAGCAGCCCTGCGCCACCGCCCGGGCGTCGGCTCTGGCCCGGCCCGCCCAGTAGAGCGCCTGTCCCAGCACCTCTCGGGCCCGATGCGGCGCGGCCGGCAGCAGACGGTGCGCCAGCTCGCACTTGAGCGTCAGCACCAGCAGGTTGTGGCTGATCAGGTCGTGGATGTCCTGCGCCATCTGCAGCCGCTGCCGCCGCACGGCCCGCTGCGCCACCCTGACCCGCACGTCGTGCACCGAGGGGGCCACCGAGCGCAGCGAGATCAGACCGTATATCACCAGGCTGGTGAACAGGGCGACGCCGATGTCGTACAGGAAGCCGGGCGTCTCCACCCCGTGGACCAGGTACCCGAGGGGCAGGGTGGTGCTCACGATGAGGAACAGGCCCTTGCCCACCAGGCCGGGAAGGACCAGCAGACAGGCCGCGGCCAGCAGCGGGATCAGCGTGAGGAACTGGGGGCTGATCCACAGCGACGGCAGGTACGTGGTCGCGGCCTGCGCCACGAGGGCGAGCCGGCGCACCGGCCTCGGCCAGCTGCGCGGTCTGGTCGCCGCGTGATCACCCCGCTGGAGGCACACGAGAGTGGCGCCCGCGACGACGGCGATCGGGAGCCAGACCTCCGGCAGTTCGTCGTGCCCGGCGCCGAACACCCGCATCGTGGTGATCAGCAGGTAGCCGATCGTGCACCCGGCCAGCACCCACGCCGCCAGGTGCGGCGTGGCGTGCCGCGGAGCCGACCACGCCCGGGCCCGGGGAGCCCAGCCGGAGGCCGCCCGCACTCGCTGCCGGAACAATGTCGGGCCGATCTTGTCGTCCGCCACGTGCGGTCCCCTTCTGAACCCACCGATGTTCCGCCGATCGCCAGTCTGACTCGCATCTGATCATCATGTGGCGTGCTGAGCAAACCCTCGGCGCGGCCGGGCCGCCGAACCGGCGTCCCGCCCGCCGGCGTCGACGGCCCCGCAGGTCGGGGGTGGTGGCCGGAGCCGGGACCGGCGATGACGGAATGCTACGAACGGTGACGTGAAAGGTGCGGCGAGGGCATTTGTTCGGGAGTGCGTAGGAACACGGTAACAGGATGTCATAACTCCACGTCAACCCGCGGATCGCCTCCACTGCCGCAGTCAAGGCATGAAAATTTAACGTCGCAAGTGATGATCGTTTCAGTATTCAGTATCCGGCGACTCGCCTACTCTGAGGCTGTGGCTCAGCTGGCACATCGGCAAATCGGGTAAGTCGGCGGTATACGAATGGCACCGATGCGGGCAACGCGATTACTGCTTCCCAGTGCTGACAGGCGTGCCACTGCGCGGTCCAGCCGCCGCTTTCTTCTCCGGGAGTAGAAAGGCATGGCGTTGGCTACCGGCACCCACGTGAGAATTCCGCCCGACGACGCGGCCGTCCTCTTGCGGAACCACTTCGAACAGTCCTCCGCCGGCGCCGGCCGTGTCGTGATCGTCAGCGGAGGCGTGGCCAGCGGCAAGACGACGCTTCTGAACGATCTGCTCGACGAGGCCGCCTCGGCCGGGGCCATCACGCTGAGCGCCACCGGCGCCCCCGACGAGCAGCTGATCGAATCGGCGATCATCGACCAGTTGCTGGCCAACTCCTCCACCCCCGTCACCGGGGGCACGGAGCCGTACACGGCCGTGGGGCTGTGCGACGCGCTCCAGGGCCTGGCGCGGGAGCGGCCGACCGTCATCTGCGTCGACGGCATCCACCACGCCGACGAGACCTCGGTGCGGTTCCTGCTGCACCTGCAACGCCGGATCAGGTCCGCCAGACTGCTCATGGTGCTGAGCCGGCCCGAGTGGCCGCGCGGATCATCGGTGGGCTTCGACCTCCAGCACCGCTGCTACGGCGTGCGCCTCGCTCCCCTGTCCGAGCAGGGCGTCGCCGCCATGCTCGACGCTGCCGGTCACAACCACAACGGGCTCGCGGCCCGGCTGCACGCCCTCAGCGGCGGCAACCCGATGTTCGCCAAGGCCGCCGTGGAGGACCACCTGGAGGGCCTGGGCCACGACGGGCGGGACCCGGCCGGCCCGGCCTACGCCCAGGCGGTGTGGGCCTTCCTGCACCGCTCGGCGGACCACCTGCTGGACGTCGCCACCGCGCTGGCCGTCCTCGGGGAGTGCGGCGACGCGGATCTAGTGGCCAAGCTGACCGGCATCGACGCCGACACCGTCATGGACCTGCTCACCGTCATGGACGACGGAGGACTCCTGGAGGGCGGGCGGTTCCGGCATCCGGATGCCCCCGCCGCGGTGCTGAGGCACCTGCCGGCGGCCGAACGCGTCCGGCTGCACCGAGCCGCGGCCGAGCTGAAGTACCGGGAGGCCGCGGGGGCGACCGAAGTGGCCAACAACCTGGTCTCCGCGGGGGAGAACACGGCCGCATGGTCGCTGCCCATCCTGCGCCGGGCCGCCGAACAGGCCCTGATGTCGGACGACGTCGCCTTCGCCACCCGCTGCCTGGAGCTGGGCCTGTCGGCGGCGTCCGACGAGACGGAACAGCGATCGATCCACCTGTCCATCGTGCGCAGCACCTGGCGCGTCAACCCGAGCGGGGTCCTGCCGCACATCACGGCGCTGACGGAGGCCGCCGACCAGGGCGAGCTCGACCAGACCGGATGCCTGGCCCTGCTGCGGCACGCGCTCTGGCACGGCGACAGGCGCACCGCCCTGCGCGCGCACGAGCTGCTGAACGCCGGGCCGGGCCCGATCGACCCGCAGATCGACACCGCCGTGAAGCTCGCGTTCCACTGGCACTTCGGCCAGGACCTTCCCCAGATCACGAAGGACGAGGGCGCGACGCACCCCGGCGCCGCCCCCTGGAAGCACACCGCGCACGCGCTCATGCAGACGTGGCGGCAGGGCGCGGGCGACTCCGCCAAGGCCGGCGCGGAACGCATCCTGCGCAACAGCCGCCTCGGTGACACGACGCTCGAAGCGATCGCGATGGCGATCTCGGCTCTCGCCCACGCCGGTCACTGCGACCGCGCCCAGTGGTGGTGCCAGCGGCTGGCCAAGGAGGCCGAGCAGCGCGGCGCCACCAGCTGGCAGGCGATGATCGAGGCGCTCCGCGCCGCCGTGGTCCTGCAGCGCGGCGAGGTGGCCAAGGCCGCCACGCTGGCCAGGGCCGCACTCGACATGCTCAGCGAGCCGAACTGGGGCGTGTCGATCACCCACCCGCTCACCACCCTGCTGATGGCGGACATCGCCGGGGGGACGTTCGCCTCGGCCGCCGAGACGGTGCGCAGGCCGGTGCCCGACGAGATGCTGGGAACGGTCGGCGGGCTGTGGTACCTGCGCGCCTGCGGGCACTTCTTCCTGGCCACGAAACGTCCGCTGGCCGCGGTCGGCTACTTCCACCAGGTGCAGCGGTTGATGCGCCCGTGGGAGGAGAGCATGCCGCTGCTGGTGCCGTGGCGCAGCGACCTCGCCGAGGCCACCCTGCGCCTGGGCAACCGCACCGCCGCCCGCGAGCTGGCCAACCAGCAGATCGAGCTGGCGCGGTCCGGCAACCCGTTCGCCCACGGGCTGGCGCTGCGCGCGCTGGCCCTGGCGAGCACTCCAGCGGAGGGCTCCCGCGTGCTCCTGGAGCGGGCGGCCAAGTCCTTCCAGCAAGCCGGCCACCAGCTGGAGCTCAACCGGACGCTCAAAGTGATCGCCCAGCTCCAGCACCCGGAGCGCGAGCACCTCAACGGACTGGGCGCGAACGGGGTGGAGGTGCCGCGACAGGCGCCGAGCGGCCGGCCGGCGGTCGTGCGGGAGGCCCGTCCCGAGCCCGTCGCCCAGGAGGACGGCCGGTCCGAGCGCCCCGAGTCCGTCGTCCTGAGCGAGGCGGAGCTGCGGGTCGCGCAACTGGCCGCACTCGGGCACACCAACCGGCAGATCAGCCGCCGGCTGTTCATCACGATAAGCACCGTGGAACAGCATCTGACGCGGACCTACCGGAAACTGGACATCAGAGGCCGCAGCGCACTCGCGCACGAATTGGGATACGCCGGAACCTCCACCTGAACAGCCCCGAGAAACCCCTAGCAACCCCAGTCCGCGAAAATATTCGACCGCTATTCGACCGCCATGCCATTGCCGGTGGAAATGTTCATTCGGCAGTTTGGGAGAGGTACGCGACTCTGCACCGCCACGGTGGGCCATTTCGCGTGAGCACGAAAGCCCCCGCGGCACAGATTGGAGCGCCAGTGCCTCGACTCAGCACCCGGGCAGCGAGCCGGAGCCTGCGTGATCCCGCCCGAGTCGCGGCCTCCGCGCTGGCGGGCGGGTCCGACCTGGAGTCCTTCCATTCCTGGTGGGACGGGCGGGGGCGGGTGGACCAGATGACCGTGTCCCGCGTCGCCCTGGACGACCTGGCCGGCTGGCACACCGACGCCGTCACCGGCGACCTGCGCCACGAGACCGGCCGGTTCTTCACGGTGGAGGGTCTCGACATGCGGGAGCGGGGTGAGCGCGACGTCCACTGGACGCAGCCGATCATCCGCCAGCCGGAGATCGGCACCCTCGGCATCCTCGTCAAGGAGATCGACGGGATCCTCCACTTCCTGATGCAGGCCAAGAACGAGCCGGGCAACGTCAACGGCCTGCAGCTGTCCCCCACCGTGCAGGCGACCAGGAGCAACTACGGGCGGGTCCACGGCGGCAAGGCCGTTCCGCACATCGAGTGGTTCCACCGGGCCCGCCCGCGCCAGGTGATCAGCGACGTCCTCCAGTCCGAGCTGGGCGGATGGTGCTACCGCAAGAGCAACCGCAACATGGTGATCGAGATCGACGCCGACGTCGAGGTCTCCGACGGCTTCCGCTGGCTGACCCTGGGGCAGATCCAGCGCCTGCTGACCGTGCCGGACCTGGTCAGCATGGACGCCCGCACCGTGCTCTCCTGCCTGCCGTACACCGGGCCCGGCATGACGCGCCAGTACGCCGCCGTCTCGGCGTTCTCCGCGGCGCTCGTGCGCTCCCTGGACGAGGGCGGCACCGGTCTGCACACGATGGACGAGGTGCTGCACTGGATCACCGAGGCGCGGTCGCGGCACGACGTGGCCACCCGCGGGATCGCGCTCAACGACGTCAGCGGCTGGAAACGGCGGCACGACGTGCTGGCCCACGAGAGCGGCGCCTTCTTCACCGTGATGGGCGTCGCCGTCTGGACGGGCAACCGCGAGGTCTCGCACTGGACCCAGCCCATGATCGAACCGGTGCGGCCGGGGCTCGCCGCCTTCCTGGTCCAGGAGTTCGGCGGGGTGCTGCACGTGCTGGTGCGGGCCCAGCCGGAACCGGGCACGCTCACCGTCGTGGAGCTCGGCCCCACCGTCCAGTGCGTCCCCGGCGACCTGGACGCGCTCCCCACGCTGGCGCGGCCGCGCTTCCTGGACGCCGTCCAGGAGGCGGCCCAGGACCGGATCCGGTTCGACACCGTCCATTCGGAGGAAGGCGGGCGCTTCCACCACGCGCGTACGCGCTACATGGTGGTCGAGACCGACGGCCTGGGCCACCGGGATGTGCCGCCCGGCTATCGGTGGCTGACCCTCAGCCAGCTCGGCCGTCTCCTGCGGCACAGCCACTACGTGAACGTGCAGGCCCGGAGTCTCTTCGCCGGCCTGGCCAGCCTCGTCGGGGGGAACGCGCCGTGACAGGGCGCCGGTGGCTCAGCCGCCGGCCGGGTCGGCGCCGTGGGCGATGGCGATGCTCATGACGTACTGGCCGTAGCTGGAGGTCGCGCACCTCTGCCCGAGCCGGTAGCACGCGTCCGCGTCCACGAACCCCATGCGCAGGGCGACCTCCTCCAGGCACGCGATGCGCACGCCCTGCCGCTCCTCCATGATGTGCACGTACTGCCCGGCCTGCAGGAGCGCGCCGGGCGTGCCGGTGTCGAGCCACGCGTGCCCGCGGCCGAGCTGCACGAGCCTGGCGCGGCCCATGCCGAGGAACGCCCGGTTCACGTCGGTGATCTCCAGCTCGCACCGCTGCGACGGCAGCAGGTTCTTGGCGATGTCCACGACGTCGTTGGCGTAGAAGTAGAGGCCGGTGACGGCCAGGTCCGAACGCGGGTTCGCCGGCTTCTCCTCGATGGAGACGAGCTCGCCTTTCGCGTCCAGCTCGGCCACCCCGAAGCGTTGCGGATCGCGTACGGGGTAGCCGAACAGGACGCAGCCGTCGACGCTGCGCGCGTTCTCGGCGAGCACCTGGGAGAAGGCGTGCCCGTGGAAGACGTTGTCGCCGAGTATGAGCGCCACGGAGTCGTCGCCGACGTGGTCGGCTCCGATGATGAACGCCTCGGCGATGCCGTTGGGCTCCGGCTGCTCGGCGTAGTCGAGCCGCAGGCCGAACTGGGACCCGTCACCCAGCAGCCGTCTGAAGTGCGGCAGGTCGCGGGGCGTGGAGATGATCAGTATCTCCCTGATGCCGGCGAACATCAGCACGGAGAGCGGGTAATAGATCATCGGCTTGTCGGCGACCGGCAGAAGCTGCTTGGACACGGCCAGCGTCGCCGGATAGAGCCGCGTGCCGGAGCCGCCCGCGAGCACAATGCCCTTCATGCCGTACCTCGTTTCCCCGCACGGGTGGACCGGGAGGGTGCCGTCTCAGGGCTTCTTGAAGATCGCCTGCCAGAAGTAGCTCCAGGGGATCGCCCGTCCGTCGGCGACGCACCGCCAGTCCTCGGCGGGCCGGTAGGCCTCGACGAAGTCCGGCACCCTGGCCTCGACCGCCTCGTTGTCGTAGATGTCCACCACCTCGCGCAGGGGCCCGGCCTCCAGCGCGTTACGGACCGCCTCCTCGCCCTTCGAGTGGCCGTCCAGGCTCTTGTCGAGGAACTTGCCGACCGGGTTCTTGACGAAGAACGCGCCGCAGCGGGCGGCGATCAGGTCGAGGTACGCCCGCACGGTCCGCGGCGGCATCTCGGTGAGGGAGTGGATGTTGACGCACAGGTCGAAGTCCTCGGCGGGCAGGGCGGAGCCGATCTCGTCCACCTCGACGAAGGTGATCTTCGCGAACTGCTCGTCGTCCAGCACCTCGCGCAGATATCTGCGGCTCAGCCCCAGGGTGTTCTTCAGATCGATGATGCAGTAGCCGGACAGGTCGTGGTTGGACAGCGTCGCGTGGCAGGTGCGCCCGTAGCCGGCGCCGATCTCCAGCACCCTGGCGCCGTCGAGGGCGACGTGCGGCTCGATGAAGCCCAGCTCCAGCGAGGCCTGCAGGTAGTCCATGCACACCGGCTCGCCGTTGATCCGGACGGTGATCGGACCGCCCACCTCACGGTTGCGGATGTTCTTGACCCTGGCCCAGTCCTCGTCGGTCAGTTCCATCGCGACGTGGTAGAGCATCGCCTTCAAATAGCGGACGCCGTTCACCGTGGGGTCCCAGAGCGACAGGTTGTAGTTTCTGTGGTCGACCTTGAAAGAGGTCAGGTCGACCGCCGCGTCCTCGGTCACCCAGAATTCGGAGATGCGTTCCCACATGCGGCTGGCCTGGAAAGTCTGCGCCATCGTGCCGTCCTTTCGTGTCGCTGGTCGTGTCCTCGGCCGTCGCGGGAGAACGAGAAGGGGATCACGGCGCTCGGCATGACGAGTCCTCGCCATATCGAACGGCCATCGCGCAGCGCGTTTCCACCCTTAGCGGCGCGATTAGGGGTCGGCGGCGGCCGCCCGTCGGAGCCGTTCCGCCGGTTCACTGATGTGGGGTCGCGCCGGCCGGAATAGGGGCGCGCGCCTCTCCTTTTCCCGGAGAAGCGAAGATAGTAAGTGGTGTGTACGGTATCCAGGCGCTCCGCATCCAGGAGAACCCATGCGACACGCCCGTCTCGGCCGAAGCGCTCTCCAAGTGAGCCGCCTGATCCTCGGCACACTCAACCTCGGTGTCCGTACGACCCGCGAAGAGGGGTTCGCCCTGCTCGACGCCGCGCTCGACCACGGGATCAACACCGTCGACACCGCCAACGACTACGGCTGGCAGCATCACAAGGGGTTCACCGAGGAGTTGCTCGGCGATTGGCTGGCCAAGGGCGACGGCCGCAGGGACAAGGTGGTGCTCGCCACGAAGGTGTGCAACCCCATGAGCGACTGGCCGAACGACTCCGGCCTGTCGATCCGCAACATCATCGCCTCCTGCGAGCGGTCGCTGCGCCGCCTGCGCACGGACTGGATCGACCTGTACCAGATGCACCGGGTGGATCCCCACGCCTCGTGGGACGAGATATGGCAGGCCATGGACATCCTCATCCGGCAGGGAAAGGTCCGGTACGTGGGTTCGTCCAACTTCGCGGGCTGGAACCTCGCGGCGGGGCAGGAGACCGCCCGCCGGGTGGGCGGGCTCGGGCTGGTGTCGGAGCAGTGCGTCTACAACCTGGTGGCGCGGACGGTCGAGGGCGAGGTGCTGCCGGCGGCCCGGGCCTACGACGTGTCGGTGCTGGCGTGGTCGCCGCTGCACGGCGGGCTGCTCGGCGGGGCGCTGCGCAAGCTGGCCGAGGGCAGCGCGGTCAAGACCACGCAGGGCCGCGCGATGGAGGCGCTGCCGCGCTGGCGTCCCAAGATCAAGGAGTACGAGGAGTTCTGCGCGGGGCTGGGCCTCGACCCCGCGGAGGCGGCCATGGCCTGGGTGCTCGGGCGGCCGGATGTCACCGGGATCGTGATCGGGCCGCGCACGATGGCCCATCTGGACGGCGCCGTCCGCGCGCTCGACGTGGAGGTCCCCGAGGAACTCGGGAAGATCTTCAGCGAGGCCGGGTGATGGAGATCGTCGGACGGGGGTTCCTGGCCTCCGCCTTCGCCGTCTTGAGCGACCGGCATCCACGGGTGACGCTGGTCGCGGCGGGGCCGTCGAGCACCGGGATCGCCGACCGAGGCGTGTTCGCCCGCGAGGAGACCATGCTGCGCGACGTGCTCGCCGACTGCCGCCGCCGCGACAGGACCGTGGTCGTCTTCTCCTCGGCGTCGCACGCCGTCTACGGGAACACCGCACGTCCGGCGGCCGAGGCCGACCCGTGCTCCCAGGCCAGCCCCTTCGGCCGGCACAAGCTCGGGATCGAGTCGATGGTCGGGGCGAGCGGCGTGTGCTGGCTGATCGTGCGGCTCAGCCACGCCGTCGGCGCCGGGCAGCGGGATCATCAGCTCTTCCCCTCCATGGTCCGCGCCGTGCGCGCGGGGAAGGTCCGCCTCTACCGCGACTGCCATCGTGACCTGCTGGACGTCACGGACGCGGTGCGGGCTGTGGACGCCCTGCTGACCGCCGGCGTGGAGAAGGAGACCGTCAACGTGGCGACGGGCGCCCCCTATCCGGTGGAGGCGATCGTCGACCACCTCGAACGGCGCCTGGCCGTACGGGCGACGCGCGAGGTGGTGGACACGCCGCCGTCACGCACGCTGGTGTCCACCGCCAAGCTGCACCGCCTGACCCCCGGACTGGAGTGGCCGACGGCGGACGAGGCCTACCTGGACCGCCTCGTCCGCGTCTACGCCCACCTGTACTGAGGGCGGGTCCCCGGGACCCGTGGGTCACGGGCGGGACATGCCCGCGACAACCTCGGCCACGAGCGGCCGGCCGCGACGATGCTGCTCATCGGCGCGACCGGCTTCCTGCTCGACCGGGTGCTCAGCGGCGGATATAAGTGGGGACGTCCGACTTGCGTCTCGATCGCCTCCGAGCATCCTCAGGAGAAGCATGTCCACCCGCACCCGGCTGCTCCCCGCCGCCGTCGCCCTCGCCTTATGCGTCACCGGCGCCGTCTCCGCGCCGGCCTCGGCCACCGTCCCGTCCGCCACCGCGGTCAGCAGCACGGTCACCGATCCCCTGCCGGCCAAGCTCGCCGCCATCCCCGGCCTGACCGTCGTCTCCGAGACCCAGCCGGGCGGCCTGCGCTTCTTCGTCCTCACCCTCACCCAGCCGGTCGACCACCGCCGCCCGCACCGGGGCACCTACCAGCAGCGTCTCACCCTGCTGCACCGGTCCGACGACGCCCCGGTGGTGCTCTACACCGGCGGCTACGGCCTGCCCGTCAACCCGGCCGCCTCCCAGACGGAGCCGACGCGGCTGCTCGGCGCCAACCAGGTGTCGGTCGAGCACCGGTTCTTCCGCAGCTCACGGCCGGACCCGGCCGACTGGGGCACGCTGGACATCTGGCAGGAGGCGAGCGACGAGCACCGCATCGTCCAGGCGCTCAAGACGGTCTACGGCGGCAAGTGGATCCAGACGGGCGCCAGCAAGGGCGGCATGACCTCGGTCTACCACCGCCGCTTCTACCCCGGCGACGTCGACGGCGTGGTCGCCTACGTCGCGCCCAACGACCGGGTCAACCCGGCCGACCACGCCTACGACGCGTTCTTCGCGAACGTGGCCGACGCCTCCTGCCGCGCCAAGCTGGACGACGTCCAGAAGGAGGCGCTCAAGCGGCGCGACAGGCTGGTGGCCCGGTGGGAGGCCGAGGCCGCGCGGGACGGCTACACCTTCGCCCAGTCGCTCGGCACCGCAGACCGGTCGTTCGAGATGACCGTCCTCGACGCGGTGTGGGCCTTCTGGCAGTACTCCGACGCGAGCCAGTGCGCGGACGTGCCGCCCGCCACGGCCACCGACGACGAGATCTACGACTGGATCGACACGGTCGCGGGCTTCTCCTTCTACACCGACCAGGGCATCGCCTACTACGTCCCGTACTACTACCAGGCGGCCACCCAGCTCGGCTGGCCCACGCTGAAGTTCCGGCACCTGCGCGGCCTGACCCGCTATCCCGGGCTCTACCAGCCCAACTCGGTCATCCCGGCCGAGCTGCGCTCCTGGCACGACCCGGTCCCGATGCTGGACGTCGATCACTGGGTGCGCAAGCAGTCGAGCCGGATGATGTTCGTCTACGGCGAGAACGACCCGTGGAGCGCGGAGCGGTTCACGCCCAGCAGGCATGACTCGTACCTGTATGTCGCGCCCGGCGCCAACCACGGCGCGAACATCTCCCGCCTGCCCGAGGCCGAGCGGCAGGCGGCCACGGCGACCCTGTTCCGCTGGGCGGGTGTGTCCGGAGCCCAGGCGGCCCAGCGGAGCGCGGCCGCCATCCCGGACGACGACATGCTCCCCGACCGCCGTACCCGCTGACCCGCCGGGGGGCCGGGGTTCACGACCGGTCCCCCACCCGCAGGACGGCGCCGAGGTCGCGACGGCGGCCGGCGGCGTTGTGCGCGTACGCGCCGAGCAGCGCGCAGACGACCAGCCCGGCCGCCAGCGTCAGAGGTGTGAGCGGGCCGGGGGTGTGGTCGCCGACGGTCAGGCCGCCCGCCGAGGAGGACAGGTCCACGCCCGGCCCGAGCGCGGCGGGCAGTCCCAGGCCCAGGGCCAGCCCCACCAGCGCCGTGACGGCGACCAGCGGCAGCGGCTCCAGCAGGGTCAGCCGCACGGCCTGCCGGTCGGACAGGCCGAGCGTGCGCAGCAGCGACACCGCCCTGGCCCGCTCGGGCGCCCCGACGACCAGTGACAGGACGATCGCGACCAGCGCGTACGCGCCGAGCGCCACCGTCACCACGAGCAGCGTCGTGCGGACCGTGCCGGTGAGCGGGTCGGCCCGGATGGCGGCCAGTGCCCGCTCCTGGGTCTCCACGGTGGCCGAGGGGACCAGCCGGGCCAGTTCGGCGGGCGCGATGTCGCCCTTGATCAGCAGGGTGTTCGCGGCGGGCCAGGGCAGCACGTCACGCGGCACGAGGAGGAACTGCCCGCCGGGGTGGAACCCCGGGAGCGACTCGATCACGCCCTGGGTGGTCAGCTCCACCGGCGACAGCCACATCATCGCGAAGGTCCCGCGTTCGCCGAGGCCGGGCGAGAGCAGCGCGGACCGGCTCCCGGACAGCGTGGGCAGGCCGACGGGCGCGTCTCCGGCGACCTGCCGCCACTCCTCCAGGTCCACCGCGATGGCCAGCGGCCGCTCCCCGGTCGCGGTGATCTGCGCCCGGCCCGTCAGCGCTAGCGCCACCCGTTCGACCCCGGGGGCAGCGCGTACCCGCTCGATGACGCCGGCCGGGATGTCCTCGTCGGACGTCAGCTTGATCGGCGCGCCGACCCGCTGCCAGGACGCGACCCGCTGCGTGGTGGCGATCCCCTCCGCGATCATCGCGGCGAACACCGACACGCTCAGCGCGGGCAGCAGGACCAGCACCGGCAGCGTCCCCGCGGAGCGCGCCCTGGCCGCCCTGGTCAGCCCCAGGAACGGCACGGCCGTCCGGCCGCGCTCGGCCAGCCGGACGAGCAGCCGCAGCGGGTACGGGTAGCAGCGCATGGTGATCAGCCCGGCCGCGACCGTCAGCAGGACCGGGATCAGCAGCAGGTACGGGTCCTCCCGCGCGGCGCCCGACAGCCCGCGCGCCCGCAGCAGGTAGGCCCCGGCCAGCGCGAGCACGACGGCCAGCGCCTCCAGCGTCACCCGCCGCGCGGACGGCCGGACGGCGGCCACGTCGTCGCGGCGCTCCGGCAGCGGCACGCGGTGCGCACGCGCCACCCGCACCACCGCGTAGGCCACGGCGGTGGCGACCACGGCCGCCGGCCCGAGGTGGGCGATCGCCGGCGCGGGACCCGGCAGCAGGAACGCCGAGGCGTACCCGGCCAGGGCCGCCGGGCCGACCGCGAGGGCGGTCAGCGCGGCCCCGGCGGTCACCACCTGCCGCAGTGATCCGCCGCGCGCCCTGGCCAGGGCCAGGGTGTGGTCCATCCGGTCGGTCTGCAGCCGCACGCCCAGCGCGATCACGCCGAGCGCGACCGCGAGCAGCCCGCCGAGCACCAGGTCCATGACGGTCCTGGCCGCCGACAGCGCGGCCTGGAACTCGTCCAGCAGCTGGGGCAGCCCGGTGATCACGCGGTAGCTGGTGGTGCCCGTCCGCGCGACCGCCAGCTCCCGCTTGAACGCCTCGACGCCCGCGCCGGCGTCCGGCGCGTCCAGCGCCCGCGCGGCCCGCCCGTCGACGGGGAGGATCCAGCGGTAGGTCAGGGTGCGCCACCTGCTGCTGAGCTGGGACAGGCTCTCGTCGGACATCAGCGTCGTGGTGTGGAACTCCTCCGGCCCGTTCTGCGGCACCACGTGAGTGACGCGCAGGATGTCCTGGTCGTGGCTCCAGGCCCGCGCGTCCGGGTCCTCGGCGGCGAAGACGCCGGCGATCCGCACCGCGGTGTGCGGGCTCTCGCCCAGCGTCAAGGTCCGGCCGACCCGCAGGCCCATCCTGCGCGCGGCCTCCTCCACCACGCCCACCTCGATCAGCGGGAGCGTCACGCCGTCCCGGCGCGTCGTGGACGGCGCGCCGGGCGGACGGCCCTCCACCCAGTCCACCCGCCGGTCGGCGTCGGACAGCCAGCCGAGGTTGACGAACGCGGTGCCGCCGGCCCCGGTGACGGGGGTGCGTACGGTCTTGGCGCTCATGTGGCCGTCGGCCCGGATCAGGGGCCGCAGCGTCGCGGGCAGCAGCCCGCGCCACCGGGCGTCGACGTCCTCGAACCGCGCGCGCTGGTGCAGCTCCCCGTCGGCCGTGCCCGGCACCCCGGTCACGGTCACGTCGGTCCGCACGGCGGGGGCCGCGGTCAGCGCCCGGCGCAGGGCCTCGTCGAACGACGCCTGCGTCATCCGGGGAAGCCCGGCGACGAGCAGGCAGGCGACCGCGGTGAGCACCGCGAGCAGTGCCGACGTGCCCGCGTGCGACCGGGCGCCCAGCGGGATCCTCACCGGTCCTCCAGGGTTCGCGCGCGCCGCAGGTGCCGGGCCAGCCCGGCGACGATGGCCAGCAGCACCGCGGCGACCGACGCCAGCAGCGCGCCCGTGGCCGCCCACGGGATGCTCAGCAGGACGCCGGGGGTGACGGCCGACGCCTGCCCGGTCAGCACGAGGTTCGGGATCACCAGGGTGCCGACGGCCAGGGCGAGCCCGGTGCCGGCCGCCAGCGACAGCCCGATGACGAACGCCTGCTCCGTCGCCAGCAGCCCGAACAGCTGGCGTGGGCCGGCGCCGAGCGCCCGCAGGACGGCGAACTCGGCCCTCCGCTCCCGCGCCGCGACCACGGCGTTGGCCAGGAACCCGAGCACCGCGAAGCCCAGCGCCGCGGCGAACCCCAGGATCAGCGCCCCCTGCAGCCCGCTGGCCAGCGGGTCGTCGCGCAGGCTCGCCGTCAGCTCGCGCCGGTCGGTCACGGTCACGTCCCACTGCGGATGCGCGCGCAGGACCTCCCTGGCCGGCGCGGTGTCGCGGGCGGCGAGCCACCATTCGGTGGCGGGCTGCGGCGGCTGCGCCGCGGCCAGCTCATAGGCCTGCAGCGTCTCCCAGTCGGCGAGCACCGCCTCCTCGCCGGGGGCGCTCGTCGGCATGCTGGTCACGACGCCGACCACCTTGACGTCCACGACCCGGCCGGCGACCTCGGCCGGGCCGGTCCGCCCGGCGCCCAGGTCGAGCACGGCGGCCAGGCCGGGGGTGAGCACGACGGGCAGCGGTCCTGGCTGCCGGGCCGGCGCGAAGGCGACCACGCCCGAGAGCTCGTCGGAGACCGGGGGGATCGGCACGTCCTGACCGCCGGCGTCCAGCCCGGTCAGTCGCAGGCCGGCCGGCTCGTCGGTGACCAGGCCGCGCAGCGCCAGCGGGTACGTGATCCCGCCCGTGCGGCCGGCCAGCGGGGTCAGGTCAAGCTCGATCCGGTTGCCGCCCACCCGCAGGTCGCCGAGCGCCAGCTCCCGCCACACGCCGAGCGCGTCGGACAGCACCAGCCGCGCCGGGGTGGGCGCCTCCGCCTGGACCTGGACGGTGAGCGTGCGGGGCTGTCCGGGCAGGTCCAGCCTGCCCGCCCGGTCTCCGGCGAGGTCGCGGGACAGCTGCGCGACCGTCCGCGCCGACAGGTCGGGACGCAGGTCGAACAGCTCACCGAGCGCGGCGGCGTCGAGCGCGAGCAGCAGCGCCGCCTCGCCGCTCACCTGGGTCGGCCGGCGCAGCGCGGGTGAGGCGGCGGTGACGCCGGGCAGCGTGGTGAACGCCGTGCCGCGGCCGAGCGCGCCCAGTTCGGGACCGGCGGGCGGCCCGGTCAGGCGCAGATCGGACCCGGCCTGGTGGGCGGCCTGGTCGAGCTGCGAGGCCCGCCAGGTGGAGGTCGTGGTCACGGACAGGACGCCGATCGCGATCGCCATGGTGAGCAGCAGCGCCGGGGCGGAGTAGGTGAGCGGCCGCCTGCTGACCTGCCAGGTCCCCAGCGCGGGGGCGAGCGTGGGCCGCCGCGACGTCAGCCGCCCGGCCAGCCGCGACACCCGGGGCACCAGCCGCAGCGCGAGCATGCCACCCGCGAGCAGGGCCAGCGCCGGACCGGAGACGATGAGCGGGTCGACGCCGAGCCCGCCGGCGGCCGTCGCGGTGACCGGCGCGCCGTACCGCCGCAGCTGCCAGACCGCCAGCCCGGCCACCACCAGCAGCGCCAGGTCCGCGCCCGCCTTCTCGATCAGCCCGCGCACGCCCCGGCCGCGCGCCGACTGCTCCTCCACGTACGTGCGTCTCGCGCCCGCCAGCGCGGGCAGCGCCAGGAGCGCGGCGGCGGCCAGCGCGACGCCGGACGAGACCAGGAACGCGCCCGGATCGGCCGTCGGCGTGACGCTCACCCCCGAGGCCCTGATCCACGGCAGCCGGTGGACCAGGTCGAGCAGCGGCGGCCCGAGGAACGGCGCGACGACCGCGCACGGGACCGCCACCAGCAGCGCCTCGCCCGCCGCCAGCGCGGCCAGGGTCGTCGTGCCGGCGCCGCGCGAGCGCAGCAGCGCCACCTCCATCCGGCGGTGGTCGGCGAGCAGCCGGGCGGTCAGCATCAGCGCGTACGCGGCCAGCAGCAGCACCTGCAGCACCGGGATCAGCATGGTGGAGCGGGCCACCAGGGACGCGGTGGCGAGCTGGGTGAGGAGTGCGGGCAGGCGGCTGACGGCCAGGCAGTCGACGCAGCCGGCCGCCGTGAGGCGCTCGCGGGTCCGGTCGATCTCGTCGGCCAGCGGGCGCAGCCGCTCGAACGTCACCGCGCCGAGGTCCGGCTCCGCGCTCCAGACGGCCTTGACGCCGGTGCCGAGGCGGGTGAGCAAGGTCTCCTCGGAGACGATCAGCGGCCCGTACGTGGCGTAGTCGCCGTGTTCCACGCCCCTGGTCAGCAGGTCGTCGCCGGCCCAGCGCTCGCTGGTGGGGTCGTCGAGCCGGAAGACGCCGACGACGCGGACCGTGACCGGGCGCCCGTCGATCCGCCCTTTCGTGACGAACTCGCGGCCGGTCCCGAACCCGGTCGCCTCGGCGGCCTGGGTGGAGATCGCGGCCTCGACGGCCGGTCCGCCGGTCCCCGGCCATCGGCCGGAGATCAGCCGGGCGTGCCGGTCGAGCGCGTCATGGCTGCCGAATCTGAGCAGCTCGGGCTGCTTCTCGCCGTCCTGGCCCGGCATGACGTACGAGCCGGAGCGCAGGCTGGTGGTGACCGCCGGGAGTGTGGTGTAGACGCCGGTGAGCTCGTCGCGCACGGCCCGGTCGTACCGGGGGAAGGTCTCGGCGTCGGCCGGGGCGCTGATCGTGGCGGCCGTCTGGTGGTACGGGGCCGTCTCCAGGACCCGGCGGACACCGGCGTCCCCGATCGAGGAGACGTACATCGTGAGCGCCACCAGCGTCGTGGTCGCCAGGAGGATCGACCCGAACGCGGCCAGGAGGAGCAACGGCTCGCTGAACGCCCGTCGCACGACCAACGGAGCCCGCATCCGTCCCCCTTCGCCCGTCGCATCGACCTTCGGGGGGCGGCCGAAGCGGGGGCAAGGGTGGATCCTTCAACGGTGACGGACCTGATACGCCCGTGTGATGCCGAAACCGTGACAGAAAGCGCCTGTCACGCGGCCAGGCGCTGCTCCACGCTGGTCAGGCGGCGTTCCACCGCGGCGATCCGGTCGGCGACGGGACGTCCCGCGCCGGGGCGGCCGGTCAGCAGGCCGGCGAGCTGGTCGGCCTCCCGCTGGTCGAGTTCCACGGTGTGCGCGGGGGTGTCGGGATCGTGCTGGTCGTAGAGAACCAGGGTGCGTCCCGCGGCGGTGACGATGACCGCGAGGTGGTCGCCTCGCCGGGTGTCGGTGTGGTGGACGGATCCGATGCCCGGGACGGTGTTGTGGGTGATCCTCATGATGCGGTGTCTCCTTTCGGGTAAGCGATCCGGTGTCAGGCGGGCGCGTGCTCCCGCGGTCGATCGCCCGGCGCGGCTCCGCGGCCCCAGGCGATCAGGTCGGCGGTGAGGGGGACCTGGACGTCGGCGACGTCGAGCTGCGTCACCCGTACGCCCCACTCCTGGGTGGTCTCGCTGACCTCGTCGGCCAGGTCGGTGCCGGAGTGGGTGACGAGGGCGGGCAGGTCGGCCAGGTCGCGCCGGGCGATGCGGCGCCGCAGCACGGTCTCGGCGGCCGTCGCGGTGGCGGTGAGCGGGCGCTCCGCCGCCGTGGCGAAGCGGACGGGGTCGTCGACGACCGCCATGACACCGGCCCGCGCCCGCACGGCGACGCCGTCGCGGGTGACCGCGTCCCCGGCGAACAGGTCCAGGTCCATCAGCCGCCGCGACACGCGGACGTCGCGCTCCAGGAACGGCCACACGACCACGAGCCCGGGGCCTCGCACCCCGGCGACTCTGCCGAGTCTGCGTACCACCAGCCGCTCGTCCTCGCCGACGACGCGCAGCGCACGCGAGACGAGCACCGCCAGCAGCAGGAGGCCGGCGACGAACCACACTCCGGGCTCCACCGTGGAGAGCGCCTGCCAAGTGGAGTCCGGCTGACCGCCGAGCGCGAACATGTCCTCATCCCCTATTGACTTCGTCTGGTGGGCGAACCCGTTATTTCGCGGAATTTCGCAATGGGGTCCGCCCACTTACCAGTCTGACGGGGATCTCACCGGGGCACCATCGGGGCTGACACCCATTTATGGAGGGGGCCACTATGTAGTCGGCGCGCTTTCCGGTGGCTGTCATTCGATATTACTGCGTACCCCCACAAAACCCGCGAGATGGTCGATCACCTCGCGGGCGTCGTCCTCGATCCCGTGGATGAAGGTGGACCTGCGCCGCCGCAGCACGGGCAGCCCCAGCGCGTACAGCCCCGGGCTGTCGACCACGCCGCCGTCGTGCCGCAGCCGGCCCTTCTCGTCGACCACCGGCACGTCCAGCCACGCGTAGTCGGGCCGGAACCCCGTCGCCCACACGATCGTGCGGACCTCGCCACCGCGCAGGTCGAGCTGGAGCCGGGTCTTCGTGGGCACCCGGGTCGGCGCGAAGCTCTCGGGCGGGCCGACCTCGCCGTCGCGGCCGGCTTCCCGTGCCCACTCCTCGAACGTGCCGAGCAGCCGCTCCATCTTGAGGTCCGCGAGGGAGAACACGTTGCGCAGGCCGCCGGAGAACAGCGCCCGGCCGTCGCGCACGGCCGCCCACCGGCCCACCAGCTCGACGCCCATGGCCGTGAGCGCGTTGAGGTCGAGCGTGGCGCGCTCGGGAGTGCCGACGAGCTGGGGAGAAGGCAGCCGCCGGGCCCGCTGCAGGTCGTCGACCTCGTCGTACCGCTGGTCCCACACGCCGGAGGCGTCCATCCACCACAGCACGTCGCGGCCCCGGAAGGTGCGGGGCAGCCGCACGTGCTCGCCCACCGAGAGGATCACCGGCCGGCCCGACCGCCGCAGCTCGGCGGCGAGCTGCACGCCGGTCGCCGACGCCCCGACGACCAGGACGCCGCCGTCGGCGAGCTGACCGGGCTCGCGGTAGTCGAACGGGGTCAGCTGCTCGACGGACGACGGCACCGCCTCGTGGAACGGCGGCACCACCGGCCGGTTGCAGGCGCCGCTCGCGATGACCAGCGTGCGGCAGTGGATCTCGCCGCCGCTGGTCGTCACGTGGTAGCCGTCGTCGACGCGGCGCACGGAGGTGACGCCGGTGCCGGTCCGTACGGGCGCGCGCGAGAGCGCGGCGAACCGTTCGATGAACCCCGTCACCTCCCCCATGGTCATGTAGCCGTCGGGGTCCGGGCCTTCGTAGCGCAGGCCCGGCAGGCGGCTCTGCCAGTTGGGGGTGAGCAGCCGGAAGGAGTCCCAGCGTTCGCGCCGCCAGGAGTTCGCCACCTCACCGCGTTCGAGCACGACGTGGTCGATCGACCGCTCGGTGAGGAAGTGACTGGCGGCGAGACCGGCGTGCCCGGCGCCGACGACGACTGTGGTGAAGCGCTCGATGATGATCGGGCCTCTCAGGCGACCTCGACGGTGACGTCCGTCGGGTTGGTGAGGGCGTCGAACACGGCGGAGCGCTTCTGGGACTGGGCCACCAGGGCCTCGATCTCCTGCTTGGAGGCGTCGGCGTCGATGGTGAACGTCACCTTGATGTCGTTGAAGCCGTTGCGGACGTCGCTGTCGGCGCCGAGGATGCCACGGATGTCGTGCGAGCCTTCGAGCTTGGCCTCGACGGAGCGCAGCTGGATGCCGCGGTTCTGGGCGACGGACGCCACGCCGGCGGTCAGGCAACTCGCCAGGCCGACGAGGAGGTACTCGATCGGCGTGACGCCGTTGTCCGTGGCCGCGAACACCTCGGGGTGGTCGGCCTCGAAGACGGTCTCGGCCTTGTGGGCCTGCTCCTGCCCGAGGCCGAAGTACTCCTTGACCGTCGTGGTGCTGTGGACGCCGTCGCGCCAGGTGGTGGTGGCCTTCCAGACGAACTGGGCGGCCTCCGGCGAGCTCTTGAGTGCTTCGCGCGCGTCCAGCAGCGCCTGCACGTTCACTCCGTTGGCGACCGTGGTCATGTCGCACCCCTCCTCGGACTACAGGGACTACAGGTAGGTATTTGACCATATACAGGCCGTGGTGGCTACCATGGGCTCCATGTCCCAACCAGCCCCGATGTCTCCCGCCGGCCCGCCCGGCAGCGTCGGCGTCGTGGAAACGCGGTATCTCGACCTTCCGGAGCCCGTACGGCTCGACTGCGGCCGCGAGCTGCACCCCGTCCGCGTCGCTTACGAGACCTACGGCGTCCTCTCCCCCGCGCGCGACAACGTGATCCTGGTGTGCCACGCGCTCAGCGGCGACGCCCACGCGGCCGGGCTGTCCAAGACGCCCGAGGGGGAGAGCGCGCGTGACGGGTTCGGCGCCGAGGACCGCGACGGCGGCCACGGCCGGGGGCTCGGCTGGTGGGACGGGATGATCGGCCCTGGCAAGGCGTTCGACACCGACCGCTTCTTCGTCGTCGCGACGAACCTGCTCGGCGGCTGCCGCGGCACGACCGGGCCGTCGTCGATCGACCCCGCGACGGGCGAGCCGTACGGGCCGGACTTCCCCGTGATCACGGTCGCCGACATGGTGCGCACCCAGCGGGCCTTCCTCGACGAGCTCGGCATCGAGCGGCTCGCGGCGGTGGCCGGCGGCTCGCTCGGCGGGATGCAGGCACTGGAGTGGGCGATCCTCTACCCCGACCAGGTCGACGCCGTGGTGGCCATCGCCAGCACGCACGCGCTCCACCCGCAGGGCGTGGCCTGGAACGCGATCGCCCGCGACGCGATCATGCGCGACCCGGCCTGGCAGGGCGGGCGCTACCACGGCACCGGCCGCGCGCCGGACGCCGGCATGGGCGTGGCGCGGATGGTCGGGCACATCACCTATCTCTCCGCCCCGGCGCTCGACGACAAGTTCGGCCGGCGGCTGCAATTCGCCGACGACATCCGCTACACGATCACCGAGCCGGAGTTCGAGGTCGAGAGCTACCTGCGCCACCAGGCCGCCTCGTTCGTCAAGCGCTTCGACGCCAACACCTACCTCTACACCTCGCGCGCGCTGACCTACTTCGACCTCGCGCGCCAGCACGGCGACGGGTCGCTCGCCCGGGCGCTCGACGGCGTCGCGGCGCGCACGCTGCTGATCGCCTTCAGCTCCGACTGGCTGTACCCGCCCTCGGCGTCGCGGGAGATCGAGCAGGCGCTACGCTCACTCGGCAAGCCGGTCGAGCTCGAGGTGATCGACGCGCCGTACGGCCACGACTGCTTCCTGCTGGAGGAAGCCCGGCAGACGCCCATCATCCGGAGATTCCTGGCCCGAGGCGGGGCCGCGTGACGTCGAAGAAGAGGCATCCGTGACCGACCATCTCCCCCGTTCCGAGGAAGCCCGCCCGTTCGGCTTCGAGACCCGGCAGCTGCACGCCGGCCAGCGGCCCGACCCCAACACGGGCGCCCGCGCGGTGCCGATCTTCCAGACGACCAGCTACGTCTTCGAGGATCCGGAGTCCGCGGCGGCGTACTTCAACCTCCAGGAGTACGGCAACACCTACTCGCGCATCATGAACCCGACCGTCGCGGTCTTCGAGGAGCGGGTGGCCAACCTGGAGGGCGGCAGCGGCGCGGTGGCGTTCGCCAGCGGGATCGCCGCGCAGGCGGCCGCGCTCTTCACGCTGCTGGAGCCGGGCGACCACGTGGTGTCGTCCTCGGCGCTCTACGGCGGCACGGTCAACCAGCTCAAGCACCTGCTGCGCAAGCTGAACGTGGAGCTGACCTGGGTCGACCCCGACGACCCCGACGCCTGGCGGCAGGCGGTCCGGCCGCGGACCAAGGCGTTCTTCGGCGAGACCATCGGCAACCCCGCCGGGAACGTGCTCGACATCGAGACCGTGGCCGCCATCGCGCACGAGCACGAGCTGCCGCTGATCGTCGACAACACGTTCGCGACACCGTACCTGTGCCGCCCGATCGAGTGGGGCGCCGACATCGTGATCCATTCGGCGACCAAGTTCATCGGCGGCCACGGCACCAGCATCGGCGGGGTGGTCGTCGAGGCCGGCACGTTCGACTGGTCCAACGGGCGCTTCCCGGTGGTCGCCGACCCGTCGCCCGCCTACCACGGGCTGCGCTTCCACGAGACGTTCGGCATGTACGGCTATCTGATGAAGCTGCGTGCCGAGACCCTGCGCGACCTCGGGGCGGCGCTCTCGCCGTTCAACGCCTTCCTGTTCCTGCAGGGGCTGGAGACCCTCTCGCTGCGGATGGACCGCCACGTCGAGAACGCGCGGGCGGTCGCGGCCTTCCTGGAGTCGCACGAGCTGGCCTCGAACGTGACCTACGCCGGCCTGCCGGACAGCCGGTACCGGCCGCTGGTCGACAAGTACCTCCCGCGCGGCGCGGGGGCAGTGTTCTCCTTCGACTGCGCCGGCGGCCGGGAGGGCGGGCAGAGTCTCATCGGCGGCCTGTCGCTCTGGTCGCATCTGGCGAACGTCGGCGACGCCAAGAGCCTGGTCATCCACCCGGCCAGCACCACCCACCGCCAGCTGGGCGACGACGAGCTGCGCGCGGCCGGCGTCGGGGCGGGGACGGTCCGGCTGTCGGTGGGCCTCGAATCCGTCGACGACCTGATCTGGGACCTGGAGCAGGGCTTTGCCCGGGTCGCGGCGACCACCGGCAGGAAGGCGGCCACGTCATGACCGTTCTCGCCCCGTACCAGGACCCGCTGACGATCCAGCGGGTGCTCCACGCGACCAGGACGATCGCGGTCGTGGGCCTGTCCGGCAACGAGCTGCGGGCCAGCTACTTCGTCGGCTACTACCTCAAGCGCCACGGCTACCGGGTGATCCCGGTGAACCCCCGCGAGTCGGAGATCCTCGGCGAGACCAGCTACCCGAGCCTGCTCGACGTGCCCGTGCCGGTGGACCTGGTGAACGTCTTCCGCGCCCCCTCCGCCCTGCCGGGCATCGCCACCGAGGCCGTGACCATCGGGGCGGGCGCCCTGTGGACCCAGTTCGGCGTGATCAACGAGGAGGGCGCCAGGATCGCCGAGGACGGCGGCCTCACCGTGATCATGGACCGCTGCCTCAAGGTCGAGCACGCCCGCTACGTCGGCCGCATGCACTGGCTCGGCTTCAACACCCAGCGCATCACCTCGGTCCGCGGCGGCCTCCAGTAGCACTGCTGTCCGGCGCGGTCACTGCGGGGCCGCGGCGCGGAGGGCGGCGGCGCGGGTGGCGGGGTCGTAGCCGGGGCCCACGCCCTCGGCCAGGATCGCCACGCCGTCGATGTGGTCGGTGCGCATGGGCAGGATCTTCTGGTAGCCGGGCGACGCGTACCAGTTGCGCGCCGACTCCATGTCGTCGAACTGGATGATCACGATAGATCCCGGCCATTCGCCCTCGAAGACCTCCACGGTGGGGCCGTGGACGATGAACCGGCCGCCGAACGGGTCGAGCGTCTCCTGGATGCGCTCCATGTAGGTCAGGACGTCGGGGTGCAGGTTCGGGGTCTTCAGGTGGGCTATGGCGTAGGCGCTCATCGGTGTCTCCGTTCCTCTCGGTGATCTCAGGATGTCCGGCGGGAGGAAACGGCGGCAATTACCCGTGAGGTCATGGACGCTGTGATCGGCGCAGGACCGCGCCGGGCCCGCCGGCCGGGGAGTCGGTGAGGCGGAAGCCTTCCGGTGTCCGGTGGTCGACCGCGAGCACCCCGTTGACCAGCACGAAGTCGATGCCGGCCGGTGCGGCGGGCGCCTCGAAGGTCGCCCGCTCCCCCACCGTCGCCTCGTCGAAGACCACGACGTCGGCCTGCAGGCCGGGGCGCAGGACGCCGCGGTCGGTCAGCCCCATCAGCTCGGCGGGCAGGGCCGTCATCTTGCGCAGCGCGGTCTCCAGCGGCAGCGCCCGCTGCTCGCGCACGTACTCGCCGAGCACCCGGGGGAACGCGCCGTAGGTGCGGGGGTGGCACGGGGACAGCCAGGGCTGGTTGAACCCGTCGGTGCAGACGGCGAGGTACGGCAGCGACAGGTAACGGCGGACGGCGTCGTCGGTGGAGCTCACGTCCGTGCCCATGACGGCGTCGGAACGCTCGTCGGGCAGCATCTCCAGGATCAGCTCGGCGACCGACTCGGGCGTCGGCCCGACGCCGCGCGCGACGAGGATCCGGGCCAGCGACGCGCCCTGCCACCGGTGACCCCGGCCGTCGGTCCAGTCGAACACCACGACCAGGTCGCCGTCGCCGCCGTGGTAGCGGGTGATCCGGTCGACGATGCCGGCCTTCATCCGCTCCCGGCGGCCGGGGTCGCGCAGGTAGGTCCCGACCAGGGTCTCCCGGCCCGCCGCGAGGTGCTCGCCGGGGATGAAGATGGACGGGTTCCAGCCGAAGTAGGGGTAGGGGTACTGGTCGCCGGCCACGTCGACGCCGTCGGCCCTGGCCGCCTCGATGGCGCCGATCACCGCATCGGTCTTCCACCGGTTGCACGCGCCGTCCGTCTTCAGGTGCGAGAGCTGGACCCGCGCGCCCGAGTCGCGGCCGACGCGGATGCCCTCCTCGACCGCGGCCAGCAGGTGGTCGCCCTCGCTGCGCATGTGGCTGGCGTAGAAGCCGCCGTGCCGGGCCACGACCGCGGCGCACTCGATCAGTTCTTCGGTGCGTGAGGAAAGGCCCGGGATGTACTCCAGCCCGGTCGACATGCCGAAAGCGCCGTCGGCCATGGCTTTGTCGATCACGTTCTTCATGGCGGCGAGCTGTGCCGCGGAAACCTCTTCCACCCCGGCCGGCACGTCGCAGGAATCGCGGACGAATCCGTGCCCGACGAGTGTGCCGAAATTGACGCCGGGTGGCCGCCGATCCAGCCGCGCGAGGAGTTCTCCGGGCGCCGTCTCGGACATTCCGCAGTTTCCCGCGAGCACCGTGGTGATGCCTTGCGCGAGATAATTCCGGAAAAGCAGGTACGCCGGATCGCGGAAAAGGTCGAGATCGGTGTGCGTGTGGATGTCGACGAATCCGGGGCACGCCACCCGCCCGCCGGCCTCGATCACGTCGGTGCCGGGACCGATGCGCGCTTCGGCCTCCGCACGGTCTCCGACGTGCGAGATCTTGCCGCCGGTGATCGCCAGCGCCGTCGCGTGCGGCCTCTCGGGGGCCATGGTGATCACCTGGGCGTCGAGGATGACGACGTCCGCGGCGGCGTGGCGTGAATCGGGCATGCGGGTATTCCGTTTCGTTCTCGTCCGGCGGTCCGAGGATTGTGCGGGGGCCGCCGAATGCGTGTCAAGGACGATGCGCCCAAGTCGTAAGCGCGGGCCGGGGAATACCCGTCCGAGCAAGGGACGCTTTCACGGGTCGAGCCGCCCGGCGGGCAGCCCGAGTTGTTCGGCCGTGAAACGGGCGAGCAGGCGGCGCGCGGCGTGCTCGGACATGTCGCTGTAGCCGAGCGCGCTGCGCACGGCGAGGCTCTCCGAGATGGCGACGTACCGCTCGCAGACCTCGGTGATCGGCGCGACCGGGGCGAACGTGCCGTCGGCGACGCCCGCGCGGAACACCCCCAGCACCGCGTCCGCCCACCGCCGCGACATGCGGACGCACTCGTCCAGGAAGGCCGGATGGCGGCGCACCCGGCTCCACACCTCCAGCCAGAGCAGGTATTCCTCGAAGGTGCCCTGGTCGCCGGGGATGCTGAGGTCGAGCAGGTGGCGCAGGTGTTCGAGGGTGGTCACGTTCCCGTCGAGCAGGCGTTGCAGGGTCGCGTGGAGCTGGTCGCCGGCCCACCGGAACGCCGCCAGCAGCGCCTCGTCCTTGCTCTGGAAGTAATAGTGGATGCTCGCGTTGGACACCCCCGCCTCGCGGGCGATGTCGGCGATCCGGGTCGCCTCGATGCCGCGCTGGGCCATGATCCGGCACGCGGCGACGCGGATCCGGTCTTCCGGGCTGCCGGGGTCGGGCACCCGGTCCGGCTGGTTGTGCCCGTGCCGTTTCCACAGCCCGGCCAGCCGGCGCAGCAGCTCGGCGTCCTCGCCCCCGGCCTGGACGATCTCGTCGACCCGCCGGGTCATCCGCCAGGCCCGGCGGTAGTCGATGCCCAGCGCTCCGGCCACCCGGTTGGGCCGCGTCTTCCCAGGTGAGTCGAGCACGATCACGGCGGTGTCCAGCCAGGCCGCGAGCGGCACCGGCGAGCCGGCGAACGGCGTGGACGACGCCGGGTAGACGTGCGCGCCGCAGCTGTCGCACGCGTAGGCGCGGCGGCGGGAGATGCGGTGGAAGGTGCGGTGAGCCTCGCACCGCCGGCAGAAGGGCAGCCGGCCGTCGGGGGCGTGGACGACGGTCCAGAGCAGAGCCAGCGCCGCGTCCTCCTTGACGGCGTCCGGATCACTACTTGTTTCTACAGGCATATTCACGCTTCCGGCTATCAGCAAATACAAGGAATTTCATTCCTTGACAAGCCATTGGGGCGAATGAAATTGTTTCCCGCACCAAAGATATACCTTCAGAAACATGGGAGTAACATATGGCGGCGCCGTCCCGTGACGAACTCCGGAGCGCGCCCGCGGCCTGGACGAGCGGCGAGTCCCCCGCGGCCCGCTTCATCACCGGGATCACCTGGGACCAGCTGCCCCGCGAGGTGATCGACCGGGCCGTCATGTGCCTCACCGACACTCTCGCGGCCATGATCGCGGGCCGGGCGTCCAGGTCCGCGATGATCGCCGACGACCTGGCCCGCGCCTGGTGGCCCGGCGCCGCCGCCACGTCGATCGTCAGCGGCGAGACCCTGGGCTCCGGCGGCGCCGCGTTCGCCAACGCGATCGCGGCCAACGCCGTGGACGTCGACGACTGCGGCATCTACACCTGGGGCCACCCCGGCGCCCAGGTCGTCCCGGCCGCGCTCGCGCTGGCCGAGGAGCGGCGCCTCAGCGGACGCGAGCTGATCACCGCGATCGTGGTCGGGTACGAGATCGCCTTCCGGGCGGGCCGGTGCGTCAACGACGAGCAGAGCGCGGTGCACTCGGCGCAGCGCACCTACCGGGCCTGCGGGTCCTGGGGCTCGGTGGCCTGCGCCGCGCTCGCCTGCCACGTGCTCGGCCTGGACGAGGTGACCACCCGGCACGCCCTGGGCATCGCGGAGTACGACTCCCCCGACCTGCCGATGATGCGGGCCATCGACACGCCCGGCATGGTCAAGCACGGCGTCGGCTTCGGCGCGCTCACCGGCCTGCTGTCGGCGGACCTCGCCCGGCGCGGCTTCACCGGGATCGAGCCCAGCCTCGACCTGGACCGGTTCCGCCCGTACACCGAGGACCTCGGCGGCGACTACTACCTGCCCAGGGGCATCACCTGGAAGCGCTACTCCAGCTGCGCCTGGACCCATCCCGCGCTGCTCGCCATCGAGAAGCTGCGCACGCGCCACCCGCTGCCGCCCGAGGCCGTCGACCGCGTCGTCGTCGAGACGTACCCGGACGCGGCGCGCCTGGGCACCCGCCTGCCCGAGACCACCGAGGAAGCCCAGTTCAACCTGGCCTGGCCGGTGGCCGCGATGCTGGTGGACGGCCTGGTCGGGCCCGAGCAGGTGGCGGACTCCCGCCTGGGCGCACCCGAGATCGTCGACATGTGCCGGCGGATCGAGGTGCGGGTCACGGACGAGCTGACCCGCCTCTACTACCTCTCTGAGATCAACGACCCGGAGGGCAGCGACTCCGCCGCCGTCACCGTCACGCTGACCGATGGCACGGTCCTGACGTCGGGCCGGGTCGACCACGTCCTCTACCCTGAGCCCGGCTGGACGCGGGACGAGATGCACGACAAGTTCTCCTGGCTGGCCTCCGGCCACCTGGACCCCGGCTCGGTCCCCCGCCTGCTGGCAGCGCTGGCGGAGGTCGAACTCGCCGACGACAGCTCCGTCCTCGTACGGAACCTGGCTGCCTCCCTGCTACCGGTTGGAGCTCACTGATGACCACACCCCCGAAGCGCGGCCGGTCGACGTTCCTGGGCGCGATGACCCTGCTCCTCGCGCTCGGCGGATGCGCGCTGGCCTCCGACCCGCCCGCCCCCGAGGCGGGCGCCCAGGCGAGCGGCCAGACCAGCACGGCGCCCGCCGCCGAGTCACCGGCCGCCGACGCCGCCCTGCACGACCTGCTTCCGGACCGGATCAAGTCGGCCGGCGTGATCCGGGTGGCGAGCAACATCCCGTACCCGCCCTGGGAGATGTACGAGACAGCCGGCGGTCAGCAGCCGACCGGCATCGACTACGACCTCTCGCAGGCGCTGGCGGCCAAGCTCGGCGTGAAGGCGTCCTTCGACCAGACGGCCTTCGACAGCATGATCCCCGCCGTTTTGGCGGGCAAGGCCGACGTCGTCATGGCGGGCATCTTCGACACCCCCACCCGGCGCGAGTCGCTGGACTTCGTCGACTACGCCAAGGACGGCTACTCGATGCTGGTCGCCAAGGGCAACCCGGAAGGCATGAAGGACGTCGCCGACCTGTCCGGCAAGACCGTCGCGGTGCAGAGCTCGACCTCCGAGGAGGCCGCGATCAAGAAGCTGAGCAAGCGGTTCGAGTCCGAGGGCAAGGCCGGCGTCACGGCCCTGGCGTTCCCCGGCGACAGCGAGGCGTTCCTGGCCATCAAGAGCGGCAAGGCGGTCGCCCGCGTGCAGGCCACCTCCGCCGCCGCGTACGCGGTCAAGACCTTCGAGAACGGCGCCGCGTTCGAGCTGGTGGAGGCCCCGTCGATCACCGAGGAGTTCGGCGGCGGCCTGGAAGGCATCGGCGTCCCGAAGAAGGAGACCCAGCTCAGGGACGCGCTGCAGAAGGCGTTGCAGGCGCTGATGGACGACGGGACCTACCTGGAGATCCTCACCAAGTACGGCGTGCAGAACATCGCGCTGACCAAGGCGGAGATCAACCAGGGCACCGCCTGAGCAAGAGCGTCCGCGAGAAAGAGAAGTGCAGTGACCACCTTGGCACCCGCCGACACCACCTCCGATCCCACCAGGAAGCGGCCCGAGCCGATCGCCGTGGTGCCGGTGCGCCGGTACGGCCGCTGGGCGGCGGCGGTCCTCGTCGCGTACCTGCTGTTCGCGCTCGGCTGGTCGTTGTGGCACAACCCCAACCTCGACGTCACCTCGATCGGGCAGTACCTGTTCGCGCCGTCGGTCCTGCACGGGGTGGCCGTCACGATCGAGCTCACCGTCGTGGCCATGATCCTCGGCATCGTGGGCGGCGTGCTGCTCGCGGTCATGCGGCTGTCGGACAACCGGGTGCTGTCGGGCGTCGCCTGGGGCTACATCTGGTTCTTCCGGGGCACTCCCCTGATGGTCCAGATCATCTTCTGGGGGTTCCTGGGCGCGCTCTACCCCGACCTCTTCCTCGGGATCCCGCTGACCGGCGTGGTCTTCGGCTCGGTGCCGACGAACGCGGTCATCGGCGCGGCGACCGCGGCGGTGATCGCGCTGGCCACCAACGAGGCCGCCTACTGCGCCGAGCTGGTCCGGGCCGCGATCATCTCGGTCGACGGCGGTCAGCGCGAGGCGGCCATGTCGATCGGCATGCCGTCGGGCAAGCGGATGCGGTTCGTCATCCTGCCGCAGGCCATGCGGGTGCTGATCCCCATGCTGGGCAACGAGACGATCTCGATGCTCAAGATGACCGCCCTGGTCTCGGTCATCGCCGGGCGCGACCTGATGACCGCCGTCCAGCAGATCTACCAGCAGAACTTCAAGATCATCCCGCTGCTGGCCGTGGCGTCGATCTGGTACCTGTTCCTGACCTCGCTCCTCAGCATCGGCCAGCACTACGTGGAGCGGTACTTCGGCCGCGGCTTCGGCACCGGCCACTCGGCGTCCGCCGCCCGCCGGGCCAAGCGGCGCGCCGCCCGCCGCGCGGCCGCCCCGCCGCCGGCCGAGCCCGAGTCGGCTCTCGCAGGCGAGCCCGACCGGCCGGACGACGAGCCGATGGTACGGGCCGAGCAGGTGTGGAAGTGGTTCGGCGCGACCGACGTGCTCAAGGGCGTGGACATCGCCGTCCTCCCCCGGCGGACGCTCGTCCTGCTCGGTCCGTCAGGAAGCGGGAAGTCGACCCTGCTGCGCTGCGTCAACGCCCTCGAACGGCCCGACTCCGGCCTGCTGGAGGTGGACGGCGAGCGGGTCGGGCTGCGTGCCGGGGGCGACCGGCTGCACGAGATGACCGAGGCCCAGCTGTGCCGGCAGCGGACCCGTATCGGCATGGTGTTCCAGCGGTTCAACCTGTTCCCGCACATGACGGCGCTGGAGAACGTGACGCTCGGCCCGCGGCGCGTGCTGGGGCTGTCCCGCGCCCAGGCCGAGGCGGAGGCCGAGGCGCTGCTGACCCGGGTCGGCCTGCGCGACAAGCTGGACGCCTACCCGGGCCAGCTGTCCGGCGGGCAGCAGCAGCGGGTCGCGATCGCGCGGGCCCTGGCGATGAAGCCGCACGTGATGCTCTTCGACGAGCCGACCTCGGCGCTCGACCCCGAGCTGGTGGGCGAGGTGCTCGACGTCATGAAGGACCTGGCCCGGCAGGGCATGACCATGATCGTGGCGACCCATGAGATCGGGTTCGCCAAGGAGGCCGCCGACACGGTGGCCATGCTCGACGGCGGCGTGATCATCGAGTCGGGACCGCCCGGCGAATGCCTGGTGGCGCCGAAGGAGGAGCGCACCAGGGCGTTCCTGTCCAAGGTCCTCGCCTGATCCGTCCGGTCGTCACACTATTCAGGAGGTCGTCAGCAGTGCCCGAGGTCATCGTCGTCGGCGCCGGCGTCATGGGGACGTCCACCGCGTTCCACCTGGCGGAGAAGGGGGCGCGGGACGTCGCCGTGCTCGACGCGCGGCGCGCCGGCGAGGGGATGAGCAGCCGCTCGTCGGCTCTCGTCCGCATGCACTACACCTTCGAGCCGGAGGTGCGCCTGGCGGTCGACAGCCTCGCCTACTTCCGCGAGTGGCCCGAGCGGGTCGGCCGTCCCCCGGTCTTCCGGGAGTGCGGGTTCGTCCGGATCGTGCCGCCCGGCGAGGCCGACCGGCTGCGCGAGAACGTGCGGATGCAGCAGGCGTGCGGGGCCGAGGCCGAGGTCATCACGGCCGGCGACCTGCGCGGGCTGGAACCGGGCTGGCAGGTCGACGACGTGGTCGCCGCCGCGTACGAGCCCCGCGCCGGTTACGGCGACGGCGCCGTCGTGGCGGGCGACTTCCTGGCGCGGGCGCGCGAGCTGGGCGTCGACTACCGCCCCGGCACCGCCGTGCGCTCGCTCCTCGTCGGGGACGGCGGCCGAGTCCTGGGGGTGCGCACCGACGCGGGCGACCTCACGGCCGACCTCGTCATCCTCGCCACCGGGGTCTGGACGCGGCCGCTGCTCGCGACCGCGGGCCTGGACCTGCCCATCGAGGCGGAGTACCACGAGGTGGCGGTCCTGCGTGAGCCGCCGGGCGAGCCGGCCGCCCGCACCGCGTGCATCGACTCGGGCACGCGCACCTACTTCCGCCCCGAGCCGGGCGGCAGCCTGCTGCTCGGCGACTTCATCGGCCCGCGTGACGGGATCGACCCCGACGACTTCCCCCAGTCGCCCCGCGACGCGAGCGTGATCGAGATGGTCGGTCGGGCCGCGCGCCGCGTCCCGGCGCTGGCCGAGGCGGGCATCACCCGCGGCGTGACCGGCGTGTACGACATGTCGCCCGACGCCCGGCCGATGCTGGGGCCGGTGGCCGGGATCGACGGGCTGATCGTCGCGGCGGGCTTCTCCGGGATGGGTTTCAAGATCTGCCCGGCGGTCGGCCGCGCCCTGGCCGAACTGGCGCTGGGCGAGCCGCAGACCGTCGACGTCTCCGCCTTCTCCCCCGACCGGTTCGCCGAGGGCCGGCCGATCGACCCGCCCTTCGGCTACCACGACGACTGATCATCAGGCGGCGGCCGGCGCGCCCCCTTTCGGCCCGTCCGGCGGGATCGCGTCCCCTCCGGATCCGCCCGGAGGGGACGCGTCCCCTCCGGGCGGATCCGGCAGGATGCGGACGGGGAGGGCGCGCGGGCCGCGCACCTGGCCGGTGGACCAGGTCACCGCCGCCGGGTCCGCCAGCGTGAAGCCGGGGACGCGCTCCAGCCAGACCTCCAGGGCGACCCGGAGCTCCATCCGGGCCAGGTGGGAGCCCGCGCACCGGTGGACGCCGAGGCCGAAGGCGGCGTGCCGGTTCGCCTCCCGGTCGATGAGCACCTCGTCCGCCCGCTCGAACTGGGCGGGGTCGCGGTTGGCCGCGGGGAAGGACAGCAGGACCCAGTCGTCGGCCCGCATGTCCACGCCGCTCCAGCGCATGTCCTGCTTGACCAGGCGGGCCATGGTCACCGGGGCGTACGCGCGCAGGAACTCCTCGACCGCCGTGGGCATCAGCCGCGGCTCGGCCACCAGCCGCTCGCGGTCGGCCGGGGTCCTGGCCAGATGCCACAGCGACGCCCCGATGGCGCTCCACGTCGTGTCGACGCCGGCCAGCAGGAGCAGCATCATCGTGCCCACCACGTGCTCGGGGTCGAGCTTCCGGCCGTGCAGCTCGGCGTCGACGAGGTAGGTCGTCAGGTCGTCGCGCGGCCGGGCGACGTGCTCGTGGATCTGCGTGACGAGGTAGCCGACCAGCACGTCCTGGCGCGCGAGCCGTTCCTCGGGCGACTGGTCGACGCCCTCCAGGACGTCCGCCACGAACGAGCGGAACTTCGGGCCGTCCTCAGGCGGGAAGCCCAGCATGTCGGCGATCACCCGTACCGGGATGTGCTGGGCGTAGTCGAGCGCGGCGTCCACGACCTCGCGCCCGCGCAGCGCGTCGATCAGCTCGTGGCAGTACGCCCGCGTCGCCGCCTCCCGCCCGGCCACGGCCGACCGGGTGAACATCGGCAGCAGCAGCTGCCGGGCGTCGCGGTGGAACGGCGGGTCGGAGGTGATGGGCGGGGCGTCGCCCGACGGGGCCACCTCGCGCGGCGGCCTGTTGGTGCTCACGATGACCGCACGGGAGGAGAACCGCTCGGTGTCGTACGCGACGGCCGCCACGTCCTCGTACCGCGTCGGCAGCCACACGCCGCCGAACCGCTCGGTCCGCGCGATCGGGCACCGCTGCCGCAGGTCGTCCAGGATCGGGTACGGATCGGCGGCCCAGGCGGGGTCGACGTGGGAGAAGTCGGTCGCCCAGTCGGCGACCGGGTCGGTCACGGCCGCGCTGGCCTTGCCCAGCAGCCGGCTCCTGCGCCGTTCCTCCATACCCTGGCCGAAGCGGTCGTCCACGGTCATCACACAGCTCCATCTCCGACGTTTCGCGGGCCCCACGCCGTGATTCGTCCGGGAGCCGCCGCCGGATGACCCCGGTGCTCGGAGTCGCGCCGGCAGGAGCGTCCTTCCGGTTCAGTGCCGCGGGCTCATGCCGGCGAAGAGGGTGCGGAGGACGCGATCGACGTAGTCACGCGTCATGGGCTCCTGGGTGATCAGGAGGCGGAAGTACAGAGGTCCGGAAAGGATCGCCATCGCGAGGTCGAGGTCGAAGTCGGACGAGACCTGCCCCTGGTCCTGGGCCGCCCGCAGCCGGGCGACGGTCTTGTCGGCCTGGGGACGGATGAAGCGCTCGTTGAGGCCGGCGGCGACCGCGGGATCATGCTGGGCCTCACCCACCAGCGCCTGGTAGAGCGGGCCCCAGGGGGGATTGGCCAGGAGGTCCACCGCCGCGTGGATCTGCCGGCGCAGGTCGGCCCGCACATCGCCGGTGTCGTGATAGTCGAGAAGCGGCTCGTTCAGCGACAGCAGCGAGTCGAGGAACAGCAGGCCCTTCGAGGGCCAGCGGCGGTAGATCGTGTGCTTGCCCACGCCGGCGCGGGCCGCGACCGCCTCGATGCTGAGCTTGGCGTAACCGGCCTCCTGGGCCAGGGCGAGCGTGGCCTGCATGATCACCCTGGTGCGGGTGGCGGCTCGATCGTGGTGGCTGAGGGTCACGCCATCATCCTAACGGCACGGCACGTGCCGTGTTGACAGATTGCCGACGCCCGTCCCACAATGGCCGCGTTTCACCGGCGGCACGGCTCGTGCCGTTCCACGCTCGTGCCGGAAACCGCTCGCTGACCGCTCAGGAAGAAGACCGTGCTCGATGTTCCCGTTCCCGCCATCGAGGTGGTGGGCCTCACCCAGCGATTCGGATCTGTGCTCGCCGTCGACAGGCTGAGCCTGAGCGTGCCGCCGGGCATGTTCTACGGCATCGTCGGCCCGAACGGGGCCGGCAAGACCACCACCCTGACAGCCATGTGCGGGCTGCGGGAGCCGACCTCCGGATCGATCAAGATCGGCGGCCATGACCTGCGGACCGACCGGGAGTCCGCCCTCGCCCAGCTCGGCATCATGATGGACGGGCTGTCCCTGCCCGAGCGGCTGACCGCCACCGAGGTCCTGCGCTACAGCGCCGGACTGCGCGGCCTGGACGCCGGCTGGCGGGCACGCGCGAGCGACCTGCTGGAGATCCTCCAGCTGGACGCGGCCCCGCGCACGCTGATCGTGGAGTACTCCACCGGCATGCGCAAGAAGATCAACCTGGCGCTGGCGATGCTGCACCGGCCCCGCGCGCTGGTGCTGGACGAGCCGTTCGAAGCCATCGACCCGGTCTCGGCGCGCTCCATCGAGCAGGTGCTCAAGCAGTACGTCGACGCCGGCGGCACCGTGCTCCTGTCCAGCCACATCATGGACTTCGTCGAACGCAACTGCCGCCGGGTGGCGGTGGTGGCCGGTGGCCGGGTGCTGGTCGAAGGACCGGTGGAGGAGGTGGCCGCGGGCTCGACGCTGAACGAGCGGTTCATCGAGCTGGTGGGCGCCGACCCGGTCAGGCCGCTGGAGTGGCTGGCATGACCCGGACCCTGTTCGCGCTCAAGCTGAGCCTGTTCCGCAACGGCCCGCACAACGAGCGCGCCTTCAGCCTGGTCACCGGCCTCGTCCTGGCGGGCCTGGTGATCGCGGGCTCGACGTCGGCGTCCCGCGGCGTGATCCACGAGGGTTGGATCGCCGCGGCGCTCACCGTGTGGGGTGGCATGTGGGTGTTCGGGCCTCTGGCACAGCCTCGCCATGAGCCGTCCGTCATCTCGCGCGAGTGGCTTCGCGGCTATCCCCTGCGGTCGTGGCGGCTGGCCTGGGCCCTGTCCTGGACCGAACTGTTCGGCGTCGGCCCCCTGATCACCCTGGCGTGCCTGGCGTCCCTGGTGGTCCTGGCCGCATCGGGGGGCCCGGCGGCGGCGGCGATCGCCGCCGGGGCGGCGGTGGCACAGCTGTATCTGCTGGTCTGGGCAGGCAAGACGGTGGCGGCGCTGGCAGCCCGGTTGCTGCAGACCCGGGCGGGAATGACCTTGGCCGCCACGCAGACAGCGATCATGCTCGCGTTGTCGTTCGCCGGGTGGGTGCCGGTCGCCGCCGGGCTGCTGCCGCGTCTCGGCGAAGGGGACACCACGCTCGTGGCCCCCAGCCTCCGCCACCTGCCCGCGCCGGTGATCGACGTGCTCACCGCCCTGCCCACCGGCTGGAGCTACCGTGCGGCGGTCGCCGCCCGCGACGGCGCCGGCTTCGGCGCGGCCCTGCCGCCCCTGGCCTCCCTGCTGGTGGCGGGCACCCTGCTGCAGCTGGCCTGGGTCACGCTGACGGCTCGCGCCCTGCGCCGCCCACCTCACAGAGCGGCACCTCGACGGCCGTCCGTACCAGGACATCCGCTGCCGGTGCCGCTCGCCGGCCCGCGGGTGTCGGCGGTCGTGTCGCGAGAGCTGGCCACCTGGCTGCGCGACCCGGCGCGCGGCGTGGAACTGCGCGCCGCCTGGCTGACACCACTGCTGATGGCGCTCATCGTCGCGCTCACTGACTGGAGCTGGGCGCTGCCGTTGGCGGGTCCCGCGGCGGCGGTGTTCGGGGCGATGGTCGCGATCAACACCTACGCCCTGGACGGCACGGCCCTGTGGCAGTTGCTCACCACCCCGGGCGCGCTCAGGGCCGATGTGCGCGGCCGGATGGCGGCCTGGGCGCTGCTGTTCGGTGTCCCGTCCCTTGCGCTGACGGCCGTGCTGTGGGCCGCGACCGGCTCGCCCTTGGGCATGGTCGCCGTCTGCGGCGCCATCACCGCGGCCGCGACCGCCTGCGCGGTGGCACCGCTGCTGGCGGTCCTGATGCCGGCCGTGGGCACCGATGCCCGTGATCGCGTCTACCCGGGCCAGCAGGCGGGCGACCCTACCGGCGGGCAGATGACGATCTTCCCCGTGGTGCTGCTGGCCGCCGTCCTGCCCGGTGTCATCGGCGCGGTCTTCGGCGGCTCGGGGTGGGTGACCGCCCTGTCCGCCGTTTTGCTGGCCGGCATCGTCCTGTACGCCACCCCGGCCCTCACGATGCGCCTGCTTCAGCGGCGTGGCGCTGCTCTGCTGGATGCGATGGCCTCCCGGGACGCCGCCGTCGTCCGCCCATCCGTCCACGACACCGTCCCGTCGGCCGACGCGACCCCCTTGGCCGATGCGCAACACTCCCGATGACGTCCTGCGCCGTCCCGGCCGGGACGGCGGCGTCACGGCGGGGACGGCGGCGTCACGGCGGGGACCGTCCCTAGGCCGGCGGCCGCGCCGCGCAGTTCGGCCCCGACGAGCATGTGTCCAGGTCTGTCGGTTCCCAGACGGTGGCCCTGGCCTGGAGACTCGCGTCGTCGGTCAGCTTGGTGACTTGCAGGCGTACGATGCGTCGCTCGCCGGTCTGGGCGCACACGACGTCGCGTTCGTGGAGGTTGAGCAGCTCGGACACGGCGTTGGGGCCGATGTGGCGGCTGCACTCCTCGTACGTCGGCATCCCCTTCTCCGGCCACAGGGCGATCCGGGCCCCCTCGTCCACCGCGTACAGGTCCCCTACGCTGCGCTCACCGGTCGTCTCCTCCACGTCGCCCGCCGCGAAATCGGGCTCGTCGCCGGCCGAGGGAGCGACCGCGTCGAAGTCCTTGGCCTGCTCGGGGTGGATGTGGCCGTACTCCTGGAGGGTCACCAGGCCCTCCCACCTCTTCACCGAGACAGGTGTCGGCGTGGACGTGGACGTGGGCGTGGACGACGGAGTCGGAGCGGGTGTGGGGGCGGCGGACGGGCTCTCGGGCTGCGGCGGGCTGGTGGGGACGACGAACGCGATGACAGCGACGACCACGCCGACGACGGCGACGGCCACGCCGATGGCCCCCCAGGCGGCACCGTTGAGCCCCAGGAAGCGATCACCGGTCACTGTCTCCCCCAAGCGGCTTTGGACTTACCGTTACCGAAGAATAACGCAGAGTATCCATGCCGAAGCCGTCGCCTAGGGCGCGGGTTGCGCGACCTCGGGGCATCATCTACCGTAATTCCCACTAAACCAGTCGATTTTACGGGCTAGTAGGTGTCCTGATGCGTTTTCACTGGTTCCTGCCCACCACCGGCGACGGCCACGAGGTGCGCTCGGCCATCACCACGACCGACGTCTTCCGTCCCAAGGCCCGCCCCACCACCGTCACCTACCTCGCCCAGGTCGCCGGCGCCGCCGAGCAGGCCGGGTTCGAGGCGGCGCTCACCCCGGTCGGCGCGGGCTGCCCGGACCCGTGGATCGTCTGCGCGGCGGTGGCCCAGCGGACCGAACGGCTGAAGCTGCTGGTCGCCTTCCGCACCGGTTACGCACTGCCCACCCTGCTCGCCCAGCAGGCCCAGACCTTCCAGGAGATCTCCGGCGGACGGCTGCTGCTCAACGTCGTCACCGGCGGCGACCCCGTCGAGCAGCGCGCCTACGGTGACTTCCTGGACCACGACGCCCGGTACGCCAGGACCGACGAGTACCTCCAGGTGCTGCGCCGCTCCTGGGCGGGCGGGCCCTTCGACCATCACGGCGAGCACTACCAGGTCGAGGGCGGCGGGCTGGCCGTGCCCCTGGACCCGGCGCCCGCGCTGTACTTCGGCGGCGCCTCCGCGGCCGCCGACCAGGTCGCCGCCCGCCACGCCGACGTGCTCCTCATGTGGGGCGAGCCGCCGTACGCGATCGCCGAGCGCATCACCCGGCTGCGCGCGCTCGCAGACTCGCTCGGCCGCCGGCTCCGGTACGGGCTGCGCGTCCACGTCATCGCCCGCGACACCGGCGCCGCCGCCTGGGCCGAGGCCGAGCGGCTGCTGGCGGGCATGGACCCCGCCCGCATCGCCGCCGCCCAGCGCCGCTTCGCCCGGTTCGACTCCGTCGGGCAGCGCCGCATGGTGGACCTGCACGCCGGCGACACTCGTTCCCTGGAGATCCATCCCGGGCTGTGGGCCGGGGTCGGGCTGGTCCGGGAGGGGGCGGGCACCGCGTTGGTCGGCTCCTACGACGAGGTGGCGGCCCTGCTCCGGGAGTACGCGGCGGTGGGCGTGGAGGAGTTCGTCCTGTCCGGGTGGCCACATCTGGAGGAGGCGTACCGGGTGGGCGAGCATGTTCTCCCCCGGCTGGCGCCCGCACCCGTTCCCGTTTCCTGACGGGGATCATCCGGGCAGGTGGGGACGCACTTCCTGGTCGGGATTCGGGCAGAAAACCTGGTGACATCTCGTCCGAAATGCCGCATCGTGGTCGCGGTCGATGAATTTTGTCGGTGGCGACAGTCATTCTTTACGTATGACGACGACTTGCTGCACGACAGAGAGCCGGGAATCCGGCCACCACCATAATTCGCCTGACGACCCTGATCGAGGTTCTGTGTCCAGCCGTTTGCTCGACCCGCCCGCCGAGCCCGTGGCCCCCGCCGCGGGCCGCACGCCGCCCGTGATCCGTTTGCTGGTGCTCGCCACGTTCGTGGTCATCCTCAACGAGACGATCATGATCAACGCGATCCCGCGGCTGATGATCGCGCTGAGCATCACCGAGCAGACCGCGCAGTGGCTCTCGACCGCCTTCATGCTGACCATGGCCGCGGTCATCCCGATCACCGGATGGTTCCTGCAGCGGGTGACCACCCGCCGCGCCTATACCGTCGCGATGGGCCTGTTCCTGCTCGGCACGGCGCTGGCCATCGTCGCGCCGACGTTCGAGGTGCTGCTGGGCGCCCGCATCATCCAGGCGTCAGGCACGGCCGTGATGATGCCCCTGTTGATGACCACGTTGATGCGTGTGGTGCCCGAGGAGGACCGGGGCCGGGTGATGGGCAACGTCACCCTGGCCATCTCGGTCGCGCCCGCGATGGGCCCGACGGTCTCCGGGGTGATCCTCCAGTTCGGGTCGTGGCGGCTGCTGTTCGCCGTGGTGCTGCCCATCGCCGCCCTGATCACGTGGCAGGGCCTGAAGCGGCTGGAGAACGTCGAGACGCCCGAGGCCGGCGCCATCGACTGGTTCAGCGTGGTGACCGCCGCGGCCGGCTTCGGCGGCCTGGTCTACGGGCTCAGCCGGTTCGAGGGCGGCGACATCCGCGTCGCCGCCGCGATCGTGGCGGCCGGGCTCATCACCATCGGCGTCTTCGTGGTCCGCCAGCTGTCGCTGCAGAAGCGCGGCACCCCGCTGCTGGACCTGCGCACCCTGCGCCACCGCACCTTCACGGTCGCGCTGATCATGATGGCGGTGGCCTTCATGGCGATGCTCGGCTCGATGATCCTGCTGCCTCTCTACCTGCAGAGCGTGCGCGGCCTCAGCGCCCTGGAGACCGGCCTCCTGGTGATGCCGGGCGGCCTGGCCATGGGTCTGCTCGGCCCGACCGTCGGCCGCCTGTTCGACAAGTTCGGCGGCCGGGTGCTGGTCATCCCCGGCGCGGTCGGCATCATGATCGCGCTCTCCGGCTTCACCCAGGTCTCGATGACCATGCCCTACTGGCAGCTTCTCGCCCTGCACGCGCTGCTCTCGGTGAGCCTGGCCGCGACCTTCACCCCCGTGTTCACCCTCGGGCTCGGCGCGGTCCCCTCTCACCTCTACTCCCACGGCAGCTCGATCCTGAGCACCCTCCAGCAGGTCGCCGCGGCCTTCGGCACCGCGCTGGTGATCACCGTGATGAGCACCAGGGCCGACAGCCTGAAGGAGGCGGGCACCACCGACGTGCTCGCCGCCCTCGGCGGCATGCAGGTGGCCTTCATCATCGGCGCGGCGCTGTCCGTGATCGTGGTCATCACCGCCGTGCTCCTCCCGTCCCGCGCCCCCCAGACCAGCGAGGTCCGCGCCCCGGCCCACTGACCCGACGCCACACCGACACGCCGAGGTCCGCGCCTCCCCCCACCCGGGAGGCGCGGACCTCGGCGCTTGCACACCCACCCGAATCCTCCAGGTTCGGGCCCCTGTCCACTGGCCGCGCATCGAACGCGCCCGGTCTTGGCTCCGGCCATTGATCCCGCTGTGCCCCCCGAACCCGTGGGAATCCGGGGCAGGCTGTACCGATCATCCGATCCGTACGGGCTGTCCCCATCCATGAGGTGCCGTGACGGGGTCAGGGCCACCAGCCTTCCGTGACTGCGATGGCCTCGCGTTCGAGGGCGTGGTGCCATGCCGGGTCGCGGAGCAGGCGGGTTTCCCAGGTGCGTACGACGCCGTCGGGTCCGGTGACCGCGTCGTCGCGTGATGGGTGGAGGAACAGTTCGCTTGTGCCCTCGGGGAGGGCCGCCAGGCGGCGCAGGTAGTCGTCACGGAGGTGCTCGTACGATCCGAGGTCGTTCGCCGTGCGCCGGTTGGTGGCGATGGTCTGCGGGAGGGGCACGCCCAGGTCGTCGGCGAGGGCGACGGCGCCCTCGTGGACTGCCGCGAGCGGTGGCGGAAGGGGTCCCCCGAAGTACGGCTCCGGGTCGCGGGGCAGGCGGAAGGCGAAGCGGTGGCGGGAGCACCATTCGAGCGCCTCGGCGAGCCATGATCTGCCGTGCAGGCCGTAGAGGGTGCCGGAGTGGGAGTCGGCCGCCACCGGTGCGAGATCGCGTTCGCGCATCCAGTGCAGTTGGGCGTCAGCTTCCCTCAGCACGTCCGGGGCCTCACCTCGGGCTCCCAGGGCGAACGGGTCGTCGGTGAGGGTGCCGTCTGGGTCTGCCAAGCTCGCCGCATCGGTGAGGGGTCGCCAGCGCGGGAGCCCGCGCTCGCTGGTGAGCGTCACATGCAGTCGCGGCACGACGCCGACCTCGGCGACCTGTTTCGCGGCCCGCTCCGAGTCGGGCGCCACGCAGATGAGGGTCGTCGCCGAGACGTGGCCCTCGGCCAGCAGCGCGACGATGACCTCCGTGGTCCCGGGCTCCCGGCCGAGGTCGTCAGCCGTGATCACGACGCGACGGGTCATCGAGGCCCCTCCCCAGTGGACTCGTCCACTATGCCCGATGCTCGTGACTCCGCCGGTTCCGCCGAGCTGACGGGTCCGGCCACCTCTGGCCGCTCACTTGCTCCGTCGGCCTTGAGTGGCTCGGGTCGCGTGGGTGGCTCGGGGTTCTCGGACGGGTGAGGTGCGCCGACGGGTTCGGTCGTCTCGGTTAGCTCGGCCACCGGTGACGCCTGAAGCGACTCGGGTCGCATGGGTGGCTCGGGGTTCTCGGACGGGTGAGGTGCGTCGACGGGTTCGGTCGCCTTGGGTGACTCCGCCACCGGTGCCGCCTGAAGTGACTCGGACCGGGCGGGTGGCTCGGGGGTGTGCGGGGGCTGGGGTGTGGCTGGGGGTTCTGTGGCTTCGGGTGGGGTTTCGAGGGGGACGGAGATGAGGCGGGCTGCGATGGCACCGATCGTGGTCAGGGCGAAGGGGTAGACGCAGAGGTACACGCGGAACGCCAGGCCGGGGTCGGTGCCTGGGTCGGCGCCGGAGTTGTAGCCGAAGAAGACGCCCAGGGACGTGAGCGCGATGCCGGAGACGATGCCGTTGAGGCGGCCGAAGAAGCCGAACGCCGACAGGAAGAGCCCTTCGCGGTGCTCACCGTTGCGTGCCGCGTCGGCGTCCAGGACTCGTGCGACGATGAGGTCGTTCGTCGCGAGCATCCCCGACCATCCCGCCCCCACGAGGACGCCCGCGGCGATCGCGGTGATGAGGTCGGTGGCGAAGAACAGGGCCGCGAAGCTGACCGCCAGGACGGCGAAGGCGAGCCGCCAGGTCCACAGGGCTCCGCGGCGGGCGACGACCTTCGTCCACAGGACGAGGCCGAGCGCCGCGACGAGGATGACGATGCCTTGCAGGTAGAGCGCGTTCTCGACGGCGAGCCCGAGCGAGTAGCGGACGTACAGCTGGATGCCCGTGAGCACGAGCGCCATGGCGATCCCGTAGCAGGCGCCGGTGAGGCCGACCGTCCAGAACATCGGGGTGCGCACGATCGACCAGACGCTGCCCAGCAGCGGCGGCCGCTCGCGCGTGGAGTAGCGCGGGTTCTCGCGCGCCCCGAGCGCCATGAACACGATGACGACGACCGCGATCGCGCCGTAGATGATCGCGGTCGTCTGGAAGCCCTGGGTGGAGTTCTCGGTGCCGAACACCTTCGTCGTGAGCAGCGGGGTGACCGCGAGCGAGATGACCAGCGCGACGAGCTGGAATCCCTGGCGCAGGCCGTTGGCGACGGCGCGGTCGCGTTCGCGGGGGTAGAGCTCGGGGAGCAGGGCGCCGTAGTTCGCGTTGAGCATCGAGTCGAAGGCCTCGCAGAGGATCGCGAACACCGCGAACCAGATCAGGAGGCCGACGCCGTCCAGCGAGGCGGGCGCGGAGAAGAAGGCGATCATGCAGGCCGCGAGCATCGGCGCGCCGACGAGCAGCCATGGCCGGCGCCGCCCGAACCGGCTCCGGGTGCGGTCGGAGAGGTGGCCGAGCACCGGGTTGTCGATCGCGTCGATGATCGCGTAGATCACCATGACCGCGCCGTACGCGCGCACGTCGAGCCCGAGGATGTCGACGTAGAAAAGGATCATCGATCCTTTGATCATGTTGATCGGGATGGATGTGCCGAACATCCCGATGGCGTAGCGCCACGCCGGGGTCGTGCCGGGCCGGGGGCTGATCGCCTGGGTTCGCTCTGTCATGGATCTCGGGGCCTCCTCGCCGCCAGCCTGGCCCCGCTCACACCGATGCGCACTAGAAGATGCAGACAAGTTACGTCTGATGTTGATGGCCGGAATGGTGGCGGTTCGTCCCGGCGCGCGCGGAGGAAGCCATGGTCTTCCGGAAGGGGTCGACGCGCACGTACGTTATTCATAGTCTACCTACTGGATGAATAGGATTCAGTGGAAGGCGCCCGATGAGCCTCGAGTTCCTCTGGTACATCCCGAACGAGACCCGGCCGGGGCACCGCGGCGACGACGTCGTGGCGGGTCACAACAGCCTGGAGACCCTCACCGGCCAGGCCAGGGCTCTGGAGGAACACGGGTGGGGCGGGGCGCTCATCGGCACCGGCTGGGGGCGGCCCGACACCTTCACGGTCGCCACCGCGCTGGTCGCGCGCACGACGACGTTCCAGCCGCTGATCGCCGTCCGGCCCGGGTACTGGCATCCGGCCGCGTTCGCCTCCGCCGCCGCCACGCTGGACCACCTGAGCGGGGGCCGTGTGCTGGTGAACGTCGTCTCCGGCAAGGACGACCCGGCGGCGTACGGCGACCGCGAGGGCGACCAGGTCCACCGCTACGCCCGTACGAAGGAGTTCCTGCGGATCGTGCGCCGGCTCTGGACCGAGGAGGACGTCACGTACCAGGGCGAGCACTTCCATGTCACCGGCTCCACCGTGACTCCCCGGCCCGTGGTCCGAGGCGCTCGTCGTCATCCCCAGCTCTACTTCGGCGGCGCGTCCGAGGCCGCGGAGCGGGTGGCCGCCACCGAGGCCGACGTCCAGCTCTTCTGGGGCGAACCCCTCGACGGCGTCGCCGAGCGGGTCGAACGGCTGGAGAGGCTGGGCAGGCGGCTCGGGCGCGAGCTGGCCCCGCTGGAGTTCGGCCTTCGCGTCACCACCGTCGTCCGCGACACCACCGAGCAGGCGTGGGCCGACGCCGAGGCCAAGGTCGCCCGGATGCGCGACGCCTCCGGGGACGCCTCCCGCGACGCTCATTGGCAGGCCGCCGCAGGTCAGCGACGCCTGGTCGGCCTGGCCGAACGTGGCGAGGTGCTCGACGACAACCTCTACACCGCCCCGGGCAGGCACGGCGGCATCGGTGCCGGCGCCACGTGGCTGGTCGGCTCACCCGCGGACGTGGCCGCGTCGCTCCGCCGCTACCAGGCCCTCGGCATCACCCACTTCGTCCTCTCCGACACTCCCTACCTACCGGAGAGCAAGCGCCAGGGGGAACGGCTCCTCCCTCTGATGTACGGGTGAAAACTACGGTCTCCGACGCCCCCACCTGCCCGAGAGCAAGCGCCAGGGCGAACAGCTCCTCCCCTGATGTGGTGGTGCCGCGATGGCGTTGTATCGGGGATTCAGAGCCCCTTGACCGGAGCGGCGCAGAGTGAAAGGCGTGTCCGGGTGCATCAGCGGGATTCCGTGACCGATGGACGTCAGGCGGCTCGGTCGTGACGGTCCGGTGTGCTCCGCCATCGGTCTGGGCGGGATGGCCTTGACCGGGGCCTACGGGGCTGTGGACGCCCGGGCGGGCCCCCGGGTCATCGGGCACGCGCTGGATCTGGGCATCACCCTGCTCGACACGGCGTGCCGGCCCCGGTACGAGCAGGTGGAGCAGTGGGCCGGGCGGGCGGTCGCGGCCCGCCGTGAGGACGTGGTGCTGGCGGCGCTGGCCCGGCCGGGCGGCCGGAGCCTGGCCGGGGCGTGTGACGCGGCCCTGCGCCGGATGGCCGTCGACCACCTCGACCTGTTCTACCTGGACTGTCCCACGTGGGCGGGGCCGGTCGAGGAGGGGGTGGGCGAGCTGGCCGAGCTCGTCGCGGCCGGGAAGGTCCGGCACATCGGGCTGGCCGAGCCGCGGGCCGGGCAGATCGACCGGGCCGCGGCCGAGCACGCGATCTCCGCGATGGCGTGTGCGTACTCCCTGTGGGAGCGCCGCGCCGAGCTGGACCGGATCCCCAGGGCCAGGGCGCACCGGATCGGGGTGGTCGCCTGCCGTCCTCTCGGACGGGGGTTCCTGTCGGGCGCCGCCGGGTTCAGGAGGCTTCCGGGCCGTGACGACCCCAGCGCCGCCGGGATCGGGAGGCTTTCAGGCCGTGACGATCCGCGGTGGGCGGGCTTCCGCGCCGCCGGGCAGGCGGTGGTGGAGAGCATGCGGGCCGCCGAGGAGATCGCCGCCCAGCTCCATCTCGGCCTGGCCAGGCTGGCGCTGGTGTGGCTGCTGGCGCAGGGCGGGGACATCGTGCCGGTGCCGAGTACGCGCAACCGCGTGCACCTGGAGATGAACGCCAGCACGGCGGGCATCCAGGTGGACCACGCCCTGCTCGCGCGGCTCGGCGCGCTGTTCCCCCCGCGTTAGCGTCAGGGCTGGTGGGGGATGGAGGGCGGCTTGATGAGGGAGGCCGCCACGGCCTTGTTCACCGCGTCCACCCGGGAGACCGCGCCCAGTTTGAGGAAGATGTTGCGCAGGTGCCGCTTCACGGTGGACTCCGTGAGGTTCATCCGGTTCGCGATCTGGCCGTTGCTCAGCGCCTCGGCCACCAGTTCCAGCACCTGCAGTTCCCGCGCGGACAGCGGGTTGCCGCTGCTCGGCCGTACCTGGACCAGGCTCTCCCTGGAGATCACGAGCATGACCCGGTCGTGGTCCGTGCGGGCGGCGTGCACCGCGGCCAGCAGCTCCATCCGCCGGACGGTCTTGAGCAGGTAGCCCCGGATGTTCTGCGCCAGCAGGCTCTGCACCAGGAAAGGGCCGTCGTAGATGCTCAGGATGATCACTTCGGAGCCTGGGGACGCGGCCTGGATGCGGCTCACCGTCGTGGTCGCCTCGTCGCCTGGGATCTCCACGTCGAGCAGGACGACGTGCGGTCGGTGCTCGGCGGCCAGCTCGACGGCGCTCTCGCTGTCACCGGCCTCGCCGACGACCACGACGTCGCCGTCGCTCTCCAGCAGTTCCTTCAGGCCCTCACGGAACAGGGCGTGATCGTCCACGATCAGGACGGTGGTGCGGTCATCCATCTCGATGCTCCGATAACGGTACGACGAGTTCCACACAGGTGCCGCGGTTCACCACCGGCGTCAGCGTCAGCCGGCCCCCCAGCAGTTCGGCCCGCTCCCGCATGGACGTCAGCCCCATGCCGGACGAGTCGCGCGCCCGGTCCGGGTCGAAGCCGGGGCCGTCGTCGTCGACGGTCGCGTGCAGGCGGCGGGGGGTGATGCTCACGGTGATGAGCACCATGCCGGGCGCACCGTGGGTGAGCGCGTTACGCACCGCCTCCCTGACGATGAGGAACGTCTCCCCCAGGACCCTCCCTGGGGCCCACGCCTCGTCGCCGTGGACGCGTAACCGCATGACCACGTCGTCGGGGGCGATGGTCTCCACCAGGGTGGCCAGTTCCTTCTCCAGGTGGTGCACCTGGTCGTTCGTGCGCAGGCCGGTGACGAGGGAGCGGGTGGTCACCATGGCGTCCTGGACGGCGTCGTGCGCCAGCGCCACCCGGTTCATCGCGTTGGCCGGGTTGGCGCGGCAGGCCTCGGCGAGTTCGAGCTGGTGGTGGGCGACGCCGAGCCCCGAGCCGATCCGGTCGTGCAGGTCGCGGGCGATCCTGCGGCGCTCGTCGGCGTACGCGGCGTCGAGGTCGCGCAGGAGCCGGGAGGTGTGGGCGAGCGCGGTCTCGTGGACGCTCATGAGGACGCTCTCGGTCAGCGTACGCATGACGAGCCGGAGCGCTTCGCGGCCGTTTTCCTGATCTTCGAGGTGGTCCGCGAGGTGATCGGCGGCGGCGGTCAGGATGACGTCCGCCAGGCAGGTCGCGGCCCGCAACCAGGCGCGCGGATCCGGCGGACCCACGGCCCCGGGGGTGCCGGGGTCGCGGGCGGGGGTCTCCTCGCGGGCGATGTCCGAGCGGGTGTCCGAGCGGGTGTCCGAGCGGGTGTCCGAGCGGGTGTCCGAGGAGGTGTCCGAGCGGGTGTCCGAGGAGGTGTCCGAGCGGGTGTCCGAGGAGGTGTCCGAGCGGGTGTCCGAGGGCGTGGCCGAGCGGGTGGGGGGTCGGGGGCGCTCGTCCGTGTCGGGGCGCAGGCTGCGCGTGAGGTCGGCGAGGGTGCGGTCGGCGCGGTCGAGCAGGTTCCGCCGGACCTCGGGGTCGCCGATCAGCGGGCTGTGCGTGCTTTCCAGCCTGGCCACATAGGCCGTCAGAAGCGCTGACCGCTCGGTGTCGAGAAAGCCGGCCAACGTCTCCCGTAAGGAGTGACAGCTATCGCGGGGGGACACCAAAAGCCCCTTCCCACAAGGAAAGCTCCCGAACGTGAGCATTCCTTGTCAGCACCCATCAGAACTGGTCGGGGGAAAGAAATCCGCAGGGGTACATCCGAGTACTCCTCCTCTCGACGTAGTTTCGGGATATTTCGACGGAGAGGGGTGCTGCTTGCGGGGGTTTCCGGTTGTTCGCGGCACGGCCTGAGGTGACGCTGCAAAGGAGATCGATGCCTCCGCACGCCGACCCCAAGGAAGATCACCATGGCGCATTTCCGCCTTCTCGGCCCCGTCGAGATCGTCGTCGACGGTCACGCGCACACGCTCGGTCAGCACAAGCTGCGTCAGGTGCTGGCCATGCTGGCGCTGCGGGCCAACCAGATCGTGGACACCGATCTGCTGATCCAGGAGCTGTGGGACGAGGCTCCGCCCAAGAACGCGCGGACGATCCTGCACACCTACGTCTACCAGGTACGCAAGCACCTGGAACGGGACGGGCTGTGCCCGCACGGCGAGGAGCTGATCGAGACCCGGACCGCCGGCTACCTGCTGCGCGCCGGCCCCGACGACATCGACGTCTCCCGCTTCGACCGGCTCGTCCAGCAGGGGCGGCGGTCACTGGACGACGGTGACATGGCTCGGGCCGCCGGGTCGTTGCGTCAGGCGCTGGACATGTGGTCCGGGCGGGCGCTGGCCGACGTGCTGCCGGGTCCGGTGCTGCGCGGGCACGTGGTCGCGCTCGACGAGCAGCGGGTCTGCGCCCAGGAGATGTGCATCGAGGCGGGCCTCGAACTGGGCAAGCACCGCGACCTGCTGCCGGAGCTGCGCCTGCTGGTCGAGACGTACCCGTACAACGAGGGCTTCCACGGCCAGCTGATCTGCGCCCTGGGCCGCTGCAACCGGCGCAACGAGGCGCTCGACGCCTACCAGCACCTGCGTCACATCCTCGACGAGGAGCTGGGCCTGGCGCCTTCGCCCGAGATCCAGGAGCTGCACCGCGAGCTGCTGTCCGTCGGCGTCACCCGGCGCATGGCCTCGTGAGCCGCAGCGCGGCGACCCGCTAGCGGGCGCGGATCCTGGCGGCGTCGTGCAGGTGGCGTACGGCGAAGGCCGCCGTCGCCGCCGCTCCCCTGGCGCAGCTCAGCGCCTCGCGGGCGTCGTCCAGACTGCCCTGCGGGCAGGCGGCGACCGCTCCGGCCGCGCAGGCGATGAGCTCCTGCGTGGCCTGCACCATGAGCTCCTCGCAGCCGTCCAGATCGGCCACCCGCTCACGGGCGGTTTCCAGCAGGGCAAGCACCTCGTGCACGTTCTCGTTCACGATGTCGTCTCCAGTCGTACGGCCCGCCGGCTCCCGCTCTCCGAAGCGAGTCCGGCGGCCCAGCCGGACGGCAGGTCGCCGGCCGGCACCAGGTGGTCCAGCACGTCGGGGAAGGCCACCACGTGCGCGTCGCGTACCGGGACGCGGGTGAGCGCGGCCACGTCGGCCGGTGAGAGGCCGCCCGCCCCGGCGATCTCCACCGGGCCGGCCGGGACGAGCGCCCCGCCGGGCAGGGCACGCGCGACGGCCTGGAGGCTGGCCAGGTGGAGCCCGGTGGGCACCTGGGCGACCGCCTCGGCCATGTCCCAGAACTCCTCGCCCAGCGCGTCCACCACGCCCTGCCGCATCACGGGCAGGTAGGTGGCCTGGTAGTAGCCGCCGACGCAGCTCAGCCCGCGGGCGAAGGCCAGGGTGGCGAAGCAGGTGAACAGCGAGGGCAGCAGGTGCCCGGCGAGGAGCGCCTGCGTCAGCTCCTCGGGCCGGAACTTCCACTCCAGGCGCCGGCCGTGCTCGTCGACCCCGGTGAGCAGGTCGCCGTCGAGGGCCAGCGGCACCCGCCGGCCGTCGGCGCCGAGCCCCCAGAAGAAGATCGTGCCGCGTGCGGGGTCCCGCTGCCAGCAGGCCCGCTCCCCGTCCAGCCCGGCCAGCAGCGCCGCACGCACTCTCGGTACGAAGAACAGCTGGTGGATCAGGCTGCCGGGGTCGTGCAGGTCCTTGCTCAGCAGGGCGGCGCAGATGGGCTCGATGGCCACCTGGACCAGCCGGGCGGGCGGCCCGGCCTGGAACATGCCCTCCCACAGCGCGGTGTTGACGCGGGTGGCCTGGAGGCCGTGCGACGGCAGCGCCAGCGTCTCCGGCGAGCCGTACATCCGGTGCAGGACGTCGTCCGCGCTCCGTTCGCAGAACGCGGAGACCTCACCGGCCCGCCGCATCCGGGCCAGCCGGGCGCGCGCCCGGTCGATCATGGCGGCGTCGAACGGCCGGGCGGTCAGCACCGTCCGGTGCTTGTCGCGGTTCGGCTGGATGGGCAGCCGCTGCGGCAGCGCGCCGAGCTCGCCGTGGCGGGGATCGTAGAGCCGCAGCCCCATGGGATAGGTCAGGTTGTTCAGGCTGACCGAGCCGAAGCCGAGCACGACGACGTTGCGCGGGGCCCCCGGCCGGAGCGCGAAGAGCAGCGTGCCCTGGACGGAGTCGGCGAAGGTGTCCACCCCGAAGTGGTTGGACGTCGGCACGATCGGCTGCGCGCGCAGGTCGGCGGCGACCTCGGCGGCCACCTCGGGCCCGTACGACAGCGCCGTCCGTTCCGCGACGGCCGCGTACAGGTCGTCCCTGTCCTGCCAGGGGCGCGCCCGGCCGGGCCGGAGCCCGGCCAGCAGGTCGGCCAGCGGCGCGTCGGCGAGGCGGCGGAGCGTGTCGCGGACCAGCGGCGAGTGCCGGGCCGCCAGGTCGAGGACGTGAGCACCCAGCGTCATGGCGTCAGCTCCACGGATAGAGGACGATCTTCCCGCACTCGTAGCGGGACTGCTGTTCGAACGCCTCGCCGATCCGGTCCAGCGGGTAACGGTGGGTGATGAACCGCTCGATCTGGTCCGGGACCTGGCCGATCATGTGGAGCAGCCGGCCGGCGTCGTTCAGGTTGATGTCGAGGCTGCCCATCAGCGTCGCTCCCTTCTGCACCAGGTCGTCGTCCACGCGCACGGTCAGCTCGCCGGGCTCGGCCAGGAAGCCGACCGTGCCCAGGCGGTTGACCGCGTCGATGCACAGCCGCTGGTACTCCGGCCGTCCTGAGCAGTCGATCGCGACGTCCACGCCGCCTCCGGTGAGCGACCTGATCTGCTCGCGCAGGTCGCCGTCGCGGGGGTCGAGGACCGCGGCGCAGCCCAGGTCGCGGGCGAGCCGCGCCCGGTACGGGGTGCGGGCCACGCCGATCACGGTCGCGCCCCGGTAGCGGGCGTTGATCACCCCGCCGAGCCCGACCGCCCCGAGCCCGGTGATGAGCACGGTGTCGGAGGCGTCCACGCCGATGCGCCGCATGACCCCGAAGGTCGGGCCCAGCCCGCAGCAGGCCATGGCGGCGTGGTCCAGCGGCATCCCGTCCGGCACCGGCACGCAGAGCCGGGCGGGCTTGATCGCGTACTGGGCGAAGCCGCACTCGCCCGACTCGCTCTTGCACACCTCCAGCGGGTCCTCGGTGGCGGCGCAGTGCGAGTAGTAGCCGCGCCGGCACAGCTCGCAGGTGCCGCAGGGGTACCCGCACAGCGCCACGACCCGGTCGCCCGGGCTGAGCAGGGCGCCCTCGGGCGCGTCGGCGACGACGCCGGCCATCTCGTGGCCGAGCGAGTCGGGCCGGTTGCGTTCCAGGTAGACCTGGTCGCGGTAGGCGACGTACTCGTTGCACATCGGGGCGACCTCGACCTTGAGCAGGACGTAGTCGCGGCGGATGACCGGGTCCGGTTTCTCGGCGAGCGCGCAGGCGCGCGGGCCGGTGATCTGCGCGACCTTCATCGGCCCGGCGCCAGGTAGGTGCCGATGCCGCCGCGCCGGCGCACGTCCACGGTCACGCAGTGGAACGAGCCGCCGAAGGTGTAGACGTGCCGGAAGTCGACCGGGATGCAGCGGAAGCCCCAGTCGGTGAGCATCTCCATCATCGGCTCCTCCTGGCGCTCCACGACGACGGTCCGCTCGTCCACGGAGAGCATGTTCATGTTCACCCACGGGCTGCAGAAGTACATCGGCCAGTCCTCCGGCAGCGCGGGCTGCGGGGCCTTGCGGATGTCCCAGCCGTCGAACAGCTCGTTGTGCACGTAGCGCTCGCGGTTGACCAGCAGCTTGCCGGGCGCGAGCGGCAGCAGGGTGGCGTCGATGTGCATGGCGTGCGGGTCGTTCACCTCGATGGTGTGGACGCGGAACGCGCCGCCCACCGCCTGCTGCAGCCACCGGATGCCGGCCGCGTTGGTGACGTGGCTGCGCTGCGCCACGAGGTCGCGGCCGAAGCGCATGAAGTCGGCGGCGTCGAAGACCGGCTCGAACTCGGTGATCGCCCACTCGTGGTGGTCGCCGGTGGCGAACAGCTCGTCGGTGAGCTGCGGGCGGGGGGCCTGCAGCCATCGGGCGTCCCGTTCGAAGTAGGACTTGAGCAGCGGGCGGAAGGCGTCGCCGTCGAACTGGCGGCAGCGCCACGACATCGGGGATTCGATGATGGTGTCCCCGACGACGATGAGGTGGTCGCGCGGCATCGCCGCGTAGCATCCGCCGGAGCTGGTCCAGTGCGGCGTGCCGAACCCGGCGCGGTGGTCGGCGGGCTCCGGCCTGACCACCTTGACCCCGGCGTCCTCGAGAGCGCGGGCGAGCCCGTCGAGCTCCTCGTCGGCGGCGGCCACCAGGTCCTGCGGGAACGGCCGGCCGCCCTGTTCCTGGAAGAGCCGCCACGAGCCGGGAGGCATCGTGGCGCGCATGGACTCCTGCCAGGTCGGGAAGACGCCGCCGGCCAGCCGGCCGACGATCACCTCTTCGAGGGGGTCCCACTCGGTGTAGGAGCTCACCGCCTTGTCGGGTGAGCGGCCGTCACGGTGGGTCGTGGCAAGCGAGGACACGGTCATGGCTCGTACGCCCTTTCTGTCGCGGATCCACGGCCTGATCTCATCGTCGTCCGCGGCGCTATAACGTCGATCCAGCGACGCTGGGAAGCCGTCAGCTCGCCAGCCCGCCGGCCGTCTCGCCGCCGTCGATGACGAAGGTCTGGCCCGTCACGAACTCCGCCTCGTCGCCGGCCAGGTAGGCGGCGAGCCCGGCGATCTCCTCCGGCCGGCCGAGCCGGCCGAGCGGGATCTTGCGCGCGCAGTCGGCCAGCCGGGCGGGCGAGTACTCGGCCTCCTGCATGGGGGTGAGGACGTAGCCGGGGCAGATGGCGTTGACCCGGATGTCCGGCGCCAGCTCCAGGGCGAGCGTCCTGGTCAGCTCGATCACCCCCGCCTTGCTGACGTTGTAGGCGCTGTAGTCGGGCATGCCGACCATGCCGCTGACCGAGGCGATGTTGACGATGGACCCGCCGTGGCCGCGCATCCGCCGGGTGGCCCGCTGGGCGACCAGGAACACGCCGGTCAGGTTGACCCGCAGGATGCGTTCCCACTCGGCCAGCGGCAGGTCGGCGAAGGCGCACGGGCTGCTGACGCCGGCGTTGTTGACGGCCACGTCCAGCCCGCCCCAGCGGCGGTCGAGCTCCTCGAACGCGGCGTCCACCGCCGCCGGGTCGGTCACGTCGGTGAGCAGCGCCAGGTCGGCGCCGGGCACCCGGTCGCCGAGCCGGTCCAGTGCCTCCTCGTCGCGGTCGAGGACGGCCACCCGGGCGCCGTCGCCGGCGAACCTGCGGGCGATGGCGGCGCCGATGCCGGAGGCGCCGCCGGTGACGACCACTCTGCGTTCAGCCGGTGTCTTCATGGATGCTCCGCCAGGTCTCGGGGTCGAGCGCGCCCGCCGTCCGCGGGTCGTCGCGCAGTTCGCGGTAGACGTCCGCGTTGTGCCGCCGCACCTGGTCGGCGGCGCCGTCGAGCACGCTGCCCGGGGTGAGGTCGACGAGCCAGACGGGACGCAGCCGGGCCCCGTACAGGGCCTTGGCCGCCGACGACTTCAGGCCCGCGTGCACCCACCGCAGCCCGAGCTCGGCCGCCAGGTCGAGCTGGCTGACCAGCACGACGTTGCCGTACTCGTCGACGTCGGCCAGGCGGTCGTAGTCGAAGCCGGCCCAGCGCAGGAAGATCGCGTCGGTGCCCACGTAGTAGAGGCAGAACCCGACGGGGTCGCCGCCGTCACGGCGGCAGACGGCCACCCGGGCGGCCTCCCCCATGCTGTCGGCGTGGCCGCGCAGCGCCGCGAGCTCCTCCTCGGGCCTGCTGTCGATCCCGTACTTGGCCAGCGTCTTGGCCGCCGGGACGCCCAGCAGGTCGACGCACTCGGCGAGCGGCACGTGGCTGATGACATACCCGGCCTCCTCGAAGGCGCGGCGGCCGGCGCGCACCCGGTAGCGCTTGCGCTTCGACAGGTAGCCGGGCCAGTCATCGACCGCGATCCACGCGTCGGCGTCCATCACCACGGGTGGGGCGGTGACCCCGGCGTCGCGGAGCGGCTCCAGCTCGGACGGGGGCAGGTACATCGCCACGCAGGGCCGGCCGTCGGCCCGTTCGCGCAGCTCCGCGACGAGCGCTGGGACGCCTTCCGGCGCGCCGAGGAAGTGGGTCTGGTACCCCTCGCGGGGGCCGACCAGCAGCCCGGCGGGCGGGGGCGCGGGCAGTCCGCGCGCCTCCAGCTGCTCGGTCCATCGGTAGAGCGGCAGCATGGGGGGTTCGGTCAGTTCGGTGTACGGCACCGCGGCGCCGTCGCGGACCACGGCGTCGCTCTTCCCGCCGTACTCGGCGGCGCAGAAGCGCAGCCAGGCGCTGGTCGAGTAGAAGCGGGGGCCCGCCAGGTCGTCCCAGGCTTCCGGGGTCAGTCCGCCGAGCACACCGTCTCCTTCGGGCCGAAGATCTCGTCGCCGACCGACCGGATGCGGGTGACCGCGAAGGCCACGCCGCCGGCCAGCAGGGCTGCCACGGCGATCACCATCGCCGTCCTGACGCCGAGCCGCTCGCCCAGCAGCCCGGCGAGCAGGCCGCCCACCGGGATCGTCCCGTAGACGAAGAACCGGTAGGTCGCGGTCACCCGGCCGAGCAGCTCCGGCGGCACGATGGCGGCGCGCAGGCTCAGGCTGTGCACGTTGAACAGGGCCATGGACAGGCCGTACACGAACAGGCCGGCGGCCAGGACGGCGCCGGCCGCGAGCGGGGGCCCGGCGGCCGCGGGCACCAGGCCGAGCGCGGCGGAGCCGAGGATCATCGTCCAGACCATGGCGCGGCCGATGCCGATGGCCCGGCCCACGCGGTCGGCCACGAACGAGCCGGCCAGCGCGCCGACGCTGCCGATGGCCAGGATGACGCCCAGCAGGCCGGTGGACAGGTGCAGTTCGCGCACCCCGTACAACAGATACAGGGTGAGGATGACCTGCTCGAACAGGTTGAACCAGGCCGAGCCGACGGTGAGCGGGCGCAGCAGGGGGTCGCGCAGCGTCGTGGCCAGGCCCTCTTTGATCTCGGCCCAGGTGGAGGGCCGGTCGGCCGGGCGTTCCGGGGCCGGCTCGCGGTGCCGGATGCTCGCCACGCTGATCGCGGCGGCCAGGTAGGTGACGGCGTTGACCACGATCGAGACGGGCGCCGTCAGCCACTGGACGAGCAGGCCGCCCGCGCCGGGGCCGCCGATGGAGGCGATCGAGTAGGTGGCCTCCAGCCGGGAGTTGGCCTGCACCAGCTGGTCCTTCGAGACCAGCGACGGGAGGTAGACGACGTAGGCCACGTCGAAGACGGCGGTGAGCAGGCCGGTCAGGAAGGCGACGGCGTACAGCAGGGGCATGGACAGCAGGCCGGCCAGGTAGAGCACGGGCACCAGGCCGAGCAGCACGGCCCGGCCCAGGTTGGCGGTGATCAGCGCGGGACGCTTGCGGTTGCCGTCCAGCCACACCCCGGCGAACAGGGTGATCGCCAGCACCGGCGCGAACTGCATCGCGGTCAGGATGCCCAGCTCGCCCGCCGTGGCGTCGAGGGTGAGGATCGCGGTGAGCGGCAGGGCCAGCACGGTGATCTGGGCCCCGAACTGCGACACCGTCTCGCCGCCCCACAGCTTGAGAAAGTCGCCGTGGCGCCAGAGGCCGGACATCACGCCCCCTGGGCGGCGCCGAGCCTCTGGTGCAGGGCCGCCAGCTTGGGGCGGTACGCGGGCACGTCGGACGGGTCGGCCGCGTACCACAGCGACCACAGCTCCACCCCGGTGAAGCCGTAGCGGCGCTTGAACTGGTCGTTGCCCTTGCCGAGCTCCAGCCGGTCCCATCCGCGTTCGAGCCCCAGGCGGAGCAGCTCGTAGAGGGTGAACAGGTAGGGGCTGACCTCCTTGACCACGGTGTGGTCCATGCCGCCGGCCCACAGGTAGAAGCGGCGGTCGTGCTCCATCCCGACGAAGGCGGCGGCCGTGCGGCCGTTCCACTCGGCGCGCACCAGCCGCCCGCCGGGCATGTCGGCCACCGCCTGGAAGGCTTCCCTGTCGTACAGGACGGGCCAGTCGTGCCGTACGGCGGAGCCGTTGGCCAGCTCGACGACCTCGTCGATGCGCGCGGGGGTGGCGTCGGACTCCATGACGAACCGCATCCCCTGCTCGGCGGAGCGCCGCCAGCGCCTGCGGAACTCGGTGCGCTTGCCCACGTCGCGCAGGTCCGGCTCGGGGCCGGTGCCGATGGTCCGGTGGTAGGCGTGGTCCAGCCGGACCATGCCGTCGGGCTGGGCGACGGTGGCCCATTCCAGCGCCGCCTCTAACGGCAGGTTGAGGACGAGCAGGCCGCAGGTGCCCGGTAGCTGCGCGGTGGCGAGCTCCATCAGCCCGGCCACTTCCTGCGGCCGTTCGGCCAGGTAGGCGGGGCCGTAGCCGGCGTAGAGTGAGCTGACGGTGAGGATCGGCCGGTCCCAGATGTCGCCGAGTTCGGTGTCGAGCTCGTAGCCGTGCCAGAAAGGCGAGTACTCAAGGCGCTGGAGCAGGGGGTGGCCCGCCGGCCGCCGGCGTTCGACGGTGTTGGCGTCCCACGCCGTGAGCCATTCGCCGGTGTCGAACACGGTGCGCGCGTGGTGCGTGGTGCGTGGCATTGTCATGGCTTCCTCCACGGTACGGCGGCGCCGTATTCGGCAAACCGTTCACCGTGAAAAGCGGCGCTCACCATGGTGCCCAACTCGTAATGCCAGAATTCCCATGAGTACGGCGCGAAACCTGCGCCGAGCATCGTCCAGTAGAGCATTCTGCGCAGCCGCCTGTATTCGGACCTGGCGTCGTTCTCGTAATGCGTGAGCCACGACCGCTCGTTGAACTCGTCGAATTCGGCGCCGAGGTCCAGCTCACGGCCGGTGGGGTCGCAGAGGGTGACGTCCACCGCGCCTCCGGTGGCGTGCGGCGGCGGCGAGGCGAGAAACTCCTCCCGGTCGGCGGGCGGCAGCGCCAGATACATCTCGACCGTTTCGTCGTCGCCCGGGTCGGGCAGCGTCTCGCGGAACCGGTCGACGATCTCGGCCTGGGTCTCCAGCGTGCGCAGGCCGTCCCAGACCAGGAGGTCGACGCCGTCGGGCAGCGCGGCCGAGGCCTCGCGCAACGCCTCCAGGACGCGGCTCCGCAGGAAGACGCGGCTGCCGGCGGCGGTGATGCCGCGCCGGTGGTAGGCGGGGCCGGCGTGCACGCCGGGCACCCCGGCCACCTCCGCCAGCGGCTCGCCGCACTCGCGCACGCCGATGCCGGGCGGCGGCGACACGGTCGGCTCGATGACGATGGGAGCGTCCGTCTTGGTGATCAAAGCGATCCTCCGAACCAGGTCTTGGCGAATCCTTCGGACAGGCCGGGGGGCAGCTCGATCAGTTCGGCGGCGGACAGTCCCTCCACGGGGGCCGTGTAGCCCCACGCGTACGCCCCGGTGTTGGGCAGCACGACCAGGTCGCCCTCGGCCATCGGGGGCAGCGTCGCGTCCCTGGCGATCACGTCGAAGGAGTCCATGACCGGGCCGAGCACGGCCGCAGGCGTAGGGTCGCCGGACCGGGCGGTGGCGATCTCCACGCCGGCCTCGGGCTCGATGAAGGTGGACTCGAACAGGCCGGCGTACGCGCTGGTGTCGAGGTACACGAGCCGCCGTCCGGCCACGACGCGGTCGGCCACGACGCGGCCCAGCATGGCCATGGCGGGCTGGCAGAGGTACCGGCCGGGCTCGCAGAGCACGTCCACGTCCGCCGGGAGCGCCGCGGCGATCTTCTGGAAGAAGCCCGGGTGGTCGTGGTGGAACCGGTCGCGGGAGCCGGGGAACCCGCCGCCGATGTTGATCGTCGGCACGGTGACGCCCGACTCGGCCAGCCGCTCGCGCAGGCTCATCAGCAGGTCGATGCCGCGCAGGTAGGGCATCCCCTGCGCCATGTCCGCGCCCGCGGTGCCGACGAAGAACGACAGCGCCTCGATCTCCAGGCCGCGGTCGCGGGCCCGTACGGCCAGATCGGCCAGCACGTCGGGACTGTTGCCGAAGCGCACCACCGAGCGGGTGGACTCGCCCGCGTCGGGCGGGCGCAGCCGCAGGGTGATCTTGGCCGTCTCCGGCAGCATGTCCAGGCCCCTGGCGTCGTCCACCACGAACCGGGTCACTCCGGACGCCAGCACCCGCTTGAGGGTCTTCGGCGCGATGACCGGGTTGAGATAGGCGATGCGGTCCGGCGCGACCCCCAGGCCGAGCAGGGTGTCGAGGTGGCCGGGGTTGGTGACGTTGAACTCCTCCACCAGCGGCTCCAGCGCGCGCAGCACCAGCGGGTGGGCGTTGGCCTTGGTGGCGTAGGAGATGCGGGCGCCGAGCCGGGTCCGCAGCTCGGCGACGCCGGCGCGCAGCGTCGCGGGGGCGAACAGGAACGCCGGCGTCTCGACGCGCTCGTCCTCGGCCCAGCCGGCCACCTGGCCGGCCAGCTCTCGGGAAAGCATGACGGCTCCTCAGTGGTAGTCGGGACCGCGCAGCAGGTAGCCGAGCTCGATGCCGCTGGAGTCGATGTTCGGGTCGGTGGAGGTGAAGGCGGCCACGGTCAGCCCGGCCCGCCGGAACAGCTCGTCCCAGTAGGCCTTCCTGGCCAGGCGCTGGCGGGTGAAGTAGTGGATGAGGAAGTACGGGTTCCAGAAGTTCCTGGCCACGCCGTGCCGCATGACGGCCGGGTTGCCGATCTCGTCGCTCACCTCGATGACGACGACGTTGATCCGCGGGAACCTTGACACGACGCCGCGCAGCAGCCCCAGCACCGCGTCCTCGCCTTCCTGCTCCAGGATCTCCTGCAGCACGTAGCCGAGGACGATCAGGTCGGGCCGGCAGTCGGCGGGCGGGTCGCGCAGGAAGTCGGTGGCCGAGGCGTTCACCAGCCGCACCCGGTCGGCCATGCCCGCCCGCTCCACCAGGGACACGGCGGCCTGGTAGCCGTCCGGGTCCGGCTCGACGCCGCAGGCCCGCAGGCCGGGGACGGCGGCGGCGAACTCGGTCAGGTAGAGCGCGTTGCCGCAGCCGAGGTCGAGCAGCTCGCGGGCGTCCACGCCGCCCTGCTCCAGCAGGTCGAGGGTCATCGGCATGCCGTCGTAGCGGCTGATCTCGCAGCTGCCCACGCTCACGTACTCGCCGTCGCGGGTGCACTCGGGGGCGCCGCGGGTGAGGGCGCCGCCGATCTGCTGGATCGTCCCGGCGTACCCGCCGATGAGGAAGGTGTACCAGGCGCGGAACTCGTTGAGCCCGCGAGCCTTGCCGGTCAGCGCGACGTGGTCGTCCTCGACCCGCACGATGTCCTCGTTGGCCAGGTACAGCAGGAACCCGCGCAGCCGGTCGGCGATCATGTTCAGCTCGTCGGCGAGGGCCGCGATCGGGGTCGGCGGCCGGTCGGCCAGCGCGTCGTAGATGCCGGTGTCGAACAGGTGGTGGACGCCCACCGCGAGAAAGTGCTCGCTGATGGGCCGGACGGCCTCGATGAGCCGCAGCTCGAAGGAGGCGTCCACGGTCGTCTTGGGCGGGGTCGACAGGATGGTCACCGCGGGCTCCCGGGTCGGTCGGCGGACGGATCGTTCTCGCGTGAGAAGTCGCCCCAGCGCAGCAGGTCGAACAGCCGCTTGCCGGTGGACGGCGGGCTGAAGAAGAACGTCGTACTCTCCCGGCGGCGCAGCAGCCCGTGCGCGAGGAAGTCCCGCGCGGTCGCGGCCCAGTACCGGGGACCGCTCCGCAGCAGCAGCGAGGCGTAGTCGGCCGCGGTCATCGGGCGGCCGAACCAGTGGTTGACGGAGACGGACGGCGTCCGCGCCCTGATGTCGTGCCAGCAGCCGCGCGGCATGAACAGCACGTCGCCCGGCCCGACGGTGCCGGCGTAGAACACGGCGCGGCGTAGCCGGGGGAAGCGGTCGAGATCCGGCTCCATGAGGTCGACCTGGCTGTTGACCAGGTTGCCGGGGAACGGGTAGACGTCCCTGGCGTGCTCCCACGGCACCAGCACGACGTGCTTCTCGCCCCAGATCTGGCAGAAGAAGTTGTCCTTCAGGTCGGAGTGCAGCATCGACCGGGTGCCGGCCGAGCCGATCCACACCCGGGTGTCCGTGCTGTACGGCAGGCCGCCGCTGAGCGGCTCGAAGTCGTAGTCGCGGGCCGGGAACAGCTCCTCGGCCCTGGTGTAGGCCAGGTAGCAGGGCGAGTCGGCCGGGGTGGTCAGCATCTCGCTGACGAACTCGGCGAACGGCAGCGTGCGCTCGTAGTTCTCCTGGTCCTGGGGGAACAGCACGCCGCTGGCCGGCAGGTCCATCAACGCGGTGACGGTGCGCCGGCCGTGCGTGACGGCGAGGTTCTCCGGCGTCCAGCGGGTACGGGCCGGCCAGGAGTCGGTCAGCCCGGGGAACACCGTCGGGCCGGAGCGGTCGGCGATGGCCCGCCGCACCGCCGTGGGCGTGGGTGCGTCGTGGCGGGGCAGCGGCCGCACGTCCAGCCCGGCCTCGCGCAGCTTCGCGGCCGGGTCAACCTGCAGGTGCAGTGAGCGCATGGCTGAGGTCCTTCGCGGTTCGACGGTTGCTGGGGGTCTGGGTGGCCCACGCGTACGAGGTCTCGGGCACGGTGCCGACGCAGACCAGGCGCGGCTGACCGGTCACGACATATCCGGATTCGGTGTTCGTGACGGTGAGGGCGGCGTCCGGCTGGTACCAGCGGCACCGGTGCGGCCAGAACGTGATGTCGCCCTCGGGCAGCAGCCCGAGCTCCCGCCCGACGTGCGCCATGGCCACCGTGCCGGAGCCGCAGGCCAGCGTCTCGCAGTTGATCGCGCGCTCCCAGGTGCGGTACTCGACCCGGTCTCCTTCGACGCGGGCGAAGTTGAGGTGCACACCCTGCGGGAAGACGTCCCGGTAGGCGCGGTTGACGTGCGAGCCGATGTGGTGGGCGAGCGAGACCGACTCCTCGATGGCGGCGCCGTCGGGCTCGCCGATGGCGCCCCGCGCGTCGATGAACAGCTTCTCCGCCAGCTCGGGCGGCAGGCCGTGCCCCTGGAACAGCGCCAGGTGCGGCTCGCCGCTGAAGGTCAGGTGGCCGCCGAGCTCGCCCACGCCGGGGACGTCGAGGCCGGTGATGTGGTCGATCCCGTCGGCCGGCGGCGGTCCGCTCCTGTTGATGAGCTCCGCCGGGACCGGACGGGTCCGGCCCATGTCGACCCAGGCGCCGTCGTCACCCGCCGTGCCCACGCTCACCGGCCGGGGGCGGCCGGTGGGGAGCTCGGTGAGCACCTCCCACCGGTCGCCGCCGTGCGCCCGCCGCAGCGCGGCCGCGGTGGACAGCAGGCCGTTCCCGCAGCTCAGCGTCTCCGAACCGTCCACCTCGAAGATCCGGAAGAGGTAGTCGGCCCGGCCTTCGGCCGCGGAGAGGTACAGGACGTTGTCCGTGCCGCCGATGCCGAAGTCGCCGTTGAGCGCCCAGCGCGCGAAGGCGGCGCGCTGCTCGTCGTCGGCCAGCGGGGTGCGGGTCTCGTCGACGATGATGAAGGTGTTGCCGAACGAGGTGTACTTGGCGAACTGGATATCCATGATCACACCGAGGTGGGGAGAGGACCGGTGGCCACCGGCAGTCCCACGTCGCTCTGGATCAGCGACTTGACGCCGGCCGCCAGCGGGGTGGAGTCGTCCGGCAACCGGGTGCCGAACAGGTTCTCGCAGTGCCTGGCCCGCAGGTCGCGGTCCTTGCCGTGATACTCGGCCCGCCGGTGCATCATGCGGTAGTTGTCGATCACCGCGACGTCGCCGGCCGACCAGCCGATCTCGATCTCGTGCTCCAGCGTCCAGCGCCGCACGGTCTCCGCCAGTTCGGCCGGGACGGGCGTGCCGTCGCCGAGCGTCATGCCGTAGAACGTCTGCTCCGTCATCGCCTGCAGCATCGTGTTGCTGAAGCTCTCGTCGCCGTTGGGCGTGGTGACGACGATCGGCTGTTCGCAGCAGGTGTACAGGGTGCCGTTGGGGAGGAACTGGTGGCTGAACCCCGGCAGGGACCGCAGCACCTGCTCGATCTCCTCCGTGGTGGCCGTGCCGGTCGCCTTGCGCCAGGTCTCTTCCGCCCAGTGCCGTTCGAAGCGGAGCGTGTTCGCGCGGCAGAACTCCCGCCAGTGCGGGCTCAGCTCGGCGAGCAGCCGCACGCCGTCGACCGCGCCGGTGGGCGCGCCGCCGTCGCTGCCCTCGAACAGGCACATGAACCAGAGCGCGTCCGGCCTGTACGGGTTGTAGGAGTCCTCGGCGTGGAAGCCGAGCGCCTCCCCGCCCTCGGGGTAGTGGACGTGACGCGACCCGGCACACGTGCCGAACCGCTCGGTGAAGGCCTCGAACTCCGCCAGCTCCGGCTGGTAGCCGGTGAAGTACACGTAGCCGTCCTTCTTCAGGAGCGGGACGATGATCGCGGGGTCGAGGTCCGCGAGCCGCTCACCGGGGCCGGCGGCGATTTCGCAGCCAATGGTCTTGGAGAGAATCTTCATTCCACACCTTCCGGGTGTTCCGGCCGTCCTTCACCGTCCAGACTCACCCGGGCCGCTATAGCGGCGGTCGAACCCCATTGGTGCGGCGCTCAATCGCGCGCTCAGCCCTACGGCAGGGAGTCCCTCAGCGACTCCGCCGTCAGGGAGTTCTCGGCCGCCAGCAGTTCGCGCGGGGTGCCCTCGAACATGATCTCCCCGCCCGACCGGCCGCCCCTGGGGCCGAGGTCGATGATCCAGTCGGCGTTCTTCACCACGTCCAGGTTGTGCTCGATGACGATCACCGAGTTCCCATGGTCCACGAGCGTGTCGATGATGCCCAGGAGGCTGTTGATGTCTGACATGTGCAGACCGGTGGTGGGCTCGTCGAGGACGTAGACGGTGCCCGACTTGCCGAGTTCGGTGGCCAGCTTGATGCGCTGGCACTCGCCGCCCGACAGCGTGTTCAGCGGCTGCCCGAGCTGGAGGTAGCCGAGCCCGACCGCGACCACCGACGCCAGCTTCTCGGCGATCTTCGGCTCGGTGAAGAACTCGGCCGCCTCGGCGGCGCTCATGGCCAGCACGTCGCTGATGTTCTTGCCGCGCAGGGTGTGTTCCAGGACCTCCTCGGTGAACCGCTTGCCCGAGCACACCTCGCAGACCGTGATCATCGGGTCCATGAAGGCCAGGTCGGTGTAGATGATGCCCTCGCCCTGGCAGGTGGGGCAGGCCCCGGCGGAGTTGAAGCTGAACAGCGAGGCGCTGACGCCGTTCTCCCGGGCGAACCGGCGGCGGATCTCGTCCATGACGCCGGTGTAGGTGGCCGGGTTGGAGCGCCGGTTGGTGGTGACGGCGGACTGGTCGACGATCACCGCGTCCGGGTGCTGGGCGCGGAAGACCTGGTGGACGAGCGTGCTCTTGCCGGAGCCCGCGACCCCGGTCACCACGGTGAGGACCTCGGTCGGGATCTTGACGGTGAGGTTCTTGAGGTTGTGCAGCGACGCGTCGGTCACCTCGAGATGCCCGGCCGGCCGCCGGAACTCCTCCTTGATCGACAGCTTCTCCCGCATGCACGCGCCGGTGAGCGTGTCGGCGGCGTGCAGGCCCGCGACGTCGCCCTGGTAGACGATCTCGCCGCCGTGCTTGCCCGCGCGCGGGCCGAGGTCGATGACGTGGTCGGCCACGTCGATGACGTCGCGGTCGTGCTCGACCACGAGCACCGTGTTGCCCTTGTCGCGCAGGTGCCGCATCAGCGTCGTGAGCCGGCGCACGTCCTGCGGGTGCAGGCCGATCGTGGGCTCGTCAAAAATGTACGCGACCTCGACCAGCGAGCTGTTGAGATGGCGGATCATCTTGATGCGCTGCGACTCGCCGCCGGACAGGGTGGAGGTCTCGCGGTCCAGGGTGAGGTAGTCCAGGCCGAGGTCGACGAGGTGGCCGAGCCGTTCGAGCAGGTTCTGCACGACGGTGCTCACCTGCGGGGCCTTGATCTCCCTGACGGCCTCGACCAGGGCGTCGGCCTCCAGGGCGGCGAACTCGGCGATGTTGCGCCCGTTGATCCTGCAGGCGAGCACGTCCTTGTTGAGCCGCTTGCCGTCGCAGGTGCGGCAGACCGACGCCGAGACCACGCGTTCGAGCGCGGCGCGGTTCTTGGCGCTCATCTCTTCGGGGTTCTTGCGCAGGTAGAGCCGGTCGAACTTCTCCAGCAGCCCCTCGTACTTGGAGTTGATCTGCCCGCCCTGCCAGTCGAGGGCGATGGCGGCGTCGGCGCCGTGGAGCAGCGCGTCCCACTCCTCACGGCTGTAGTCGCCCAGCTTCTTGTCGTTGTCGAAGAGGCCGGAGTTGGCGTACAGCTTCCAGAACCAGCCGCCGACGGAGAAGGCGGGGTGGTCGATGGCGCCTTCGTTGAGCGAGCGTGACTTGTCGAGCAGCTTGTCGAGGTCGAGCTGCACGCGCCGGCCGAGGCCCTCGCAGTCGAGGCACATGCCGGCCGGGTCGTTGAAGGAGAAGGCGTTGGAGTAGCCGACGTGGGGCTCACCGGCGCGCGAGAACAGCAGGCGCAGCAGCGCGTACAGGTCCGTGATGGTGCCGACGGTGGACCGGGAGTTCCCGCCGAGGCGCTTCTGGTTGATGATGATCGCGGTCGACAGGCCCTCGATGACGTCCGCGTCCGGCTGGCCGTACCTGGGGAGCCGGTTGCGGACGAAGGCGGTGAACGTCTCGTTCAGCTGGCGCTGGGACTCCGCCGCGATGGTGTCGAACACGAGCGAGGATTTCCCCGACCCGGACACCCCGGTGAAAACCGTGATCTGATGTTTCGGCACCTCCACCGAGATGTTCTTGAGGTTGTTCTCCCGGGCTCCTGCGATCGTGATGAATGTAGGTCGCATACCTGCCACGTTAGACAACTTCGCGGTCAATTCATGGCCGCAACCAGACGGGCAGTTCCGTGAGCCGCGCTGTTTGCGATCCCGTGCGCCCCCAGCGCAACTTCTCGAAAGGCACGGCCAGTCGCGCCTCGGGAAATTCCTCGCGCAACACGGAAATCATGATTTTCGACTCCAGTTGCGCCAGTTGCTCCCCGATGCAGTAATGGGCGCCGTCGCCGAAGGTCAGCCGCTTGTCCCGGCTGCGCGCGTTGATGCCCTCGATGTCCACGAGCACCGGCGCGCCCCGGGGCAGCGGCACCCCGTCGATGACCAGGTCCCGCGAGGCGAACCGCCAGAGCGTGTACGGCACCGGCGGGTGCTCCCTGAGCATCCGCTCGACGAACTCCTCCGGGTCGGCGTCCGGGGCCAGATGCCCGGCGAGCGTCTCGGCCAGCAGGAAGCCGAGGAAGGAGCCGGTGGTGTCGTGCCCTGCGAAGATCAACCCCATGATCATGTAGGTCAGCTCGTCGGCCGAGACCTCGCCGAACTCGGCCCGCGCGCGCTCGTACAGCACCCGGGTCATGCTGTCGGAATGGCCGTCCATCGCCGCCCGCACGGCCCGGCCCAGCAGCTCCTCCAGCGAGGAGGTGTCGTCCTCGGTCTCGTCGGCGGTGCCCAGGGCCATGGCCTTCATCGCGCTGACGGCCTTCCTGGCCGTGATCGGATCGGTGACCGGGACGCCGAGCAGGCCGCAGATGACCAGCAGCGGGAAGTTGTAGGCGAAGCCGTTGATCAGCTCGGCCGGCTCGCCGCTCTCCTGCGAGGCGTCGGCGAGGTCGCGGAACAGGTTGCGGGCGATGGCGGCCAGCCGGCCGTCCGCGGCGGCCAGCCTGCGCGGGTTGAAGGCGGGCGCGTGCACCCGGCGCAGCCGCCGGTGGTCGTCGCCGTCGACGGCGATGAGCGTGAACGGGCGCAGCTCCGGCACGGGGCAGTCGAGGCCGTCGTCGACCCCGTGCCAGCTCTCGGGCGCCAGCGTGGGGTCCTTGACCATCCGCGGGTCGGCCAGCACCTCCTTGGCCAGCGCGTAGTCGGTGACCACCCACGCGGGCCCGCCGGCGGGCGCCCGCGTCCGCACCAGCCGGCCGGCCGCGCGCAGCTCGTCGTGCACGTGCGGCTTGCCGCGCATCGGCTGCATCGGGCAGGCGAACGGATCGACCTGGAGGACGGGCTCGGCGCTCATGACAGCACCGAGAATCCGGCGCCGTGCGGGTCGACCAGGTCGGCCCGGACGCCCATCGGGGTGGCGGCGGGCGGGTTCTCCACCCGGCCGCCCAGGTCGACGGCCCGCCGCACGGTCCGCTCGACGTCCTCGACGCCGAACGTGACCGCCCAGTGCGGCCGCACCGCGCCCGTCACGCCCAGCTCGCGGGTGCCGCCCACGGTCCGGCCGGCCACCTGCCACTCCCCCGAGCCGGCGGCGAGGCCGAGCGTGTCGCGGTAGAAGGCGGCGGTCCGGCCGTCGCCGGTGGTGACCAGGTCGACCCGGCGCACCGAGCCCGGCACGCCGATCTCCTCGGCGCCCTGCATCTTCAGCGGCTGCCACACGGCGAACGCCGCCTGCGCCGGGTCGGCGAAGACCGCCATCCGGCCCAGGTCCATGACGTCCATCGGCATCATGATGATCTCACCGCCGGCCGCCTTCACCCGCTCGGTGAGGGCGTCGGCGTCGTCGGTGGTGAAGTAGACCGTCCAGATGGCCGGCATGCCGTGCTCCCCGTCGGGGCCGTAGGGCCGGTGGTACGGGGTGTCGATCTGGTGGTAGGCGACCGCGGCGACGAGCTTCCCGTCGTGGTGGAAGGTCGTGTAGCCGCCGGCCTCCGGTTCGCTGACCTCGTTCGCCGTCCAGCCGAACAGCCCGGTGTAGAACGTCACGGAGGCGGCGACGTCCGGCGAGCCCAGGTCGAACCATGAGGGCGAGCCGGGAACGTAGGTGCTCACAAGGATTCCCTTTCACTGACGGCGGCCGCGCTGGCGTCCCACAGTCGCGCGGCCAGGTCGGGTTCGGCCGTCGGTCCCTGGACCGGAGCCGGCCGTCGGTCGGCGTAGTAGGCGCCGCGCTCGATCCGCTCGGCGGGCTCGGCGGCCAGCCAGAGCAGCGTGTCGGCGCCCTGCTCGGGGGTGCGCAGGAACGGGTTGTAGCGGAAGTACCAGGAGGCGATCGTGCCCCGGCCCACCAGCGTGCGGACCTGGCCCGGGTGGAAGCTGACCGGCAGCACGTCCGGCCACCTCCTGGCGGCCTCGGCCGCGAAGAGGATGTTGGCCTGCTTGGACGCCCCGTAGGCGCGTCCGGCGCTGTAGCGGGCCCGCTCGCCGTTGAGGTCGGCGGGGTCCAGCCTGCCCTCGGTGTACGCGCCGGACGAGGTGAGGATCAGCCGCCCGCCGGCCAGCCGGTCGCGCAGCGAGCACGCCAGCAGGAACCCGGCCAGGTGGTTGGCCTGGATGGTGGTCTCGAAGCCGTCCTCCGTCATGACCCGCGACCGGTGCATGCCGCCCGCGTTGGAGGCCAGCACGTCGACGCGCTCGAAGCGGTCGCGCAGCCGGTCGGCCAGCTCGCGGACCTCGCCCAGGCGGGTGAAGTCGGCGCGCAGACCATACGACCGGACGGGGGCGAGCTCGTCCAGCTCGCTCACCAGCGACGCGAGCCGCCGCTGGTCGCGTCCGACCGCGACCACGCTCGCGCCGCGCCGGGCGAACCCGAGCGCGGCCGCCCGTCCGATGCCCGAGGTGGCGCCGGTGACGACCACCGTGCGGCCGGCGAGCTGAACGTCGTGGGCGGGCTCCATGCCGGTCACGCGGCCGGTCACGCGGCCGGTCACGCGCGTTCCAGGTCGTTGACGAACTCCAGGAACTCCTTCGGGGTGGTGACCTCGGCGAGCTCCTCCTCGGGCAGCTTGCGCCCGCAGGTGCGCTCGACGCGGTGCACGGTCTCGAACACGGCCAGCGAGTCGAAGCCGAGCTCCTCGAACGTCGCGGTCTCGAAGTCGTCCGCCAGCTCGACGTCGTCGTCGCCGGCGACCTGGCGCATGGTCTGCTTGAGTTCCTCGAGGCTGAGCTGAGCCATTTTCCTGCCCTTTCGTCCTCGGCGATGCCCGGACCTTCCGGTCCGCCCGCGCTCAGCTTGGCCACCCGCCGTGCAGTAGCGCTCGAACGGCGATGGACCATCACAAGTCAGGCGGCCCTCTAGCCGCGCCGACGACCGTGGCCGCATGGATGCGCACTATGAGGAGGCGCAGCGGTTCTACGCGCGCCAGATGCAGCTGCTCGACTCCGGGGCGACCGACGAGTGGGCCGCCACGTTCACCGACGACGGCGTCTTCGAGGTCGGCGGCACGGCCGTCCACGGCGCCGGCGACATCGCCGAGGCGGCCAGGAAGACGGCCGCGGAGTTCGCCGCCGCCGGGATCACCCGCAGGCACTGGATCGGCATGCTGGACGTGCGGCCGCACCCCGAGGGGCTGAGCGCGCGCAGCTACGCGCTGGTGCTGGAGATCGCCGAAGGCGGCGACGTGGTGCCGCGCCGCAGCACGGTCTGCGCCGACCTGCTGGTCGGCTCGGCGGACGGCTGGCGGGTCAAGCACCGGCGGATCACCCGGGACGGGATGGACCCGGGATGAGCCTGCACCGGGGTCACGCGATCCGGTCCCGGCCGAACGGCAGGCTGACGGCGCGCATCGTCCGGTCCATGCTGGCCGGCGACTGGCTGGACGAGTTCTGGGCCTGGTTCTCCGAACGGTCCGCGCGGACCGCCCACCGGGTGGAGCGGGCCCCGCTCGACGAGCTGGCGGGCTGGAGCCGGGACGCCCGCACGGGCGACTACAGCCACCACAGCGGCAAGTTCTTCCGCGTCACGGGCATCGACGTGCACGTCCCCGGCGCCGCCGTGCCGCGCTGGAGCCAGCCCATCATCGTGCAGCCCGAGATCGGCATCCTGGGCATCCTGGTCAAGGAGTTCGACGGGGTGCTGCACTGCCTGATGCAGGCCAAGTTCGAGCCGGGCAACGCCAACGGGCTGCAGCTGTCGCCGACGGTCCAGGCCACCCGGAGCAACTTCCAGCGGGTGCACCGGGGCAAGGCCGTGCCGTACCTGGAGTACTTCCGCGACAGCGCCAGGCACCGGATCCTGGCCGACGTGCTCCAGTCGGAGCAGGGGGCCTGGTTCTACCAGAAGTGCAACCGCAACATGATCGTGGAGGTCGACGGGGACGTCCCGGTGGGCGAGAACTTCCGCTGGCTCACCTTCGGCCAGCTCCACCAGTTGTTCGGCGTGGAGAACCTGATCAACATGGACGCCCGCACGGTGCTGTCGTGCCTGCCGTTCACCGGCTTCGACCGGCACCCGCTGAGCGACGCCGCCGAGGACGACTTCCGCCTCGCGCTGGCCCGTTCCTGCAGCAGCGCCGAGGGCAGCCTGCACCCGATGCCGGAGATCCTGAGCTGGATCACCGGCATCAGGGCGCAGTCGGAGGTGATGACCCGGGTCGTGCCGCTCGCGGGACTGCCGGGCTGGCATCGCGCCGACGGCCGGATCTCGCACGAGAGCGGGCTGTTCTTCGACGTGATCGGCGTCGACGTGGCCGCCGGGTCGCGGGAGGTGACCGGCTGGAGCCAGCCGATGATCGAGCCCAGCGACGACGGGGTCGTGGCGTTCGTGGTCCGCCGGATCGGCGGGGTCCTGCACGCGCTGGTGCACGCCAGGGTCGAGCCGGGCTACGTCAACGTGGTGGAGCTCGCGCCCACCGTGCAGTGCACCCCGGGCAACCTGCGGGCGCTGCCGCCGTCGGCCAGGCCGAAGTATCTCGACACGGTGCTGAACGCCCCCGCCGAGCAGGTCCGGTACGCGGTGGCGCTCTCGGAGGAGGGCGGCCGCTTCTACCGCGCGGTCAACACCTACCTCGTCGTCGAGGCGGACGTGGAGGACGACGCCGGCTACCGCTGGATGCCCCTGCACCAACTGGCCGACCTGCTGAAGCACAGCAACTACCTGAACGTCCAGGCGCGCAGCCTGGTGGCCTGCCTGCAGAGCCTGTCCGCGCCGTCCGTGGCCGCCACGGCCAGAAGGTGAGTCGTCGATGCGAGTCCTGTTCACCACGTTCGCCGCCCCGTCCCACTTCTACGCCCAGGTCACGGTGGCGTCCGCGCTGCGCACGGCCGGCCACGAGGTGATCGTCGCGAGCCAGCCCGAGCTGGTCGACACGATCACGGCCGCCGGTCTGCCCGCCGTGCCCGTCGGGCCGGTGCTCGACCTGGAGCCCGAGACCCAGCAGGCCACCTCCAGCTTCGCCGGTGACCGCAATCTGGGCGGGCTGGCGATGAGCAACTCGCGGCACGACCCGTACCCCTGGGAGCGGGCGCTGGGCATGTTCAGCGCGATGACCGGCTTCGTCTTCCAGAACGTCTGCTCCGAGCAGATGATCGACGACCTGGTCGAGGTGGCCCGCGACTGGCGGCCCGACCTGGTGATCTGGGACCCGCTGACGCTGGCGGGGCCGGTCGCGGCCCGGGTGGTGGGCGCGGCGCACGCCCGGCTGCTGTTCGGCCCCGACCAGATGGCCCGCAACCGGACCGCCTTCCGCGCCCTGCTCGACGAGCGGCCCGCCGAGCTGCGGGACGACCCGCTGACCGAGTGGCTGGGCTGGACGCTGGCCCGGCACGGCGAACGCGTCCGCGAGCGGGACGAGGAGCTGGTGCTCGGCCAGTGGACGATCGACCCGACCCCGCCCTCCATGCGCGCCCCGCTCGGCCTGCACTACGTGAACGTGCGGTACGTGCCGTACAACGGGCGTTCGGCCCTGCCCGGCTGGCTGCGGGAGACACCGCCGTACCCGAGGAGGGTCTGCCTGACCCTGGGGATCTCGCTGGGCGAGGTCGAGGACGGCGGGACGGTGGCCGCGGGCGACCTGATGGCCGCGGTCGACGGCCTGGACGTGGAGGTGGTCGCCGCGCTCGCGCCGGAGCTGCGCGACCGGCTGGGCGCGCTGCCGCGCAACGTGCGTGCGGTCGACTTCGTCCCGCTCGACGCGCTGCTGCCGTCGTGCGCCGGGATCATCCACCACGGCGGCTCCGGCACGTTCATGACCGCGCTGGCGCACGGCGTGCCGCAGCTGATCCTCCCCGACCTGATGTGGGACTCCAAGGAGAAGTCGCTGGCGCTGACCGCCGCCGGGGCGGGCCTGGTCATCGAGGACCAGGAGAAGCTCTCCCCCGACCACCTGCGCGAGCGGATCACCACGTTGCTGGACGACCCCGCCTACGCGGCGGGCGCCGCGCGGGTGCGCGCGGAGATGGTGAGCACCCCCGCCCCGAACGACATCGTGCCGGTGCTGGAACGGCTGACCGCGCTGAACCGAGCTGAGGAGAAGTAGTTGACTTCCTCCCCTCGTCAACGAGGAGGATTCCCACGGTCGCCCGTGAGGCTTCCTGCTTCACCGCCGGTTGCCCGCCCGAGAGGACTCTCGTTGAGGTCTCACACCAGCTCCACAGGCGTTTCAGCTCTCCGCCAGCCCGGCGGCGAGCACGTTCCTGGCCGCGTTCACGTCCCGGTCGTGGACCGCGCCGCAAGCGCACTGCCATTCCCGGACGTGCAGCGGCATCTTCTCCCGCAGCGCGCCGCACACCGAACACAGCCTGCTGGAGGCAAACCAGCGATCCACCGCCACCAGCGTGCGGCCGTACCAGCGGGCTTTGTACTCCAGCATCGAGCGCAGCTCCCGCCAGCTCGCGTCGGAGATGGCCCGAGCCAAACTGTGGTTCTTGACCAGGTTGCGGACGGTCAGGTCTTCCACGGCGATCACTTGGTTCTCGCGAACAAGCCGTGTCGTGACCTGGTGCAGGTGATCCCTTCTGCGGTCGGCGATCCGGGCGTACACCTTGGCCACCTTCAGCCTGGCCTTGGCCCGGTTGGCCGAGCCCTTCTCCTTGCGGGCCAGCGCCCGCTGAGCCTTGGCCAGCTTTCGCCGCTCGCGCCGCTCGTGCCGAAGGTTGACGATCTTCTCGCCGGTGGACAGTGTGGCCAGTGCGGTGATTCCGGCGTCGATCCCCACCTTCGACGCGACAGGCGGCAGGGGGCTGGTCTTCTCTTCGACCAGGAGGGACACGAACCAGCGCCCGGCCGCGTCCTTCGACACCGTGACCGTGGACGGTTCGGCGCCCTCGGGCAGCGGGCGCGACCACACGATGTCCAGCGGCGCGTCCATCTTGGCCAGCGTCAACCGGCCCTCACGCCAGCGGAACGCCGAGCGGGTGTACTCCGCCGACGCCCGCGACTTCCTCTTGCTCTTGAACGCCGGGTACTTGGCGCGCTTGGCGAAGAAGTTCGCGAACGCGGCCTGCAAGTGGCGCAGTGCCTGCTGCAACGGCACCGACGACACCTCGGACAGGAAGTCGAACGCGCCGCTGCGCTTCCATCGCGTCAGCATCGCCGACGACTCCGCGTAGGAGACGCGCTTGCCTTCCAGGGTGTAGGCGCGGGTGCGTTCCTCCAGGGCCTTGTTGTAGACGAGGCGGACGCAGCCGAAGCTCCGGGCAAGCTCGGAAGCTTGCTCGGGGGTCGGGTAGAAGCGGTACTTGTAGGCCCGCTTCACGGTCTGCGCCACGCCGCAGATCTTAGCGCGCGATCAGCCAAGTATCGCGTGTGTGTTCGAGACGCCGTTTCGCCTGACGGCGAATCGGCTGCCCCTGTCCTGCTCGGCAGGGGTCCGATTCCTCCCCCGCCTGAAGGCGGGGGTCTCCTCGGAGGTATCCGATGAACCGGATCGTGATCGTCACCGGTGGCGGGTCGGGCATCGGCCGCGCCACCGCGCACGCCTTCGCCCGCCAGGGCTGCGGCGTGCTGGTCGTCGGCCGTGACGCCGGCGCGCTCAAGGAGACCGCCGCCGGTCATGACGGCATCCACCCGCTGGAGGCCGACCTGACGGCGGACGGCGGCCCGGAGAGCGTCGCCGAGGCTGCCATGCGGGAGTTCGGCCGGGTGGACGTCCTGGTCAACAACGCCGGCGCCGGAGCCTTCGGCGCGCTCGGCACCCTCGACCGGGCCCAGATCGAGACGCAGACCGCCACGAACCTGATCGCGCCGATCCTGGTCACCCAGGCGGTGCTGGAACCGCTGGCCGCCGCCCGGGGAGTGGTGGTCAACGTCAGCTCGGCCGGCTCGCTCGGGCTGCGCTCCTGGCCGGGCAACGCGGTGTACGGCGCGACCAAGGCGGGCCTCGACCTGCTCACCAGGTCGTGGGCGGTGGAGCTGGGCGCGCGCGGGATCCGCGTGGTCGGGGTCGCGCCCGGCGTGATCGACACCGACGCCGGGGTGCGCGCGGGGATGCCCCGCGCCGACTACGAGGCCTTCCTGGACGGGATGCGCTCGCGGGTCCCGGTCGGCAGGATCGGCACGCCGGAGGACGTCGCCTGGTGGATCACCCAGGTCACCGCCCCCGAGGCCGCGTACGCCAGCGGCACCGTGATCGCGATCGACGGGGCCCTGTCCGTCACCTGACCCCGCACACGAAGGAAGCTGCCCGCCGTGTGGCGGGCAGCTTCCTCGTTGTGGTGCTAGACCGACGCCGTTCTGCGGCGGCTCTCGGCGTACTCCTTGGCCGCGCTCAGGGTCAGCATGCTGTTGCCGCTCAGCGCCTTGCGCGCCAGGTCGCGGGCCTGCGCCACGGTGCCGTCGGGGCCGAGCACCGCGGTGACCGCGCCGTCGGCGATCGCCACCGTGTGCGCCGACGTCACCACGGCCCCGTCGCCGTCGGGCCGCACCGTCCACCGGCCCGCGTGCAGGGACAGCAGGGGCGGCGTGCGCAGCTGCTTGTAGACGATGAGGTGCTCGGGGAAGCAGACCCGCACCGAGCTCGTGGTGTGCGTCGAGCCGTCGCGCGAGCGGGTCTCCATGTCCATCGCCTGGAGGCCGGGCGTCTCCTCGGTCACCGTGATCGCGGCCACGTGCGTGAGCCGTTCGTGCCACAGGTCGCTGCGGTAGAGGAACGCGTAGGCGTCCGCCGCGTCCCCGCGCACCCGTACGGAGTCCTCGAAGGCCATCAGCCGGCCGGGGGTCTCCACCGCCCGGCGCAGCGCGGCCAGCTCGGCCTCGCTGTTGCGGTTGACCGCGTTGGTGATCCAGCTCACCGAGGCGCTGTCGCCGCCGACGGCGCGGAAGTCGTGGGTCAGCCTGACCCGGGTGCTCCCGTCATCGTCGGGCTCGACGATCCACTCGCCGCCCATCGCGGCCACCGGGTGCGCCGAGACCTCCTGGCGGAAGCGGATCCGCCACCGGTCGCGGTCGAACTCCCGCCGGGACGTCCAGCTCTTCGGCTTGCCGTTGGCGGTCGCCCAGATGCGGATGCGCTCCTGCCGGTCGTCGTGCGCGAGCACGTCGACGTGCACGGTCGGCGGGAAGACCGCCGGCCACGCGCCCGCGTCGGCGAGCACGGCGTAGACCGCCGCCGGCTCCGCGGCGACGGTGATCTGGTGTTCGGTCTGGTGGATGGCGGACGTCGCCATGAGCCTCTCCGGTCTGTCAGTAGTTCCCCAGTCCGCCGCAGACGTTGATCGCCTGCGCGGTGATCGACGCTGCCGTGTCCGAGACCAGGTAGCCCACCATCCCGGCGACCTCCTCCGGCGTGGAGTAGCGGCCGAGCGGGATCTTGTTCTCGAACCGGGTCAGCACCTCGTCCTCGGTGATCCCCCAGAAGTCCGCGTACCGCTGCCGCACCCCCTGCGCCATGGGCGTCTCGACGTAGCCGGGGCACACGGCGTTGACCGTGATGCCCGTCTTGGCCAGCTCCAGGCCCAGCGCCTTGGTCAGGCCGACGAGCCCGTGCTTGGACGCCGAGTAGGGCGCGGCCAGCACGACCCCCTGCTTGCCTCCGGTCGAGGCGATGTTGACGATGCGGCCGTGCCCGCGCTCCAGCATGCCGCCGGTGGTGAGCACCGCCTTGGTCACCCGGAAGGCGCCGTTGAGGTTGGTCTCCATGACGTCGAGCCACAGCTCGTCGGCGATCTCGGCGGTGGCACCGCCGCCGCCGCGCCCGGCGTTGTTGACCAGGATGTCGATCGGGCCGTAGCGGTCGCGCGCGGCCTGGACGAGATCCCGGATCCCGGCGGGGTCGCGCACGTCGCACGTGGTCCCGTCGGCGTCGATCCCGGACTCCCGCAGCTGCTTGACGGTCAGCGCGACCGCGTCGCCGTCACGCGCGCACAGGAACACCCTGGCGCCGTCACCTCCCAGGGCACGGGCGACGGCGAGGCCGATGCCGCTCGTGCCGCCGGTGACCAGCGCGTGCGGGCCTTGGTCGGACATGAGTTCTCCCTTCGGTGGCGGCCAGCCTCGCACCGGGCGCTCGAATGGCGGTGGACGACCTGGGTTCGACCGGGCCGCGAGAGCGGTGCAGCAGCGTCGTGCTGTACGGACCCGCTGTCTGACCGAGGAGACCGAGGAGCCCGCATGCCACACGTCACCTTCGTGAACACGTTCCTGCTGCACGCGCCGGCGGAGGAGTTCGAGCGGGCGTTCGCCGCCACGTCGGAGTTCATGGCCGCGCGCCCGGGTTTCCTGTGGCACCAGCTGCTGCGCCCGCTCGAACCGGGCCAGGACGGGAGCCGCTACGTCAACGTGGCCGCCTGGCGGGACGAGGAGTCGTTCCGCGCCGCGGTCGCCCATCCCGGCTTCAAGCCGCACGCGGCCGCGCTGCGCGCGCTCGCCACCAGCGAGCCCGTCCTGTACGAGACGCGCCAGACCCGCACCGCGGTCACGGAGCCGGCATGAGCAGGCGCGTGGTCGTCACCGGGCTCGGCGTCGTCGCCCCGGGCGGCGTCGGGGTGAAGGCGTTCTGGGACCTCCTGCTGTCCGGGACCACCGCCACCCGGGGGATCAGCACGTTCGACCCGTCCCCGTTCCGTTCGCAGATCGCCGCCGAGTGCGACTTCGACCCCGAGCTGGCCGGGCTGTCCGCGGCCGACGCCGAGCGGCTGGACCGGGCGGCCCAGTTCGCCGTGGTCGCCTGCCGCGAGGCCGTCGCCGACGCCGGGCTGCGCATCGACGAGGCCGCCGCGCACCGCGCCGGGGTGGCGCTCGGCAGCGCGGTCGGCTGCACGCAGAAGCTGGAGTCGGAGTACGTGGCCATCAGTCACGGCGGCGCCGGCTGGGAGGTGGACCACACCCTCGCCTCGCGGTACCTCTACGACTACTTCGTGCCGAGTTCGATGGCGGCCGAGCTGGCCTGGGCCACCGGCGCCGAGGGGCCGGTGTCGGTGGTGTCGGCGGGCTGCACCTCGGGCATCGACGCGATCGGGTACGCGGCCGAGCTGATCCGCGACGGCCTGGTGGACGTGATGGTGACCGGCGGCACCGACGCGCCGATCGCCCCCATCACCGTCGCCTGCTTCGACGCGATCAAGGCCACCTCCAACCTCAACGACGACCCGGCCACCGCCCTGCGGCCCTTCGACCTCACCCGCAACGGGTTCGTGCTGGGCGAGGGCGGCGCGGTCCTGGTCCTGGAGGAGGCCGAGTCCGCCAGGCGCCGGGGCGCGCAGGTGTACGCGGAGATCACCGGCTACGCCTCGCGCAGCAACGCGTACCACATGACCGGCCTGCGGCCGGACGGCGCGGAGATGGCCGCGGCGATCACCGCGGCGCTGGCCGAGGGGCGCTGCGACCCGTCCGAGGTCTCCTACGTCAACGCGCACGGCACGGCCACCAAGCAGAACGACCGCCACGAGACGGCGGCGTTCAAGCGGGCGCTCGGCCCGGACGCCTACCGGGTGCCCATCAGCTCGATCAAATCCATGATCGGGCACTCGCTGGGCGGGATCGGCTCGCTGGAGGTGGCGGCCGTCGCGCTGACCGTCGCCAGGGGCGCGATCCCGCCCACCGCGAACCTGCGCGAGCCCGACCCCGAGCTGGACCTGGACTACGTGCCGGTGACCGCACGTGAGCAGCCCGTCGGCACGGCGCTGACCGTGGGCAGCGGGTTCGGCGGGTTCCAGAGCGCCATGCTGCTGCGCCGATTCGAGGGGTGAGCCTGATGACCGACGTCATGGTGACCGGGGCGGGAGTCGTCGCCCCCAACGGGCTGAGCCCCGACGACTACTGGGCGTCCGTGCTGAAGGGGCGCAGCGGGATCGGCCCGGCGCCCAGCACCGGCCCGGACGGGCCGCCCTGCCCGCTGAGCGGGCGCGCCGACGCGTTCGTGGCCAAGGAGCACCTGCCCGCGCGGCTGCTGCCGCAGACCGACGTGATGACGCGGTACGCGCTGTTCGCCGCCGACCGGGCACTGGAGGAGTCCGGGGCCGAACGGGACGCGCCGCTCGACATGGGCGTGATCACCGCCAGCGCCTCGGGCGGCTTTGACTTCGGCCAGCGCGAGCTGCAGAACCTGTGGAGCGAGGGCCCCGACCACGTCAGCGCGTACATGTCGTTCGCCTGGTTCTACGCGGTCAACACCGGTCAGATCTCCATCCGGCACGACCTGCGCGGGCCCGTCGGCGTGCTCGTGACGGAGCAGGCGGGCGGCCTGGACGCGGTCGCCCACGCCCGGCGCAAGGTCGCCGCCGGGACGCGGCTGATGGTGACGGGCGGCATGGACTCCTCCCTGTGCCCGTACGGCATGGCCGCCCAGGTGCGTTCCGGCCGGTTGAGCACCGGCGAGGACCCGGCCACGGCCTACCTGCCGTTCGACCGGCGGGCGCGCGGGCACGTGCCGGGCGAGGGCGGCGCGATGTTCACGCTGGAGGCCGACCGGCCGGACGCGCGCGGGTACGGGCGGATCGCCGGCTACGGCGCCAGCTTCGACCCGCCGCCGGGCTCGGGACGCCCGTCCACCCTGGTCCGGGCCATCGAGACGGCGCTGGACGACGCGGGCGTGACGCCCGGCGAGGTGGCGATGGTGATCGCGGACGCCGCGGCCGTCCCCGAGCTCGACGCGGCGGAGGCCGAGGCCCTGGCCGCGGTGTTCGGGCCGCGCGGGGTGCCGGTGACCGCCCCGAAGACGCTGACCGGCCGGCTGTACTCGGGGGCGGGGCCGCTGGACCTGCTGACCGCCCTGCTCGCGCTGCGCGACGGGGTGGTGCCGCCGACCGCGAACGTGACGGACGCCGACCCGGCGCTCCCCGTGGACCTGGTGACCGGCGCTCCCCGGCCGGCGGACGGCACCGCCGCGCTGGTGGTGGCCCGGGGGTTCGGCGGGTTCAACAGCGCGATGGTCGTGCGCGCATGAGCGAGGACCTGTACGTCGCCGGCTGCGCGACCTGGCTGCCCCCGGCCGTCCCGGTGGAGGAGGCGCTGGCGTCCGGCGCGGCCGACGCCGGCCTGGCCGCCTCGACGGACATGCGCGCGGTGGCCACGGCCGGCAAGGAGACCGGCCCCGAGATGGCGGCGCGGGCCGCCAGGACGGCGCTCGACCGGTCCGGCGCGGGCCCCGCGGACATCGACCTGGTGCTGCACGCAAGCCTGTACTTCCAGGGTCATCACCTGTGGGCGCCCGCCTCGTACGTCCAGCGGGTCGCGGTCGGGAACACCTGCCCGGCGATGGAGGTCAGGCAGGTCTCCAACGGCGGCATGGCCGCGCTGGAGCTGGCCCGGCGCTGCACGCGCGCGGGCGCGCTGATCACGACAGGCGACCGGATGACGCCGCCGGGCTTCGAGCGCTGGCGGAGCGACCCCGGGACGGTCTACGCCGACGGCGGCACGGCCCTGGTCGTGTCACGCTCGGCCGGGTTCGCGAGACTGCGCAGCCTGGTGACGGTCTCCGATCCTGAACTGGAGGGCATGCACCGAGGCGGCGACCCCTACGGCGACCCGTCGCCGGACGAGCAGCCCACCGTGGACCTCGGCCTGCACAAGCGCACCTACGTGCGGGAGACCGGCACCGCGGCGACCGCCGCGCGGGTGGGCGCCGGCCAGGAGGCCGCGCTGCGCGGCGCGCTGGACGAGGCGGGGGCCGATCTGGACGACATCGACTGGTTCGCGCTGCCGCACCTCGGCCGGCGCCGGCTCAAGGCGGCCTTCTTCACCGCCTTCGGCATCGCGCCCGAGCGGACCACCTGGCCGTGGAGCAGGCATGTCGGCCACCTCGGCGCCGGGGACCCGATCGCCGGGCTGGACCACCTGGTGTCCACCGGGGCGCTCCGGCCGGGCGGGCTGTGCCTGCTGGCCAGCGTCGGGGCGGGCTTCAGCTGGTCCTGCGCGGTGGTGGAGATGCTGGACCGCCCCGCGTGGGCATCGGACTCGGACGGGAGGACGTGAGATGGGTACGGACGCGGTCCTGCTGATGTTCCCCGGGCAAGGTTCCCAGCATCCGCGGATGGCCTGGGGACTGTACGGCGAGGAGCCCCGGTTCACCGCCGCCATGGACGAGGTCTTCGCGGCGTTCGGCGAGGAAGGCGACGCGCTGCGCCGCGACTGGCTGAGCGAGCGCCCCCGGGTGCCGCTGGACCACGTCACGCGGGCGCAGCCGCTGCTGTTCGCCGTCGACTACGCGCTCGGCAGGACGCTGCTGGAGTACGGCGTGCGGCCCCGGGTCATGCTGGGGCACAGCATCGGCGAGGTGGCCGCGGCCGTACTCGCCGGGGTCTTCACGCTGGCCGACGCCGCGGCCCTCGTGCGCGAGCGGGTCCGGCTCCTGGCGGGGGCGCCGCCGGGCGGCATGCTCGCGGTCTCCGCCGGGGTGGCGGCGCTGGAAGGCGTGCTGACCGAGGAGGTCGTGGTGGCGGCGGTCAACGCGCCCCGGCAGACGATCGTGGCCGGGCCGGACGAGCCGCTGGCCGAGGTGGAGCGGGCGTTGCGGGCCGAGGGGTTCACCTGCGCGCCGGTGCCCACGCTGATCGCCTTCCACAGTCCTTCGCTGGCCGGCACCGTCGGGCCCGCCGTGGCGGGGTTCGCGGCCACGCCGGTGAGCGCGCCGCGGATCCCGCTGTACTCCGGGTACGCGGCCCGGCCGCTGACACTGGAGCTGGCCGCCGACCCCGAGTACTGGGCGCGGCAGCCGGTGGCGCCGGTGCGGTTCTGGCCGGCGCTCGACGAGATCCTCTCGGCCGGCTCCCCCGGCACCGTCTGCGTCGAGGCGGGTCCCGGCCAGGGGCTGAGCACGATCGCGCGCAGGCACCCCGCCGTGCGGAAGGGGCCGGGCGCGGTGGTGCCGCTGCTGCCCGCTCGGGCCGGCGGCCCGGACGCGGACAGGACGGCGTTCACCACCGCCCTGTCCACCCTGACCGACGGCCGGGAGACCTGACCGACGGCCGGGACACGGCCCTGGCCGGTCAACCGACGGCCGGGAGACGGCCTTGGCCGGTCAGGGGCGCTGGCGTCCCTGACCCGGACGGGCCAGGGCGCTAGCGGGCGACGCGGGCGGTGACGAAGCGGACCGGGACGTCGATGACCAGCGGTCCGCCGTCCTGCCGCAGCGCCTCCAGCCCGCCGATGAGGCGCTCGCGCAGTTCGGCGGCCTGCGGCTCGGGCAGGTTCTGCCACAGCAGCCGCATGCCCTGGGTGTGCGACCAGTCGACCCACTGCTCGGCCGACGCCGCGGTCATCCGCACCGGCTCGTCGAGCACGGCGACGTCGCCGAAGCCCGCCCGCTCCAGCGTCGCGGTCAGGTCCTCGGGACGCTCCAGCCAGCTGTTGAATCGGCGCACCAGCGATTCCGGCTGCCATTCCGGCGGCAGATATCCGAGAAGTTCGCGGGGAATGAGCGGGGTGAACTCGGGGGGCAGGAACGGAAATATCCCGGCCTTGAACACCGGGCTGCTGAAAGCGATTCTCCCGCCTTCCGCGAGCAGCTCGCCGTAGCGCGCGAGCGCCGCCGGGGCGTCCGGCAGGAAAATGATGCTGTAACCGCCCTGCACGACGTCGTAGGACCGGTCGGGAAGGTCGGGTCTCTCCCCGTCCATCACCCGCACCCCGGCGTTGGCGAGGGCGCGGGACTCGATCTCCGCGCGCGCCTCGGCCACCATCCCCGGGGCCACGTCGATGCCGAGCACGTAGCCGGTCCCGCCCACCCGCTCAGCTGCCGGGAAGAGGCTCGCGCCGCGGCCGCACCCGACGTCCAGCACCCGCTCGCCGGGGGCGGGCGCGGCCAGCTCGACCAGTCGTCTGCCCATGGGCGTGAAGAACTCGACGCCCATCCTGTCGTATGTCGCCGCCGACGTGTCGAAGACGTCCGCGACCTGTTTCTTGTACGTCGATGTGTCCACGCCCACCAGTATTCGAGCGGTCCTGGAGAACCGGTCGAGAACGGGTTCAGTCACATTGTCCCGGCCAAACAACGATGCGAATAATCGAAGGGACATTTCCCGTGGAAACGGAGTTTGCCATGAGTCAGCAGATCGACACGGTCCGCCGAATGGTGCACGCGTACAACAGCGGAGAAACCGGCGACGTCGCCGAGTACATCCACCCCGAATATCTCAACCCCGGCGCCCTGGAGCACTACCCCGACGCGCGCGGGCCGGAGGCGTTCGCCGGGGCGGTGAAATGGCTGAAGTACGCCTTCTCCGCCGAGGCCCATCTGGAGGAGGTCGGCTACGAGGAGAACGGCGAGTGGGTGCGCGCCAAGCTCGTCCTCTACGGCCGCCACGTCGGCAACCTGGTCGGCATGCCGGCCACCGGCCGCAAGTTCGCCGGCGAGCAGATCCACCTGATCAGGATCGTCGACGGCAAGATCCGCGACCACCGTGACTGGCCCGACTATCAGGGCACGTACCGGCAGCTGGGCGAGCCCTGGCCGGAGCAGGGCGGCTGGCGCCCCTGATGAAGGACACCGAAGCCCTCAGGACCCTGATCCGCCTGGGCAGCCTGCACACCCCGATGGCGGTGCGGGTGGCCGCCACCCTCCGGCTGGTGGACCGCATCCAGGCGGGCGCGGCCACCCCGCGGGAGCTGGCCGCCGAGACCGGCACCGACCCCGACGCGCTGACCCGGCTGACCCGCCACCTGGTGGCGGTGGGCGTGCTGCACGAGCCCGCGCCGGGCCGGCTGGCGCCGACCGAGGTGGGCCTGATGCTCGCCGACGACCACCCGGCCGCCCAGCGGGCCTGGCATGACATGGACCAGATCGTGGCCAGGGCCGACGTGGGGTTCCTCCGGCTGCTGGACGCGGTCCGCGAGGGCCGCCCGACCTACGCCGACTTCTACGGCAAGCCGTTCTACGACGACCTGGCCGACCGTCCCGACCTGCGCGAGTCGTTCGAGGGTCTGATGGCCTGCGACCAGGACGTCGCCTACGACGCCCCGGCCGCGGCCTACGACTGGAGCCGCGTCCGGCACGTGTGCGACGTCGGCGGCGGCACCGGCGGCTTCCTGATCGCGATCGGCCGGCTGGCCCCGCACGTGACGGCCACCCTCGTGGAGCTGCCCGGAACCGCGGCGGCCGCCCGCGAGGAGTTGGCCGCCGCGGGGCTGGGCGGGCGGACCGAGGTCGTCGAGGCCGACTTCTTCAAGCCGCTGCCGTGCACGGCCGACGTGATGATCCTCTCGTTCGTGCTGCTCAACTGGCCGGACGAGGACGCCGTACGCATCCTGGAACGCTGCGCCGAGTCGCTGGAGCCCGGCGGCAGGATCCTCGTCTACGAGCGGGACGACCTGGAGGAGAACGCGAGCAACGAGCTGTTCACCGAGCTCGACCTGCGCATGCTGGTGTTCCTGGGCGGCCGGCTGCGCACCCGCGACGCCTGGTGGGACCTGGCCTCCCGGGCCGGGCTGGAGGTGGAGTCCGTGCATCGCCTGCCCTCCCCCACCGTCCCGTTCGACCTGTCCCTGCTCGTCCTCGCCCCGGCCGGGGAGGCCCCATGAACACGCGCATGATCACCCGTGGCGACGTCACGCTGTGGAGCGAGGACTTCGGCGATCCCGCCGGTCCGCCGATGCTGCTCGTGGCGGGCGGCAACCTGTCGGCGATGTCCTGGCCCGACGAGTTCGTCGGGCTGCTCGCCGCGGACGGATTCCACGTCGTCCGCTACGACCACCGCGACACCGGCCGCTCGTCCCGGTGCGACTTCCAGGCCCGTCCTTACGGGTACGACGAGCTCGTCCTGGACGCGCTGGCCGTGCTCGACGGGTGGGAGGTGACGGCCGCGCACGTCGTCGGCATGTCGCTGGGCCACACCATCGGCCAGCTGCTCGCCGTCGACCATCCGGAGCGGCTGCTCAGCCTCACCGTGATGCTCGGCGGCGCGCTCGACGTCGACTTCGACGCCGCCATCGAGCGCGCGTCCGGCCAGAACACCTCAGGGGACGGACTGCCGCCGCCCACCCGGCGCTTCCTCGACGTGATCGCGCTCATGTCGGAGCCGGTGGACGGGCCGGAGGGCGAGCTGGAGCGCCGGGTGGAGAAGTGGCGGCTGCTCAACGGGACGGGCGTGCCGTTCGACGCCGACGAGTTCCGCCGCCGCGAGCTGCGGGCCGTCGCCCACGCGGGCACCTTCCAGGAGCCGATCACGCACCACATGATCCCCCAGCCGCCGGTCTCGCGCGGGGCGGAGCTGGCCGGCGTGACCGTGCCCACGCTGGCGATCCAGGCCGGGCACGACCCGGCGGCGCCCCCGCCGCACGCCCGGCACGTCGCCGAGCTGATCCCCGGCGCCCGGGTGCTGGACATCCCGGAGATGGGGCACGCGCTGGCCGCCGCCGTCCACCGGCCGCTGGCCGCGGCGATCGGCGAGCACGCCCGCCGCGCCGGTCGGCCGGCCGTCAAGGAAGGAGCTTCACGATGACCACCACCGTCACCGAGAGCGAGCTGGGCCGCCACCTGCTCACGGTCCGCGGCTTCCACTTCGTGCTCGGCTCACTCGGCGATCCGTTCGCCCGGTCGCTGCACGGGGAGGGCGACGACGCGGACGCCATCGGCGCCGAGATCCGGCAGCGGGGCCCGATCCACCGCAGTGAGCTGGGCGCCTGGGTCACCGCCGACGCCGGGGTGGCCGCCGCCCTGCTGACCGAGCCGGGCCTGGACACCCGCCATCCGGAGTCGGGGCAGGACCACGTACGGGAGAACCTGTGGGAGACCTGGCGGACCTGCCATGTCACCCCTGCGGGCGGCGCGCCGCTCACGCTTCCGCTGGCCGAGTACGCGCGGCTCGCCGGGCTGAACGATCCGGTGCTGGGCCGCCGGACGGCCGGGGCGTGGCGCGCCGACGTGCGCGGCGCGGTCCTGCCGGTGCTCGACCGGCTCGGCCCCCGGTTCGACCTGGTCACCGACCTGGTCAGGCCCGCCGTCGCCGAGGCCCTGGTGAAGGTGCTCGGCTTCCCGGTCACGGCCGGCGACCTGGCCCCGCTGGGGGTCGCGGTCGACGCCGTGCTCTGCCCGCCCCGCCTGCCCGTGGCCGTGGAGCTGGAGGAAGCGCTCGGCCGCGCCCGCGAGCTGGCCCGCGCCCAGGTCGCCGAGCGGGCGGTGGAGCCGCGGGACGACGCGGTCAGCGCCCTGCTGGCCACCGGGTACGACAGAGCCGACGTCGTCGAGGTCTGCCTGCTGCACCTGATGGCCGGGGCCGAGATCGCGACGAACACGCTGACCGCCGCCGTCGTGGCGCTGCTCGGCCGTCCCGGCCAGTGGGCGTCCCTGAGGCAGGACCCGGACCTGGCCGCCCGCGCCGTCGAGGAGACGCTGCGCTGGGCGCCGCCGGTGCGCATGGTCAGCCGGATCGCCCAGCGGCCGCTCACCGTCGCGGGCCAGGAGATCGAGGCGGACGACCACGTAGTGATCCTGGTGGAGGCCGCCAACCACGACCCCTCCTCGGGCGCAGGGAACTTCGACCTGGCCGGGGAGCCGGGGCCGAGCCTGTCGCTGACGGGCGGCGGATACGAGTCGCTGGTGGCCCCGGCGGCCCGGGTGATCGCGACCGAGGTGCTGCGGGCCGTCGCCGAGCGGCTGCCCGGGATCGAGACCGACGGGCCGCTCCTGCGCCGCATGCGCTCGCCCGTGGCGCAGGCCGTGCTGAAGCTGCCGATGGCGAAGGGGAGATGACGATGCGCGTGCTGCTCACGGCGTTCGCCATGGACGCCCACTTCAACGGGATGGTGCCGCTGGCATGGGCGCTGCGCACCGCCGGGCACGAGGTCAGGGTGGCCAGCCAGCCGGCGCTGACCGGCAGCATCACCGCGGCGGGGCTCACCGCCGTGCCCGTGGGCGAGGACCACCGGGTCGGGCAGGTGATGGCCGCCGCCGCTCCCGGGGTGTTCGCCCTGCACCAGAACACGGACTACCTGGAGGGCCGCACCGAGCTGCTGGACCGGGCCTTCCTGGAAGCCTCGACCACGATGCTCACGGCCACCTTCTACTCCCAGATCAACAACGACTCCATGGTCGACGACCTGGTCGACTTCGCCCACCGGTGGCGGCCCGACCTGGTCATCTGGGAGCCGTTCACGTTCGCCGGGGCCATCGCGGCGCATGTCACGGGGGCCGCGCACGCGCGCCTGCTGTGGGGTCCGGACCTCTTCCTCCAGGCGTACGAGCGATTCCAGGAATTGCTGGCACCGGAGCCCGAGGAACGCCGGGACGACGGCCTGCGCGAGTGGCTCACCTGGACGCTGGCCCGGCACGGGTGCGCGTTCAGCCCCGAGGTGGTCACCGGCCAGTGGACGATCGACCAGATGCCCGCGAGCGTGCGCTTCGAGCTGGACCAGCCGCTGGTGCCGATGCGGCACATCCCGTACAACGGGCCGCTGCCCGCCGTGACGCCGCCGTGGTCGCGGACCGCCCCCGACCGGCCGAGGGTGTGCGTCACGCAGGGCATGACCGCGCGCACGACGGGCTTCTCCGGGCTGGACGCGGTGGCCGAGCTGCTGGAGGCGGTCGCCGAGCTGGACGTGGAGGTGCTCGCGACGGTCGCCGAGGGCGAGCGGCTGCGTCCCCTGCCGGGCAACGTGCGGGTGGTGGACAGCGTCCCGCTGCACGTGGCGCTGCCCGACTGCGCCGCGGTGCTGCACCACGGGGGCGCGGGCACCTGGTCGAGCGCGGTCTTCTACGGCGTGCCGCAGCTGAACCTGGCCTGGCAGTGGGACGACGTCTACCGCGCCCGGCGGCTGGAGAAGCTGGGCGCCGGCATCTACCTGCCGCCGGGACCGGCCCGGGAGGCGGGCAGCGTCAGGGACAGCCTGGCCCACCTGCTGAGCGAGAGCTCCTTCAGGGAGGGCGCGGCCCGGATCCGCGACGAGATGCTCGACTGCCCGACGCCGAACGAGGTGGTGCCGACGCTGGAGGACCTGACGGCGGCCCATCACCGCGCCCCGCTGAGCCCGTCCGGCTGATGGGCGGCGACCCGCCGATGAACCGCGACCTGCCGGACGGCCACGCCGGGGAGGAGCAGTTCCGCCGGGCGCTGGCCGGGCACGCGGCCGGGGTCGTGGTCGTCACGGCCGCGGTGGGCGACGTGCCCGTCGGGCTGACCGCGACCTCGTTCTCCTCGGTCAGCCTGCGGCCGCCGCTGGTGTCGTTCTACATCGGCCAGTCGTCGTCCACGTGGCCGTGGCTGCGCAAGGCGGAGCGGTTCGCGGTCAACGTGCTCTCCGGCGACCAGGCGGACCTGGCGGCCCGCTTCGCCCGGACGAACGGCGACCGGTTCGCCCCGCCGACGCACTGGCACACCGATCCCCTGGGCACTCCCCTGCTGGACGGCGTCGCCGTGCATCTGACCTGCGCGCCGTACACCACGACGGACATCGGGGATCACGTGCTGGTCGTCGGCCTGGTCCTCGGCACGCGGATCGCGGGGGCCGCGGAGCCGCTCCTCTACCACCAGGGCCGCTTCGGGCAGTTCGTCCCGGACGGGGACGCTCAGTAGATCCAGCCGGCTTCCCTGGCGATGCGGATGGCGTCGATGCGGTTGCGGGCCTTCAGCTTGCTCACGATGACCGTCAGGTAGTTGCGTACGGTCCCCGACGAGAGGAACAGGCGGCCGGCGATCTCCTTGGCCTCGTCGCCCTCCGCGGTGAGCTGCAGGACCTCCAGCTCGCGCTCGGTCAGCGGGCAGTCGACGCACTCCCACGCGGCCAGCGTCACGTCGGGGTCGAAGACCCGGTCGCCGGCCGCGACCCGCCGGATGGCGTCGGCCAGCCGCTCGGGCGACGACTTCGTCAGCATCAGCCCGCCCAGCCCCGCCGACAGCGCCTGCCGCACGGTGGGGAGCTTGGCGAGGCTGCTGATCAGCAGGGTCTCGCAGCCGGGCAGGTTCTCCTTGAGCTCGACCGCGGCCTCCAGCCCGTCCTTGCCGTTGATGTCGGCGTCGATGACCGCGACCTGCGGGTTGCGGTGCCTGGCCGTGGCGACGATCTCCTTGCCCGCGGGCACCGCGCCGACGACCTCGATGTCGGACTCGAGCTCCAGCAGGGCGACCAGGGCGCCCCTGACCATGTCCATGTCCTCACCGACGATGACCCGGATCACGTCGTCTCTTCTGGCCGGCATGTCGATACCCCATCACTGCGGAAGGTTGTCGTGGCGGAAGCGGGGGCGCACGGCACTGGCCAGCGTGCGCAGGGTGGCGGCCAGGACGGACCTGGTCTGCCCGGGTTCGATGATCTCGTCGGCCGACAGCCGTTCGGCGGGGAGATGGGAGGCCATCACCTCGCGCTCGTAGTCGGCCATGAGGTCCGGGCGGGCGGACGGGTCGCGGCCCAGCTCGCGCCGGTAGACGATGTCGACCGCCCCCTCGACCCCCATGACGGCCATCTGGGCCCGCGGCCAGCAGAAGACCGCGTCGGCGCCCAGCGACTTGGAGTTCATCACGATGTAGGCCCCGCCGAACGCCTTGCGCAGCACCACGGTCAGCCGCGGCACGGTCGCCTCGGAGAAGGCGTACAGCAGCTTGGCGCCTTTGCGGATCACCCCGTTCGACTCCTGCTTGGTGCCGGGCAGGAAGCCGGAGGTGTCCACGAGCGTCACCAGCGGCACGCCGAAGGCGTCGCAGAGGCGGACGAACCGCGCCCCCTTCTCGGACGCCGAGATGTCCAGCGCGCCCGCGAGGGCCTGCGGCTGGTTGGCGACGATGCCGACCGCGCGGCCCTCGATCCTGGCGAAGCCGATGACCAGGTTGCGGGCGAAGCGCGCCTGGAGTTCGAGGAAGCTGCCGCCGTCGACGATCCCGTCGATCACCCGGCGCACGTCGTAGGCGATGCGCGGGTTGTCCGGCAGTTCGGGCAGGACTCCGGGCCCGACCGGTTCGGCCATGGGCACCTCGGACCAGCACGAGTCGGGCAGATACGACAGCACCCTGCGGGCCAGGTCCATCGCCTCCGCGGGGTCGTCCGCCACCAGGTGGACCACCCCCGACTGGCGGGTGTGCACCTCCGCCCCGCCGAGCTCGCCCGGCGTGACGTCCTCGAACGTCACGGCCTTGACGACCTGGGGGCCGGTGAGGAACATGTGGGCGCCGTCGCGCAGCATGATGACCACGTCGGTCAGGGCGGGCGAGTAGACCGCCCCGCCTGCGCACGAGCCGAGGATCAGGCTGAGCTGCGGCACCCGGCCGGAGAGCTGGGCGTTCGCCCGGAAGATGGCCCCGTAGCCGTCCAGCGCCGCCAGCCCCTCCTGGATGCGGGCGCCGCCCGAGTCGAGGAGCCCGACCACCGGGATCCTGGCGCGTTCCGCCTGGCGGAGGACTCCCACGATCTTCGCGGCGTGCATCTCGCCGAGCGAGCCGCCGAGGACGGCCGAGTCCTGCGCGTACAGCCCTACCGGGCGGCCGCCGATGGTCGCGTTTCCCGTCACCACTCCATCACCGACGGGCCGCTTGGCGTCCATGCCGAAAGCGGTGACCCGGTGCCGGGCGCGACTGCCGAATTCCAGAAAGGAACCGGGGTCGGCCAGCATGTCGATGCGGCGGCGGACGTCGATGTCGCGAATCTGCTGCGCGACTGATGTCATCGCAATACTCCGCATTTCCCGTTAATCGTTCACTTGTTATCGGAATGCAATGCAAACATCGCCCGTTCCGAAATGTCAACCTGCTGGGCGGGCCGCCGGAAATGTGTTTGAGATTTCATCGGAAAGGCAGCCGGAAACAGGGCCGCCGGCAAGACGGCCCGGCCTCTTCCCTATTCCGGGTCAGTCGCCGGTCGAGGCCTCGTCCAGGGTCTCCGCGATCCAGTCGACCAGCGGCAGTCCGGCCGCGTCCGCCGCCTGTGCCCAGCGCTCCGCGCGCTCGGTGTCCAACGGTATGACGACCTGTCCGGGTCGCCGCCCGCCGCCCATGCGCAACCTGCGACGTTCACGCAGTTCCCGGCGGAGGCGTTTCACCGACCACTTCTCCTTCTCCGCCCGGGTGAGCCAGCAGTCCTGATCGTGCTCGGGCAAGGAGGCCGTCTCGGCGTGGTGCTGCAGGCTGAGTCCGTCCCGTCGACGGGACGCCGGGAACTTCCGCGCCACCCAGGCGTAGTTGCGCAGCGTCTGGTAGTCGAGGGAGGTCTCCTCGATCACCAGGCGGTAGCGGTCCGGAAAGGCCCGCTCCCCGTACACCAGCCAATCCCCCAGCCACCACGCGGAGGACTCCGTGATCCTCTTCAGGTGCTGTCCGACGCGCCGCCACGATTCGAGGGTCAGTCCCATCGGCATGCGCAGCTCGACGGCTCCCGCATGGACGCCGGTGTCCATCCCCAGCCGGCCCCGGCCGTACGGTCCGCTCTCGCGGATTCCCCCGCCTGAATCCGCCTGCGGTAACCGCGGCAGTCCGCCCAGATTCCTTTCGTGATTGTTGATGTCTGCGTTCATGGAGGTCGGGCTCTCCGTAGTCGGTGGCCGGCCGCAGGGTCACCCCGGCCGCTACGTGAACATCCATCCACAGTTATCCGCGACGGAGCAGGCTAAACGCGATTCGGAATACGTCGGCGTACGGCGCCTTCCGGACAGGAACGCGACAAATTCGCGCGCGCCCGGAAACGGAGAGCCGGAAATACGCGAGGTCCTGCGAAAACACCGGGAGGTCAGACGTCCGCGCACCTCCCGGGTCCCCGCGAAAGAGCCTCAGCGCGCGTTCTTGTTGCGGTAGAGGCGGACGGCGAGCGGCGCGAACACCAGGGTGATCGCCGCCGAGATGATCAGCGCCCACATGACGTCCCAGAAGCCCGCCGTGCCGTGCATCAGCGCGCGCGACGCCGTGGCCGCGTGGCTGATCGGGTTGAGCTGCACCAGCGTCTGCGTCCACGCCGGCATCGTGTCCGGCTGGACGAAGATGTTGCTGGTGAACACCAGCGGATAGATCACGATCATGCTGGTGCCCGAGACCCGCTCGGGGACGCTGGCCACCACGCCGATCGCGGCGAAGATCCAGCTCACGCTGAACCCGAACACGATCAGCACGGCCATCGCCGCCAGCACGCCCGGGAGACCGCCGCCGGGACGGAAGCCGAGCAGCAGCCCCAGCCCGATGGTCACCGACAGGGCGATCACGTAGCGGATCACGTCGCCGAGCAGGTTGCCGGCGATGGCCGCGGGCTGCCAGAACGGGAGCGTGCGGAACCGGTCGAAGACGCCCTTGTTGATGTCGGTGTTGATCGCGGTGCCGGTGTAGACGGTCATCAGGATGACGCTCTGCACCGCGATGCCCGGCAGGAAGAACTGCAGGTACTCCTGGGTGGAGCCGGCGAAGGCGCCGCCGAACATGTAGGTGAACAGCAGCAGGAAGATGATCGGCAGCAGCATCATGTCGATGAGCTGGGCCGGGAAGTGCTTGAACGCCATCGCGCCGCGCCACAGGTGGGTGACCGTGGCCGACAGGGCGCTCGCGCGCGGCGGGCGCTCGCGTACCGACACGGCCGCCCGGACGGGATCCGCGATGCGCGGGGTGGACGCTGTCATGCTCTGCTCTCCTCCCTGACCGGCGCTTCCTCGGCCTCGCGGCCGGTGAGCGTCAGGAACACCTCGTCGAGGCTGGGCTGCCGCACGGCGAACTCGACGGTCTCGATCGACTCCCCGGACAGGGCGCCCAGGGCCCGGATGACGCGTGCGCTGTCGTCGACCCCGGCCGACAGGCGGGCCGGGTCGGCCGCCAGGCGCACCGGCGCGTCGAGCTCGCGTGCCAGCAGTTCCTCGGCCCGGGGACGTTGCCCGGGGTCGCGCAGCCGCACGTGCAGCGCGGCCGAGCCGACCGACGCCTTCAGCTCGCTCGACGGGCCTTCGGCGATGACCCTGCCATGGTCGATGACCGCGATGCGGCCGGCGAGTTCGTCGGCCTCCTCCAAGTACTGCGTGGTGAGCAGGATCGTGGTGCCGGACTCGAGCAGCGCCTTGACGATGTCCCACACCTGGTTGCGGCTGCGCGGGTCCAGCCCGGCCGTGGGCTCGTCGAGGAAGAGCAGGTCGGGGGTGACCGTCATGCTGGCGGCGATGTCCAGCCGCCTGCGCATGCCGCCCGAGTAGGTGCTGACCAGCCGGTCGGCGGCGTGGTCCAGGTCGAAGGCCGCGATCAGCTCGGCCGCGCGCTCCCGTGCGCGCTGCCGGCCGTAGCCCTGGAGCCGGCCCATGAGGATGAGGTTCTCCGTGCCGGTGAGCGCGTCGTCGACCGAGGCGGCCTGCCCGGTCACGCTGATGCGCCGGCGTACCTGGTCGGCCTCGCCGACCACGTCGTGACCGAAGATGGCGGCGCTGCCGCCGTCGGGCTGGAGCAGCGTGGCGAGCATGCGGATCAACGTCGACTTCCCGGCGCCGTTGGGGCCGAGTACGCCGTAGACGACGCCTGGCGGGATCTCCAGGTCGATCCCGTCGACGGCTTTCGTCTCGCCGAAGCTTTTCCGCAGGCCTGCGGTTCGTATAGCTGGCGTGCCGTTACTCGTCATGTTTCCGACCATAGCCGCGGGCGCGGTCAGTTCCTGGCCGCATTGTCCGGCGGGACGCATTCTCCAGCGATTCTCCACGGAGACTCGACCGCGTTATCCGCCCCCGCCGGAAACGGCCCGGTCGAGCCTGCCGGACAGCATGCGGATGTATGCGATCAATTCCGGCGGCTCGTGCACCTCGAATTCGACGTCGAACATGCCGACCGTCAGCGCCAGCCACTGCAGCGAGTCGGCGGCGGTGCGCAGCATGCACGTGTCCTCGTCGACCTCGGTGAGGATGCCGTCGCGCGGCCTGATGCGCTCGGCGATCCGGGCGAGCGGCGCGTGGAAGGTGATCAGTGCCCGGTAGCGGGCCAGCGACGAGGTGATGGACTCGGCCACGTAGGCGGCCACGTCCTCGGCGGGCAGCTCGCGCGGGCCGAAGCGCTCCCCCGTCGGGTAGGGCGCGGTGAGCCGGTCGACCCTGAAGGTGCGCCAGTCGTCCCGCTTGAGGTCCCAGGCCATCAGGTACCACTTCCTGGCGACGTGGACCAGCCGGTACGGCTCGACGAACCGGCTGCTCTCGGCGCCGTCGCGGGTGGCGTAGCCGAACCGGAGCCGCTCGCGGTCGCGGCACGCCTGCGCGATCACCATGAGGCACTCGGGGTCCGCGACGGGCCCCGGCGCGGTGATCGGCACGGTGTAGTCCTGCAGCGTGGACACCCGTCTGCGCAGGTGGGCGGGGAGCACCTGCTCCAGCTTGGCCAGGGCGCGGACCGAGGTCTCCTCGATGCCGGCCACCGAGCCGCCGGCCGCGGTGCGCAGGCTGATCGCGACGGCCACCGCCTCCTCGCCGTCGAGCAGCAGGGGCGGCATGGCCGTGCCCGCTTCCAGCTGGTAGCCGCCGTGCGCGCCCGGCGTGGCGTGCACCGGGTAGCCCAGCTCGCGCAGCCGGTCGATGTCGCGGCGCAGGGTGCGGGGGCTGATCTCCAGGCGCTCGCACAGCTCGGCCCCCGACCAGTAGCGGCTGTGCTGGAGCAAGGACAGCAGACGCAGCATGCGCTGAGGCGTGTTGGCCATGACGCCATCGTGGCACGCATTGCGGTCAGAATCCGGCCGCGATCCAGCCGGGAATACGCGTCAATATGATTCCTTCACGTGTGGAGATGAATGTGCCCCATTACGCCGGGCCGCCCGCGATTTTTATCATTCTTCAGGTGAAGGGACTCATGCTCGCCGGAGGTTCGGGCACCAGATTGCGCCCCATCACACACACCTCCGCCAAACAACTCGTGCCGGTCGCCAACAAACCCGTGCTGTTCTACGGCCTGGAGGCGCTCGCCGCCGCCGGGATCCGCGAACTCGGCATGATCGTGGGCGACACCCAAGCCGAGATCGAGGACGCCGTCGGCGACGGCTCCCGGTTCGGCCTCGAGGTGACCTATCTGCGGCAGCGCGAACCGCTCGGGCTCGCCCACGCGGTGCTGATCGCCCGCGACTACCTCGGGGACGACGACTTCGTCATGTATCTCGGCGACAACTTCATCGTCGGCGGCATCGACGACATCGTCGCCCGGTTCGCCAGGGACCGGCCGTCCGCTCAGATCATGCTCACCAGGGTCAACGACCCGCGCCAGTTCGGCGTCGCCCAGCTCGACGAGACCGGCCGGGTGGTCGGCCTGGAGGAAAAGCCGCAGCGGCCCAAGAGCGACCTGGCGCTCGTCGGCGTCTTCCTGTTCACCCCGGAGATCCACGAGGCGGTCGCCGACCTGAAGCCGTCGGCCCGCGGCGAGCTGGAGATCAGCGACGCCATCCAGTGGCTGATCGAGGAAGGCCGCCGGGTGGAGTCGCTCACCATCTCCGGCTACTGGAAGGACACCGGCAACGTCACCGACATGCTGGAGGTCAACCGCCTGGTGCTGGAGTCGCTGGAGAGCCGGGTGGACGGCCGGGTCGACGGGGACAGCGAGCTGATCGGCCGGGTCGTGGTCGAGCAGGGGGCGGTCGTCGAGCGCTCCCGCGTCGTCGGCCCCGCCATCATCGGCACCGGCTCCCGGGTCTCGGGCAGCTACGTCGGGCCGTTCACCTCGATCTCGCCCGACTGCGCGGTGGTGGCCAGCGAGATCGAGTACTCGATCATGCTGCCCCGGGCCTCCATCACCGGGGTCTCCCGGGTGGAGGCGTCGCTGATCGGCCACGAGGTCCAGGTCACGCCCGCGCCCGACACGCCCCGCGCGCACCGGCTGGTGCTGGGCGACCACAGCCAGGTCCAGCTGAGCTCATGAGACGGATCCTGGTCACCGGCGGCGCCGGCTTCATCGGCTCGCACTTCGCCCGGTCCCTGCCCGACGCCGAGATCACCGTGCTCGACAAGCTCACCTACGCGGGCGACCGGGCCAACCTGGAGGGCGTGCCGCACACGTTCGTGCACGGTGACCTCTGCGACGCCGGACTGCTGAAGGAGGTGGTCCCCGGGCACGACCTGGTGGTCAACTTCGCCGCCGAGTCGCACGTGGACCGCTCGATCGAGGGCGCGGCCGTGTTCGTCCGCACCAACGTGCTGGGCACCCAGACGCTGCTCGACGCCTGCCTGGAGGCCGCGGTGGCGAAGGTCGTGCAGGTCTCCACCGACGAGGTGTACGGCACGATCGACGAGGGCTCGTGGACCGAGGACGCCCCGCTGCTCCCCCGCTCGCCGTACGCGGCCTCGAAGGCGGGCGGCGACCTGCTCGCCCGCGCCTACGCGATCACCCACGGGCTGGACGTGTCCATCACCCGCTGCGGCAACAACTACGGGCCGTGCCAGTACCCGGAGAAGATGATCCCGCTGTTCGTCTCCCGCCTGCTGGACGGGCGCAAGGTCCCGCTGTACGGGGACGGCCGCAACGTGCGCGACTGGATCCACGTCAGCGATCACTGCACGGCGATCCGCCTGGTCGCCGAGCAGGGCCTGCCCGGCGAGGTCTACCACGTCGCCGGCACGGCCGAGCTGACCAACCTGGAACTGACCGAACGCCTGCTCGCGGAGTGCGGCGCCGGCTGGGAGATGGTCGAGCACGTCGAGGACCGCAAGGGCCACGACCGGCGCTACTCCCTGGACGACGCCAAGCTGCGCGCACTCGGCTACCGGCCGAGGGTCGGGTTCGCGTCCGGGCTGGCCGAGACCGTCCGCTGGTACGCCGACCATCCCGAACGGCGGGCCCGCCACGAGGAGTGACATGAGCCACCTGATCGTCGACAAGGCCGACCCCCGTTACCCGGATCTGGCCGGTCGGGGCATCAACGCCCGGTTCCCCGCGAGCCCCGCGAAGATCGTCCTGCCCGGTGAGACCGGGCAGGTGGTCCAGGCCGTGACGGAGGCGGTGGGGGCGGGCGAACGGCTCGCCGTGCGCAGCGGCGGGCACTGCTTCGAGTCGCTCGTCGACCACCCCGGGACGCAGACCGTGCTGGATCTGTCGGAGATGAAGGCCGTCGGCCTCGACCCGGAGACCGGGGCGTTCGCGGTGGAGCCGGGCGCGACCCTAGGCGCGATGTACCGGACGCTGTTCCTGCGCTGGGGCGTCACCGTGCCCGCCGGCCGGTGCCCGGAGATCGGCGTGGGCGGGCACGTGCCGGGCGGCGGGGGCGGCGCGCTCTCGCGCCGCCACGGGCTGTCGGTCGACCACTTGTACGGCGTCGAGATGGTCGTGGTGGACGACTCCGGGCGGGCGCGCGCCGTACGGGCGACCAGGGAGCCGGACGACCTCCACCGCGACCTCTGGTGGGCCTGCACCGGCGGCGGCGCGGGGGCCTTCGGCGTCGTCACCCGGTTCCTGTTCGGCTCGCCGGGGAAAGAGCGGGCGCTGCCCGCGCCGCCCGCCGCCGTGACCAAGAGGACCCTGCGCTGGCAGTGGGCCGACCTGGACGAGGACGACTTCGTCGCGCTCGTGCGCGCCTTCTCCCACTGGCACGAGCGCAACAGCGAGCCCGGCGGACCGGGCGCCCTGCTCGACAACAGTCTGACCCTGCCCCGCGCCGGCGGCGGGCCGATCACCCTGGAGACCGCGACCGAGGACGGCGGCGTCGGGCCGGCCGTCGCCGACGCCTTCGTCGCCGAGGTCTGCCGCGCCGTGCGGGCGACTCCCGAGACCGAGGTCTCGACCAGCCCGTTCCTGGCCGCCACGCTGGTTCCCGACGAGTACGCCGGGGTGAAGGGGCGCTTCAAGTCGAAGGCGGCCTTCCTCCGCTCGTCGTGGCCGGAGGAGAGGATCGCCGGGCTCTACCGCCGGCTCACCGACGAGTCGGGCTACCGCAACCCCGCGGCCGCCTTCTACCTGCTCTCCCACGGCGGGGCGATCAACGCCGCAGGACCGGCGGACACGGCCATGGCCCACCGGGACGCGGTGCTCAAGGCGTACGGATCGGTGTTCTGGTGGGACGGCCGTGAGGACGACGCGCACCTGGCGTGGATCCGCGAGACCTACCACGACCTGTTCGCCGACGCGGGCGGCGTGCCCGACCCGGCGCGCGGCCACGGCGGGGCGTTCGTCAACTACGCCGACGCCGACTTCACCGATCCCGGGCTCAACACGAGCGGGGTCCCCTGGCACCGGCTGTACTTCCGCGACAACTACCCCAGGCTGCAGCAGGTGAAGGCCCACTTCGACCCGCTCGACGCCTTCCGGCACGCCCTGTCGGTCCGGCTGCCTTGACGGGCACGTAAAAGCTTGACGCGCACGGAAAGGGAGACGTCACCCGGGTGACGTCTCCCTTTCCGTGCGCCTGAACCTTTCCCGTGCGCCTGAACCCCGCTACAGGACGCGCACCTCGGGGACGTAGACGATCCACTTGCCGCCCTGGGCGGCGAACTCCGCCTCCCGGGCGAGGATCTCGTCGGTGTGGTTCCACGCGAACAGCACCGCGTAGTCCGGGTACGGCCGGGAGAACTCGCTCGCCGCCTTGATCGGGATGCCCGAGCCGGGCATCAGCCGCCCGATCTTGGCCGGGGTCGTGTCGTAGACGCACGGCAGCAGCTCCGGGCCGAGGCCCGCGTAGTTCGTGACCGTCGCGCTCTTGGCGGTCGCGCCGTACCCGGCGACGGTGTGCCCCTTGCGGCGCAGATCCGCCAGCAGCGCGACGAGGTCGGCGCAGATGCGGTCGATGCCGTTGCCGAGCTTCTCCAGCGTCCCCAGCTCCGCGAGCCCCCGATCGGTCTCCTCGGCGATCAGCGCGGGGACCGCGGGGTTCACCTCCCGCTCGCCCCGGCGGGCGAGGGTGTAGCGCACCTCACCGCCGTGCACGGGCAGCCGCTTGACGTCGACCAGCTCGAAGCCGAACCGGCGGGCCACGCCGCGCACCGACCGGGCGGTGAACAGGTAGAAGTGCTCGTCGTAGATCTGGTCGAAGGTGTTGCGCTCGGCGATGTCACCCAGGTACGGGTCCTCGAAGACGAACACCCCGCCCGGGCGGAGCAGCGCGTCCACTCCCCGGAAGATCGAGTCCAGGTACGGGATGTGACAGATGGTGTTGGCCGCGTAGATCACGTCGGCGGGGCCGTCCTCGGCGGCGATCAGCCGGGCCGTCGACTCCTCGAAGAAGTCGGTGCGGACCCGGACCCCGTCCTTCCTGGCCACCTCGGCGACCCCGCCCGACGGCTCCACGCCCAGGTGGCGCACGCCGGCGTCCTTGATCACGCCGAGCATGACGCCGTCGTTGGAGCCGATCTCCACGCAGAACGGGTCGGGGCCGGTCAGCTCGGTGGCCAGCAGGTCGCGGGCGGTCTGCGCGAAGTGCTCCCGCATGTGCCGCGAACCGGAGGAGTGGTAGGGGTAGTCGTGGTGGAACATGCGTTCCCTGGGCACCTCTTCGAGCAGCTGCACCAGAGTGCACGCGGTGCACAGTCCCACGGCCAGCCGGAAGTGGAAGGCCTGGCCGGCCTCCTGCTCGGTGAGGAAGGCGTCGGACAGCGGCTGCGTACCGAAGTCGAAGAATTTCCGCACTTCACCTGCACAGACACGACATTTGCTTACTTCGGATTTGCTCACATCGCGATTGCTCACATCGGGCTCCATGGTGGACTCCGCGGAAACGGCGCCAGGGCGCCTGGGCTGCCTTCCAGCACAGCGGGTGGCGCTGGAGTGTGGTTGGAGCGCCGGTGGACCACACGCGCGGGAGCGCTTCTCCAGCGCCGTCGCCCAGGCTGATGCCGACGGCCTACCCGACGAGCCTACGGAGCGACCATGGCAGAACTGCGAGCGCCCGTGACCCCTGAGGGACGGCGGCTCCTCGAACTCCTCCGCCCCCACCTCCCGGCGCTGGCGGCGGAGGCGGAGGCGCACGACCGCGCGGCGGAGCTGCCCGCGCACCTGTTCGCCCGGCTGGGCAAGGACGGGGTGCTCGGCGCCACCGTGCCGGCCGAGCACGGCGGGCTGGGCGTCGCCTCGATGCACGACGTCGCCGTCGCGCTCGGCGAGGTGGCCCAGGCCGACGCCGGGGTGGCGCTGGCCCTGCACATGCAGTTCAGCCGGGGCCTGACGCTGGCCTACGAGTGGAAGCACGGCCCGCCCGCCTCCCGCGAGCTGGCCGCCGGCCTGCTGCGCCAGATGGCCACCGGTGAGGCCGTGGTCTGCGGCGCGGTCAAGGACATGGGCCGGACCACCGTGCTGACCAAATCCGGCGACGGCGGCTACATGCTGAGCGGGCGCAAGACCCTGGTCAGCATGGCGCCGATCGCCACCCACTTCGTGGTCTCGGCGCAGGTGCACGAGAACGGCGGGCCGGCGCGGATGGCCGCCCCGGTGGTGCCCCGCGACAGCGCCGGGCTGACCGTGGGCGACGACTGGGACGGGATGGGCATGCGCTCGTCCGGCACCGTCGAGATCGCCTTCGACGACGTCCCGGTGCCCGCCGAGCACGTGCTGCCGCGCGGGCCCGTCGGCGAGCAGGACGACGCCGCGCTGGCGGGCCAGACGGTCAGCTCGATCACGATGCTCGGCATCTACACCGCGCTGGCCGCGTCCGCGCGGGAGCTGGCCGTGGCGCACGTGCGCAAACGCGGCCGGGCGGCGCCCGCCGTGCTGACCAAGCTCGCGGAGATCGACACCCGGCTGTACGCGGTGCGGTGCGCGGTGGCCGCGGCGCTGGAGAACGCCGACCGGCTGGCCGAGGACCTCAGCGGCGACCCGGCCGAGCGCGGGCGGGCCATGATGACCCCGTTCCAGTACGCCAAGATGCTGGTCAACCGGCATGCGGTGGACATCGTGGACGACTGCCTGAGCGTGGTGGGCGGGATCGCCTACACCGGCTCCCATCCGCTGTCCCGGATCTACCGCAACGTCAGGGCGGGCGGGTTCATGCATCCCTACAACTACGCCGACGGGGTCGACTACCTCAGCGGCCAGGCGCTCCGGTGAAGGCCCGCGAGCTGGCCGTCGAAGGCGCCTACGAGTTCGTGCCCCAGGTCTTCCCCGACGAGCGCGGCCTGTTCGTCTCGCCGTTCCAGCACGCCGCGTTCGAGGCGGCGGTAGGCCACGACCTGTTCCCGATCCGGCAGACCAACCACAGCAGGTCCCGCCGGGGCGTGGTGCGCGGGATCCACTACACGGTCACCCCGCCGGGCACGGCCAAGTACGTCTACTGCCCGCAGGGCCGCGCGCTCGACGTCGTCGTCGACATCCGGGTGGGCTCGCCGACCTACGGCAAGTGGGAGTCGGCGCTGCTCGACCCGGACGAGTTCCGGTGCACGTACCTGCCCGTCGGGGTGGGGCACGCGTTCATCGCGCTGGAGGACGACACGGTGATGGCCTACATGCTCTCCGAGGAGTACACCCCGGCCAACGAGCTGGCGCTGTCGCCGCTGGACCCGGACCTGGGCCTGCCGATCCCCGACGCGTGGGAGCGGCCGATGCTGTCCGAGCGCGACCTCGCGGCCCCGACGCTGGAGGAGGCGCGGCGGGCGGGGCTGCTGCCCGGCTACCAGGCCTCCCGGGGCGTGGAGCGGAGGCTGTGGTCATGAGTTCCCCGCGCGTCGTGGTGCTGGGCGGCACCGGCAGCGTCGGCAGGCAGGTGTGCGCGGCCTTCGCCGGGCACGGCTGGGACGTGCTCGCCGTGGCCAGGTCCGCCGCCCCGCACCTGGCCGGCGTCCCGTTCACCGCCCTGGACATCACCGCGGCCGAGCCGGAGCGCCTGGCCGCGCTGTTCACCGAGCCGAGAGCCGACGCCGTGGTCAACGCGGCGGGCGGGTGGGGCGACACGACCGAGGAGATGACGTACTCGCACATCAGGCTGGTCGACCGGCTCCTGGAGGCGCTCGCCCTGGCGCCGCACCGGCCGCGCCTGGTGCACGTCGGCTCGGTGCACGAGTACGGTCCCGTCCCGTACGGCACGCTGCTGCGCGAGAACACGGTGCCCCAGCCCGTCACGCCGTACGCCACGACCAAGCTGGCGACGTCGCTGGCCGTGCTGGCGGGGGCCGGGCGCGGCCTGGACGCGGTGGTGCTGCGGGCGGCCAACATGTCGGGGCCGCACCCGCCGCAGGAGAGCTTCCTCGCCGCCCTGATGCTGCGCGTCGAGCGGGCGCTGGCGGCGGGCGAGGTGCTGGAGCTGAGCGTGGCCGACGCCCGGCGCGACTTCATCGACGTACGCGACGTCGCGGAGGCGATCGTACGGGCGGCCACGGCGTCCTTCGACGAGCGGGTCGTCAACCTCGGCAGGGGTGAGGCGGTGCCGATCGGCGCGCTGGTCGACTGGCTGATCGAGGCCTCCGGCTTCCCCCGCGACCGGGTCAAGCTGCTCGACCGGGAGGTCCGCAGCAAGGGCGGCGACTGGACCCGGCTCGACATCGGCCTGGCGCGCCGCGCGCTGTCGTGGGAGCCGCGCATCGGCCTGCGCGAGTCGGTGCACGCGATGTGGACCGCGTCGGCGGGGGCGGCCTGACTTCGGCCGCCCCCGCCGGGCCGTCAGGCCTTCAGCGCGGCCCGCAGCTCCGTGATCACCTTGTCCTGGGTGTCCACCGGCAGCGACGGGTACATCGGCAGCGAGAAGATCTCGTCGGCCAGCTTCTCCGTCACCGGCAGCCGCCCCTCCTCGTAGCCCAGATGGGCGAACCCGGTCATCGTGTGCACCGGCCAGGGGTAGCTGACGTTGAGGCGGATGTCGTGGGCCTCCAGCGTCTTGATGATCCGCTCGCGCTCGGGATGCCTGGCCACGTACACGTAGTAGACGTGGTCGTTGCCGTCGGCCAGCGAGGGCAGCACCAGCCCGGGGACGTCGCCGAGGCCCTCCTCGTAGCGGCGGGCGACCGCGCGGCGGCCCTCGATGTAGGCGTCGAGGCGGCGCAGCTTCCTGCGCAGGATCTCCGCCTGCACCTCGTCGAGCCGGCTGTTGTGGCCGGGGGTGTCGACCACGTAGTAGCGGCTCTCCATGCCGTAGTAGCGCAGCCGGCGCAGCGCGGCCTCGACGTCAGGGTCGGAGGTGATCGTGGCGCCGCCGTCGCCGTAGGCGCCGAGCACCTTGGTCGGGTAGAAGGAGAAGGCCGCGGCGTGGCCCATGGTGCCGGCCAACCGGCCGTGGTGCCGGGCGCCGTGGGCCTGCGCGCAGTCCTCCAGCACCCGCAGCCCGTGCTGCTCGGCCAGATCCAGCACCGGCGCCATGTCGACGCACTGGCCGTACAGGTGGACCGGCAGCAGGCAGCGGGTCCGCGGCGTGATCGCCGCCTTGATCTGGGCGGTGTCCATCAGGTAGTCGTCCGCCCTGACGTCGACGAAGACCGGCGTCGCGCCGACCGCGTCGATCGCCACCACCGTGGGCGCCGCCGTGTTCGACACGGTGATCACCTCGTCGCCGGGCCCGATGCCGAGCGCCTGGAGTCCGAGGACGATCGCGTTGGTGCCGTTGTCGACGCCCACGCAGTGCGGGACTCCGTGGTAGGCGGCGAATTCCGCCTCGAACGACGACACGCTTTTCCCGAGCACCAGCTGGCCGGATTCGAAGACCTTCTCCACCGCGTCCAGGATGTCGGCGCGTTCTTCCTGATATTCGGTCAGGTAATTCCATACATAGGTCGGCACGACCTCCTCCTCAAACGAAGACCCGGCCCGCGTCCAGTTTCGGATCGGAACGCAGGAGCGCCTGCTGAAGGTGCTGGAGACGGGCCGACGGCTCGACGCCGAGTTCGTTCACGAGCGTCGTGCGCAGCTTGATGAAGTTCTCCAGCGCCTGGCTCTTCCGGCCCGCCCGGTGCAGGGCGATCATGAACTGCGCCCAGAAGTTCTCGTGCATCGGGTAGCGGGCGGTCAGCGCCGACAGCTCGGCCAGCAGGCCCACGTGCCTGCCCAGCCGCAGGTCGGTCTCGATGCGCGCCTCCAGCACGCCGAGCTTGCTCTCCTCCAGGCGGGCCACCTCGACGCCGATGCGCAGGCCGGCGTGCACGTCGGCGAGCGCCTCCCCGCGCCAGATGTCCAGCGCCTGGCTGAACAGGTCGGACGCCGGTTCCCACCGGCCCGCCTCGAAGGCCTGCTTGCCCGCGGCCACCAGGCGTTCGTACCGGTTGACGTCCACGTCGTCCGGGTCGATGTCCAGCAGGTATCCCCCGTAGGAGGTGGTCAGGACGTCCTTGGCCGAGTCGGTGCAGTTGGCGCCCAGCGCGGCGGCGATGCCCCGGCGCACCTGCAGGATGTAGGTCTGCAGGGTCGACAGTGCGCTGGCCGGCGGATGCATCCCCCACAGCTCTTCGATGAACGCCGGCACCGTGACCATGGTGCCTGCCTGCAATGCCAGCAGGGAGAATACCTGCCGGGGTTTGCGCGGAATGGGAGTGATCGACATTCCGTTCTCATGGGCGACCAGCGGACCCAGTACCTTGATCTCCATCGAGTTGGCGTCCCCTCAACATGCGTGTCGGAGCTGACCTTTTCCACCATGTCAAGGACGCCGGGGGCCGGTAAGTGCGGTCGGCACGCGTTGTCGTGAATTACCCGCATGCGAATGGTGCAGAATTCACGATTACTCAGGAGAAAAGCGATTCGGCCCTGATGACGGCCGTTCTCTCTCACGAGAATAGGCCCCCGGCCGCCCTTCCGGGCCGGGGGCCTGTTCATCAAGTGCCGGTCAGCGCACGTGGACGTCCGGCCGGGGCGGCGTGCTCATGCCGTCGCCGATGAAGAAGCTCGGGTGCGGCGGCTGGTTGTAGGCGGTGTTCTGCCAGGCCAGGGCCACCCGGTACTGGGTGTCGTGGAGCAGGGTGTGGATCTTGGTGGTGGTGGCGTGCGGGGTGCTGTAGATGCGCAGGGCCCGGTTGTCGGTGGTGGGCCAGATGACCTCCTCGCGCCAGTCGCCCAGGATGTCGCCCGACAGCGACGGGGTGGCCTTGGTGCCGTTGTTGCTGTGCACGCCGGAGGCGGTCAGCAGGCGGGTCTCGCCGCCGGTGCCGTACTTGTCGATCCGGGTCTGGTCCAGCAGCTCGCGCACCGGGTCGCCGTCCCACCAGGACAGGAAGTTGGCCGAGGACGGCTGGCGGCCGACCACCGCGCCGGAGGTGTTGCGCAGCCCGTTCTGCCCGGCGCCCGCGGCCCAGGACTCGGCGCCGGGGCTGCCCGCGTAGACGTCGCCGGCCACGCCGCGTCCCGGGCCCTCGCCGTCGGAGCCCGAACCGGTGCCGGTCTGCCACAGCACCTGGCCGGTACGGGCGTCGACCATGTACAGGCCCGGCCGGCTCGCCGACTCGGAGATCTTCACGTACTCCTGGCCCGCCCGGGCCGGGTTGAGGTCGCCCAGGTGGGCGGCGTCCCCGTGGCCCCAGCCGACGTTCCACAGCCGGCCGCCGTTGTCGTCGACGGTCGCGGCGCCGTACACGATCTCGTCGCGGCCGTCGGCGTCCACGTCGCCGATGGTCAGCGAGTGGTTGCCCTGTCCCGCGTACGAGCCGTTGCCCGAGGCGTTGGTGTCGAACGTCCAGCGCTTGACGAGCCGGCCGTCGCGGAAGTCCCAGGCGGCGATCACGCTGCGGGTGTAGTAGCCGCGCGCCATGATCAGGCTCGGCCGGCGGCCGTCCAGGTAGGCGGTGCCGGCCAGGAACCGGTCGACGCGGTTGCCGTAGTTGTCGCCCCAGGAGGAGACGGTGCCGCGCGGCGGGTCGTAGTTCACCGTGGACATCGCGGCGCCGGTCTGGCCGTTGAACATGGTGAGGAACTCGGGCCCGGACAGGATGTAGCCGCTGGAATTGCGATGGTCGGCGCCGGCGTCGCCGATGACGGTGCCGCGCCCGTCGACGGTGCCGTCGGCGGTCTTCACCGCGACCTCGGCCCTGCCGTCGCCGTCGTAGTCGTAGACCTGGAACTGCGTGTAGTGCGCCCCGGCGCGGATGTTGCGGCCCAGGTTGATCCGCCACAGCCGGGTGCCGTCGAGCCTGAGGCCGTCGAGGTAGACCGGGTCGGTCACGCCGGACTGGGAGTTGTCCTTGGAGTTGTTCGCCTCCCACTTGAGCACCAGGTCCAGCCGGCCGTCGCCGTCCAGGTCGCCGACGCTGGCGTCGTTGGCGTGGTGGCCGGAACTCGGCGGGGTGATGGGCACGTCCAGATAGCCGTTGGCGAACCGCAGGGAGGTTCCGGAGGCCGGTCCCTCGGTTCCGCCGCTGACCGGGCGGACCGTGTAGGAGGCGTCGGCGGCGGCGCCGGAGTCGAGGTAGTTGGTGGAGTTGGTGACGGTCGCCACCCGCGTGCCGCCCCGGTAGACGTTGAAGGAGGTCTCGCGCGCCTCGGTGCCGAGCAGCCGCCAGGAGACCAGGTTGCCGCTGCCTGAACGGACGCTGATCAGGCCGCGGTCGAGGTCCTCGGCCTGCCTCGTCCCCTCGGGCGGCGGGGTCACCGTGGGGGTCACCGTGGGGGTCACCGTGGGGGTCACGGTCGGCGTGACGGTCGGGCCGGGGTCGCCGGTGCAGGTGACGCCGTTGAGCGCGAAGGAGGCGGGGGCCGGGTTGCTTGAGCCGTTCCAGGAGCCGTTGAAGCCGAAACTCGCGCTGCCGCCCGTCGGGATCGCGGCGTTGTGGCCCGCGTCCTCGGCCCTGACGGCCTGGCCGTTCTGCGTGGTGGTGGCGTTCCACGCCTGGGTGATCCGCTGCCCTGCGGTGAACGACCAGTCGAGGTGCCAGCCGTTGATCGCCTCACCCACGTTCCGGATGGTCACGTTGCCGGTGAAGCCGTCGGGCCACTCGGCGGCGACGGCGTAGTCGACCTCGCACGCCACCGCCGCGGCGGACGCCTGCAGGCCGGTGGTGCCCGCGACCGCCAGGCACACCGTGCTGCCGAACGCGGTGAGGAGTAACGCTGGACGGGGTAAACGTTTCATTGAGCGTCCAATCAGGAGGCGGGATTCCGTGGACGGCGGCGCGCCCTCACGGTAGGAACCCCCTGATCAGGGTGTCAATCGACGCACCCGGCCCACGACGGCGCCGGGTTGTTACCTTTCAGGTCAGAGCGGGGAGGGCCGGGCGCCGGGGTATGAAACTTTCGGAACCGGGCCGTTCACCGGCAGGGCGGCGCCGTCGACTCGCGGACGACCAGCCGGGGCCGGTAGACGAGTCGTTGATGACGGTGACCGGGCCGGGCCTCGTCCAGGAGCAGCTCCGCCGCGACCCGGCCGAGCTCGCGCTTCGGCTGCCACACGGTGGTGAGCGCCGGGGCGAGCTGGGCGGCGAACGCCACGTCGTCGTACCCCACCACGGACATCTCCCCCGGCACCGCGATCCCCCGCTCCCGCAGCCCGCCGATCACGCCGAGCGCCGCCGCGTCGTTGAGGCAGAGGATCGCGGTGGGCGGGTCGGCCGCGCTCAGCACGTCCTCCAGAGCCGCCGCGGCGGTCAGCGTGATGTCGGGCGACGGCACCCGGACGTCCAGCACCCCGCGGCCGGGGTCGAGGCCGGCCTTGCGGAACGCCGTGCGCACCCCGGCGTGGCGCTCGGTGGTCTGCTGCACGTCGATCGAGGCGCTGAGCAGGGCGATCCGCCGGTGCCCGAGGCCGATCAGGTGCGCCGCGACCTGCTCGCCGCCCCACTGGTTGTCGATGGACACCGAGCAGAGCCGCCCGTCGGCGGCCCGGTGGTCCAGCAGCACCACCGGGACGCCGCGCCCGGCCAGGGTGACCAGGGGTTCCAGGTCGGCCTCGACCGGGGTGATGAGCACGCCGCGCACGCCCTGCTTCTCCAGCTCCTGCAGATAGTGCTGCTCCCGTCCGGGCTGCAGGTCGGTGCTGCAGGTCATGAGCATGCAGCCGTCCTGGAGCAGTCGGTCCTCCACGCCCCGGCACACCTCGGTGAAGAACGGGCCGGCGATGTCGAGGGTCACCGCGCCGACCAGCGGGCTGGGCACGCCCCGTAATCGCCGGGCGGCGTCGTTGGGCAGGTAGCCCACCCGCTCCATCGCCTCGTGGACGCGCCGCCGGGTCTCCTCGGCGACCAGTTCGGGATTGTTGAGCACGTTGCTCACGGTCGTCGGTGAGACTCCCGCCTCTTTCGCGACGTGCCGCATCCCAGGGCGGCGTGGCGCGGACGCGTCCCCATGCACGGCAGCACCTTATCCGGCGGGGTCAAGGCTCGCTGGTGACGATCTCTTACCCGCCTCCCGGTACGGATGAGACCTTGGGCAACCGCGACACCCCGCCCACCGACCTCACACAGCACCCGCCGTACCGGCGCGGTGTGGTGACGGGGTGGGTAGTGGCACGGAGGCGACCAGGGTGCCGAACCGCCCGCCCACCGACCTCACACAGCACCCGCCGTACCGGCGCGGTGTGGTGAGGGGGTGGGGAGCGGCACGGAGGCGACCAGGGTGCCGAACCGCCCGCCCACCGACCTCACACAGCACCCGCCGTACCAGCGCGGTGTGGTGACGGGGTGGGGAGCGGCACGGAGGCGACCAGGGTGCCGAACCGCCCACCCACCGACCTCACACAGCACCCGCCGTACCAGCGCGGTGTGGTGACGGGGTGGGGAGCGGCACGGAGGCGACCAGGGTGCGGGTGTAGGGGTGGCGGGGCCGGGCGAACACGGTCGCGACGTCGCCTTCCTCGACGACCCGGCCGTCCTTCATGACCAGCACGCGGTCGGCCACGTGATGGACCACGCCCAGGTCGTGGGAGATGAACACCATCGCGGTGCCGTACTCGGCCTGGATGTCGGCGAGCAGGTCGAGCACCTGGGCCTGGATGGAGACGTCGAGCGCGGAGACCGGCTCGTCGCAGACCAGCACGTCGGGGCGGGGGCCGAGGGCGCGGGCGATGGCGACGCGCTGGCGCTGGCCGCCGGACAGCTCGCGGGGGTGGCGGGCGGCCGTCTCCGGGGGCAGGCCGACGCGGGCCAGCAGGTCGAGGACGCGGGCGCGGCGTTCGGCCCTGGGCAGGCGGAGCGGCTCGGCGATGAGGCGGAAGACGGTGTGGCGGGGGTCGAAGGAGTCGAGCGGGTTCTGGGAGATGAGCTGGATGCGCGGACGCAGCGGGCGGCGTTCGCGTTCGCGCCGGCCGCTCCACGGCGTGCGGTGCAGGGTGACCTGGCCGGCGTCGGGTTCGAGCAGGCCGAGGGCCAGCCGGGCGAGCGTGGTCTTGCCCGATCCCGATTCGCCCACGATGCCGAGCGTCTCGCCGCCGTGCAGGGTGAAGGAGACGTCGTCGACGACGCGGCGGGGTCCGTACGAGCGGGCGAGCCCGGTCCCGGCGAGGACCTGGGCGGACAGGTCGGGGTCGGGCCGGCGGTGCGGGGCGCCGGTGGTGAGCCGGGTGCCGCGGGAGGCGGCGGACGGCACGGCGGCCAGCAGTTCGCGGGTGTAGTCGTGGGCGGGCGCGGCCAGCACCTCGCGGGCGGTCCCCTCCTCCACGACGCGGCCGTCCTTCATGACCAGGATGCGGTCGGCGATGGAGGCGACCACGGCCAGGTCGTGGCTGATCAGCAGCAGCGCGGTCCCGGCGGCCCGGCGTTCGGCGAGCAGCCGCAGGATCTGGGCCTGGATGGTGACGTCGAGCGCGGTGGTCGGCTCGTCGGCGATGATGAGCCGGGGGTCGGCGGCGATGGCGGAGGCGATCAGGGCCCGCTGCCGCAGCCCGCCGGAGAGCTGGTGCGGATACTGCCGGGCGCGGAGCGCGGGCTCGGGCACGCCCACCGCGTCCAGCAGCTCCAGCGCCCGCTGCGCGCGGCGGCCCCGGGGCACGACGTCGTGCACGGTCAGCACCTCGGCGATCTCGGCGCCGATCGTGCGCAGCGGGTCGAGCGAGACCAGCGCGTCCTGCAGGACGAGGCCGGCGAACCCGCCGCGCAGCCGCCGCCAGTCGGCGGGGGTGAAGGCGAGCGCGTCCCGGCCGGCCACCCGGAACGCGGCCGCGCGCACCGACGATCCGGGCCCGGTCAGGCCGAGCAGGGTGCGGGCGGTGACGCTCTTGCCCGAGCCGGACTCGCCGACGACGGCGACGCACTCCCCTGGCGCCACCGACAGGGAGACGCCGCGGACGACCTCCGTCCCGCCGAAGCTCACGCGCAGGTCCTCCACGGACACCAGCGGGGTCACGGTGTTCTCCCCTCGAAGCGGCGTTGCAGGCGACGCCCGACGACGGTCAGGCAGACGACGGTGAGCGTGATCGCCAGGCCAGGGAAGAGCGCCTCCCACCAGGCGACCCGCAGGTAGTTGCGGGCCTCGGACAGCATCGCGCCCCATTCGGCGGCGGGCGGCTGCGGCCCCATGCCGAGGAAGCTCAGCCCCGAGCTGGCGATCACGGCCTGCCCGAGCCCGATCGTGGCCAGGACGGGGATCGGGCCGAGCACGTTCGGCAGCACGTGCCCGGTGTTGATCGCCAGGCGGGAGCGGCCGAACGTGACGGCCTGCTCGACGTAGCCCGAGCGGCGCACCACGAAGGTCTGGGCCCGGGTCACGCGGGCGTAGGTGGAGATCTGCGCGATGGCGATCGCGAAGATCACGTTGGTGGTCCCGGGGCCGGTGACCGCCACGACGAGCAGGGCGAGCAGCAGCTCCGGCAGCGTGGACAGCACGTCGAAGGCCCTGGCCAGCGCCTCGTCCAGCCACTTCGGCGACAGCCCGGCGGCCAGGCCGAGCAGCACGCCGGCGGTCACGGCGAGGGCGGTGGCGGCCACGCCGATGCTGATCGAGTGGCGGGCGCCGTACACCACCCTGGCCAGCACGTCCCGGCCGAGGTGGTCGCTGCCGAACCAGTGGGCGGCGCCGGGCGCCGCGAGCGCGTCCATCGGGTCGGCCGCCAGCGGGTCGGCGGCGGTCAGCAGGCCGGGCACGGCGACGGCGAGCGCGAGCACGGCGAGGAGGGCGACGGGAACGAGCCGCATGACCGGATCAGCTCCGGATCCGCGGGTCGATGACGCGGTAGGCGAGGTCGAGCAGCGTGCTGATGGTGACGTACACGACGGCCGACAGCAGCACCACGGCCATCACGACGGGCATGTCCTGGCCGGTCACGGCCTGCATGGCCACCTGGCCGAGTCCGGGCCTGCCGAACAGCACCTCGGTGATCACCGCACCGCCCAGCAGCGTCCCGGTCAGCCACCCGGCGAGCGTCACGGCGGGCAGCAGGGCGTGCCGCAGCGCGTGCCGGGCCACCAGGGCGCGCTCGGTGAGCCCGCGCGCCCTGGCCGTCACCGCGAACGGCTGTTCCAGCGCCCGCTCCAGCCCGCCGCGCAGCACCTGGCCGAGCACGCCCGCGATGGGCAGGCCGAGCGCCAGCGCGGGCAGCACCAGGGCGAGCGGCCCCTCCGCGCCGGAGACGGGGAACCAGCCGAGCGTGAACGAGAACACCGACAGCAGGACGATCCCGATGAGGAACGGCGGCACCGACACCGACACCAGCTCGGCGGCCGAGGCGGCGGCGCGCGGCCCGCGCCCCCGGCCCGCCGTGCCGATCGCGATGACGCCCGCGAGCACCACGCCGGTGACCGCCGCGGCGAGCGTGAGCTGCACGGTCGGCCCGATCTGCCCGGCCAGGATCTCGCCGACGCCGCGCTGGAGCTGGTACGAGCGGCCGAGGTCGCCGTGCAGCAGCCGCCAGAGGTACGACAGGTACTGCACGATCTCGGGCCGGTCGAGCCCCCACTCGGCGATGATCCCGGCCCGGATCTCCGGGGTGTCGGCGCCGTCGCCGATCAGGATGTCGACGGTGTCGCCCGGAGCCGCCAGCAGGGCGACGTAGGAGGCGGTGGCGGCGGCCCAGAGGACCGCCAGCCCCGCGCCGAGCCTCCTGATCATGTCCCTGTCCGCACGTCGTACGCGCTCGCCGGGGTGCCGGAGGCCGGGTCGAAGCCGAGCCCCTGGACGCTCTTGTGGGCGGCGATCTGGTCGGCCGGCACGTACAGCGGGAACACGATGGCCTCGTCCGCCACGACCGCCCGCTGCGCCTTGGCGTAGAGCTCCTTCCGTTCGGCCTGGTCGGCGGTGGCGGAGGCGGCGGCCAGCCACTTGTCCACCTCGGGGTCGGCGAACCGGGTGCGGTTGATGGCCCCGTCCGACGGCAGGATGAGGTTGAGCGCGGCGCCCGCGTCGGAGTCGCCGCGGGAGTTGCCGAACACCTCGTAGGCGTCGTCGTCCACGGCCTGCTGCGCGCTGCCCTGGTCCACGATCTTGACCTGGAAGTCGATGCCGGCGTTCTGCTTGACCTGGGCCTGGATGGCCTGGCCGAGGATGTCGCGCCGGTCGCGGATGAACGGGGCCGCGGCGACCTCGCGCACGGTGAGCCGCTCGCCGTCCTTGACCCGGTAGCCCTCGGCGTCGCGTTCCTTCCACCCGGCCGCGTCGAGCAGGGCGTTGGCCTTGGCGACGTCGCCGCCGTAGGACTTCTCCAGGCTCGCGTCGTAGAAGGGGCTCTTGCTGCCGACGACGCTCCACGCCCTGGTGGCGGTGCCCTGGTAGACCGACTTCAGCACCGCGTCCACGTCCACGGCCTCGCGGAACGCCTCCCGTACGCGCCGGTCGTCGAAGGGGGCGTGGGAGGTGTTGAAATAGTACGAGAAGGCGGTGCCGGAGTTGAGCGACGTCTGCAGGGTGAGCTCCGGATCCTGCTCGATCAGGGCGACCTCGGTGGCCGGGACGCCCTCGATGACCTGCACCTGCCCGGAGGTGAGCGCGCCGACGCGGACGGCGGCCTCGGGCAGGAACCGGTAGGTGATCTCCGACAGGTGGGCGGGGCCCTGGTGGGCGGCTCCGGCCGGGGGCCAGGCGTAACCGGGGTTGCGGCGGTAGTGGATCTCCTGGCCCTGGACGTACCGGTCGAGGATGAACGGCCCGGTGCCGACCAGGTCGGGCCCGCCGAACTTGAGGTCCTCGGCGTTCTTCAGCGACTTCGGCGAGACCTGCCCGGCCAGGGGCGAGGCCAGGAAGTCGAGGAACAGCCCGTCCGGCTCCTTGAGGGTGATCTTCACCTGGTGCGGCGACACGACCTCGGCCTTGTCGTAGGCCTTGAGCTGGATCGCGGCCACGGCCGGGTTGTAGCCGGGCACCTTGAACTGGTCGAGGTTGGCCTTGACGGCGGCGGCGTCGAACGCGGTGCCGTCGTGGAAGGTGACGTCGTCGCGCAGGTCGAGGGTGTAGGTCAGCCCGTCGTCCGAGACCGTCCAGGCCTTGGCGAGCCACGGCCCGAACGAGCCGTCCTCGGCTTTCGACAGCAGCGCGTCGAACTGGTTGAAGACCAGCAGCCTGGCCTTGTTCTGGGCCCACAGCTGGGGGTTGAGGGTGACCGGCTGGGTCTCGACGGCCCAGGTCAGGGTGGAGGCCTGGGCGGTCTCGGCGGGCTGCGCGCCGCACGCGGCGAGAGCCAGCAGCAGGACGGGGACGATGCGCTTCACTGGCGGTTCCATGCCTCGGCGAGCAGCTCGTAGGAGCGCACGCGGTCTTCGTGGTCGTGGGTGATGGTGGTGACGAGCAGTTCGTCGGCGCCGGTCACCCGGCGCAGCACGCGCAGCCCTTCGGCCACCTCGCCGGGCGAGCCGACGAACTGGGTGCTGAGCCGGTCCTCGACCAGCGCGCGATCGGCGTCGGTCCAGACGTGGGCGTCGGCCTCCGCCGCGGTCGGGTACGGGATCGCGCCGGCGCCCGTGCGGATGCTCCTGACCCAGAGGCCGTAGCCCTTGGCCAGCTCGTGGGCGCGCGCCGAGTTCTCGGCGACGACCGCGTCGGCCGAGACGACCACGTACGGTTCGGCGAGCGCGTCCGACGGCTTGAACGCCTCCCGGTAGGCCTCGACGGCCTCCAGCACGCTGGACGGGCTGACGTGGTAGTTCGCGGCGAACGGCAGCCCGCGTTCCCCGGCGACCTGGGCGCTCTGCCCGCCGCTGCTGCCGAGGATCCACACCTCCAGGTCGGCGCCCTCGCCGGGCACGGCGCGGACCTGGTGGGTGCCGCCGAGTAAGGCCAGGACGTCGTCGATCTGCTCGGCGAAGTCGGGGGTCCGGGCGCCCGGTTGCTGCAGGAGCGCGGCCTGCCGGGCGAGGTGCGGCTGCCTGGCGAGCGCCGACCAGTCGAAGGGCGGCGGGATCAGCAACCCGTCCACCACCCGGGCCGCCCGCTGCTCGGGCGCGGGGGCCGGGGCGGCGGCGCCCTGGGTGATCTCGGCGCGGCGCTGCCCGGAACGCCCGATCCCCAGGTCGATCCGGCCCGGGTGGAGCGCGTCGATGAGCCCGAACTGCTCGACCGCCGACAGCGGCGTCTGGTGCCCGAGCTGCACGGCGCCCGACCCGACCCGGATGGTGGAGGTGGCCGCCGCGACCAGCGCGATCAGCACGGCCGGGGCCGAGCCGGCGACGCCGGGCGCGAAGTGGTGCTCGGCCAGCCAGTAGCGGCGGTAGCCGAACCCCTCCGCCCGGCGGGCGAGGTCGAGGGTGTTGCGCAGGGCCTCGCCGACCGTGCCTCCCGACACGACGGGGGCGAGGTCGAGGATGGACAGCGTCACGCGGCACCTCCGGGGAACGGCCTGCTGGGGATCTCCGCCCGGAGCACGGGCGCGATCTCGGCCTGGAACAGTTCGAGCGCGTCCCGGTGCTGCCGGGGCGTGAGCCCGTCGGCGTCGGCGTGCAGGTGCATGACCTCGTGGCCGAACCGCTTGTGGTAGCGCAGCACCTTGTCGACGATCTGCTGCGGGCTGCCGACCAGGATGGAGCTGCGCTCGATGGCGTCCTCCAGGGTGGGGAAGACCACCGGCAGGCCGAGCTTGCGCTGGAACTCCACCCGGGCGTCGAAGATCGGCCGGTACGTGGCGACGGCCTCCTGGGAGGTCCTGGCCGCGTAGTAGCCCGCGGTCCCGGCTCCCACCAGCGCGCCGGCCGGGTCGTGCCCGTGGTGCGCCAGGCGCTCCCGGTAGTGGTCGATCAGCTCGGCGTACGGGCCGATGGGGTGGGTGACGTTGGCGGAGAACAGCGGGTCGCCGTACTTGGCGGCCAGGTCCACCGACTCCTTGCTGGTGGCGCTGCCGTGCCAGACGCGGATCGGCCGCTGCAGCGGGCGCGGCCAGGTCTCGGCCTCGGTGAGCGACGGGCGGAACGCGCCCTCCCAGGTGACCTTGTCCTCGCGCCAGAGGCGGCGGAAGAGCTCGTACGACTCCCGGTTGCGCGCCCACTGGTCCTCGGGCGTGACGTGGAAGAGCTGGGCCTGCGCCGCGCCGTTGCCCTTGCCGATGATCAGTTCCAGTCTGCCCTCCGACAGGTGGTCGAGGGTCGCGTAGTCCTCGTACGCCCGGACCGGGTCGAGCAGGCTCAGCGTGGTCACCGCGGTGAACAGGCGGATCCTGGAGGTCTTGGCGGCGATGTGGCTGAGCACCACCGGCGGCGAGGAGGAGATGAACGGCCGCTCGTGCCGCTCCCCCACGCCGAACCCGTCGAAGCCGAGCTCCTCGGCCAGCACCGCGTTCTCGACGACCTCGCGGAAGCGTTCGGTGGGCGAGCGGTCGTCGTTGTGGACGATCAATGTGATCGCTAGAAATTTCATGACACCTCCGCGTAGCGGCTCGCCGGGCGCGGCAGGCCGAGCAGCCCCCGGAGCGTGGCGGCCTCGTAGGCGCTCCGGAACACGCCGTGCCCGCGCAGCTCGGCCGTCAGATCGCGGGTGATCCGCTCCAGGTCGTACGGCAGCGCGCCGGGCCGCAGCCGGAACCCCTGGATCCCGGCGCGGTGCCACTCCAGCAGCACGTCGGCCAGCTCGCCCGCGGTCCCGGTGAAGATGGCGGCGTCGGACGCGAGCTCGGCCCCGTCCAGCTCGTCGAGCCGCGCCTTGCGCCAGGCGGCGTCCTCGCCGAGGAAGACGACCAGGTCGGCGAAGATCTTGATGCTGTCCGACAGCTCCCGGACCTCCTCGACGACCGCGCGGGCCTGCTCGTCGGAGTGCGGGGTGACGTACACGACGTCGGCGCTGCCCGCGGCGAACTCGTACGGCAGCCGCGAGTGCGCGAGCGCGGTCACCACCGGCTGCCCCTGCGGCGGCCGCGGCGTGATCGACGGCCCCTTGACCGAGAAGAACCGCCCGGCGAAGTCGGCGTAGTGCAGCTTGTCCCGGTCGATGAACCTGCCGGTGGCCACGTCGCGGATCTCGGCGTCGTCCTCCCAGCTGTCCCAGAGCCGCCGGGCGACCTCGACCGCGTCGGCGGCCTCGGCGAACAGGTCGCGCACGTGCGGGTCGCCGGACAGGTCCGCGCCGCCGGGCCGGTTGAGCACCTGGTCGAGCGGCGGGAACTGCCTGCGGCCGAAGTGCCGCGCCTCCGATGACCGGGCGGAGATCTGCGCCCGCCAGCCGGCCCGTCCGCCGCTGACGTGGTCGAGCGTGGCGATGCCGATGGCCACGTGGAACGGCTCGGTGTGCGTGGTGGTAGCGGTCGGCACCAGCCCGATCCGGCTGGTGAGCGGCGCCAGCCGGGCCGCGAGCAGCACGGCGTCGAACCGTCCGCGCACCTGGCCGGTCCGGTCGTCGGGGCCGTCGGGCAGGGTGGACTGCAGGCCGAGTGCGTCCTCGATGGTGACGAAGTCGAGCAGTCCGCGCTCGGCCTCGGTCACGAGCGCCGCCCAGTGGCGGGCCGAGAAGACGTCCGAGTGCGTCTCGCGCCAGGCGGCGGGGTGCCAGCCCGCGCCGTCGAGCGCCACGGCCAGGTGTAGCGTCATGTGAGCTCCAGGTGATCGCGGAGGGTGGCGCCGGTGTAGTCGGTGCGGAAGACGCCGCGCTCCTGCAGCAGCGGCACCACGCGGTCGACGAAGTCGTCCAGCCCGCCGGGCGTCAGGTGCGGCACGAGGATGAACCCGTCGGCCGCGTCGGCCTGCACGTGCTCGTCGATCTGCCGGGCCACGCCCTCGGGGGTGCCGACGAACGTCTGCCGCCCGGTCACCTCGATGACCAGCTCCCGGATCGACAGGCCCTTCTCCGCGGCCAGCGCCCGCCACTTGGCGGCGACGGCCGCGCGGTCCTTGATCGGCACCCGGCCCTGGGAGACCCCTTCCGACAGGTCCGGCTCGATCTCGGGCAGCGGGCCCTCGGGGTCGTACGACGACATGTCGCGGCCCCACACCTGCTCCAGGAACGCGATCGCGGTCTGCGGCCCGACCTGCTGACGGCGGATGGCGGCGGCGTTCTCGGCCGCCTCCTCGGCGGTGTCGCCCAGCGCGAACGTCGCCCCCGGCATGATCTTGAGTTGGTGCGGCTCGCGGCCGTACCTGGCCAGGCGGCGCTTGACGTCGGCGTAGAAGCGCTGGCCGTCCTCCAGCCTGCCGTGCGGGGTGAAGATCACATCGGCGTTCGCGGCGGCGAACTCGCGCCCTTCGTCGGAGTCCCCCGCCTGGATGATCACCGGGTGGCCCTGCGGGCCGCGCGGCAGCGTGAACCGGCCCTCGACGGTGAAGTGCGCGCCCCGGTGCTCGACCGCGCCGATGGCGCCGGGCCGGACGAACCTGCCGGTCTCCGGGTCGGCGGCGACCGCGTCCGGCTGCCAGGAGTCCCACAACTGCCGGGACAGCCGCACGAACTCGGCTGCTCGCTCGTACCGGTCGGCCTTGTCGAGAAAGCCGCCGCGGCGGAAGTTCTCGCCGGTGAAGGCGTCGGACGTGGTCACCACGTTCCACGCGGCCCGGCCGTCGCTCAGGTGGTCGAGCGTGGACAGCCGCCGGGCCAGCTCGTACGGCTCGTTGAAGGTGGCGTTCACGGTGCCGGCCAGGCCGAGCCGGTCGGTGACGGCGGCGAGCGCGCTGAGCAGGGTGAGCGACTCCGGCCGGCCGACCACGTCCAGGTCGTGGATGCGTCCCTTGAGCTCGCGCAGCCGCAGCCCCTCGGCCAGGAAGAAGAAGTCGAGCTTGCCGCGTTCGGCCGTCTTGGCCAGGTGGACGAACGAGGCGAAGTCGATCTGGCTGCCGGACCGGGGGTCGGCCCACACGGTGGTGTTGTTCACGCCGGGGAAGTGGGCCGCCAGGTGGACCCGCTTGCGGCTCATCGGTCCCGCCCGTGCGGCTCGTCCCAGGCCGCGGTCAGCCCTTCGGTCGTCTCGCGGAAGGCCGGGCGCTGGTAGAGGTCGCGGGCGTACGGCCAGAGATGCTCGAAGTCGGCCAGCTTCCTCTCGCTGATCAGGTGGCCGCGGTTGTGCTCGTCGAACCTGGCCAGCGTCACCCAGAGCCGCACGTCGGACTCGGTGATGGTGTCGCCGGTCAGGAACCGCCGCTCGGCCAGTTGCGCGTCCAGCCGTTCCAGGGCCGAGACGACCACGTGCCGCTCCCGCTCGCGGTCGTCCTCGGTGCCGGCGCGGCCCACGCGGGAGACGCCGGCGTTGACGTCGTGGTAGATCCAGGCGTTCAGCTTGTTGATCTCCGGGCGGAGCTCGGCCGGATAAAGGTCGGCCGAGCTGCCGGCCCACTGCTCGAACTGGGTGGCCAGGTCGATCGTGATGTCGGGGAAGTTGTTGCTGACGATCGCGCCGGTGTGCCGGTCCCAGAGCACGGGCACCGAGATGTGCCCGCCGTAGCCCTTCTCGGTGGCGTCGTACGCCTGCTCCAGCAGGGTGAAGCCGTTGACCGGGTCGGCGCCGCGACGCTCCCTGAAGGCCCAGCCGCGGCCGTCGCGCTCGTCGTCCACGTACGACAGCGAGATCACGTCCTCCAGGCCCTTGAGCTTGCGGACGATCGCGACGCGGTGCGCGTACGGGCAGACCCAGGCGGCGTAGAGGTGGTAGCGGCCGGGTTCGGCGCGGAAGCCGGTGGAGCCGTCGGCGCTGACGCGTCCCTGGAACGGGTAGAGCGGGCGGTTCCACTGGGGCGACAGGTGCAGACGTCCTGGCCCGTAGTGGCCGTACGCGACGTGGTCGACGGGGCTCGCGTAGGCCCTCGTCGTCGTGGGTGTGGACATGGGTTCTCCGGTTCAGGCGTCGGGGTGGGCCAGGAAGCGGCCGAAGCGGCCCTGGTGGTAGAGGAGCGGGCGGCCGGGCTGGTGCACGTCGGCCTCGGCCACCAGGCCGACGACCAGCACGTGGTCCCCGACCTCGGCCCGTTCGTAGGGGAGGCAGATCAGGTGGGCGGAGACGTCCTGCAGCAGGGGCGCGCCCAGCGGGCCGGGTCGCCAGCGGGTGGGCTCGGCGAAGCGGTCGATGCTCTTGCGGGCGAACCGGGCCGCCACCTCGGCCTGGTCGCTGGCCAGGATGTTGACCGCGAAGTGGTCGGCGGCGCCGAGGCGGGGCCAGGTGGTGGAGGAACGGTCCACGTAGAAGGAGACCAGGGGCGGTTCGAGGCTGACGGACGAGAAGGACGTGGCGGTGAGACCGACGGGGACGCCGTCGCTCTGGGCGGTGATGACCACGACGCCGCTGGCGTGCACGGCCAGCGCCCGCCTGAACCGGCCGGATTCCACGGCATGGTCGGCGGTCACGGGTGAAACGGTCACGAGAGTTCCTCACAGGAGAAAGGCATGCTCGCGCGGCGCCCCGGCAGGAGCCCGGGGACGCGGCGGAAGAGAAGTCGTCGACGAGGGCGCGGGCGGCTTCGGCCGCGCCGTGAGCACGGAGGTGACGGCTACGGATTCGTGATCAACGACATTGCGCGCTGGCGACGTGGCAGAAATCCACGTGGGAGCGCCTAGTCAGGAGGAGACCCTGCCTCATAGCCTCGACGTTAAGCCGGGGTGATCGCAAAGTCAATATTCCCTACTAGTTTTTAGGGGAAATTGCGCGAGGCACCCCCGTGCCCCCGCGCCCGGACGGGGGGCACGGGGGCACGTTCAGGACAAGGAGCCGCCGCGGACGGAGGGACGCGCCCTCACATGTCCTCGGCGCCCGCCTTGATCGCCTCGCGGATGCGCGAGTAGGTGCCGCACCGGCAGATGTTGCGGATGCCGTCGAGATCGGCCTCCGTGATCGCGCGGCCCTCGGCCGCGACGCGGCGCACCAGCGCGACCGCGGCCATGATCTGGCCGGGCTGGCAGTAACCGCACTGCGCGACGTCGTGCTCCAGCCAGGCCCGCTGCATCGGGTGCAGGTCCGACCCCGAGGTGGCCGCCAGTCCCTCGATGGTCGTGACCTCGTCGGCCGGCTCCAGGTCCGACACCGGGATCGCGCAGGGGTTGACCGCCTTGCCGTTGAGATGGCTCGTGCAGGCCTTGCAGACGTTGATGCCGCACCCGTACTTCGGCCCGGTGATGCCGAGGATGTCGCGCAGCACCCACAGCAGGCGCACGTCGCCCGGGACGCTGACGGTGACCTGCTCGCCGTTGACGCGGAAGGTGTGCTCGGGCACTCGGGACTCCTTGCTCCGGGAAGGGGCTTCAGCGGGCGTGGTCCCGGCCGTCGGTGGGCGACGGCGGGATCGGGGGGACGGTGGGCTTGGGGGTGAAGGAGAGCGTCCCGTGGTTGATCGGGAAGCTGGTCGGCATCGTCCCTGTCGCTCTGCCGTACGCGCAGGCGACCGCCGCCATCGAGGCGGCGACCGCGAGCTCGCCCGCGCCCCCGGGCTCTTCGGACGTGCTCGGCATGACGATGATCCGCAGCTCGGGCGGGGTGTTCCACTGGCGGGTGTAGAAGTAGTTGTCCCAGCTCGCCTCCAGGAAGTGGCCGTCGCGCAGGTGCAGGCTGGAGGTCAGGGCCAGCGCGATGCCGTCCATGACGCCGCCCATCATCTGGGCCTCCAGGCCGCGCGGGTTGACGGCCAGGCCGACGTCCACGGCGAAGACGACCTTGGTGACGCGCGGGCCGGTCACGCCGTCGCGGATGGGGCGGTTGACGGTGCCGGGCCGGCAGTCGATCTCCACCAGCGCGGCGCTGACGGACTTGTACTCGGCGTGGAAGGCGATGCCCTGGGCGGTGCCGGCGGCCATCGACCGGCCCCAGCCGCCGGCCTCGGCCACCCTGGCGAGCACCGCCCGGGAGCGGGCGTCCTGCAGGTGGTCGTGCCGGAACCGGTAGGGGTCCTTGCCCATCCTGCCGGCGACCTGGTCGACGATGAGCTCGCGGGCGCAGGTGACGTCGGGCGAGTAGACGTTGCGCATGCTGCCGGTGTTGAAGCTCTTGTCGGTCTCGTTGAGCAGCTGGCTGGTCACCCCGAACCGGTAGGACATCGACTGGCTGAAATGGAAGAACACCTGGGCGAAGGTCATGTCGCCCACCGGGAGCCGGGCGGCCAGGGCGGTGATGATCTCGCCGAGCCCGTGGCCGAGGTCCGTGGAGACGCTCGTGTGCCGCTGCTTGTAGCTGAGCACGGTGTCGCCCAGGTAGGAGACGCGGACCCGCGAGGTGGCCATCGGGTGCGTGCGGCCCTGCCGGGAGTCGTCGGCGCGGTGCCACATGAGCTTGACCGGCTTGCCGATCTTCTTCGACAGCTCGGCCGCTTCGAGCGCCGCGTCGAAGAACAGCTTGCGCCCGAAGGAGCCGCCGCCCTCGGTGACGTGCACGGTCACCTTGCCGACCGGCAGCCCGAGCTTGGCGGCGATGGCCTGCTGGGCGACGATCGGCGACTTCAGCGACGACCAGATCTCGGCCCGGTCGGACCGCACGTCGGCGATCGCGCAGTTGGGTTCGAGCGCGCTGTTGCTGCGGAAATAGAAGGTGAACTTGCCCTCGACCACCGGAGTGGGCGGCCGGAGCCCCATCGGCAGCTCGGCCGACTCCAGGGCCCGCAGCACGCTCGCGTCGGACTTCCCTTCCGCGGTGCCGGGGTTCCAGGTGACCTGCAGCGCGCGTACGGCGTCGATGCACTGGCCGAAGGTCTCGGCGCGGACCGCTACCCCGGTGGAGATCGTGACGACGTCGGTGACGCCCGGCATGGCGCGGACCGCCGCCAGGTTGGCCACCGAACGGACCGTGCCGTTGATGGTCGGCGGGCGGCACACCATCGCCGGCTTGGCGTTCGGCACGTCGAGGTCCATGGTGAACTTCTTGCGCCCGGTCACCGCGTCCAGGGCGTCGACGCGGTTGTGCGGTCTGCCGATGACGCGCAGGGCCGCCCGCGGCGTCAGCTCGACGGACACCCGCTCGGTCCGCGTGCTCGCGGCCTTCGTCGCGAGCGCGCCGATGCCGACGCTGCGGCCGGAGCGGTCCTTGACCACCCCGTCCTCGATCGTCAGGACGGCCGCGGCCACGCCGAGCTCGGCCGACGCCGCCGCCAGCAGGCGCTCCCTGGCGACGGCGGCGGCGACCCGGATCGGGGTGTAGGTGGCGATGGTGGTGTTCGAGCCGCCGGTGAGCTGGTTGAACACCAGCTCGGGCCGGGCGTCGGCCAGCGTGACGCGCACCCGGTCCAGCGGTACGGCCAGCTCCTCGGCGATCAGCATCGCCGTCGACGTGGTGATGCCCTGGCCGACCTCGGCCCGGGGCAGCGCGAACGCCACCGTGCCGTCCTGCCGCACCTCGACCGTGATCAGGTTGGCGGTCGGCAGCGCCGCCACCGTCATCAGGTCGTTGAGGTCGAGCAGCTCGGGCAGGGCCGACGTGGCCGCCGTGTTCGACGCGGCCGAGGCGGACAGCGGGGCGGCGGCGGCCGGCGCCGGGACGAGCTCGGCGGCGGCCACCAGGGTGGGGGCCGCCAGCACGTACCCGAGGAACCGCCGCCGCCCGATGGCCGTGTCCGGCCTGCCGTCGTCGTGGGATCCGGTCATCACGGGTCAGCTCGGGCGGTTGGTGGTCGGAATTTCGATCTTGGTTTCCTTGCCCTTGGTGAGGAACCACAGGATGTACTGCCGGATGGCCTCGTCGATGACCCAGGCGACCTGGGGCACCAGCGGCAGCGGGATGAGCCCTTCACGGAACTTGACCAGCTTCGGCCAGGCGGAGCGGATCAGCGGGTCCCACACCGGCTCGCGCCGGATCCCGTCCCAGTCGGCCACCTGGTCGCCGACCAGATAGCGGGCGAGCGCGTTGCACAGGGGGCGGCTCACGCTGGCCGGGCTGGTCTGCTCGGCGAGCTGGTCGAGCAGGATGTCGGTCAGCGCCACGCCCTCGGGCGTCGGCCCCATGTTGCGCGGCAGGACCAGGTCCGACTGCGCGTTGGCGGCCTCCCAGGTGGCCGGGATGTACTCGTCCCTGATGCCGAGCATGTGCGCAGTCACCTGCCACACGTGCAGGTACGCGGCGGAGTCGGCGGCGTTGATCGGGACCTTCCATTCCAGCATCTTGCGCATGGCGAAGGTCGGCAGCGTGTGCCAGGTGACGAGCATGTCCTCCTGGCTGATCGGGATGCCGTAGGGCCAGTGCGGCACCTGCTTCAACAGGTGCCGCACCGCCGCGTGCACCAGCCGGGTCTTCACGGCCTCGACCACGCACGAGCCGTCCGGCCGGTAGGCGTTCAGCGATCCGACGGCGAACCCCAGGATGCTCGTCTTGGCCACGCGGTCTTCCATGTCCGCGCCGCCCTTGGAGTAGTAGACCGCCCGGGCCTCCTTGGGGATGGCGGTGCTCAGCATGCCGCCGCCCACGCCGTTGAGCAGGTTGAGATAGAGCCCTCTGGACAGGTTGAACTTGGCCGCGGTCTCCAGCTTGGCCCGGTCGGCCCAGGACGGCATCTGACGGGCCCGCTCCATGAAGTCGCGCAGGTCAGCCGGCAGGCCATCGGGTAAGGGCTGGTCGTTGCGGTTCCAGTCCCACAGCAGGCGGTTGACCTCGGGCACGTCGCCGCGGTCGATCAGTGAGGCGACCAGTGCGTCGGCCTCCTCGTCCCACACCCACCTGGGGTCCTCACCCGTGCCGGAGCCCGCCACCGAGTTCCGCGGCGACCAGGTCCAGGCCGCCTGGCTGCGGGCCTCCGCCGGGGCGGTCACCCCCAGCGCGCCGAGTGCTCCCAGTGCTCCGCCCGAGATCAGCACTTTGCGCCTGCTCAGCTCTGCCATGCCGGGAACTCCTTCCTGCTCGTTGATACGCTGATACATAACACGTAAATTTGTATCTCCACAAGGGCCCCATCCACCGTGAAAGCCTTGGCGAAAAGGGCCCGCCGGTGATCAGGAAGGCCGGTTGGTGACCGGGATCTCGATGCTGATCGGCCGGGCCTCGGACAGGAAGAGCAGCGCCGCCTTGCGCAGGAACTCGTCGAAGAGCCAGTAGGCCTCCGGCGCCAGCGGGAAGGGCAGCAGCCCCTCGCGGACCGCGATGAACGGCCGCCAGGCCGTCTTGAGCAGCGTGTCCCAGACCGGCTCCCTGCGGATCTTGAGCCACCCGGCGATCTCGTCGCCGAGCAGGAAGCGGGTGAACGCGCCGAGAATGGGCTTGCTGAGGATGCCGGCGTCGACCTCGGCGCCCAGGTTGAGCAGGATGTCGGCGAGCTTGAGGCCCTCGGGCGTGGGGGCCAGCACCGGGGTCAGGACCTGCGCGGCCTGGGCGTCGGCCTCGGCCCACGAGGCGGGGATGTACTCGTCCTGGATGCCGAGCAGGTGCGCGCCCACCTGCCACGAGTGCAGGAAGGCGTCGGCCTCGGCGGCCGGGATCGGCACCCGCCAGGAGTTCATCTTCTGCATGACGGTCGTGGGCAGGCTGTGCCAGGTGACCATCATGTCGCGCTGGCTGATCGGGATGTCCTCGTCGGCGACCCCCGGCCAGTACGGCGACTGCGGCAGCAGGTGCCGCACCGCCGCGTGCACGAGCCGGGTCTTGACGCAGGTCACGATCATCTCGCCCTCGGGCCGGTAGGCGTTGGTCGACCCGATGTCGTACCCGAGCTTGGCGGTCTTGGAGATGCGGTCCTTCATGTCCGCACCACCCTGGGAGTAGTAGACCGCGCGCGCCTCCTTGGGGATGACCGTGCTCATCATGCCGCTGGCCAGGCCGTACAGCACGCCGAGGTAGAGCCCGCGCTTCTTGTTGAACTCGACCGCGGTGGCCAGCTTGCCGGTGTTGGCCCAGGACGGCATCTGGCGGGCCCGCTCCATGAAGTCGCGCAGGTCCGTCGGCAGTCCGGACGGCAGCGGCTGGCCGTTCTTGGTCCAGGTCCGTAAGAGCTCGTTGACGCGGGGCACGTCGCCCCGGGTGATGAGAGAGGCGACCAGCTGGTCGGCCTCGGGGTCCCACACGTACCGGGGGTCGACGCCCGCGCCGGAGCCGGCCACCGAGCCCGCGGGCGACCAGGTCCACGGTGTCGCGTTCGCGGGGGACGCCATGCTGATCGCACCTAGGGCGCCGAGCGCCCCACCGGCCTTGAGCACGTGGCGCCTGCTGAATTCGGCCATGCGTTCCTCCTCCTCGCCGAGGGGCACCCTGATACGATGAAACACGGGGCGAGTCCGTGTATCATCATCTGAGCACAATGTGAGGCCCATCACAAGCCGTGTCAACCGCTGTGCGGAAACGAGGCAGAATCATGTACGGGAGGTGATCGTGGAATCCGCGCTGTCCGTGCTCATGACGCCGTCCGACTCCGAGTCGCTGCTGGAGCGCGCCTACACCGACGCCGTCGAGCAGGTCGACGACACCGACACGACCCGCGCGCGCATCCTCGACGCCGCGTACGAGCAGTTCTGCCGCATGGGCATCCGGCGCTCCACGATGGAAGACGTGGCCCGCCGGGCCAAGGTCTCCCGCGTCACCGTCTATCGGCGCTTCGCCACCAAGGACGCGCTGGTGGAGCACGTCGTGCGCCGGGAGTTCCGGCGCTACTTCGACCAGTTCCTGGTCGACATCGAGCAGGCCGGCACCGCCGCCGACCGGGTGGTCCTGGGCTTCGTCAGCTCGATGCGCGCCATCAGGAGCAACCCCCTGATCGGCGGCCTGATCGCCGCCGAGCCCGAGCTGCTGGTGCCTTCCATGATCAGCGACGGCGGCCGGACCCTCGCCACCGTGCGGCAGTTCGTCGCGGGCCAGCTCCGCCGCGAGCAGCGGGCCGGCCACGTCCCCGGCGACCTCGACACCGACCTGGTGGCCGAGCTCATGGTCCGGGTCTCCGCCTCATTCCTGTCCACCCCGAGCCACATCGTCGACCTCGACGACGACGAGCAGCTCGCCACCGTGGCCCGGCAGTTCCTGGTGCCGATGCTGCGCGCCACCGGCTGACCCCCGGGAAGGGGCACGGCGCGGGCCGCCGCACCCCTCGCCCGTCAGGAGAACGCCGGCATGATCCGGTCGTGGATCAGCCGCAGCTGGGTGTCGACGTCGGCCACGTCCGGCAGTTCCCTGCCCATGAACTGCTTGACGAGCGTGGCGTCGGTGATGGCCAGGATCATGTGGTTGACGCCGGCGGGCTCGATCTCCTGCTTGATCTTGGCCACGCACTCTTCGGGGGTGCCCGCGATGGACAGCCGCTCCCCCAGCTCGGGCGTGGTCAGCTCGACGGCCCTGGCCAGGTCGCCGGCGCCGAGGGCGTCGACGATCGGCTTCATCGCGTTCGGGTCGACGCCGTTGCGTTCGAGCTGCTCGGCGGGCATGGACGAGGCGTAGAGGCCGACCATGCTGCGGGCGGCCTCCTTCGCCACGGCCGAGTCCGGGCCGGTGGCGAAGACGACCCAGGCGCCGATGTCCATCGACGAGGCGTCCTTGCCCGCCTTCTCGGCGCCGGCCGTGAAGTGCCGCACGAGGTAGTCGTAGGCCTCACGGGTGTAGCTGAGCGCGTGGTGCACGCCGTCGGAGTGCTCGCCGGCCGCCACGAAGGAGCGCGGCCCGCGCATCGCGCCGAGCTTGACCGGCACCCGGTCCTGCACCGGCCTGGCGAAGGTGAACAGGCCGCTGTACTTGAAGAACTCGCCGTCGTAGGTGATCGCGCCGTCGTCCAGCAGCGTGCGCACCACGTGCGCCGCCTCCTTGACCCGCGACAGCGGCTTGGTGACCGTCCAGTCGATGGTGTACTGGGCGAGCAGGCCGAAGTTGCCGCTGGACAGCACCACCTCGGCGCGCCCGTCGCTGAGCTCGTCGAGCGTGGCCGCGGCCTGGGCGATCAGCGTCGGCTCGCGCAGCACGACCGACGACACGCTGGGCCCGAAGCGGATCCGGGAGGTCTGCTGGGCCGCGGCGGCGAACAGCAGCCACAGGTCCTTGTGCCAGGTCTCGTCGGCCGCGTAACAGGCGTGGAAGCCGAGCTCGTCGGCCAGGCGGATGGACGCCAGCGACTCCTGGAGCGGGTAGTCGGGCAGCATCACGTAACTGAACTTCATCGTGCGACCTCCTGGGGGATGGCGTCGCCCGCCGGGGCGTCGCCCTTGTCGTACGGCCTGACGACCAGCAGGTAGACCAGCCCGGCGGCGATCACCACGAGCCCGGACAGCGCCACCAGGTAGTTGTCGTACCAGGGGGCGTCGGGCGTCCTCGGCCAGGTCATGTTGAGGATGGCGAGCACCCCGTACGCGAGCGCGGCCACGTTGACGGCGAGCCCGGCGCGGCCGAGGGTGAACGGCCCGGCCGGTCGCCAGCCGCGCACCCGGGCCCGCAGCGCCGCCAGCACCACCATCTGGAAGCCCAGGTAGATGCCGAGCACCGCGAACGAGACGATCTTGATGAGGGCGTCCTCCGACACGATCGAGCCGAGCACGATCACGGCGGGCACCAGGGCCGCGACCAGGAGCGCGTTCGGCGGGATGTGCCGGGCGGCGGAGAACTTACGGAACGCCCGGCTGAACACGATCATGTCGTCGCGGGCGTAGGAGTAGAGCAGCCGGCTCGCCGCCGCCTGGAGGCTGAGCGCGCACGACAGGAACGACAGCAGCACCACGCCGAGCACGACCTTGACCCCGACGGGGCCGAAGGCGGCGGTCAGCACGTTCATCACCGGGTCGGCGTCGGCACCGGTGATGACGGCACCGAAGTCGGGCACCGCGAGGAGCAGCGCCAGGCAGACGAACGTCGCGGCGGCGCCGCCCACGTAGATGGTCATGCGCATGGCCTTGGGGATGCGCCGGGTCGGGTCGGGCACCTCCTCGGCCACGTCACCGCACGCCTCGAAGCCGTAGTACTGGAAGATCCCGATCAGCCCCGCAGCCAGGAATGCCACGAAATATCCGGACTCGGACCCGGCGCCGAACGTGTCGAACAGCACCCCGAGCCCATGATGCCGCTCGGTCAGCAGCAGCCACCCGCCCACGGCCAGCGCACCGACCAGCTCGGCCACGAACCCGATGATCGCCACCACCGCCAGCGCCCTGGTCCCGCCCATGTTGACGGCCAGCGCCACGCCCAGGATGACCAGCGCGCACAGGATCGTGTTCCAGGTGGAGACCTCGATGCCGAGGAAGGCCGACAGGTACGGCCCGGCCCCGTACGCCACGCTCGCGATCGTCACCAGCAGCGCGACCAGATACACCCAGCCCGTCATCCAGGCCCACCGCCGCCCCCACAGCCGTCTGGCCCAGGGGTAGATACCGCCGGTCAGCGGATACTGGGAGACGATCTCGCCGAAGACGAGCGCCACGAGGAACTGCCCGGCGCCGACGATGACCAGGCTCCAGATCATCGGCGGGCCGCCGATGGCCAGCGACGAGGCGAACAGCGTGTAGATCCCGACCACGGGAGACAGGTACGTGAACCCGAGGGAGAAGTTGGCCCACAGGCTCATGTCCCTGCGGAACTCGGAGGTGTAGCCGAGGTCGGCCAGCCGGGCGTCGTCCGGCGGCGCGTCCCGGCGGCGCGGCGCGTCATTCGTCGAGGTCATGGAGGAGCTCCTCGCCAGAGATCACCTTGTCCGCGAAGTGCCGGTGCATCCAGGCCAGGTGGTCGGCCCGGGACCGGACCAGGCGCAGCGTGTCCCAGTTGGGGAAGGTCTGCTGGGTCACGTGGTCGGTCATGAGGCCGGGCTCGACCTCGTAGACGTGCTCGAACCGGGTGATCGCGACATCGGTCACCCGTTGGGGCGGCGGAGGCGACATTTCCTCCTTATAGCGATATTTCATGACTACTCCGCGTACGCCTGGTCGAGCAGGTACTTGCCGGGGTTCATGATGTTGTTCGGGTCGATGGCCCGCTTGACGGCGAGCATCACGTCGTACCCACCGCCGAGCTCCTCGGGCACCAGGTCCACCTCGCCCTCGCGGCAGGAGCCGTGACAGGCGCTGATCGAGCCGCCGTGCGCCAGCGCCACGGCGGCGAGGTCGCGCTTGGCCCGCACCCACGCCGCCCAGGCGGCGTCGTCGAGGCGCTGCTCCCAGATGCCGATGTCGATCTCGGTGAGGTAGTCGGCGCCGGTCGAGCCGTTGGTGTAGGCGAACATGCCCCAGTCGTCGAACACGTCGCTCTCACGCCGCAGCCGGTCGGCGATCTCGTGCCAGGCCAGCCGGACGGCGGGCAGGTTGGTGTAGTTGATCGAGGCGTCCTCGCAGTGCCAGCTCATCGGCACGACCTGGCCGGAGCGGGTGCGGCCGTGCAGCGGCGTGGCGTACCGGTCGTGCCGGGCCGCCCAGTCGCCCTCGGAGATCTCGTCCCCCAGGTAGTGGGCGCCGAGATCGCGGGCGATGCGGAGCAGCCGCCGGCCGCCGGCCCGCACCTCGTCCTCGTAGCCGTACAGCGCCGCGCACACCAGCGCCTTCACCGACGACGGCTGCGGGATGTAGGCCTCGTCGTCGCGCCGCAGGTAGGCGACCTTCCACTCGTCGAAGAGCACCGCCCCGGCGAAGGTGGCCACCCCGGCCCGCGCCAGCGCACCGACCGCGCGGTAGGCGCTGTCGTAGTCCTCGAACGCCCAGAACGGCGAGAACTCCGCCTCCGGCTTCGGGAACAGCTTCAGCGTCGCCTCGGTGGCGATGCCGAGCGTGCCCTGGTGGCCCATGAACAGGTGCTTGAGCTGGTAGCCGCTGGAGCTCTTGGTGATCTTCCGCCCGATGCCGTCGCCCACGTGGATGACCTTGCCGGAGGGCAGCACGTGATCGAAGCTGAGCACCAGGTCACGGGTGTGGCCGTAGCGGGAGCCGATCAGCGACCAGCCGCTGGTGCCGATCCGGCCGCCGACCAGCGAGCACGGGTAGGACGCCGGGTCGTCCGGATAGATCAGGCCGTGCCGGGCGAGGACCTCGTTCAGCTTGAGCGCGTTGATGCCGGTGCCGACCGTGCAGGTGCGGTTGTCGAGGTCGATCTCCTTGATCCGGTTGATCCGTTTGACGTCCACCACGATGCCGCCGCGCAGCGGCACCGCGCCGTCGGTCAGACCGGTGCCGCCGTCCCGCGGCACCACCGGGATCCGCAGGCTGTCGGCCAGCCTGAGCACCTCCGCGACCTCCTCGGTGGAGCCCGGCAGCACCACCAGGTCGGGCATCCGCTCCGCCCAGCGGTGCACCGGGAACGGCGCCGGCACCCGGGCGCGGTTGAGCCGGTCGGCCTTGCCGGTCAGCACGTGTTCGGCCCCGAGTATGCCCCTGAGCTCCTCCAGCACGGGATCGCCGAGCAGCACGGTCATGGCGCCACCCCCAGCGACTCGGCCAGCAGCTCGTGCAGGTCCACGACGTCGATCGACTGGGCCCGGCCGGCCTGCGTCAGCGGCCGCTCCGACCACGGGCAGGCGCTGACCAGCGTGTCGACGCCCAGCTCCGCGGCCTTCCCGATCCGGTGCTCGCTGATCTTCGCGGTCAGCTCCGGCTTCTCCACGGGCAGCCCGCCGCCCGCGCCCGAGCAGTAGGACCACTGCGTCACCCGGTCCACGTCCTCGAAGGTCAGCCCCGGGATCGCCCGGAGGATCTCGCGCGGCTCCCGCCAGACGCCCTTGCGCTTGTTGAGCCGGCACGGGTCGTGGTAGGTCACCGTGCGCTCGACCGGCACGTGCGGGGTCAGCCTGCCCTCTCGGATGAGCTCCGCCAGCAGCTCCACGACCAGGACGATCTCGATGTCGTACGACTCGCCGAAGTACTTCGGATAGTCCTCGGTGAACGTGATGTAGTCGTGCGGGTCGAGCACCAGCACCCGGCGCACCCCGGCCGCCCGCCAGTCGTCCAGGTTGTGCCGGGCGAACCGGCGCGCCTGCTCCTCGTACCCCATCTCGGCCGCCGGGCCGCCGCAGCACCACTGCTCGTTCATCAGCCCGAACTTGTAGCCGGCGAGGTTCAGGATCCGCGCCACCGAGCGTGGCACGGAGGTGCGGTGGAAGGCCGCCTCGCAGTCGACGAACAGGATGGTCTCGCCGCCGATCGGCAGGTCGAGCCCGTCGGCCCAGTCGCGGACCCGCGCCTGGTCGACCGGGGTGCCGTTGAGCACCGGCTCGTGCCGGCGCTCGTCGGTGAGCAGGTTCCAGCGCTGCCAGCCCGGCTGGTGCACGCCCTGCTCGACGGCCAGCCCGCGCACGGCCTTGACCAGGTCGACCGTGCGGGTGCGGAAGCGGTAGAAGTCTCCGGTGAACAGCGAGTTGGGGCAGCGCAGCTCGCACGCGCCGCATCCGGTGCAGTTGACGTAGTCGGCCGCGACGTCCGCGACCTCCAGTTCGCCCTTCTCCATCGCCACGACGTTGGCGTGGAAGGCGGTGGGGCTCCAGGACTCGTTCCGCGTGACCTGCATGACGGGGCAGACCTCGCGGCAGAACTTGTGGCCTGAGGAGAAACAGTTGTAAGCGGCGTTCCGCCACTCCTCGGCGAACTCCTTCTCGGGATCCGGCATGGGGCCTCCCTAAGGCGGGCGTTGCGCTTAAAACTATGAGTTCATATTTCAAAAGGCAATATGCTGGGGCCTGTGAGTCAGCTCCCCAAGGCCGCGGTCTTCGCCCCGGTCGACGACGGTTCAGGACGGGTGGAGGTCGTGGTGCGGCGGCTGGCCGAGGCGATCGCGCTCGGCCTGATCGCCGACGGCGACCAGCTGCCCGCCGAGCTGGAGCTGGCCAACGCGCTCAACGTCTCCACCGTGACGCTGCGCGCGGCCCTGGCCGCCCTGCGCGAGCGCGGGCTCGTCGAGACCCGCAGGGGCCGCGGCGGCGGCACGTTCGTGCTCGCGCCCGCCGACCCGTCCACCGCCCGGCTCCGCCGCCGCCTGCGCGAGCTCAGCACGTCGGAGCTGCGCGAGATCGGCGACTACCGCTGCGCCATCGCCGGCACCGCCGCCCGGCTGGCCGCCCTGCGGGCCTCCGCCGACAACATCACGCGGCTGCGCCAGATCCTCGGCCGGCTCGACGCCGCCGGCTCCGTGGGCGAGCGCCGCCGCGCCGACGGCCGCTTCCACATCGAGGTCGCCGCCGCCGCCCAGTCCGTACGCCTGACGCGCGCCGAGATCGACATCCAGTCCGAGGTGGGCGAGCTGCTCTGGCTCCCGTACGGAGAGGCCGTCGACCCGAAGGACGTGGTGCGCAGCCACACCCAGGTGATCGAGGCCATCGAGGCACGCGATCCGGCACGCGCCAGGTCACTCACCGAGGAACACATCGACAAGGGGATAGAGCGTCTGATGGAGTTCCATTGGCGGCTCGTCGCATCCGGGTAAGGAGGAAACGATGAGCGATCGGCACGTCGATCAGGTGGCGGCCCGGGTCCATACGATCGTCTCCGACATCTTCCGCTCGCTGGATCACATCCTGGCGAGCGTCGAGACCTGCTATCACGCCTCCAGCTCGTTCACCTGCGCCGATCTCGTCGCGGTGCGGCCGGAGATCTTCGCCTGCCTGAGCGGGAAGCGCGACGTGGTGGCGGGAGCCGGCGTCATCGTCGCGCCCGGCGTGCTGGCCGACCGCAGACGCTGGCTGGAGTGGTGGCAGGCGCCCTCCGAGCAGGATCCGACCTTCCTCGACGTGGACCTCGACCCGGAGAGCCTCGACTTCTACGACTACACCGCCGCCGAGTGGTTCGCCGTGCCCGAACGCACCCGGCACCGCCACATCGTCGGCCCGTACGTCGACTACGGCGGCACCGACACGTACATGCTGACCTTCACCACGCCCGCCGAGGTCGACGGCCGGTTCCTCGGCGTGGTGGGGGCGGACGTGCGGGCGGCCAGGTTCGAGGCGCTGCTGCTCGGCGTGCTGGCCGCCGGCCCCGCCCAGATCACGCTGGTGAACGGGGAGGGGCGGGTGGTGGCGACCAACTCGCCGCGGTTACCCGCCGGCTCCCTGCTCCTGGACCCGGGCCCGGACCGGCGTCCGCTGCCCGGGCTGCCGTGGAGCATCGTCACCTCGGCCAGGGACCGCGCGATCAGCCCTAGATAGCCGCCCGAATCTTCCGGGACTGCCCGGCCGGTGCCAGACCGGCCGGGCAGCCTCGCTCAGTCCTTCGCTGCCTTGATGAAGCCCCTGATGAAACCTATGACGAACGCCCCGGCCCGTCCCGGATCGGCGAGCATGTCCCCGTACTTCGGCACAGCCCCGACGAGGCGGCTCGGGCCATCGGCGTACGTCTGCTGATATTTGAGCCCGGTATCCACTCCGGATTTCACCCTGGGGTATCGGATCGCGGCACGCTGGACGAAGCCCTGTCTGTACGGCTGGGTCGCGGGGGGCGACTGCCGTGGCCTCACCGGCTCCCGCCGCGCCCTGGGCGGCGACTGCCGTTGGGCCGCCCGGTGACTGGTCGGACGGGTGCCGGGCCGGTGCCGCTGCTGGGATCTGGCCGGAGACCTGCTCGCGCGCCTGCTGTTCCGCACCTTGGCCGCGAGTTGCCTGCGCTGGGCCATGATCTCCTTCCGGCGTTTCGCCGCCGCCGCCACCCTGCGCCGCTGCGCCGCCTGCGCCGCCCGCTTCCGCTTCTCGGCCGCCCTCCTCTTGGCCGCCTCCGCCCTCTTGGCAGCGGCTGCCTGCCTGCGCTTCTCGGCCGCCTCCGCGGCCTTCTTCCTCTTGTCCGCAGCGGCCTTGCGCTTGGCCGCCTCCGCGATCGCCCTGCGCCTGGCCGCCTCGCGCCTGGCAGCCTCCAGGGCGGCGCGCCTCCTGGCCAGCCAGGCCGCCAGCCGCCTGGCTGCGGCTCTGGCGGCGAGTATCATCGCGACCCGTGCCGCGACAGCGAACCAGACCCACTGGCCGTCGGGGTCGCTGAGGGTGACGGGGCTGTTGTTGGCGTAGGCGTAGGCGTTGAGCTGCTGCGGCTCCTCCGGGTCGATGATCGGGTCCACGGAGAGGAAGCGCCCGTTCCTGGCGTCGTACTCGCGCGCGCCGAGGTGGACGAGGCCGATGGTCTTGTCCTGGGTGCCGCCGACGAAGCCGCGCTGCCCCGGCCACCAGGAGGGCGGTGATCCGCGGTCCTCGCCGAACGGCGTCATCCTCCTGACCGCGAGTTCGCCGGTGCTCGCTTTCACGGCCGCCTGGGCGGTGCCCTGGTGGTCGCCGGCCAGGAAGTACACCTGGTTGTCCGGCGTGCGCACCGCGATGGGCTGGCCGCCGACGGTGTAGTAGCGGGTCTGCTCTACGGCGTCCTTGGCGTAGTCGAAGCGCAGTTCCATGTCGTCGATGTAGAGGGTGGCGTCGGTCGGGGTCTTGCGCAGCAGGCGGTCACCGTCCGCGTCGTACACGAACGAGGTGACCTTGCCCGCCTCGGTCACCGACTCCAGGTTGCCCTCGACGTCCCAGACCAGGGTCTGGTCGGAGTTCCCGACCTTGCGCCTGGTGGTGTTGCCGGCCGCGTCGTAGGCGAACAGGTCCTGCCCGACGGACTGCAGCGCGTGCGGCCGGGGGCTGCCCGCCGCCGGGTAGGCGGAGGTGAGCACGGTGTCGGGCGCGCCGCCCCAGCCGTGCCTGGTCTCCTTGATCCGGTTTCCGGTGACGTCGTAGGCGTAGCTGAACGCGTACGGGGCCACGCCGCCGATCGTGGCGGCCTGCGGGCCGCCGGCGGCGCAGCCGTCCGTGGCCGTCCACGCCGAGGTCAGGCGGCGCAGGTGGTCGTGCCTGAAGCACTGGGTGTCCTGCCCGCCGGCCCGTTCCTCGATCTTGGTGATGTTGCCGGCCGGGTCGTAGCTGTAGCGGAGGTCGAGGTCGGTGGCGGGGGCGCCGGCCCGGTCCAGCCGGATGCCGGTCGTCCTGCGGGTGCCCTCGTCGTGGGTGTAGGTCAGCCAGGTCTTCCCGGCTCCCTCGCCCAGCTCGTACTGCAGGGTCTCGCCCATCTTCGAGTAGCGGGCCGCGCTCACGTACGGCGACAGGCCGGCGACCCTGGTCGGCTGGGCGAGCTCGTCGTAGGTGTAGACGACCGACTCTTCCGCCAGCCCGCCGGCGGCGGGGAAGCTGACGGACTTGACCTCGTCGTCGAGCGTGTAGCGGGTGTTGAGCACGTACGAGCCGGCCAGCTTGCCCTCCCGCGCGGGGATGGTGACGGTCTGGCGTAACGTGCGGTAGTCCGCGTCGATCGCGTTGATCTCGGCCTTGTACGCCTGCCCGCCCACGTAGCGGATGGCGGCGTTCAGCTCGCCCTTGGCCAGCGCGTCGTACTTCCACTCGGCCAACAGCGTGCCGGTCGCCGAGCCCTCGCGCAGCTGCGTCTTGCGGCCCAGCGCGTCGTAGCCGTGCCACAGGGTCCTGCCGCGGGCGTCGGTGGTGGTCACCACCTCGTCGGCGTCGTTGTACGTGGTGGTCGTGACGCCCTTGTCCGGGTCCTCCGTCCTGATCTCCCTGCCGCGCAGGTCGTAGTGGTGACGCCACACGTTGCCGGCCGCGTCGGTCACCGTGGACAGCCGGCCGGCGGAGTCGTAGGTGTACTTGGTGGACTCGTACGCGCCCGTCGGGGTCGCGCCCTTGTACTCGCGCAGCTCGATGAGCCGGTCCTCGGCGTCCCCGATCCGGGTGGTCGCGGTGCCTCCCGGCGGCGGCGTCAGGTGGACCCGGTCGCCTTCCACCTGGGCGCTCACCCGGAACTTCTCCACGCCCTTCGCCTTGAGGATCTGGGTGTCGAGCTCGCCTGCGCCGTCGTACAGTGACACGACCTGATTGGGCACGTCGGCGTCGGCCACCGCGATCAGGTTCGTGGACGGCGAACCGACGGCGAAGTAGCCGGTGTTGGCCTTGTGCTCCTCGCCCTGCGAGTTGTAGAGGGTGTCGGTGATCGTCCGGCCGTCACGCAGCGCGGGGTCGCTCGCCTGGTCGTCACGGGGGGCGGGCTCCTGGGTCTGCCGCTCGCGCAGCAGGCCGTCGTACAGCTCGTGGCTGGTGGTGTAGCCGCCGTCGTCGCGCAGCGTCTTGCTGGTCACGACGCTGGGGCCGTCCTTGCGGGTCAGGTAGGTGTACTCGGTGCTCGGCGACTGCCCGGCCGCCTTGCTGCGGTCGGACTGCCAGACCTTGGTCAGCCGGCCCAGCGGGTCGTACTCCAGGTCGACGCGGCGGTTGTTGGCGTCGATCTCGGCGACCGGCTCGCCCCAGGCCGGTTCGAGCAGGGTGCGCTCGGTGTGGCCGAGCGCGTTGGTCTCGGTGGTCTCCGTCACGGGGGCGCCCGAGGCGGGGCTGTAGGCGGTGACGGACCGGGTGCCGACCGGGTCGGTCTCGCTGGTCTCCCGGCCGTAGACGTCATAGGTGTGCGCGCTGCCGGTGATCGTCCGGCCGTCGGCGGAGACGAGCTCCTGGACGGAGGTCACGTCGCCCTTGGTGGGCGGCTGGCCGTTCGCCTTCCCGTCGTACTGGATGCGCTCGTCCGAGAGCACCTCGCCGGCGGCCAGAGAGGCGACCGGAGTGTCGCAGCCGGCCGAGACCGTCTCGACCCGGCTCGTGTAGTCGAGCATCCAGGAGGTGTCGTTCCTGGCGTAGCTGTACCGGACGCACTCGTCGTCGCCGGCGTCGGCCAGGTCACCCTTCTCGTGCACCCGCAGGAGCAGGCCCGTGGCGTCGTACGAGCGGGCCTCGCCGGTGCGCCGCCACTGACCTCCCTGGGTCGCGGTACGGGTGACCATGGAGGCGGGCTGGACCATGTGCGCGGCCTTGGTTACGCCGCCCTGGGTGGACTCGGCGGTCTTGACCGACCACGGCTCCTCCAGGGTCGCGGTCAGGATCGACCCGCCGTCGCCGTCGAAGAGGATCTCCTCGCGCTCGAAGCCGGCCAGCTGGTCCAGGTCGTCCAGCTTGCCGCCTTCGGAGTCCTCGACCTGCTCGCTGCGCCGGGAGCCGTCGGACCGCTTGTCTCCGTGCAGGCCGCGGAAGTACCGGTACTCCTTGAGCGTCCGCTCCGTGTCCTGCCCGTCGCCCTCCCTCACGCGTACGCGGCCGTACCCCCGCCAGTCGGACCACGTCCGGTGCGCGGGCTTGACCAGGATGTTCTCGGCGTAGCGCCAGCCGGCGCCGTCCAGGTACTCGTAGCCGGTGACCACGTCGGGCGAGCCCGCGACCCGGTCGACCTCGACCGTCTGGGTGACCAGGTACTTGTGGAACCAGTCGGTGACCTCGGTCTCGTCCGGGGGCGCCCAGCGCTGCGGGAAGCAGCGTCTGGCGTTCCGGTCCGCGACCGGCGTGTCACCGGGGGCGCAGTCGGCGGGCGAGTAGTTGATGCGCAGCTCGCCGCCGGACTCGTTGCCGATCGCCTGCACCCGCCACTTGATCAGCGGGGGACGCCCTTCGAGCGCGTCCACCCGGTTGGGCAGCTGCTTGCCCGTGAAGGTGATCGGAGGCAGCGTGAGCGAGCCGCCCACGTGGCCGGACTGCTGGATCGAGGCCAGCCACAGCGCCGGGCTCATGCCGTCCCCGGAGGCGGGGAAGGTGTGCGTCAGCGTCCACGAGTCCACTGGCTGGTACTGGCCGGAGGCGTTGCGGATCTGGGTGGTGACCTTCGCCAGCCGCTTGCGTGAGAAGAACGTCGGAGCCAGCCGGTCGGTGCACTTCACGCCGACGTCGCAGATCTGGTCGAACGGCACGTCCGGCCAGTGCTTCGCGGTGTCCTTCTTCAGCTCGCCGGGGGCGCACGTGACGGCGCCGGAGGGGATGCAGCGCTCGGCGTCCTCGAACAGCACGCGGGCGGCGGGAGCCCTGGTGAACAGCTCGTTCTTCAGGTATCCGTAGTCGATGCGGGTGAGCGGGGCGGCGCGCACGTACCGGGTGCCGAGCTCCGGCTTCATGCTGCGGCCGTAGTAGTTCGTCTCGTGCTGGTACCAGTACGTGGTGGCGTTGCCGTGGGCGTCGGCCACGTAGTCGAGGTTCCACCGGTAGGCCTGGTGGCACCAGGCGTTGGCCGGGGTGCCCGAGTGGCACGGCTCGCCGCTGTTGTTGCCGAACACCGGCACAGTCTGCACCGAGTTCGTCACCGGGTTGCCGGTGGTGTCGGCCCAGCCGGGGAGGCGGTTCAGGCCGAAGGTGTACTGGGTGCCGTCGGGGCTGGTCATCCGCCAGTACTCGCCGTTGTTGTCTCCGTTCACAGCGCCGACGAGCGCTTCGATCCTGGTCCCGTCGTCGCGCTTGGGCCGCCACTGCCCGCTGACGGCGTCCTTGACGAGCTCCATGGCGGTGCCGTCGAGGGACATGGTGGCGTTGTCCTGGTCCCAGCACAGGTCGCCGGTCTTCTTGCCGTCGAGCATGCACGCCTTGTAGCGGCGTTCGATGAAGCCGCCGGGGTTCAGCTCGAAACCCTCACCGGCCCAGGACGCCTGGTTGTTGGTGGAGGCGGTGCGCCCGTCCACGCTCTGCGAGGAGTAGGCCAGCGCCAGGTCCGGCTCGTCGCCGCCCAGAGCGGGCGGGGTGCGCAGCGCGTACCCCCAGCCGAAGTCGCCGGACTGGGTGCCCACACTCCACTTGGCTGTGGGTGACAGGGAGGTGGCCGCGTGGTCGCCGGACGGTCCGGACGGGGCCGCGGTGAGCGCGTACAGGCCGTCGGTCCCGACCTCGGCGGTGACCGTGCCCTTGGCCGCGTCGTTCTCGCTCTTCACCGGCAGCGACGGGGCGCAGCCGGTGGCGGCCGCGTCGAGCGCGCACTCCTCCAGCTTCACCACGCGCAGGCGCGAGCCGTAGTCGCCGCCGTACGCGTGCCGGAAGCCTGAGTAGTCGATCTCCAGGCGGGTCGTGGCCGCCGTCTTGACCCCGGCTCCGGGCTTGAGCCGCAGGGCCAGGCCGGGCAGGTCGGTGTCCAGCAGTTCGACGCTCACCGGGGCCTGGGCGGCGGTGGTCTTCGCGGTTCCCGGCGCCAGCCTGACGGGGAAGTCCTCCGCCTGGACGGCGGCGGAACCGCCCAGCACGGCGCTGCGCGCGCGGGGCCAGCGGACGTCCGGGGGCTTCTGCCACGCCCGCTCGGCGGCGGGGTCGGCCATGGGCGGTCTGACGGGGACGTCAGTGCCCTTGACCGGCGCTTCCCGCTGCACGGCCGGGTCCTGGCGGGAGGCCGCCCGGGCGGGCGTGGCCTGCACCAGCTGCACCACGAGCAAGATCGTGAGGGCGGGGGCCAGCTTGCGGGGCCAGCGGGCTTCGGGCTTGTTCTCTCCCTCGAAGCGGTTCCATGAGCTGTCGGGGATGTCGGGCTGCCGAGGGGCCTGCTGGAGGCCGTTCCATCGGGATTCGGGTAACTCTAACTCACCTGGAACATCCATGAGCGTCTCTCCAGTGGGGGTTCTGGATGGGTGTTCTACTGCGCGGCCAGTTGGGCGATCTGCTCGACGCTCAGCACTCCGTCGTAGAGGCGGATGTCGTCGATCGTCCCCGGCCAGTGACCGGTGAAGACTCCTGCGGTCTTGGTACGGCCCAGTTGCAGCGGCCTTGAGGCGTTCCATTGGCTGAGATGGTCGGTGTGGGTGGCCGACAGGCGGCCGTCGACGTAGACGCGGAGCTGTCCGGCGAGCGGGTCGTAGACGCCGGCGACGTGCGTCCACACCATCGGCACCGGCACGGCGTCGGAGCGGGCGCGCACGAGGGCGGCGGTGTCGGTGTCCGCGCCCGCCATGCCGAGCATCCACCGGCTCCGCGCCCCGTCGTAGCCGAGCTGGAAACCGGCGGCCCGGTCGCCCGGCTGGGCGACCAGCGCGGCGTCCCCGGCGGGGAGGTAGTCCAGCTGCGTCCAGCCCGCGACGGTGAACCCCGTCCGGGTGTTCACGGCGGGGCCGGCCGTCTGGGCGTGGCCGGTGACTCCGTCGAGGGCGAGCCCGCCGCCGAGCCAGCCGCCGGTCCACGACGAGCCGCCGGTCACGGTGGCCGGCGTCGACCGGCCGGAGGAATCGGCCGCGGACAGGCCCTCGGTCTCGTCCATCTTCCAGTGGCCGACGAGTGTGGTGGCGCTGTGGACCAGGTCGGCGACCTCTCCGGCGAAGACGGCCCGGCCGTAGACGCGGACCTCGTCGACGTCGCCCGGCCAGAACTCCGTGGCGCCTGCCCCGCGGCCGATGGTGAGACGGCCCGTGGCGGCCCACGACCGCGCCGCGACGGTCGATTCCAGCCTGCCGTTGACGTAGAGGGAGATCCGCCCGGCCGCGGCGTCGTACACGCCGGTCAGGTGGGTCCACTCGCCGAGCCTGGGCTGCGCCGCCGAGAGCGCGCGCACGGCCGGGGCGCCGGCGGAGTCCGAGCCGGCGACGGCCAGCGCCCAGCGGTCGTCGGGCTTCGAGTACTGCAGGGCGAACGCCCCCGTGCCCGTGCCTTCCTGGGTGAGCGCGGTGGCCGTGGCGCCGGCGCCTGTCAGGCGGACCCAGGCGGCGACGGCGAAGTTGCGGCTGGTGTCCACGACCGGGCCCTGGGTCTGCGCGTACGTGCTCGCGAGGCGCAGGGCGGCGCCGTTCCTGCCGGAGGTCCACGTGGCCCCGTGCAGCGTCACAGGATGGGAGCCGGCGGCGTCGGCGGCGAGGGTGCCCTGGCCTTCGTCCAGTTTCCAGTGGGCCGCCGGAGCGGCGCCGGGGTTGACGTTGAAGATGTAGGCGCGGATCGGGCCGAGCTGGCCGGCCTGGTCCTTGCTGCGCACCGACAGGACGTTGGGGCCGTCGTGGCGCGGGGTGAGCCGGATCGTGGCGGTGCCGTCCTGCCCGGCGGCGACCTCCGAGCCGGGCGTGGTGTCGAGCCCGTAGAGGTAGCCGCTGACGTCGGCGACGCCGTTGGGCGCGAAGGTGAACGCGCCCGCCAGGCCCACACCGTCGCGCCAGGAGTTCTCCGCGTAATCGGCCGAGGTCACCACGGGCTCCCTGGCCGGCGCCGAGGAGTCCACCCTGATCTCGCACCAGGGACTCCACGCGCTGCCCACGGTGCCGTCCTCCGCGAGCACGCGCCAGCGGACCACCGAACCGTCGGTGTAGGCGCCCTGCGGCACGAGCGCGGAGTACGCGTTGCCCGTCGAGCCCATGGGCGTGACGTACTCGCCCAGTTTGGTGACCCCGTCGGCCGCGTACCACTCGAACCGGCCCCGGACGGAGTTGTCGGCGTCCCTCAGCTTGGCCCAGAGTCTCGGCGTGGCGGTGCTGCTGACGGGCCGCGCCTCACCGGAGACGCAGGCGCCGCCAGGATCCGACCACATGTCGGCGACCCCGGGGGTCGCGGGCAGCGAGTTGTACTCGATGACCAGGACCGGGTTGTTCCTGAACTTCTTCCAGGCGTACACGTCGGACTCGCTGGTGGCCCGCAGGCCGATGGTGGCGTAGGTCCAGCCTTCGGACGCGGCCCGGACGACCCACGGCGTGGCGTTGAACTCGACCCCGCCGGGCTTGCACGCCGTGCCCCAGCCCTTGGCCACGTTCACCGTGGCTAGCTTCGTGGACCAGTACGGCTGTTTGCTCCAGGTGGTGCTCTTGCTGATCGCGCCGGTCCCCCAGGCTTCGACATCGCGGGGCTGGCAGGAGTACGACCACGTCTCGTAGGTGCGCAGGGTCGCCTTGATGATCTGCTTGCCGTGGACTGTCGGGCCGACGGTGAACTGGAAGAACGAGCGGTTCGTCTGGGAACTGCTGATCTTCCCCACCCGCGCGATGTCGCTGGCGTTGAGGTAGTTGCTGCCGGCGTGGTTCTTCCAGACCGCCGCCCACGAGCCGCGCGCGGCCGAGAAGTAGGGGTCCAGGTAGACGGGGAACGTCGTCTCGGGGCTGGTCAGCAGTTTCTTGTCCGGTTTGAGGAGCAGTTTCCCGTCGGCCAGCTCGACGCCCATGGTGGCCTCGCGAGCGTCCGGTGAGCGTCCTTCCTTGAGCGCCCGCGGGCTGGTGACGCCCTCCGAGTCCCACATCTTGGGGGTGGGCGCGATGAAGATCGTGCCGCCGTTGCGGTCGACGGCCTCCAGGTTGCCGGCCTCGTCCGTCTTCAGCGAGAGGCTCTCGGCCGACAACGGGTAGGCGAGCTCGGTCAGTCCCGCCGCGGCGGCTCGCGACTTGACCACCAGGATGTGGGAGAAGCCGTCCACGTCGGCGGTGACCTGGAGGTCCACGCCCGGCATGACCTCGGCGTAGGTGGCGGTGTCACCGTTCAGCACCGGCTTGGGCAGGGCGCCGTGCCAGCCGAGTTCCATCGACTTGCCGCCCCGGGCCAGGCGGGCGAGAGGGGCGGTGCCGCCGCCGGAGAACGTCATGTCGACCGCCGTGGCGACCGGCCCGACCGTCCCGTCGGGACGCGTGCGGAGCGTGGTGTCGACGGGCACCCAGCCGTCCCCGTCGCGCACGCGCACGGGGCGGACGTGCTGCTCCAGGAGGAAGGTCCCGCCGGGCTGGGCGAAGACCCGGGCGGTCTCACTGCGCAGCGACTCGACCTCCACCCGCTCCCCGGTGCGCCGGGCGCGCGCCAGCGCGGCGGGCTCCGGCTCGACCGCCGCGCCGCGGTCCACGGCCGGTACGCGGCCGGCCCCCGCGTCCGCGGGCGGCGGGACTGCCAGGATCGCGGTGACGAACGCCGTCGTGATCAGGCCATACACTGCGCGCATAGGTTCCTCGCCCATCGGTGAGCAGCAGTTGTCGCCCCGGTAAACGATTACCTGACGGCGCCCCGATCTTGTGTGTCGATCGGATTGTCATCCCCTGTCAGGGTGCGCGTCCATAGTTTGGACGCCGTCTATTTAAAATATTTTCAGGGATCATTCTTGTCCGAAAATATCCTTCACGTCGGGCAGAAAATCGTGAATTACCGTGGCAACCGATTGCAGAGACAGCCGGGGTCAGCACGACGAAAGTGGAGTGTTCTCGCGGCAACCGCTTGCACAAGCATCGATGAAAGTTTCATCGTCCGCACGCTTCTCGTACCCCTCCCCCGAGGCGGCTGACCAGGCAGGACGGCGGGCGGACCTGGCGGCTCGTCCCTCTGGGCCTTCCCCGGCCTCGCGCCCCCGTGCTTCACTGCGAAGCACTGACGGGAAAGCGCTTACCCGCCACCCGCTCGACGTGCTCCCCCTACGGAACTGGAGTTCACCGTGCGCGAAAGAAGAAGATTGGCGCTCTCACTGGCCGCCGCTCTGGTGACGAGCGGCGGGCTGGTGGCCGTCATGACCGGCACCGCCTCGGCAGCCCCGTCCAACGGCGACTACACGCTGGTCAACGCGGCCAGCGGGCTGTGCGCCGCGGTGCCCGGCGCGAGCACCGGCGACGGCGTCCAGCTCGTCCAGACCTCCTGCACCGGCGCCGCCGGACAGGTCTTCACCCTGAACGGAAGCCAGCTCAAAGCCGCCCACAGCGGCAAGTGTCTAGGCGTCAAGGACGCCTCGACCAGCGCGGGCAAGGCGGTCCAGCAGGAGACGTGCGCCTCCGCCTCCTCCCAGAGCTGGCAGTTCACCGCCTCGGGCAGCAACTACCGGGTGGTCAACGCCAACAGCTCCAAGTGTCTCAACGTCAAGGACAACGCCACCTCCTCCGGCGCCCTGCTGCAGCAGAACTCCTGCGACTCGGTGGCCACCAAGCAGTGGACGCTGCGGCCCGCGAGCGGGGGCGGCAACCCGGACCCCACTCCGACGCCGACGCCGACCCCGACCCCCACCAACGGCGGCGGTGACGGCAGCGGCTCCTGGCCGTCCGACACCGGCAGCGTCCACCAGACCTCGACCCGCAACGTCGGCTCGTTCTTCGACGGCGGCATGAAGCGCTACTACGGCATCGGCGACGGCGGCCAGAGCGAGAGCCAGGACCCGATGTTCGTGGTGGCCAACGGCGGCACCATCCAGAACCTGTTCATCGACGCCCCGGCCGGTGACGGCATCCACTGCGAGGGCTCCTGCACCATCAAGAACGTGTGGTGGAACGACGTCGGCGAGGACGCCGCCACCTTCCGCAGCTCCAGCTCCTCGGCCGCCTACCTGGTCGACGGCGGCGGCGCCAAGTCCGCCTCCGACAAGGTGTTCCAGCACAACGGCGCCGGCACCCTGACCATCCGCAACTTCCAGGTGCACAGCGCCGGCAAGCTCTACCGGGCCTGCGGCAACTGCTCCAGCTCCTACCAGCGGCACGTGGTGATGGACGGCATCACCGCCCGCTCCACCAAGGTGCTGGCCGGCATCAACACCAACTGGGGCGACACCGCCCGGTTCAGCCGGATCACCGTCTACGGCAGCGCCACCATCTGCGAGAAGTACCGGGGCGTGCCCAAGGGCAGCGAACCCACCAAGATCGGCGAAGGCGCCGACGGCGTGAACTGCCTGTACTCCTCGTCCGACATCACCTACCGGTAGAAGCCCCCGGGCAGGCGGGCACGGTCCCCGCCCTCCTGCCCGGGCACCACCCCGTCGTCCGCGCCGGTCACGGTCACGCCGTGGCCGGCTCGCGGCTGACCGCCTCCAGGTAGTCCATCCGGAGCACCAGCGTGTCGTCGCCGGTCTCGTCGAAGCGCTTGACCACGTCGAGCATCTCGGCCCTGAGCTCGGCGGCGCGCTCCGGCGCCAGCGTGGCTGCGGCGTCCTCCTCACGCTCGACCACCCGCCCCGAGGCTCCTCCCGTCGAACCCCTCCGGCAACCCCCGGGTGCTACGGCGCGGTCGCCGTGAGGACGGCGTGGGATGGGGAGCGGGCGAGTTCCTTCCAGGGGCCGGGGGCGCAGCCTGCCTCCTTCAGCCATTCCCTGATCGTCTCCGGCGGGTGCAGGGCGCCGCCTTGGGTGTGCCACAGGTTGAGCGAGAATCCCGCGCCGAACGCCACGTCGGCGGCGTTGCCAGGAGGCTCGGGCAGGCTCTCCATGACGACCAGCAGCCCGCCCGCCCGCAGCGTGCCCGCCGCCCTGGCGACGAGCGCGGCGGCGTCGGCGGCGCCGAACCCGTGCAGCACGTTGAAGAGCATGGTCACGTCCTGCCCGCCCGGCAGGTCGGCGGTGAGCAGGTCGCCGGCCCGCCAGGTCAGCGGCCCGTCGGTGCGCTCGGTGACGGCGCCGTCGACGACCGTGCCCTGCAATCCCGGATGCGCCCGGCAGAACGCCCCGGAGTACACCCCGTGGCCGCCGCCCAGGTCGAGCAGGCTCCCGCTGCCCTCCGGCAGCGTCACCGTCGCGACGACCTCCTCCGACAGCCACTCGGCGAGCCCGCGCTGCAGGTCGTGGAAGGCGGCGGAGAGGTCCGGGCGGCCGGCGAGCCAGGTGTAGAAGCCTCCGCCCGGCGTCCCGGAGCGCACCGCGTCGGCGAGCCCGGTCCACCGTTCCGTCACGATGGCCTGCCACAGCCCGAGGATCCGCCCGTAGTCGACGGGCGAGTCCGTGCAGAGCCAGGCCGAGGTCGGGGGCGTGTTGGCGTACCGGCCGTCCTGCCGCTCCACGTACCCGGTGGCGCGCAGCACGCCGAGCAGCTGTTCCAGCCCGGCCGCGTCGGCGCCGGTCGAGGCGGCGAGCTCGTCCGCCGTCAGCGGCCGGGCGGCGAGCGCGTCGAACACACCGAGCGTGCGCGCGGCCAGGATGGCGTGGCAGGCCATGAGGCCGATCAGGTCCAGCATCGGCGCCGGGGCCTCGCCCCGGCGGAAGGCGGCCAGCTCGTCGGGTGGCAGGTGGACCGGCATGGGGTTCCTCTCTTCCGATGATGCTGGCTCAGGTGACGGCGACCAGGGCGGGCTGCTCGTCGAGCCGGCGTAGGGCGGGCAGCGCGGCCAGGAAGGCGGCCACGCCCAGCAGGAGCAGCCCGTCGAGGAGCAGGACGAGGGCGATGCCCCGGCCCTCGCCGACGCCGACGATCAGGCCCGCGCTGCCGGCCAGCGCGCCGCCGGGCATCAGCGCCGGGTTCAGCAGATGCTCCGCCAGGGGCGCGGCCAGCAGGTAGCCGACCGGGATGGCGGCCGAGCCGAGCGCGTGCGCGGTGCCCATGGTCCGCCCCAGCAGGGCCGGCTCGACGCGGCTCTGCAGAACAGCGTGCGCGCAACCGTTCACCACGGGCAGCGTGAACAGGAACGCGGCAGCGGCGAACCCGACCAGCAGGGGCGAGGGGGTCAAGGAGTGCAGCACCAGGAACACCCCGCCGAGCGCCATGAACGCCGTCATCCCGGCGACCTTCTTGCGCGGCCCGCCCCAGGCGCCCATGACGAGCCCGCCGGCGAGCATGCCCGCGCCTCCGGCGAACATGAGCACGCCCAGCACCCCGGGCCCGGCGAAGGACAGGATCAGCGGCTGGACCAGCACCCCGGCGACGGCGAAGGTGAAGTTGAACCCGGTCAGCGCCGCCACCAGCGCCGTCAGCCCGGCCCGGGAGCGCAGGTGCCGCCACCCCGCCCCGAGATCCTCCAGGACGGCGGGCCGCTCGGCGGCGGCGTTGGGCCGCAGCACCGCCGCGGGCAGCCGGATCAGCAGCAGCGCCATCATCGCCACGCCGAAGGTGGACAGGTCGATCGCCACCACCCCGACCATGCCGACGGCGGCCAGCAGCGTGGCGCCGAGTACGGGCGCGGCGATCTGGACGCCGGTGGCCAGGTGCATGAGCCCGTTGGCGCGGCCCAGGTGCCGTTCGGGGATCAGCAGCGGGGTCATGGCCTGGTAGGCGGTGAGGTGGAAGACGCCGCAGGCGCCGCCGACGGCGCCTGCCAGCGCGACGTGCCACACGGCCAGCGCGTCCGCCCAGATCAGGACGGCCACGGCGGCCGTCGCCACGGCCGCGAGCGAGTCCGTGACGATCATCACCGTACGCCGGTCGAACCGGTCGACCACCACCCCGGCGAACGGCCCGATGAGGATGCCCGGGAGCATGCCGCTGAGCACGACGAGCGCGAACTGCGTCGGCGACCCGGTGCTCTGATACACCCAGACGCCCAGCACGAAGGCGGTGAGGCTGGATCCGACGGACGACAGCAGCGACGCGGTCCAGATGAACGCGAACCTGACGATGTCCGCTCGCGCGCCGCTCATGCGTGCACCACCTCGGCCAGGCGGCCGGCGTAGCGCCTGATGAGCGCGGCGTCGGCGGGCGGGCACACGAGCCCGGCGCGGGCCAGGGCCCGCTCGGTGCGTCCGCAGTCGAAGGCGGTCCGCCGGAACTGCGGGTCGGGCGAGTCGAGCACCGGCGCGAACGGCGCCATGGGGTTGTCCGCGCCCAGCCCGGCCGCCCGCACCCGCCAGTCGTCCCACGGGACGCAGTCCAGGCCGAGCGCCTCGGCGATCTCCCGGTAGGAGATCGTCGCGGCGTTGAAGTAGTGGAAGTCCCCGGCCGTCGCGGGGTCGGCGATCAGGTGGGCCATGCCCGCCGCGACGTGGTCCACGGGCGCCAGGTCCTCCGCGACCGGCAGGTCGGGCACCAGGCCCAGACGGACGCAGGTGGCCAGCAGCCGGCCGAAGTAGTCGCCCGGGTTGCCCAGGCCGGTCCGGCTGTGTCCGCTGACCCGCGCCGGCCGGTGCACCACCACCGGCAGCCCCTCGTCCCTGGCCCGGCGGGCCAGCCGGTCGGCCACCCATTTGCTCTGGTCGTAGCCCGTCTTCAGGCCCGACGGGTCGTCCGGGGCGGTCGCCTCGGTCACCACCCGGTCGCGGTGGGCCAGGCCCAGGAAGACGCCGAGGGTGGAGACGACGTGCAGGCGGGCGCCGCCGAGCCAGGCCAGGCGCAGGGCTTCGACGGTGCCGCCGACGTTGACCGGCAGCATGCGGTGGACGCTCTCGTAGAAGTTCACCTGCCCGCCGTTGTGGCAGATCGTCCGCACGTCGCGGGCCAGCCGGGCGAACCGCTCCCGGTCCAGGCCGAACCGGGACGCGCCCAGGTCGCCGGGCAGCCCGCGCAGCCGGCCCGGCGGCGCGTCGAGCCCGTACGACCGCAGGTTGTCCAGCACCCGCTCCCGCGCCTGCTCCTCGCCGGAGGCCCGGACCAGGCAGACGATCTCGGCGTCGGTCCTGGCCAGGAGCTCGGCGACGAGGTGGGCGCCGAGGAAGCCGGTGGCCCCGGTCAGCAGGATCGCCCCGCCGCGCCTGGCCGGGCGCGCGGCCCTCGGTCGTACCGCGAGGTCGGGCGGCAGGACGGCGAGCGGCTCCAGGTCCAGGTGCTCCGGCTCGCCGCCGCCGCGCTCCACGGCGGCGGCGAGCTCGGCCAGGTCGGCGGTCTCCAGGACCGCGCGCAGCGGCACGTCCGCGCCCAGTTCGCGCCTGATCTCGGCCACCACCCGCCCGGCGAGCAGCGAGTGCCCGCCCGCCTCGAAGAAGTTGTCCGACCTGCGCACGTCGGGCACGCCGAGCACCCGCTGCCACACCGCGGCCAGCGCCGACTCGGTGGCGGTCGCGGGCGCCTCGCCCACGGGTCCCGGCAGCGGCGGCAGCGCCTCCTGGTCGACCTTCCCGTGCGTGGTACGCGGGATCGCGGCGACCGGCGTGATCACCGCCGGGACCAGGTAGCCGGGCAGCCGGTCGCGCAGGAAAGCGCGTAACGCGCCTGGCGTCAGGCCCGGCGCGGCGGTCGCCGCGTAGGCGACGAGCCGGTCACCGGAGACGACGACGGCGCTGTCGGTGACGTCCGGGTGTGCCCTGATCGCGTGCTCGACCTCGGCCGGTTCGATGCGGTGGCCGCGGATCTTGACCTGGCGGTCCCGCCGGCCCAGGAACTCGATCGCGCCGTCCGGCCGCACCCGGGCCAGGTCGCCCGTACGGTACAGCCGCGCGCCCGGAGGGCCGTCGGGGTCGGGGACGAAGGCGGCGGCGGTCAGCGCGGCCTGACGCGCGTATCCGTCCGCCAGACCGGCCCCGCCCAGGTGCAGCTCGCCCACGCCGCCGGTCGGCACGCGGCGTCCCGACCGGTCCAGGACGCGGGCGCGCACGTGCGGCAGCGGCCTACCGATCGGCACCCGGCCCAGGTCGTCCACCTCGTCGGTGCCGTCGACGCGGTGCACGGTGGCGCAGACGGTGGCCTCGGTGGGGCCGTAGTGGTTGAACAGGGCGCATCGGCCTCGGGTCAGCCGCTGCCAGGCGCGGACGTCCGCCACCGGCACCTGCTCGCCGCCGACCATCATGATCTCGACCGGCCAGCCCTCGGGGACGCCGGTCTCTCCCAGGTCGGCGACCCAGCGCCGCCACAGCGCCACCGGCGCGTCGACGGCGGTGACGCCGTGCTCGGCGCAGAACCGTACGAGCTCCGCGCCGTCCAGCCGGGCGGGCTCGGGATGGATGACCAGGGCGCCGCCGGACATGAGCACCGGGAACAGGTCGCCGACCGACGCGTCGAAGGTGAGCGGCGGCAGCATGAGCACCCGGTGCTCGGGCCCGAACCCGTGCGCGTCGACGAACGACCGGCTGAACGCCTTGACAGCCCCGTGCGGCACCACGACGCCCTTGGGCTCCCCGGTCGACCCCGACGTGAAGATCACATACGCGGGATCCCCGGGCCGCACGGGCTCGGGGTGCGGTGGGTCGAGGGCGGGGTCGGCGGGGGGCGTCCGGCTGGATTCGGGGGGTGTCAACCTGGCTCCCTGGTACGCGTCCAGGGCGGCGAGCAGGTCGGGCGGCGCGATCACCGCGACGGCCTCCGCCCGTTCCAGCAGGTGGACGAGGCGAGCGGGCGGGTGGCCGGGGTCGAGTGGCAGGTACGCGACCCCGGCCAGCAGAGCTCCGAGAACGGCGGCGATCCCGTCCGGCCCGGCCGGCAGCGCCACGCCGACCACCGGACGTGGGTCACCGGACCCGGCGACCGGCTCCAACCGGACCGCCAGCTCCCGTGCCCGGAAAATCAGTTCCCCGTACGAAAGGCACTCCCCCGACGCCAGAACAGCGGGCCGCTCGGCTGCCTCCCCAGCCCGCCGCACGATCAGATCAGCCACACTCTCCCACCGGGCCGCACCGACCGGAGCAGCCTCGGAGACCGGCCTGGGCCCAGACGCGGCGGCCGGGGCAGCGAACCCAGCACCCGACACACCACCCAGGCCGGCGGGCCCCGCACCCGGTGCACCAGTCGGGGTGGTGGGCCCGGCGCCCGGCGCGCTGCTCCCAGTGGCGGGTCCAGCTCCCGAAGCAGCGGGCTCAGGGGGTTCCGTCGTGAAGGGGATGTGGCCTATCTGGAGGTCTGGGTGGGTGGCGAGGGATTCGAGGGCGCGGGTCAGGTGGTCCGCCAGTGCGGCCGCGGTGGCCGGGGTGAAGAGGTCGGCCGCGTAGTCGAGGTACAGGTCGATGTCGTCGTTGACGGTGACGAACAGGGTGAGGTCGAAGCGGGCTTCGGGGGCGGGCAGTTCCCAGGGTTCGATCAGCAGGTCGCCGGCCGTCCGGGGCTCGTCGTCCAGGTGGTCCATGACGAGCATGACCTGGAAGAGCGGGTTGTGGCTGAGGTCGCGGCGGCCTCCGGTCAGCTCCACGACCTCGTCGAACGGCGTGCCGCCGTGGGCGAGCGCCTCGGCCACGGTGCGTCGGCACTGCCGGAGGAGGTCCGCCGCGGTGAGGTCGCCGCCGAGGTCCAGGCGCAGCGCGACGGTGTTGGCGAACATGCCGACCGTCCGCCCGAACTCCGGCCCCATCCGCCCGTCCATCGGGCTGCCGACCACGACGTCGTCCTGGTCGGCGCACCTGGCGAGGGTGACGCCCAGGGCCGCCAGCATCATGGCGAAGACCGTGGTCCTGGTCCTGCGCGCGCCGTCGACCAGGGCGGTGTGCAGGTGCGGGGGGAGTTTCCAGCGGTGCTGCCCGCCGCGTCCGCTCGGCACGGCGGGGCGGGGCCGGTCGGTCGGCAGGCCCAGCAGGGAGGGCGCGCCGGACAGCCGGGTGCGCCAGTAGTCGCGGGAGGCCCGTGCCCGGTCCTGGCTGCCGCTGCCGAGCTTGGCGACGTACGCGGAGAACGGGACGGGGGGCGCCTCGGGTTCGGGCGTCCCGGCGAGCGTCTCGTACAGCTCGGAGAGGAGGATCCGCAGCGAGCGCCCGTCGCAGATCGCGTGGTGCAGGCAGAGGACGAGCACGTGGTCGTCGGGGGCGAGCCGGACGAGGAGCGCCCGCGCGAGCGGTTCCCCGTCCAGCGTGAACGGCCTGACCACGAACGCGTCGCAGGCCGCGCGCGCCTCGGCGGCGTCGTGGACCTCGACGAGTTCCAGGTCCACGACGGCGTGCTCGGCCACGATCTGGACCGGGCGGCCGTCCTCGGTGGCGGCCAGCCTGGTGCGGAGCGCCTCGTGCCTGGCGACCAGGCGGTTCAGGGCCTGGCCGAGGCGGTCGGGGTCGAGCGGGCCGCGTAACCGGTGCCCGCCTCTGACCTGGTAGCCGGACGGGTCCTGCCCGGCGTGGTGCAGGAACCAGAGCCGTTCCTGGGCGGGCGTCAGCGGGAAGCGCGCGGGGGTCATGGCTTGGCCACCAGGTTCCGCAGGTGACCGGGCACCTGCTCGCCGAACAGGTCGCGGTACGCGGCCAGATGGGTCTCCTCGGAGAGGAGGAAGGGCAGGTCTGTCGGCACCATGTGCCTGATGGCCAGCATCGGCACCGGGCTGCGCAGCGGGCGGAAGCCGGGGTTCCACAGCCCGGCCTTGTCCGGTGGCCCGTCGTGGAACTCCCCGATCATCAGGCCGTGCCCCACGTAGGCGTCCTTGAGCCGGGCCTGCGCGGCGTCGATCACCTCACGCGCGTCGCGCATGCCGGGCAGCAGGACCAGGACGGTGGCCGACTGAGCGCCGGGGCTGCGGCGCGGGGCGAGGTCGAGGAACCAGTCGCGGTAGGGGGCCAGCAGGGCGCTCAGGGACTCGACGGTGTGGCCGCCGCCCTCCTGGACGGTCAGCCGGAAGGCCCCGCGGTCCAGCGACGCCTGCGCGTACGGGCACACCGGCCCGATCCGGCCCAGGTCGGGGTGCGGCCGGCACAGGTAGGCGCGGGCCCAGGCGACGACGGTCCGCAGGTCGGCCCGGTGCTCGCCGACCAGGGGGTGCGGGGCGGGATCCCGTTCCAGGTCGTCCGGGTCGAACAGGACGAGGGAGTCGTCGTGCGGATGCTTGATCATCGAGGGTTCCTCCCGTGGCGCCGCCCGAGCCCGGCGAGCAGGCCGGCGACCGCCGTGCCCGCCGCGGTCGCGGCCAGCGTGGCGGCCACCCGGTCCTGGCGCCGGGCGCGTCGCAGCGCGTCGCCGTAAGGCACGGTGGTGTGCGAGACGAGCGTGTAGAGCGGCACCCAGGTGCCGGGGAATGCCTTGTGCAGCAGCAGGTCGAGCCGTTTCCTGGCCAGGCGCAGCGGTGAGCGCATGCCGTCGCGCAGCTCCAGGAAGTTCTGCTCCGAAAGCTCGGCGAGCACGTCGGTGTGCGGCTTGCGGGCGCGTTCGTAGGCGGTGAAGGCGGCTTCCCGGTCGTGCGGGTGCTGGGCCAGCATCCGGTCGAGGACCAGGCAGTCCTCGAAGGAGGCGTTCATGCCCTGGCCGTAGAAGGGGTAGACGGCGTGGGCGGCGTCCCCGACGAGGACCGTCGTGTCCCGGTGCCGCCACGGCGCGGTGCGCAGGGTGGTCAGGTGCCCCATCGGCGCGGCGGCGGCCTGCTCGTCGAGGTCGGGCACCAGCTCCGCCAGGTGGGGGAAGGCGTCGGACACCCGTTCCGGTGTCTCGTCGTACGGCAGGAAGAGGGTGCAGGTCAGGCTGTTGTCGAGGTTGGGGTGGGCCACGCCGAGACTGTCCTCGCCGGGCCAGATGTGCAGCGCCTCCAGCGGCACCGCGGGCCCGCCGTCGGGCCTGGCCCTGATGGTGATCTCCTTGTAGCCCCAGTCGAGGTGCTCGCGGCTGAAGGCGGCGGGCAGGCCGCGCTGCATCTCGCTCCTGACGAGCGAGGACGCGCCGTCGGCGCCGACCACGAAGTCGGCGGCGAGTTCGGTGCCGTCCGCCAGGGTGACGACGGCGCGGTCCCGGTCGACGCCCGCGCACCGCTCGCCGAAGCGCAGCCGCACGCCGGGCTGCTTCTCGGCGTGCTCGACCAGCAGGCGGACCAGCGCGTCCCGCCTGATCGAGTGCAGGATCTGCGACGGGTCCTTGCCGTAGGGGTAGAACGCAGGCTTCCCGCCCGCGGTGTGCACCATGCGCCCGCGCATCGGGACGGACAGCCGGCGGGCCTCCTGCCACAGGCCCACGTCGCGCAGGGCGGCGATGGCCCGCGCCGACATGCCCAGGTTGATGGACCGGCGGCTGTCCTCGCGGGCCGCGCGCGGGTCAGGACGCCCCTCGACCAGGTCGACCCGGTGCCCGCGACGGGCGAGGAGGCTCGTCAGCAGGGGGCCGGCCAGGCCCGCCCCGACGATGACGGCGGTGGAGTTCCCCGTGGGTTCCATGGTCGCGTCACCTTCCGCCGCGTACGCTCAGGGGGCGCATGTCGGTCCACACGGCCTCGATGTGGGCCAGGCATTCCTCCCGCGTCCCGGCGTAGCCGACGGCCCGCCAGCCGGGAGGAAGCTCCCGGTCCGCGGCCCAGATGGAGTACTGCTCTTCGTGGTTGACGACCACCAACACCTCGCTCACACCTTCTCCTCTAGAGCGCGCCGATCGGTCTTGCCGTTGGGGGTGAGGGGCAGGGCGTCCAGGCGGATCACCCTGGTCGGGACCATGTACGAGGGCAGGACCGCGGCCAGCCGGAGGCGCAGGTCGGGGCAGTCGCCGACGACGAACGCGACCAGGGCGTCGCCGGACACCACGGCCACGGACTGCCGCACGCCGGGCAGGTCGTCCATGGCGGCTTCCACCTCGCCGAGCTCGACCCGGTGGCCGCGTACCTTCACCTGGGTGTCGGCCCGGCGCAGGAACTCCAGCCCGGCGTCCGTGCGCCGCACCAGGTCGCCGGTGAGGTAGAGCCTGCCGCCGGGTTCGCCGTACGGGTCGGGGACGAACCGCTCGGCGGTCAGGGCGGGCCGGCCGAGGTAGCCGTCGGCGACGCAGATGCCGCCGATGGCGAGCTCGCCCTGGCTCACCTCGTTCAGCCGGTCGTCCACGACGTGGACGGTGACGCCGGGCAGCGGGTCGCCGATGGAGATCGTCTCCGGCTCGGGCGGCACCTCCCACGAGGTGGCCCAGATGGTGGCCTCGGTCGGGCCGTACACGTTGACCAGCCGTCCGACCCGCGGGCGCAGGTCTCTGGCCAGGGCCGCGGGCAGGGCCTCGCCGCCGATCAGGCCGGTCAGCCGGGGGTCGCGGAACCCGGCGTAGGCCAGGACCCGCCAGCCCGACGGGGTGGCCTGCACGTGGGTCACACCCTCGCCCTCGATGAGCGCGGCGAGCCGTTTGCCCAGGATGGTGGTCCTGGAGTCGACGAGCACCAGCCGTCCTCCGGTCACGAGCGGCAGGTAGATCTCCAGCAGGGAGATGTCGAAGGTGAGGGCGGAGACCGAGAGCCAGACGTCGTCCTCGGTCGAGCCGAGCAGGTCGCGCATGCCGTACAGCAGGTTGGTCAGCGCCCGGTGCGGCACGACGACCCCTTTGGGCCGGCCGGTCGAGCCGGAGGTGTAGATCACGTACGCCGGGGACGCGGGGTCCGGCGGGGCGGCGGCGAAGGGGGCGGCGGGCGGCTGGTCCTCGTCCAGCCGGATCACCGGCACGCCGATGGTGACCGGTTCGCCCTCGGTCAGCAGCAGGTGGGCGCCCGAGTCCGCGAGGACGAGTTCGAGCCGGGCCGTCGGGTACGAGGGGTCGAGCGGCAGGTGGGCCGCGCCGGTCCTGGCGACGGCGAGCATGGCCGTCACGCAGGCCGCGGACTTGGCGGCGCAGATCGCCACGAGGGTGCCGGGCCCGGCTCCGGCGGCGGCGAGCCGGGCGGCCAGCCGGTTCGCGGCCTCGTCCAGCGCGGCGTAGGTCAGGCGCTCGGCGCCGGCGACGAGCGCGATCTTGTCGGGGGTGTTCGCCGCCTGGCGCCCGAATAACTCAACGACGGTTGGGAGCGCTCCCACAAGGGGCATGATGAACTCCGGTTCGGTTTCGGTCACGGGTCAGACACTCAGCAGTTCTTCGACGGCCTCGGCGGCCGCCGGCAGCCCCGGCTGGGCGGCCCGCGCGTACGGGACCACCCGTTCGCGGTAGCCCTCGTCGGCCAGGGCGGCGTGCAGCAGGGGGACGATCTCCTCGGGCGTCCAGCGCCGCTCGGGCAGCCAGGCCCCGAGCCCGATCCTGGCCAGGCGCATGCCGTTGTCGGAACGGTCGAATCCATGCGCCAGCAGGACCTGCGGCACCCCCGCGGCCACGGCCCTGACCACGGTGCCGATGCCGCCGTGGTGCAGCACCGCCGACGCCCGGCCCATGACCTGGTGGAAGGGCAGCCGGGGGACCCACGCGACGCCTTCGGGCAGCGGGTCGGGCACCAGGTCGCGATGCCTGGCCACCACCAGGGCGGGCACGCCCGCGGCCCGGCACGCCGCCACGGCGGCCGCGTAGAACCGCTCGTGGATCATCCGGCCGGTGCCGCCCGTCACGATCACCGCACCCTGGTCGAGCAGGCGCTCGGCCTCCGGCGGGACCTCGTCCACGAAGGTGTCGTCGCCGTACGGCGCCCCGATCAGGCGGGCCCGCGACGGCGCGGCGATCCCGGCCCGGTCGAACCACTCCGGCCACAGCCCCAGGTGGAGCCGGGCCGAGGTGAACCAGGCCGCCCAGTCGTCGACCGGCGCTAGCCCGAGCGAGGCGCGCACGGCGTCGAGGGGTTCGCGCATGCTCTCCCGGTACATGTGCACGGCGGGACGCTCCGACATGTACTGCACCGGCGTCACCGCGACCCACGCGGTCGGCACGTCCAGCAGCTCGCCGGCGAAGAGCGTCGAGAGCGCCGTGGTGTGCCGCCCGACGAACACCGTCTCCCCCGGTACGTGCCGGTCCATGAGCACCCGGCACTCGAACTCCATCTGGCCGAACAGCCCGGCGGCCTCGTAGAAGCGCCGCCAGCGGTCCATCCCCGAGCCGAGCAGCAGCGGCGTGTCCGACAGATAACGCTCGTACTCGGACTCGGTGTCGATCGCCGTGAACTCCAGGCCCTCGCGCCGGGCCACCGCCTCGAAGGGGGCGTGCGTGAGGATCTCCACCCGGTGCCCGCGTTCGCGCAGGATGCGCCCCAGGCCCACGAACGGCAGGACGTCGCCGTGGGTGCCGTGGGCGACCATGACGACGGTGGTCAAGAGCCCTCCCCGGTCATGGCGCCGGCCCGGGAGCCCGCCTCGATCGCGCGGGCCGCCTGGGTGACGGTCAGGCCCTCGACGAAGAGCACCTCCACCGGCAGCTCGATCCGGAACTCGCTCTCGACCATCGCCAGGAACTGGACCATCGCCAGCGACTGGCCGCCGAGCTCGAAGAAGTCCTCGTCCGCCGACGTGACCTCGACCCCGAGGATCTCGGACCACAACCGCATGACCTCGTTTTCGAGCATGCCGAGTACAGCCATGACACCCACTCCTCGTGATGCGGAAAAGGGACAACCCGTCGCCAAGCGAGAAGGAACCTTGCACCTCGGCCGGCGTCGGCGGCGGCGGAGGGGTTCAGCATGGGGCGGTGCATGCTCCCGGCTGACAAGATCACGGGAGCGCTCCCAACTCGAACGCTAGGCGGCTGTCGGCAGGCGAGTCAACCTTTTCATCGGCATCTTCGCTTCTGTTAGGACGATCGGTTGGGAGCGCTCCCAGCAGCAGATCCCCATAAATAACCCGCCCCGGGGCGAACGCCTCACCCCGGGGCGGTTATGCCGGAAACCGGTCAGGCCGGACTGGCGTGCGCCGCGATCACCCGCCATCCCGACCCCGGGACATGGACCCAGGTGCGGGTGTACCGGAGGCGGGCGGCGAAGGGCGCACCGTCGAAAGCACCCTCCAGGGTGCCCTCGAACCAGGTGACGCCGGTGTTCCCCTCGACCAGGACGATCAGGTCCTCCTCCTTGACCTGCGAGAGCCGCTGCCGGCCCGATCGCTGGATGTCGAGATCGTCCTGCTTGGTGTAGCGACCGCCGTCAGGGCCTCCCGTGAAGATGAGCCGGTCGTCGAGCAGTTCGTCGAGGGCGTCGGCGTCTGCCGCGAGCTGCGCCGCCTGCAGGCGGCGCTCTGCCGCGCGCAGGGCGGCGGTGAGATCGTCTGTCATGGTCACCTCGTCAAGGTAACGGCCTGCGGCCACATCGAAGACGGGCACCCCTCCTCGAACGCCATTCCTTAGGTTAGGCTCACCTAAATCAGAGTTCTCCCACCGGAGGCGCAGATGCGGGTCGCGATGTTCGGCTACCAGACCTGGGGACACCGCACGTTGCAGGCGCTGCTGGGATCCGGTCACGAGGTGGTGCTGGTCGTGACCCATCCCAGGAGCGAGCACGCGTACGAAAAGATCTGGGACGACTCCGTGGCCGAGCTGGCCGCCGCGCACGGCGTGCCGGTGCTGCTGCGCGCCAGGCCCGACGACGAGCTGGTCACGGCGCTCAAGGAGGCCGAGCCGGACATCATCGTCGCCAACAACTGGCGGACCTGGATCCCGCCGGAGATCTTCCGGCTCCCCCGGCACGGCACGCTGAACGTGCACGACTCGCTGCTGCCCGCCTACGCCGGCTTCTCGCCGCTCATCTGGGCCCTGATCAACGGCGAGGAGGAGGTCGGCGTCACCGCGCACCTGATGGACGAGGAACTGGACGCCGGCGACATCGTGCTCCAGCGCGCCGTCCCGGTCGGTCCCGCCGACACGGCCACCGACCTGTTCCATCGGACCGTCGCGCTGATCGATCCGATCGTGCGGGACGCGCTCACGCTCATCGACACCGGCCGGGCGGCCCCGGTCCCGCAGGACCGGTCGAAGGCGAGCTTCTTCCACAAGCGGTCGGTGGAGGACAGCCGGATCGACTGGACGTGGCCGGCCGAGGACATCGAGCGGCTGGTGCGCGCCCAGTCGGACCCGTACCCGAACGCCTTCACCCACTATCGAGGGGAGCGCCTGAGGGTGCTGAAGGCGTCGGTGTCGCGGGGCGTCTACGGGGGGACCCCGGGCCGGGTCTTCATCCGCGAGGGCGACGGCGTGGTCATCGTGGCCGGCGCCGAGGCCCGCCGCGGCCGGGCCCGGGGGCTGGTGATCGAGCGGGTCCGCACGGACGAGGGTGCGGACCTGCCCGCCACGGAGGTATTCCGCACGATGGGCGGCTACCTCACCGGCCGCTGATCTGCCCGGCCGCGCCGGGGACCGGGGCGGCCGGGTCCGCGCCGAGGTCGACGATCCGGTTGCGCCCGTCGACGTGCACCACGGACGGGACGTACGCCCCGAGCTCCTCCTCGGCCACCTGCCGGAAGGACATGACGATGACGAGATCGCCCGGGGACACCAGATGAGCGGCCGCCCCGTTGACGCCCATGACGCCCGAGCCGGGCGCTCCCTCGATGGCGTAGGTCACCAGCCGCGCGCCGTTGTCGAGGTCGACGACGTGGACCTGCTCGCCCTCCACGAGCCCGGCCGCGTCCATGAGGACCTTGTCGATCGTGAGGGAGCCGACGTAGTGCAGGTCGGCGTGGGTGACGGTGGCCCGATGGATCTTCCCGCCGAGCAGGGTGCGGTGCATCCAGCCCTCCAAAGATCAAAGTTAGGTAATGCTATCCTAAGTTGGTTGCAGCCCCCTGGCCAGAAGGAACTCCGATGATCAGTTCCCGTGCGGCTCTGCGAGCCGGCTTGACCATCCTCTTGGCGGCCTCGGTGGTCGCGTGCTCGTCGCCGGCGGAGAAAGCTCCGCAAGCCCCCGCGTCCGCCGACGCCGCGTTCCCGGTCACCGTCGAGCACAAGTTCGGCAGCACCACCATCGAGTCCCGGCCGACCAGGGTGGTCACCGTCGGCTGGAACGACCAGGACTTCGCGCTCGCCCTGGGCGTGGTGCCGGTCAGCACGCGCGCCTGGTTCGACGCGTACGCGACCTTCCCGTGGGTCAAGTCGGCGCTCGGCGGCAAGGAGCTGCCCACGTTCTCGGCGGAGCTCAACTTCGAGGCCATCATCAAGCAGCGCCCCGACGTGATCCTCGCCATCTACGAGACGATCAACAAGGAGACGTACGAGAAGCTCTCGCAGATCGCCCCGACCGTGATCCAGTCGGGCGCCTACGCCGACGAGCAGACCCCGTGGGACGTCCAGACGATCACCACCGGCAAGGCGCTGGGCAAGGCCGCGGCGGCGCAGGCGCTGGTGGACCAGGTCAACGCGAAGATCGCCGAGGCGAAGCAGGCGCACCCGGAGTTCGCCGGCAAGGTCCTCGTGGTCGACTTCGGGCCGGAGAACGGGCAGCACTGGCTGATCCCGGCCCGCGATCCGCGCCGCGCCCTCTTCGACGCGCTCGGCTTCGCCGCCCAGAAGGAGGCCAACGAGATCAGCGAGGAGCGGCTCGACCTGATCGACCGCGACGTGCTGTTCGTCAACGGCTCGACCAAGGAGAAGATGCTGGCCTCGCCGGTCTTCTCCCGGCTGAAGGTCGTCGAGGACGACCGGACGATCTACACCGACTTCTCCACCCCGCTCGGCGGCGCGCTCTCCTACAGCGGGCCGCAGGCGCTGCTGTACGCGCTCGACGTGCTCGTGCCCGAGCTGGCGAACGCGGCCGACCTGGACCCGGCCACCCCGGTCAAGGATCTGTCCGCCATCACATGAGCCGGGCCAGCAGCGGGCCGACGATCTCCAGCGCGCGGGCGTCCAGCAGCTCGGAGTGCCGGCACTCCACGGCGACCGCGCGCAGCTCGCCCGCGACGTGCGGACGCCACCGGTCCGAGGCCACGCCGGTGAACCCCGGCTCCGGCACGGTGGCGTCCACGAACAGCACGTCGCCCGGGAACACCGCGTACGCCGCCTCCGCCATCATGCGGTCGCTGTCCAGGTAGTTCTGGACGACGCGCTCGATCTGGGCGTCCTCCAGGACCGCGACGGCGTCGTCGAGCCCGCGCAGGAACGCGACGGCGTCCGCGACGGACAGGTGGCCGTCCGGCACCCGGTAGCCCATCTCGGCCAGCAGCCCGGCCACGTCGCCCGTGCCGGCGGGCGCCTCCAGCGGCGTGTCGAGCATGCCCAGCAGGCCGATCTCGCGGCCCTCGGCCGCCAGCAGCACCGCCGTCTTGTGGGCCACCGCGCCGCCGAACGACCAGCCGAGCAGGGCGACCGGACCCTCCGGGGCGGTACGGGCGATCAGGCGCGCGTACTCCTCGGCCAGCTCGTCCATGGTTTCCGGCAGCCCGGTGCCGCGGCTCAGCCGGGGCGCCTGCAGCCCGTACAGCGGCACGTCCTCCGGCAGGTGGCGCTTGAGCGCGGCGAACTGCCAGCTCAGCCCGCCGGCGGGCGGGAAGCAGAACAGCGGCGGCCGTGCACCGCCCCGCCGCAGCACCAGCAGCTCGGCCATCGCGGCGCCCCCGGTGGAGCCGCCCGTGATCCGTCCGGCCAGGGCGGCGGCGGTGGGCGCGGCGAACAGGTCCGCGACCGGGAGCTCGACGCCCAGCTCGGCACGGAGCGCCGCGGCCAGCCGGACGAGCAGGAGCGAGTGGCCGCCGAGGGCGAAGAAGTCGTCGTTCACGCCGACCCGCTCGACGCCCAGCACCCCGGCCATGACCGCGCAGACGGCCGCCTCGGCGCGGGTGCGCGGCGCGGCGGCGCCGGCCATCCGGCCGAAGTCCACGCCGGGCAGGGCGGCCCGGTCCACCTTGCCGTTGGGGGTGAGCGGCAGCTCGTCGAGGACGACCACGGAGGCGGGCACCATCCACGACGGCAGCCGCTCGGCGAGATGGTCGCGCAGCCCCGGCGCGGGGGCGGTGACGTAGGCGACCAGCCGTTCCCCGCGGGCGGCCACCACCACCTGGGACACCCCGGGACAGGTTGCCGCGACCGCCTCGATCTCGCCCGGCTCCACCCGGAAGCCGCGCACCTTGACCTGGTGGTCGGCGCGGCCCAGGAACTCCAGCTCGCCGCCGTCGCCCCAGCGGGCGCGGTCGCCGGTGCGGTACATGCGCCCGCCGGTGAACGGGTCGGCGACGAACCTCGCCGCGGTGAGTCCGGGGCGGCGCAGATAGCCGCGGGCGACCTGGGCGCCGCCGAGATACAGCTCACCGGCGACGCCGGGCGGCACGGGCCGCAGCGCCCGGTCGAGCACGTACGCGGTCGTCCCGGGCAACGGCCTGCCGATGGCCGGGCGGGCGCCGCCGCGCACCGTCGCGGCGGTGGCCCACACGGTGACCTCGGTGGGGCCGTACAGGTTGGTCACGCTCGCGGCCCGCCCGCTCAGGCTCCCGGCCAGCTCGGCGGGGAGCGCCTCGCCGCCCGCCAGCACGCGCACCCCGCCGAGGCCGGCGTCCCGGGGCAGCGCCGACCAGAGCGACGGGGTGGCCTGCATGACCGTGATCCGCTGCTCCCGCATCAGCGCGGCGAGCAGGCCCGGGTCGCGGACCTGCTCGTCGGAGGCGATGACGACGCATCCTCCGGTACGCAACGGGCCCATCAGTTCGAGGACCGAGATGTCGAACGACAGCGTGGTCACCGCCAGCAGCCGGTCCCCCGGCCCGGTCACGGGCAGCGCGCCGAGGAAGCACTCCAGGTCGCCCCGCGTCACCACCACGCCCTTCGGCCTCCCGGTGGAGCCGGAGGTGTAGATCACGTACGCGACCGTGCGCGGATCCCACGCCTCCACGTCGAGCGGGGCGGAGGCGGGAGTCGTGGCGGGGCCGTCGATGGTGAGGGTGGCGGGGAAGAGGTCGCGGGTGCGGTCGTCCACGACGATCGCGGCCGGGCGGGCGTCCGCCACCATGAACCGCAGCCGGTCGGCCGGGAACGCGGGGTCCAGGGGCAGGTAGGCGGCGCCCGCCTTGGCCACGGCGAGCACCGCGACCAGCAGCTCGGCCGAGCGCGGCAGGGCGATCCCGACCAGGTCCTCGGGCCCGAGCCCGGCGAGCCGGGCGGCGAAGGCGTCGGAGGCGGCGTCGAGCTCGGCGTAGCTCATCGTCCGGCCGTCGGACACACAGGCGTCCGCGTCCGGCGTCCGCCGGGCGTGCGCCGAGAAGCGGGCGTGCCACGACGTCTCACCGCCCGGCGCGGGCCCGCCGTCCTGCCAGGACGCCAGGTCGGCCCGGTCACGCTCCGAGAGCACGTCCACCGCCTCGACCGGCTGGTCCGGACGGGCCGCGACCTCGCCGAGCAGCACCAGCAGGCGGTCCACCAGCCGCCGCGCCGTCTCGGCGCCGAACCGGTCCGCGTCGTACTCCAGGATCACCTCGAACGGGTCACCGTCCACGAAGGTGACGTTCAGGTCCACCTTCGGATCGGCGGCGACCGCGGGCGCCTCCCCCACCGGCAGGCCGAGCACGGTGCCGCGGCCTCCGGGCCGGTGCAGATAGCCGAGCATCACCTGGAACAGCGGGTTGCGACCGTGCGCACGCGCCGGGTTGACCGCCTCGACCACCTGCTGGAAGGGCAGGCCCGCGTGCTCGAACGCGGCCAGGTCCGTCTCACGCACCCGGCGCAGCAACTCGGCGAAGGTGGGCGAGCCGGACAGGTCGGTACGCAGCACCACGGTGTTGACGAAGAACCCGACGAGGTCGTGCAGGGCGGGGTCGCCCCGGCCGGAGGCGGGGGTGCCGATCGGCAGGTCGGCGCCGGCCCCGAGCCGGGACAGCAGGGCGGCGAGCGCCGCGTGCAGCACCATGAACATGCTCGCCGACTCGGCCCGGCCCAGCTCCCGCAGCGCACCGGCCAGCTCCGCCGGGAGCGTGGCGGTGACCTGGCCGGCCGGGCGTCCCGTCCGCTGCCCCCGCGCCCCGTCGGCGGGGAGGTCGATCTCGGCGGGCAGGTCGCGCAGCTGCTCCCGCCAGTAGGCGCGGTCGTCGTCGTGCCGGTCGTCGCGCGACAGCCAGAGCGCGTAGTCGGCGTACTGCACCGGCAGCGGCTCCCACGCGGGCCGCCGTCCGGCCAGCCGGGCGGCGTAGGCGGTGCCGAGGTCGCGCAGCAGCGGGCCGTCGGACCACTCGTCCATCGCGATGTGGTGCAGCACCAGGGCCAGCACGGTGTCCCCGGTGTCCTGCTCCTCGACGAGGACGGCCCGCAGCGGGGGACCGCCGGCCAGGTCGAAGGGCCGGGCGAGCGCCTCGGCCAGCACCGGGTCCGCGTCCGGGCACCGTACGACGGCCAGGTCGATCCGGGGGTCGTCGAGCACCCGCTGCGCGGGGCCGTCGTCGATCACCGTGCGCAGCACCTCGTGCCGGGACGCCACGTCGGCGAGCGCCGCGCGCAGGGCGCCGGCGTGCACGGCGCCGCGCAGGCGGACCACGAGCGGGTAGGTGTAGGCGGTCGAGCCGGGGTCGAGCCGCTGGAGCAGCCAGAGCCGTTCCTGCGCGGGTGAGAGCGGCACCCGGTCCGGACGGGGCAGCCGGGTGAGCGGCGGCCGACCGCCCGTGCTCGTCCCCGCGAGGCGGGCGGCCAGCCGGGCAGGCGTGCGCGCGTCGAACAGGTCGCGCAGCGACAGGTCGGCGTCCGTGGCGGCGCGCACGAGGCCGAGCAGCCGGATCGCGAGCAGCGAGTGGCCGCCCCGGTCGAAGAAGTCGTCGTCGGGGCCGACGCCGTCGTCGTCGAGCGCCTGGGCGAACAGCGCGCACAGCAGCCGTTCCCGCTCGTCCGCGGGCGGCCTGGAGCTCGACGCCGGGGCGCTGGGCGGGGGCAGCGCGGCGGCGTCCAGCTTGCCGTTGACGGTCAGCGGCAGCGCGTCCACGACCGCGTACGCCGACGGCACCATGTACGCGGGCAACACCTGCTTGAGTCCCTGGTGGACCTGCGCGACCAGGGCGTCGGCGTGCGCCGAGGTGCCGGGGACGAGGTAGGCGACCAGGCGTTTGGTTCCGGCGGGGTCAGGGAGGGCGAGGATCGCGCTCTGGCGGACGCCGGGCCGGGCGGTGACGGCGGCTTCGACCTCGCCCAGCTCCACGCGATACCCGCGGATCTTGACCTGGTCGTCGGTGCGGCCGAGGAAGTCGAGGTGGCCGTCGCCGCGGACGCGGACGAGGTCGCCGGTGCGGTACATGCGCCCGCCGGGGACGAACGGGTCGGCGACGAACCGTCCGGCGGTGAGCGCGGCCCGGCCGAGGTAGCCCCGGGCCAGGCCCGCCCCGGCGACATACAGCTCGCCCATCGGGGCCGGGCGCAGGAAGGCGTCCAGGACGTAACAGGCGGTGTTCAGGATCGGCCGTCCCACCGTGGTGGTGGCGCTCTCGCCGGTGCCCGCGCCGAGGGTGTTGATCGTGTACTCGGTCGGCCCGTACAGGTTGTAGCCCAGCACGCCCTCGGCCTCGCGCAGCTCCGACCAGAGCGACTGCGGCACGGCCTCGCCGCCGAGCAGCACCAGCGGCGGCCGGTGCGGGCCGTCGAGTAGTCCCTGGTCGAGCAGGTGCCTGGCGTAGGTGGGGGTCACGTTCACCACGTCCACGCGGTGCCGGTGGCAGTAGGCGACGAGCGCGGTGGCGTCCCGGCGCAGCTCCTCGTCGCAGATGTGCACGTGGTGGCCCTCGACCAGCCAGAGCAGCTCTTCCCACGACATGTCGAAGGAGAACGAGACGGTGTGCGCGATGGTGAGCACCCGGCCGCCGGCGACCGGCGTGAAGATCGCCTCGCGGTGGTTGAGCAGCATGTTGGTCAGCCCCCGGTACGGGGTGACGACGCCCTTGGGCCGGCCGGTGGAGCCGGAGGTGTAGATGACGTACGCGGGATGGTCGAGATGGTTCGGCCCGCGGGTGACGGCGATCGGCCCGCCGGGCCCCGACACGTCCTCCAGGCGGAGCCGGGGCACCGGATGGGCGGCGAGCCTGGGCTCCACCTCCCGGGTGGTCACCAGCAGCACGGGGTCCGCGTCGGCCAGCGTGGCCAGCAGCCGGTCGTCGGGGTGGTCGAGTTCCAGCGGGAGGTAGGCGGCCCCGGTGCGGAGCACGGCGAACAGGGCGGCGACCATGTCGGCGGTGCGCGGCACGGCGAGCGCGACGATCCTCTCCGGCCCCGCTCCCCCGGCCAGCAGCGCGCGGGCGATCTGGTTCACCCGGGCGTCGAGCCCGGCGTAGGTCAGCGTGACCGGGCCGCAGGTGAGCGCGGTGCGGTCCGGGGTGCGCCTGGTCTGCTCGGCCAGGAGGTCGGCGATCGTGTCGTCGCCGATGGGGCGCGCGGGCCCGGACATCGCGCCGCTCTCCCCCGGGAGCAGCAGCGGCACACCGGCCACGGCCGCGCCGGGGTGGTCCGCGAGGTGCAGGAGGACGCGTCCCAGCCGGGCCAGCAGCGCCTCCGCCTGCTCCCGCGCGACCACGTCGGCCCGGTACTCCAGCCGTACGGTGAGCCGGGCGCCCGGCGTGGCCACCCAGGTCAGCGGGTAGTGGGTGGCGTCCACGCTGGACACGCCGACGATGCCGTGCGCCTCCTCCAGGTCGGTGAAGGTGTCGTCGCCGAGGAAGTTCTGCAGCACGTACAGGCTGTCGAACAGCGGGTCGCGGCCGGCCGCGCGCTGGATGTCGCCGAGCCCCAGATACTCGTGCGGCATCAGCGCGACGCGCTCGGCCTGGACCCGCCGCATGACGTCCAGCACGCTCTCGTCCGGGGCGAGCCGGACGGCGGCCGGCACGGTGTTGAGGAACACGCCGATCGCCGACTCCACGCCTTCCAGCCCGGCCGGCCGCCCCGCGACGGTCGTGCCGAAGACGGTGTCGCGGCGGCCGGAGGCGTGCGCCAGCACCAGGCCGAGCGCGGTGGTGAGCAGCGCGTTCAGCGTCACCCCTGACCGGCGGGCCCGGCCGGTGACGCGCCGGGTCTCCTCCTCGGAGAGCCGGAACGACAGGCTGGTCGCGGCCACCGGCGCGGTCCCCGCCGCGGCGGGGAACAGGACGGTGGGCTCCACGCCGGAGAGCGCCGCCGCCCAGGCCCGCGCCGACGCGGCCGTGTCCTGCCGGGCCAGCCAGGCGAGATGGCCGGTGAACGCCGTGCCGCCTTCCGGCAGCACGCCCCGCTCGCCGCCGGACTCGTACAGCGCGAACAGCTCGCGCAGCACCAGCTCGCGCGACCACCCGTCGAACAGGATCAGGTGGTACGTGAGCAGCAAGCGGTCCGCGCCGGGCAGGCGGACCACGGTCAACCGGCAGAGCGGCGGCGCGGCGAGGTCGAAGGGCCGCCGCCGGTCCTCCGCCATCACCTCCGGCAGCCGGCCGTCGTCCGCCGTGAGGTCGATCACCTCGACGGCGGCGTCCAGGCCGCTGCCGACCACGGCGACCGGCCGGTGCCCGCCTTCGGCGACGAAGCCGAGGCGCAGGGCCGGTTGCCGGTCCAGGAGCGCCGCGTAGGCCCGGCGCAGGCGCGGCAGGTCGAGCCGCCCGGCGAAGTCGAAGGCGTTCTGCGCGACGTACACGTCGGCGTCGCCCGCCAGCCGCGCCTGGAAGAACAGCCCTTCCTGCAGCGGCGACAACGCCCACGCCCCCTCCGCCGGCTCCCTGGCCAGGTCGTGGAGCGCGGCGGCCCAGGCGTCGGCGAGCGCGCGCACGTCGTCCGCGCCCAGCCCGCCGTCCGCGTACGTGAGCACGGCGTGCAGCTCCGGCCCGTCCGGCGTGTCGTGGCAGGCGGCGTTGATCTCCAGCAGGTACGGGGTGCCCAGGTCGGGATCGGGGGCCACGCGCAGCGCCGCGGTCTCCGGCGCGGTGTCCCAGTCACCGGTCCCGCCGACCGGGAACCTGCCGAGGTAGTTGAAGAGCAGCTGGGGCGTGCCGAGCCGGGCGAGCGGGGCGGCGGTCCTGGGGTTGCAGTACCGCAGCAGCCCGAACCCGATCCCGCCGTCGGGCGCCGCCCGCATCGCCCGCCGTACCTCGTCGAAGGCCGCCGGACCGCCCGGGAGCCGTACGGGCGCGATGGCGGTGAACCAGCCGACCGTACGGGAGAGGCCGGCGTCGTCCGGACGGCCGTGCCGTTCCAGGTCGATCACCAGCGGCGCCCCGGCGTCCCCGCCGCTCGCGGCCCGCCAGCGGGTGACCCCGTCGCGCAGCGCGGCGACGAGCACCTCGGTGACGTCGCCGTCCAGCCTGCCCGGGACGGTGGTGAGCAGCGCCGAGGTCACCTCGACCGGCAGGCGGAGCACGTGGTCCCTGGTCGCGCCCACGGTGAGCCCGACCGCCGGGGCGGACGGGTCGAGCTCGCCGCCCGGTCGCAGGGTGGCCGCCCAGTGCTCGAACTCGGCCAGCCTGGCCGCCTGGGCGGCGTTCTCGGCCAGCGACCGCGCGTGGGCGCGCAGGGAGGTGCCGACGGGGTCGAGCACGGGCCGCTCCCCCGCCGCGACGGCGTCCCACGCCCTCCGCAGGTCCTCGACCAGGATCCGCCAGGACACGCCGTCGACCGCCAGGTGATGGGCGACGATCAGCAGCCTGCCCTGCCGGTGCGGCCCGCGGTCGAACCACACGGTCTGGAGCATCCGTCCGGCGTCGGGGTCCAGCCGGTCGGCGGCGGCGTCGGACTCGGCCGCAATCAGGGCGTCGAGCCCGTCCTCTTCGAGGCCCGTGGCGTCGACGGCGCGGACCTCGGGATCCGGCGTGTCGGCGGCCGCCCGCGCCTCCAGCGACCACAGCAGCGGCGCGGGCCTGCTCAGCCGCAGCCGGAGCGCGTCGTGCCGGTCGGCCAGCGCCCGGACGAGCCCGGCGGCCTGGTCGCGCGTCATCCCCGGCGGGGTGCGGAGCAGTTCGGCCTGGTTCAGCCGTGAGATCCCGCCGCCCAGCTCGGCCAGCCGGTGCACGATGGGCGTCAGCATCACCTCGCCGACGCCGTCCCCGGGTTCGGCCTGCTCGTCACCGTGATCGGGCCGGTGCGCGGAAGCCAGCGCGGCCGGGGTCCGGTGCACGAACACGTCCTGCGGCGACAGCGGCAGCGCGCGGCGCCGGGCGAGGTTCACGAGCTGGATGGCGATGATGCTGTCGCCGCCGAGCCGGAAGAAGTCGTCGTCCGGCCCGACGGAGCCGAGCCGGAGCACCTCGGCGAAGAGCGCGCGCAGCACGTCCACCGGACCCTCCGCCGCGACCGGCTCGACCGGACCGGCGGGCAGCGGGACGGCCGCCAGGGCGTCGCGGTCGAGCTTGCCGTTGATCGTGAGGGGCAGCGCGTCGAGGAAGACGAAGAACGCGGGCACGGCGTACGAGGGCAGCAGGCGGTCCAGGTGTTCCCTGGCGGCGTCCGCGTCCACCCGGGCGCCCGGCCGGACGGCCACGTACGCGACCAGGCGGCTCCGGCCCCGGTCGTCCAGGCGCACGCCGGCGGCGGCGTCGGCGACCCCGGCGAGCGTCAGCAGGGCGGACTCGATCTCGCCCGGTTCGATCCGGTGGCCGCGCACCTTGACCTGCCGGTCGGCCCGGCCCAGGTAGACCAGGTCGCCGCCGAAGGTACGGCGGGCGAGGTCGCCGCTGCGGTACAGCCGCCCGCCCGGCGTGAACGGGTCGGCCACGAACCGGGCCGCCGTCAGCGCCGGACGGCCCAGGTACCCGCGGGCGAGCTGGTCACCCGAGACGTACACCTCGCCCGCGACCCCCGGCGGGACCGGCCGCAGGGAACCGTCGAGCAGGTGCACGCCGAGCCCGGGCAGCGGCCCGCCGATCACGGAGTCCCCGGCGAGGTCGTCCGGCGTCAGGGCGCGGAAGGTGACGTGCACGCAGGTCTCAGTAATCCCGTACATGTTGACCAGGCGGACGGCCGGGTGGCGGCGCCGCCAGGGGGCCAGCCGGGCGGGGTCGAGCGCCTCGCCGCCGAAGACGACGTACCGCAGCGCGAGCCCGCCCCCGGCCCCCTCCACCAGCGGGTAGAACGCCGACGGCGTCTGGTTGAGCACGGTCACCCGCTCGCGTTCCAGCAGGTCGAGGAAGCGCCGCGGATCGCGGGCCACCTCCTGGTCGACGATCACCAGCCGTCCGCCGTGCAGCAGCGCGCCCCACAGCTCCCAGACCGAGAAGTCGAACGCGACCGAGTGGAACATCGTCCACACGTCCGAGGCGTCGACGTCGAAGACCTCATCGGCCGCGGCGAACAGCGCCAGCACGTTGCGGTGCGTCACGGTGACGCCCTTGGGCCGCCCGGTCGAGCCCGAGGTGTAGATGACGTACGCGGCGCTGTCCGCCGTCACGGGCGGCGGCGCGTCCACCTCGGTGCCGTCCGGGGCCGGGTCGTCCACCAGCACGACCGGCACGGCGGGCTCGGGCAGCCGGGCCAGGGTCGCGGGCTCGGTCAGCAGGCAGACCGGGGCGGCGTCGTCGAGGATGTACCGCAGCCGGGCGGCGGGCGCGTCGATGTCGAGCGGCACGTAACAGCCTCGCGCCTTGACGACCGCGAGCAGCGCGACGACGAGGTCGGCGGAGCGCGGCAGCGCCACGGCCACCTTCGACTCCGGCCCCACCCCCCTGGCCGCCAGCGTCCTGGCCAGCCGGGTGGCGGCGGCGTCCAGCTCGGCGTGGGTGAGCGAGGCGGCGCCCCAGGTCACGGCGATGGCGCCGGGGTCGGGCCCGGCGGCGGCGTAGGCGTCGGCCAGCGTCGTCACCTCGGCCGGGCCAGGGGCAGCGGTGGGCGGGGAGACGAGCGCGCCCGGCTCGTCGACCAGCCGGCCGAGGATCTCGACGACCTGGTCGAGGAGCCGTCCGGCCCGCTCCGCGCCGACCAGCGCGACGTCGTACTTGATCTCCAAGGTGAGCCGCTCACCGGGGAAGGCCACCAGCGAGACCGGGTAGTGCGGCGCGTCGGTGCCGGTGAAGCCGCGGAAGGTGAGCCCGGAGCGCTCGCCGGCGGGCACGGCGGGGAAGTTCTCGACCACGACCATGGTGTCGAACAGCTCGCGGGCCCCGGTGCGGCGGGCCAGCTCGGCGAGGCCGACGTGCTGGACGTCGAGCAGGTCGCCCTGCCGCGCGTGCAGCCGGTCGAGGACGTCGCCCAGCGTGTCGCCGGCTCGCCAGGACATCGGCACCGGGATGGTGTTGATCAGCAGGCCGACGATCGTCTCGACGCCGGGCAGGGTGCCGCCGCGCCCGGAGACCGTGGAGCCGAAGACCACGTCCTCCCTCCCGAGCAGCCTGCCCAGGGTCAGGCCCCACGCGGCGTGCACGAACGTGCTCAGCGTCACGCCGCGCTCCCGGGCCGCCGCCGTGATCGCGTCGATGGGCAGCGTCCGGTGGACGCCCGCGTGCTCCGACACCACGTGCCCGGCCCCGTACAGGCGGGTCGCGGAGACTCCGGCCAGCGCCTCGGCCCACACGTCGAGTGCCGCCGCCCGGTCGAGCCCGGCCACCGCCTCGACGTGGTCGCGGAACGTCACCGCCGGGGCCGGGAGGGCACTCCCCAGCTCGTACGCCGTGATGACGTCGGCGAAGACCAGCGGGTAGGACCAGCCGTCGGCCACGATGTGGTGCATGGTCTCCACCAGCCGGTGATCGGTGTCGCCGAGCGAGACGAGCGCGTAGCGCACCAGCGGCGCGACGGCCAGGTCGAACGGTTCTGCCAGCTCGGCGGCGGTCAGCTCGGCCAGCCGGGCGCGGGCCTCGCCGGGGGCCAGGCCGGTCAGGTCGGCCTCGCGCCAGGGCACCTCGACGGTCTCGGCGATCACCTGCACGACCCGGCCGTCGGTCAGCTCGCGGAAGCTCGCGCGCAGGGCGTCGTGGCGGTGCACGGCCGCGGTCACCGCGCGGCGCAGCGCGGCCCGGTCGACCGGGCCGGACAGCTCGGCCACCTGCTGCACCACGTAGGTGTCGGCGTGGCCCGCGCCGAAGGACGCGTGGAAGTACATGCCCTGCTGGAGCGGCAGCAGCGGCAGCACGTCGCGCGCGCCGGCGAACCGGTCCACGTCCCGCTGGGTCAGCGTGACCAGCGGGAAGTCGGACGGGGTGTGGCCGGCCAGGTCGGCGCAGCGGGTCAGCGCCGTCAGCGCGTCGGTCCACAGCTCGGCCAGCTCGGCGACCTCCTCGGCGCGCAGGACGCCCGACGGCCAGGAGAGCGTGGCGGAGAACACGGTCCCGTCCGGCCCGTCCTCCGCCAGGGCGTTGATCTCCAGGCCCATCGCGGGGTTGTCCGGGTGCACGCCCTCACGCAGGGTGCTCCCGCCCGCGGCGAACCGGCCCAGGTAGTTGAAGAGGATCTGGGGCGGTTCGGGCAGTCGGAGGCCGTCGAGGTGGCGCAGGATCCCGTGCCCGAGCCCGTCACGCGGCACCGCGCGCAGCTGCTCCTTGACCGCTCGGGCGGCCGCGGCCAGGGCGGGCCCGGCCGCCATCACCTCGGCCCAGCTCAGCGGCCCGGGGTCCAGCCGTACGGGATGGATGGCGGTGAACCAGCCCACGGTGCGTGACAGGTCGGCGCCGCCGGCGAGCTCCCCGGCGCGGCCGTGGCCCTCCAGGCTGAGGAGGACGGCGGAGCCGCTCCCGCGCCCGCGCTCGCTCCGCCACCGGGCGAGTGCGACGGCGAAGCCCGTCAGCAGCACGTCGTCGACGCCGCCGTGCATCGCGGCGGGAACGGCGGACAGCAGCCCCGCGCTCGGGTCCGGCGGCAGCGTGACCGTCAGCGACCGGACGGTGGCGGCCGTGTCGACGGCCGGGTCCAGCGGGCGGCCGCCCAGCGGCGGGTCGTCGGTGGCGAGCACGTCGCGCCAGTGCCCGGCCTCGCCGCGGAAGCTCTCCCGCGCCTCCTGGATCCTCGACGCCCAGGCGCGGAAGGAGGTCGGGACCGGGTCCAGCGCGGGCTCGCGGCCCGCCAGGAGGTCCGTCCAGGCGCGGGCGAGGTCGTCGGCGACGACCCGCCAGGAGACGCCGTCGACGACCAGGTGGTGGATGACCAGCAGCAGGTGGCCGGGGCGCGGGCCGCCGTCGAACCAGACCGCCCGCACCATGATCCCGCGCTCCGGGTCGAGCCGCCCGGCCGTCTCCTGGACGATCCCGGGCTCGGCGGTCAGCCGGTCGGCGTCCTCTCGCGTGCAGAGCGGGGCGGGGACGGGCTCGTCGGGCGGGGGCACCGTGAGCGTCCACTGGTCGCCGTGCCGGTCGAGCCGGGCCCGCAGCAGGTCGTGGTGGCGGCGGAGGGCGCGCACCGCCCGTTCGGCCTGCCGCAGGTCGAGCCCGGCCGGGGCGGGCAGGACCATGGACTGGTAGAAGCGCTCCAGCGGCGTGCGGGCCAGCATCGTCTCGGCGAGCATCGGCGTGAGCGGGATCGGCCCCACGCCGGAGTCGTGCGTCACCTCGGGCGCCGCCTGCGGCACGGCGGCGGCGAGCGCGCGCACGGTGCGGCGGCGGAAGACGTCGCGCGGGGTGAGGCTCAGCCCGGCCGCGCGGGCCCGGCCGGCCACGGCGATCGAGGAGATGCTGTCGCCGCCGATGGCGAAGAAGTCGTCGTCGACGCCGACCTCGGGCAGGCCGAGCACCTCGGCGTAGATCGCGCACAGGGTCCGCTCCGCGGCGCCGCCCGGCCGCCGCCCCGCGCCGCCGCCCGGCGCGACCGGCTCGGGGAGCGCGGCGACGTCGAGCTTGCCGTTGACGGTGAGCGGCAGCTCGCCGGTGATGCCGTACAGGGCGGGCACCATGTAGTCGGGCAGCCGTTCGGCCAGCGCCGCCCGCAGCCCGGCGGCGTCGGCGTCCGGGGTGGCCGGCACGACGTAGGCGACCAGCTTCTTCAGGCCGGGCGCGCGCGGGTCGGGCCGGGCGACCACGGCGGCCCTGCGCACCTGCGGGAGGGCGGTGAGCGCCGACTCGACCTCGCCGAGCTCGACCCGGTAGCCGCGGATCTTCACCTGATCGTCGACCCGGCCGAGGAAGTCGAGGTTGCCGTCCTCGCGCCGCCGGACGAGGTCGCCGGTGCGGTACATGCGCCCGCCGGGCAGGAAGGGGTCGGCCACGAAGCGCCCGGCGGTCAGACCGGGCGCGTGCAGGTAGCCGTGGGCGAGCCCGGCGCCCGTGACGTACAGCTCGCCGGCCACGCCCGCGGGCACCGGCCGGAGCCAACCGTCCAGCACGTACGCGCGCGTGTTCCAGATGGGCCGGCCCACCGTGGGGGTGGCGCTGTCACGGGTGCCCGCGCCGAGCGTGTTGATCGTGTACTCGGTGGGCCCGTACAGGTTGTAGCCCTCGGGCCCGTCCGGCCGGCTCAGCCGCTCCCAGACGGCGTCGCCGACGGCCTCGCCGCCCAGCAGCACCAGGCACGGCGCATGCCCGCCGTCCAGCAGGCCCTCCTCGAACAGCAGGTGGGCGTAGGTCGGGGTGACGTTGACCACGTCGATCCGGTTGTCGCGGCAGTAGGCGACGAGGGCGGTGGCGTCCCGGCGCAGCTCCTCGTCGCAGATGTGCACCTCGTGGCCCTCGACCAGCCAGAGCAGTTCCTCCCACGACATGTCGAACGAGAACGACACGGTGTGCGCGACGCGCAGCCGGTCCCGCCCGGCGCGGCGGGTGGCCGGGCCGAAGATCTCGGCCCGGTGGTTGAGCTGCATGTTGGTCAGACCACGGTACGGGGTGACGACGCCCTTGGGCCGGCCGGTGGATCCGGAGGTGTAGATGACGTAGGCGGGCAGGTCGCCCGGCACGTCCACGGCGAGCGGCTCCGCCGGGAAGTCGTCGTACTCCGGGAGCACGCACCGCCCGCCCAGCCGCCGCTGGTGCCCGGCCAGGTCGCCGCCGGGGTCGGCGCAGACCAGCAGCGCGGGCCGCGCGTCGTCGAGCATGACGGCCAGCCGTTCGACGGGATGGTCCAGCTCCAGCGGCAGGTAGGCGGCGCCGGTGCGGAGCACGGCGAAGAGCGAGACGACCATCTCGACGCCGCGGGGCAGGCCGAGCGCGACGATCTCGCCGGGGGCCGCGCCGTGCGCCCGCAGCATCCTGGCGCACCGGTCGATCCGGCCGTCCAGCTCCGCGTACGTCAGCGAGCGCGGGCCGAAGACCAGCGCGACCTGGTCCGGGCAGGCGCGGGCCCGTTCGGCCAGCAGGCCGGCGACCGTGGCCGGGGTGATCGGGTGCTCGGCCGCCGCCCACTGCCCGGCCAGGTCGGCGCGCTCCTCGTCCAGCATCAGGTCGAGCGCGCCGACCGGGACCGACAGGCCGCCCGCCAGCCTCTCCAGCAGCCGGGTGAAGCGGCGCACCAGCCGTCCGGCGTCCTCGGCGCGCACCACGTCGGGCCGGTACTCCAGCTTGACCCGCAGGTTGGCGCCGGGGGTGAGGACCCAGGTGTACGGATAGTGGGTGGTGTCGGTGTAGTCCACGCCGACGATGCCGTGCTCGCGCTCCAGGTCGGTGAACGTGCTGTCGGAGAGGAAGTTCTGCAGCACGTACAGGGTGTCGAACAGCTGCTCCTGGCCGCAGGCGCGATGGATGTCGCCGAGTCCGAGATGCTCGTGCGGCGCCAGCCGGAGGCGGTCGTCCTGGGCGTGGCGAGCCAGCTCGATCACGGTGGCGCGGGGCGTGGCCGCCACCCGGGCCGGGACGGTGTTGAGGAAGAGGCCGATCACGTTCTCGATGCCGGGCAGCCCGGCCGGGCGGCCGGCGACGGTGGTGCCGAACACCACGTCCTGGCGGCCGGACTCGTAGCCGAGCACGATGCCGAGTGCGACGGTCAGCAGCGCGTTGAGCGTGACGCCGCCGCGACCGGCCTGCTCGGTGAGGCGGGTGGTGAGCTCGGCGGGGAGCGCGGCGACGATCCGCTCCGACACCATCGGCTCGCGGCCGATGGCCTCGGGCGCGAGGATGGTCGGCTCCCGGACGCCCGCGAGCGCCGCGCGCCAGGCGGCGGCGGAGGCGTCGCGGTCGCGGCCGCCGATCCAGGCGAGGTAGTCGGCGAAGGTGCTCTCGGCCGGCGGCAGGGCGCCGCGCGCGCCGCGCGACCCGTACAGCGTGAACAGCTCGCGCAGCACCAGCTCGCGCGACCAGCCGTCCCACAGCAGGAAGTGCGAGGTGAGCAGGAGCCGGTCGCGCCCGCCCGGCAGGCGTACGACAGTGATCCTGACGAGCGGCGGCCGCCCGAGATCGAACGGCTCCTCCCGGTCGGCACGCGTCACCTCGTCGAGCGCGGCATCCAGATCGACCTCCTCCGGGGCGGTGGCCGGGGCAGTGGGGCCGGTCAGGTCGATCACCTTCACCTCGGCCGGGGCCGTGGCGGCGACGCGCTGGGTGGCGCCGTCGGGGGCGAAGCCGGCGCGCAGGGTGGGGTGGCGGCGCAGCAGGGCCGCGAAGGCCGCCGTCATGGCCGGGACGTCGACGCGGCGGTCGAGGTCGAAGACGTTCTGCGCGATGTAGGTGGCGCTGCTGTCGGCGAACGTCGCCTGGTAGTAGACGCCCTGCTGGAGCGGGGACAGCGGCCACACCTCGGCCGCCTCGTCCTCCGGCGGCGCGGCCGTCTCCGGCCCGGCGGAGGGCGCGGACCCGGCGAGGGCCGCGGGGGTGCGCAGGCGGAACACGTCGCCGGTGGTCAGCCCGACGCCGTCCTTGGCGAGCAGGCTGACCAGGCGGATGGCCAGGATGCTGTCGCCGCCGGCGGTGAAGAAGTCGTCGTGGATTCCGAAGGCGTCGAGGCCGAGCAGGGCAGCGGCGCGGGCACAGATCGCCGCCTCCCTGGCGGTGCGCGGCCGGCCGCTCCCGGTCGTGGTGTCCGGGTCGGGCAGCGCGCGGCGGTCCCGCTTGCCGTTGGGCAGCGTGGGCAGCCGGTCCAGCACCGTCACCGTGGCGGGCAGCAGGTAGGCGGGCAGCTCGGCGCGGAGCAGCGAGCGCAGCGCCTGGGGGTCGAGCGTCTCCCCCGCCGCGGGCACCACGTAGGCATGCAGGGCCCGTCCGCGCACGGCCACCGCGGCGTCGGCCACGCCCGCGCGGCGGGTCAGCGTGGCCTCCAGCTCGCCCGGCTCGACCCGGTAGCCGTTGATCTTCACCTGGTCGTCGGCCCTGCCGAGGAACTCGACCTGCCCCTCGGGCGTCCAGCGGCCGAGGTCGCCGGTGCGGTAGAGGCGGGCGCCGCCGCCGAACGGGTCGGCGACGAACCTGGCCGCCGTCACCCCGGCCCGGTTCAGGTAGCCGAGGGCGAGCTGGACGCCGCCGACGTAGATCTCGCCGGACGCGCCGGGCGGCACCGGGCGGAGCGCGGGGTCGAGCAGGTAGAGCCTGGTGCCCGGCACCGGCCGGCCCAGCGTCACCGGCGCGCCGGGCTCCACCTCGCCCTGGAGCACGTCCCCCGCCACCTCGGAGGAGCCGTAGGAGTTGACGATCCTGGCGCGCGGCGAGGCGTTCCTGAGCGCGCGCACGCACTCCTGGCCGAGCGGCTCGCCGCTGCAGATCCAGCGGGTCAGCGCGGCCATCCGCGCGGGCGCCGTGTCGGCGAGCGCGGCGGCCAAGCTGGGCACCGCCAGCAGCTGGGTCGCGCCCGACCGTTCGACCAGCCCGGCCAGCGCCGCGCCGTCGGCCGCCTCGGCGTCCCCGGCGATGACGGTGGTGGCCCCGGCCACCAGACCGCCGAGCAGCTCGGTCGTCCCGTCGATGAAACTCGTCGAGCTCTTGGCCAGCCGCACCCGCGCGTCCCACGCCTCGGCCGCCCAGCGGAGCCGGTTGGCGAGCGCGGCGTGGGTCCCTACGACCGCCTTGGGCCGCCCGGTCGAACCGGAGGTGTAGATGACGGAGACCGCGTCCATCGGGCCGATCGGGGCGCTCTCGGCGGTCGCCCCCGTGGCGGCGGCGGCCCTGACGGTGAAGGAGAGCAGGTCGGTGGGCGGCAGCGTCCTGGCGCTCGCCTCGTCGGTGAGGACGCAGACCGGCCGGGCGTCGGCGAGCATGAACTCGATCCGGGCGGCCGGGTAGCCCGGGTCGACGGGCAGGTACGCGGCGCCGGCCCGCATGACGGCGAGCAGCGCGACGACCAGGTCCGTGGAACGTCCGGTGGCCACCGCGACGACGTCGCCGCGCCGCACCCCGGCCGCGGCCAGCGTGGCGCGGACCCGCTCGGCCCGGTCGCGCAGCTCGGCGTAGGTGAGCGTCCCGTCGGCGCCGGTGACGGCGGGCCGGGCCGGGTGGCGGGCGACCTGGCGGTCGAACAGCCCGGTCACGGTGGCGTCGCCGTCCGCCGGAGCCCCGGTGCCGAGGGACATCAGGCGCGCGTGCTGCTCGCCGGAGATCAGGTCCACCTGGCCGCACGGCCGGTCGGCGTCGGCGGTGACGGCGGCGAGCAGCCGCTCGTACCGGTCGACGAGCAGGACAGCCGCGTCCCCGGGAACCAGCCGGCGGTCGTGGGTCAGGGTGAGCGCGAGCCGCGCACCCGGCTTGGCCAGCAGCGTCACCGGATAGTGGGGCGCCTCGACGGTCTCGATCCCGGCGATCCGGAGCTCGCCCTCCTGCGCGGCCGGCTCCGGGTAGTTCTCGACGACCACCAGCGTGTCGAACAGGTCGGGCACGCCCAGCCTGCGGTGCAGCGCGGCCAGCGGAACGTGCTCGTGCTCCATCACCTCGCGCTGGGCCCACGCGAAGCGGCGCAGCGCACCGGCCAGCGTGTCGGACGGGTGCCAGCGCGTCCTCGCCGGCACCGTGTTGATCAGCAGCCCGGCCATCTCCTCGACGCCGGGCAGATCGCCGGACGCGCGCCCGGAGACGGTCGAGCCGAACGTCACGTCGTCCCGGCCGGTCAGGCGGCCGAGCAGGATCCCCCACGCGCCGGCCAGCACCGACCCGACCGTGAGGCCGTTCTCCCGCGCCCAGCTCCCCAGCCGTTCGCCCAGCTCCGCGGGCAGTTCCCGGACCACGCGCCCGAACCCGCTCTCGCCGCCGGGCCCGCTCTCGCCGCCGGACCCGCTCTCGCCGCCTAGCGTCTCGGCGAGCTTGGTCGGCTCGTGCACCCCGGCCAGGGCGGCGGCCCACGCCTCGACCGCCGGCTCGGGGTCCCGCTGGGCGAGGGCCCGCAGGAAGTCGCGGTACGACGGGGGCGCGGGCAGGGGCCGGTCCTCGTACAGGGCCAGCAGGTCGCGCAACAGGAGGGGCACCGACCAGCCGTCGGCCAGGATGTGGTGCAGGGTGTGCACGAGCGCGTGGCGTCGCGGCCCGAGCCGCAGCAGCGCGAAGCGCATGGCCGGCGGCCTGGCCAGGTCGAACGGCGCCGACCGCTCCGCCTCGGCCACCTCGCGGACGCCGGATTCCCGATGGCTCAGGTCCTCCGTGCGCCACGGCACCGCCGGGCGGTCCGCGATCACGGCGACCACCTGCCCGTCGCCGGTGGTGCGGAAGGCCGCGCCCAGGTTCGGGTACCGGTCGACCAGTCGCTCCGCGGCCCGCCGTAACCGGTCGCCGTCGAGCGGGCCGTCGAGCTCGATGATCTGCTGCACGACGTACGGGTCGCGCCCCGGATCCAGGGTGGCGTGGAAGTAGAGCCCGGTCTGCAGCGGCGACAGCGGCAGCACGTCCACCAGGCCGGGCGACCGCGCCTCGACGGCCGCCACGTCCGCCTGCTCCAGCCGTACGAGCGGGAAGTCGGACGGGGTGTGCCCGGTCACCGTGTCGCTGGTCGCGATCTCGGTCAGGGCCCGCGTCCACGCCTCGGCCAGCCCGCGCACCCGGCCCGCGTCGAGCACCCCGGCCGGCCAGCTGAACCTGGTCCGCAGCACCGGCCCGCCGGCCCGGTCCACGGCCACGGAGTTGATCTCCAGGACCCGGGGCAGCGGCATCCGGGGATCCCGCCGCTCGTCCACGATCTCGCCGTCGCCCACGGGCGCCCAGTCACCGCTCCCCGAGCCGCGCCCGGCCTCCTCGAACCGGCCGAGGTAGTGGACGAGCACCTGCGGCGCGACGTCCAGGCCGGGGCGCGGCCGGTCGCCCAGGTACCGCAGCGCACCGTAGGAAAGCCCCCGGCGAGGCACCCGGCGGAGCTGCTCCTTGACCGCCTTCACCGCCTCGCCGGGGCTGCCCGTGCCGGGGTCGATCAGCGCGGGGAACAGGGTGGTGAACCAGCCGAACGTGCGGGAGAGGTCCACGTCCCCGACGGCCTCCTCCTCCCGGCCGTGCCCCTCCAGCTCCAGCAGCACGGCCGGGCCCGCGCCCCGCCACCGGCCCACCGCGAGCGCCGCCGCCGCGACCAGCACGTCGTTCACGCCGCCGTGCACCGCGGCGGGGACCGCGCCGAGCAGCCGGCCGGCGATCTCCGGCGGGATCTCGACCGTGAGCGACTCCTCCGTGGCGACCACGTCGCGGCGCGGGTCGAGAGGGCGGTCGCCGATCATCGGGTCGGGCGCGGAGCGGACCTCCCGCCAGCGGGCCTCGTCGGCGCCGAAGTCACGGGCCCGCAGCAGCGTCGCCCACTGCCGGAACGAGGTGGGCACCGGGGGCAGCTCGACGGGACGGCCCGCCCGCGCCGCCTCCCACGCCTGGGCCAGGTCCTCCAGCAGGACGCGGAGCGACACCCCGTCCACGACCACGTGGTGGATGACGAGGGCGAGCCGCCCCCGCGCGTGCGCCCCGGCGTCCAGCCAGACCAGGTCGATCATCCGCCCGCGGGCCGGGTCGAGCCGTCGCGGGGCCGCCGCGACCTGCCGGTCCAGCTCCTCCTCCGTGGTGACCCGGGTGATCACGTCGGCGGCCCGGGGCTGTCCGGCGGGCGGGACCGTCAGCGTCCACCGTCCCGCCTCGCCGTGGTCCGTGCGGGCCCGCAGCATGTCGTGGGTGCGGAGCACGGCCTCGACCATGCTCTCCAGCCGGTCGCCGGTGAGCCCCGCCGGGGTGTGGACGGTCATCGACTGGACGAAGCCGTCCATGGCCGGGCCCACGTCCTGGAGCCACTCGGTGATCGGGGTGGCCGGGATCTCGCCCGTACCGTCAAGTCCCGCGGTCGCGCCGGCGCCGGTCCCGGTGACCACGGCGGCGAGCCCGGCCGGGGTGGGGCACGCGAAGAGGTCGCGCGCCCGGACCGTCAGGCCCGCGCGCCGGGCCTGCCTGACCACGCCGATCGCGACGATGCTGTCGCCGCCGAGCGCGAAGAAGTCGTCCTCGGCGCCCACCTCGGCCACGCCCAGCACCTCGGCGAAGATCGCGCAGAGCACGCGTTCGCGGGCGGTCCCCGGCTCCCGGGTGCGGGCACGGGCGGCCGGCTCGGGCAGCGCCTGCCGGTCGACCTTCCCGTTGGCGGTGAGGGGGAAGCGGTCCAGGACGACGTACGACTCCGGCACCATGTACGCGGGCAGCCGGTCCGCGCACCAGTCGCGTAACTCGGCGGCGGTGAGGGGGTCGCCCGACCGCGCGTACCCCACGAGCTGCCGGCCGTTCGCGCCCACGACGACGACGGCCTGCCGCACCCGTGGGTGGGCGGCCAGGGCGGCCTCGACCTCCTCCAGCTCCAGCCGCATGCCCCGGATCTTCACCTGGTGGTCGGCGCGGCCGACGAACTCCAGCGACCCGTCGGGAGCCCGCCTGGCCAGGTCGCCGGTCCGGTACATCCGGGACCCGTCGGCGACGAACGGATCGGCGACGAACCGGGAGCCGGTGAGCGACGGCGCGTGGATGTAGCCGCGGCCGAGCAGGAACCCGGCGGCGTACAGCTCACCCACCGCGCCGTCAGGCACCGGCCGGAGCCGCTCGTCGAGCACGTACAGCCGGGTGTGCGGGTTGGGGCGGCCGATCGAGGTCGCGATGCGTTCGGCGGTGTCGCGGTAGATGACGTGCGAGACGCCGATGGTGGCCTCGGCCGGGCCGTACCCGTGGTAGAGCGTCGTGGAGAGCTGGCCTCGGAAGCGGTCGAACAGCTCGGGGGTGAGCACCTCGCCGCCGCACCAGACGTGCTTCAGCCCCGACAGCAGCGAGGTGCCGCGGGCCATCTCCAGGAGCACGTCGAGCATCGACGACACCAGGTAGACGAAGGTCACGCCCTCCCTGGCGATCAGGTCGAGCAGGTACTGGGGGTCGCGCTCGCCGCCGGGTTCCGCGATCACCACGGAGCCGCCGGAGACGAGCGGCAGCAGGATCTCGTTGACCGAGATGTCGAACGACAGCGGCGCCTTGAACAGCGACGCGTCGCCCGGCCCGAACCCGAGGATCTCCTCGACCTGCCAGAGCAGCCGGTGGCTGATCGCCTCGTGCCGGATCATGGCGCCCTTGGGCGTGCCGGTGGAGCCGGAGGTGAACATCACGTAGGCCAGCCGTCCGCCCTCGATGGACACGGGCGGCGGCTCGGCGGGCTCGTCCCCGTACCGCCAGGCGCGCAGATCCACCTCCCGCGCGTCCAGGACGCGCACGGCCCCCGCCTCGGCGCGCACCTGCCGTTGCCGCGCCGCCGGCCAGGCCGGGTCGACGGGCACGAACGCGCCTCCCGCCACCATGATCGCCAGCACCGAGACGACCATCTCGGCGGACCGGGGCATGGCGACGGCGACGACCTCCTCGGGCCGTAACCCTCTCCGGCGCAGGTGCCAGGCCAGCTGGAAGACCCGGGCGCCCAGCTCCGCGTAGGTCAGCCGGGCGCCGGAGGCGACGACGGCCGGCGCCTCCGGGGTCCGGCGCACCTGGTCGATGAACAGATCGGCGATCGTGGTGATCCGGGCGGGAGAGGTCGTGTCCATGGCTGCCTAACGTGAGGACGAGGTGGGGGTGCGCGCCTCCCAGGCACGCCAGAGCTCCGCGTACCGGCCGCCCGCGGCGACGAGCTCCCGGTGTCCGCCCTGTTCCACGATCCGGCCGTGCTCCAGGACGACCACCCGGTCGGCGGAGGCGGCCTGGGTGAGGCGGTGGGCGACGATCAGGGTGGTGCGTCCCCGGGTGGCCGCGGCCGCCGACTCCTCCAGGGTGCGGGCGCCCAGGCTGCCCGCCTCCGCGGTGGCCTCGTCGAGGATGGCGATCGGCGGGTCCACGAGGATCAGCCGGGCGAGGGCGAGCTGCTGGACCTGGGCCGTGGTGAGCTCGTGACCGCCCTCGCCGACCACCGTGTCGAGGCCGTCGGGCAGGGCCGTCACCCAGTCCAGGGCGCCGACGGCGGCCAGCGCGGCGGCGGCCTCCTCCGGCGAGGCGTCCGGCCGCGCCAGGCGCAGGTCCTCGACGAGAGGCCCGGCGAAGACGTGGATCTCCTGCGTGATGATCGCGACGTGCCCGCGCAGGCGCTCGGGACCGAGCTCGACCCCTCCGACGCGTACGGCGCCGCTGCCGGGTGTGAGGATGCCCGCGGCGATCGCCGCGATGGTGGACTTGCCCGCGCCGGTCGACCCGACCAGCGCCACCCGCGACCCGGCGGGCAGGCTGATGGACACGCCGTGCAGCACCTCGGGCGCGCCGTCGTAGCTGAAGTGCACGTCCCGCAGCTCCAGCGAGGCGTCAGCGGGCTGTACGGGCGAGCTCTCCTGGTCCGCCGGCCGGTCGCCGTCGGGGATGAGGTCGATGACGCCGACGAGCCTGGCCAGGCTGGCCCCCGCCGCCTGCACCTCGTCGAAGGTGAACAGGAGCATGCCGATGGGGTTGAACAGCCGGTGGAACAGGACGGCCGCAGCCGCGCTCTCGCCGACGGTCACGGTCCCCTGGCGGACAAGGAAGAAGCCGGTCACCAGGATCGCGGCCAGGCCGAAGAACTCGGCGCGGTTGACCCGGCCGACGAACCGGGTGAACAGCGTGAAGACCGACACGGTGATGTCGTGCACCTCGCGCGAGGCGTTCCCGACGCGGCGCAGGCGCCGCTGTTCCAGCCGGTACGCCTGCACGGTGCGGGCGCCCTGCATGCTCTCCACCAGCAGTTGCGAGTTGTCCGCGACCGCCCGGCGCTCGGCGGCGTACTTCGGGGCGGCGCGCGGCAGGTACCAGCGCAGCCCCACGACGTAGAGCGGGATCGCGACCGCGCCGGCCAGCCCGAGCCGCCAGTCGAGCCCGGCCATCGCGGCGACGCTCACCACGCCCAGCAGGAACGCGGAGATCATCGTCGGCACGACGCTGGAGGCGGCCTTGCCGATCGCGGCGGTGTCGGTGCTCACCCGCGACAGCAGGTCTCCCTTGCCGACCCGTTCCAGCGTGGTGACGGGCAGCGAGAGCGCCCGCGCCACCGTACGCTCCCGCAGGTCGGCGAGCATCTGCTCGCACACGCGGCTGATCAGGTACGTGGCCGGACCGGCGGCCAGACCGCCGATGAGCGCCCCGGCCACGATCACCGCCGCGATCGCGGCGAACGCCGACCCGGTCCCCTGCTCCCTGACCAGATCGACGAGCGTGCCCAGCGCGTACACGGGCACCACGGACGCACCGGCCCCGACGGCCCCCACGAGCACGGCGACCGTGGCGGCCGGCCACCGCTCACGCAGCTCCCCCCGCAACCACGCCCACGTCCGCCGCGCATCCGCGACGGGAAGCCGCTCACCCCCGTCGGACCGGGCCACCCCATCGGAGCCGGCCACCCCATCGGGACCGACCACCCCATCGGGACCGGCCACCCCGTCGGAGCCGACCACCCCATCGGGAACGGCCACCCCGTCGGAGCCGACCGCCTCATCCGGACCGGCCACCTCGTCGGGACCGGTTGTCTTGTTGGAGCCGGTCGTCTTGTCTGAGGTCGTCATCGCAGCACCGCCCGGTTGTAGTCGTCGTCGACGGCCAGGCCGGCGTGGGTTCCCTCGGCGGCGACCCGGCCGCCGTCGAGGACCACGACCCGGTCCGTCATGGCGAGCAGCGCCGGGCTGCTCGTCACCACCACGGTGGTGTGCTCCCCCGTGCCTCGCAGGGCGCGCAGGCCCCGGGCGATCTCGTGCTCGGTCACCGCGTCGACGGCGGTGGTCGGGTCGTGCATCACGAGGATCGGCGGCCGTGCCGTGAGCGCGCGGGCCAGCGCCAGGCGCTGCCGCTGCCCGCCGGAAAGGCTGGCGCCGCGCTCGGCGACCAGGTGCGCGAGCCCGTCGGGGTGGGCCGAGACCACCTCACCGGCCGCCGACGCCGCCAGCGCCGCCTCGTCCAGCGGCCCGCCGGCGGTGACATTGTCCTCGATGGTCCCGGTGAACAGGTCCGTGAGGTGCGGTTCCACCAGCATCGTCCGGCGGGCGTGCCCGGGTTCGAGCCGGGCCAGGCGGCTGCCGCCGACGAGGACCTCGCCCTCGTACTCGTCCGGCGCCACCCGCCCGGCCAGGACCTTGACCAGCGCCTCGGCGTCGGCGGCGCGATGGGACACCACGCCGACGAACTCGCCGGGGCGCACGCGCAGGTCGACCCCGTCGAGCGGGCCGTACCTGAGCCCGCGCAGCTCCAGGCCGGGCGGCCCGGCGACCTCTTCCGTGCCCTCGGGCAGCAGCGGCGGCGCGTCCAGGACCGCGGCGACGCGGTCGGCGGACGCCCTGGCCTCGGCGACCCAGCCGGGCACGACGGCGAGCAGCCCGATGGGCTCCATCAGGAACTGCGCGAGCCCGATGACGGTGATGAGCTCGCCGACCGTGATCCGCCCGTTGAGCGCGAACCACCCGGCCAGGATGGCGACCCCGCACGCCAGCAGCGCGCCGCCGGACGTGGAGGCGGACAGGTACCAGCCCTGGGTGCGGGCCGCGCGCACGGCTGCCCCGAGCGAGCGCCTGCTGACCTCGTCGTAGCGGCGGGCCGCGGCCCGCTCCGCGCCGATGCCGCGCAGCGGGCGCACCCCGCTGACCACGTTGGCCGCCAGGGACGTGGCCTCGCCGGCGAGCTCCTGCTGCTCGGCCACCCGCTTGGTGATCAGCGGGGTGGCGGCCTGCAGCGCCAGGAGGACCAAGGGCGTCCCGACCAGCACGGCCAGCCCGAGCTGCAGGTCGATGACGAGCAGCGCGACGGCGCTGACCGCGGTGGCGGTGAGCGCGCCCGCGACGCGCGGCACGTAGTCCAGCAGGTAGGAGGTGTTGTCGGTGTCGTTGATCGTCACGGTGAGCAGGTCGCCGGCCCGCCGGTCGGTCCTGATGCCGCGCGGATGCATGATCTTGGAGGCGACCTCCACGCGCAGGGTGTGCGCCTCGTCCGCGATGCCGATCATCAGCTGGCGGGCGCCGAACCGGTAGCACATGGTCAGCGCCGTGAACAGCGCGGCCAGGGCCGCCACCCAGAGCAGCAGGGCGCCGCCGTCGCCGGGACCGATCGCCTGGTCGACGATCACTCCGATGAGGATCGGCACCAGCGACTCGCAGACCTGGTGGAGGCTGATCAGGCCGGTGCCGGCGCTCAGCCTGCGCCGGTTGCGGGTCACCGCGCGCCACAGGACCCGGCGGCCGGTCATGGGAGAGGTCACTGCTCGGCGGCCATGCTCTCGCGCAGGCTCTTGGGCCGCAGGTCGGTCCAGTGTTCCTCGACGTAGTCGACGCACTCCTGGCGCCCGCTCCGGCCGCCCTCGCCGAAGACGACGCGCCAGCCCTGCGGCACCTCCTTGAAGGTCGGCCACAGGGAGTGCTGCTCCTCATCGTTCACCAGCACGTAGAAGGTGCCGTTCTCATCGTCGAAGGGGTTGTCGGACATCGTCTCTCCTGGTTGCGTGGTGGGAACGGGGGATGACGAGCGGGGTGTGGGTCTCCGGGTCGTCGATGATGCGACACGGCAGCCCGAACACATTCTCGATCAGTTCGGCGGTGACGACCTCCCGGGGGTCGCCCTGCGCCACGACGGCGCCGTCCTTCATCGCGATGAGGTGGTCGGCGTACCGGCAGGCCTGGTTGAGGTCGTGCAGGACGGCCACCATGGTGTTGCGCTGCTCCCGGTTCAGCCGGAGGCAGAGTTCGAGCAGCTCGACCTGGTGGGCGATGTCGAGGAAGGTGGTCGGCTCGTCCAGCAGCACGATGGAGGTCTCCTGGGCGAGCACCATCGCCACCCAGACCCGCTGACGCTGGCCGCCGGAGAGCGTGTCGACGAGCCGGCCCGACAGCTCGGTGACGCCGGTGGCCTCCATCGCGCTCACCACGGCCGCCTCGTCCCGCGCCGACCACTGCCGCAGCAGCTTCTGGTGCGGGTGACGCCCGCGCGCCACCAGGTCGGCCACGGAGATGCCCTCCGGGGCGATCGACGACTGCGGCAGCAGGCCGAGCCGCCTGGCGACCTCCTTGGCCGGGTAGGCGTGGATGTCCCGGCCGTCCAGCACCACCTGTCCCGCCGACGGTTTGAGCAGCCGGGACAACGCCCGCAGCAGGGTGGACTTGCCGCAGGCGTTCGGCCCGACGATCACGGTGAACGCGCCGTCGGGGATCTCGACGCTGAGGTGCTCGCTGATCGGCCGCTGGTCGTAGCCGAGGGTGAGGTCGGAGGCGCTCAGTCTCACGTGCCCGCCTTTCGCGCCGGCCTGGCCAGCAGCCAGGCGAAGTAGAGCCCGCCGAGCGACACCGTCACCACGCCCACGGGAAGCTGGGTCGGGGCGAACAGCCGCTGGCCGAGCCAGTCGCTCGTGGTCAGCAGCAACGCGCCCATCATGGCCGAAGGCGCCAAGGCCACGCCCGCCGAACGGGTGAGCAGCCGGGCCAGTTGCGGGGCGGCGAGCGCGACGAACGAGATCGGCCCCGCGGCCGCGGTCGCCACGGCGGTGAGCGCGACGCCGGCCACGAGGTAGAGCACCCGGGTCCGCTCGGTGCGCACGCCGAGCGCGGCGGCCGGTTCCTCGCCCATGGCCAGCAGCGACAGCCGCGGCCCGAGGGCGAGCAGCGCCCCGGCGAGCAGCGTGACCGCGGCGGCCACGACCGGGACCTGGTCCCAGGTGACCGTGTTGAGACTGCCCTGCCCCCAGATCGCCGCGGCGACGGCGAGCTGCAGCTTGACCTTGATGATGAGCCACTGGTTCACCGAGGCGAGGACGGCGCTGATCGCGATGCCCACGATGATGAGCCGGAACCCCTGGACGCCGTGCCGGTAGGCGAGCAGGTAGACGACCGCGGCGGCCAGGAGCCCGCCGATCAGCGCGCCCGCCGCGGTCTGGAGGTGGTCGCGGCCCACGAACAGCATCATGACCAGCACCCCGGTGTACGCGCCGGTGTTGAACCCGATCACGTCAGGGCTGCCCAGCGGGTTGCGCAGCAGCGACTGGAAGACGGCGCCGCTGAGCCCGAGCGCCGCGCCGATGAGCAGCGCCAGCAGCACGCGCGGCAGCCGCCACTCCACGATCACCAGCCGGGTCGCGCCCGAGCCCTGCCCGGCCAGCGCCTGGATCACCTCGCCCGGCGGCACCTCGAACTCGCCGCTGCCCAGCCCGAGCACGGCGACCCCCAGCGCGGCCAGCCCGAGCCCGGCGCAGACGAGCGCGGTACGTGCGCCGAACCGCACGGAGAGCGGGCCGGGGCGGCGCACGACCACGACCCGGTGCCCGAAGTCCACCCCGCTCACAGGCCCCGCACCGCCTTCCGGCGGATCAGCCAGATCAGCACCGGCGCGCCCAGGAACGCGGTGACGATCCCCGCCTGCAGCTCGCCCGGCCGCATCAGCACCCGCCCGGCGATGTCGGCGCCGAGCAGCAGGATCGGCGCGCAGATCACCGTGTACGCGAGGATCCAGCGCTGGTCGGGCCCGACGATCCGGCGCACGGCGTGCGGCACCATGAGCCCGACGAACCCGATCGGCCCCACGGCGGCCGTCGCCGCGCCGGTCAGCAGGGTCACCGAGAGCACCGACAGCACCCGCGTCCTGACGACGTGGGCGCCGAGCGTGCGGGCGAGGTCGTCGCCCAGCGCGACGGCGTTGAGCGAGCGGGCGGCCGCGGCCGCCAGGCCGAGCCCGGCCAGGACGAACGGGGCGACGGCCGCGGCGATCGTCATCGGCCGCCCGGCGAGCGTGCCGACGTCCCAGAACCGCAGGTAGTCGAAGGCCCTGGGCTTGAGCAGCCGGATCGCGGCCGAGGCGCCCTCCAGGACCGCCCCCAGCGCGACGCCGGCGAGCGTCAGCCGGAGCGGCGTCGCCCCCTCGCGCCCGATCGAGCCGAGCGCGTAGACGAGGACCGTCGCGACGGCCACCCCGGCGAAGGCGAACCAGACGTACGACCAGATCCCGGTGAGCCCCAGCACGCCGATGGCGAACACCACGAAGAGCGCCGCCCCGGAGTTCATCCCGAGGATCTGGGTGTCGGCCAGCGGGTTGCGGGTCACGGCCTGGAGGATCGCGCCGGAGACGCCCAGCGCGGCCCCGGCCAGCAGGCCGAGCACGGTCCTCGGCACCCGCAGCTCACGCACGATCGTGTGCTCGTCCGTACCGGAGAAGTGCGCGAAGGCGTCCCAGACCGTGGCCGGGGCGATGGTTCTGGCGCCGACGACGACGCTCAGCACGCAGGTGACCGCCAGCGCCGCGACCAGCGCGAGCAGCCAGCCGCTCCGGCCTGCGGTGGTCGCCGCGAGACCCGCGGCCGGGCCCGCCGGCCGCTCCGCGGCGAGGGCCGCTCGGCCCTCGGAGACGACCACTAGGTGGCCGCCCTGGCCCGCGGCGCCCGGCGGGCGAGCAGCGAGTCGCGGATCTCTCCTGCCCTGATCGCGGTGGTGGACAGGAGCGTCGAGGTGAGCCCGTGGGTGTGCTCGCCCGCGCCTTGCAGGTAGATGCCGGCGGACACGTGCGCGGCCGTCTCGACGCGGTAGTCGCGGCCGATCCTGACCTCGTCCTCCTCGTCGCGGAGGCAGAGCTTGGCCGCCCGGCCGAGCACGGCGCCGATGTCCTGCGGCCGGTAGCCGGTGGCGTGCACGAGCAGGTCGGCTTCGATCACCTCGCGTTCGCCGGTGGGCAGGAACTCCACCTCGGCCCGCAGCCGGTCGCCCGCGGCCCGCACCTCCCTGATGCGGGAGGCGCGCAGGATGCGCAGCCGCTCGCTGCCCAGCACCTTCTCCCGGTAGACGGTCCGGTACAGGGACTCGATGAGATCCATGTCGACCACCGAGTAGTTGGTGCCCCGGTGGTAGTCGAGCAGGGCCTGCTTGACCTGGGCGGGGGCGCCGAAGTAGGCGTCCACGGCGGCGGGGTCGAAGATCTGGTTGGCGAACGGGCTGTCGTCGGCGGGGGTGTACCCGTACTTGGCGAACACGGCGCAGATCTCCGCGTCGGCGAAGGTCCGGTGCAGGTAGTCGGCCGTCTCCGCGGCGCTCTGCCCGGCACCCAGCACCAGGGCCCTGCGCACGGAAGTCCCCGCCTCCCGTAAGGCGGCCACCCGGGGCAGCAGTTCGCTGTTGTGCCACACCCGGTCGGAGACGACGGTGCCGGGAGGCAGGTGCGGCTCCAGGCCGGTCGCGACGCAGAGGTTGCGGGTGCGGCGGACGGAGGTGCGCTCGGGGCGCTCCGGATCGCGGACGAGCACGTCGAACGCGGTGACCTCGCCGCCCTCCCCCCTCACCGGTTCGACGGACACCGCCTCGGCCGCGTACTCGACCAGGTGGCGCATCCGCTCGGCCGCCCACGCGAAGTAGGCGTGGAACTCGATCCGCAGCGGGAAGAGCGTCTTGTGGTTGAGGAAGTCCACCAGTCTGCCGCTCTGCTTGAGGAAGCAGAGGAAGCTGAAGTCGCTGGCCGGGTCGCGCATGGTGACCAGGTCCTTCAAGAAGGACACCTGCATGGTCGCGTCGTCGAGCAGCATCCCCTTGTGCCAGCCGAAGTCACGCTGCTTCTCCAGGAACACCGCCCGGAGCCGTTCACCCGCCGGGACCCGCGCGTTGTGCTCCTCCAGCGCGATCGCCAGGGCGAGGTTGGATGGGCCGAAGCCGATCCCCAGGATGTCGTAGGTGTCGTCAGGTCCGCTCAGCAGTGTCTCCACCGAGGCATCGCCTCCCTCTGGCGGACATGCTAAATAAGGTTAGCCTAACCTTGCAAGGATCGATGACCCTACCCCGCGCCGCGGACGCGGAACCGGCGCCATCGGGCGTCGATGCCCTGGCCGGCGAGCGAGCGGCTGCGGCCGTCCCGGATCGGCAGCATCGTCCAGACGCCGAACCCGACGCGCACCCGCTCGGGGATCAAGGTGCCGCGCGCCTCGTACACCGGGTGCCCGTCGACCTGCCAGACGGCGGCGCTCCGGGCGCGGTCTAGGGTGATCTCGCAGGTCCGGGGGCGGGTGAAGTCGTCGCCGAAGTCCTCGTACGGCGATTCGACCACGTGGTAGAACGGCCGGTCGGCGCCCCACGCGCCCAGCTGCTCGTGCAGCGCCAGCACCCGCGTGGAGGTGCCGCAGACGGCGAAGACGCGCTTGCTGTCCTCGAAGTCGAAGACGTGGAAGGCGGCCATCGCCCGGCGGTAGTCGTCCGGGTCGCCGCCGACGTTCTCGACCGCGAGATCGGCGGCGAACGTCGCGGGCCGATCGGGCGGCAGCGCGAACCGCCGGGTCGAGAAGATCAGGTATTTGGCGCTGTCGGCGGGCTGGAACGTGTCGTGGGCCATGGTGAAGCGGGGGATCCGCAGGCGCGCCTCCCCCGCGCCGACGTCCAGCTCGGCGGCGGGGTCGAGCGGGGTGTGGTCGCCGCCCTCCGGGAGCGGCAGCCGCGCCGGGCTCCAGCGCGTGATGTCGAGGTCCGGTCCGTCGAACGTGTCGTACGTGACGTAGCCGTCGTCGGCGGCATGTTCCTCAGGGTGCACGGTTTCCCTTTCGCGCAGATCGGGGGTGATTCACCCTCTCCTCTACCCATGCAGAGCTTTCGCCCTGTTCGCGAACCGGTTTATTGTGCGTGGTTCGCTTTAGTACGTACGCGTGCGGGTCGCGGGTTCATTCCCATGCCATTCAAGGGCGTAGTCCTATTAATGGCGAAATACCATCTCACAATGGGGCAATGACCGATCCTCGACAGCCTCACCCGGAAGATCCGTGGGGCCAGGCACAGCAACCACCGCTGGGACAGGGTCGCCCGGGGAACGGGCCGCAACCCCGGCAGGGCGGCCCGCCACCCGACTTCGGCCGCCGGTCGGGACGGCACGGGGCGCCCGACCCGCAGGACCCCTTCGGCCCGCGCGGCTGGGAGGACCCCCAGCATCGGCAGCCCTCACCGGACCGGCAAGCCTGGCCCGACCAGCAGCCCTGGCAGAACCCGCCTCCCCGCCAGGACCCGCCTCCCCGTCAGGACCAGCAGGTCTGGCCGGACCAGCAGGCCTGGCCCGACCAGCGGGGCCGCCAGGACCAGCAGGCTTGGCCCGACCAGCAGGTTCGACAGGACCAGCAAGCCTGGCCCGAACAGCAGGCCTGGCCCGATCAGCAGCCGTGGCAGGAACAGCAGACGCGGCAGGAGCAGCAGCCGTGGCAGGAACAGCGGCAGGAACCGTGGCAGGACGCGCAGGCGTGGCAGGAGCCGCAGAACCCGCGCTCCTGGCAGGACCGGTTCAACCCGCCGCCCCCGGGCCCGCCCGACTTCGACCTGCGCCCTCGGCGCAACACCGGCCTGGTCGTCGCGCTCTCCATCGGCCTGGCGGTGGTCCTGCTGGGCGGGGGCACGGTCGGCGCGTTCTCGTACATCAACGCCACCGGGGCCAAGCCCGCCGCCCAGCCCGGCGACGACCCACGCCCCACGTCCGCGCCCTGGCAATCAGACCAGCCCGAGGAGGACAAGTCGTCGGAGGGCGAGCCGGACGGCAACGCGGCGGAGAACGAGGACGAACCGTCCGGCGAGCCGACCGACCAGGCCGGCGAGCCCACGGACGCGCCGCCCGCCTCGGGCCGCCCCGAATCGGGATCGCCGATCGCGCACACCGAGTTCGAGGACTGGCGCTTCGACTGGGAGGGCGTGCGATTCTCGGCCAAGAAGGTCGGCGGCTGGACGTACGACACGTGTGATCCGGTCGACGGGCAGGGGGTGCTGGCCGGCAACAAGTGCGAGCGCGCGATCCAGGTCGCCTACACGGCCTATCGGGGGCATCTCAAGGCGGTCCAGGTGACGATGGCGTTCCCGTCGGAGAAGGCCGCCAAGGCCGCCGCCGCGCGGCTGACGAAGCTCGACTCGACCGCGGTGAACACGCGCAGGGACATGTCGTTCTCGTCGTTCGCGTACGGAAGGGTTCTGACGCACCCGTCGAGGAACTACGTGATCCACACGATCGTCACCACCGACAAAACGGCCAAGGCCAGAGCTCCGAAGTTCCACGCCTATCTGCATGCCACCGGCGTCAGCCACTTCCTGCTGCGCGACCATACCGTAACCACATAAACAGTTAATGACCCCTTTCTCACGAAATAGCCGCCCATGGGAGGAAGGGAAGCGACCATGACTCGTGCCCCCCGAGACCCACGGCTCCGCCCACCGGCGGGCCGTGGGTCTTCCGGCTTGGCGAAAAGGTGCCATTCGGCTCCAAGTCAGGCACAAGAGCGGTCCCGCACCATCTCCGGTTGTGAGTGGAAAACGTAGGAAGAAGTGGATCGCCGCGGTCGCGGCGGTCATCATGGCGGTCACGATGCCCGCGCTGCCGGCGGCCGCCGACGACGGGGCCGATGAGCGGCCCGACATCCCGGTCGGCACGTGGCTCGCCGCCCGCACCCAGCCCGCGGTGCAGCTGACCAGCCTGACCTACACCGGCACGGTGGCCGTGCCGTCCAGCGTGCTCAACCAGGCCGCGTTCAACCAGCTCGTCCAGCAGGCCACCGACGCCGTGACCTCCGGCAAGATCTCCGCGGACGAGCGCAGCATCGCCAAGTGGATCTTCCAGCGCATCGCCGCCGACGTGGACCGCTACCTGAGCGTGAGCGCCCCGGAGCGGACGGTCGAGGCCGAGGTCGGCGGCATGTGCACCGGCTGGTGGGTGACCCCCGACGGCTACATGGTCACCGGCGCGCACTGCGTCCAGTTCGGCGAGACCGAGCTCGCGCAGACGTTCGCGCAGCAGGCGCTGGCCAAGTTCAACCAGGAGGACGCGCAGGGCATCGTCAGCGGCCTCCAGGGCATCGAGACGGACGAGGAGATCCTCAAGCTCGCTCAGTCGATCTTCGTGACGTTCAACACGACGCACATGAAGATCCGCAACCTGCAGCAGAGCCTGACGGTGCTCCAGAGCCTCCCCGGCGGCGGCGTGGACAAGACCGCCAAGCCGATCCCGGCCGAGCTGGTGTCCGTGGGCGAGAACTACCCGGGCAAGGACTTCGCGCTGCTCAAGGTCAACGGCCAGCAGAACCTGCCGACCGTTCCGCTGGGCGAGGACAGCGACGTGCGCACCGGCGAGACGCTCTACATCAGCGGCTTCCCCGGCCTGGTCACCAACACGGCGTTCTTCAGCCTGGAGTCGAGGCTGGAGCCGGCGCTGACCGAGGGCCCGTACAACGCGACGCGCGCCACGCAGACCGGCGTGCCGTACATCCAGACCCAGGCGCCCTCCTACCACGGCAACTCCGGTGGCCCGGTGTTCTCCAAGGAGGGCAAGGTCATCGGCATGCTGATCGCCGGCACGGTGAGCGCCGGCGGCGAGGCCTCGGAGAGCGAGAGCTTCGTGCTGCCGGTGAGCATCGTGAAGGAGAAGCTCGGCGAGAAGAACATCAAGCCGGCCCAGGCCCTCACCACGACCCGGTACAACGAGGCGCTGAACGACTACTTCCGCCACTACTACGAGGACGCGCTGCCCAAGTTCCGCGAGGTGCAGGCGCTGTTCCCGAACCACCCGTACGTGGCCAAGTACATCTCCGAGTCGCAGCAGGCGATCTCCGCGGGCAAGGACCAGTCGCCCAAGCCGATCCTGATGTGGGTGCTGATCGGGGCCGGCGTGCTGGTCGCCATCGTGATCGCGCTGATCCTGGTGAAGGTCCTGCGCGGCCGCCGCCGGCGTCCGCAGCAGCCTCTCGGCGGCCCCAACGGCCCGGGCGGCTACGCCCCGCCGTCGCCGTACCCCATGCAGCAGCTCCCCGCCGCTCAGCACGGGGCGCAGGGACCGTACGGATCCGGCCCGCAGCACGACCCCCGCTACGACCAGCCCGCCAACGGCCAGTACGCCGGGAACCAGTACGGCCCCGACCAGCACGGCGGCCACCAACACGGCCAGTACGGCAGCGCCCGGCAGGGCCAGTACGGCCACCCGCAGGGTCAGTACGGCGGCCGGCAGCAGGGCCGGTACGACGGCCCCCCGCACGGCCAGCCCGACGGCCACCCGCAAGGTCAGTACGGCGGCAACCAGTACGGACCCCCCGCTCCCCCGCAGGGACAGGCCCAGCCGCCCTTCGACGACCGAACCCGTCACGTGCGCTTCGGCCAGTTCGCGCCCCCGCCCGACGACAGGTCATGAGTTCACGCCGCCACGATCCAGCCCCGGCCCGGGGCTGGATCGAACGGCGTCATGACAGGAGAACGGGCAGCTCTCGTACGTCGTTGGCGATGAACGAGGGCTGCGGCCGGAGCGCCTGCCCGGGACGGGCCAGGCGGAGGTCGGGGAACCGTCCGAACAGGGCGGGCAGCGCGACCGCGGCCTCCAGCCGGGCCAGCGGCGCGCCGAGGCAGAAGTGCATGCCGTGGCCGAAGGCCAGGTGCTGGCGGTCGTGCCGGTCGATGTCGTAGCGGCCGGGGTCGGGGTTGACGGCCGGGTCGAGGCCGTGCGCGCCGAACCCGATGAGGATGGCGTCGCCCTTGCCGATGACGACGCCGTCGCCGAGGTCGATGGGGGCTGTCGCGTACCTCAGCGGCATGTGCATGATCGGCGAGTTCCGGCGCAGGCTCTCCTCGATGACGTCGCCCCAGCGGTCGCCGGATTTCAGGACGGCGGCGAGCTGGTCGGGGTGGGCCAGCATGGCGGCGACGGAGTGGTCGAGGAGCGAGACGGTGGTCTCGCTGCCCGCCCCGATCATCAGGATGAGGGTGCTGACGAGCTCGTCCGGGCTGAGCCGGTCCTCGTCGCGTTCCTGCGCGGTCAGCAGCAGGCTGGTCATGTCGTCGCCGGGCTCGGCGCGTTTGGCGGCGATGAGCGCGTGGATCACCGCGAACATGTCCTGCTGGACCCGCCCGGCCTGCTCGGGGGTGACGGTGGTGTCGAGTACGGCGTCGATGGCGGCGAGCATGGTGGGCCGCTGCTCCTCCGGGACGCCGAACAGGTCGCAGATGACGCGGGTGGGGACGCGGTAGCAGAAGCGGGCCCGCAGGTCGACCTCCTGGCCGGGGGGCTCGGCGGCCAGGTCGTCGAGTAACGAGCGGACGATGGTCTCGATCGCGGGGCGCATGGCGTTGATGCGGCGGGTGGTGAAGGCCCGGCCCACCAGGTCCTTGAGCCGTTTGTGGTCGTCTCCGTCAGTGGTGAACATGCTGATGACGTCGACCCAGGCGGCCAGCCACGCGATCGCGAACGGGCGGTAGCCGGGCCAGGACTTGCGGGCGTCCTTGGAGACGTCCGGGTGGGTCAGCAGGTGCTTGACGACGTCGCCGCGGGTGACGGACCAGGCGATGACGTCCTCGGGGAGCTGGACGGGGACGGCGGGACCGGTCGCGCGCAGCCGGTCGGTCTGTTCATGGAGGCGGGTGGCGGTCGTGTCGAGGATCGCGGGCGGGATGGTCACGGATACCTCCGGCGGGCAGCGGGGACACGGGTGCGGTGGTGCGGGTGTCTGCTGGGAGGGGGCGGAAGCGGATGCCGAGGGTCGCGGGACATTGGTGGAAGGGGCCGGGCCGGTTGGCGGCGTCGGCGTCGATCAGATCGAGGTTCGGCAGGCGGTCGAGCAGCGTCTCGACGCCCGTCTGGGCGATGACGGCGGCGTGGCTCTCAGCCGGGCAGCGGTGCGGCCCGGCCGACCAGGCCAGGTGGGAGCGGTTGCCGTAGCCGGGGTGCGGCACGGCCGGGTCGGTCCCGGTGGCGGCGTGGCTGATCAGGACGGGCACGCCGGCGGGGATGGGCACCCCGTGCAGGGTGGTGTCGTGGCGGGCGTAGTGGACGGAGAAGTTCGCCATGGGTGAGCGGGTCCACAGCACCTGTTCCATGGCCCGGCGCACGGTGATCGCGCCGCCGGCCAGGTCTCCGGCGTACTCCTCGTCGGTCAGCAGCAGGCGCAGCGTGGAGGCGATCCAGGCGGCGGTGGGCACCGTGCCGGCGCCGATGAGCACGACGAGCTGGTGCAGGATCTCCTCGGGGCTGAGCCGGGCCGGGTGCGCCAGCATCCAGGAGGTGCAGTCGTCTCCCGGGCGGCGGCTCTTCAGCTGGATGATCTCGGCGAGGCAGTGGGCCAGCTCGGCCGCTCCGCGCTCGGCCTCCGGCCCGGCGTTGATCATGTTGTGGCAGCCGTCCAGCATCCGCTCGACCAGCGGCGCGGGGCAGCCGAGCAGGTCGGTGAAGACCCGCAGCGGCAGCAGGTCGGCGAACTGGCTCATCAGGTCGGCGTGGCCGTCACCGGCGAACCGGCCGACGAGGTGCCCGGCGTGCGCGCGGGCGCGGTCGTGCAGCAGGTGCAGGTTGATCCGGGCCAGGCAGTCGTCCATGGCCCGCCGCAGCCTGGCGTGCCGGTCGCCGTCCGCGTACAGCAGGCTCGGCCGGAACGCCATCAGCGCCAGCACCGGGCTGTCCTGCGGGACGCGCCCCGCCACCAGGTCGGCCCACTGGCGGCTGTCCTTGCTGTACGTCTCGTTGTCGTTGAGCAGGTCACGGGCGGCGTGCCGGCCGGTGACGACCAGGGCGCGCACGCCCTCGGCGATCTCCGCCCAGGCGACGGGACCGGCGGCGCGCAGCTCCGCGTACGCGTCGTCGGGGCGGGCGGTGAAGTCGTCGCCGAACAGGCGGACGGCCGTGGTGGTGGGGATCATCGGGCGGGCTCCAGGCGGGACCGGTCGAGGATGGCGGTGACGAGGGCGATCAGGCCTTGCTTGGCGGAGCGGAGCTCGCGGGCGTCCAGGCTGACCAGGCGGTGGTGGGCGGGCAGGCTGAGGCTGTCACGCAGATCGGCCTCGGCGTAACGGGGGGCGCCGTCGAAGTGGTTGACGCCGACGACGTAGGGCAGGCCGGCCTGTTCGAGCAGGTCGACGGCGGGGAAGCTCTGGTCGATGCGGCGGGTGTCGGCCAGCACCAGCCCGCCCAGGGCGCCTTCCATGAGACAGCGCACCATGCCGCTGAAGCGCTGCTGCCCGGGGGCGCCGAACAGGTAGAGCACGATGTCGGAGGTCAGCGTGAGACGGCCGAAGTCCATCGCGACGGTCGTGGTGCTCTTGTCGCGCAGGTCGTCGAGGTCGTCCACGAGGCGCCCCGCCTGGGTCATCTGCTCTTCGGTGTGCATGGGCCGGATCTCCGACACGGTGCCGATGAAGGTGGTCTTACCCACTGCGAACGGACCGAGCACGACGATTTTCACCGGGCGTGCCGCCGCGGGCACGTAGCGATCAGAGTTTGTGTAGGGCATCCAACACCTGCTGGAGGAAGGCGGCGTCGTACTGGCCGGCGGTGGGGACGTAGGGCGCGCGGGCACTCAGGTGGCCGCTGTCGATCAACTGGGAGACGACGACCTTGACGACCGCGCCGGGCAGCCGCAGGTGGTGGGCCACCTCCGCGACGGAGAGCACGCCCGGCAGGCACAGGGTCATCGTCCGGTGGGCGTGCGCGGGCAGCCCGGCGGGCGACCGCCGGGGGTCGGCGATGAGCAGGGTGGCCTCGTCCAGATGGGACCGTTCCGGGAGGGCGCCGCCGCCCGTGACGGTGTGCGAGCGCACCACGCTGGCCCGCCCGCGCCGCGGCCCGCTCACGACGGAGTGCCCCGCTCCCGGGCGCCGAGCACCGGCTGCAGCCCCCTGATCGTCTTCATGGTGGCCTGGATCGCCACGGCGACCGGCCCGGTCGTGGACGCGCCGCGGACGGACACGGCGAGCCCGGTGCGCTCACCGGCGGCGAACAGCAGCACGGTGACGTCGGTCAGGTCGCTGATCATGTGCCGCCACGGGGCCATGAGCTGCTGCTCGGGGGCCAGGCCGCAGAACCCGGCGAGCTGGCGCTGCAGCGACTGCAGGCCGGACATCATGGCGGCGGTGCGCTCGGCGTCGTCCTGGCCGAGACCCGCCGAACGCGCCAGCAGCAGGCCGTCGGTGGTGAACAGCATCGCGTTGACGATGTCGTCGTGCTCGTCGACCAGGCGGTCGAGGGTCCCGGTCATGTCGATGATGTCGGCGGTGGGCTGGGTGGTCATGGCTGAGCCTGTCCTTGGTCGGTGTCAGGGTCGGCGTATCCGGCGCGCAACGCGTTGAAGATCGATTCGAGGCCGGGATCGGTGTCGTCGTCGCCGGCGATCGCGATGGGGTCGGCGGTCGCGCGGGGCGAGACGGAGGTGACGGGCCTGGCGGGAGGCGCCGGAGCCGGCTGCCGAGCCTGCCGCTTGGGCAACCCCGAGGCCGTGGTGGTGCCCACATCGGCCGCCGGAACCGGGACCGGATCCGGATCGGCGACCGGCTCCGGCCGTGCCTCAGCAGGCTGGGCTTCGGCAGGCTGGGCTTCGGCAGGCTGGGCTTCGGCAGACTCGCCGAGCGCCTCGGCGGACCGGTCTCCGGCGGGGTCGCTCAGCAGCTCGGCGGGCACGAGGCAGACGGCCTTCACTCCCCCGCTGCTGGACGGGGCGCTCACGTCGACGCGGAAGCCGTAGTCGTGAGCCAGCCGCCCGATGACCGCGAACCCGAGCCGCCGCTCGTCCTTCAGGCTGGCGGCGTCCAGCGGCGCGTGCTGGGACAGCAGCCGCTCGGCCTCGGCCCGCTGGAAGGAGTTCATCCCCAGGCCGCGGTCTTCCACCACGACGCGGCAACCGGCCTGCACCCGCTGCGCGTACACGTCGACCTGGCTGTCGGAGTAGCTCGTGGCGTTGTCGAGCAGTTCGGCCAGTGCGACGATGACGGGCTCGGCGACACGGCCCTCGACCCAGGTCTCCCCCGTGTCGGGCTGGTAGCTGTAGTCGATCCGCAGGAAGTGGCCGATGCGGCCTTTGGCGCTCTCGATGATCTCCCGGAACGTGCAGTCGTCGCGCTGGACCCCCGGCCAGGACCCGGCGAGGATGCGCAGCCGCTGCAGGCTGTGCAGGGCCTGGGTGCCCAGGTGGTCGATCTCGGTCAGGCCGCGCAGGTACGAGCCGGAGCCGGAGTGGGTGCTCAGCTCCTGGTCGATCTTCAGCTGGAGCCTGGTGAGCGACGCCTGCGCGGCGTCGGCGATGCCGCGCACCCCGGCCCGCGCCGCCGCGGACACCTCGCCGCGGATCGCCGCCGCCCGCTCGCGCACGAGATCCTCCGCCTCCTGGCAGCAGGCGGCCACGGGCGTGTCGGCCAGGAACGGGTGCAACAGCCCGGGAACCTCGACACCGGGATGCCCGGCCTCGACGTCGGCCACCGCTCGTAACCGGTCGACCAGGTGGCCGAACTCGTTGACCACCGCTTGGTACCACTGTCCGTTCGCCTCGGCCCGCTTCAGCGCCTCCTCGGCCTCCTGCTCGAAGACGCGTGCCTGCTGCCGCGCGGCCTCCCTGGCGCTGATCGCGGTGCGCTTGGCGGCGAGCTGCCAGACGAGCGCTGCCGCCAGCACGGCGATGACGGCCACGGCGCCGCCTCCGAGCAACGCACCGTACAGATGATCCGAAGTGATCATGACAGGTCCTTGGGGTGGGGAGCCGTCGCCGCGAGCAGCGGGACTGTCGAATTCCGTTATCCGAATGAAGACGCGCGGGTGGCGGTGCTTGTGTTCACTTTTACCAGCTCTTCACTCTGACTCGACCAGTAATCGCGCTCCAAGTTTTTCACATTCACCACCACCACAATCCACCCCAATAACCACACTTCAGACAAATCACGAGACCACATCAAGAACAAAAGCGAATAATCCTCTCGTACTGTTGAGCTGCAAAGATCCACCCATCGACTCCGCGACGAGAAATAAATACAGGTTCTGTCCGCATGTGGCCTGTCAATGGTTGACACCGCCACCGCGTTGACTCCTCCCGCGCCGGTGAAACATTGGGGTCCTCACATCGGCAAGGAGGCCAGATGTCCCTCTCGACCCCGCATTCGAACGATCCGCTCGACAAGATCATCTCCGCGGCGCTTTCAGACGTGCACGCCAGCGCCGAGGGCTTGTACACCCAAGCGCTGATCATGGTGAACGACGATGTCACGTTCAACCAGGAGAACAGCTACCAGACGGCGGTCAAGACAGCCAGTTCAGGAGGAGAGGCACTCTATTCCCTCACTTCCAAGAGCCAGGACGCGCATCCACGCCCGCACGACATCAGCGAGGACGAGGCGCGGCTGTCCAGCCATGACAGCGAGGTCGCCGCATTGCAGGACGCGTACGACTGGATCACGGGACAGGCCATCACCCTCAAGGAGGTCCACAAGGTCCACGTCCTCGTGGTGGGCAACATCGGCCCGTGTGACGCGTGCAAGAAACGCCTCGAGCTCTTCTTCAACGACATCGTCCAGACCTTCGAAGGGAAGGTCACGGTGATCGTCGACAGCGTCTACGACACCCCCGAGTCGAACAAGCAGGCCAAGCGGCACAACGTCGCGTCCGTGTACGGCTATGCGAAGGCGACCGGGCACACCACCTCCGCCGGCAAGCAGTACTGGCGGTTCCGCCAGGAGTTCCGCCCGTAGACCTCCCTCATGGATGCTTACCGCCGCCTTAGTCCGTGAGATGCATTCTTGGTCTCACGACGACTTATCGGGGAGGCAAGGATCCATGACCACTGAGCCAGACGGATTCAGCACCGCGGAGACGCTGGGCGGCGAGCCGCCCAGGCGTCGTTTCCCTCGGTCTCTCCTGCTCGCCGGCGCCACCGCGCTCGTCGTGATGACCGGTGCGGGAGTCGCCACCGCGGCCGTCCTCTCGACGCCGCCCTCCGGCAGTCCCACACCCACCCCCACACCCACCCCCACGGCCACCGGCAGCGCGTCCCCGACCGACGCCCCGGCCGACAAGCAGCGCGGCCGGGCCTGGGGCTGGGGCGGGCACCGGATGGGCGTCGGCATCCACGGCGAGTTCGTCGTCCCCGACGGCGAGGGCAAGTATGTCACCATCGCCACCCAGTACGGCGAGGTCACGGCCGTCGACCAGGACTCCGTCACGGTCAAGAGCGAGGACGGCTACACCCGGGAGTACGCGGTCAACGCCGACACCAGGATCAACCGCGGCGACGCGGGCCTCGACACGGTGAAGGCAGGCCAGAAGGTCAGCGTCAGGGCGACGGTGGAAGGCGGCACGGCCACCGCCGTCGCGATCCACGACACGGAGGCGCGCCCGCGCGCCTGGCACGAGCGCGGCGACCGGATCAAGCGCGGCGAACAGGGCGGCCCGGGTGAGAAGGGCGAGCGGGGCGGCCCGCACGGCTGGGGCGACTGGCGCGACCGCGGCCCGCACCAGGACGACCGCCGCCCGGACCAGGACGATCGCGGCTCCGACGAGCCGCCCGCCTCCCCCACGCCGACGTCCTGACCAACCCCACCCTCCTCGACAGAGCCTTTGACGCAAGGTAGTCACATGATTACCTGATGTGTCTGTCGCAGAGAGGTGACCCGCTGGAAGCGAACCCTCCGGGCGTGCCCCGCCCACGCCACGATCTCCGCGTGCCCGCCGACCTGGTCACGACGGCCGGGCGGGGGCTGGGCGCCGGTGGCCGGCCGCGCAAACGCGTGCTGGTCATCGGTGCCGGGATGGCCGGGCTGGTGGCCGCCTACGAGCTGATGCGCCAGGGCCACGACCCCGTGGTCCTGGAGGCCCAGCAGCGGGTCGGCGGGCGGGTGCTGACTCTGCGCGACTTCGCCCCCGGCCTGTACGCGGAGGCGGGCGCCATGCGCATCCCGCGCGTGCACGATCTCACGCTCGCCTACTGCGACCGGTTCAAGCTGCCCCAGCGCCCCTTCGTGATGAACAATCCCCGTACGCTCGCGTACATCCAGGGGGTCAGGACCACCATCGGCGAGCTCGGCCGCGACCCGCAGCTCATCGACTTCGGCCTGGCCGAGCACGAGCGCGGCCGCACGTACGAGGATCTGTGGCGGGCCGTCACCCAGGAGATCCACGACCTGTACGCGCTGGAGGGCGAGAAGGCGCTCGACCGCATCTGCGCCGAGTACGACCGCTACTCGATCCGCGGTTTCCTGCGCGAGCGCGGGTTCTCCGAGGGCGCGATCGAGCTCTACGGCGTGATGAGCTTCCGCGAGTCCAACCTCGGCGCGGCCGTCATCGAGCAGTTCCGCGAGATCGTCGGGCGGGCGTTCGAGGACATGCAGGAGATCGTGGGCGGCGCCGACCGGCTGCCCGTGGCGTTCTACCGCGAGCTGCGCACCCGCATCCGGTTCGGCCACGAGGTGACCGCCATCGAGCAGGACGACCACTCGGTGACCTTGCACGTCCGTACGGGTGCGGGCCGGACGTCGATCACCGGCGACCACGCCATCTGCGCGATCCCGTTCTCGGTGCTGCGCGACGTGGAGACCCGGCCCGCCTTCTCCCGCCGCAAGCAGCGCGCCATCCGCGAGCTCAACTACAACGCCTCCACCAAGATCCTGCTCCAGGTGCGGCAGGCGTTCTGGGAGCGGACCGACGGCATCGTCGGCGGCACCACGGTCACCGACCTGCCGATCCGGCGCATCTGCTACCCCTCGCACCCCGCCGACGGCGACGACCGCGTGGTCCTGCTCGCCTCCTACACCTGGGGGCAGGACGCGCTCCGCTGGGGCGCGATGCCGCCGCAGAAACGCGTCGAGCAGGCGCTCGAAGACGTCGCCAAGATCCACCCGGAGATCCACGACCACGTCGAGTTCGGCGTCTCCCACGCCTGGTACAACGACCCGTACGCGGCCGGCGCCTTCGCCCTCTTCGAGCCTCACCAGCAGACGGCCCTGCACGAGGCGATCATCGCCCCGGAGGGCCGTGTCCACTTCGCCGGCGAGCACTGCTCCCTCTGGCACGCCTGGATCGAGGGCGCCCTGGAGTCCGGCCTGACCGCCGCCCGCGCCGTCCACGAGGCCCCCTGAGCCAGGGGGTCAGCGGCCCGCCCGCTCCGCGTAGCGGCGCAGGCGGGTCGCGGCCGCGTCGAGGTCGGCGACGGCCGCGAGGCAGGCGGCGAGATGGGCCTCGACGGAGGCCCGCAGCCACGGCGGGGCGACGCCGTCGGCCTCCAGCCGCGCCCCGACCTCGCGCAGGCGGCCGGCGCAGGCTTCGAGCGCGCGGGCGTCCGAGCGCAGCACCTCGGCGTGCGCGGCGATCGCCGCGTCTTCTCCCGGCATGGGCTTCTCCATCAGGGATCAGCGGGTGACGTCCGGCAGCGGGACGGCGGCGTCCCGGAGAGACTGGCGGGCGGGCGAGGACAGGCAGAGCAACGGCCGGGCGCCGTCGAGCCCGAGCGCGCGCACCCGCTCGGCCAGCGGATGCGCCGAGCCGGGTTCGACGGTCAGCCGCAGCCGGGGCGCCGGATGCAGGCGGCCGACGCCGCGGACCCGGACGCACGAGCGCAGCACGGCGGCGCCGGCCGTGTAGCCGACCAGGCCGGGATCCCCGACGGGCAGGAACGGCCCGAGGCGCCCGGCCAGGGTGAGGGCACCGCCGACGGCGACCCGCGCCCGCCCGGCGGCGAGCCGGACGTCCACGGGGGTCAGCCGCGTCTCACCACCCCACAACGTGGGCGCGACGGCGTGCACGGTCTCGGTGTCGACGGCCGACCCGAGGAGGAAACTGCCTGAGCGCCGCCGCTCCGCGCCCCGCAGCAGGTCGGGCCAGAGCGGAGGCGGACGCCACGGGCCGGGCACGACGACGCCGAGGTGCGCCTCGCGGTACGCGCCCACGCTGGTGACCCGGTTCGCGGCAGCGTGCACGGCGACCAGGGCCCGCCCGGCGACCGGCACGGCGGGCCCGACCCCCGTCCCATCCAGCAGCCCCGCGACCGCCTCCGGGTCGGCGGCGAAGAACGCGGTGAGCGCGCTGCCGCTCCGGCACCTGATCGGCACGTCGACCGACCCGTCCACCGCGTAGGTGGGCACGGTCAGGAACGGGGACCCCGCCGGCCCAGGCTCCCGGTCGAACACCTCGTACGCCTGGGACCGCACCACTCGCCCCCGGTAGGCGGCGAGCCGCCCGTCGATGTGGTCGCGGGCCTCCGGCAGGTCGTCGGCGAGGTTGGCGATGTAGTGCTCCAGCCGGTGGCAGAGTGGGAAGAGGTGGGTGGAGTCGTAGTAGTCGACCACGTACCAGTCGGGGTTCAGGTCGAAGCACCCGCCCGCGCCCTGCCCGTCGAGGGTGGGGATGAGGTCGTGCTGGTTGGTGACGCTGGCCACCCAGGTCCGCGGGTCGGCGGGTCGTTTGAAGTCGACGGGCGAGCCGACGGCGACGACGTGGGTGACGGCGAACCGGTCGCAGAAGCCGGGATCCTGCGCCAGGTTCATGATCGCCGCGCCGCCCGCGCTGTGTCCGACGAGCGCCACCTCGGCGCCCTCGGGCATCCCGTAGTCGGCGACGGCTCGGGCCAGCGCGCGGCTGTAGGGGTTGCTGTCCAGCACGGCGCTGCTGAACGCGCCGAGCAGATCCTGCGGCGAGTCGCCGTCGAGCCGCCCCGCCCGCATCCCCGGCACCTGGACGACATGCCGGACCACCCCGTCGGGGCCCTCGACGCTCTGCACGAGGATCCGCCCGGTGGGGCCGATGACGCTGATGTTCTCCAGGAACCCGAGGAACGATCCCCGGTCGCCGAGGCGGGCGGACTCCTCACCGGTCAGGACGGTCCGCCGGGCGGCCCCCTCCCCCGTGTCGAGGACGGCGATGGCCCGGTTGCTGAGGCCGGTGACCGGGTCGGCGGTGGCCCGGCCCCTGCCGGTCGCGATGAGCCAGGCGGTCGCGTCGTTCAGCGGGTTCTCGTCCAGGAGCGCGCGCAGCGCGAGGACCTCGCCGAAGACGGGGGCGAGCCCGCTCAGCGCGCGCACCGCGCCGCGGTCCCTGAGCAGGGCGCGCAGGGCGCGGACGGCCTCCAGGTCGCGGTCGGCGGCGGCCGCGTCGATCAGCCTGGCGATCAGAGGGTCGCCGGCCAGCTCGGGATGATCGGCCGCGACGGCCGCGATGCGCAGCCGCAGCGAGGTGGCGAGCACCCGGACGACCAGGCTTTCGGCCCCGGCCATGGCGCCTGCCTTGGCGGCCAGGGTGACCAGGGGGCCGCCGGTGGGCGCGTACCCGAGACCGCGGCGGCCGGTGACGGCCCTCAGCAGCGCGCCGTAGACGGACCGGCCCTCGGCGGGGGCGCGCGGCAGGGCCCGCGCCAGCGCGCCGTCGGTGAGCGCGGCGGTCGCGTGCTCCGCCGCCTCCCGGATGACGACCGCGACCTCCACCAGCTCCCGCGCGGCCCCCCGCAACGCCGCGACCTCCGAGCCGGACGCGACCGGACCGGACGCGACCGGACCGGACGCACGGGACAGGCCGGGCGGACCGGACGCGACCGGACCGGACGCACGGGACAGGCCGGGCGGACCGGACAGGCGGGGCGGACCGGACGGGCCGGACGCACCGGATGGGTCGGGCGCGCGGGTCATGTGAACGCCTGCCTGGCCATACTGACGAAGCGGGGGGCAGGGTCTTCCGGCGTGTTGCGGCGTACGACGTCGGAGAGCGTACGGGTGGTCGCGAGGATCCGCAGGCCGGTCGGCGAGAAGGTGGCGGCGGTGAACACCCGCGGCGCGAGCAGCGGGTTGGTCAGCGCCTGGGAGAAGGCGTCGATCGCGATGATCTTCGTGAGCAGCGGCGGCAGGATCGCGGCGGGGGATCCGGGCTCCTCGGCGAAGAGCCCCACGTACAGGTCGAGGTCGTCGACGCTGCGGTAGAGGTCGCGCAGCGCGCCGGAGACGCGCGGATCGCCGGACACGTGCTCGAACCTGCGCACCCGGGGGAAGCGGCAGTGCTCCCGGTAGAGGTTGTACGGGGCCAGGCCGAGCGCCCGCGAGTCGGCGATGCTCGCCGCGTCGACCTCCCGCAGCAGCGGATCGGTGTTGAACAGCCCGATACGCCCGGCCCGCTGGTGTGAGGCTTCCTCGAAGAGCCGGCCGAGCCCGGGGCCGGGGATCAGCGAGGCACCGGTCATGGTCTCCGCGAGGGGAAGCTCGCGCCCGCCCACGGACAGCCGCGACGGGATGAGGCTGTGCCAGCGGTAGACGAGGTTGAACTCCACCGAGGCCCAGTTCTCCCGGTGCCAGGGGGCGCCCGACAGCAGCGCGGACAGCTTCGGGTCGAGGGTGAAGCGGAAGTGGTAGGGGGTGATGTGGTTGATGTACTCCTCGACCACGAGCTTGATCAGCAGCACGATGAGGACGTTGCGGGCCGTCTGGAACAGCCGCTCGTCGTCCCAGCGCGGGTGGGCGCGGGCCAGCAGCCGCGCCACCCGGTTGTGCTCGCGCAGGAACAGCACCGTGAGCATGGTGAAGCCGAGCTGGATGTTGCCCCTGTCGCTGCCGGTGGCGAAGAGCGTGTCGCGCTGGGCGTCGGTGAGCTCGTCGAAGCGGATGACCCGCAGCGGCGCGAACTCGGGCTTGATCTTGCCGTTCTCGCACAGCAGGGGCGGGTACTCTCCCCCGTTGACGATCCGGCTCTTCAGCAGCCCGCCCTCGAAGGTCCGCAGCGCGGCGGTGGCCCGCGCGTCGAGGCCGTAGACCTGGTTGAGGTCGATGTGATGGTTGGAGCTGTTCTTGCGCGGGTCGCGCGGGATGTTGACGTCGCCGCGCAGGAAGCCGTCGGTGAACCACTGGGCGAAGTACGCGAACAGCACGGTCGAGCGCGGGCACGGGATCATGGACTCGCCGCGGGTGAACAGCCCGGCCGCCACCTCGGGGGCGGGCCGTCTCTCCTCGGCCACGGCGATCGGCGGCAGGTGCCGGCCGCTGTAGGTGCGGTCGGTCAGCGAGGCCCAGGAGGTGTAGCCGGCCATCGTGCTCAGCGGCTCCGGCCGCGGCGGCATCTCGCGTACGGCCTGGTCGATCAGGGTCGCGTTGACCCTGCGCCGCACGGGTTCGGCCCGCTGCAGGAGGTCCCAGAACGGCCGGCCGTTGGTCAGGGCCAGGAACCTGGCCCGGTTGACGATCCCGTCGGTGGCGACGCCGCGCGCCGTCATGCCGTCTCCCGCTCGGCGCCGAGCCCGACGACGAAGCGGTCGGGGAAGATCCCGAGCGCGCGCTCGATCCGGCCTTCCGGCGGGGGCAGCAGCCGGACGCCGGGTCGCAGCAGCAGGCGTCGCACGGTCTCGCTCACGACGACCCTGGCCGGATGCACCCCCAGGCAGGCGTGGTGGCCGTGGCCGAAGAACAGGTGGTGGTGCGCCGGACGGTCGAGGCGGAACTCGCCGGGCTCGGGCACCGCGTCGGCGTCGAACATGGCCGAGGCGGGCGCCGCGAGCACGAACGTGCCCGCCGGGATCGGCGTCGCGCGCGGCGTGCCCGCCGCCAGCACGTGATCGCGCTCGCACAGTCGCGGCAGCACCTTGAAGAACGGGTTGAACCGCAGCGCCTCCCAGACGTAACGGTCGAACCGCTCCGGGTCGCCGGCCGCCTCGACGGCCTCCGACAGCACCTCCGGGCGCATGAGCAGCTGCTCGACCGCCTCCGTCATGGCGCCGGGGGCGCTCTCCACGAAGCCCAGCGGCAGCCCGGCCATGTTGATCAGGATCCGGTCGTCGGGCAGCGGCGGCGAGGCGCGGACGAGCCGGGCGAAGACGTCGTCGGGCAGGTCGCGCTGCGCCCGGTAGGCGGCGAGCCGCTCACGCAGGTAGGCGATCATCTCCGTGCCGGCGCGTACGGACGCGGCCTGGAGCTCCGGGTCGCCGTGGAAGTTGGCGAAGCCGTCGGTGACGACGGCGCGCGTCCACCGCGACAGGGTCTGCGGGTCGGGGCCGGGGAAGCCGAAGTAGCGGGCGCACACCTCCAGGGCGACGGGCCGGAACAGCCCGCCGACCGCCTCGACCCGCCCGGCGGGCCAGGCGGCGTCGAGCAGTTCCTCGGCGACGTCGCCGACCAGCCGGCGCACCCCGGCCACGTCGCGCGGGTCGAGCATGACCTGCATCAGGCCCTTCTCCCGCCAGTTCATCGCGGTGGCGTCCCTGCCGAGCATGAACGGCCCGCCGAGGGCGGCGTCGAGCCGCGGCCCGAAGGCCCGGACCGAGAAGACCTCCTCGCGGGAGAGCACCTCGGTGACGTCGGCGTGCCGGGTCACGACGGTGAACGCGGGCGTGACGAGGATGGGACGCCGTTCGCGCAGCTCGGCGAACAGGCCGCGCCAGTCGTTCCGGATCCACTCTCTGACCAGCCCGAACGCGGACATCGGGGCGCCGGCGAGCGCCTCGTCGTACCTCTGCAGATAGCCGCCCGTGGTCGCCTGGCCGACAGCACCCATTCCGTGGCCCTTTCCCCATGCTTGATCACGTTGTGTAACCACAATCTAGGGACGGCCCCGGCTTTTCTTCATGGCTGCCGGACGCATTGTTCTGCCTCCTCTAGGTAATCGAGCCGTCACTGTCAGGTCATAGCCGCAGTCCAGGACCACCGCCGTTCAATGGGGAGCCGGGGTCACCAAGGGAGGAAGCTTGACGTCAGCCATTCCACGGCGGAACGCGGCGGAGACGGTGGCGGTCACCACCGGTCGCCGCACCGCCTATCTGGTCGTCCTGGTCGTGCTGCCCGTGCTGCTCCTCGGGCTCGCGGTGCCGGCCGCCTGGGGCTGGGGCATCGGCCCGCGCGACCTGGTCATCGCCCTGGTCATGTACGCGGTCAGCATCTTCGGCATCGCCGTCGGCTACCACCGGCTGTTCACCCACCGCGCCTTCCGCGGCAATCGGGCGCTCCGGATCGCGCTCATGCTGGCGGGCGGCATGGCCGTCGAAGGCCCGGTCACGCTGTGGGCCGCCGAGCATCGCAGGCACCACAAGTACGCCGACCGCGAGGGCGACCCGCACTCCCCGTGGCGCTACGGCGAGAGCGGCTGGGGCCTGCTGCGCGGCATGCTGCACGCGCACATCGGCTGGTTCTACACCGCCCGCCGCCGCTCCAGCGTCCGCCACTGGGTGCCCGACCTGCTGGCCGACCCCGACGTGCGGCGCTTCGACGCCGCCTACCCCGCCGTCGTGGCGCTGTCGTTCGCGCTCCCGGCCGCCGCCGGAGGGCTGTGGTCGATGTCGTGGGCGGGCGCCTGGACCGCCTTCTTCTGGGGCGGGCTGGTCCGCTACGCGGTCGTCCACCACGTCACCTGGTCGGTGAACTCGGTCGCCCACACCTTCGGCGACCGGCCGTTCCGCACCCGCGACCGCTCGTCCAACGTGTGGTGGGTGGCGATGCTGACGTTCGGCGAAGGCTGGCACAACTGGCACCACGCGGAGCCGGCCTGCGCCCGCCACGGCGTGCTCCGGGGTCAGCTCGACCCCAGCGCGCGGCTGATCCGCTGGTTCGAGCGGGCGGGCTGGGCCCACGCGGTGCGCTGGCCGGACCCCGCCCGCCTCGCCGCCCACCGCGACGACCGCCTGGTCTGACCCCGGTCAGTGCACGTCGGTCGGCCGCGCCCGCTCCTTGAACGGGAAGCGGGCGCGGAAGTCCTTCTCCGCCTCGGCGAACGACATGAACCGCACGCCCTGGTGGCCGCGCATGTGCCGGATCAGCCGTTCCAGCATGAGCAGCACCTGCGGCCGGCCGCTCACGTCGGGGTGCAGCGTGATCGGGAACACCGCGTAGTCGAGCTCCCGGTAGACCCAGTCGAACTGGTCGCGCCACTGCTGTTCGAGATCGCGCGGGTTCACGAAGCCGTGGCTGTTCGGCGAGTTCTTGATGAACATCATCGGCGGCAGGTCGTCCAGATACCAGTTCGCGGAGAACTCGACGAGGTCCACCTCCTCGCCGTGCACCAGCGGCTTCATCCAGGACTCCGCGTCCTTGTCGAAGTCGATCCGCGTCCACTCCTCGCCGCGACGGGCGTAGAAGGGCTGGAAGTCCCGGTACGACTGCGAATGGTCGTAGGTGAACCCGTAGCGGAGCAGCAGGTCGATGGTGCGCGCCGACATCTCCCACCACGGCGCGACGTACCCGCTCGGTTTGACCCCGAGCAGCTTGTCGAGCAGCTCGACGCTGCGGGCCAGCACGTCCTCCTCCTGCTGGGCGGACATCGCGACCGGGTTCTCGTGCATGTAGCCGTGCGCGCCGACGTCGTGCCCGGCCTCGACGATCTTACCCATCTGCTCGGGGAACGACTCCAGCGAATGACCCGGTACGAACCAGCTCGTCCTGATGCCTTCCCTGGCGAACAACCGGAGCAGCCGCGGCGTCCCGACCTCGGCCGCGAAGACGCCGCGCTGGATGTCGTTCGGGGACTCCTGCCCACCGTACGAGCCGATCCAGCCGGCGACGGCGTCCACATCTATGCCGAAACACACGTTGATGGCTTTCATGCCAGGCACGTACCCGGAGCGACGCCGCGTATCGGCAATGAGCCGGTGAACTCACCGCCGTCATCCACGCCGGCCCGGCCGTCGAATGAAAGTGGACACCGGCCCCACGCGCGGGGGCCGGTGCTAGCCGCCGCACCTTCCCATCACGAAGAGAAGAAGGAGCGACCATGATTCACCGAACACGACTGCGAGCCATCATGAGCGTCGCCGCGCTGACGGCGTGCTGGCCGGCGCTGGTCAGCGGATCCCCGGCGTCCGCGGCAGCGACCGCGAAGATCGGCGTCTACTCGATCAGCAGCCCCAGCTATCCGAACGGCTGTGTCGGCTCCGTACAGGCGGAGCGACCTCGCATGTACCGCTGCGACCCCTTCGACCAGCGCCAGCAGTGGGAGTTCACGGCATCTCCGCACCCGGGCGCCCCGAGCACCTACCGGCAGATCCGCAACGTCTTCTACAACATGTGCATCGACGCCCACGACAGCGGCGGGCGGCTCGGCCCGGTCTACCTCCGCGACTGCAACACCAGCGCCAACCAGGCGTGGGAGATCAACAAGGGAGAGTTCGGACTTGGCTACGCCTGCGTGTGGAAGGCGCCCGCCTGTGACCTCAAGCTGGAGTGGCGGCCGCTGACCCGCGGGGAGCCGGCCCCGACGCTGGCCCTGCCGGACAAGTACTCCCACATTCGCGACCACGACATCTGGTACGTCTGGCGCAACCTGCCCCCGCGGCCCGTCAAGTAGCCACGACCCTCCGCCCACGCCTCCGCGCGCTGGAGATCCGTGCGGAGGCGTGGCCGGCACAGGCCGGGACCGCCTCTTGATCTGCGACCGGCGTGCCCGCACGCTGAAGCCAGCACAGAACCTGGAGGCCCCGATGAACCCCCGCGACCTGATAGACCCCGAGAGCCGCGGCCCGCTGGACGCGCTGCTCGAGATGCTGCCCGGCGGCTTCAACACCATCCCTGAGATCGTCCAGCGCCGGGCCGCCGTCTCCGGCTTGCTGAGCGCCATGGAGGTGCCCGCCAACCCCAACGTGGCCAAGGAGGACCGGACCATCCCCGGCCCCGACGGCGAGCCCGACCTCACGATCCGGGTCTACCGGCCGGTCGACGCGGCGGGGCAGTTGCCCGGCGTCTACTACATCCACGGGGGCGGCATGATCCTCGGCGACATCGCCGGCGAGGACGCCACCGCCACGATGATCTGTGACCGGGTGGGCGCCGTCGTGGTCTCCGTCGAGTACCGGCTCGCGCCCGAGCACCCGCACCCCGCGCCGGTCGAAGACTGCTACGCCGGTCTGGCCTGGACCGTGAAGAACGCCGCCGACCTGGGGCTGGACCCGGAACGGCTGGCCCTTTACGGCGGCAGCGCGGGCGGCGGGCTGGCCATCGGCACGGCGCTGCTGGCCCGCGACCGCGGCGGACCGTCGATCGCGTTCATGATGCCGATCTACCCGATGATCGACGACCGGAACGAGACGCCGTCCAGCCACGAGATCACCGACGTCGGCATCTGGGACCGGGCGGGCAACATCGAGGCCTGGGCGTGGTATCTCGGCGGCAAGGACGCCGACCAGTACGCCGCCCCGACCCGGGCCGAAGACCTGACCGGCCTGCCTCCGGCCTACATCGACGTGGGCACCGTCGACCTGTTCAGGGACGAGGACATCGCCTTCGCCCAGCGGCTCATGCAGGCCGGTGTGCCCACCGAGCTGCACGTCAACCCGGGCAGCTACCACGCCTCCGAGAACTTCGCCCCGGAGGCCGCGCTCTCCCGGCGCATCTGGGACCAGCGCGTCGACGCCCTCCGCCGGGCCCTCGCCTGACGACCGCTCCCCACTGCGGGGCCGGCCCGCCCCGCAGTGAGCCCCTGTCAGGTCGCGTCACGGGCGTTGTAGCCGGCTCCCTCGATGTTCCACGCCACGATCCGCCGGGGGCGTATACGAAGGCTTTCGGCGTCGAAGAACGCCATCAGCGGCGGGTCCAGCGTCACGATCTCTGCCCGTCCGCGAATCTCGATCCCCTGACCTGTCTGGCCGTACTCATTGGGCGCCACGGAATGGCCGTCGACCACGAACGCCACCCTCGGGTTGGCCTTCGCGTTGCGGAACTTCCTGCTGCGGGTGAAGACCGGACCGCCGATGTCGATCGTCCCGCTGTCAGGGTTGACGCGGAAGGTCACGGGGGTGAGCTGTGGGTTGCCGTCAGGGTCGATGGTCGCCAGCCGCCCCAGGGGATGCTCGGCGAGATATCGCAGTTCGGCGTCGGTGAATAATATGATCATACGATGCAACCTCAACCATGGTTGAGATCAAGAGGCCCGGTCACGGCTTGGTCAGGCGGATCAGCATGCCGTCGTGGTCGGTGTGGGTCAGCCCGTACAGGCTCCGGCTGACGAAGGTGAAGTCGTTGCTGAAGATGACGTGCTGCACGTCTCCGTCGCCCTTGCGGATGTTGCCGCTCGGTACGCAGTTCTGCGCGTTCTCCGGGTCGGAGGTGTCGTACTCCAGGTTGAAGTCACCGCCGATGACCGTCTTGCCGGAGATGCCCTCCTGCGACCTGATGGAGGGCACGACGCTGAACGTCAGGGCCTTGCACTGGGTCAGCGCGATCGGCTCGCTGGCGGCGCTCAGGTGGGTGGCGCACGACAGGTGGTCGCCCACCGCGTAGGCGCAGGCGAACGTGCGCACCTCGTTGCCGCTGTCCTGGGTGGTGTACGTGCCGACCCAGCCGTTCGCCCCCTGCCACAGGGCGGCGGGGACCCGGCCGAGGACGGCGTTGCCGTAGGCGCCGCCGTTCGTGCAGGTGATCGGCGCGCCCGTCGCCTTGTTGAACGCCGGGTAGAAGACGGAGTACGTCCAGTCGTCCGGCCAGGCCTCGGCCAGCGACGGCTGGAGGTAGTCGGGCAGGTCGACGGAGCAGATCTCGTTCAGCGTCACCAGGTCGGGGGCGAGGTAGTAGATCAGGTCGCCGCCCTCGTAGATCGCCTGGCCGCCGGCGTAGCAGCCCGCCTTGCCGCTGTTGCAGAGGTTGAGCTGGAGCTCGTAGAACGACCGCGCCGCCCGCGTCCTGGCCGCGCGGTCGGGCCGGGCCGTGAGCGCCGACCGGGCCCGGCCGCCCCGGGCCTTCGCCGTCAGGGCCGCCGCCTCACCGCCCATCGGCGCGACGCTCCGTACGGACATCGGTTCTACCTGGACGGGGTCCGCCTGAGCGGCGCTCAGGCCGCCGGGCAGGGTCGCGGCGAGGACGAGCGCGGACGCGACGGTTAACAGACGGCGGGCGATTCTCACGAGCACTGCCTCCACGATGATCGGCGAATCTGACCGCCTTAATCGTGACCCCTTACCGAACGCGGTAAAACCCCTGATTTCGGACCGGGTCAAGCACCGCCGACGTTGACCGCGGCCTTGGCGTAGGTGTCTGACCCGGCCAGGTCCAGCAGGGTCACGGCGGCGTCGGCGCGGCTCAGGGGCCTGGGCCGGTCGAGCAGGTCGCGGCTGATCAGGACACGTCCGGCGGCGGGCCGGTCGAGCAGGCGGTTGAGGCGCGCTATCGTCCAGTCCAGATCACAGGCGGTCACGACGCGTTCCATCTCCGCCTGGTCGGCGTAGGCGTCCGCGAGCGCCCAGCGCAGCACGGCCATGGGGATGCGAGGTTTGTCGGCGACGATGGGGTACGCGCTCGTGGTGACGAACCGCCGGACCCCCGCCTGCGCCATCGCGTTCGTGATCATCCGGGTGACCGCGGCGGTGTGATGAGGGCCCTTCCGGGTCTCGGCGGCGACGATCGCGATGACGGCGTCGGCGCCCGCGACCGCCTCGGCCACGGCCACGGCGTCGCGCCCGTCACCGTGCACGACGCGGGCGGCGTCAGGGATGCCGGCGAGGTTGCCGGGACGCCGGGTGAAGGCGGTGACGCGGTGCCCGCGACCAGGCGCTTCGGCCAGGATGTGGCGGCCGGTACGACCCGTCGAGCCGAACACGGTGATGTTCACGATGCCTCCCCGTCGATCAGCCGGCGGCCCGGGCGGACAGCGGCGCAGCACGTTCGCGGCGCGACCGGCCGCGGTCGAGCACGAGGACGATCACGTACGCCTCGGCGAAGGCGCACACCGCCCAGAACGTCCATGCCAGAAGGCTGAGGTTCCAGGGCTGGTGCAGGACGTTGAACGGACCCATGAACTCGCCGAACACGGCGCCCAGCCAGACGACGAGGCCGAGGCGGCCCGCCCTGCGGTTCAGGCCCGCCGGCCAGGCGGGGGCGACGGACCGATAGAGGAAGGCGTAGCCGATCCCGAAGAGAAGTAAGCCCGCGAGGATGAGCGAAGGGTTGTCCAGGATGCGGGGTAGCGGCTCCATCTCCTTCCACACCGCGATGACCTTGGGATGCTGGGTGTCGGGGTCGAAGAGCAGCCCTTCCGCGCCCTGGCGGGATCCGCCGAGCGTCCTGAAGGTGACGAACGTGCCCAGCACGAACGCGACGCCTCCGGCGAGGCCGGCGGTGAGTGTCCGCCAGATCGAGATGGTGTGTCGCATAAGCCTTCCTTGTGGACGAGGGCGGAGTCAGTGGTGGCCGGCGGGAGGCCGCTCTCCCGGCGTCGCCATGGCATGGCTCAGCAGCACGCCGAGAGCCTCGCGCAACGCGGCACTTCGCGGGCTCGCGGGCCCGCCGAGCGGGGCGAGGCGTTCTTCCTCAAGCTGGACGACCTTGGCGCGGGCCGCGGCGACGACCTGCGCTCCCTGCTCGGTGACCTGCAGCCGGACGGCCCTGGTGTCGGCCGGGTTGGGAGCCCGTTCGACCAGGCCCGCTCGCTCGAGCGCGCGGACGAGCTTGGACACGTACATGGCCTCCAACCCGCTGAAGTCGGCCAGCTCGCGCTGACTGGGCCGCCCCCCGCCGCGCGTGAGCCCGTACAGGGAGGCCAGCACGCTGTATTGAGCGGAGGTGATCCCCAGCGGCGCGAGCTCACGATCCAGGGCGGCCCGCCACTTCATCGTCAGATGCCAGATCACGAAACCGATGGAGGGCGGAGGGACGTCAGCCGGAGACACCATGAGGACATCATAAACATGGCTACTGTAACCATGGCAACTATCTGCCCGTCACCCGGCACAGCCCGCGAGAAGCGATGACCGTACCCCTGAATCGCTTCGTACGAAGAAGACAAAAAGGTTGAACCAGGCACTCGACACGACCATGATCGAGCCTGGACACGTGCCCGTGACGACACTGAGGAGCTCCATGGACTCTCCCGCGAAGCCGGGCACGTCGGAGCCGGCCGGGGAGTCCGCACGACGCACCCCGTGGGTGACGATCGCCTTCATCTATCTCGGCGGGGTCGTCGCGGCGATGAGCTTCGGCAAGTTCTCCTCGGTCGGTCCGGAGGTGGCGGCCGAGCTCGGGCTGACGCTGTCGCAGCTGGGCTGGGCGATCTCGGCCGTCGTCGGCGTCGGCGCCGCCGCCGGTCTGCCCGCCGGCTATCTCGTACGGCGCGTCGGCGCGGAACGATCCCTGGTGGCGGGCCTCGCACTGACCGCGGCCGCGAGCCTGGGAGGCGTGGCCGCGCCCGATTTCGGCTGGTTGCTGACCGCCCGATCCGTCGAGGGCGTCGGCTATCTTCTGATCGTCATCGCCTGCCCGGCGCTGGTCGTCCGCCTCGCCACCGCCCGCGACCGGGGCACCGCCCTGTCGATCTGGGCCACGTTCGTCCCGACGGGCCTCGCGGCGAGCACGCTCGCGGGCGGCGCGCTCGCCTCAGCCTTGGGCTGGCGCGGCTGGATCGCGCTGGTCGCCGCTCTGACGCTGGCGATGGCGCTGGTCCTCTGGACGCGCCTGCCCCGGGGACCCGGGCACCAGTCGTCCGGCCCGCTCCCCCGGGCCGGGGCGCTGTGGTGGCCGCTGGTGCTCGCCGTGGCCTTCTGCCTGGCCATCCTGGTGACCCTCCCGGTGATCGTCCTCCTGCCCACGCTCCTCATCGAGCAGCAGGGCTACTCGGCCGCCGCGGCGGGCGCCCTCACCTCGGTGATCTCCGTACTCTGCGCACTCGGCGGGCTCGCCGTGGGAGTGCTGCTCCGCCGGGGCGCCCCGATCGGCGTCCTGGCGCTGACCGGGTTGCTCACCCTCCCTGCCGCCTGGCTCCTGTTCGGCGACCACGGCTCGGCGTCAGCCGCGCTGGCGGGCGCGGCGATCGTCTCCATCGAGAACGGGTTCCTGGGCGCCCTCGGCTTCGCCGTCCTGCCGCTGGTGCTGGAGCGCCTCGACCACGCCGACGTCGGCAACGGCGTGATCGCCCAGGCAGGCAGCGTGGGTTCACTCCTGGGGCCGCCGTTGTTCGGGGTGGTGGCCGGCGGGCTGGGCTTCCAGGCACTGGTCCCGGCCATCGCCGTGGGGACGCTGGCCTCGGTCGGCTTGTTCCTGCTGGTCGGGAGACGAGCGTCGGCGAAGGCGCTCGGGTGATCGTCGGCGGCGCACTGGGGCCGTCACCGAGGGGTCAGGCCAGGTCGAACTCCCCGTCCCTGACACCGCCCACGAACGCCCTCCACTCGCCGGGCGTGAAGATCAGCGCGGGACCATGGGGGTTCTTGCTGTCGCGTACGGCGACGAGACCGGGAAGGTTGGTGGCCACCTCAACGCACTGCCCGTTGTCGCCACTGGCTGCGGCTTTGCGCCATTCAGCATTCTCAAGATTCATGGGGACCATTTCCTAACTGCATCCTCTATGACCTGCAGTGACATGGATTGAGGGTAGGCATCGGCCCTAATGGTGTCGTACCTCACTTTGACCCGCGCCACGGATTCATGATCGCCGGTGACCAGACCTGACAATACAGAATCAGCTGATACGACTTCAGCGCCGTCGCGTAGTCGTGCCAGCGTGAACGCGCTCATCATGCCAGCCGCGCATCCACTCGCGGTAGGCACTACCTGGACAGTGATACGTGAATTCTGTACGTGTTCGAGAAGCCGACCAAGCTGCCCAGCAAGAACCCTTGGGCCGCCTATGGGGCGATGCAGCGTGCTTTCATCAATGATCGCCAGGAAAGCGGGCGGGTTCGGGGCATCAAAGATCTCCATCCGCCGCATCCGTACCTGAACTCGCTCCTCGACCTGCTCGATCGGGACGGCGGTGGCGAAGATGGCCCGCGCGTACTCGGGCGTCTGCAGCAGGCCCGGGATCACGAGCGGGTCCCACGACTGCAGGATGGCGGCTTGCGGTTCGATCTCCTCTACCCAGCGAGCAAACCAGCCGAGAGTCGGCGAATGCGATATTTGCGTGAACAGGTCCATGAAGTGGCCGTCAAGCTGGAAGGCCCGATCAAGCGCTTCCGCGAATTCCACCGTGGGAGCCCGCCGCCCTCGCTCCACATGGCTGATCAGCGAAGTATGGCACCGAAGCCTGTTGCTCAGCGCAGTCTGAGACATGCCCGCTTCCCTGCGGCGACGCATCAGATCCGCGGCGAATCGCGCCCGAGGCGACGTCTGGTCACCACTGCCATCGCCCATACCACTCCTCCATAGACACGTTGCTGAGGCGTCACACAACATTCACTGTCGGTGACAGTACAACTACAGCAATGTGACGAGCAACGCAGTTCGCGCGTCTACATCCGTCGCCGAATTCGGCCAGGTAAAGACCCTCGGGAACGCTCACGAGGCTCATGCTGAGACCCAACGCAGGCGTACTAGACGCACTGCTTGTCACGGGAGGTTGGCATGACCGCGAACCTGTTGACGACCCGGCAGAACTACACGGAGCTGCCGGTCCACCCGACCGCGGTGTCCCTCGCACGTAGACATGTGGCCCAGGTACTGACCGATTGGGATCGCGACGCCCTCATCGATGATGCCCGACTCGTGATCAGTGAGCTGGTGACCAACGGCATCAAGGCATCCGACCCCAGCGACGACGAGATCGAGGCGTACGGAACGCTCGCCGGGGCTTATCGGCGAGTGCGGATCGGACTCCATCAGACGGCCGGCGGCGTCGTCCTGGAGGCCTGGGACTGCAACCGTTGTCCCCCACGACTGTGCCGACCGGACGCGGAAGCGGTCGGCGGACGAGGGCTGCTCGTGGTCGACACCGTGGCCACCCAGTGGGGTTATCGGTGGCCGAAGACAGGCGGAAAGATCGTCTGGGCCCTGCTGGGTGACGCGTCATGATCGACCCGGACGACTGGGACTGCCCTCAGCTGTCCCCACACCCGCCAGGTCGCATCGGTCCGCCCATCCTGCCGCCCGGCAGAGTGGCCATTTCAGTCGCAAGTTCTCAGCCACACCCGCTCGCATCCAGTGGCATGCGAATGATCCGCCGTGCTTACCGAGCTATTTCCCACGAGTCGCATACGCCGGTCGTGGTCACAAGGTGTAGCAGAGCGGATGTGGACCTTGATTCTCACGTGCAAGGGGCATTTACCACTGCTTCACCTCTCCACATACCCCAGTCCACCGGCCAGATAAATACGGTATATCTTATGATTGGAGCGCGAATACCGATTACCGCGCAAGATCCGGGAACGTCTCCTTGATGATCTCAACAAGCGTGGCCGCCTGCTGGCGGTCCAGTTGCAATGTCTGACTGACCTTTTTCTCTGACTGTCTTGCATCTGACCCGTACGTGCTGAGCTGGAGCAATGTGCCGTATGGTGTGGCGATGGATTGATAGCCACATTCGACCTCAGTCGGATGCATCCGTGCGCTTTGTCTGATTCTGAAGAACTCTTTGATTCTAGCCATAACTCGATCTCCATTAGCAGGGAACACAGCACCAACCAGAGCCGACCCCAACGCCAGATGGCATCCGGACTATGCGCCGTCCGCATAACGCAAGGCGACATGTCAACTACAATAGTAGCGACCGCCCAGATGCCCAGAGTTGCCTTTCGTCAGATCACCCAACCCGGTTGGCTGCAGTTCGTCCTTTATTCCAGCTCTCAACTACCATCTGATAGCACTGACTCTCTCGCGATCCGGTACCACTGTTGTTGTATCCACCGTTTGAAGCTCGGGTCAAAGCCTCGGACCGCCAACGTGCCGCTAGACCTCGCTTGAGCATCTTTCTCGCGAGCTCTTCATCATCGATGCCAGATCCATGACGACTAAGGAACATCGCGACGCCGCCTAGAATGACACCATCCCAAGACTCCTTATCCCTGCCCCAGGCTGTCTCAACCACTCTAAGGGTGCGGTCAAGAATCTCAGCCCCATGCTGCCTCGTGATGCGTAGCACAGCTGATACTGCGCCCACACTATTAGTAGAGCTCGATCCCAGGCCGAGACCGTGACTTTTCAGCACTTGATCGACACTTACACAGAGAGTGTCTCCAGCTGTAAGTCCAACCTTGTACTCATCCAATGTGCTTACCTTAGCCGACTCCCGGTTTTTGATGAGAAAGAGAGTCGCCTCCTCCTTCTGAGTGAGGCCGTAATGAATCTCAGCCTTGATCGTCCGAAGCCCTCTAAGTTTGCAAGCCTCGGTACGGTGCATGCCGTCAACGACATACCGATTTCCATCAGCACGCTCAGAGACAACGATTGAGCCCAGGGCATCGACGAGCAAGCTGTCAGCGATACCCTTCGCTCGCTTGGAGTTGAGCCCGCGCTGGGCTTCTTCATCGATCTTGAGGGAGTCGATCTCGACTTCGACACCGTACTCAACCCGATGCTCGGGGAGCACATACTGGAAACGCGATTTCGCCATTGACGGTCTTCCTCCACATCTATACCGGCCAAAGCTACGACCTAGGGGGCTCGGGAGGCCGGGCTTGCGAAGGATAGGCGCGCCTGAGGAACTCTGTAGCGACCTTTTCGCTTGTGGTGGACACGGTTCGACGCGCGTCCCCGTTCCATTCTTCCCAGCGCAATACCGGTGACAGCTGCTTGTTCTCCAAGGCGGTCACCCTGTGTGCCCCGCTGTCATCCGCTTTGGACTCAAGCCACCAGCCCACCACTACTACTAGAACCACTGCCACCCAAGCGAAGAGGTTGTACTTCAGCTCGGTTGCAAGATTCACTGCAACGGCTGCGCCTGCCGTAGCGAAGGCAATCCAGAGCTTCCAGGACTTAAAATTCATGTCTAGAGACCCATCAGCACGGCTTCTCGGCAGGAAGGCCGTCCTGTGCTCGCGCTCGACACCCCTCAGGCCTGTAGGTAGATACAGTAGCTTTGGCCTCACATGAGCACAAGCGAAACATAACTACCTCTTGCTACAAGCACTCAGGAACTGCAGCCATCTGCTGCATTCATCCAGGTCACAGTGTCGCAATGAAGTCGCACTCTCGGACGGAAGCAGCCAGAACCCTCTTGGTTCCTCTACCGTGGAGCGCCAGACACTCCAGCAGCCAGGGGACAATCTGTGTCGCTTCGTACACGTTAGGACACGCTCACGATATCCGTCTCTGTCTGTCCGCTTTGCCAGCCGATCTCATCATTTAGTGAGGATGGTTTGATAACAAAGAGATAACGTCGCCCTAGAGCGACCATTGGCCATCGCTCAAGCTGATCTGGAACCGACAACACGGTAGGGGCTCGAGTTCGTCGAGCACCGGCGCACTGGCAGCCAGCCGAGCTATCTGGACAAGTCATCGGAGACACCGGCTTCCGCATAATCGTCGTGTCGCCCTCAGGCTCGCCTTCCCTACCGCAGATGAGCGGGCTGGCCATGGCCCTATCAACGAGGGTGAACATGCGCAGGTGACATCGGCTCCAGTGGGCGAAGGTGCCGTCGATCGCCGAAGGGGGTAGCACGGGCCGCCGCGAAGATCGGGTAGGCCGCAGTCCGAGTTGCAGCGGTGCGCCGCTCATCAGTTCCACCCTGATCAACAAGTGTGTTCTCGACACGACCGCGATCTTCGAGAGCAGCAGCCCCCTAACTTGGCCGGCGATCAGCCGCCCGGTCCCACCTCGTTGTTCGGGGCTCCGTCGCCAGTAGTCGGGAGGTCGCCGCGTTCGACCGGGGTGCGTGGCGGTGAAGGCGTGGCGGTGACGGCTGCCTGGCGGGCGCCGGCTATCGCCGTTTTCAGCGTCTCTCGGTTCACGTCCGTGAACTTCCCGGCCAGGAGGAGGAAGGCGTCGCCCTTGACGGCGATGTACTCGTGGCGCCCCGCCGCCTCCCGGTACCAGCCCACGTCGTCGCGCACGCACCGCACGGAAGCGTCGGTGGGATCGGTGTCGGTGACGGGCCGCTCCCAACAGGCCGCGTCGTCGAAGGCGCCGCGGTCGACGCGGAGTTGTACCTGTTTGCCGTCCGGTGAGACGTAGAAGGCCCCGAATCCTTCGTCGCCGACCACGCCGACGGATTGCTCCTGCAGTTCGTACCCGGGCAGGTCCACGACGTAGATCAGGGCTGGATCGGCGCCTTGGCCGAGGGCTTGGTCGATGGCGGTCTGGCTGAGCACGCCTTGGGTGCCGCAGGCGGAGACGGCGAGGGCCGCGGCCAGTAATGGTGCCTTCTTCATGGCGCTCCCCCGGCCTGAATGGCCCTTCCCCTGGTCCGGGTGGCCCTCCCCCTGGTCCGGATGGCCCTTCCCGGTCTGGCCTGGATGGCGCTCCCCGGTCTTCATGGTGCTCCCCCCGGTGCGGGCACCTCGGCTGGTGTTCTCGTACGCGTGACCCTAGTGTGTCGAGCCGTCCAGAGCACCCCATTGATCCCACCGGGCAGGACGGGTCAGGGGTCAGGGGTCCGCGGGCGGGGGACGCTGGTCCGGGGTGATGTAGACGTAGGCGCGGTTGGGCGGCACGCACGCGTCGGACAAGTCCAGGTGGTCGAAGGAGTCCACGGTGTGGGGAGCGTACGCGTCCCCGTACAGGCGCTGGCCTTCGAGGATCGTGCCGGCGTGGGGCACCTCGACGCCGCGCTTCCCCTGCTTGATCACCGGTTTGCTGCCGGCGGGCCACACCGGGGCCGCGACCTCCCCTCGGTGGCCGCTCTCCAGGGTCATGGTGAGGCACTTGCTCTCAGCGTCGTAGCCGAGGATGCCGGGGATGCTCATCTCCAGGCTGATGTCCCTGGGCGCGTCGACGATGACCTGGGGATCCGGGCCGACGAGCGTGATCCCGTCCGGGCCTCCACCGCAGGCCGTGACGGCCAGCAGGACGAGCGCCGGAGCTGAGGTGATCTTCATGTGCCGTTCGCCTCCTCAGCGCTGATAGACGAACACGCCGAACATGCGCAGGTGATGGACCGGCGTGAACAAGCCCCACGTTCTCGGCGGACTGAGGGAGCCGCCGTGGTGGATGCCGTACGCCGTGTTCCCGTAGTACCAAGGGCCGCCGCTATCACCCTTGGCGGAGAAGTTCTGCCCTCCGCGCGCCATGACAAGGTGCTCGTACCTCGTCTTGCGTTCGGCGTTGTAGTACGAGTAGTCGCGGTCGGAGACCTGTCCGCAATGCTTTCCGGTGGCTCTGCCGAAATGACAGATCTGGCTGCCGACGCCGGGGGCGAAGCCGGAGCTGTCGTCGACGTATCGCTTGCGGTTCTCCGCGTAGTAGAACGTGCGCGTCGCGGTCAGCGATCCGCGGGTGTAGAGCGCGATGTCGCCCTGGCCGCCCTCGTGCTTGATGACGGTGCGGACCACGGTGGTGCCGCCGTCACGACTGTGGTTGTAGTACGTGTAGGTCGGCCGCACCGTGCAGTGCCCGGCGGTGGAGATCGCCCGGTTGGCCGTGGCGTGGTAGTTGACCACGAAACCCACTGTGCACCCGTTGTCGAGCAGGCCGCCACCGCGGATGTACTTGTCCTGAGGCTCGATGCCGAGCTCGTCCACGACTTTGACGTCGATGCGGATCTCGCTGTCCGCCGGGAGCGTGGATCCGGCCACCTCGTCGAGGTCCTCCCTGACCTCCTGCGTGGTCGCCTGCGCCTCGACCTCGATGGTGACGGTGCCCTTCTCGGCGTCGTACTCCGCGCCCACGTCGCCCGTCCCGGCCCGCCCGGTCACCGCCTTCAGCGCCCGTGTGCGCGCCGCCTCCACCTCCCGCTCGGAGAATCCGGTCTCGCCGACGAGGTCCACCGCGACCGGCAGCATTCGGGCCAGCGTGATCGCCCGCGGCGGGATCGGGCCCTTGAAGGCGAGGCGCGCGCCGCGTCCGTCCTGGGAGATGGAGGCCGTGGTGATCGCGTCCGGGTACGCCCTCCGCAGCGTTTCGGCCACCTTGCCGAAGGCGGGCTGCCATCCGTATCTGTCGATCGCCTGTTCGTGCGTGATGCCTTCGGCCTCGGCCACGTCTTCGAGGTCGACGAGTTCGGCCAGCGGCAGATCGTCGATCTTGAGGTAGGGCAGCGTGGCGGCGTCGATGCCTCGCCCCGCCGCCTCGGTCACGTGCTCGTCGATCGCCTGGGCCAGGGTGATTCCGCGCCGTTCCGCGAGTGCCACGAGTTTGTCGAGCGTGGGCCGTTCCGGCTTGGGTCGCGTGTCCGCGCTCAGCCGGATCATGGCCGGCTTCGACGCGGCGTCGGTGGTGGGGGCCGCCAAGGAGACGGTCGCGGGTATGACGGTCAGCGCGATGACGGCGCGTAACGCCATGGTGGGTCGTGGCATGGCGACCTCCTCGTACAGTCCTCACCGCCGTGATCGGTCAGAGGGCTGTACGGGTTCGGCGAGTGCGCGGGTTCATCACACCAGGGCTGGTATGCCAAGCCGGTCTGGCGCTGTGGAGATCCTCACATGCCACAAAGCCGATCCCGCCGTAGCGCGATCAGCAAGGTTAGCCTAACCTTATTGCCATGACCGAGGAGATCTCCCTCCGCGGGGCGGAGCTGTGCCTGAGTTACCACGGGACCACCGTGGTGCACGACGGCGGCCTCGCGCTGCGGCCGGGCCGTGTGACTGCCCTCGTCGGCCCGAACGGCAGCGGGAAGTCGACGCTGCTGCGCGCGCTGGCCAGGCTGCACCGGCCCGACAGCGGGGCGGTGACGCTGGGCGACGGCGCCGACGCGCTCGGCCTGTCCGCGCGGGACTTCGCGCGGCGGGTGACGCTGCTGGCGCAGAGCCGGCCCACGCCCGGCGGGGTGCGGGTGGCGGACGTCGTCGGGTACGGGCGGCACCCGTACCGGAAGCGCTGGAAGGCCGCGGATCCGGACGGCCCCGCGGCGGTCGCCAGGGCGATGGAGCTGACCGGTGTGACGGCGATGGCCGAGCGGCCGGTCGACGAGCTGTCCGGTGGCGAGCTGCAGCGCGTCTGGATGGCCACCTGCCTGGCCCAGGACACCGGTGTCCTGCTGCTGGACGAGCCGACCACGTTCCTCGACCTGCGTTACCAGGTGGAGCTGCTGGAGCTCGTCCGCGATCTGGCCGACGAGCACGCGGTGGCGATCGGGGTCGTGCTGCACGACCTCAACCAGGCCGCCGAGATCGCCGACTACGTCGTACTCCTCCATCAGGGGCGGGTCCGCGCCGACGGCCCGCCCGCGCAGGTCCTCACCGAGGACCTGCTCACTGACACGTACGGGATCCGCATCGAGGTCAGCCACGACCCGGTGTCGGGAGCCGTGACCACCCGGCCGATCGGCCGGCACAGCAAGAGCTTCACCGCAACGACATGACAGGAACAACCATGCGCAGTGCCCTGACGGCAATCGCCGCCATCGTCGTCCTCGCCGCCTGCGGCACAACAGAGGCGCCCGTGACCGAGCAGGCCGCGTCCGCGAGCGCGGAGCCGTCGGCGGCCCCGATCACCGTGAAGGACAGCCGGGGCAAGGAGGTCACGCTCGACAAGCCGGCCACCCGGGTCGTCAGCCTGGAGTGGGGCGAGACCGAGATGCTGGTCAGCCTCGGCGTGATGCCGGTGGGCGCGGCCGACACCAAGGGCTTCGCCGTCTGGGACACCGCCGTCAAGCTCGACGACTCGGTCAAGGACGTCGGCATGCGGCAGGAGCCCAGCGTCGACTCGATCAGCGCGCTCGAGCCCGATCTGGTGATCATGGAGTCCGACGACGTCGAGCTGGCCGCCCAGCTGGAGAAGGTCGCGCCGGTGCTGGTGGCCAAGGGCAGTGACGCCTCCCGCAACCTCGACCGCATGCGCGAGGACCTCAACATGATCGCGACGGCGGTCGGCAAGACCGACGAGGCCGCCAAGCTGCTGAGCGACTTCGACGCGGCGCTGGCCCAGGGCAAGGAGAAGATCGCCGCGGCCGGCGGCGCGGGCAAGCCGTTCGTGATCGCCGACGGCTGGCGGCAGGGCAGCACGATCTCGATCCGCCTGTTCGGCAAGGGCGCGCTCGTCTCCGACGTGGCCGAGCAGCTCGGGCTGAAGAACGCGTGGACCGGCAAGGTCGACGGCGACTGGGGTCTCGGCACCACCGACGTCGAGGGCCTGACCGCGCTCAAGGACCCGGAGACCCGCTTCTTCTACAACGCCTCCGACGGCGACGACGTGTTCGCCGACGGCCTGCACAAGAACGCCATCTGGAAGTCGCTGCCGTTCGTGGAGAAGCAGCAGGTCGTCAAGATGCCCAACGGCATCTGGACCTTCGGCGGCCCGCTCTCCGGTCAGCAGTACGCCGACGCTCTGGTGAAGGCGTTCACCGGTTGAGCACGGACCTCCTGACCCCGGCACCGCCCGAGACGCCGCTGCGGCGGCTGGGCACCGCCGGGGTCTTCCTTCTGGCTGTGGCGGTCACCGTGCTGGTGGCCGCCGTTCATGTGACGCAGGGCACCTCGACGGTCGGCGCGTTCGATCTGCTGGCCCTGCCGTTCGGCGGCAGCGACGAGGCGGCCCGGGTGCTGCTGGCCTCCCGGCTGCCGCGGCTGCTGGCCGGGATCTCCGTGGGCGTCGCGCTGGGCGTGGCGGGCGCGCTGCTGCAGGCGATCGCGCGCAACGCGATGGCCTCGCCGGACACGCTGGCCGTCAGCGCGGGCGCCTACCTGGCGGTCGTCGTGGCGAGCGTGGCCGGGCTGGCGCTGCCGGTGCCGATCTCCGGCGCGCTGGCGCTGGTCGGCGGTCTGGCCGCCGCGGCGCTGGTGCTGACGTTGTCGGCGGGCGGACGTACCGGGACAACGCGGTTGATCCTGGCCGGGTCGGCGTCCGCGATGGCGCTCAGCTCGCTGACGAACCTGTTCATGATCCTGTTCGAACAGGAGACGACCGGGCTGTACGCGTGGGGCAGCGGCTCGCTCGTGCAGAGCGACCTGACCGCGGTCACCCAGCTCGGGCCGGTGATCCTGGCGGGCCTGGGGGTGGCCGTGCTGGCCGGGCCCCGGCTCGACATCCTCGGCCTGGGCGACGACACCGCCACCGTGCTCGGGGTGAACGTGCGGCGGCTGCGGCTGTGGCTGATCATGCTGGCGGTGCTGCTGGCGGCCGCGGCGGTGACGATCGCGGGGCCGATCGGGTTCGTCGGGCTGTGCGCGCCGGTGATCGTGCGGCTGCTCCCGAAGTCCATTCCCGGCCTGCACCGGAGCCGGACCATGCTGCCGTTGTCGGGGGTGGCCGGGGCGCTGGTCGTGCTGGCGTCCGACATCGCGCTGCGGGCCGTGCTGGGCGCGCAGGCCGGGGTGGAGGTGCCGCCCGGCGTCATGACCACGGTGCTGGGCGCGGCGGTGATGATCTGGCTGGCCCGCCGCTATCGGGACGCGGGGCCGACCCGCCGGCCGCCGGAGGCGCGCACGGGCGCCGCGCGGTCACGGACCGCCTTCCTCGTCATGGTCGCCGCCGGGGTGGCGCTGCTCGTGGGGGCGCTGGTGCTGGGCCTGCTGGGCGGCGACCGGTGGCTGCTCACGGGTGACGTGGTCAACTGGCTCCAGGGGCACAGCGCGAAGGGGCTGACGTTCGTGCTCGACCAGCGCTGGCCGCGGGTGGGGGCCGCCGCGCTGGCCGGGGTCGCGCTCGCGGTGGCGGGGGCCGCGGTGCAGGCGGTGTGCCGCAATCCGCTCGCCGAGCCCGGCGTGCTGGGCGTGACCGCAGGGGCCGGGGTGGGCGCGATCTCGCTGCTCACGCTGGCGCCGATGGCCGGGATCTGGTCCATGTCGGCGGCGGCAGGCACGGGCGCGCTGATCGCCTTCGCCCTGGTCTACGGGCTGTCGTGGCGTGGCGGGCTGAGCTCCGACCGGCTGGTCCTGATCGGGGTGGGCGTGCAGTACGCGTGCGTCGCCATCACCGTCCTGATCATCGTGCAGTCCGACCCGTGGAACACGGCCAAGGCGCTGACCTGGCTCTCCGGTTCCACGTACGGGCGAGTCCCGGCCCAGCTCATCCCGGTCGCGCTCGCTCTGCTGATCACGGTGCCGCTGCTGGCGTGGCTGCGCCGGGACCTCGACCTGCTGTCGCTGGACGAGGACACGCCGCGGGTCCTGGGCGTGCCGCTGGAGCCGGTGCGGCTGACCGCGCTGGCCTGCGCCGTGCTGCTCACGTCCACGGCGGTGTCGGCGGTCGGGGTGGTCGGCTTCGTCGGCCTGGTCGCGCCGCACGCGGCCCGCGCCCTGGTCGGGGCCCATCACAACCGGGTGCTGCCGGTGGCGGCGCTGCTCGGGGCGCTGCTGGTCAGCCTCGCCGACACGCTCGGCCGTACGGTGATCGCGCCGGCGCAGGTGCCGGCGGGGCTGGTGACGGCGTTGATCGGCACGCCGTACTTCGTCTATCTGCTGTGGCGGGCCCGGCCGGACTCCCGCTGACAGCCGTCACTCCGCCGGGACGGGGGCGTCGAGGTGGTGCAGCGCCCCGATGAGGGGCCAGGTGAGCGCGGCCATCTCGGCGGAGGTGCGAGGGCAGCCGCGCTGGAGCCAGTCGGCGGCCACGCTGATGAGGGCCCCGGCGGTGAAGGCGGCGGGGACGTCGTGCTCGTCCGGCGACGAGCCGCCGTGCAGGTGGGTATGGATGGCGGCGGTGCAGCGGCGGCGGATGTGGTCGGTGACGCGGGCGCTGCCCTGCGGCCCCAGCAGGGCGCGGTAGAGACCGGCGTGCCCTTCGAGGCTGGTGAAGAACTGCTCCAGTGACCGGGTCGCCTCCGGGCCGGGGTCGGCGGTGCCGGGGCGGGGGCTGGGCAGCGACTCGATCAGCTGGTCGATCATCGCGGTGCAGGCGGACTCGGCCAGCTCGTGGACGTCGCGGTAGTGGTCGTAGAAGGTCGAGCGGCTGACCTCGGCGCGCTGGGCCACGTCGGCGACGGTGACGCGGGACAGGTCGCGCTCGGCGACGAGCTGGATCAGCGCCCGCGCCAGGGCCGCCTGGGTGCGGCGCACCCGGCGGTCGCCGGGGATGTTCGCGGAGGTCAGGGCCACGCCCTCACTGTACTCGCTGACTACAAGTGCAGGATTACCTACATGTGTAGGGTAACGTGCGAAGGAGTGGACGAAGGGAAGGACCGCCATCGATGCCGTCTCCCGTGTCACGAGTGGTCCTGTGAGCCCACCCGGCGACATTCTGATCGTGGGCGCCTCCGCCGCCGGTCTGAGCACGGCCGAGGCGCTGCGCCGGCTCGGTTACCGGGGCCGGTTGACGATGCTGGACGCCGAGCCCCGCTTCCCCTATGACCGGCCGCCGCTGTCGAAGCAGGTCCTGGCCGGTGTCTGGGAGCCTGTCCGGGCCCGGCTGCGGGACGTGGCGCGGCTGGAGGCGCTGGACGCCGAGATGATCCTGGGCGAGCCGGCCGCCGGCTTCGACGCGGAGACGCGGGCCGTCACCACCGTGTCCGGGCGCGTGCTGAACGCGGAGGCGGTGGTGATCGCCACCGGCCTCACCCCGGCGCGGCTGCCCGGTCAGGACGGCACGGCGGGCGTGTACGTGGTGCGCGGCATGGACGACGCCGTCGCCCTGCGCGCGCACCTGCTGCGGGGCCCGCGGCTGGTGGTCGTGGGCGAGGGGGCGCTGGGCGCGGAGATCGCCGCGACCGCGCGCGGCATGGGCCTGGACGTCACGCTCGCCGGGCTGGGGTCCACGCTGCTGGGCGCGCAGGTCGGCGCCGAGGTGGGTGAGCTGATCACCCGCACGCACGCCGGCCACGGGGTCCGGCTGCGGCTCGGCGTCCAGGTGGCCGGGCTGGCGGTGGACGCCGGGCGGGTCACGGGGGTGCGGCTGCTCACCGGCGAGGTGCTGCCCGCCGACGCGGTGGTGGTGGCCGTCGGCTGCCGCCCGGCCATCGGCTGGCTGGAAGGCAGCGGGCTGGTCCTGGGCGACGGGGTGGCGTGCGACGCGCGCTGCCGCGCCGCCGACGGGGTCTACGCCGTCGGCGACGTGGCGTCCTTCTGGCACGAGGGGCTCGCCAGGCGGCTGCGGCTGGAGAACCGCACCAACGCCACCGAGCAGGCCCAGGTGGTCGCGGCCAACCTGCTCGGCGCGGATCGCCCGTACGTGCCGATCCCGTACTTCTGGACCGACCAGTACGACGTCAAGATCCAGGCGCACGGCCTGCCCTCCCCGTCGGCCGAGCTGAGCATCGCCGAGGGCGACCCCGCGGAGCACCGGTTCACCGCCCTGTACCGCGAGAACGGCCGGGTCACCGGCGTCCTCGGCTGGAACATGCCCAAACAGGCCCGCCTGCTGAGGCAACGGGAACTCGCCTGACATGCCCTGATTAGTCATCCGTACGGAGGAGATGCCGCCATGAAGCAGGACCTGAGCTACCCCATCCCGAGCGACGCCCCGCTGGACCCGCCGAAGGAGTGGGCCGAGCTGCGCGCGGAATGCCCGGTGGCGCACGTGAGACTGCCCAGCGGCGACCAGGCCACGCTGCTGACCAGGTACGAGGACGTCAAGCAGGTGCTCGCCGACCCGCGTTTCACCCGGCTGCTCAACGCGCCCGACGCGGCCCGGCTGTCGGCCACCGACGACGGCGGGCTGTTCAACAGCGAGATGGCGCAGATCATCCCGGACGGCGGCGACGAGCACCAGCACTGGCGGCGCCTGGTCGGCCGGTGGTTCACCGCCAAGCGGATGGCCGCCCTGCGGCCCGCGATGACGGAGATCGCCGAGCAGCTCGTCGACGCCATGGTCAAGCACGGCGCCCCCGGCGACCTGCGGGCCGACCTGAGCTTCCCGCTCCCGGTGTACGTGATCTGCGACATGCTGGGCGTGCCGGCCGAGGACCGCGAGCGGTTCGCGTACTGGTCCGACACGCTGCTCAACCTCACCCGGTACGAGAAGGCCGAGATCGACGCGGCCCAGCAGGACTTCTTCGCCTACATGTCCGCCCACGTCGCGGCCAAGCGCGCCGAGCCGGGCGACGACCTGCTCAGTGAGCTGATCGCGGCGGGCGGTCCGGAGGAGGGCGGGCTGTCCGAGCTCCAGGTGCTGGTCACCGGGATGGCGCTGCTGGTGGCCGGGCACGAGACCACGGCCAACATGATCGGCAAGATGGTCGCCATGCTGCTGGCCGACCGCACCCGGTGGGAGCGGCTGCTGGAGGACCCGTCGCTGATCCGTACCGCGGTGGAGGAGACCCTGCGGATGGACGCCAACTCCGGCTTCGGCCTGCCGCGCTACCTGCGCGAGGAGACCGAGGTCAGCGGCGTCCGCCTGCCCAGGGGGACCACCGTGGTGTGCAGCATGGCGGCGGCCAACCGCGACGAGAGCGCCTTCGACGCGGCCGGCGAGCTGGACCTGGCCCGCAGGCCGAACCCGCACCTGGCGTTCGGCTCCGGCGCGCACTCGTGCCTGGGGCAGGCGCTGGCCCGCACCGAGCTGCAGGTCGTGCTGGAGGTGCTGCTGCGCAAGCTGCCGTCGCTGGACCTGGCGGTGCCCGCCGCGCGGCTGGAGCGCGTGGAGGGGCTGGCCGTGGGCGGCCTGCGCACGGTCCCGGTCCGCTGGTAACCCGAGAGCCGAGAGGGAGATCCCATGAAGGTCATCGTCGACCAGGACAGCTGCTGCGGCGCCGGCCAGTGCGTGCTGCTCGCGCCGGAGGTGTTCGACCAGCGGGACGAGGACGGCATCGTCGTCCTGCTGGACGCCGAGCCGGGCGAGGAGCGGCACGCCGCGGTCCGCGAGGCGGCGGCGGTCTGCCCGGGGGCCGCGATCGAGGTCGCGGAAGGCTAGAACAGGCTACAAACTATTGACGTCGGCATAGCGATCTGTAGAGTGCGGTCACGGCTCCCCCCACCGACCCGGACGGCCGCACATGAGTGAATCGTTCAACGCCTCCGTCTACCTGCTCGACCGCCGCCTCGCCGCAGGCGACGGCGACCGGCTCGCGCTGACCGGCCCGGCCGGCGACCTCGCCTACGCCGGGCTGCACGACCGGGTCGTGCGCGCGGCGGCCGGGCTGCGCCGGCTCGGGCTGCTGCCCGAGCAGCGGCTGGTGCTGTTCATGGCCGACTCGCCCGACCTGGTCACGCTGTATCTGGCCGGGTTGCGGATCGGCGCGATCCCGGTGCCCGTCTCGACGATGCTGCACGCCGACGGCCTGGCCGAACTGCTCCGCGACTCGCGCGCGACGCTGCTGGCGGTCAGCCCGGAGTACGCCGCGACGGCGGCCGGTGCGCTCGCCGACGCGCCCTCCGTCACCGGGGTGCTCGCGAGCGGGGGCGCGGAGGTCGGGACATCGCTGCCGGTCCACGCGGTGGCGGAGCTGTCCGGGCCCGCGGCCGCGGGCGAGCCCTACCCCACCTCGGCCGACTCCCCCGCGTTCTGGCTCTACACCTCGGGCACCACCGGCTCGCCCAAGGCCGCCATGCACCGGCACGGAGCCGTCCAGGTGGTCTGCGAGACGTACGGGTCTCAGGTCCTGGGCATCCTGCCCGGCGACCGGTGCCTCTCGGCGGCCAAGGCGTTCTTCGCCTACGGCCTGGGCAACTCGGTGCTGTTCCCGCTCTCCGCCGGCGCGGCGGCGATCCTGGAGCCGACCCCGTCCAGGCCCGACCTGCTGGCCGAACGGGCGGCGGAGTACGGGGCGACGCTGTTCTTCGCCGGGCCGTCGTTCTTCGCGGCCATGCTCAGGGCCGACCTGCCCGCCAAGGCGCTCGGCGGGGTGCGGCTGGCGGCCTCGGCGGGCGAGGCGCTGCCCGCCGCGCTCTACCACCGGTGGACGGGCCATTTCGGGGTCGACATCCTCGACGGCATCGGCATGACCGAGATGCTGCACATCTTCCTGTCCAACCAGGAGGGGCGGGTGCGGCCCGGCACCACCGGGGTGGCGGTGCCCGGTTACGAGCTGCGCATCCTGGACGAGGCGGGGCAGGAGGTCCCGCCGGGCACGCCGGGGACGCTGTTCGTGCGGGGCGACTCGGCGGCGACCGGCTACTGGTCCCGCTACGCCGCCTCCCGCCAGGTGTTCCAGGGCGAGTGGCTGCGCACCGGCGACACCTACGTGCGCGACGCCGACGGCTACTACAGCTGCCTGGGCCGCAGCGGCGACATGCTCAAGGCCGGCGGCATCTGGGTGTCGCCCGCCGAGGTGGAGGCCCGGCTGATGACGCATCCGGCGGTCGCCCAGGCCGTGGTGGTGGCCGCGACCGACGGCGACGGGCTGGAGAAGCCGGTCGCGTACGTGGTCGTCACGGCGGCCGTGGCGGAGGACGAGCTGATCGAGTTCTGCAAGGAGGGGCTGCCGTCGTTCAAGCGGCCCCGCCGGGTGGTGTTCGTGGACGCCATGCCGACCACCGCCACCGGCAAGATCCGCCGGGTGGAGCTGCGGGCGCACGCCTCGGGGGTGCTCTCAAGCCCGTAGTCCGGCGTACACCTTCATGGCGTTGCCGCCGAGCACGGCCGCGGCCACGTCGGCGGGGAGCAGCCCGGCGATGGCGCGGGCGTTGGCGGCCGTGCCGGGGACGCCCGGCCAGTCGGTGCCGAAGATCCACTTACCGGCGAGCCGGGTGAGGTCGTAGCGGGCGTAGTACTCGGGCAGCCGCTTGGGCGGCAGGCCGGACAGCTCCAGCCAGACGGTGTCGTTGGTGAGCGCCAGGAAGGCGGCGGCGTCGTACCACCAGCCCCGGCCGCCGTGCGCGAGCACCACGTTCAGGCCGGGGAAGTCGCGGACCACCGGGATGAGGAAGGCGGGGTCGGCGTGCTCGTTGGCGGCGCCGGGGAACGAGCTGGTGCCGCAGTGCACCACCAGCGGCACGCCGCGCTCCTCCAACAGGTGGTAGGCCGGGTAGAGGGCGGCGTCGTCGCAGCGGAAGCCGCCGTGCACCGGGTGCAGCTTGAGCGCGGCGGCGCCCAGGTCGAGCTGCCGCCGCACCTCGTCGGCCAGGGGGAAGTGCAGGTGCGGGTTGACGTTGGCGACCGGGCGGAAGCGGGCCGGGTTGTGCTCGACGATCGGCAGCAGTTCCTCGAAGACCTGCATGCCGGTGGCCTTGGGGCTGTACTCGCAGAACAGCAGCGCGACGTCCACCCCCTGGGCGGCGAAGAGCTCGTCGAGGCGGTCGGGACGCGGCCGGCCCTCGGCGTCCCAGACCTGGTCGATGACGCCGTCGGCGCCGAAGTCGCGGGCCCAGCCGAGCCAGGCCGGCTTCACCGTGCCGAGCAGCGGCACGTGGACGTGCGCGTCGATGAGAGGCATGCCGTCGATCATGGCCGTCGCTTCCCTTGAAGGTCATACCCGCTTGCGGTCGTAGTCGCCCTTGCGGCCGGTCCCGTAGCGGCGCAGGGCGCCGTCGGGGCCGGAGGCGTTCGGGCGGATGAAAATCCAATTCTGCCAGGCGGTGAGCCGGCCGAAGATCTTGGTCTCCATCGTCTCGGGGCCGGCGAAGCGGTGGTTGGCCTCCATGCCGGTCAGCGCGTCGGGCGACAGCGAAGCCCGCTCCTCCAGCACGATGCGCAGCTCCTCCTCGAAGTCGAGGTCGTCGAGCGCCATCGTGACCAGGCCCAGCCCGGCCGCCTCGGCCGCCTCCAGCGGCTCGCCCAGCCGGGCGCGGGCGGCGGCGAGTGCGTCGTCGTCGCCCCAGAAGCGGGACTGGAGGCGGGACAGGCCGTTGCCCATCGGGTAGTCGCCGTCGTTGGACGGGGTGAGCGTGACGGTGGCGGGGTCGGCGTCGTCGTCGCGGTCCTCGTAGACGCCTTCCAGCATGTACTGCCGGTCGGCGGCCAGGGCGAGCTCGGCGAGCAGGCCGGCGAAGGCGGTGCCGGGCTCGATGACGGCGATGAGGCTGCGGCTGGTGACGTCGAGGCGCTTGAGCGTGCGCTTGTAGTAGTGGCGCACCTCGTTGACGAACCAGTCGCCGGCCAGCTCGCGCAGCTGGGCGTCGTAGGCCAGGACGCGGGCGGGGTCGCCGGTCGCGCGCAGCACCCAGATGCCCAGCTCCGGCTCGTTGGTGCGCAGGTGCAGGATCAGGTCGTCGAGGGCGCGGGTGACGGCGAGCGGCCAGTAGCCGGCGCCCTGGGCAGCCGGGTCGGCGGGCGGCGCGTCGTGCGGGGCCTCGACGGTGATCTCGACCAGGCGGGCGGCCCGGTCGGCGCGCGCGGACAGGTGGGGGTAGGTGATGGCGTCGCCGTCGTCCTTGCGGTCGAGCGGGGTCAGGGTCACGCCCTGTGCCTCGGAGGGCCGCAGGGACGCGGCCACGGCCGCCGCCGCCCGCGCGGCCACCTCGTCGGCGAGGCCGCCGCGCGGCACGGTGGCGTCGACCAGGCCCCACTCGACGGCGGTGCGGCCGCGGAAGCCCTCGGCCCTGGTGGCGAACAGGTCGGCGCGGTCCCTGCGCACGTGCCGCTTGTCCACGACCCGGGTCAGGCCGCCGGTGCCCGGGAGCACGCCCAGCAGCGGCACCTCCGGCAGGGACACGGTGGAGGACCCGTCGTCGACCAGGACGATCTGGTCGCAGGCGAGCGCCAGCTCGTAGCCGCCGCCCGCGGCGGTGCCGTTGAGCGCGGCGATCCAGGTCTGGCCGGAGTGCTCGGTGGCGTCCTCGATGCCGTTGCGGGTCTCGTTGGTGAACTTGCAGAAGTTGACCTTCCACGCGTGGCTGGACCGGGCGAGCATCCGGATGTTGGCCCCGGCGCAGAACATCCGGTCGAGCCCGCCGGTGAGCACGACCGCCTTGACGCCCGGGTGCTCGAAGCGCAACCGCTGGACGACGTCGTACAGCTCGATGTCGACGCCCAGGTCGTAGGAGTTCATCTTGAGCTCGTAGCCGGGGACGAGGCCGCCGTGCTCGTCGACGCGGAGCGTGACGGTCGCCACCGGCCCGTCGACCTCGACGCTCCAGTGCCGGTAACGGTCGGGCGAGGTCGCGAAGCGGACCACCGGCGCGGTTTCAGCGGTGTCGGTCAAGGCGCGCTCCGATCCGTCGAGGGCGGGACCTATAATGCTCGACGATTCTTGGATGTAGCGTCAAGAGTTTGTAGTATTTGACTCGGGGCGACGCGGTGCCGTCCCGGTACGGCCCGGCTGGCAGAATGCGCGTCACAGGTGTGATCGGACGACGGGAGAGCGGACGTGGCGGAGCCGGCGGGACGCCCGCGCGAGAAGGCGCCGTCCAGCGCGCGCTCGATGCTGCTGACGATCCTCGGCGAGTTCGTCCTGCCACGTGCGGGAGTCGTCTGGACGGGCACGCTCGTCGACGCGCTGCGCGCGCTCGGCGTCGAGGAGAAGTCCGCGCGCCAGGCGCTGTCGCGCACCGCGGCCGAGGGACTGCTGGAGTCGGAGCGCCACGGCCGCAAGGTGCGCTGGAACCTCACCCCGGCGGGCGACCGGCTGCTGCGCGAGGGCACCGACCGCATCTACGGCTTCATGCGCGAACCCCACCGGTGGGACGGCCGCTGGCTGGTGGTGACCGCCGGCGTCCCGGAGACCCAGCGAAGGCTCCGCCACCGGCTGCGCACCAAGCTCACCTGGCTCGGCCTCGGCTCCCCCGCCCCGGCCCTGTGGGTGATCCCCGACGCGTCGAAGGAGGCGGCGGTCCGCGAGGTCATCCGCGAGCTCGATCTCGACGACCGCGCCTACGCCTGGACCGGTCCTTCGGCCGGCATCGGCGACACCGCCACGCTGATCTCGGCAGCGTGGGACCTCGACGACGTGGAGAAGCGCTACCTCGCCTTCATCGACCGCTTCGAGGGCGTCACGGCCGGATCGGGCCGCGACGCCTTCGTCAGCCAGGTGCTGCTGGTCCAGGAGTGGCGCCGGTTCCCGTTCCTCGACCCGCACCTGCCGGCCGAGCTGCTCGACCACGACTGGCCGGGGCCCCGCGCGGCGGCGGTCTTCCACGACCTGCGCAACCGGTGGCACCGGCGGGCCCAGGCCGAATGGGACCGCATGGACGAGGACGCCGCCGCCCGCCACTAGCTCACAACCGCATGGACGAGGACGCCGCCGCCCGCCACCAGCTCACAACCGCATGGACGAGGACGCCGCCGCCCGCCACCAGCTCACAGCAGCCCTTCCTCGGCCAGGTGCACGTAGTCGAACTCGACCGGCTGGTCGTTGATGCCGGTGCGCGGCGGGGCGATCCAGCCGGCGAACTCGCCGTACTCGTACTCGGGCACCATCAGCGAGGCCACCTTCGCGCGGTCCTCGGCCGTCGGCAGCCATGCGTCGGCCCGCGCCCGCCAGGTCTCCTCGTCGACCACCTCGCCCTGCGGGGTCACGTGGTGGCCCGCGTACACGCCGACCTTGCGGTTGAAGCCCTCGTGCGGCAGGTAGAGCCGGTCGGGCAGGCCGGCGTCCTCCAGCGCCTTGTTCCAGCGGCGCACGCCGTGTGAGCAGTCGGCGGCGTACTCGTCGCGCAGGTCGAGGTTGAGCGCGCTGAGCGCCGGCACGGTCCTGGTGACGATCCGGCCGTCCTGGACGTGGCGGAGCTCGCGGGTGGCGTCCAGGAGCACGTGGTCGTCCTTGCGCCGGCCCTCCATCCAGCGGCCCTTCAGCCCGGAGGTGAAGTAGTTGCCGGCGTTGGTCGACTGCTCGGAGCCGAACAGGTCCATGGAGACCGAGTACTGGAAGTTCAGGTACTTCTGGATGATGTCGAGCGGGATGCCGCCGTGCGGCAGGATGTCGGCGGTGTCGTGCTCCCTCATCAGCTGGGCGGTGCGCTCCAGCGTGCGCTGCACCCCGGTGGTGCCCACGAACATGTGGTGGGCCTCCTCCTTGAGCATGAACTCGCAGGTGCGGGCGAGCGGGTCGAAGGCCGACTCCTTCAGGGTGCCGAGCTGATACTTGCCGTCGCGGTCGGTGAAGTAGGTGAACATGAAGAACTGCAGCCAGTCGGTGGTCGCCTCGTTGAACGCGCCCAGGATGCGCGGCGCGTCGAGGTCGCCGGAGTTGCGCTTGAGCAGCTGCTCGGCCTCCTCGCGGCCCTCCCTGCCGAAGTAGGCGTGCAGGAGATAGACCATGGCCCACAGGTGGCGGCCCTCCTCCACGTTGACCTGGAAGAGGTTGCGCAGGTCGTAGATGCTGGGCGCGGTGTGGCCGAGGACGCGCTGCTGCTCGACGCTGGCCGGCTCGGTGTCGCCCTGGACGACGATCAGCCGCATGAGGTCGGCCCGGTGCTCGCCGGGGACCTCCTGCCAGGCGGGCTCGCCCTTGTGCTTGCCGAAGCCGACCGTCCGCTCAGGATCGCGCTCGGCGAGGAAGATGCCCCAGCGGTACTCCTCCATGGGCACGTGGGCGAAGTGGGCCCAGCCGTCGCGGCCGACGGCGACGGCGGTGCGCAGGTAGACGTCCTTGGTGGGCAGGGAGGGGCCGAGCTGCTTCCACCAGTCGAGGAACTTCGGCTGCCAGCTCTCCAGCGCCCGCTGCAGGCGGCGGTCACCGGCGAGGTCGACGTTGTTGGGGATGCGCTCGCTGTAGTCGACCGGGCTGAGCGGGCCGGTGGGCGCGGGCGCGGCGCCGGTCCGGGGGTCGGTGCTCATCGCTGCTCTCCTGTCTCCGGGGGCCACGTCCTTCAATGTGCCACATTCTCATTACGCGCCGGAAGAGTGATGTAGTGGATTTCGCCGGGACGCCGCAGGTCTCGATTCATTACAAGCTATTGACGTCACAACAACGGTCTGTAGATTCTGAGCCCACTGTCAGAGCGAGGCGCCGTCGTACATCCCCCAGGAGTTCCCCATGGGTGTTCTCTCCGCTGTTCTCCGCAGGTCACGAACGGGCACGACCGTCGCCGCGCTCACCGTGGGCGCCTTGGTGCTGTCGGGTTGCGCGGGTTCCAGCCTTGACCAGTCAGGCGGTGAGCAGGCGGACGGGCCGGTGAAGATCGGGTTACTGGTGCCGCTCTCGGGCGTGTACGCGCCGCTCGGCGAGGACATGCGCAACGGCTTCCAGCTCTACCTCGACCAGCACGGCGGCAAGCTCGGCGGGCGCACCGTGGAGCTGGTCAGCGCCGACGAGGGCGAGAGCCCCCAGACGGGCGTGCCCGCCGCGCAGAAGCTGGTGACCCAGGACCAGGTCACCGCCGTGGTCGGGGTGGTCAACTCCGCCACCGCACTCGGACTGCGCGACTTCTTCCACGAGTCCAAGAAGCCGCTGCTGATCGCCAACGCCGGGGCCGACGACATCACCGGCGCGCGCAAGTCCGAGTACGTCTGGCGGACCAGCTTCTCCAACGGCGAGGTCGCGGCCGCGCTCGGCGCCGCGGTGGCCGAGGAGGCCGGCGGTCCCGTCTACCTCATCGCCGCCGACTACGCCGCGGGCAAGGAGATGATCGCCGGGTTCCGCAAGACGTTCGAGGCGGCGGGCGGCAAGGTCGCCGGCGAGGAGTACACCCCGTTCGGCACGACCCAGGACTTCCAGCCCTTCCTGTCGGCCATCCGCGGCACGGACGCCAAGGCCGTCTACAGCTTCTACGCCGGGGCGGAGGCGGTGAGCTTCGTCAAGCAGTACAAGCAGTTCGGGCTGGCCGGCGACCTGCCGCTCTACGGCACCGGGTTCCTCACCGAAGGCGGCGTGCTGGATGCGCAGGGCGAGGCCGCGTCGGGGGTCAAGACCTCGCTGCACTACTCCACCGAGCTGGACACCCCGCGCAACAAGGAGTACGTCGACGCCTACCGCAAGGCCTACGACGAGGCGCCGACGGTCTACACGGTGCAGGCGTACGACGCCGCCGCGGTGCTCGACAAGGCCCTGGCGAGCGCGCCGGGCGGGGGCGGCGAGGAACTGGTCAAGGCGCTCGGCGCGGTCGGCCAGGTCGACAGCCCGCGCGGCCCGTGGAGCTTCGACGCCGATCACAACGCCGAGCAGAAGTACTACCTGCGCGAGGTCCGGTCCGGCGGCGGCGGCATGGTGAACGCCGTCGTCAGCGAGCTGAGCTGATGGTCGCCTATGTGGTGAGCGTGCTCAACGGGCTCGCGATGGGCTCGCTGCTGTTCGCCATCGCGCTGGGGCTGTCCCTGGTGTTCGGCATGATGGACGTGCTCAACCTGGCCCACGGCGCGGTCTACCTGGCCGGCGCCTACGTCGCGGTGGCGCTGGCCGCCGACGGCGCGAGCGCGACGGCGTTCGTGCTGGCGGTGCTGGGCGCCGCCGTGATCGGCGCCCTGCTGGGCGGGGTGCTCGCCGGTCTCACCCGGGCCACGCCGCGCCACCTGGACCAGGCGCTGCTCACGCTCGGCGTCTCCCTCGTGGTCGCCGAGACGCTCTCCATCGTGTTCGGCAACGACGTGCACTCCATCGCCGCGCCCGCGCCCGTCGCCGGGAGCGTGACGGTGTTCGGCGAGACCTATCCGCTCTACCGGCTGCTGGTCATCGGGTTCGGGGCGGTGCTGGCGGTCGCGGTCTACGTGCTCATCGAGCGGAGCCGGTTCGGAGTGGTGATCCGGGCGACCGTCGCCGACCGGGGCATGGTGTCGGCGCTCGGCATCAACACCGGCCGGGTGCTGACCGGGGTGTTCGCGGCGGGCGCCGCGCTGGCCGCGGCCGGCGGGGTGCTGGCTGGGCCGATCCTCGGCGCGCAGCCGGGCCTGGACGAGAAGGTGCTGCTGCTCGCCCTGGTCGTGGTGGTCATCGGCGGCCTCGGTTCGGTGCGGGGCGCGCTGCTCGGCGCCATCCTGATCGGTCAGGTGCAGGCGCTGGGCACGTCGCTGCTGCCGGAGTACGCCTCGTTCCTCGTCTTCGCCGCGATGGCCCTGGTGCTCCTGCTCCGCCCGGCCGGTCTGCTTCCTCCCCGTACGGCGGTGCGCGCATGACGGGGACCATGGACCAGACCCGGCCGGCGGCCGGCGCGACCGGCGGCCCGGCCCGGTCGCGGCCCGGCAAGGCGCTGGTGGCCGTGGCGGTGCTCGCGGTGCTGGTGGCGGCGCCGCTGGTGCTGGGGGCCTACCCGGTGACCACGATGACGCGGATGCTGGCCTTCGCGGTGCTGGTGCTCAGCGTCGACCTGCTGACCGGCGTCACCGGCCTGCCCACGCTGGGGCAGGCGGCCTACTTCGGCGTGGGCGCCTACACGGCCGTGCTCGTGGGCATCCACGTCACCTCCGACGCGCTGACCCAGGCGCTCGCCGGGCTGGCGGCGGGCCTGATCGCCGCCGCGCTCACCGGCTGGGTCGCGGTCCGGGCCCGGGGCATCGTCTTCCTCATGCTGACCCTCGCCATCGGCGAGACGATCCACCAGGTGGCCGGCACCTGGACGCTGGTCGGCGCCAGCAACGGCCTGGCCGGGATGCCGCCGGTCAGCCTGTTCGGCGGCCCTCCCCTGCTCGCCGCCGGGTTCGTCTACTGGTGGGTGCTGGCGGCGGCGACCGTCGTGTTCGCCGGGGTGGCGCTGGTCGCCCGCTCCCCGTACGGCAGGACGCTGCGCGGCATCCGCGACAACGAGCCCAGGATGCGGGCGCTGGGCTACCGTCCCGCGCTCGCCAGATACGGGGTGTTCTGCCTGGCCGGCGCGGTCGCCGGCACGGGCGGGGCGCTGTGGGCGGCGCAGGCCCGGTTCGTCTCCCCCGGCGACCTGGGGTTCGAGATGGCCGCGCTCGCCCTGCTCAGCGTCGTGATCGGCGGGGCCGGCAGCTTGTGGGGGCCGTGCCTGGGCGCGGCCCTGGTGCTGTTCGTCCGCGACAACCTGTCCGCCTCCATCGGCGGGCACGGCCCGCTCGTGCTCGGCCTGGTGTTCGTCGCCGTGGTGTTCCTGCTGCCGCGCGGCGTCGCCGGGTTCCGGCTGAGAAAGGACAGGCCCTCGTGACCGCCCTGCTCGAACTGCGCGGGCTCACCCGCTCCTACGGCTCGCTGACCGCCGTCGACGGCGTCGACCTGTCGGTGCTGCCGGGCGAGCGGCACGCTCTGATCGGGCCGAACGGGGCCGGCAAGTCCACCCTGTTCGCCACCGTCGCCGGCACGCTCAGGGCCACCGGCGGCGGCGTGTTCTTCGCCGGCGAGGAGGTCACCGCCCTGCCCGAGTCCGAGCGGGCCAGGCGCGGCCTGCTCCGCACGTACCAGCATTCGAGCCTCTTCCTGGACTGCACCGTGCTGGACAACGTCGCCCTCGCCGTGCAGCGCGTGCACGGGGTGGCGCACCGGTTCGACCGGGCCGCGCGGCGCTTCCGCAGGACCGAGGCCGAGGCCCGCGACCACCTGGAGTCGGTCGGGCTGGCCGGACGGGCGGGCGAGCGGGCCGCGGCGCTGTCGCACGGCGAGCGCAGGCAGCTGGAGGTCGCGATGGTGCTGGCCGCGCGGCCGTCGCTGGTCATGTTCGACGAGCCCACGGCGGGCATGTCCGCCGCCGAGACGGCGAGCTTCGCCGAGCTGGTGGAACGGCTCCCCGACGACCTGGCCCTGCTCATCGTGGAGCACGACCTGGACGTGGTGTTCCGCCTGGCCCGCCGCGTCACCGTGCTGCACCTGGGGCGGGTCCTGGCGTCGGGCACGCCTGAGGAGATCCGCGCCGACGAGGCGGTGCGGACCGCCTATCTCGGCACGGCCAGGACCGACGAGCTCTTCACCGGAGACCCGCGATGACCGACGTGCTCACCGTACGAGACCTGCGCGCGGGCTACGCGGGCACCACCGTGCTCGACGGCGTCGACCTCACCGTGCCCGCCGGCGGCGTGGTGGCGCTGCTGGGCCGCAACGGAGCCGGCAAGACGACCTTCGTGCACGCCGTCATGGGCCTGCTCAAGCCGTACTCGGGCAGCGTCAGGCTCGGCGACCGCGAGCTGGCCGGGGCGCCCGCGCACACCGTCGCCCGCGCCGGGATCGCCATCGTCCCGCAGGGCCGCCGCGTCTTCGCGCCGCTCACCGTCGCCGAGAACCTGCGCCTCGCGGCCGGCCGGGGCGACTGGACGCCGGAGCGGGTGTACGAGCTGATGCCGCAGCTCGCCGGGCGGCGCGGGCACCGGGGCGACCAGTTGTCCGGCGGCGAGCAGCAGATGCTGGCCATCGGCCGGGCGCTGCTGCGCGGCCCCCGCCTCCTGCTCCTGGACGAGCCGTCCGACGGGCTCGCCCCCGCGGTCGTGGACCAGGTGGCCGATCTGCTCGACGGGCTGCGCGGGGAGGGCATCTCCGCGGTGCTCGTGGAGCAGGATCTGCACCTGGCCTTCCGGCTGGCGGACGAGGTGGCGGTGATGCGCAAGGGACGCGTCGTGCACCGCGGCTCGACCGAGGACTTCCGCGCCGATCGCGCCCGCGCGCACGCCCTGCTGGGCGTCGGCTGACCGGTTTCCCCGCGTTCTCGCAGGTTGACCCGCATTTTGGGGTAGGTGAGGGTGCAGGGGGGATACCTGATGGGGGCCGAGCTCGACTATGCGGCGGTGTTCAACGCGATTCCGACGCCGTGCACGGTGGTGACACCGGAACTGGTGATCGCGGCGATCAACGACGCCTGCCTCAAGGCCACCCACCGCAACCGGGACGAGGTGATCGGCCGGTCGATCCTGACCGCCTTCCCCAGCCCCCCGGCCTTCATCGAGACCCTGCGGACCTCGCTGCAGCAGGTGGCCGGCACGGGCGAGGCGGACGTCGTCCCGATGGTGCGGCACGACGTCGAGATCGGCCGGTCCGGCGTGTTGGACGAGCGCTACTGGACGCTGGTGCACGTGCCGGTGACCGACCCGGACGGGGAGCTGAACTGGATCATCTGCTGGGCCGAGGACATCACGCCCCTGCTGAAGGAGATGCCGGGCGCCGGGGAGGGCGAGCTGGAGCCGCACCTCTACCAGCGCGCCCGCGACCTGCTGGAGCTCAGCGCCCGGCTGAAGCAGGCGTACCGGGAGGAGCAGCGGACCGTGTCGGCGCTGCACGAGGCCATCGAGCATCAGCAGCGGTTCCTGTTCGACGCCACGCACGACCTGCGCAACCCGATCACCGGGCTGATGACCGAGCTGGAGGTCGCGCTCACCGAGCCCGACGCCGACCTGCGCCCGACCCTGCGCAAGCTGCACCGGGACGTCGAACGGCTCAACAGCATCGTCTCCGACCTGCTGGTCCTGGCCCGGCTCTACACGGCGACGCCGCCCCAGACCGACCCGGTCGACCTGACCCGGCTGGTCGTGGAGGAGCTGGAGGCGCACCCGCCGACGGGCCAGGTGATCACCCGGCTGGAGCCGGGCGTGGTCGTCCGGGCCTCGCGGGTGCGGCTCGCCCGGGTGCTGTCCAACCTGGTCGCCAACGCCGAGCGGCACACCAGGAGCAGGATCGAGATCGTGGTGGCCGCCGACCCGCCGTGGGCCTTCCTGGAGATCATCGACGACGGTTCCGGCATCCCGAAGGAGGCCAGGGAGAAGGTCTTCCACCGCACCTACCGGCTGGCCGAAGCGCGGGCGAAGGACCCGGGCGGGTCCGGCTTCGGCCTGCCGATCGGCCGGGAGATCGCCCAGTCCTACGGCGGCGACCTCTACGTCGCCGACCACCGCGACGGTGCCCGCCTGGTCATGCGCCTGCCGCTGGCCTCCCGGGCGGACTGAGCGGGGTCAGCGCTCGCACACCAGGCCGTCGCCGTCGCGGTCCTGGTACCACGCGTACTCGGGGTCGCGGCCCCGCCGGTAGGGGCCGTAGCCGGCGGCGTTCGCCGCACCGCAGGTGCGGAACCGCGGGTCGGTCCCGCCGCTCGTGGGGGTGGGGGTCGCCGTCTCCGTGGGCGCCGCGCCCTTGTCGCACTTGCCCGACCAGATGCGCAGCCGCTCCTTCTGGGCCTTGCGCTGCTCGGCGCGCATGATCTTGATGTAGCGGTCGTTCGGCTTGTACAGCACGGCCTTGCCGTAGCCGTAGCGGACCAGGTTGCGGTTGACGTGCACGCCCTTGGCGTTCCACACGTAGTAGAGCAGGCGTCCGTAGCGGTCCTTCGGGTCCTTGTCGCGCAGCAGGTAGGCGGTCTTGCCGAGAGGCAGCAGCGCGGCGGTCCGCCGGGTCGCGGTCCGGAACCAGCACTGGCCCCGCTCCGGGGTGTCGACCTCCAGGAGGCGGACCCGTAACCGGACGCCCTTCCGCATGACGTCGATCGTGTCACCGTCGACGATCTTGACCACCTTCGCGGCGACGGCCCCCTTGGGCGGGACGGCAGCGGAGGTGGTGGCGCTCGCCGGGGCGGCCATGGACAGGATCGCGGTCAAGGCCGTAACGGTTCCGGCCAGGGAACGGATGCGCACGATGCGTCTCCCGTGAACAAGGGGCACTGACGGGATATGGACGCATATAGGGGGCGGGAGGAGTACAGGCTCAGGTCAGCGGTCGCCGGGCATCTTCCACATCGCGTACGTGCCGTAGTAGTGCGAGGCCCGGTTGCCCGAGAAGAAGATGTCGTGGATGCGCAGGTAGCCGTAGCGGCCTGCGGCCGTGCGCACGCAGATGATGGCGGGCAGCCGCAGCCGGGCGACCTCGATGAAGATCTCCCACTGGTCCTCCCTGATCTTCCGGCAGTCGCTCAGCAGCGGACGCCGGCCGCCCTCCCGCAGGAAGAGCACCGAGCTCGACTGGGCGCCGAGACCGGCGGCGTCGCCCTCGATGTCGTCGCCGGCCTCGTTGTCGAGATCCTCGCCGTCGTGGTCGCGGAAGTCGATCGTCTCGGTCCTGTGGATGATCCCCTTCGGCTGGCCGGGGAAGGTCGGCGACGGGACCGCCGCCGTCGTCGTGGGCTCCGCCTCCGGCTCCTGCTCCTCACTCGCCGACGGCCCGGCCGTGGGGCGGAGGGTGACCGTCTCGGTCACCACGACCCGGGACGGGGTGAGCGGCGTGCCGGTCACCCGGCCCGCGGCGTCCGGGGTGCGCGGGTTGTTGAGCACCAGGACCGCGACCGTCGTGGCCGCGAGCAGCACCGCGGCCGCGGCGGCCACCAGCCGCCCCCGCCCGCGGCGTCCGCCGGGCATCGTGGCCGGGGCGGGCGGCGGCTCCGCGGTGAAGGCGGGCAGGCGCCCGCTCACCTGCTCGGGCAGCCAGTCGCCAGGGACGGTGTCGATCCGCAGGGTGGAGATGATCTCGCGGATCCTGGGCCGCTGGTCGGGCGCCTTGGCCAGGCAGCGGCTGACCAGCGGGCGCAGCTCGTCCGGGCAGTCGTCGAGCCCCGGTTGCTCGTGCGCGATCCGGTAGAGGACGGCCGGCGCCGGCCCGTCGCCGAACGGCGCCGCCCCGGTCGCCGCGAAGCACGTCAGGCTGCCCAGCGCGAACACGTCCAGCGCGGGCGTCGACGGATGACCGAGCGCCTGCTCCGGCGCCATGAAGGGCGGGGTGCCGATGCGCACTCCGGTACGGGTGAGCGCGGTCGACTCGGCGGCCCTGGCGATGCCGAAGTCGATGACCTTGGGGCCGTCGGCGGCGAGCAGCACGTTGGACGGCTTGAGATCGCGGTGGATCACCCCGGCGGCGTGCACGGCGAGCAGCGCCTCCGCCACCCCGGCCATGAGCACCCGGACGGTGCCCACCGGCAGCGGCCCGTGCGCCGCCACCACCTGGGCGAGCGTCGGGCCGGGCACGAACGCGGTGGCCAGCCAGGGGTGCGGCCCGGCCACGTCGGCGTCGATCACGGGCGCGGTGTACATGCTGTGGACCCGCTGCGCGGCGGACACCTCGTGCTCGAAGCGCCGCCGGAACTCGGCGTCGTGGCTGAACTCCGGGCGGATGACCTTGATGGCCAGCCGCCTGCCCGCCTGGGTCGTGCCGAGGTAGACGCGGCCCATGCCGCCCTCGCCCAGGCGCGCGATGATCCGGTAGCCGCCGACCTCGCGGGGGTCGCCGGGCTGGAGGGGCTTGAACACCGCTTCTGCAGGGGGCACGGTCGTGTCCTCACGCGGGGGCAGGTCTCCTCGGACGTACCGGTTGTACCACGGGGCGGCTCAGGACAGCAGGGCCTCCAGCTCGGTGATCGTGTGGTCGCGGTGCGCGTCCAGGAGGGCCACGGCCTCGTCGGCGGAGCGGCGGCGGAGCGCGTCGAGGGCGGCGCGGTGCTCCTTGACGATCCGCTCGCGGTTGCCCGTGCCGCCGACGTAGAGCGACCGGTAGGCGTCCGTCGCGTCCCACAACGTCCTGATCAGCCGGGACAGCCGGGGCATGCCCGCGCAGTCGAACAGTGTCATGTGGAACAGCCGGTTGGCGCCGGTCATGGCGGGCACGTCACCCGACTCGGCGGCCCGCTCGACGTCGGCCTGGGCGGCCTCCAGCCGGTCGAGGTCGGCGTCGGTGAGCCGGGCGACGGCCCGGCGCACGGCCTCACCCTCCAGCAGCTCGCGGATGCGGTAGACCTCGCGCAGGTCGTCGAGCGAGAGCGTCTCGACGGTGTAGCCGCGGTGGGCCTCGTAGCGGACCAGGCCCTCGCCCTGGAGCGTCTTCAGCGCCTCACGCAGCGGGACGCGGCTGACCTTGAGCTCCTCGGCCAGCGCGTCCTGCCGGATGGGGGCGCCGGGGCGCAGCCGGCCGGAGGTGATGGCGCGGCGCAACTCGTCCAGCACGAACTGCTGGGCCGTCGGCGGCCTGCGGCGCGCCTCGTCCGGGCTCACCGCCCCAGGATCTCACGGACCCACGCCCCGTCCTGGCCGAGCGCCGGAGGCGGCAGGCGGTAGGCGGGCGGGGTGGCCCCGAGGCGGATCGGGTTGGCGACCTGCCCGACGCCGTCGATCTCCACCGACGGCTCCAGGCCGAGCTCCTCGGCGAGGGCGAAGGCGGCGGCGAGGTCGTTGATCGGCCCGCACGGCACCCCGGCGGCGGAGAGCAGCCCGAACCACTCGTCGGCGGTGCGCGCCCCGAGCGCCTTGTTCAGCTCGTCGACCAGCCGGTCCCGGGCGGCGACCCGGGCGGCGTTGGTGGCGTAGCCGGGGTCGCCGGCCAGGTGGGGCCGGTCCAGCACCGCGCAGAGCGCCCGGAACTGCCGGTCGTTGCCGGCCGCGATGACGATCGGCCGGTCCGCGGCCTGGAACACCTCGTACGGGACGACACTCGGATGCCGGTTGCCCATGGCCCGCGGCACGACCCCGGCGGCGGCGTACCCGGAGGAGTGGTTGGCCAGCGCCGACAGCACGGACGACAGGAGCGAGACCTCGACGTGCTGGCCCTCGCCGGTCCGGTCGCGGTGGCGCAGCGCGGCCAGGATGCCCAGCGCGGCGTGCAGGCCGGTGATCACGTCGACCACGGCCACGCCCGCCTTGGTGCCCTCGCCGCCGGGCTCGCCGGTGACGCTCATCAGCCCGCCGACGGCCTGCGCGATCAGGTCGTATCCGGGCAGTCCGGCCCCCGCGCCGGAGCCGAACCCGGTGACCGAGCAGTAGACCAGGCCGGGGTTGAGCGCGCGCAGCGCCTCGTGGCCGAGGCCGAGCCGGTCCATGGTGCCCGGCTTGAAGTTCTCCACCAGCACGTCGGCGCGGGCGGCCAGGGCCCGCGCGACCTCCAGGTCGGCCTCGTCGCGCAGGTCGAGGGCGATGGACCGCTTGTTGCGGTTGACCGCGAGATAGTACGTGGCCTCGCCGCCGGGAGCGTGCGGCGGGCCCCAGTGGCGGGTGTCGTCGCCCGCGCCGGGCCGTTCCACCTTGACCACCTCGGCCCCGAGGTCGGCGAGGAGCATCGTGGCGTACGGGCCCGCCAGCACCCGGCTGAAGTCGGCGATCAAGAGCCCGTCCAGCGCGGTCTCGCCGGCGATGTTCAGAGCGTCCACAGTCCTCGCACCCTGTCAGGCAATATTGGATCCAATATACGGTGCCTGCGGGTCAGAAGACCTGCCAGGTGGACCCGGTGACCTGGCAGGGCCCGCCCTGGTGCACGAGCAGCCGCCCGGCGGGCAGGTCGAGCCCGATCGTGGCGAGCGTCTCCCACTGCTCACTGAGCGGCAGCGCCGGGTCGGGATGGGCGCACACGGGCACGCCTTCCGGCTCGTGGCTGACCAGGGCCAGCGCCCGCGCCGTGAGGTCGTCGCCGCCCAGCCGCCCGGCATGGTCGCCGAGATAGCGCTGGCGGGTGTAGGTGCCGGGCTCCTCGGGGCCGAGCCGCTCGCCCTCGGCCAGCGCCGGGTCGAGGAAGTGGTTGCAGTGCTGCAGCACGCCGCCGTCGGGCGGCACGACCGCCACGCCCGCCGGCGAGATCTCGATCGCCCCCGCGCCGTCGGCGGTCACCGCGGTGATCACGGTCGAGGCCGAGACCGTGGCGGAACGGGCGAGGTCGGCCGCCTCCTCGACGGTGGCGGCCTCGTCCAGGATGCGCCGGGCGATCAGGTGCACGGGGACGCCGAGGTCGCCGCCGTCGGCCCGGTGGCGCAGGAGGTTGAAGTGCACCCCGAGGCCCGCCGAGTTCGCCCCGATCTTGGCCAGCGCCCCCGCCTCGGTGAACGTGCGCACCACGTGTCCAGGCCGGGTCTCGTACGCCCACAGCACGGGCGCGTCGCGCAGGTGGGCGAGCCAGTCCCAGGTCTGCACCGTGCGCGGCGGCAGGCCGCGGCCGGGCAGCACCACCGAGGTCGAGCACTCCCCCGGGCCGGTCGCGTCCAGCGCGGCCAGGATCTCGGTGCGGGCGTTGACCACGGCGACCTGCCACGGCTCCAGCCCGGCGCCGGACGCGAGGCCGGCGATCTCGTCGGCCAGGCGGGGCGCCCAGGCGGCGGCGCGCTCCAGCGCCCGCTCGCCCCAGGCCCGCACCTGCTCTCCCGTGGCGCCGGCGGCTTCGAACAGCGCGGTGTAGCCGGCGAGGTTGGCGGCGACGGCGTCGCGCAGGCGGGCGCCGAGCTCCGCGCCGCGGGCGTGGGGCTCCGTCTCGGTGGAGGTGAAGGAGGGGAAACTCATGTGCGGCCCATCAGATCGGCGAGGCGTGTCGACCCTACCGTCACGGTGTGTCGGCACGTCGCTTGACCTGGAGCGCGCTCCAGCCGACAAGCTGAAACCATGCAGACGCGTACCATCGGAAGCCGCCAGGTGAGCGCCATCGGGCTCGGTGCGATGCCCATGTCGGTGGCCGGCCACATGCCCGACGAGGCCCAGTCGATCCGCACGCTGCTCGCCGCCCTGGACGCGGGCCTGACGCTGATCGACACGGCCGACGCCTACACGCCCGCGCACGACGACCCCGGCCACAACGAGCGGCTGGTCGCCCGGGCCCTGTCGCTGTGGTCCGGCGACGCCGGCGAGGTGCTGGTCGCGACCAAGGGCGGCCACGTGCGCACGCCCGGCGGCGGCTGGGACGTCGACGGCCGCCCCGACCATCTCAAGCGGGCCTGCGACCGCTCGCTGAAGGCCCTGGGGATCGAGAGCATCGGGCTCTACCAGCACCACCGGCCCGACCCGAAGGTCCCGTACGAGGAGACCATGGGCGCGCTCAAGGACCTGCACGACGCCGGCAAGATCCGGATGGCCGGCGTCTCCAACGCGGACCCCGGGCAGATCCGGCTGGCCCACGCCATCCTGGGCGAGCGGCTGGTGAGCGTGCAGAACCAGTACTCGCCGCGGTTCCGCTCCAGCGAGCCGGAGATCGACGTGTGCGCCGAGCTGGGCCTGGCCTTCCTGCCCTGGTCTCCCCTGGGCGGCATCGGCCGCACCGGCGAGCTGCGCGCCGCCTTCGCGGAGATCGCCGAGGCCCGCGGCGTCTCGCCGCAGCAGGTCTGCCTCGCCTGGGAGCTGGCCCGCAGCCCCGTGGTCATCCCGATCCCCGGCTCCAGCAGGCCGGAGTCCATCCGCGACTCGGCCGCCGCGGCGAGCCTGGAGCTGACGGCGGAGGAGCTGGCCCGCCTGGGCTGATCGCGCCTCTTACAGCAGGTGCTCCGGTACGGCCCCGGCGAGCGCCCGGTAGCCCGCCGGGCCCAGGTGCAGGTGGTCTCCCCCGTCGTACGGGGCGAGCAGGCGCCGGGGGTCGGCCGGGTCGCGTACCGCCCGGTCGAAGTCGATCACCGCGTCGAAGGCCCCGGCCGTGCGGATCCACGTGTTGACCGTCTGCCGGGCGGCCTCGCGACGGCCTCGCGGATCGTCGTAGGAGTGGCCGCCGAAGGGCGTGAGCGTGGCCCCGTACACGAGGATGTCGTGCGCGTGCGCGCGGACGGCGATCTGCCCGTAGGCGGCGATCAGGTCTGCGGTCACGCTCTCCTGCCCGTCCGCCGGGGCCGTGCCCAGGTCGTTCACCCCCTCGAAGACGATCAGCCATCTGACCCCGCCGAGCGCGAGCACGTCGCGGTCCAGCCGGGCCAGCGCGCCGGGGCCGAGGCCGTCGCCGAGCACCCGGTTGCCGCCGATCGCCTGGTTGGCCGCCGCGAAGCCGCCCAGCCGGTCGAAGAGCAGGTCGGGCCAGCGGTCGTGGCCGTTCGTGGTCGACCCTCTGCCGTCGGTCAGCGAGTCGCCGAGCAGGGCGAGGACCGGCGCCGCCGGCTCCACCTCGACGCCGCTCAGGAAGTACCAGTGCTCGACGGGCGTGGCGTCCGCGAGGTCGGCGTTCCCCGTCCGGTCGCCGGCGGCCAGGTGGGAGGTGGTACGGGAGCCGGGATGCGAGGTGACGCCCGCCGCCTGCCCCTCGGCGAGGTACGCGGTCACGGCAAGCACCGCGCCGTCAGCCAAGGGGAAGTCCACCGGGTCGGACACCACCTGCGCCCCGGCCGGGGCCGCCGCCGAGGCCCGGCCCCGGAACGTCACCTCCCGAACCGTGCCCGGCACGACCGCGCTCACCCCGGCCCGCCCGCCGGAGGGCAGCGCGACGGTGACCCGGGTGAGGGCCAGCGGCGTCGTGCCGAAGGCGTTGGAGAAGCGCAGCCGGATCCGTTCCCCGCCGGCCGAGATCCGCACCGTCTGCCGCAGGGTGGCGTCGGCCATGACGCGGCTCCCCGCGTACGGGGCGGGCGGGAGGTTGTCCGGCTCGGTGAGCTGCGGGGCCGCGGTCCACGTGTGCGCCCAGCGCCCCACCCGTTCTCCCCGAAGATCCGCTGCAATATGGAGTTTTTTCACCCTATGCCAGAGGTTTGACTCCGCGCTCGGCGATCACGCAGACTGGACCGTACCGGACAGTGTTGTCCGGTATGGCCGATCGGAGGAGGACTGGATGACCGACCAGTGGGACTACCTCGTGGACGTCCTCGTCGCGGGCTCGGGAGCGGCCGGGCTGACCGCCGCCATCACCGCCGCCGACCAGGGGCTCGACGTGCTGGTGGTGGAGAGCACCGCGAAGTGGGGCGGCACCACGTCCATCTCCGGGGGCGGCCTGTGGGTGCCGGCGAACCCGCTGATGATCCGCGACGGCGTCCAGGACTCCACCGAGGAGGGCCTGACGTACATGGACGACGTCATCGGCGACGCCGGACCGGCCTCGTCGCCGGAGCGCAGGCTCGCGTTCCTCCGCACCGGGCCCGAGGTGGTGCGGTTCCTCGGCCGCAAGGGCGTCCGCTGGCGCAGGTCGCCCGACTACCCCGACTACTACCCTGACCGGCCCGGCGGCAAGATCGGCCGTTCGCTGGAGGTCGCCGCCTTCGACACCCGGCGGCTCGGCGACTGGTACGCCTCCTCGCGGGCCAAGGACAGCATCCCGCTCCCCCTGATGACGGACGACGTGTGGCTGCTGGCCCGCTCCTGGTCCAGCGTCAGCGGTTTCGTGCGCGGCGCGCAGTTCGTCTTCCGCTCGCTCGGCGCGTTCGCGAGCGGGAAGCGGCCGGTCGGCATCGGCGGGGCGCTGGCGTGCTCGCTGATGCAGATCGTCCGTACGCAGCAGACGCCGGTCTGGCTCTCGTCCCCGGTCGTCGAGCTGATCGTGGAGGACGGCGTCGTGGCGGGCGCCGTGGTGGAGAAGGACGGACGGCGGCGCAGGGTCCGCGCCCGGCGCGGCGTCGTGCTGGGCGCCGGCGGCTTCGCCAACAACCGCGAGTGGCGGGAGAAGCACCACGGCATCCCCGGCTACTCCTCCGCGCCGGAAGGCGACCTCGGCACCGCCATCGAGGCGGGCGCCAAGGTGGGCGGCGCGCTGGCGCTCATGGACGACGCCTGGTGGGGCGGGAGCGCGCTCGGGCCCCACGGCAGCGCCCACTTCATGCTCGCCGAGCGGTCCATGCCCTTCGGGATCATGGTGGACGCGCGCGGCGACCGTTTCGCCAACGAGTCGGAGTCGTACGTCGACCTCGGGCACCACATGCTCCAGCACGACGTGCCGGGGCCGATGTGGCTGATCACCGAGGCCCGGCACACCCGGCGCTACCTGAACACCACCCTGCTCGGCCGCAAGAAGGAGTGGGTCAAGGCCGGCCTGCTCGTCGAGGCCCCGTCGCTGGAGACACTGGCGAAGAAGATCGACATGCAGCCGGGGCGGCTGCTCGCCACCGTCGACCGGTTCAACGGCTTCGCCCGCACCGGCGTCGACGAGGACTTCGGCCGCGGCCGCACGGCCTACGACAACTACTACGGCGATCCGAGGGTCAAGCCCAACCCGAACCTGGGCCCGCTGGAGAAGGGGCCGTTCCGCGCCATCCGGGTGTATCCGGGCGACCTGGGCACCAAGGGCGGCCTGCTGACGGACGAGCACGGGCGGGTGCTGCGCGAGGACGGCTCGGTCATCGACGGCCTGTACGCGGCGGGCAACACGACCGCGTCCGTGATGGGCCGGACGTATCCGGGTCCCGGCTCGACCATCGCGCCCGCCGTCGTCTTCGGCTATCTGGCGGCCCGGCACGCCGCGACCCGCTGACGCTCAGGGCTCGATGCCGCGGCGCAGCAGCGCCCACATCCGCTCGGCGGTCCCGGGGCGCTCGCGCGCCGGGACCTTGGCGAGCAGGAGCGCGACCATGCCGACGGCCAGGACCAGGTCGTCGGCGGTCACGCCGGCGCGGACCCGGCCGGCCCGCCGCGCCTCGGGCAGCCGGCCCGCCAGCAGCTTGGCGACGCGCTCGCGCAGCGCGAGGATGCGCTCGTCGGGCTGCGGCGGCACGGTCACCATGGCGACGAACGCGGTGGAGGCGATGGACTGCTCGGTGATGAGGCCGAGCACGTCGTCGAGGGTGGCGTCGGGCCGGGCGGCGAGCGCCTCCAGCTCGGCCATGCTGTCTTCGAACACGGCGAGCGCCAGGCTCACCCGATCGGGGAAGTGACGGTAGAGGCTGCCCTGCCCCACGCCGGCCGCGCGGGCGACCATGCTCAGCGGCGCGTCGTAGCCGGCCCCGGCGAAGACCTCGCGGGCCGCCGCGATGAGCGCCGCGCGGTTGGCCGCCGCCGCGCTCGGTCCGCGATTCGGTCGACGCTCGGCTGGCATGGCGGCTATCGTAGCAACCGGACAACATTGTCCGGTTGGTGCCATGACGAGAGGACGGACCCTTTGACCACCTTCGACGACCGCGTCGCCCTCGTCACGGGCGCGGGCTCCGGGATCGGCAGGGCGATGGCCGTCGCCTTCGCCGCCGCCGGAGGCCGCGTCGTCGTCTGCGACATCGACCAGGAGCGGGCCGCAGAGACGGTCGCGGAGATCACCGCGGCGTCCGGCGACGACGGTCGCGCCGTCGCGGTGACCGCCGACATCGCCGACGAGGACTCGGTCGCCGCGCTGGTGGAGACCGCGATCGGCGCGTACGGGCGGGTCGACGTGCTCTGCAACAACGCCGGGATCATCGACAGCATGGCCCTGCCCGCCGACATCTCCCCCGCGATGTGGGACCGGGTCCTGCGGGTCAACCTGACCGGCACCTTCCTGGTGACCCACGCGGTGCTGCCGCACATGCTGCGCCACCGGCGCGGCGCCATCGTCAACACCGCCTCGGAGGCGGGCGTCCGCGGTGGCGCGGCGGGGGCCGCGTACACCGCGTCCAAGCACGGCGTCGTCGGCCTGACCAGGAGCGTGGCCTGGGCGTACGCCAAGGACGGGATCCGCTGCAACGCCATCCTGCCCGGCGCCACCCTGACCAACATCGCCGAAGGCGCGACCTTCGACCAGGCCGGGGCCGCCCGGCTGAGCCCGGTGCTCGCGCTCGGCGACCAGTTCGCGCAGCCCGAGCAGATGGCCGACGCCGCCCTGTTCCTCGCCTCGGACGCGGCCTCGTTCATCAACGGCGCGATCGTCCCGGTCGACGGCGGCTGGTCCGCGGGCTGACCCGCGTCAGCGCCGCGCCTCCGGCACCCTGAGCCCGCGCCCGGGCCGACTGTCCCGCCCGGCCTGGCGGGGGTTGTTCCGCACACAGATCGTCCTCGCCCCGTACGGCGAACCCCGCTGACCGGGGCGCTACAGGTCGCCCGATCGGGGGTACGAAGGAGCCTGGAGGTGGCGTGGATGCGTGCGTTGCGGTTGCCCGCCTGGAAGTCGGAGCCCGAACTGACCGAGGTGCCTGACCCCGAGCCGGGGCCCGGCCAGGTGGTGATCAAGGTGGGCGGAGCCGGCGCCTGCCACTCGGACCTGCATCTGATGCGCGACTTCACGGGCGGACTGCCCTGGGAGCCGCCCTTCACCCTCGGCCACGAGAACGCCGGCTGGGTGCACGAGGTCGGCGCGGGCGTCACCGGCGTGACGCCCGGCACGGCCGTGGCCGTCTACGGGCCGTGGGGGTGCGGCTCCTGCGAGCGGTGCCGGATCGGCGTCGAGACCTACTGCGAGAACCCCGCGGGCGCGCCGGTGCCCGCGGGCGGCGGCGGGCTCGGCCTCGACGGCGGCATGGCCGACCTCATGCTGGTGCCCGACGCCCGCTTCCTGGTGCCGCTGCCCGACGGGCTCGACCCGGTGGCGGCGGCCCCGCTGACCGACGCCGCGCTCACGCCCTACCACGCGGTGCGCCGGTCCTGGGCCAAGCTGCCGCCGGGCAGCACCGCCGTGGTGATCGGCGTGGGCGGCCTCGGGCACCTGGCGGTGCAGATCCTCAAGGCGACCACGGCCGCCCGGGTGGTCGTCGTCGACACCCGCGAGCAGGCGCGGGAGAGCGCCCTGCGGCTCGGCGCCGACCAGGCGGTCGCGCCGGGCGAGCGGGCCGCCGGCGAGATCCGCGCGGCCACCGGCGGACGGGGCGCCGACGTGGTCATCGACTGCGTCGGCGCGCAGGAGACGCTGGCCCTGGCGGGCGCCGTGGCGCGGATGCTGGGCGACGTCACCATCGTCGGCATCGCCGGGGGCGCGCTGCCCGTGACGTTCGGCTCGCCGCCGTACGAGGTGTCGGTGCAGTCGACCTACTGGGGCAGCAGGCCGGAGCTGATCGAGGTGCTCGACCTCGCGGCCCGGGGGCTGATCCGGGCGGAGGTGACCACGTTCCCGCTGGACCGGGCCGTGGAGGCCTACCATCGGCTGGAGAACGGGGAGCTGACCGGCCGCGCCGTCGTCGTCCCGGGCTAGGAGGTCAGAGCTTCCTGCCGACCGCGCCGTACGCGCCCGCCTCTTCGGGGGCGCGGCGCTCGTCGGTGTCGGGCCGCCAGTCGAACACCGCCACCAGCCCCGGCTCCACCAGCTCGTACCCGTCGAAGAAGCGCATGACCTGCTCGCCGGTGCGCGGGGTGAAGCCCAGGGCCTCGCTGTTGTAGGCCTCGGCCGAGGCGCCGACCATCTTGGGGGCGAAGTCGGCGGTCACGTGGGAGACGGCCAGGTAACTGCCGGCGGCCAGCGCGGCGCTGTACCTGGCGACCAGCCCGACCGGGTCCTCGGCGTCCTTGATGAACATCAGCGTGCCCACGATGACCAGCCCCACCGGCTTGCTGAGGTCGATGGTCTCCAGCAGGCGGGGGTGCCCGAGGATGGAGTCCGGCTCGCGCAGGTCGGCCTCGATGTACGCGGTGCGCCCCGCGGGGTCGCTCTTCAGCAGCGCGCGGGCGTGCACCATGACGATCGGGTCGTTGTCGACGTAGACGATCCGCGCCGCCGGGTTCACGGCCTGGGCGACCTCGTGGGTGTTGCCCTGGGTGGGGATGCCCGTGCCGATGTCGAGGAACTGGGTCACGCCCTGCTCGGCGAGGTGGCGTACGGCACGACCGAGGAACGCGCGGTTGTCCCGCGCTCCCTGCACCACGCCGGGCGACGCCTTCGCGGTGGCCTCCGCCACCGCCCGGTCGGCGGCGAAGTTGTCCTTTCCGCCGAGCCAGTAGTCGTAGATCCGGGCGGAGTGCGGCACCGATCTGTCGATCTTGGCAAAAGTGGACTCTTCGGGCATGGGATAGACCTCCAATACGCCTGATTCGCGTGATCCTATCCCCCGAAGCGCCGCGTGATCAGGAATCTCCGACCTCCACCACGACCGCGCCCGCCGAGTCACCCGCCGCGCACCCGGTGAACAGTCCGCGCCCGCCGCCGCGCTCGCGCAGCGCCTCGATCAGCTCGGCGATCGCGCGGGCCCCCGTCGGCCCCTGCGGGTGCCCGTAGATCAGGCTCGATCCGTACGGGTTCATGCGGTCCAGCGGGAACCCGGTCTGCCGGGAGAAGTACAGGTCGTTCACGGCGAACGGGTTGTGCGTGGTGACCACGTCGAGGTCGGCGATGCCGAGACCGGCGTCGCGCAGGGCGGCGCGGGCGGCCGGGACCGGCGCCTTGGGCATGCGGGCGCGCTCCACCCGGGCGAAGGCCACGGACAGCAGCCTGGCCACGCCCGCTCCCCCGCTCAGCTCCCTGGCCACGTCCGCGCGAGCGACGATCATGCCGGCCGTGCCGTCCGCGGGGTGGGTCTGGGAGCCGTACGTGATGACGCCGCCAGGGGTGACGGGCGAGAGCTTCGCCAGGCCCTCGGCGGTGGTCTCGTGCACGCCCGTGTCCTCGGCGACCACGGTCACGGCGCCCTTGCGGCCCGGCACGTGCGCCTCGGTGAGCAGGCGGCCCCGGACGGCGCGGGCGTCGCGGTACTGCTCGTAACGGAGGAGCGTGACCTCGTCGATCTCCGCCCGGGTGTAGCCCTCGTCGGCGGCGACGTTCTCGCCGGTGTCCAGCATGGATTCGCCGGTGGACGGGTCGCGGCGCATCGGGTCGAGCACCCAGTGCTCGCTGACGGGGGCGCCGCCCGCACCGGCGGCGGACGGGTAGATCAGGAGCGGGCCGTTGCTGGTGCGGTCGGTGGCGACGGCCAGCATCACCTCGTGCGCGCCGGTCTCCACCTGCGTGGCGGCGGCCTGCACGACCGCGGCGGAGGTGGCGCACGCCTGCGCGATCATGGGACCGGTGACCGCGTCCAGGCCGAGGCGGGCGGCGACCGTGGGGCCGCCGTAGAACGAGGTGTGCTGCGGCACCGTCATGCCCAGCACGAGCCCGCCGACGCGGCCGAGGTCGAGGCCCGCCGCCGCGAGCCGCCGGGCGGTGACGTCGACGGCGAGATCGAGGCTGCCGACCTCGGCCAGCGGCCCCTGCCAGCGGGCGAAGGGCGACGACCAGGCCAGCGGGATGGCGCTGTTCTCCAGTTTCACGTCTCTCCCTCAGTACTTGTAGATCGTGTTGCCGGGCGCGGCGTCGCGGGGACCGTACGGGGCGATGTCGAGCCAGTGGCCCATGCTCGGGTCCTCGCCGGCGGCGGCCGCGGCCGCCTCCAGCCGGGCGCGCTCCTCGGGGGACGGACGCAGGTGGGCCAGCGCGGCGCCGGCGGCGTCGCAGTTGTGCTCGGCGGAGCGCCTGCGCGAGACGGCGAACTCGGCCACCGCGGCGGCGGCGCGGGCCGGGGAGACTGCGGACAGGGCCAGGTGCACGGCGTTCGCGGCGGCCTCGGCGTCCGGGACGCCGGAGTTCATGCCCCGCGCCCCGAACGGCGCGAACAGGTGGGCCGCCTCGCCGGTCAGCAGCACCCGGTGGTGCGGGTCGGTGAAGCTCTCGGCGATCACCTGCAGGAACCGGTAGGTGGACGCCCAGCTCACCCGCTCGGCGTACGGGGCGGGCATGACGGCGCTCAGCCACCCGCGCAGCCCGTCACCGCCGCTGAGCTGTTCGGGATCGTCGTCGTCGTGCAGTTGCAGGTCGACGCGCCAGCCGCCGGCGAACGGGACCAGCAGGACGTTGCGCCCGTCGACGGCCGGGTGCGCGTAGTGGAAGATCCGCTCGACCGGCAGCGGGTCGCGCGGGTCCTCCTCGGCGTCCACCACGATGTACCAGCCGTCCGACCGGCTGCCGCGCAGCTCGATGCCGAGCGACTCGCGCACCGCCGAACGCGCGCCGTCGGCGGCGATCACGTAGTCGGCCTGCCAGCGCGTGCCCGCGGCGGTGGTGAGGGTGACACCCGTCGCGCCGGTCTCGGCCGCGGTCACCTCATGGTTCCAGGCGAACTCGACGCCCGCCGCCTTGCACGCCTCCAGGAGCAGCCGTTCGGTCTCGACCTGCGGCAGGCTGGTGAAATGCGGCAGCCTGCCGGGCGGCGGCGGCTCGTAGCTGCGGCTGAAGACCTCGGTCCCGGCATAGTAGGTGCGCTTGGTGTGCCAGAGCAGGCCCTGGGCGGCGAGCTCGTGCGCCAGACCCGGGTACGAGCGGTCGAGCACCTCCAGGGTGGCCCGGTGGACGAAGATGGCGCGGCTGCCCGGCCGCAGCCTGTCCTGCTCCCCCGCCTCCAGGACCGTGGCGGGACGGCCGAGGGCGCGCAGCGCGAGCGCCGCGCTGAGGCCGATCGGGCCGGCCCCGACCACGATCACCGGCCGGTGGTTCTGGCTGGCCGCGCTTTCAGTCATCGGTGTCCTTTCGAGGATGCTGCTCCGCCTGCCGCCCCGCCCACGATGAGGGCGTCCAGGGCGATCGGGCCCTCGGGGGTGAGCCGCAGCGGGTTGATGTCGAGTTCGGCGATGTCGGTGCGTGAGACGAGGATCGAGGCGGTGGCGAGCAGCACGTCCGCGACGGCGGGCACGTCGACCGGCGGCGCGCCGCGGTAGCCCGCGAGCAGGGGCGCGGGGAGCGACCCGGCCATCTCCTCGGCGTCGGCCCGGGAGAGCGTGGCCAGGCGCAGGGCGGGCTCGGGAGCCAGCTCGACGCCGACGCCGCCGAGCGCGAGGAGCACCACCGGGCCGAAGGCGCGGTCGCGCAGACCGCCGACGATCAGCTCGGGACCCGGCGGAGCCTGCCGCTCCACCAGGTAGCGGGGGCGGACGCCGAGCCGGGCGGCGACCTCGTCCAGCGCGTCGAGCGCTTCGTCCAGGTCGGCGGGGGTGCGGATGCCGGGGCGCACGCCGCCGTGGTCGGACTTGTGGGTCACGGAGGCGTCGAGGATCTTGACCACGACCCGGCCGCCGAGCTCGGCCAGCGCCCGCCCGGCCGCTTCCCGGTCTTCGCATGCCCGGCCCTCGGGGACCCTGATGCCTCTCCTGGCGAGCACCGCCTTGGCCTCGTACTCGTCGAGTGCCTGGCCTGCCGGGGCGTCCTCGTACGGAACCTCGGCGTTCTCCTCGTCGGCGTGGGAGAGGCGGTGGCGGGCCGCTGCGTCGGCGACGAGGGCGCGGGCGGCGCGGGCCACCCGGTCGGGCGAGCGGTAGAGCGGGACGGAGAGCGCGGCCAACTCCCGGGCGCGAACGTCCAGAACGTCGGCGGGCCCGCCCGAGGCATAGAGCACGGGAACAAGGTCGGACATGTCGGGCTCAGCCTTGAAGGCGGTCTCGAAGGCGGTCTTGAGTGTGGCGGCCGGGTCGAGGGCGCCGGGCTCGTCGAGGGCGTGGACCACGAGGGCGTCCACGGCCGGGTCGGACGCGACGGCCGCGACCACGTCGGCGAAGGTCTCGGCGGGGCGGCCGGTGTCGACGGGGTTGCGCTGGTAGGTCAGCGGCGGCAGCAGCTCGGCCAGGCGGCGGGTGGTGGCCGCGGCCAGCTCGGGCACCGCGACCCCGCCGCCGCGCAGGATGTCGGCGATGACGAGGCCGGGCCCGGCCTGGCCGGTCACCAGCCCGACACCGGGGCGGGCGCGCGGCCTGACCCGGCGGACGGCGAGCGCGCGCATGGCGTCGACCAGCTCCGTCGGGTCGTCGGCCAGCACCGCCCCCGCCTGCGCCAGCGCAGCCCTGGTCAGCGCGTAACCGCCGGTCAGCGCCCCGGTGTGGGACCGGGCGAAGTCGCCGACGTCGGCCCGGCCGACCTTGAGCGCCACGACGGGCTTGCGCGCGCTGAGCCGGCCGACGGCCTCGCAGAGCGCGCGCCCCTCGGTCACGCCCTCGATGTGCAGGCCGACCACGCGGCAGCCGTCGTCGTCGGCGAGGTGGTCGAGCACGTGGTGGAAGTCGACGTCGACGGCGTTGCCGAGGCCGACGCCGAGCCGCAGCCCGAGCCCTTCCGCCGCGGCGAGGAAGGACAGCGCGAGGTTGACGCCGCCGCTCTGCGCGACGACGGCGGCCGGGCCGGGCGGCAGCTCGGACACGCCGGGCAGGAAGTTCGCCGCCACGCCCCGGGGAGGGTTCATGAAGCCGGAGGTGTTGGGGCCGAGGACGCGGATCCCGTGCTCGCGGACGACGGCCCGCACCCGTTCCTGCAGTTCACGCCCGGCGGCGCCGGTCTCGGCGAAACCTCCGGCGCAGACGACGGCGGCGAGCACGCCCGCCCGCTCGCACTCCACGAGGGCGTCCGGCACGGCGGCGGGCGGGACGACGAGCACCGCGAGGTCGACGGCCTCAGGGACGTCGGCGATGGACGGGTACGCCTGCCGCCCCTCGATCCGCCCGCCGCGCGGGTTGACCGGGTAGAGCCGCCCGGGGAGGCCGGCCAGCGATCTCAGCATGGCGTTGCCCGCCTTGCCGGGCGTGGCGGAGGCCCCGATGACCGCCACGCTCGCGGGGTTGAACAGCGGCCACAGGCTCACGAGCACCTCCCTCTCATCGACCTCACTAAATTAGACATTTCTTATCTCGCTCGTCAAGCTAACTGCGACTTCAAGAGATGGCCCTAGAAGTATACGGATCCGAGACATGAGGCATATCTATTTACGGTCGATGTGGCTTGTGTTACACATAGGAAAACCTTCTGGGGCGGCCCCGATCGCCGGGCCGCCGTCTCCCAAGCACTCACCGTGGGGTGACCCGTGCCTAGAACACCCGTGCTCGAAAGAACGGCGGCGGCCGTGGCCGGCGCCTTGATCCTGTTGTCAGCCGCCTGCTCGGCGGGCCCTTCCGCACAGGGGGACGCCCCGGCGGCCACGGGCGCGGGCAGCGCCGCCACCGTGGTGCTCGGCGTCGAGGCGGTCCGCGGGCTGGATCCCGCCCACCTGTTCAACCTGACCCCATCAGGTGACGCGAACCGGCTCTCCGCCATCTTCGGTGTCCTGTTCTGGGCCGAGACGAGCACCGGCAAGGTCAACCCCGGACTGGGCGAAAGCCTGACGGCCGACAACGACGGCACCGTATGGACGATGAAGCTCCGCCAGGGCGTGACGTTCACCGACGGCACCCCCCTCGACGCCGAGGCCGTCAAGTACAACTACGAACGCATCGCGGACCCGGAGACGAAGTCGCCGCTGGCCCCGCTGCTGAAGGACGTCACCTTCGAGGTCACCGACCCCCGCACCCTGGTCATCAAGCTGAAGGAGGCCAACCACGCCTTCGACCGGGTGATCGCCACCAACCTGACGCACATCGGCTCCCCCGCCGCCATCAAGAAGGACGCGGCGGCGTTCGCGCAGAACCCGGTCGGCGCCGGCCCGTTCACCCTCAAGGACTGGGTCCGCGACGACCACATGACGCTGGCGCGCAACCCCGGCTACTTCGAGCAGGGCAAGCCGCTGCTCGACACCCTCACCTTCAAGGTGATCGCCGACCCGGCCCAGCGGATCAACGCCGTGGCCGGCGGCCAGGCCCAGGCCGCGGTGCCCGGCTCCGACCTGTCGTTCATCGCGCGCGCCGAAGGCTCCGGGCTCAAGGTCACCAAGGCCCCGGCCGGCGGCGGCCCCATGTTGATCTTCAACACGGCCAAGCCGCCCTTCGACGACCCGCGCGCCCGCAAGGCCGTGGTCCTGGCCCTCGACACCAAGGAGCTGGCCCAGGTCGTGGACCCGGGCTCCACGCCGCCCGACAGCCTGTACGGGGCCTCGTCGCCGTTCCACCCGGGCACCGGCGTCATGCCGGCCCAGGACGTGGCCCAGGCGCAGAAGCTGCTCGACGAGCTGGCCGCCGCGGGTGAGCCGCTGTCGTTCACGATCTCGATGCCGGCCAGCGGGTTCTTCCGCCGTACGAGCGAGTACCTGCAGAGCAGGCTCAGCACGCTCAAGAACATCAAGGTGGAGATCGAGGTGCTGGACAACGCCACGCTGGACCGCAAGGTGTTCACCAACCGCGACTACGCGCTCTCGGCGCAGATCGTGCCGGTGGCCGACCCCGAGCCGAACCTGTACAAGCTGCTGCACAGCGGCGGCCAGACCAACTACATGGGCTACGCCAGCCCGGCGGTCGACGCGGCGCTCGACAAGGGCCGCGGCAGCTCCGACGAGAGCGCCAGGCGCGAGGCGTACGCGGAGGTGGAGAAGCTGGTCGTGGCCGACCTGCCGGTGCTGCCCATCCGGCAGCAGGTCGCCTACACCGTGCACCGCGCCGAGCTGGGCGGGCTGACCCTGCACGGCGACGGCAGCCTCCTCTACGACCGGCTCGGCCCGGCCGGGAGCTGAGGCGATGGCAGCCGGCGCTCTCGCCGCGCCGCGCGTCCGGCTCGGCCGGGCCGCGCGGCGCGCCGCCCACCTCCTCGCGGTGCTCCTGCTGGTCACCCTGGCCGCGGCGGCGCTGGTCGACCTGATCCCCGGCTCGCCGTCGGCGGCGATCCTCGGGCCGACGGCGACGCCCGAGCAGCTCGCGGAGCTGGACGCCGAGTACGGGTTCGACCGGCCGTTCCCCGTCCGCTATCTGGACTGGGCGGGCGGGCTGCTCACCGGCGACCTGGGCCGGTCGATCCAGTCCGGGCAGCCGGTGCTCGGCACGATCCTGGAGCGGCTGCCGGTGACGCTGGAGATCGCGCTGCTCGCGGTGGGGCTGTCCCTGCTGGTCGCGGTGCCGCTCGGCGTCTACAGCGGCGCCCGGGTCGGCGGGCCGCTGGACCGGGTGGTCACGGCGGCGGCGTCGGCGCTGATGTCGATCCCGGTGTTCGTCGCCGGGGTCGTGCTCATCTACCTGCTGGCCCTCACGACCGGCTGGTTCCCCGTCTCGGGCTGGGCCCCGCTGTCTGCCGGGCTCGCCGAGAACCTGCGCTTCGCGTTCCTGCCCGCGGTGGCGCTCGCCGTGGGCGAGACGCCCACGCTGCTGCGCCTGCTCCGTGGCGACGTCGTGGCCACCCTCAGGGAGGACTTCGTGCGCACCGCCGCCACGCGTGGGCTGCCGCGCCGCTACATCCTGTTCCGGCACGTGCTGCGGCCGTCGGCGCTGCCGCTGGTGACGATGGCGGCGGTGGTGTTCGGGCGGCTGCTGGCCGGGTCGGTCGTGGTGGAGAGCCTCTTCGCGCTGCCCGGCCTGGGCGGGCTCGCGCTGCAGTCCATCCCGGCCAAGGACATCCCGGTGATCCAGGGGCTGGTGGTCCTCGTCGCCATCACGTACGTGCTCGTGAACATGGTCGTCGACCTGGGCTACACGGCGCTCGACCCGAGGACGCGAGCCCGATGACGACCGTGGTGACCCGGCGCCGGAGCATCGCCCCCTGGCCGGCCTCCGGCTGGCTCGGCCTGCTCGGCCTCCTGGCGCTCGGCGTGCACCTGCTGCCGCTGGCCGCGCCCGACGCCCCGGTGGGGGCGCCGAACCTGCCGCCGTTCGCCGCCTTCCCCGAGTTCCTCGGCACCGACGGCATCGGCCGATCGGTGCTGTCCAGGCTGGTGCACGGGGCGCGCATCTCGCTCACCGTGAGCATCGGGGCCACCCTCCTGGCGACCGTCGTCGGCGGGCTGCTCGGCGTGCTGGCCGCGTACCTGCGCGGCGTCGCCGAGTCGGTCATCGGCGTGCTCCTGGACGCGGTCCTGGCCTTCCCGCCGCTGCTCCTGCTGCTCGCCCTGGCCGCGGTCGTGCGCCCCGGCGTGGGGACCCTGGTGGCGAGCCTGGGGCTGCTGTTCGTGCCGCCGTTCGCCCGGCTGGCCAAGGCCGCCGCGCTGGCGCGGCTGAACCGGGAGTACGTGGTGGCCGCCGAGGCGCTCGGCGCGGGACATGGCCGGCTGCTCTTCCGTGAGCTGCTGCCCGGCTGCGTGCCGCCGGTGGCCTCGTACGCGGTGGTGATGGCCGCACTCATGATCATGGTGGAGGGCGCGTTGAGCTTCCTGGGCGTCGGCATCCCGCCGCCCGCGCCGAGCTGGGGCGCGATGATCGCGGCGGGCAAGGACTTCCTGGCCCCGGAGCCCCAGCTCGTCCTGGTGCCGTGCGCGGCCATGTTCCTGACCGTCCTGTCGTTCAACACGGTCGGCGAGCGCCTGCGGGAGCGGGTCGACCCGGGGGCGGGTGACGCGCGATGACGGAGCCGCTGCTGGTGGTGCAGAACCTGCGCTGCCACATCCCGAGCGCCCGCGGCGCCGTGCGCGCCGTCGACGGCGTCTCGCTCACGCTGGCGCGCGGGCAGGTGCTCGGGCTGGTCGGCGAGTCCGGGTGCGGCAAGTCCACCCTGGTCAGGACGCTGGTCGGCGCCGCCCCCGCGCGGGCGAGCGTGTCCGGCTCGATCGCCGTCTCCGGCACCGAGCTGACCGCCATGCCGGACGAGGCCAGACGCGCGTTCGTCGGCAGGCACGTCGGCATGGTGTTCCAGGACCCGATGTCGGCGCTCAACCCGGTCGTGCCCGTCGGGCGGCAGATCGGCGAGGCCGTACGACACCATCACGGCCTGTCGCGGGCCGCCGCCCGCGCCCGCGCGGCCGACCTGCTGGAACGGGTGGGAGTGCCGGACCCGGGCCACCGGCTGCGGCACTACCCGCACCAGTTCTCCGGCGGGCTGCGCCAGCGCATCACCATCGCCATGGCCCTGTCGTGCGAGCCCGAGCTGCTGATCGCGGACGAGGCCACCACCGCCCTGGACGTGACCGTGCAACGGCAGATCCTCGACCTGCTGACCGGTCTGGCCAGGGAACGCGGCATGGGCCTGATCCTGGTCAGCCACGACCTGGGCGTGATCGCCGGACGGGCCGACGAGACGGCGGTGATGTACGCGGGACGGATCGTCGAACGCGGGCCCACCCGCGACGTGTTCGCCCGCCCCCGCCACCGCTACACCGACGCACTCCTCGGCGCCATCCCCCGCCTGGACGCGCCCCCGGGAACCCGGCTACGCGTGATCCCCGGCACACCCCCCGACCTGACCGCCCCGCCTCCCGGCTGCGCCTTCACCTCCCGCTGCCCCGCCCCCGGCGATCGCTGCGCGCACGAGCCCCCACCGCTGCGCGTGGAGCCCGGCGACCACGCCCACGCCTGCTTCCACCCCACGGAAGGAACGTCACCATGACAAGCGCGCCCCCGCCGCCTCGGGTGGAACCCCGCGCACCCACCCTCACCTGCCACCACCCCGCGAACTACGCCATGACAGGCACGTCACCGCTGCCGCGGGCGAGGTCCGATGCCCGCACCTCCCTCCACCCCGCGGAAGGAGACGACGTGACGGGCGCGACCCCGCCGCTGCGGGTGGAGCCTGACGCTCACACTCCCCTCCACCCCGCGCAACGGGAGACGACATGACGGGCGGGGGGTCGTTGCTGCGGGTGGAGAACTTGGTGAAGCGGTTCCGGGTGCCCGGTGGGACGATCGAGGCCGTCTCCGGGGTGGGGTTCGAGCTGGGGCGCGGGCAGACGCTCGGGCTGGTGGGCGAGTCGGGGTGCGGCAAGTCCACCACGGGGCGGGCCGTCCTCCAGCTCCCGCCGCCCGACGCGGGCAGCGTACGGTTCGGCGGCACCGAGCTGACCGCCCTGTCGCGGCGGGACCTGCGCCGGGTACGGCCCCGCCTGCAGATCGTCTGGCAGGATCCGCGCTCGGCGCTCAACCCGGGGCGGCGGGTCCGCGACCTGGTGGCCGAGGGTCCGGTCATCGCGGGCCGGCCGCGCGCCGAGATCGCCGACCGGGTGGACGCGGCGCTCACCGAGGTGGGCCTGAACCCGGCCGAGGTCGGCGACCGGCGGCCGCACCAGTTCTCCGGCGGCCAGTGCCAGCGGATCGCCATCGCGCGGGCGCTCGTGCTGGAGCCCGAGCTGCTGGTGTGCGACGAGCCGGTGGCCTCGCTGGACGTCTCCGTACAGGCCCAGGTGATCAATCTGCTGCGGGACGTCCGGGACCGGCACGGGCTGTCGATGTTGTTCATCTCCCACGACCTGGGCGTGGTGCACAACGTGAGTGACCGGGTCGCGGTGATGTACCTGGGCCGGATCGTCGAGATCGGTGACGTGGCCGGTGTCTACGGCTCGCCGGCGCACCCGTACACGCGTGCCCTGCTGGACGCGGTCCCCGTGCCCGACCCGCTCGCGCCCCCGCCGGGACCGCCTCTCAAGGGCGAGGTCCCCTCCCCGCTGCGCCCGCCGTCGGGCTGCCGCTTCCGCACCCGGTGCCCCCTGGCCCAGCAGGTCTGCGCGGACGTGACCCCCGAGCTCCGCCCCATCGCCGACGACCACCAGGTCGCCTGCCACTTCTCCCCCGGCCACGACCTCCAGGAGAACAACTCCGGGACCCTCCCGAAAGCGCCCGGGGAGGCGCGGCGCGCGGAGACGCCCGGAGACGCGCCCCAGGAGGTTCCCGAGAAGGCGCGGCGCGCGGACATCCCTTGCAGGCCGTCTCGGGGAAACCGGGGGCGGGGATGAGGGGGGCTACCGGGGAGTTGGCGGGGTTCGCCGCTGAGGTCAGGTTCGGGGGGTTGCCGGCCGAGGTGGTGGAGCGGGTTGTCCGGCATGTGCTGGACAGTGTGGGGGCCGGGATCGCCGGTTCGGTGAAGCCGTGGAATGCGATCGTGCGGCGGTACGCGTTGCGGGAGACCGGGCCGGGCGCGTGCAGGATGTACGGGACGGCGGGCACCGGGCGGCCCGAGTGGGCGGCGCTGGCCAATGCCACCGCCGCGCACGGGTTCGAGATCGACGACTACGCCCTGCCGGCGCTGGCGCATCCGGGGTGCGTGGTGGTGCCGGTGGCGCTGGCCGTCGGTGAGGAGGCGGGGGCGCGGGGCCGGGCGGTGCTGGCCGCCGCCGCGGCCGGGTTCGAGACCGTGGTGCGGTTCGGGCTGGCCACGACCCCGTCGCTCACCTCCGACCGGGGGTTCCACGTCACGGGCGTGCACGGCGTGTTCGGCGCGGCCGCCGTGGCGTGCGGGCTGCGCGGGCTCGATGCCGGTACGACCGCGTCCGCGTACGGGCTGGCCGCGAGTCAGGCGGGCGGCGTCACCGAGTACACCCGCTCGGGCGGCGAGGTGAAGCGGCTGCACGCCGGGCTGGCCGCGATGGCCGGGATCCGGGCCGCGACGCTGGCGGGCGACGGGTTCACCGGGCCCCGTACGGCGGTGGAGGGCCCGCGCGGCCTGCTGCGCGCGTTCGTCGCCGACCCCCGACCGGCCGCGCTGACGGCCGGGCTCGGGGAACGGTGGGAGCTGCACGGCCTGGCGCTCAAGCGGTACTGCGTGTGCGCGGGGATCCAGGCCCCGCTGCGGGCGGTGAGCGAGCTGCGCGCGGCGGCCTTCGACGCCGGCGACGTCGAGGAGATCGTGGTCGGCCTGGACGCCGCCACCCTGGCGCACGTGGGAGCTGTCGGCGCGCACCCGCGTGACATGACCGAGGCCCAGTTCAGCGCCCGTCACGCGGTCGCCATGCACCTGGTGCTGGGCGGCAACGACCCCGGCCACTACGAGCGGCTGGAGCGGGCGGGCTTCGCGCTGCCCGAGGTGTCCGCGCTGGCCGGGCGGGTCCGGCTGGAGCTCGACGCCGAGGCCGAGCGGTGGTTCCCGCGCAGGCTGCTGGCCCGGGTCCGGGTGCGCCTGCGCGACGGCCGGGAGCTGTGCCGCCTCGCCGAGGCGCCGGGCAGCCCGGCCTCCCCGATGACCGGCGAGGAGATCGAGGCCAAGTTCCTCGGCCTCGCCGAACCGGTGCTCGGCCGCCGCGCCGCCTGCCGGGTCCGCGACGCCGTGCTGGCGCTCGCGGACGACGGGCCGGTCGCGGCCGTGCTGGCGCCGGTGCACGAGCAGCACGCCAGGAGGAGCGCATGAGCGACGAGCTGACCCTGTACGCCGTGGGGGACGTGGGCCCGGAACGGCCCGACCCCGCGACCTTGTTCACCCGCGTCGGCGGCACGCTGCGCGGCGGCGACCTGGCCTTCTGCCAGCTGGAGATGAACCTGACCGAGCGCGGCACCCGGCTGCCCCAGGTCCGGCACACCGCCCGCGCGGCCCCGGCCACCGCCGGGTCGCTGCGCGCGGCCGGGTTCGACGTGGTGTCGTGGGCCGGCAACCACTGCATGGACTGGGGGCCGGAAGGCTTCTTCGACACGATCGACGCGCTGGAGGGCGAGGACATCACCGTCCTCGGCGTCGGCGCAAACCTCGCCGAGGCCCGCGCGCCGCGCGTCGTGGAGCGCGGCGGCACGCGGATCGCGTTCCTCGCCGCCTGCAGCATCCTGCCCGCCGACTACTGGGCGACCGACCGGCGGCCGGGGTGCGCGCCGATGCGGGCCCACACCGTGTACGAGCCGACCGAGCCCGACCAGCCCGGCACCCCCTGCCGGATCATCACCTACCCGCACCGGGAGGACCTGGCCGCGCTCACCGAGGGCGTCGCGCGGGCAAAGGAGCTGGCCGACGTGGTGGTGGTCTCGCTGCACTGGGGGATCCACTTCGTGCCCGCCGCGCTCGCCGACTACCAGCGGGACGTGGCGCACGCCGTGATCGACGCCGGCGCGGACCTCGTACTCGGCCACCACGCGCACATCCTGAAGGGCGTCGAGGTCTACCGGGGCAAGGCCATCTTCTACAGCCTCGGCAACTTCGCCATGGACCTGCCGATGACGGCCGAGCACGCGGCGAGCAAGGGCTTCCGCGAACTGCTGAAGCTGCACCCCGGCTGGGAGCCGGACCTGGGCAGCACGTACAACTTCCCGCACGACTCGCGCAAGACCATCGCGGTGCGCTGCCGGGTCTCCCGCGACGGCGTCGGCGAGGTGGCCTTCCTGCCCGCCTACATCGACCGCTCGTCCCGCCCGGAGTTCCTGACCCGCTCCGACCCCCGCTTCGGCGAGGTCGTCGGCTATCTGCGCGACGTCGGCGAGGACCAAGGACTCCGCACCGTGTTCGACCCGTCCGGCGACGCCGTGATCGTCCGTACGGACCACCCCCTGGAGGAATCATGATCTCTCATCTGCGCCTGTCGGCCGCGGCCGTCCTGCTCCTGGCCGCCGCGGCGTGCGGCTCGGGTGGCTCGGGCACCTCGGGCGGCTCGGGTGACGCGCAGGCCGTGCCCGCGGACGCGCCGCCCGCCCTGCGCACGCTCGTCGAGGCCGCGCGGAAGGAAGGCGAGCTGGTCTGGTACAGCGTGCCGGCCGAGAACATCGCCAAGGCCGTGTCCGACGACTTCGCGAAGAAGTACGGGATCAAGGTCAAGTTCATCCGGCTGACCTCCAGCGACCTCGCCCAGCGGTTCGCCGCCGAGGCCGAGACCGGCAAGCCGGCCGCCGACCTGTTCGTCGGCTCGTACACGCCGTTCGTCCCCCAGGCGCTGGCCAAGGGCTGGACGGTGAAGCTGGCCGACGCCGGCATCCCCGAGTACCCCAACGGCTACCCGGAGAAGTACCTGCTGCCCGACGACGGGACCGCGGTGGTCCAGGTGCAGCCGTCCGGGATCGCGGTCAACAGCCAGCAGGCGGGCGGCGCGATCAAGGACTGGCAGGACATCCTCGACCCGAAGTGGAAGGGCAAGGTCATCCTGGTCGACCCACGCACCTCGGCCGCGTACACGCCGTTCTGGAACCTGATCGTCAAGGAGTACGGCGAGGAGTTCCTCACCAAGCTGAAGGCGCAGAACCCGATCGTGGCCCCCGGCTCCGCGCCCGCCACGCAGCAGCTCGCCGCGGGCGAGGGCGCGATCGTGATGCCGGGCGTGCAGTCGATCACCGACGACCTCAAGGGCAAGGGCGCGCCCGTCGAGTACGTCCAGCCCGAGGCCTCGACCGGGCCGGAGATCGTGCCCGGCCTGGCGGCGAAGGCCGCTCACCCGAACGCCGCCCGCCTGTTCGTGCACTACCTGATGAGCGAGGAGGGCAACGCCAAGCTCAACGCGATGCCCGGCTCCGGCTCGCCGCTCGACCCGTCGTCGCTGCCGGCCCGCTACTCGTTCAACCGTGACCTGACCGGCACCACCGCCGAGCAGATCCACGCCCTGCTCGGCCTGGGCGAGGCGGGCACGTGACCACCTGGACCCGGGTGCGGGGGCTCACCCCGTTCCAGGTCGCCGCCACCCTGCTGGCGCTGGGACTGGGCGCGCTGGCGGTGTACCCGCTGGCGCTGGTGGTGATCCGGCCGTTCGTCACGGACGGCCGGCTCGACCTGGCCCCGATCCGCGACCTGCTCGCCCAGCCGGACCTGGTCACGCTGCTGTGGCACACGGCGGCGGTGGTGGGTGCGAGCGGGCTGGCGGCGCTGCTCGTCGGCGCGGCCCTGGCCTGGGTGAACGAGCGCACGGACGCCCGGATGGGGCTGCTCACCGACGTGGTGCCGCTGGTGCCGTTCCTGCTGCCGCCGATCGCGGGCGCGATCGGCTGGTCGCTGCTCGGCTCGGAGCGCTCCGGCTACCTCAACCTCGCCCTGCGCCCGCTGCTCGGCGTCGAGGGCGCGGGCCCGGTGAACATCCACTCCTGGTACGGGATCATCTTCGTCTACACGATCTACCAGGTCCCGTACGTGTTCATGATCGTCTCGGCGGGGCTGCGCAACACCGACCCGGCGCTGGAGGAACAGTCGCGGATGAGCGGCGCGGGCCCGCTGCGCACGCTCCGCCGCGTCTCGCTGCCGTCGGTGCGGCCCAGCCTGGGGGCCGCCGCGCTGCTGATGGTGTGGACGGGCTTCGGGTTGTTCTCCATCCCGGCGATCCTCGCGCCGCAGGCGGACCTGGACATCCTGTCGGTACGGGTCGTGCAGCTGCTGTCGTTCACCTACCCGCCGGAGACCGGGGTGGCGGTGGCGCTCAACCTCGTCGTCATGCTGGTCGTGACCCTGGTCTGGTACGCGCAGACCCGGATGCTGCGCAGCACCCGCACCGCCGGGATCGGCGGCAAGGGCGCCCGGCCGCGCCCGACGCGGCTGGGCCCGTGGCGGGGGCCGGTGCGGGCGGCGATCGTGCTGTATCTGACGCTGACCTCGATCCTGCCGCTGGGCGCGCTGGTGCTGGTGTCGCTGACCGGGTTCTGGAGCAGCACGGTCGACTGGTCCCGGCTCAACCTGGACGCGGTGGTCCGCACGCTGACCGACACCGCCACCCAGGAGGCGCTGCTCAACAGCCTGGTGCTCGGCGTGGTCTGCGCGACCGTGGGCGTGCTGGCGGCGGCCGTGGTGTCGGTGCTGGTCCGGCGGTCGGGGCGGGGCACCGGGATGCTGGTCGACGCCGCGATCAAGTTCCCGCCGACGCTGTCGCACCTGGTCATCGCGGTCGGGTTCGTGCTGGCGTTCAGCGGGGCGCCGTTCCATCTGGGCGGCACGCTGTGGATCCTGATGCTCGCGTACGTCTCGCTGCACATGCCGCAGGCCACGACCGCGTCGGACGCGGCGGTCGGCCAGGTCGGGCCGGAGCTGACCGACGCGTCCAGGATGAGCGGCGCCGGGCAGGCGCGGACCTTCCGCAGGATCACGCTGCCGCTGATGACGCCGGGCCTGCTGGCCGGGTGGGCGCTGCTGTTCGTGACCATCGCCGGCGACATCGGCGCCTCGGCGATCCTGGCCGGCACCGGCAACGAGGTGGTCGGCTTCCGCATCCTGGAGGTCTTCGCCAACGGCGACTACGCGATGCTGGGCGCCATCTCGATCATCCTGACGCTGGCCACGTCGCTGGTGGTGCTGCCGGTCACCTGGTACGCCCGCCGGCGCGGCGCCTCCCCGCTCTCCCGTACCCAGCCCTGAGGTGACTCGACATGCAGACCGCGGACGTGGCCGAGACCGGCCTTCCCCAGCAGGCCGGTGAGCCGCCCATCGTGCGGCTCACCGGCGTGCGCAAGAACTACCGCCGGGTCGACCGCACGATCGCGGCGGCCGTGGACGGCGTCTCGCTGGAGGTCGATCCGGCGGAGATCCTCGTGCTGCTCGGCCCGAGCGGCTGCGGCAAGACGACGCTGCTGCGCTCGATCGCCGGGCTGGAGACGCCCGACGACGGCACGGTGGAGATCGCGGGCCGGGTGGTGTTCGACGCCGCCCGGCGGCTGGACGTGCCGCCGGAGCGCCGGGGCCTGAGCATGATGTTCCAGTCGTACGCGCTGTGGCCGCACATGTCCGTGTTCGACAACGTCGCCTACCCGCTGCGGAGCAGGCGCGGTTCGCGGCCGGGCAAGGACGACCTGGCCGGGCGGGTCGGCGAGGTGCTGGAGCTGGTGGGCGTCGCCGAGCTGGCCCGGCAGTTCCCCGGCGACATGAGCGGCGGCCAGCAGCAGCGGGTCGCGCTGGCCCGCGCGCTGGTCGCCGGTGACGGGCTGATCCTCTTCGACGAGCCGCTGTCGAACGTGGACGCCAAGGTGCGCGAGCGGCTGCGGGTCGAGCTGCTGGCCATGCAGCGCAGGCTGGGCTTCGCCGCGGTGCACGTGACCCACGACCAGACCGAGGCGATGGAGCTGGCGACCCGGATCGCGGTCATGCGGGCGGGCCGGGTGGAGCAGCTCGGCCCGCCGCGCGAGATCTACGAGCGGCCCGCCACCCGGTACGTGGCCGGCTTCGTGGGGATCGCCAACGAGGTGCCCGGCGAGGTGGCCGGGCTCGACGGCGACACGGCGACCGTGCGCACCCCGTACGGGACGTTGACCGGGGTGCGCGGGGCGGGCCTGGAGGAGGGCGCGCGGGCCGTGGCGGTCTGGCGTCCGGAGCACGGCCGGATGAGCGAGGACGAACCGGGCGGGCCGAACCGGTGGCGGGCGCGGCTGCGGATCTCCATGTTCGCCGGCCCGCACCTGGAGCACCACCTCGACGCGGAGGGCCTGCCGTCCCGGTTGTGGTCCGGCGGCGGCGACGTTACGGCGGACGAGGTGTGGATCGGCGTGGACCCCGACCGGCTGCTGATCCTCCCTGCCTGACGCCGCCACCTCGACGGCGCCTATGGTGTGCTGGTGACCGTGAGACAGGGCCGTCGTGACCAGCTCAGGGAGTTCCTGCGCGCCAAGCGGGAAGCCATCACCCCCGCCGACGTCGGCATGCCCTCCGGCGGGCGCCGCCGCACTCCCGGGCTGCGCCGCGAGGAGGTGGCGGTGCTCGCCGGGGTGGGGGTGTCCTGGTACACGTGGCTGGAGCAGGGACGCGACATCAAGGTCTCCGACGCCGTGCTGGACGCGGTCGCCCGCGCGCTGAGGCTCGACGAGGCCGAGCGGGCGCACCTGTACGTGCTCGCCGGGCTGAATCCACCCGATCTGACAGGCCGGCCTGGAGCGCCGGTGAGCGGGCAGCTGCGTGCGGTGCTGGACGCGTGGATGCCCCATCCGGCCCACGTGCTGGACCGGCACTACACCCTGGTGGCGATGAACGACGCGGCCCGATGGGTGTTCGGGTTCGACGACGACGTCGAGAACTGCATGGTGGCGTTCTTCACCCACCCGGCCTACCGCGGCAGGTTCACCGCGTGGCACGAGTTCGCCCCGGACATGGTGGCCGACTTCCGTGCCAGCGCGGCCCGGTACGCCGACGACCCCGTCTTCGGGCGGATCGCCGAAGAGCTGTGCGCGGCCAGTGCGGACTTCGCCGCGTTGTGGGCGCGGCCGGATGTCCGCTCCCGCTCCCAGGGGATCAAGGCGATCACCCATCCCGAGGCCGGCGAGCTGACCTTCGAGTACTCGCTGCTGCGGCTGCCGGACCGCGCGGACCTCAACGTGGTGCTGCATACGCCGCATCCTGACACCGACACCAAGGAGAAGATGGAAAGCCTGGTGGTGGCACACCCAGGATGAGCTGACACTGCCGTGGCGACTGTCGTCCCCGCACGATGGACGGCATGAGAGCGATCACGATTCCCGAGTTCGGGACCGCCGACGTCCTCCGCCTCGACGACGTCGAGGTGCCCGAGCCGGGGCCTGGACAGGTCTCCGTCGACGTGGCCTACGCGGGCGCCAACTTCGCCGAGATCCTCTACCGGCGGGGTGTGGTGGACGTGCCGCTGCCGTTCGTGCCCGGCATCGAGGTGTCGGGCCACGTCCGGGCGCTCGGTCCCGGCGTCGAGGGGCTGCGCGTGGGCCAGGCGGTCGCCGCGCTGACGATCGTCGACAGTGGCGGCTACGCCGAGGTGGTGACCACCTCCGCCGACCTGGTGGCTCCGCTGGACGGCTACGACCTGGGGCTGGACGTCGCGGCGGGGCTGCCCTCCAACAGCGCCACCGCGTTCCTCGTGCTCGACCGCGTGGCCCGCGTCGAGCCGGGGGAAGACGTGCTGGTGCACGCCGCCGCCGGAGGCGCGGGCAGCCAGCTCGGCCAGGCCGCCCGGCTGCTGGGCGCGGGCCGCGTGGTGGGCGCCGTGGGCAGCCCCGCCAAGATCGAGGCGGCCAGGGCGTTCGGCTACGACGAGGTGGTCCTCCGCGAGCGGGTGGCCGAGGCCGGTCGGTTCGACGTCGTGGTGGACATGGTCGGCGGTGCGGCCCGCCGGAGCAGCCTGGACCTGCTCGCGCCGATGGGCCGGATGGTGGTGATGGGCAACGCCTCCGGCGCCGAGGACGTCGGGATCTCGGCCGATGAGCTGTGGTTCACCAACAAGACCGTCTCAGGGTTCAACCTGGCCGCGTTCTCCGCCGCCTTCCCCGAAGAGGCGGGCCGGGCGCTGCGCCGGGCCGTGGCCGCGGCCGCCGGCAAGGAGCTTCGGGTACATGTCGAGTCGCTGCGGCTGGAGGAGGCCGCGCGGGCGCACCGCCGCATCGAGTCCGGCAGCACCACCGGCAAGCTCGTGCTCGAGGTCCGGCGACCCTGAGCTCACGGGCGCCGGGTCAGGACCACGTCCTCCAGCCAGCGGCCGATGCGGGCGGCCACCGCCTCGTCGTCGTAGGTGCGGGCGTCGACGTTGTCGGCGTGCAGGTGGAGGACGGGGAAGCCGGCCGCCTCCAGCGCCCTGGCGGTGAAGTAGCTGCCGCGCGGGTCGTCGGAGACCAGGTGGACCACGCCGTCGATGCCGTGCAGCCGGGCCTCCTTCACGTACCACTCGCTGGACCAGGGCGGCGTGTAGAGCTGGTCGGTGAAGGCGGCGAAGCGGGCGGCGAGCGCCCGCATCGGGTCGTCGCCGTAGCGGATGTAGCCGTCCGCGGCGATCGCCAGGTACATCGACCACACGAACACCGCGCCGTACGCGTCCTGGAAGCGCTGGTAGAAGCCCATGTCGTACCAGAGGCCGCGGCCGATCCACATCAGCCGGGCCCGTTCGCCCGGGCAGGCGGCCTGACCGGTGTCGGCCCGCTCGCGCACCTCCTCGTAGAACCGGCGGGCGGCGTCGCGCGCCCACGGGGTGCCGCGGTGCCACTGCGGGAGCATGACGCTGGGGATGCTGTCGGTCACGCCGACGGGGGCGGGCCGGGTGCGGGCGATGAGGTCGCGCGCCTTCCTGTTCCACTCCTCCTGCTCGTTGACCAGGGCCATGACCTCGCGCAGGCGCGACTCGCGGAACCGCCTGCCGGTGGTCGTCTCCAGGAACCTGACGAGGTTCTCCAGCTCGGCGGTGAGCAGGTCGAGCCGGGCCGGGCCGATGGCCTCCTCCCAGCGGTGCGGCATGAGCTCCCACCAGTTCGCCGGCACCTCGTTCTCGGCGGCGCTCTCCAGCGGGAAGAACGTGACGCCGGGCTCCCTGCCCCAGATGTCGAAGATCTTCCTGGTGACGTCGCCGGAGGCGTCGCCGACCACGATCGACGGTCTGGGCAGGCCGCCCCACGGCCCCGAGCCGGGGTCGGGGTCGAACGCCGAGCCGAGGGTGACCGCGTTGTACTGCTCGGAGTGGTCGGGGTAGCCGCGCTCGCGCACCAGCCCCAGGTAGTGGGCCGAACGCTGCTTGGCGGCCACGACCGACGCCCACCACTGACTCACCACGTACGGGATGTCCATGACGCGGAAGATCTCGTGCGGCACGTCGGCGTTGACCACGGCGAACGGCTCCCCTGCCGCGGCCCTGCGGCGGACGTCGGCGAACCACTCGCGCTGGTGCCGGCCCGCCTCGGCGGCCGTGGCGAGCGCCTTCACGCCGCGGGTTCTCATGCCGGGCATCGCAGCTCCTTCAGGTCGGCCCGGCCGTACTCCTGACGGTCCAGCAGGACGGCCGGGAGGCCGAGGGCTGCCCGCTGGTCGGGGAAGTCCCAGGCGGGGGCGTCGTCGCCGGTCCTGGCGTAGGCGACGAGCAGCTCGGCGCGGCAGCGGCGGGCGGCCGCCGCGGTGCGCGCGGCCCGCTCGGCCGTCGTCGCGGCCGGGGCGTACGGGCCGCCCTCGTGGTAGTGCTCGGCCAGCGCGTCCAGGTCGCCGGGGCCCACCAGGCGTTCGAAGGACGGGTCGCCGAAGGAGTGGTCCTCGCCGACGATCACGTGCCCGTCCGCCTCGATGGCCTCGTACACGTGCGGGGTGTCGTGATCGCTGCCGGTGAGGAAGACCCGGCGGCCGGGGCGGGCGGGCAGGTCTCCGGACTCGGCCAGCAGCTTCTCCAGCAGCGCGACGTGCTCGGGCGGGGGCAGCGGGGCGTTGGCGACCGCGAGGAACTGGCGGCCGGTGAGCCGGGCCGGCGTCTCGCGGCGCAGCGCGGCGGCGTCGGCCAGCAGGCGGCGCCGCCGGTCGTGCGCGGCCACCGCGCCCGCGACGTCGAGCGGCCGGCCGGTCCAGGCCTCCAGGCGGGCGGCGAACTCGCCGATCCTGCGCCGGTTGTAGCGGGCGGTGGTGCGGTGCGGCAGGTGCCGGATGTCGACCAGGTACGGCTCGGGGACTCCCGCGCCCGGCTCGACCCGGCGCAGCTCGCGCAGCGCGTAGAACAGGCGCAGCGACGCCTCGCAGTCGTGCCCGACGACGACCCGGTCCAGCTCGCCGTAGCCGCCTTCGAGCAGGCGCGACAGGATCGAGCGCGCCATCGGGTCCACGCCGGCGCCCAGATAACGGTCTCCCGCCGTGGAGTCCGCGCCCGGATCGCCGGTCAGGCGCACGGCGGTGACCCCGGCGGCGGTCAGCAGCTCGACGGGCACGTCCGCGCCGACGTACCCGACCACGAACCCGCCGCCGGGACGACCACCTCGCCCCGCGTACGCGGCCTCCAGCGCCTCCAGTGCGGCAGGAGGCATCGTCAGATCACCCCGTCGTCGGCGAGGGACTTGAGTTCGTCGTCGGAGTAGCCCAGCAGGCCGCCGTAGACCTCGGCGTTGTGCTCGCCGAGGGCGGGGGCGGGCCGGTCGAGGGCCGCCTCGGCGCCGGAGAAGCGGATCGGCATCCCCGTCCCGTGCAGGTCCTCCACCCGGCCGTGCCGGGGGTGCTCCAGGGGGACGACCTCGCCGCGCGACAGGACGACGGGGTCGCGGACGGCGTCGATCGGGTCGCGCACCTCGGCGGCGGGCACCCCGTTCCGGGCCAGCAGGTCCAGGACGGTCGCGAGCGGCAGGTCCGCCGCCCACGCGGCCAGGAGGTCGTGCAGCTCGGCGGCGTGCGCGACGCGGGCGTCGCGGGTGGCGAAGCGCGGGTCGGCGGCGAGGTCGTCGCGCCCCAGGGCGGCGAAGAGCCCGCGGGCGAACGCGTCGGTCGGCCCGCACAGCGCGAACCAGCCGTCCGCGGCCGGGAAGGTGCCGAACGGCGCCAGCCTCGGCACGGTGGCGCCCGTCCGCGCGGGCAGCCCGAGCTTCTCGTACGCGTCGAACGGCTCGCACGCCACCAGCGAGGTGAGCGCGCCCAGCATGGACACGTCGACGTGCTGCCCGCGCCCGGTGGCGTCGGCCTGCAGGACGGCCGCGAGCGTGCCGATCACCGCGTAGAGCGGCGCGACGAGGTCGCCGACGGGCAGGCCGAAGCGGACGGGCGGCTCGCCGGGCGCGCCGGCGGTCATCATGACGCCGCTGAGCGCCTGCACGATCGTGTCCATGGCCTTGCCGGAGCCGGGCCCGCCCTGGGCGCCGAACCCGCTGATGGACGTGCACACGATGCGCGGGTTGACCTCCCGGGCCCAGTCGTAGCCGATGCCCAGCCGGTCGGTGACGCCCGCGCTGTAGTTGTCGACCATGACGTCGGCCGCCCGGACCAGGCCGGCGAGCACCTCGCGGGCCCGGGGGTGCTTGAGGTTGAGTGTGACACTCTGCTTGTTGCGTCCGCGCAGCATCATCGACACGGACATGTCGTCGCTTCCGTCGCGCACCGTGGTCAGCCCGCCGGCGCCGACGTAGGGCGAGTTGCCGCGGGAGCTGTCGCCGCCGGTGAGCGGGTTCTCCACCTTGATCACGCGGGCGCCGAGCCCGGCCAGCAGCAGCGTCGCGTACGGCCCGGACAGCGCGGTCGTCAGGTCGACGACGGTACGGCCGGCGAGAGGGCGCTCAGCCACGCAGCACCACCTCGTCGCCGTCCCAGCCGAACTCCGTGGTCAGCCCGGCCTGGCGGGTGATCCGCTCGATGTACGCGGCGACCCGGCGCCCGTCCGCGTCGTCGCCGAGCGGTACGGGGCGGCCCGCGTCGTCGATCCAGCAGGGCACGAACCCGGCCGAGACCAGCCCGGACCCGTCGAAGCGGCAGGTCGCGATCGCGGTGTTGCGGCTCTCCGGATGGAAGGGGTAGAAGGGCATGCCGGGGTCGGGGGCGAACCCGTACAGCTCGACGCGGCGGCGCGCCCAGGCGGCGCGGTCGTCGTCCGCGCCGGGCGCGGGCGTGAGCGCGTGGGTGACGGTGACGAAGTTGCCCAGCCCGTGGTAGATGGGCCGGCCGCGATACATCTCGATGCCGCGCATGATGTGCGCGTGGTGGGCGAAGACGGCGTCCGCGCCGGCGTCCACGGCCGCGCGGGCGACCGGCTTCTCGTACATGGCGAGCACGGCCGGGGTGTGGCCGACGCCCTTGTGCAGGGAGACCAGCACGATGTCGGCCCGCTCGCGCAGCGCGGCCACGTCGGCGGCCATCCGTTCCAGGTGGTCGGGGTCGGCGAAGGTGTAGACGGTGGGCGGCCCGCCGGGGCTGGCGTGATCGAGCTCGTAGTGGGTGAGGACCTTGATGGGCGCGCAGCCGGGCTTGGCGCTGCCGGCCCACGACTCGCGCGGGCCGACGCAGTTGTAGCTGAGCACGCCGACGCGGAGCCCGCCGCGCTCCACGACGGCGGGGCGGCGGGCCTCGTCGAGGTTCATGCCGGCGCCGGCGGTGGCCAGCCCGGCCTCCGTCGCGTACTTGATGGTGTCGGCCACGCCCTGGTCGCCGACGTCGTAGACGTGGTTGCCGGCCAGGGTGACGACGTGGAAGCCCGCGTCGGCGACGGCGGGCAGCGCGGCCGGGTCGGCGGGCGGGGCCGGCACGTCGGTGCTGACCTGGGCGGTCGAGGTGCTGTGCGGCACCTCGACGTGGCCGATCACCACGTCGCCGCGGCGCAGCGTGTCGCGGGCGGGGGCGAAGAACGAGGCCGGGTCCGGCTCGTCGACGACCAGGTCGCCGACGGACATCACGGTGAGGGTCATCGGGTGGTCTCCTCCTCCAGCACGCGGTCGGGCGAGGGCTCGGCCGCGCGTCCGGTGAAGCGCGACAGGAACGCACGCAGGCGCGGCGATCGGGGATGGTCGAAGATCTCGTCGGGGGTGCCGGACTCGACGACGCGGCCCTTCTCCATGAAGACGCACCGGTCGGCGACCTCGCGGGCGAAGCTCATCTCGTGCGTGACGACGACCATGGTCATGCCGCCCCTGGCGAGGTCGCGCACCACGCTCAGCACCTCGTCCACCAGCTCGGGGTCGAGGGCGCTGGTCGGCTCGTCGAACAGCATGATCCGCGGGTTGGTGGCCAGCGCGCGGGCGATGGCGACGCGCTGCTGCTGGCCGCCGGAGAGCCGGCGCGGGTGCGCCTGCGCCTTGTCGGCCAGCCCGACGCGCTCCAGCAGCCGCAGCGCCTCCTCCCTGGCCTGCTCCTGGGACCGGCCGTGCACCAGGACCTGGGCCTCGGTGAGGTTGCGCAGCACGCTCCAGTGGGCGAACAGGTTGAACTGCTGGAAGACCATGCCCATCCGGCTGCGCTGGGCGGCCACCAGCTTGTCGGGCAGGGGGCGCAGGTGGCCGCGGTGGAAGGCGTAGCCGAGGAGCTCGCCGTCGAGGTACATGGCGCCGGCGTCGATGTCCTCCAGCTGGTGGACGCAGCGCACCAGGGTGGACTTGCCGGAGCCGGACGGGCCGATCACGGCCACGACCTCGCCCTCGCGCACCTCCATGCTGACGCCGTCGAGCGCCGCGTGCTCACCGAAGTGCTTGCGGACCTCCCGTACGCGCAGGACCGGCTCGCCGCTCATCGCTGCCCCTTCCCGAAGTGGCGTTCCAGGCGTTGCTGGCCGACGGACAGCAGGGTGACGACGGCGAGGTACCAGACGCAGGCGACGATCAGCAGCGGCACGACCTGGTAGGTGCGGTCGTAGACGATCTGGACCGAGCGCAGTAGGTCGGCCAGGGCGATCACGCTGACCAGCGAGGTGCCCTTGAGCAGGCTGATGAACTGGCTGCCGGTGGGCGGGATGATCACCCGCATGGCCTGCGGCAGCACGACCTTGACGAAGCTCTGCCCGGCGGTGAAGCCCATGGCCCGCGCGGCGTCCTTCTGGCCGCCGTCGACCGCCAGGATGCCGGCGCGGACGATCTCCGCCATGTAGGCGGCCTCGTGCAGGGTGAGCCCGATGACCGCGGCGGTGAACGAGCTGATCACCGAGTTGGTCGGCCAGGAGGCGAACGTCGGCCCGAACGGGATGCCGAGAGATATCCGCGGCAGCAGGTAGCCCAGGTTGAACCAGAACAGCAGCTGCACCAGGGGCGGCACGCCGCGGAAGACGCCGATGTAGAGGTTGCAGGCCCAGGCCAGGGGCCGGAACCCGCCGAGCCGGCCGGCCGCGAGCAGCACCCCGAGAAGGCTGCCGAGCGTCATGCAGATGACGGTCAGCAGCAGGGTCATGCCGAGGCCGAGCAGGATGTGCGGCTCGAACAGGTACTCGCCGACGACCGGCCACTCGAAGCGCGGGTTGCTGACCAGGAACCACCCGAGCTGGGCGGCCAGCACGAGCATCGCCGCCCCCGCCAGCCAGCGCATCGGGCGGATGCGCGGGCGGGCGGCGGCGACATCCACCGGGTGGGCCTCGGTCATGGCGTGGCCGCGGTGTTGAACTTGGGCTCGTCGACGGCGACGTTCTTCAGGCCGTACTTGTCGACGATCCGCTGGTACTCGCCGTTCTTGAAGATCTCCTTGAACGCGTCGAACATGACCGGGCCGAGGCCGCTGGACTTGGGCACCAGCATGGCGAGCTGGTCGACGCCTGCGCCCTGCTCGTCGGTCTGGGTGACGTACGTGAAGGCGTCCTTCTCCTTGGAGATGGCGTCGATGGCGGCGCTCTCGGTCATGCCGGCGGCGTCGGCGCGACCGGACTTGGCGGCGAGGATGGTGCCGTTGGTGTCGGCCAGCCCGATGAAGGACACCTCGGCCTTGCCCTGCTTGACGCACCAGGCGGTCAGGAGCTTGACCTGGTCCTCCACGATGCTGCCCGCGGTGCCGGAGACCTTCTTGCCGCACAGGTCGGCGGAGCCGGCGATGGTGGCGGAGCCGGACTTGGGGACGAGGTAGGAGGTGCGGCTGACCATCCAGACGATGGCGTCGAACTGCTTCTCCCGCTCGGCGGTGTCCTTGACCGGCCCGTTGAACGCGTCGTACCGGGACGACAGCATGCCCGACAGGGCCGCGGGGAGGCCGCCGACGATGACGATCTCCGTGCGAACGCCCAGCACCTTGGCGAGCGCGTCCTGGATCTCCTTGTCGATGCCGGTGACGGTCTTGCCGTCGTTGGCCACGATCCGGTACGGCGGGTGCGAATCCCCGGCGAATCGGATGACGCCCGCTTCCTTGATGGCATCGGGTAAGGCGTCGTACAGGGCGGTGCCGCCCTGCGCCCCGGCGTTCGGCGTCTCGCCTCCGCCGCAGGCCGCGAGGCCGGTGAGGGCCAGCGCCGACACGGCCGCGAGAACGGTCCTTGGCAATCTCATGGTGGATCCTCCCGCGACGGGTATGCAGCAAATGATGTTGCGATCGTCTTCATTAATGTCACATCTTGCGGCGCATACCTGTCAAGATGCCCTGGTATGTACGGGAAGTGACAGCACTCTAGGGCGGTATGACCGCTTTTGGGAAGAGAATCGGATTCCGGATCAGCCCAGGTACCGGTACACGGCCTGGGCCACGCACGCGGGCTTGGCCGCGTTCTCGACCTCGACGGTGAAGTCCAGCGTGGCCTGGACGCCGCCGCTGACGTCCTCGACCGCCACGACCTTGCCGGCCAGGCGGATCCGCGCGCCCACCGGCACCGGCGCGGGGAAGCGGGCCTTGTTCAGCCCGTAGTTGATCGCCATCCCGATGCCCTCGATCTCCAGCAGCTGCCCGAACAGCGGGATGATGAGCGACATGGTCAGATAGCCGTGCGCGATCGCGCCCTTGAACGGGCCCTCGGCCGCCCTGACCGGGTCGACGTGGATCCACTGGTGGTCGCCGGTGGCGTCGGCGAAGGTGTTCACCCGGTCCTGGGTGATCTCCATCCAGTCGGTGACGCCGAGGTCGGCGCCCGCGAGGGCCCTGATCCCGTCCAGGCCGTCGGCTTTCACGCTCATGGGTGACACTCTCCTTCTCGGGGTCCGGTCGAGCTATCCGAGGTCCGGCGCGGGGATGCCGTACGTCTCCGGACGGGCGCCGACCGTGGTGGGCCAGGCGGTCGCGATGTCCTCGGCGCGCCAGCCGCCCTCGCGGAAGGCGACGCTGATCTCCTGCGGGTGCGACCAGAGCGACAGCTTGTCGCCGCCGATGCCGATGCACTGGCCGGTGACCCCCGCGGAGGCGTCGGAGGCCAGATAGACGACCAGCCCGGCGACGTCCTCGGCGGTGCCGAACCCGACGCCCTGGCGCAGCGAGGCGGGCAGCGGCACGCCGTCCTGCTCCAGCGCCTCGATGTGCGGGGCGAAGGCGGGGATGGTCTTGGTCATCTCGGTCGCGGCGTTCGGCACCACGGCGTTGACCGTGACGCCCGCCTTGGCGCACTCCATCGCCCAGGTGCGCACCATGGCCGCGATGCCGGCCTTGGCGGCGGCGTAGTTGGTCTGCCCGAAGTTGCCGCGCTGGCCGGCGGGCGACCCGGCGACGATCACCCGGCCGCCGCCCTCGCGCTCGCGCATGTGCCGCACGGCCGCCCGCACGCAGGTGAACGTGCCGCGCAGGTGCACCCGCAGCACCGCGTCGAAGTCGTCGTCGGACATCTTCCACAGCACCCGGTCACGCAGGATGCCGGCGTTGGTGCACATCACGTCCAGCCGGCCGAACTCGCTCACCGCCCGGTCCACCAGCCGCTCGGCCGTCTCGGTCTCGCCGACCGCGGCGACCTCCGCGACGGCCCGGCCGCCGGCGGCGACGATCTCCTTGACGGCCGACCCGGCGGCCGCGGCGTCCACGTCGTTGACGACGACCGCGGCGCCGCGGGCGGCCAGCGCCCGGGCGTAGGCGAGCCCGAGCCCGCGGCCGCTCCCGGTGACGACGCCCACCTTGCCTGACAGATCCATCGACAGCCCTCTCTCACGCTCTCAGCGCTAACGTAGGGCACCAATATGTCGATCGTCAATAAACCTGTCTCGTTTTATTCTCCTGACGGGTACGGGTCAGCTCGCGGCCAGGATGGAGCTGGTGCGGTGGTGGGCGACCAGCTCCGCCAGCTCCGGCTCGAACTCCGCGACGATCTGCCGGACGCGGATCTCCGCGAGCGGCCCGAGCGTGTCGTAGATCTCCACGAACACGTCGCGCGCGGCGGACCGCGGCCAGTCGGCGGGCAGCAGCTCGGCGGGCAGGTCGGGGTCGAAGTTGGGGAAGGTGCGCCAGGTGTCCATGATCCCGGTGCGGGCCACCAGCGCCTCAGAGGCCCCGACGGCGCCCTTGCGCACCCGGGTCAGCAGCGGCGAGTAGCGCGCGAGGAACTCGTCGTAGTTGCGCCTGAGCTGGTCGAAGTCCCACGCCTGCTGCGGGGCGCGCATGCCGGGGATCTCCAGCGCCTGGGCGCGGAAGATCGTCGCGGTGGCCACCTCCAGCTCGGCGAGCGTCTCGGCGGCGCTGTCGGCGCCGGCCGTCGGCGAGACCCAGAGCCCGTCGTAGAGCGGGGCGAAGCCGAGCCAGCGCAGCTTGGTGCGGAGCGCGTGGCGCAGGTCGCGCTGCTCCTCGGAGACGGAGAAGGCGGCCACCGCCCACGTGCCGTCCCAGACGCCCTGGTCGAGGCCGAAGGACATGATGCGGTGCCGCCCCTCGGACAGCACGGCCGAGGCCCGGTCGGTCAGCCGGTAGTAGGTCCGCCGGCCCGACTTCGACGACTCCAGCAGGTCGCGGCGGGCCAGCCGGCTGAGCGCGGCCCGCGCGGCGACCGCCGACACGCCGAACTCCTCGGCCAGCCTGACCAGCGCCGCGGACGGCAGCTGCTCGGCCCGGCGAAACCAGTAGTCGCCCAGGAGCGTCGTAATAAGGTGTTGTGGGGGCGCGCCCACCTGAAAGCGCGGGAGATCGACCTCTCCTGCCTCAGACCATCCACCGTCAGTCACATCAGAAGTATACGTATGACGCTTCTGCCTACGCACGTTACCGAATCGTCGCTCATGTCCTGGTCGCGTACGCGCGGCGGAGTTCCGGCTTGAGCACCTTCCCCGCCGCGCTGCGCGGCAGGGCGGCCACGAACTCCACGCTCCGCGGCACCTTGTACCTGCCGAGCCGCCGCCGCAGGTGGTCCAGGAGCGCGTCCTCGTCGGCGACGGCGCCCGCGCGCAGCACGACCACGGCCTTGCCCACCTCGCCCCACTTCTCGTGCGGCACCCCGATCACGGCGCACTCCGCCACGTCGGGATGCTCGTACAACGCGTTCTCCACCTCGGCGGGATAGATGTTCTCCCCGCCTGAAATGATCATGTCCTTGATCCGGTCGACCACGAACACGTAGCCGTCGCCGTCCACGGTCGCCACGTCGCCGGAGCGGAACCAGCCGTCGCCGCCGAGCACCGCCCGGGTGTCGCCGGGCCGCTTCCAGTAGCCGCGCATCACGTTGGGCCCCCGGACCAGCACCTCCCCCGGCTCGCCCGCCGCCGTGTCCGCGCCGCCGGGACCGACGACCCGCACGTCGGTGAAGAAGTGCGGCACCCCGGCCGACCCCGCCTTGTCCCGGCTCATGTTCCGATCCAGGCAGAGCGCGCCGGGCGAGGTCTCGGTCATCCCGTAGCCCTGCACGAACGACAGCCCGCGTTCGAGGTAGCGGCGGATCAGCGCCTCCGGCACGGGCGCGCCGCCGCACAGCATCGTGCGTACGGACGACAGGTCCGCGCCCGCCCAGCCGTCCGCCGACGCGAGCGCGTCGAACATGGTGGGCACCCCGAACAGGAACGTGACCCGGTGACGCGCGATGAGGTCGAGCGCCGCCTCCGCGCGGAAGGCCGGCTCGACCAGCACCCGCCCGCCCTTGAGCAGGGTGGGCAGGCAGGTCATGTTCAGCGCGGCCGTGTGGAACAGCGGCGCGGTGACCAGGGTGACCTCGTCACCGGCCAGGTCGAGGTCGACCAGCACGTTGAGGCAGTTCCAGATGAGGTTGCCGTGGGTGAGCACCGCGCCCTTCGGCTGCCCCGTGGTGCCGGAGGTGTACATGATCAGGCACGGGTCGTCGGCGAAGACCGGCTCGTCCAGGGGCGTCGCGGGCGCGGCGGCGAGCCGTTCCTCGTAGCCCGCGTGCACGTCGAGGACCGGCACGCCGGGATCGGTGAGCGCGTCGCAGCCCCGGCCTCGGACCAGCGCGACCGCGCCCGAGTCGGCCAGCTGGTAGACGAGCTCCCCGCCCGCCAGCCGCGTGTTCAGCGGCACGAACACCGCGCCCAGGACGCCGGCCGCGAACAGCGTCTCCAGGTAGGCCGGATGGTTCTCCCCCAGGTACGCCACCCGGTCGCCGCGCCGCACCCCGTGGGCGCGCAGCACGTGGGCCAGCCTCGTCACCCGGTCGTCCAGCTCCCGGTAGGTCCGCGCCACGCCGTCGTGCACGACCGCGACGCGGCCGGGCGTCTTGCGTGCGCGACGGCGCGGCCAGGATCCGATTCCCTCATTGCGCATCTGTCTCTCCTCAACGGGCCGGTTCGAGGCGGACGGGGACCGAGACCGCGCCGATCTCCGGCATCCGGGCGCTCTCCACGGGGCCGCACACCTCGATCCGCGACGTGCGGCGGAGCAGTTCCTGCACGGCGATCCGCATCGACAGCCGGGCCAGCGGCATCCCGGCGCAGGCGTGCCGGCCGCGCCCGAACGCCAGGTGGGCGGTGATGTTCGGCCGGTCCAGCACGAACTCCTCCGGATCCGGGAAGACCGTCTCGTCCCGGTTCGCCGAGGCGTAGACCAGGGTCACCGGCTCCTCCGGCCGGATGCGCCGGCCGTGCAGCTCGATCTCGCGGGAGACGGTGCGGGCGAAGCCCCGGTAGGGCGTGTGCAGCCGCAGGAACTCCTCCAGCGCCGCGGACATCAGCGCGGGGTTCTCACGCAGCGCCGACTGCAGCGCCTGGTCGCGCGACAGGTGCACGCAGATGGACCCGAGCAGGATCGGCGGCGCGACCATGCCCACGACCAGGCACTGGCGCAGCGCGCCGACGATGTGCTCCTCCTCCAGCGGCTCCCCGTCCGGCCGTTCGGCCAGCAGCGAGCTGGCGGGGTCCTCCTCCACCGGCCGCGGGTCGGCGCGCCGGCGGCGGACGAGGTCGCGGGCGATGCCGTACATGCGCTCGCTCATCGCGTTGACGACGTCGCGGTCCAGCTCCCGCCAGGCCCGCACCCACCGGGCCGCGGTGACGGCCAGCTCGGGGGCGAGGCTCGGGTCGAGGTTCAGCCACTCGGTGGTGACCCAGGCCGGGAACCGGGCGCCGAACTCCTGGGCGACGTCGCCGCCGCCTCGCTCGACGAGCGGGGTCAGCTCGCGGGCGGCGTGCTCGCGCAGGCGCGGCTCCAGGCGGGCGACGCGGGCCCGCTGCAGCGTGCGGTCGAGCGCCCGGCGGTAGGGCGTGTGGGCCGGGGCGTCGTAGTTGAGCGGCGGGCGGCGCAGCCCGCGCGGGTCGCTGGGCACGACGGCGCGCACCGAGGAGATGAAGGTCGCGGGGTCCCCGGCCGCCGCCGCCACGTCGGCGTGGCGAGTCAGCGCCCAGAACCCGCCGTACCTGCCGCTGTACGCGACCGGGCACTCGGCGCGCAGCCGCCCGTACATGTCCAGACTCTCCCGGACGGACCGCGCGCCGTCGGGATCGAAGTCGCCGTCGGAGGGGACGCCCTCAGGGGTGGATCCGGCCGTCATGCGTGGCCCTCGAAGCGCATCGGGACGGAGTTGGTGCCCCACTCGGCCCAGCGGGCCATCGCGATCTCGCCGCTGACCTCGAACGAGCGGGTGCGCGCCAGCGCCTCCTCCAGGGTGGTGACCAGCATGATCCGGGCCAGCGGCGCGCCGGGGCAGGTGTGCACGCCCGCGCCGAAGGCCAGGTGCCTGGCGAGATCGGGCCGGTCGAACCGGAACCTCTCACCGTCGGGGAAGACGCGTTCGTCCCGGTTGGCGGAGGTGTACACCAGCGCGATCGGCTCCCCCGCCCTGATCAGCCGGCCGCCGATGACCACGTCCTCGCGCGCCGTCCTGGCCATGCCCCGGTACGGGCCGTACAGGCGCAGGAACTCCTCCACGGCGGCCGCGATCCTGGCGGGGTCGCGGCGGAGCAGCCCGGCGAGCTCCGGGTCGCCGCTCAGGTGGACGAACATGGTGCCGATGAACACGCTCGGCGCCACCATCCCGGTGACGAGCAGTTGCCGGACGCAGCCGAGCACCATGTCGGCGGGCAGCGGCTCGCCCTCGTACTCGGCGGCCATCAGCGCGCTGGTGAGGTCCTCGCCCGGGTCCATCGGATGCTCGCGGCGCTCGTCGATGACCGCCTGCGCGATCTCGTACAGGCGGCGGCTCAAACGCACGACGTTATCCGTGTCGACAATCTGGATAGCCGCCACATATTCGGCGCTGATCTCCTTGATCAGCTCGGCCAGCCCGGTCGGCAGGTTGAAGAAGGCGGCGAAGACGTGCGCGGGGAACTTCTGCGCGTAGTCCACCGCGATGTCACCCCGGCCCGCGTCGATCAGCGGCTGGAGCAGGCCGCCCGCGAACTCCCTGACCCGGGGTTCGAGCGCGGCCATCTTGCCCCGGGTGAAGAAGCGGTTGATCACCCGGCGGTAGGCGGTGTGCTCGGGCGGGTCGAAGTGCAGCGGCGGCCGGCGGCCGGTGAAGGCGAACCTGGGCACGGTGTTCTGCACCGACGTGGTGAACACGGCCGGGGTCTCCAGGACGTGCTTGACGTCCTCGTACCGGAACAGCGCCCAGAACCCGCCGTCGTAGGTCTCGCTGCGGGCGACCGGGCAGCGCGACCGCATGTCCTGGTAGAGCGCGTGCGCGCTGGTGAAGGTCTCCGGCTCGCGCGGGTCGAAGTCGTGGGTGAGGTCGCGGGCGGGCTCGGCCATTCGGACTGCCTCTCCTGAGGTACGCACAGGCTCGTCCCGGCCAACCCTAGACATTTATTTTCGCGTACGTCAACGAGAGGCGTGTATATCGTGACCGTCAGCCCGTCGGCGAGACGTGCTCCCGCGCGGAGATCACGTAGGTCCGGCCGGCGGCGGCGTCCCAGGTCAGCGCGTCACCGTCGCGGCGCGGCCGGAGCTCCCCGGCTCCGTCGTCGTGGACGCGGCAGCGCCCCGCGATGGACGTCCTGACCGTGATCGGACCGGCGCGGCCGGTCCGCAGCGTGATCGTCTCGGCGGAGCCGCCGCGCCACGTCACCCCCACCGTCACGTCGCCCCGGGCGCGCAACCCCGCCACCGAGCCGTCCGCCCACCCGGCGGGCAGCGCGGGCAGCACGTGCACCTCGCCGCGGTGGCTCTGCACCAGCATCTCCGCGATCCCGGCGGTGGCGCCGAAGTTGCCGTCGATCTGGAACGGCGGATGGCTGTCCCACAGGTTGTCCAGCGTCGAGCCCCTGAGCTGCTCACTCAGCATCCGGTGGGCCCGGTCGCCGTCGAGCAGCCGCGCCCAGAAGTTGATCTTCCAGGCCTTGCTCCAGCCGGTGCCGCCGTCGCCGCGCGCGTCCAGCGACACCGCCGCCGCCTCCGCTTCCGGGGTGCCCGGCGCGATCTCGTCCCCGGGGTGCAGCGCGTACAGGTGCGACACGTGCCGGTGGGTGTCGGTCGCGGAGTCCCAGTCCTGCTTCCACTCCTGCAGCTGCCCCCACGACCCGATCCTGACGCCCGGGTCGAGCCCGGCCAGCGCCGCGCGCACCGCCGCCCGGAACTCCTCGTCCACGTCCAGCGTCGTGGCCGCGGCCAGCGCGTTCGCCAGCACCTCCCGGACGATCTGCTGAGACATCGAGGCGCCGGCCGAGAAGTCGCCGTGCTCGGGCGAGTAGCTCGGCGAGACGACGAGCCGGCCGTCGCGCGGATCGGGGTGCAGGAAGTCCAGCCAGAACTCCGCCGCCCCCTTGATCACCGGATAGGCGGTCTCCCGCAGCTGGTCCAGGTCGCCGGTGAACCGGTAGGCGTCGTAGAGGTGCCGCGTGGTCCACGCCGCGGCCTCGGGGAACCAGAAGGCGCTCGCCCAGTCGTGCACCCCGGTGAAGCCGAACGGGTTGGTCTCGTTGCCGACCACCCACCCCCGCGCGCCGAACATCTCCCGCGCCGTCCTGCTCCCCGGGGCCATCAGGGAGGTGATGAAGCGGTCGTACGGCCCGGTCGTCTCGTGCAGGTTGACCGGCTCGGCGGGCCAGTAGTTCATCTGCAGGTTGATGTTGACGTGGTAGTCGCCCGACCAGGGCGGGCTGATCGAGTCGTTCCACACGCCCTGCAGGTTGGCGGGCAGGACGTCGTTCTCCCGCGAGCACGCGATCAGGAGGTAACGCCCGTAGTCGAACAGCAGCGCCTCCAGCGCCCGGTCGCCCGCCTCCGGGCCGGCCCCGTAGCCCCGCAGCAGCCGATCGGTGGGGATCTCGGGGGCCTTACCGCCCAGGTCGAGCCGCACCCGGTCGAACAGCTCGCGGTGGTCGGCCACGTGCGCGGCACGGAGCGCGTCGTAGCCCAGCGCGACGGCCGCGTCCACCGCCTCCGCGACCCGGGCGTGCGGGTCCTCGCCCCGGTACCGCGGGTACGCGTCGGCATAGTCGGTGCCGGCCGACAGGAAGAACACCGCGCTGTCGGCCCCGGTGACCTTGATCGCCTCGCCCTCGTCCGTACAGGTGCCGCCGTGCACGACGACCCGCACCCGCGCCTCGAAGACCAGCCCGTTGTCCGCCAGCCGGCCCCGGATGACCAGCCGGTCGCCCTCCGCCTCGACGGTCTTGTCGTCCCGGGGCGAGGTGTGGCGCAGCGTGAACGACACCGCGCCGCCCCGGTCGGCGGTGAACCGCCCGGCTATCACGTTGCCGGGGTTGGCGGCGAAGTACTCCCGCGCGTACGTCACGCCCCCGGCGGTGAACCGGACCCGCGCCACGGCCTCCCGCAGGCTCAGCTCACGCCGGTAGCCACCGGGCTCGCCGGGCTCCGGGAACTCCAGCCACAGGTCGCCGAAGGTCTGGTACGCGCCGAACCCGATCCTGGGCTGCCCGAGCACCGCCGCCACGTCCTCGGCCGGGACCCGGCCCTCCCGGTCGATCCGCCGCCGCACCTCCTCCACGGCCCCCGGCCGCGGCGTGGTCCAGGTGCCGAAGTCGTAGCCGTCGTGCCCGGGGCCGCCGGTCCACAGCGTCTTCTCGTTGAACTGGATCCGCTCGGCGGCCACGCCGCCGAACACCATGGCGCCCAGCGGGCCGTTGCCGATGGGCAGCGCCTGGGTCTCCCACTCGGTGGCGGGCCGCTCGTACCAAAGGGTCGGATCGTGCGACATGAGGCCATTGTGCCGAGGGGAGATCCGGGTTACGCGGGGCGTTGCGGCCGGAGAGTCCAGCGTTGCGCGGCGCTGCCGTCGCAGGCCCTCATCTCCACCCGGTCCGCGCTGACCGCGTGGACACACTTTCCGGTCCCGCCGTTGGCGAGAGAGCCGCCGGCGCCGCGCAGCCAGGTCTTGTTCGGATGGGCGGGCAGGCAGGACGCCGGGGACAACCTGGCGTACGAGTCCTCGACGACGCACTTGTCGAGATCCTGGGTCCACTGGATGGTCTTGTCGGGGTTGAGGGTCCAGATGCTCTCGTAGAAGCACGAGTCCAGATAGACGCTGCTGTTGGTGTTCACGCACCGCTCGGGGTAGGCCGCGGACACCAGGCGCCCGGTGGGGTAGCGGGCCGAGTCCCACAGCTTGGTGGTCCCGTCGTAGATGACGATGTTGCCGGCCTCCTCGCACACCAGCCTGGCGCCCGGGTGCCCGTGGGTCTTGCTGGCCCACACCGCCTGGCCGTTCCGGTCGTAGGTCACCAGGTTGCCGTCGTCCTGGAAGCGCACGGTCCAGGGGTCGGCGTCGCTGTACATCCTGCGGGGCGATCGCCAGCCGTCGGAGCCCTTCAGGACGCCGTCGTCGACCTTCAGGTGGGTGGCGCGGTCGCCGCTCAGGCACAAGGAGGTCTGGAGGAACGGGTCGGCGTGCGACTCGGCGACCTGGAAGTTCACGCTCGCGTGGAGGACCGGGGCCGTGCCCGACTGCCACACCCGGGTCGAGCCGTCGTAGACGGTGGCGCCCCCGTCGGACTCGCACACCAGGCGGGCGTTCGGCCGGCCGGAGGACTTGGTGGACCAGACGCCCTTGCCGGCGCGGTCGTAGACGACGAGGTTCCCGTCGTTCTGGAAGCGCACTCCCCCCAGGTTGAGGTAGCGGCTGACGAAGACCTGGTAGGCCGACCGGCCGCCCTCCTGCCCGGCGTTGCTTCTCAGGACCAGACTGCCGTCGGCGGTGACCAGCTGGGCCTTGCCGTTGGAGCTGTAGCAGAGGTTGACGGTCCGGCCCTGGTAGTCCACGTTGTCCGCGGCCCTGATCTCCGGTTTCGTGGTCGTGGCGGCCACCCAGGCGCCGAGGTCGTCGGCCCGGGTCTCGGTGGCGCCCCGGCGCGTCTCGGTCTCGGTGTAGCAGCCGTTCTGCCAGGAGGTGTGGTGCACGCCGACGAGCTCCGCCCGGCCGTCGGCCTCCCGGAACGCCGGACCGCCCGCGTCGCCCTTGCAGATGGCCGCGCCCGCGCTGTCGGGGACGAGCGTGAACAGGGGATCGCCGACGTCGCCGACGGTGAACGTGGCGGTGCGCAACTTGTCGGGCACCCATTCGGTCCCGGTCCTGCCGTACCCCGTGACCCTCAGCCGCTCGCCGGCCCGGGGCGGCGTGGTGGCCAGCGGCACCGGCGGGACGGGCGCCCAGGCGGTGAGCTCGGCCAGCACGAGATCGCGGTCGGGGTGCGGGACCAGGCGGATCACGTCCGGCCAGCCGCTGTGCTCCTGCGCCCCGAGGTCGAGGTTGCCCTGGACGACGGTCGTGAACGTGGCGGGCGGTCCGGCCGAGGGCGGCCGTCCTCCCTCGGTGAAGCAGGACTTGGCGGTGAGCACCCACAGCGGGTGGACCACGGCGCCGCTGCAGACCCGCCGGTCGCCGATCTGCACCCGCACGGTGAACCGGTAGTCGCCGGGATCGGCCGTACTGCCGACGATCGCCAGGGCGGGCGCGCCGGTCGCCCCCAGGAGCACGACCATCGCCACGGCCAGCAGCACGGCCCCGAGGCGCCGGCGCGCCGGGTCTCGGACGGTCACCACGTCTTCTCCTGTCCCGCGCGCAGCTCGACGAGGGTTTCCGGGGGATTGTCCGGGTCGACGCCTTCGCCGACCGGCGTCCACTCGTCCGGCCTGATGTCGTAGGTCTTGGTCCGGTCGTCGACGGTCAGGGTCGCCTGCTGGGTGGCCGTGCGCGACCCCTTGATCACGTACACGTCGGGAATCCGGAGGACGATGAAGGAGTTGAGCGCGGGTTCCAAGGTCGGCAGATCAGGGGCGAACGCCCGCCAGATGCGCACCTTGAAGCAGATGTGGCCCTTCTCGGCGCTGTAGAGCTGGATGGTGCCGGGTTCGCCGCAGTCGGTGAGCGTGATCAGGCCGTTGCCGGAGATCAGCGTGATCCCGCGTTCGGCCAGGATGCGCTCGGCTCCGGGGTAGACGCCGTCCTCCACGATCCCCGGCTGGGCGTCCTCCGGCGCGGGGACATCCGCGCGGGCCGCGGGGGCCATCACCCACAACGGCACCGTCATCGCGGCGAGCAGCCGCAATCGGCGCATCACCATGCATCACCTTTCCTGCCGTGCCTCTCAGAGGCCTTCGGGGATCACCCGGGCGGGGACGCGGTCCACGTCGGGGAACCGGGGGTCGTCCTCGTCCAGGAGCGTCATCGTCAGATCAGCGGGCCAGGGAGGAGCGCCGGCCCGGTCGGGATGGTCACCGAACCTGCACAACGTCCCGTGGCCGATCCGGGTGCGGTCGGGGCCCAGGTGCGGCTCGGCGACCGGCAGGTAGGGCCCGGCGAACCAGGCCAGCCAGAGCGGGCGGGACGGCAGACCCGTCCAGCGGTCGCGGACCACCGGGCTCGTGTGCGACTCGGTCTCCCCGTCGCTCCACAGGGAGCCGCCGCCGTACCCCCAGCCCCGTTCCACCCCGGCGTGGGCGTAGAAGGCCCCGGTGATCCGCGCGACGCGGGCGAAGGCGCCCGCGAGGTCGTCGAGCCACCGCCGGTCGGACAGCACCCGCAGGTCGAAGGTCAGGGACAGCCGGGCCACCGGGTGGTCCAGCGTCCGCTCGTCCCCGATCAGCCAGGGCGTGAACGCCTCGCCCACCGCGTGGGCCGAACCCGCGAGGCAGGGGCGGACGGCCTTCCAGTACAGGCCGCCGGACTCCGACCGCCAGGCCCGGGCGAAGCCCTCGTCGCCGGTCTCGGACAGCTTGTGGCCCAGCGGTTCGTGGTCGCCGAACCGCCGTGGCAGCGCCTCCGGCAGCCAGCGGCGCAACGAGGCCAGCAACGAGCCCGGCAGTTCCCCGGGCAGGTCCTCGCGCCGGACGAACCACTCCAGGCCGAGCGTGTCGATCCGGCCGGCCGCGGGCGGCTCGAAGCGCCGGGTGGTCCGCGGCCAGACCGGCCGCTGGTCGTCCTGCCGGTCGTGCACCACGCCCTCGGTCAGCTCGGCGAGCCTGCGGGCCACCTTCTTGGCGAACCCGACGGCGGCCGCGCCACGGTCGCCGACGGTGAACTCGTACCGGGCCGTCACCCCGACGGCGGCCGCGGCGACCTCGTCGGGCAGGTCCTCGCGTTCGAGGCGGTACGGCCCGTCGACGACGAAGGCCGGCTCCGGCCTGCCGCGCACCAGGCGGTCGACCGTCGCGCCCGCCTGCCGCACCTCGGCCCGGCCGCCCGCCTCGGCCACCAGGACCGCCAGGCGATCCGGCGGGACGGGGCGAGCGGCATAGACCTCGAGGTCGTAACTCATCGCATGATCCTCACGGGATGATCTTGTGGAGGATGATCTCCCCGGCGGTCACCTTCTTCTTCAACGGCTCGGACAGCTTGGTCCTGGTGCCGGTCCGGACGTAGAGGTGGAAGGGGACGCCCTCCGCCTTCGCGATCTTCAGGTAGTCCTGGAGCTGCGTCGACAGGTGCTGGTAGGAGACGTTCTTCGACTCGCCGAGAAGCCTGCCCGTGGCGAAGAAGTCCGGGATCCGGACCTTCCCGTTCGCCATGGTCCACTTTCTCGTGTTCTTGGCGAGCCCGCCGGTCGCCGCTTTGACCGCGGCCTCACCGGCCTGCCCGAGCTGGCAGACCTTGGCGCCGCCCGAGTAGGCGCCGTAGCCGCCGCTGCCGTGGATGACGAGGCTGTAGACCTTGCGGTCCACCTTCCACGGATGGGTGGCCGTGACGGTGACGTACTGGCCTTCGGGAGCGGCCACCCGGCTGCCGGCCGCGCTCCCCCGTACGGGGGCGTCGGTCCAGAACGGGCGCTTCTCCGAATCCCCGGCGGCGTGCTTCGCGGGCACCGCCGCGGCGGCGGCGCTGCCCCGTGCGGGGCCGCACGGGTCGCGGAGCATCCCGAAGACGTCGTTGATGCGCGGCCGGACGCGCTGCAGGAAGTCCCGGGCCGAGTCGACCGCGCGGCGGAACGGCCCCAGGCCCTGGACGATGCGGTGGATGGCCCGGCCGATCTCCGGGATGTCGTCCACGTAGCGCAGCAGCGTGATCGGCCCCACCAGGGTGAGCGCGGTGAACAGGCAGCCGACGATGTCGCCCCGGGTGAAGCACGCCTCGGCGTCGTTCCAGCCGATGACCTCCAGGACGATGCCGCCGCCGACGGACATGATGAAGTCGTCGACGCCCTTGTTCGCGGTGACCTTGGCCTCGCGGTACTCCGCCAGCAGGTCCGGGTCGTCCGCCTTCAGGACGTCCTCGTCGGTGCGGATGTCGCTGTAGTCGATGTCCGGGTCCTCACCGGTCCCGCTGGGCAGGCCGGACTGGTAGCCCTCGCTCCGCTCCTTGTCCTGCTGCCGCCGGAGGTCGTCGGCGGCCTTGGCCGCGTCGGCCGCGGCGCGGGCGGCCGCCGACGCGTCCTCACCGGCCTGGATGGCGTCGGCGCGGGCGCGGGCCGCCGCCGCGTACGCCTCGTCGGCGTACCCCCGGGCCTGGTCGGCCGACAGCGTCGCCCGGGCGGCCGAGGCGGCCGCGTCCCGTGCCGACGCCTGCGCGCGGGCCGCCGCCTCACTGGCGGTCTGCGCCGACCGGGCGGCCGCGTCGGCCGAGGCCTGGGCCTGGTCGGCGTGCATCTGGGCGAAGTCGGCGTACCCGTTGGCCGCGTGCGCGTGCGCCGCGGCCTCGTCGGCGTAGCGCTGGGCCTCGGCGGCGGCGTTCCTGGCGATCGCGGCCTGCCGCTTGGCCTCGGCCGCGCTCTCCTGCGCCAGGGCGGCGACGCGGGCGATGTTGGCGAGATAGGTGGCGATCTCAGACTCGTGCGCTGCCGCGTCGGCGTCGCGCTGGCGGGCCCTGTGCTGCTCGACCTCCAGAAACTCCCGGAGGTAGCTCGCGGGTCCGGAGAGTGCCGCCTGGGCCGCGGCGTTCAGCTCCGGCCCGGCGCCGGTCAGCATCTGCACGACGGACAGCCGGTCGTCGTGCTCGCGCGCGACGTGCTGCCCCGTCTGCAGGAAGTCGCGCAGGGCCTCGACCGTGCCGGCCGCCAGGGCCGTCTCGGCGGCCCGCCTGACCTTCGGCCCGCCGGCGTCCCTGATCCGGGTGACCTCGGCGCGGTAGTCGTCCAGCTGCACCGCGTGCTGGCCGGTGGTCAGGAACTGCTTCACCCCGGCGTGGTCGCCGCCGCCGGCCGTCACCGCCGCCGCCCGGAGCGCGGGCTTGTCGGTGGTCGCGACGATGTGGTCGAGGCTGGCGCGGTCGTCCTGCTCGATCGCGGTGTCGACGGCGCGGACGAACTCGACCACGTCGTCCTCGCCGTGGATCAGCGCGTCCTCGGCGGCGGCCCGGACGTAGGAGCCGCCCGAGACCATCAGCGCGACGGCGGCCCGCCGGCCGTTGGCCACCACGGTCTCGCGCGGGGTGCCGGGCACCCGCGCCTCGGTCAGCAGCCGCGCGGCCTCGGCCTGGAGCCGTTCGGCCTGGCCGGCCTGCCACCCGGCCCGCTCCCTGCGCGCGGTCTCGAGCGCGAGCGCGTCCTCCGCGTCGGCGACGTTGCGCGCCTGCTGGGCGGCCAGCCGGGCCGCGTCGGCCTGGCCCGCCACCTCGTGCACCCGCGCGGCGCCGTCGGAGTAGCCCTTGGCGGCCAGGGCGGCGGCCAGGGCGTCGGCGGCGTGCTGCTCGGCCACGTCGGCGTGCCCGTCGGCCTCGCCCGCGTGGTCCGCCGCGTCCTCGGCCGCGTCGGCGGCGTTGTCGGCGTGCTGTGCCGCGTCCTCGGCCCAGCCCTTGGCCTCGTTGGCGGCCGCCGCCGACTCACGGGCGAGTGCCAGGGCCCGGTTCGCCGCGGCGATCGCGGCGTCGGCCCGGCGCTTGGCGTACGCGGCGGCCTGGCGGGCTTCCTCGGCGCTCGCCCCGGCCTCCGCCGCGTACTGCCCCGCCTGGTCGGCGAACCCCGCCGCGCCGTTGGCGTGTCCCCCGGCGCTCGCCGCGGCCGCCGCGGCCTGACCCGCCGCGGTCGCCGCCTGGGCGGCGTTCTGGGCGGCCTGGCCCGCCTCGCGTGCGCCTCTGGCCGCGTCCCTGGCCTGCTCGGCGGCGCGCCGGGCGGCGCTCGCCTGCCCCGCGTCGGCGTGCGCGGCCTGGGCCGCCCGGTTGGCGTTGGCGGCGGCCTGGCCAGCCAGGGAGGCCGCGGTGGCGGCCCGGCTCGCGGCGTCGGCGGCCAGCCGGGCGGCGTAGTTGGCCTCGTCCGCCGCGTCCAGCGCCGTTTCCGCCGCCTCGGCCGCGCGGCGGGCGGCGTCGGCGGCGCGGGCCGCCGCACCGGCGGCCTTGTCCGCCGACTCCCTCGCGGCTTCAGTCTCGCGGGCGGCCCGCTCGGTGGCCTCCTTGGCCAGCCCGGCGGCCAGGACGGCGCGGGCCGCGGCGTCCTCGGCCGCCCGCGTGTGCAGGTCCGCCCGCTCCCCCGCCTGCTCGGCCAGGTCGGCCAGCTGGGCGATGGAGATCACCTCGGCGTCGCGGGCGGCGGCGATCTCGTAGCCCTGCCGGACGAACTCGCGGACGTCCTCGATCGTCCCGTCGAGCGCCCGCTGGGCGGCGGCCTTGACCTTGGGGCCGCCCGTGGACATCAGCTCCGCGGTCTTGTCCCGGTCGTCCTGGTCCTGGGCGGTTCGGTAGCCGGATTCCAGGAAGAGCGCCTGGGCCTCGGCGTCGCCGTCCAGCGCGCGTCGCGCGGCGGCCCGGACCTCCGGTCCGCCCGCCTCCATGATCTGCTCGATCCGGGTACGGACGTCCGCCTGCCAGGCGGTCTTCCACCCGCCGTCCAGGAACGCGCGCATGGCGGCGGCGCCCCCGTCCAGCGCGGCCTCAGCGGCGGACCTCGTCGCGGGCCCGCCGACCGCCAGGATCTGGCTGACGGCGGCGCGTAAGTCCGTCTCGGTCGCGGCGTCCCGCCCGGTGTCCAGGAACTCTTGTAACGCGTCGTCCCCGCCCAGCAAGGCGGCTTCGGCGGCCCGGGCGACCTCGGGCCCGCCGGTCTTCATCAACTCGACGACCGTGCTCCGCCCGGCCGCGTCGGCCAGGGTTCCGGTACGGGAGACGGCTGACGCGGTGGACGCGGCGGCGCCGGAGTCCATCCCGGCCAGCAAGGCGAGGGCGGTGATGAGCGCGACGAGACCGCGCCGACCGAATGCGCGCACAGTGGGCAACTCCTCAAACCACTGACCGATGGGGAGAAAGGGCGTGAACCCCGACACTCACGACACCGGCGCACCCTAGGCGCGGCCGTCGTCACATCTGCTTCACCGGTGCGTCATCGCCGCTCGATGGCGCTTCAGGGCGGCTGACCGAGATGTCCGGTCAATGCCCGCGTACCGACCTGGCCGGGTCGCGCGCCCGCACGGGAGAGTGGAGCTCATGGAGGAGAAACATGGCGTGTGACCGGGGTGCGGCACGGTGAGCACGGACGGCCGGCTCCGGGTCGCGTTGCTGGGGCCTCTCGAAGTGCGGTGGTCCGCCGGCCCGGTCGAGCTGAACACGAACCGGCTGCGGACCCTCCTGGCGATCCTCGCCATGCGCGCGGGCAACACCATCACCGTGGACGACCTGGTCACGGCGATCTGGCCGGACGACCCGCCGGTCAGCCCGCGGCGCAGCGTGCAGACCTACATCGCCCGGTTACGCGGCCTGCTGGGGCCGGGGGCGATCCACCGGACCGCGTCCGGCTACCGGCTGGAGGCGGCGCCCGACGAGGTCGACGCGCTGCGGTTCCGCGCACTCCTGTCGAAGGCGGCGCGCACCAGCGATCTGGGGGTGGAGCGGAAGACCCTGGAAGAGGCGCTGGCCCTGTGGCGCGGCAGGCCGTTCGAAGGCATCGACTCCGAGGTGCTGCACGGCCGTAAGGCGCTCGCCCTGGAGGAGCTGTACCTCTCGGCGGTGGAACGGCGGATCGACCTGAGCCTGACGCAGGGGCGCGGCGACGAGCTGATCGCGGAGCTGCGGGAACTCGCCGCCGCCCACCCGCACCGGGAGCCGCTCTGGGAACGGCTGCTCCTGCTGCTGGACCGCGCCGGCAGACGGGCGGAGGCGCTGATGCTGTACGAGCGGCTCCGCAGCCGCCTCTCCGGCGACCTGGGCGTCGACCCGTCACCGGAGCTGCGGCGCATCCACGCCACCCTGCTCCTGGACGTCTCCCCTGAGCCCCTCGGCCTGTTCCGGTGAGACCCTCGACAGCGCGGCGGCCGGGGGCGGGGGTCAGCGCGCCCCGCCCCACCGCCGTTCGCCTACGGCTCGTAGTGGATGTGCATCGAGGAGACCCGGTCGTTCCAGGCGTCGCCGAGGTCGCGGATGCCGTACCCGGCGGTGTCGCACGGACCGGCGTAACCCCACCACCGGTACCGCGGAAGGCCCTGGTTGGCGTGGTCGGCGGCTTCGAGGAGCAGCGTCGCCGCTGCGGCGGCCCGCGGATCTCCGGGGGTTCCTGCGATGCGGGCGTCATCGAAGCCCTTGTCCCTGTTCTCAAGGCGTCCCAACCATCACGCCATAGCCTTGGCCCCATGGGAACGCCGGAGGATGAAAGGTCACTCGCCGATTCCCTGAGGACCGAGCACCCCCGGCTCTGGGCCTACTTGACGGCGCTGCGCCCAGGGCGGCGGCTCTCCGGCACCGTGGCGGCCATCGAGAGCTTCGGCGTCTTCGTCGATCTGGACGACGCGCCCGGCCATCCCGTCTTCCCCGGCGTCGGCTTCATCACCATGCCCGAGTTGTCCTGGCACCGCTTCGACGACCCGTCCGAGGTCGTCACCGTGGGGCAGCGCATCACCTGCGAGTTCCTCGGCTTCGACACCTACAACGGCGAAGCCCGGCTGTCGTTGCGCGCGACCCGGGCCGACCCGTTCCAGGAGTTCGCGCGTCGCGCTCATGCCGGGCAGATCCTGTACGGCACGGTCACGAAGGTGGTGCCCTTCGGCGCCTTCGTCCGGGTGGCGGACGGCGTCGAAGGTCTGGTCCATTTCGGCGAAGCCGCCGCCCCGGCGACCATGGCGGCGGGCGACGAGGTCACGGTGATCGTCGTCGGGATCGACGCGGTGCGGCGTCGGCTCGCCCTGGCTCGCCGGTGATCCGCTGCGGAAGGGGACTCAGCCCGCGCTGCGCCAGTAGGCGAGTTGCGTGCTGGTGCTCTTGACCACCTGGGGGACGGATTCAGGCTGTGGCCAGACCTGCAGCAGATAACGGTCGTCCTCTTCCGAGGACTCGTCCATGTTCACCGCGTGATAGCGCAACCGGTACCACCCCGGCCCCGAGGGCAGGTCGGGGATGGCGTGAACGCGTTCGCCTCCCCACTCGCACAGCCGGAGCCGTCCGGCCCGGGACAGGAAGCTGATCTCCACGATGTCCTCGTACTCGCCGGTGTCCGCTCCCGGGTCGTGGTCGGCCACGGTCGCCGAGAAGACGAGGGTGTCGGTGTGGGTGCCCGTGAGCAAGATGGCGGCGCCGTCCTCCACGCGGATGATCCCGACGGGATGATCAGGGTGATCGGCGGCGAAGTTGGCGTAGCCCGGGTTGTCGTCCGTGTCATCGACGAGATACGCCTGCCCGTAGGAGACCGAGACATCGAACGAGACGGTGTGCGTGGCGGTCATGGTCGGCAACCCTACGATCATCCGCCGACATTTCCGGCGTCGTCGCCGTCTGTTCGAACTGGTCATGCCCCGGCTGGGCAGTCAGTCCTGGGCAGCCGCGTCGATGCTGCCGATGATCAGGGCCGTCAGCGCCGCGACGGCCTCGGCGACGGTGGCGCGCCCCCGGTTCAGCTCCGCGGCGATCGCCTCGGCCGCGCCCAGCGCGCCGGCGCAGCGCAGCCGGAGGGCTTCCCGCGCGAGCCCGGAGTACGGCCGCAGGGCGGTGGCCATCAGGTCCGTGTAGCCGTCGAGCAGCTCGCGCTCGATCGCCTCCATCTCCTGGTTTCCCTTGAGCGCGGCCGAAACGGCGGTCCACTCCGGCATGTCGGTGGCGCAGGAGAAGTAGGCGGCGCTCAGGACGCGGGCGATCTCGCGGGGGGCGGGCGGGGCGTCGCGCAGGGCCTCCTCCGAGGCGGCCCGATGCCGCTCGTCGAGCCGCCGGTAGAGCGCGATGAGCAGGCCGGGGCGGGTGCCGAAGTGGTCGTAGACGATCGGCCTGCTCACTCCTGCGGCCTCCGCCAGGCTGACCAGCGTGAGGCTGTCGGTGCCGTGGGCGCGCACGATCGCCAGGGCGGTGTCGAGCAGTTGCTCCCGCCTGGCCGGCTTGGACAGGCGAGTCGATCCCGTGGTCATCGTCCTCCCTTGCGTCGCCTCCCAGTATAAGCTACAAAATGTAAGTTACAGAATGTAGGTTAACAGGAGGACATCGCCATGGAGCACTCCGTACTGATCATGGGTGGATCCGGCCAGGCGGGCGCGGGGACCGCCGCCCTTCTGCGCCGGTGGTACCCGGAGCTGCCGCTGACCATCGCGGGCCGCGATCTCGGCCGCGCCCGGCGGGTTGCCGACGAACTCGGCGGCGCGACAGCCGTGACCATCGATCTGCGCCGAGGCGACCTGGGCCTCCAGCAGGCCGACGGCTACTCGGCGGTCGTGGCGACGGTGTGGGACAGCCACCTGAACGGCCTGCGGTACGCCCAGGACCGCGGCCTGCCGTACGTCAGCATCTCCAGCGGCCTGGTCGACATCGGCCCCGAGGTCGTCGCCGCCGGCCTGCGAGCCGGCGCGGCGCCGATCCTGCTGGCCAGCCACTGGTACGCGGGGCTCGTCGTCCTCGCGGTGCTCGGCCTCGCCGGGGAGTTCGACCGGCTCGACACCATCGAGGTCAGCGGCGTGCTGGACGAACAGGACGGCGGCGGGCCCGCGGCCATGGCGGACATGGAACGGCTGCTGGCCGCCACCTCGGCGGGGCACGTCCGCCGCGACGGCGCCTTCGCCTGGGTCAGCGGCCCCGACGCGCAGGTGGAGGTCACCAGCGTCGACGGCACCGTGCTGCCCGGCCAGGTCGTCCCCATCCTCGACGTGCCGAGCCTGGCCGTCGCGACGGGCGCGCCCAACGTCCGCTTCACGTTCGCGATCGGCGAATCGGCGGGCAGGCGGCGCGGCGGGCCCCCGTCCACGGAGGTCAAGATCGACCTTGAGGGCGTGGACCACGCGGGCGCACCGCTCAGGACGAGCCGCTACCTCCTCCACCCGGAGGGGCAGCGCCCCCTGACGGCGCTCGGCGTGGCCCTCGGCGTCGAGCGCCTGCTCGGCCTGCGCGGCGACCGCGTCCCGCCCGGCCTCCACACCCCCGAGGCGCTGATCGACCCCGCCTACGCGGCCGAGCGGATGGCGGAGATCGGCGCTGTCTGGCGTCGCTGAACATGACAGCGGGGCATGCAGCCGACCTGGGCACCGTCATCCAGATCGATCTATTCAGGGGTCCGAGTGCCCTGATCGTGGCACGGGCGCCTAGCTGATCACGGGGGTCGCCGGCTGCTGTCGCCGGATCGTCACATGCCGGCGCGGACCAGGCCGCACTCGTAGGAGAAGATCACGGCCTGGACCCGGTCCCGCAGACCGAGCTTTGTCAGGATGCGGCTGACGTGGCCCTTCACGGTGCCCTCGGTGAGGAAGAGACGGCCGGCGATCTCGGCGTTGGACAGGCCCCGGGCGATCAGTTCGAGCACCTCGCGTTCTCGCTCGGTGAGGACGCGAAGCTCAGCCTCGGTAGGGGGCAGCGGGTCGCCGGACGTGCCGATGTGGCGTTCGATCAGCCGCCGGGTGACCGGTGGCGCGACGATGGCGTCGCCCCTGGCCACCACGCGGATCCCGGACAGCAGATCGGCGGCGAGGGTGTCCTTGAGCAGGAATCCGCTGGCGCCGGCCCGCAGCGCGGAGTACACGTACTCGTCGAGGTCGAAGGTGGTGAGGATCAGGATGCGCGGTCCGTCCGGGAGCGACGCGCGAATGCGACGCGTGGCCTCCAGCCCGTCGACGTCCGGCATCCGGATGTCCATCAGGATGACGTCGGGCGTCGTCTCGACCGCCAGGGCGGTGGCCGTGGCGCCGTCGTCGGCCTCCCCGACGACGTCCATGTCCTCGGCGTTCTCGAGGATCATCCGCAGACCGGCGCGGAGCAGGGCCTGGTCGTCGACCAGCAGTACGCGGATCATGCGATCTCTCCCGGATCGAGGGGGATGCGGGCCCGTACGACATAGCCGCCGTCCGGCCCCGGGCCGGACGCCACCTCACCGCCCAGTAGTGCCGCGCGTTCCCGCATGCCCCTCAGCCCATGGCCGGTCCCGCCGGAGGCCGGCTCGCCGGTGCCGTTGTCGCTGGCATCGATCCTCAACTCGTCTCTTGCGTAGGTCATCACGACCTGGGCGCAGGCTCCTGGCCCGGCATGCTTCATCGTGTTGGTCAGCGCCTCCTGGACGATCCGGTACGACGAGACGTCCACGCCGGTGGGCAGCGGCCGCGGCGATCCGTTGATGTGCAGCTGGACCGGGGTGCCTGCCTGTTGCACCTGGTCGATGAGGCGGGGCAGCTGCGCCAGGCCCGGCACCGGCCGCGCGGCGTCGTCGACCTGCCCGGACGCGGACAGCACGTGACGGATGTCGGCGAGCGAGGCGCGGCCTGTCGCGACGATGGTGTCCAGTGCGGCGAGGGTGTCGGCCGGCCGCTTGGCGAATGCCGCGGCGCCACCCTGCGCCTGCATCACGATGACGGCCAGGCCGTGCGCCACCACGTCGTGCAGCTCACGGGTGAGCCTGGCCCGCTCGGCGGCCACGGCCAGCGCGGCCTGCTGGCCGCGCTCACGCTCCAGGTCTCGTGCCCTCGCCTTGAGCTCGCCGAGGTAGGCGCGGCGGCTGCGGGTACCCCAGCCGATCGCCCAGGCGACGACCAGGAGGGGGCCGAGGACGGGGATCCCGCCCCAGTCGGTCGGGCCCGACGTCGTGTCCGTCTGGCCGTCCTGCCGCGGTCCGTCGGGCGCGCCCTGCGGCGGCCTGGCAGGATCCTCCGGCGTGCGTTCCTGTCCGCCGACGCCGAAGGGCCGCCCTTCGTGGAGCCAGCTGTCGGGCTTGCCGTCGAGGGCCACGTACACCGACCATGCCGTCGCCACGGCCAGAGCGGCACCGAGCAGCGCGAGCGACACCTCGCGCCGCCGCCGCGCGGCGATCGTGTAGAGGATGATCGGAACGGCCAGATCGGCGAGCACCGGTGCCGCCGCCAGCGCCATCTGTGCCACGGCGGCGAGCGATGCCGCGGCGAGCGCCGGAACCGGCCACCTGCGGCGCACCGCCACGGCGGCGACGCAGACCCCGATCAGGACCCACCGGGCCGCCGGCTCCCGCAGCCAAACCGCTTCGGCGAGCAACCCGCTGGTCTCCCCGACTGCGGCGGCACCATTGACCGCCCACGTGCCGGCCAGCAGCAGGGCGGCGAGGCCGGCATCCTGGACGCGCGAGCCGCGTAAAGCGCCCCACAGGGCCGCCAGGGGAGTCTTCATACCAGGCGACACCCTAAGCCCGGGCGCCGCCTCCCGGAACCCGTCGAAGGTCAGGGTTCGGAACATGACCACGGACAGGTGCGCGGCCATTGCGGTGCCGCCCAGCCTGTGACCCATGACGAACATCTCCCGCGACACCGGCGGCCGTCCTCGTCACGACCGTGTGCGGAGAACACCTCTGCTCCTGCTGGTCGCTCTGGCCATCGTGCTGACCGGCTGCAGCACCACCCGCAAGGAACTGGTGTGGGACCGGGTCGTGCCGGCAGGCGATTGCCACTGCGCTGACGGCAGCCCGTTCTCCTTCTGGGAGCGGCGGGCCGACCCGGCCAAGGTCGTGCTCTTCCTGAACGGCGGAGGCGTCTGCTGGGACGCGACGATGTGTGCCTTCACCGGCGACCGCGGCGAGAACGACTTCTACGACTGGAACATCTCAGGCGTGGAACCGGAGAATCGGCGCGGAATGTTCGACACCACCCGGGCCGACAACCCGTTCGCCGATTACTCGTTCCTCTATGTGAGTTCCTGCACCGGCGATGCACATCTGGGCGACGTCTCCCAGCAGTACGCGCCGGAGTTGACCGTCGAGCACCGCGGCTACGTCAACGGTACGGCGGCGCTCGACCACCTCACCGAGCACTACCCCAACGCCGAACAGGTGGTCGTCGTCGGCAAGACCGCGGGGTCGGTCGCCGCTCCCATCTACGGCGGCCTGGTCGCCGACCGGCTCCCCGACGCCGAGGTCATCGTGCTCGGCGCCCAGTCCGGCGCTTGGCCGGACAACCCCGATTTCAACGCCGGCGTCCTCGACGCCCGATGGGGCGCCTACGACACGATGCCGGACTGGGCGGTCAACGGGCTCACCGTCCGCGCCTGGGGCGTCCCCCGGTTCTGGACCCAGGCTGCCCTGCATGATCCCAACCTCAAGCTGGCCCGTTTCGACTTCGCCTACGACCCGAACGCGACTTCGGAGCTGACCCGGTGGCTGGACGGGAATCCGCCGAACCTCCTCGCCGAGATCGACCGCAACGAGGCGGCGATCGAAAGAGCCGGGGTGCGCCTGCACAGCTACACCGCGCCCGGCGCCGACCATCAGATTTTCGAGCCGGACAAGTTCTATGAGATCGAGGTGAAGGGCGTCCGGCTGGTCGACTGGCTCCACACGCTGATCACTGACCAACCGCCCCTGGACGTCCATTGCGACCCGTGCGGTCCGTGAACGCGCCCGTGTTGATCTGTGGGATCGGCTGCCCGCATACGGCCCCGTTGAGGATCGTGCCGCATCGCGATGGAGCCGGCATCCGTGAGCGAGACAGACAGCCCGGCTGACCAGCCGAGCCCCGTCGAAAGTGAACGCGGCATCTCGGGGCACCGCACCCCAACTATCAAGGGGAGCGGCACCAGACAGGCGCCACCTTCACTGTTCTGGGCCGTTGACGAATCAAATGAACGGTCTTTTAATTCGTGCATGGGGCGCATAGCCGGTGTCACCGCCGCTGAGACCCGGGAGCGGCTGCTTCGCGCGGCCGCCGAGGTGTTCGCCGAGCGCGGGTACGACGGGACCCGGGTGGCCGACATCGCCGCCGCGGCGGGGGTGAGCAACGGCGCGCTCTACGCGCATTTCGGGTCGAAGGCGGAGTTGCTGGTGGCCGCGTTGCGGGCGCACGCCCGGCAGCTGCTGGCCGACCTGTTCGCCGACGATCCCGACCGGTCGGCGACGGAGCTGCTGCTGGCCATGGGGCGGCAGCTGCCCCGGCGCCGTGACGCACGCGGCTACCTGCTCGTGGAGGCGCTGGTCGCCGCGCGGCGGGACGCGGACGTGGCCCGGCCGACGGGCGACTACGTCGGCGAGCGGGCCGACTGGATCGCCGGGCTGGTCCGGGTCGCGCAGGGCGACGGCGAGCTCGACCGGGGGCTGTCTCCCCAGGCGGTCGCCCACTTCTGTCTCGCGCTCTCGATCGGCAGCGCGCTCGTCCCGCCGGACCTGCACGCCGTGGACGAGGCCGACTGGGCCGCCCTGCTCAGCCGCGTCGTCACCGGTCTGGCTCCCTCCGACACCACCGCACCAAGGGATTCGACACCGTGAACGTTCAGATCAACCCGGAGCGCTGCCAGGGTCACGGCCGCTGCTACGACATCGCGCCCGCCCTGTTCGGCGAGGACGACGAGGGCTACGGGACGGTGATCGGCGACGGCGTGGTGCCGCCGGGCGAGGAGCGCACGGCCCGCCTGGCGGTCTCCAACTGCCCGGAAAGCGCGATCACCCTCTCCGAGGAGGAATGACATGACCGTCGACGACCGCTTCACCCGGGACGCACGCGCGCAGGACGACGAAGAGGAGCTCCTGGGCACCCGCAGCGAGATCGTCACCGGTCCCGTCGCGGACTGGGCGACGGACTTCTCGCACCTGGAGCCGGAGTGGGCCGCGGATCCGTACCCGATCCTGGACGATCTGCGGCAGCGCTGCCCGATCGCGCACACGGACCGGTTCGGCGGCGGCTGGCTGCCGACCCGCTACGAGGACGTGGCGGCGATCGCGTACGACACCGAGCGCTTCTCGTCACGGTCGATCGTGATAAGCAACTTCCGGCCGCCGCGGGAGCTGGCGCCGGTCGGCAGCACCCCGCCGATCTCCTCCGACCCGCCGTTCCACCACGACGCGCGCAAGCTGCTGCTGCCGGCGTTCACCAAGACCGCGGTGTCGAAGCGCGAGGCGGCGGCGCGGGCGTACTGTCACTCGCTCATCGACGCGTTCGAAGGCCGGGACGTGGTGGACGCCGCCAGCGAGTACGCCCAGCACATCCCGATTCGGGTCATCTCCGACATGCTGGGCTTCCCGCCGGAGGACGGGCCGCAGTTCCGGGTGTTCATCGAGAACGTGCTGGAAGGCGTCAACCTGCCGCCGGACGAGCGGATGGCCAACTTCGAGGAGCTCTTCGACTATCTGTACGTGCAGATCCACGATCATCTGGCCAACCCGCGCGACGACCTGACGACGTACTTGATCGACGCCGAGCTGTACGGGCAGAAGCTCGCGCCGGAGCACGTGTCGGGCACGATGGCGCTGCTGCTGATCGCCGGCATCGACACGACGTGGAGCGCGATCGGCGCGTCGCTGTGGCACCTGGCGAAGACCCCGGCGGACCGGGAGCGCCTGGTGGCCCATCCGGAGTTACTGCCGACCGCGATGGAGGAGTTCCTCAGGGCGTACGCGCCGGTCACGATGGCGCGGCTGGTCAAGGAGGACATGACCTGGCGGGGCGTGGACATGAGGGCGGATGACTGGGTCCTGCTGTCGTTCCCGTCCGCGAACCGTGACGCCGAGCAGTTCGACCGGGCGGGCGAGGTGGTCATCGACCGCGAGGTCAACCGGCACGCCGCGTTCGGGCTCGGCATCCACCGCTGCGTGGGCTCGCACCTGGCGCGGATGGAGCTGCGGGTGGCGCTGGAGGTGTGGCTGGAGCGGGTCCCGTCCTTCTCCCTGGCCGATCCTGAGGCGGTGACCTGGGCCTCCGGCCAGGTGCGCGGGCCGCGCACGCTGCCGGTGCGCCTCGGCTGACGCGACGACCGGCGAGGGCCGGTGTCCCGCGCGGACACCGGCCCTCGGCACGCCTAGTCGATGACGACGTAGCGGAAGGAGCTGAACGCGTTGTCCCAGGCGGCGTTCTGCGGCCGGCTGTGACCGAGGTTCTCGATCCGGTGGGCGTGACCGCGCCAGTAGGAGTCGGTGTAGAACATCGCGGCGTTGCGGTTGGTCGCCACGCTGATGGAGGAGATGCGGTCGTTGACGTTGGTGCCGTTGAGGAATTTGTTGTTGGAGAAGTTGTTGTCGGCGGTGGTGAAACCGGCGACCGTCCCGGTGCCGTCCCTTCCTTCGTAGACGCAGACCGCGTCGGTGCAGGCGGCCGCCGAGGCGGGGGCGGTGGTCGCGATCGTGACCGCGGTGCCCAGCAGGGCCATGGCGGCGAACGACCGGATGACGCGCTTCATTCGGGTGATGCCTTTCTTGTAGGTGGACCCAGGCCGGCAGGACCCGGCCCGGGAGTGTGCGGGCGAGGGCGTCAACGCCCTCGCGCGATGGGGCGGGCGGCGGTCACCAGGGCGGTGATGGTTCGCCTGCCTTCCCGCAGTTCCTGCCGGTGCTCGGCTATCGCCTGCTTCTGGTAGGCGGCTTCGACGGCGGCCCAGGTGCGCACGACGTCCGTCTGCCGCTTGCACCGGACGTCCGCGACGGCGGTGGCGATCTCCTGGGCGGTCGGCTCGACGGTCCTGAACGCGACGTCGTTGTTGGCCGCCCTCGGCGTCGGATAGTCGTGGCCGAGCCGGGCCATGCACGACGACCAGGCCGCGAAGACGGCGACGGTCCGGCTGTCGGTCAGCGAGCGTTCCCAGCTCCAGCCCTTCAGGTCGGTGACGCGCCGCATGGCCTCGCCCGCGGGCGCGGGGACCAGCCGGTCGTGGGCCTCCGCCTCGCACCCTCCGCGAGGGGCGCCGTCGCCGCGGCCGGTGCCGTGCGCGGCGGCGAGATAGGCCGCGGTGCGGACCTCGGGCCCGGCGCGGGTTCCCGGGTCTGCCGGCGGATGGTAGCCGCGGCTCTTCGCGATCTCCTCGTCCTCCAGCAGGTAGCGCTCGTGGTTGCGGTCGACAGGCTCGGGGCGGGCCGCTGCGGGCGCCGTGAACCCGAGCCTCGCCATGCAGGTACGGAAGAGCTCGGTCTGGGCCTGGAGCACGACGGCCTCCTCCTCAGGAGAGAGGTGGTAGGCGTCGAGCGGAAGGACCAGCGGCCGCCGGTCGAGGCCGAGGCTCGGGTCGAGTTCCGGCTCCGCCGCGCACGCGGCCGCGGTCAGCAGGCATGCCACCGCGGCCAGCGGTACGAGGCGGGCACGGATGCTTCCGGCCCCCTGGCCGGGCACAGCCACGCTCACAGCTCCCCCTCAAGCTTCGCCGGCCCCTTTCCCCCGTTGCTTCCGAAAGGGCCCGGCGCCCTCACAGCTTGTTACATGCGAGACGACCAAGGCCAGAACTTTGCATTCTGGTGAAAAAGCGCAGATAAGGACCCGTGTCCAGGGGTTTCAGGGGGCCTGAGTACAGTAAGTGCCGCGATCCGGGGACGAGCCAGGGGGCACCGCCAGGGGCGGATCGCTACGGAGGGTGACATGGGAATACTGCGGATCCATTTCACCGGTGACGATCTGGCCCGCACCACGATCGCAGCCGCCGAGGACCCGCTGTGGGAGATCCTCATCAGCCGGTTCCGGCTGACCGACCGCGACGCCGACCCGGCCTTACGCACCTGGAAACACCGGTTACGCGGTGACCACCGGAGAATGGCGCAGATCAGGCCTGGCGCGCGGCTCCTGGCCACTTTGGCGCCGATGGGACCGTACTTCCCCGACTTCCTCACCCCCGCCGAGGGGCGCCAGGGCCTGGAACCCGGGCTCGACGCCATCCTGTCGACCCCGCCCAGGCGACTGAGAGGCGAGATCGAGCAGCTCGCCCGGCACACCCGCCTGCCCACCTGGGTCGGTCCGGTGGCGGACGGCCGGCCGGCGGCGCTCAGCGCGCTCACGGCGGCCCTGCGCGCCTACCACCAGGCGGCCATCGCCCCGCACCCCGAGTTCAGGTCAGCCGTCGAGCACGACCGGCTGTCACGCGTCGCCCGCTTCCTCGACGGCGGCGTCGAGGCGTTGCTCACCAGCTTCAGCCCTCTCATGAGGTGGCGTCCGCCCGTACTCGAAGTCGACTACGGCATCGACAAGGAGCTGCGCCTGGACGGCCGGGGCCTGTTGCTGGTGCCGTCCTACTTCTGCAGGAGAGTCCCGATCGCGCTGGCCGACCCGCGGCTGCGCCCCGTCCTCGTCTACCCGATCAGCCGGCGCAACGGCGAGGCGGAGGACTCCGAGAGCCTGGGAACCTTGATCGGCGCCACCCGCGCGGCCGTGCTCCGCAGTGTCGGCTCGGGCGTCACCACCACCCAGCTGGCCCACCGGCTCAACATCTCGGCGGCGTCCGCGAGCCGCCACGCCGCCGTCCTGCGGAAGGCGGGCCTGATCTCGTCGAGGCGCCAGGGCCAGGCGGTGATGCACACCCTGACCTCGCTGGGGACCGACCTCTCCCGGCGGCACGGTGCGACCGCCCCGAAGAGCGCCGGGAGGGAGGTCCCGCTCTGCGGCTGAGGTCACCCGGCCGCCGCCTCCAGCACGGCGGCCACCCGCTCGACGTCGGCCTCGGTGGTGCGCCAGTTGGAGAAGGCGGCGCGCAGCGCGGGCACGCCCGCGTACTCGGTCGGGGTGAGGAACGCCTCGCCGGACGCGGCGACCGCGCGCGCCACCGCGCCGGCGCGCGACGGGTCCGCGGCCGGGGTGAAGCAGACGACGTTGAGCCTGACCGGGGCGAGCAGCCGGTAGGCGGGCATCGCGGCCAGCCGCTCGCCGAGCCGGGCGGCGAGCGCGATGTCGCGCCGGACGATCTCCGCGTGGCCCTCGCGCCCGTACGCGGCGAGCGTGAACCACGCCGCCAGCGCCCGCAGCCGCCGTGAGCTCTCGGGGGTGAGGTGGACGAAGTCGGGCTCCTCGCCGACCGGGCCGAGGTAGGCGGCGGAGTTGCGGAAGACCCGCGTCTGCAGGTCACGGCGGCGGGTGAGCTGGATCGCGCTGTCGTACGGGACGTTCAGCCACTTGTGCAGGTCGACGCAGATCGAGTCGGCCTCGCCCAGCCCGTCGACCAGGTGGGCGTGCTCGGGCGACAGGGCGGCGAAGGCGCCGAAGGCGGCGTCTGCGTGCAGCCAGAACGGGTAATGCTCGCGCAGCGCGGCGACGGCCCGCAGGTCGTCGAAGTCGACGGTGTTGACCGTGCCGGCGTTCGCGACCACGATGGCCGGCTCCCCGTCCAGCTCGCGCAGCGCCGCCGCGAGCCGGTCCACGTCGACCGCCTCCCTGCCGGGCAGCACGCCGACCTGCCGGATCGCCGAACGGCCCAGGCCGAGCAGGGACAGCGCCTTGGCGATGCTGGAGTGCGGGCTGCCGGACAGCACCGGCACCGGGCCGAGTGCGGCGATCCCCTGCTCGGCGATCGAGACGCCGCGCCGCTCGCCGACCCACTCGCGGGCGATGGCGAGGCCGGTGACGTTGGACATGGTGGCGCCGCTGACGAACGCTCCCTCGTACGCGCCGGGCAGGCCGAGCAGCTCACGCACCCACGAGACGGTCTCGCGTTCGAGGTCGGCGGCGGAGGAGTCGAGGTTCGTCACGGCGTTCTGGTCGAGCGTCCCGGTGAGCCAGTCGCCGGCGAGCGCGGCGGGGGTCGTGCCGCCGGTGACGAACCCCAGGTAGCGCGGGCCGGCGCCGGCCGAGAAGCCGGGCTCCCACCGCCGCGCGAACGTCTCCAGCGCGCCGCTCGCTCCCGCGCCGCGCTCCGGCAGCGCGGTCGGCTCCCGCCGCGCGGGCGGCCGCGCCACCGGCCGCTCCCCCAGCTCCCGCAGGATGCGTACGGCGTGCTCGCGGGTCTCCTGGAGCAGGTCGGGCAGGCGTACGAGATCGTCACCGAGTCGTGGGTCCATGGTCACAGGGTAGAGACGGCGGACCGGACGAGGCTGGGCGGAGGTAAGCCGCCAGGCCCTCGAAAGCCCGCTGCACCGGCGTTCGAGGGCCCGGCGGCCCCGGTGATCCGCCTGCCCGCCCGGCGGGGGTACGCGCGCCGAGCGGTCATCCTCCTGGCGTCCCGGGGCAGCGCCGCACGGGTGCGGCGCCGTTCATGGGGGTCACGTGACCGTGCAGGCGGCCCCGTTGAGGGTGAAGGCGGTGGGTTCGGCGGTGTTGCCGCCGTGGGTGGCCTGGAAGCCGAAGGTGACCGCGGCGCCGGGCGCGATGGTGCCGTTGTAGGACGCGTTCGTGGCCGTGACCTGGCCGCTGCGCGGGGTGATCGAGGTGTTCCAGGCGCCGGTGATCGTCTGCCCGGCGGGCAGGGCGAAGGCCAGCGACCAGCCGGTGATGGGGGCGGCGCCGCCGTTGGTGATGGAGACTTCGGTGGTGAACCCGGTGTTCCAGGTGTTCATCGCGTAGCTGACCTGGCAGGGCCCGGTGACGGTCGGCGTGACGGTCGGCGTGACGGTCGGCGTGGTGGTGGGGCCGCCGCCGGAGTCCAGGCCGAAGAAGCGGATGGTCTCGGCCGCCATGCCGCCTCTGGGCAGGTCGTGCCCGGCGCCCTGGAGGCTGATCGCCTCGACCGGGGCCGTCCCGCCGGTGCCGCCGTAGCGGGTGCGGGTGTGGCCGGCCTGCGGGGTGTCGGTGAAGGACGGCGTCTGGCTCAGGCCGTGGACGTTCGTCCACTGCTTGATCTGCTCCTGGAAGTTCGGGTAGCGCAGCGTGCCGTCCTCGGTGCCGTGCCAGATCTGCATGCGCGGCCGAGGTCCGCTGTAGCCGGGGTACGCGGCGCGTACCAGGTCGCCCCACTGCTGCGGCGTCCTGATGAGCTGGCCGTTGGCGCACTGGCTGTTCCAGCTCGACCCGTCGGTGGTGGCGAAGCAGCCGAACGGCACGCCCATGTAGGCGGCGCCGGCCTTGAACACGTCGGGATAGTCGCCGAGGAGCACGTTGGTCATCATCGCGCCGGAGGACACGCCGGTGACGAAGGTGCGGTCGGGGTCGCCGCCGTGGCGCTGGTGGACGTACCGGACCATGGACATGATGCCGACCGGGTCGCTGCCGCCGTCGCGCCGCAGCGCCTGCGGCGAGGAGACGTCGAAGCAGGCCCCGCTCCGGGTCGCCGACGGGTAGACGACGATGAACTTGTGGCGGTCGGCCAGCGAGGCGAACTCGGTGCCGGAGTGCAGCGCGGGGCCCGAGCCGGTGCAGTAGTGCACCGCCAGCAGCACCGGCGGCCGCGACCCCACGCCGTCGGGCACGTACAGGTGCATCCGCAGGTTGGTGGGGTTGGTCCCGAACCCGGTGACTTCGACCAGCTGGGCCGAGGAGGCCGGCGCGGCGAGGACCATGCCGAGGACCGCCAGTAAGGCCGTGGTGACCGCGGCTCCGGCCATACGGTGACGTGCTCGCATCCGCGCCTCTCCCATCGCTCGAAACATTTCGATAATGGGCAGAAACTTTTAGCCCGGCAACCGGCACCCCACGTCATGCGGACAGTCCGGCCCCCTGACATGGGCAGACGATCTACGAGGTCGAAGAAAGTTTCATGCCGGGCGACGGTCAGCGCCGGGTGGGTCCTCCCGCAAGGGGCATACCGCACTCCATTTCCTCACCAACGGCGCGTTTCGTCCCCGGCCTCACGGCTGTGACCTGCGCTTATCGTCATCGCACTCCCCCGGGATCGGAGGACTCATGAACCGCGCCAACCGGGCGGCCGGCGCCGCCTTCGTCGGGACCACCATCGAGTGGTACGACTTCTACGTCTACGCCACCGCCGCCGCGCTGGTCTTCGACGACCTGTTCTTCCCCAACGCCTCCAGCCCCACGGTCGCGCTCATGGCGTCGTTCGCCACCTACGCCGTCGGGTTCTTCGCCCGGCCGCTCGGCGGCATCGTGTTCGGCCACTTCGGCGACCGGGTGAGCCGCAAGTCGGCGCTGGTGGTGACCCTGCTCATGATGGGCACCGCCACCTTCGCGGTCGGCCTGCTGCCCTCGTACGCGTCGATCGGGGCGCTCGCGCCGATGCTGCTGGTGCTGCTCCGCTTCGTGCAGGGGCTGGCCGTCGGCGGCGAGTGGGGCGGGGCCGTGCTGATGGCGGTCGAGCACGCGCCGGCGCACCGCAAGACCTTCTTCGGCGGGTTCGCCCAGCTCGGCAACCCGGCCGGCGCGCTGCTGGCCACCGGCGCGTTCAGCCTGATCACCCTCTTCGGCGACGACGCGCTGTACAGCTGGGGCTGGCGGGCGCCGTTCATCGTCTCGGCCGTGCTGGTGTTCGTGGGTCTGTTCATCCGGCTCCGCGTCGAGGAGTCGCCCGTCTTCGAGCGGACGGAGAAGACCGCGACGCCGATCAAGGAAGTGTTCCGCCTCTCGTGGCGGTCGGTCCTGCTGGGCATCGGCACGCTGCCGGTGGCGATCGGCGGCTACTACCTCCTCACCACTTTCCTGCTCGCGTACGCGACGAGCGCGCCGGTCGGCGAGTCCGAGCGGCTCATCCTCAGCGGCCTGAGCTTCGCCGCGTTCGTCGAGCTGGTGGCCACGCTGGGCGTCGCCTGGCTGGGCGACCGGTTCGGCGCCCGCAAGGTCGTGATCGTGTTCCTGGTGCTCACCGCCGTGCTGGCCGTGCCGCAGTTCGCGGTGCTCGGCTCGCACAACGCCGTGCTGATCTTCCTGATGCTGGGCCTGATGCGGCTGGCCACCTCGGGAACGTACGGGCCGATGGCGGCCATCCTGTCCGAGATGTTCCCGCCGCAGGTGCGCTACACCGGCATCTCGCTGGCCTACCAGGGCGCGGGCGCCGTCTTCGGCGGCCTGTCCCCGATCGTGGCGACCGCCCTGGTGGGCGCGGCCGGCGGCGCGGCCTGGCCGGCCGTGGCCATGCTCGTCGGCATGTGCGTGCTGAGCGCGATCTGCCTGGCCGTGGCGCCGAGGTACCGCGACCCCGCCGTCCCCGCGCCCGCCACCGTCTGATCCCGTGAAGGAGACCCACGTGACCACCATCGTCATCACCGGCGGCGACGTCATCACCATGGACCCGGCGCACCCGTCCGCCGAGGCCGTGGCCGTGCGCGACGGCCGGGTGCTGGCCGTCGGCCGGGAGCCCGACGTGCTGGCCGCCGCCGGGCCCGGCGCCGAGGTCGTGCGGGCGGGCGGGCGCACCGTGCTGCCGGGGTTCATCGACCCGCACAACCATCTGCTGTCCACGGCGGAGTCGCTGGTGGCGGTGGACGCCCGCTACCCGGGGGTCGGCAGCGCGGCGGACCTGGTGGCCAGGATCGCCGCCGAGGCCGCCAGGACCCCGTCGGGGCAGTGGATCCGCGCGTACGGCATGGACGACGCGAAGTACCCCGGCGGCCGGCCCACCCGGCGGCAGCTCGACGAGGCCACCACCGACCACCCGGTGATCGTCTACCACGTGTCCGGCCACCAGGCCGTGGTGAACTCCGCGGCGCTGGCCTGGCGCGGCATCGGCGAGGACGTGACCGACCCGGCGGCCGGCGCGTTCGTCAGGGACGAGGGCGGCCGGCTGACCGGGATGGTGCTGGACTCGGCCATGGAGCTGCTGCTCCCGGTGGCCGTCGACATCGGCTGCCACGGCCCCAACTTCCACGTCGACCTGCCGGGCGAGCAGCTGCGCTCGTGGCTGGAGATGTCGGCGGAGACCTATCTGCGGGCCGGCGTCACCACCGTGTGCGACCCGCAGGTGTCGCGCCGCGAGCTGCTCGTCTACCGGTCGGCCCGGGAGGCGGGCACGCTGCCGGTGCGCACGGTGGTCATGCCGCTGTCGCACATGCTGGACGAGCTGACCTCCATCGGCCTGGCCGGCCCGTTCGGCGACGACCGGCTGCGGTTCGGCGCGATGAAGTTCTACTGCGACGGCACGCTCCTGGGCGGCACCGCGATGTTCGAGGAGCCGTACGGGGACGACTTCACCGGCTCGCTCTACCACCGGCCCGAGGAGCTCGTCGACCTGGTGCGCCGGGCCGCCTCGGCGGGCTGGCAGGTGGGCGTGCACACCCAGGGCGACCGGGCGATGGGCTACACGCTCGACGCGCTCAGGGCCGCGGTCGCGGTGTCCGGCGACGACGCCAGGCCGCGGATCGAGCACTGCGGCCTCCCCACGCCGGCCCAGGTGCGCGCGTTCGCCGCGCTCGGCGTCATCCCGGTCAACCAGCCCAACTTCCTGTACGACAGCGGCACCGACTTCGTGCGGCGGCTCGGCGAGAGGCGGGCGCACCGGCTGCAGCCGATGCGCGAGGAGATCGACGCGGGGCTGCGCCCGGTGCTGTCGAGCGACTCGTTCGTCTCGTCCCTGCGGCCCATGGAGACGGTGTCGAACGCGGTGCGCCGCAGGACCCGCGAGGGCGGGCCGATCGGTGCCGAGCAGGCCGTGACGCTGGAGGAGGCGCTGCGGGCGCACACCGTCGACGCGGCCCACGCGCTGCGCATGGAGGACCGGATCGGCTCGCTCGCCCCCGGCAGGCTCGCCGACGTGGTGGTGCTCGACGCCGACCTCCGGGCGCTGCCGGCCGACGCGCTGGCCGGCGTCGACGCCTGGCTGACCGTGCTCGACGGCCGGATCGTCTACCGGTCGGAGGGCCGGGCGGCCAGCGAGGTGTAGACGTCCACCTCGTCGGGGCTGACCAGGCCGTCCTGGATGGCGCAGATGAGCAGTTTCTCCTTGGTGGGGGCGGGCCGGCCGGCCGCCGCGTACTTGACCCTGGCCCGGTCGATGTACTGGCGCACGGTCCGCTCCTTGATGCCCATCCGCGCCGCCACGGACGCCTTGGACATGGACTGGAACCAGTAGAGCAGGGCCAGCCGCTCCTTCTCCGACAGCTGGGGCCGGTGCGGGCTCTCGTCGGTGGCGATCGCCTGCGCCATCGGCGGGGTGACGCTGGGCCGGTCGGCGGCCACCGCCAGGATCGTCTCCACGCACGACTCGCGGGTGGCGCGCCCCTTGCCGATGAACGCGGAGGCGCCCGCGTCCAGCACGGCGCGGACCGTCTCCGGCTCCTCGTGCTCGGAGAAGACGATCACCCGCTGCCCGCCCTCGCACAGCTCGCCGATCCGGTCGACGATCATGGTGCCGTTGAGGTTGAGGTCGAGCAGCAGCACGTCCGCGGCCGTGCCGCGGACGGACTCGATGGTGGGCCCCTGGGCGACGAGCGTCACCGGGCCCGGCGCGCCGAACCAGGACCGTACCCCGTCGACCACCACCTGGTGGTCCTCGACCAGGGCCACCGTCACGGGGCCAGCCACATGCTGTTGACCCATACCTCCCCTCCCTGCCGCTGGTAGGTGGTGACGACCCCGCTCGACTCGCACACCGGGTCGGAGCTGACGGGCAGGTCGTCGTTGTCGGCCACGACGGCCACGCTGATCATGGTAGACATGGCCGACACCGTGACCCTGGCCCGCGACCTGGCGCCGTCCAGCGCCAGGAGCGGCGCCCTGAGCAGGTCCTCGCGTACGCCGTCGGCCAGGTCGGGCAGGGTGCCGCCGAACGGCGGCGCCGTCACCAGCACCTGGCGCCGCTCGGCCGCGTCGATGCGCTCGCGCAGCGCGGTGACCAGCGTGTCGGGCACGTCCTCGCGCTCGGTGATGAGGCGGCGCAGCCGCAGGGCGCCGGCCGTGCACTCCTGGCGCACCCGCGTGTCGCCGGGGTCGGCGCCGTCGGCGAGCCGCTCCAGCAAATCCTCGGCCACGTCGCGGATGGCGGCGTAGCGGCGCAGCCGGTCGGCGTGGATGCGCTGCGCGGACATCCGCCAGGCGTCGTCGGCGGCCAGCCGGCGGGCCAGCAGGGCGGCGTCCTCGGCGCTGGCGCGCAGCGCGTGGCAGCCGACGCTGTAGCCCAGCTGCAGGATGATGCTGCCGGCCATGACGACGAGATACTTGGCGACCGACACCCGGTCGAAGGTGCCGGTGACGGCCATCGCGGCCAGCATGACCGCGGCGTTGGCGGCCAGGAACGCGATCAGCTCGGCCCGCCAGCGCGGCCGGTTCCACAGCAGCATGACGCCGACCCAGCCGATCGAGCCCCAGCCCCAGTCGATGGTGCCGAGCAGGTCGCGTGGATAGCAGGCGAGGACGACCGCGACGTCCACGGCCAGCATCACCGCCACGAGCTGGGCGGTGGTGGCCGTCGACGGCTCGGTCCCGCGTAACATCGCCACGGCGGCGACGGCCGCGACCACGGTGTAGACCACCCAGGCGACCGCCGCCACCACGGGCCAGCGGAAGTCCTGCCAGCCGGTGACCGTGACCGTCAGGTCGTAGCCGACGTGCCAGACGCCGGCGATCACCACCGCGCCGATCGCGGTGTAGCGCGCGTAGCGCTGCGCCACCTGCTCGATGTCGCCGGTCATGGCCGCCACCACAGCGTGACCCGGGTGCCGTCGCCGCCCGAGGAGATGTCGGCGCCGCCGTTGGGCAGGGCCCGCATGGTGTCGAGGATCGAGCCGCGCACGCCGAACCTGTCGGGCGGCAACCGATCGCGGTCGAAGCCGCGGCCGTGGTCGGCGACCTCCACCCGGATCTCCTCGCCGCGCCTGCTGGAGACCAGCTCGGCCTCGCGCACCCCGGCGTGCCGCGCCACGTTGGACAGGGCCTCGGTGACGGCCCGGGCGAAGCTCTCGGCCACCTCGCCCGGCACGGTCTCGCGGGTGAGCCGCCTGCGCACGCGCAGCCCGGCGGCCCGCTCGGCCACCTCGTCGAGCAGGGAGTCGAGGGCGATGGGCGCGCCCTCGTCGCCGGGGGTGGCGCGCAGCCGGTCGAGCGCGGACAGGTCGGTCACCGCCTGCCGGCGCAGCGTGGCCGAAGGCCCGTCGTAGGTGCCGAGGCCGACCATGGTGAGGGTGTGCAGGGACGTCTCGTGCACGCTGCCGACCTGCTTCAGCTCGTCCTCGCGACGCAGCCGTTCGACCATGAGCGCGACGTCGGCGCGGGCGGCCTCCCTGAGGAACCCGTCGGCGGAGGCGGCGGAGCGGCGCAGCAAGGTCATCAGCACCGCGATGGCCAGCACCTGGACGAGGTGGATGCCGAGTGAGGCGGTCACGTCCTGATCGGGGGCGGCCAGCCGCACCCCGGCGAGGTAGGCCACGGCGACGGCCACGCCGGTGGGCACGGCCGCGGCGGGCCGCCAGACGACGCCCGGCACGATGATCGTCATGGTGACCAGCACCGCCACCCAGCTCGCGCCGCCGCCCAGCGCCTCCCCTGCCACAAGGTGACGCTGCGCGAGGCAGAGGGCGACGGTGATGGCCACGTCGCCGGCCACGAGCCAGGCCGGCAGGCGCGGGCGACGCCGCAGCCGCCACAGGAACAGCGCCGTCCAGCCGAGCTCGGCCGCCAGGGCGGGCACCAGCCAGGCCGCGGAGACGGGCGGTCCGGCGCCGAGCGTCGCGGCGACGACCACGACCGCGCCCATGGCGCCGCGCGCCCCGGCAAGGGTGCGCGCGGCGGTGCGCTCCAGTTGCCGGGCCGCCGAGTCGTAGCGCGTGGAACCGAGGTGAGCCACTGCCCGTCCGCCCGCGACGAGATCACAAGTCGCCACTCACGATAACGCACCGGGTCTGTGCGGGCCGGGTCCGCGGTCATGGATCGCATGGGCGCCTTCCTCGGTCCTGCTCTCACTCCCGAACCTTCTACCGTCCGCGCTTTCAAGGGCATGACGGTCGATCGACCGTCATGCCGACCCTTGCCTGGGCGCGTGTACTGGCCGTGTCGCGATCACCGCGACTGAGGGGGGACCTCTATGACGCTCATCTCGATCTCGATCCTGATCTCCTGCCTGTCGGTGATGGCGGTCCGTGGCAGGCGGGGGCCGTGGCCGCCGGGACTTCCGGTGGCACGGCCGCGGCTGTCGGCAGTGGGCGGCACGTACGAGGGCTCGCACGGCCGCCCCTCCGACGAGTACGTGATCCAGGAACGACTGATCGCGGTAGCAGACGGAGGGGGGCGGGGCCGGCCCGGTCACACGGCGGCCGCGCTGGCCCTGGGCGCGGTGGTCGCGGCCCGGCCGCAGGTGGCCGGGGCGCGGGCGGAGGACCTGGAGGACTGCGCGCGCGCGGCGTGGCGCGCGGCCCTCCGCGAGAAGCCCGCTCTGGCGGAGCAGGCCTCCGGCCTGGACCTGATCGTGCTCGACGCGGGTGAACATCCGCGCCTGCGCTACGCCCACGTCGGCGGCGGCGCGATCTGGTACTGCGCCAGGGGCGAGAGGCCGCGGCCGCTGACGACCTCCGGAGACGGTCAGGCTGGGACCGCAGGACCGGAGGTCGGCAGCGTGCCGCTCCGCCAGGGCGATCGCGTCGTCGTGGTGACCGACGGGGTGGCCGGGGCGCTCGGTGTGGAACGGATGACGGAGCTGTTCACCGACGGCAGGTCGCCCGCGGCCTGCCTGGACCGGTTGTACGACGAGATGTCGGTGGTCGAGCCGGAGGAGGACGCCACCGTGCTCATCGCCGACTTCGTCAGCGCGTGAGGCGCTCCAGGCCCTGGTAGAGGCCGTACACGAAGCGGGCGCGGTAGGTCGCGCCCGCGTGCTCGAAGTCGGCCGCCCAGTGGTGCGGGGCGCCGCCCTCCAGCTGAGTGGCGCCGGGGAAGGCGGCGCCGATGTCGGCGACCACGCACGTCCACGGCTCCAGGTCGGCGAACGCGAGCGCCCGGCCGCCGCCAGGGCGGACGAACCACTGGTTCCACACCTCACCGCCGGGGCCGGCCAGCGCCTCGAACTCCAGCTCCGGCCACGACGGCAACGTCCAGCACGCCACCTCGCACGTCAGGCTGCCGCTCCGCCGCTCGCCCCGGTGGACCGGCGGGCCGAGCGCGCTCCGCAGCGCCGCCAGCCCCTTCGGCGCCCGCCCGGCGTGCGCCAGCCTGGTCCAGTGGGCGTGCGCGGCCCGCAGCTCGGCCCGGGTCGCGCCCATGGCGCGCAGCGCCTCCTCCACCCGGCCGGCGTTCACGTCGCGCATCCGGTGCATCAGCGTGAGCTCGAACTCGCGTACCCCGTATCTCATCGGCCTCCGATCGCCCGAGCGCGTCCGCCGCTCGGGGCGGTGCCGCTCCCCCGGCTGCCGGATGCTACAAGAGATTGCATGACGACGCCTCTCGGCCCCTTCTCCGGCCGCACCCTCGACGAGCTGGGCCACGACCTGCGCGCGGGCCGCACGACGGCCGGGGAACTGGCGCGGGAGGCGCTCGACGCGGTCGCCGCGCTCGATCCCGCGCTCAACTCCTTCACCTCCGTGGACGCCGACGGCGCGCTCGCGGCGGCCCGCGAGGCGGACCGCGAGCTGGCCGCCGGCACGGACCGGGGCCCGCTGCACGGGATCCCGGTGGGGGTCAAGGACCTGATCGAGGTGGCCGGCCTGCCCGCCACCATGGGCTCGCGGCACTTCGCCGGCCATGTCCCCGGCACCGACGCGGCCGTGGTGACGCGGCTGCGCGCGGCGGGGGCGGTGATCGTGGGCAAGACCACGACCCACGAGTTCGCGTACGGGCCGACCGGCGACTGCTCGGCCACCGGCCCGTCCCGCAACCCGTGGGACCCGGAGCGCATGTCGGGCGGGTCCAGCGGCGGCAGCGCGGCCGCCGTGGCCGCCGGCCTGGTGCCGCTGGCGATCGGCACCGACACCGGCGGCTCGGTCCGCATCCCGGCGGCGCTGTGCGGGATCGCCGGTCTCAAGCCCGCCTACGGCGCCATCCCGGCCGACGGCGTCTTCCCGCTGGCGCGCAGCTTCGACCACGTGGGCGTGCTCGCCCGCACCGCCGCCGAGTGCTTCCTCGCCTACCGGGTGCTCAGCGGCCGTGAGCTCGGGGAGAGCCACCGGCCGCTCCGCGTCGCCTGGCTCGACCCCTCGCCCCTGCACGTCTGCGATCCCGAGGTGGTGCGGGTCGCCAGTGAGGCGGCCGGGGTGACGGAGAAGGTGGCGCTGCCGCGGGAGGTCGCCGACGCGTTCCGGGACGTGTACGTGACGATTCAGAGCGCCGAGGCCGCCGACGTGCACGCCGAGCGGGTGGCGGCGGCGCCGGAGCTGTTCCAGCCCGACGTGCTCGACCGCATCAGGGGCGCGATGGACGTGCCGGCCTGGCGCTACGTCCGCGCGGTGGCGGAGCTGCCGCGGCTCGCCGAGGCCGCCGAGGAGCTGTTCGAGGGCCGGGACGTGCTCGCGCTGCCGACCGTGCCCCTCACCGCGCCGCCGCTCGGGGCGCGGGAGGCGGTGCTGGACGGACGGACGATCGCCGTACGCGCCGCGCTGCTGGCCTTGACGTGCCCGTGGAACGTGCTCGGCTACCCCGCCCTGTCGGTGCCCGCGGGGACCGCAGGCGGGCTGCCGGTCGGGCTGCAGCTCGTCTGCCGTCCCGGTGACGAGCACCTGCTCGCGGCGGCGGCCCGGGGATGACGCGGGCGAGCGGACTACGAGTGGACTATCGGTGTCAGGGGGATGCAAATAGTCCGGGTAAACACCCATAATCGGTGATCTGCGCGGCCGCCTTGATTCGCCGAAGAGGAGAGACCCGGGATGCCCGAGTTCTTACCGCTGGGTGAGGAAGATCCGACGCATGTGGGCCCGTACCGGCTGATCGGCCGGCTCGGCGCGGACGTCTACGCGGCCGAGGGCGTGCAGGCCGACCGTCCCGTCGTGGTGAAGCTGCTGCACCCGCAGGTCGACCGGGAACGGTTCCTGCGGCTGGTGGAGTCCATCCGGGAGGTGTCCGCCTTCTGCTCGGCCCAGGTGCTCGACTCGGGGACCGCCGATGGACGCCCGTACGTGGTGAGCGAGTACATCGACGGGCCCACGCTGGCATCGGTGACCGAGGGCGGCACGCGGCTGCGGGACGCGGCGCTGCACCGGCTCGCGGTCGGGACGGTGACCGCGCTGGTGGCGATCCACCAGGCGGGGGCCGTCCACGGCGACGTGCGGCCGGAGAACGTGGTGCTCGGCCCCGACGGGCCCCGGCTGATCAACGTGGGCGTGGCCACCGCGATGGCGGCCACCGCGGAGACCACGACCCGGCGGGTGGAGACGCCCGCGTTCGCGGCGCCCGAGCGGCTCGACGGAGCCGAACCAGGTCCGGCCGCCGACATGTTCTCGTGGGCCGCGACCGTGGTGTCGGCGGCCACCGGGCGTTCCCCGTTCGACGGCGGATCCCTGGCGGGCACCGTCAACCGGATCGCGAACGAGCCGCCCGACCTGCCCGACCTCGGCGACCTGCGGGGGGTCGTCGAGGCGTGCCTGGACAAGGATCCTGCGCGCCGCCCATCCTCCAGCGACGTGCTGCTGCGGCTGGTCGGCGAGACGAGGTTCCTGACCGGCAGGCTGCTGCCGTCCGGAGGCGAGCCGCCCTCGCCACCGCCGTCCCCACCGCCGTCCCCGCCGGTGCGGCGCGGACGCGGCGCGCTCGTCGCGGTGGCGGCGTTCGCCGCCGGGGCGCTGCTGTCCGGCGTCGCCGTCTACGCGCTGGCGCCGCCGCGCGTGGACGCTCTCGCGGCCGGGTCCGCCTCGCCAGGCGCGGTCATCACCAGCGCGCCGCCGATCACCTCCCGCGTGACCACCGCCCCCGTCGCGAGCGTCCCGCCGAAGGCCGAGAACGACGTCGAGCTCGCCGACATCGGGGCCACCCTGCACGAGCACCCCCAGGATCGGGTACGCCTGACGTCCTATCTGCAGGTCGGCCGGCCCTTCAAGACGTTCGTCAGGGGCGCGTCCGGCCGGTTCGAGGAGGTCGGCCTCGCCGAGGAGCCCCGGGTGTCGCCGGACGGCCGCTGGGTGGCGCTCAACCCGTGGATCAAGTTCCAGAACTCCGAGATGGACCACGTCCGCCTGCGGGACCTGACCACCGGCGAGTCCTTTACCGTCCAGACCGTGAAGAAGCCCGAGACGACGCAGCTGCCGGTCTGGTCGCGCGACGGCCGCCGGGTGCTGCTGTCGATCAGGACAGCGGACGAGAAGCTGTTCTCCGGCTTCGTCGTCGTGGACGTGGCCGCGCGCACCTCCACCGTCGTCAACACCCAGTACAAGGACGCGATCTCGCTGCCGTTCACGTTCACCCCGGACGGGACGGTCACCCGCGGCTACTCGGGCGCGAAGTCGCAAGGCATCGAGACCTACGACATGTCGGGCAAGGTGACCAGCACCAGGCACTGGGTGGGCCTGCCGAGGGACCGCGACTGGTACTCACCCGACGGCAAGCAGTTCTTCACCGTGTGCCCGAAGACCGGGCACGTGTGCGTCTGGGACTCGGCGACCGGCGGGCGCAAGGCCACCGTGGAGGGACTCGACGAGGACGTCCGCATGATCGGCTGGTTCGACGACGACCACCTGATGGTCGAGGACCCCGGCAAGAAGAACCGGGTGCAGGTGAAGGTCGTGGACCTGCTCGGACGGACCAAACGCGTGCTGGCGGACGCCGACCTGCGCGGCAGCGCCCGCCAGTGGGCGGCGATCCCGCGGTGACGGTGGAACCGCGGCCGCTGCTCACGGAGGATCCCGCGCGGGTGGGGTCGTACCGCGTCACGGGCCGGCTCGGCGAGGGCGGGCAGGGCGTCGTCTACCTGGGCGAGTCGGCCGGGGGCGAGCGGGTCGCGATCAAGGTACTGGCGCACGCGCTGGACGAGGAGGCCAGGGCCGACTTCGCCCAGGAGGCCCAGCTGGCCCGGCGGGTCCAGGCGTTCTGCACGGCGAGCGTGCTGGCCGGCGGCGAGCTCGACGGCGGCGTCCCGTACGTGATCAGCGAGTTCGTCGACGGGCCTTCGCTCGCCCGGGTGCTCGCCGAGCGCGGGCCGCTGAGCGGGCCCGAGCTGCGCCGGCTGGCGATCGGCAGCCTGACCGCGCTGGCCGCCATCCACCAGGCGGGCGTGGTGCACCGCGACTTCAAGCCGGCGAACGTGCTCCTCGGCAGGGACGGGCCGCGGGTGATCGACTTCGGCATCTCCCGGACGCTGGACGCCGCCGAGCCGGACGGCGAGCACCTGACGGGGACGCCGCCGTACATGGCTCCCGAGCAGTTCGGCAGCGGCGCGGGAGCGCCCGCGGACCTGTTCGCGTGGGCGGCGACGGTGGTGTGCGCGGCGACCGGCTCGCCGCCGTTCGGCTCGGGAGACCTGCCGGCGCTGGTCAACCGGATCCTGCGGGCCGAGCCGGACCTGGGCGATCTGCACGGCGACCTGCGCGAGGTGGTGAGCGCCTGCCTGGCCAAGGATCCGGCGGCCCGGCCGACGGCGCGTGCCGCGCTGCTGCGGCTGCTCGGGCACCGGGTGGAGCCGCAGCGCCTGCTCGACGAGGGCACCAGGAGCGCGGCTCCCGAGAGCCTTCCCGACACGGCTCCCGAGTCCTCCCCGGGCCGCTCGCGGCGGCGGCGGGCGCTCACCGCCGGGGCCGGGGCGGTGGTGCTGGCGGGCGCGACCATCGCCGTCGTGCTCGGCATCGGGAACACGCCTGACGACCCGGTCCCGCCGACGTCGCAACGCATCTCGTCCGGCCCGATGAACACCGCGTCCACCACCACCTCGACGCTCCCCGGCACCGAGATCGAGCTGCACGAGAACCCCGCCGACCCGACCTGGGCCAGCTCCTACTACGGCGGTTTCGCGGAAGCGGACTTCCCCGCGTACGTCCGCGACCCCCGGACCAGGACCTTCCAGCGGTTCGGCAGTTTCCAGCTCCCGGTCGTCTCCCCCGGCGGCCGGTACGTGGCCGCGCTGCCGGTCTCCAACCTCGGCGCCACCGACCACAACACGCTGCGGCTGGTGGACCGCGGCACCGGCGAGGACATCACGCTGCGCACCGCCGACAGCCCCGGCATCACGCTGGACCCGGCCTGGTCGGGCGACGGCCGCCGCCTGCTCATGACGCTCCGGCAGAGCCAGGACGACCAGCGCACCATCGGCTTCGTCATCGTCGACGCGGCCGCCAGAAGCGTCCAGACCCGCCGCACCGGCTTCGGCGGGGAAGCCGGCTACGCGTGGGGGGCGGACGGCTCGACTCTCATCACGCAGGGCGCGGACGGCGCGATCCGATACGTCGGCCTCGACGGCCGGGAGCTGGGCACGTTCGCCGGCAAGGGCGCGCTGATCCGGGCCGGCGTCGCCGTGACCACGGCCGGGACGGTGTTCGCCACCACCTGCCGGGAGGGCGCGCGGGACGTGTGCCTGTGGGACGCGGCCACCGGTGCGAGGAAGGCGGTGATCCCGCTGGCGGAGGGCACGGTGTTCAACGGCTGGCTGGACCGGCGGCACTTCCTGGCCACCGTAACCGGCGGCGAGACGGGCCGGTTGGCGCTGGCCGGGCTGGACGGCGAGACCGTGCGCGTCCTCGTCGAGGGCCCGGCCGAGCAGATGAACGAGATCAGCGTCTGGTTCACCCCCCGCTGAGCACGATCAGCGTGCGGTTCACCCCCCGCTGAAGCCGAGCGCCGTCCGCACGATCGCCGCCGCGTCGCCGCCGTCGTCGCCGCTGCCGCGCCAGGCGACGTGCTGGTCGGGCCGGACCAGGACGAGCGGGGCCCCGTACCGGTCGAGCAGGCCCGCCCCGGACAGGTCGACCACCGTGAACGCCGCCCCCACGGCCCGTGCCGCCTCCTCGAAGGCACTCTCGCGCGGCCCCGGCGCCAGGCGCAGCAGGGTGAGCCCCTCCCCCAGCGCGTCGTACAGGGAGCGGCCGTCAGGCAGCCAGGCGTGCGGCAGCCGCGCGCCCGGCCGGCCGGAGCCGTGGTACACCTGCGGGGTGTGCGGCGGGACGGGCGAGCCGTCGTCGGCCACGATCGGCGAGCCCGCGTAGTGGTAGCCGAGCACCAGCCCCTCGCTGTAGAACTCGGCCGCCTTGACCCGCAGCGCGGCGGCCGTCTCGGCGCGGGCGCGGTCGGACTCGGGGCCTGACCCGGTGAGCGGCCGGTCGGCGAAGGTGGGCGCGAGCAGCTTCTCCTGGGCGGAGCTGTCGGCGATGGTCTGGGCGGCGACCGGGCGGCGCTCGGCCTCGTAGCTGCCGGTCAGGGCGGGCCCGCCCCAGCCCTGGAGCACGGCGGCGAGCTTCCAGGCGATGTTGACGGCGTCGCCGACGCAGGTGTTGAACCCGTGGCCGCCCCACGGCGGGTTGAGGTGGGCGGCGTCGCCGACCAGGAAGATCCGGCCGGCGGAGTAGCGGTCGGCGAGCAGCATCCGGGCCACCCACGGGTCGGTGCTGACGACGTCGAGAGGCACGTCGGCGCCGATGAGCACGCGCACCAGCCGCTCCGGGTCGGGGGCGGAGACGCGCACGTCGACGCCTACCATGATCGCCCACCAGGTGTCGTCCAGGTCCATCCGGCCCATCAGGCCGGACACCTCCGGATGGATCACCCAGTACTGCACGGCCGGGTCGAGCGGCACCTTCTGCGCGAGGCCCGGCGCGCGGAACACCACGCTGAGGTTGGGCCGCTCGCCGGACGAGCCCTCGTACGAGGCGCCGATCACGTCACGGCTGACCCCGGCGGCGCCGTCGCAGCCGAGCAGGTAGTCGGCCTCGATCACGGAGCCGTCGGAGAGGCCGGCGCGGACGCCGGCGGCGTCCTGCTCGATCGTGGTGACGGCACGCCCGGTCAGGAACGTGACGGCGGGTAACTCGGCCACCGCCTCGCGCAGCAGCCGCTCGACGGCCGGCTGCGGCACCTGCTGGCCGGGCTCCGCCCACCGCTCGTCGCGCTCGGGGTAGAGGCCGAACGCGTTCGGGAACCGGGTCAGCTCGACGCCGAGCAGGTTCGTACAGAACAGGACGTCCTGCGACCAGGAGACCGGCAGCGGCGCGGCGGCGCGCAGCCGGTCGGCGAGCCCCCATCGGCGCAGGTGCTCCATGGTGCGCATGCTGGTGGTCTTGGCGCGCGGCCGGTCGTGGTCGATCGTCACCCGCGGCTCGACGACGGTGGTCGGGACGCCGCGCCTGCCCAGCTCGACGGCCGCGGCGAGCCCGGCGGGGCCGCCGCCCGCGACGACGACCCGGCTCATGAGGCGCTCCTTCCGGACGGGCCGGTGACCGGGGTGCGGATCACGCCGAGCCGTTCGACCTCCACCTCCACCACGTCGCCGGGCGTCAGCAACCGGGGCGGCGTGCGGACGTAGCCGACGCCTTCGGGGGTGCCGGTGGCGATGACGTCGCCGGGATGGAGGGTGAGCGTGGCGCTGATGTGGGACAGGAGCCGGGGCACGGTGAAGATCATGTCACTGGTGAGCGCGTCCTGCATCACCTCGCCGTTGACCCGGGTGACCACGCGCAGCCCGTCCGCGAGGCTGCCGGTCTCGTCGGCGGTGACGATCGGGCCGATCGGGCCGCTGCGGTCGGCGTTCTTGCCGAGCGTCCACTGGCTGGTGAGCTTCTGCGCGGTGCGGGCGGTGATGTCGTTGAACGCGGCGTACCCGAGCACGGCGGCCCCGGCCTCGCTCTCGTCCGCGTCGGCCAGCCGGGCGCCGACGACGGCGGCGACCTCGCCCTCCCAGTCCAGCCCCGGCTCGCCGGCCGGCACCGGCACGGCCGCGCCGGTCACCGAGAGCGAGGCCGTCCACCGGCCGAACACCGTCGGGTGCGCGGGCGGCTCGAAGCCGCCCTCCGCCGCGTGCGCGCGGTAGTTGAGCCCGACGCACAGCACCCGCGCCGACGGCGGCACGGGCGGCGCGAGCTCCACCTCCGCCAGCGGCACCCCGCCGGGGCCCGCCTGGCGCGCCCGGTCCAGCCAGTACGGGACGTCGTCGTAGAAGTCGTGCACCTCGGCCAGAGGGGTCACCGTGCCGTCCGTCACGACGCCGACGGTCACCTGCCGCCCGCCGTCGCGCGCGGCCATCCCGACCAGCTTCATCGCGGGTCTCCTTCCTTGACCAGCCTGATGTCGAACTCGGCCGCCAGGAAGGGGCCGTCCATGCCGAACCGCGCCTGGTCCGACGGCAGGAAGTCGGCGATGAGCGCGTCCTTGACCGCGAACGCGGCGTCGGAGCCGAGATAGGGGTCGCCGGCGACGAAGATGTGGGTGGTGAGCGGCCGGTGCCCGGCCGCCGCGACCTTGATGTGGACGTGCGCGGGCCGCATCGGGTGGCGGCCGACCGCCCGCAGCAGCTCGCCGACGGGGCCGTCGGTCGGCACGGGGTAGCTGCTCGGCTTCACCGTGCGGAACCAGTAGGCGCCGTCGTCGCCGGTGGTGAGCAGGGCGCGCAGGTTGCCGTCGGGCTGTTCGGCGTCCTGGCTGTCGTACAGGCCGGTGTCGTTCGCCTGCCAGACGTCGAGCACCGCGCCGGCGACCGGGACGCCGTCGCAGTCGGTGACGCGGCCGTGCACGACGGCCGGCTCGCCGCGCTCCCGCTCGGGCCCTTCGGCGATCCAGGCGCCCATGGGCCGGACCGGCGCGGGCGAGTGGAAGGGTCCCTCGACCGAGCTGGGCGTCATGGTCGCCGGGCCGGTGTGGTTGACCTCGTCGACGGCCGAGGTGACGCCCAGCATGTCGGACAGCAGGATGAACTCGTTGCGGGTGTCGGTGCAGGTGTGCCCGACGCGGACCAGGAAGTCGACGGCGCGCAGCCATTCGGCCTCGGTGGGCCTGGTCTCGCGGACGAACGCGTGCAGGTGCGTCACCAGGCCGCCGACCAGCTCGCGGACCCGCGGGTCCGGGCCGCCGACGGAGTCGAGGACCTGCGCGAGCAGGGCGTCGAGCCGTTCGGATCCGGGGTTCGCGGTCATGGTCGCCTCCACAACTGTCTTGATCGGCAAACCCTAGGGCGTGAGCCGTGACGCGCACCAGGGAGGATTTCATTCAATGGCACACTGCACGGGTGACCGACGTTCGCCGCGGGCACCGGCCGCCGCACGGCTCCCCCGTGGTCGACCGGGCCTTCGCGCTGCTCGCCGCCTTCTCCGCGACCCGCCGGGCGATGACGCTGGCCGAGCTGAGCCGCGCCACCGGCACGCCGCCGAGCACGGCGCTGCGGCTGGCCCGCCGCCTGCTGCACTGGGGGGCGCTGGAGCGCGACGGCGACGGGCGGTACGTGATCGGGCTGCGGCTGTGGGAGATCGCCTCGCTCGCGCCGCGCGGCCACGGACTGCGTGAGGCGGCGCTGCCGTACATGGAGGACCTGTACGAGGCGACGCACCAGCATGTGCTGCTGGCGGTGCTCGACGGGGCGGAGGCCCTGCTGGTGGAGCGGCTGTCCGCCAGGGACGCCGTGGACGTGCTCTACCGGGTGGGCGGGCGGCTGCCGCTCCACTCGACCGGGGTCGGGCTGGTGCTGCTGGCCCACGCCGGGCCCGGGTTCCAGGACCGGGTGCTGGCGGAGCCGCTGGTGCACGAGCCGGAGGGGCGCCCGGTCTCCCCTTCCGCGCTCCGCCGCACGCTGGCTCAGGTCCGCCGGACGGGCCTGGCGGTGATCGAACGGTCCGAGCCGGGGCCGCTGCTCAGCGTGGCCGCGCCCGTCCGCGGCGCCGACGACCGGGTGGTGGCCGCGCTGTCGGTCATCGTCCCCGCCTCCGGCGCCGAACCCCGCGCTCTCGCCCCCGCCCTGCACGCCACCGCCCGCGCCCTCTCCCGCACCCTCGGCTCCCCGCGCTCCTCCGCCCCTTCCACCTGACCCCCGTTCGACCGCATCCGTATCCGGGCCTGGGTGTCAGGTGTTGGACATTTCGCCGCAAGTCGCCGGACATTACTGTCCGGTGGCTACGGTTGCTGCCGTGGCGCACGTACGGAAAGCCAACAGAGGGCCCAGCGCGGCGGCCGCGAACAGGGCGGCACTCGTCACGGCGGCCCGGGAGCTGTTCTCGACCGCGGGGTTCGACGCCCCGCTCAGCGCGGTCGCCCGGCGGGCCGGCGTCGGCCAGGGCAGCCTCTACCGCCATTTCCCCGACCGGGCCAGCCTGGCGATGGCCGTGTTCGAGGGCAACGTCAGCGAGCTGGAGGCGCTCGCCGCCGAGCGCGAGACCACGCTCGACGACCTGTTCGAGCGCATCATCGAGCAGACCGTCGCGTGCGCCGCGTTCCTCGACATGGTGACCTCGGCCGACCCGCGCATGGCCGCGGTGGGCGTCCGGGTGACCCGGCTGCTGGCCGGACGCCTGGAGCAGGCGCGGCGCGACGGCACCGTACGGGCCGACGTCACCCCCGACGACCTGCTGCTCGTCGTGGGCATGCTGGCCGGGGTGCTGATCAGGGCCCCGGCGGAGAGCAGACCGGCCGTGGCCCGGCACTCGTGGGCCCTGTTGCGCCGTTCGATCCGTCTCTGAGCGCGCCGCGGCGCGCGGCCTGGATTGCCAGTGAACTCCCAGCCAGAGCCGTTAGCCTCGATCCGCAGAACGGGTCGGCCCCGGAACGCCGCCCGGCTGAGACATGCCTCGGAGACGCAAGACATGAAGATCCGGTACATGCTGTTGCACGCCTACGGCATGGGCGGGACCATCCGCACCGTGGTCAACCAGGCGAACGCGATGGCGGCGGCGGGTCACGACGTGGAGATCGTCAGCGTGGTCCGCCGCCGGACCAAACCGCAGTTCGCCATCGACCCGCGGGTGAAGGTGTGGGCGCTGGTCGACCAGCGGTCGGCGGTCGAGGAGGACTCGCTGGTCCGCAAGGTGTGGCGCAGGGCCCGGGGCAAGATCGTGCCCGCGGGCGAGTTCGCCGCCAACTACTTCACCGAGCGCGTGGAGCGCGCGGTCATCGAGTACGTCGCCCCGCTGGAGGACGGCATCCTGGTGACCACGCGCCCGGCGCTCAACCTCATCTCCGCCCGCCGCGCCACCTCCGGCGTGATCCGGGTGGCGCAGGACCACATGAACCTGGGCTCGTACCGCAAGCCCGTGCGCCAGCAGATCGCCCGCCACTACGGCCGCTTCGACGCGGTGGTGGTGCTGACCGAGACCAGCCGGGCGGAGTTCATGACCGCGCTGCCGGACACTCCCGTCGTCCGCATCCCGAACGGCATCCCGATGGCCGGGCGCGAGCCCTCCGACCACACCGCGCCCGTGATCATCGCGGTCGGCCGGCTGGTGCGGCAGAAGGGCTTCGACTTCCTCGTCGACGCGTACGCCTCGATCGCCGACCGGCACCCGGAGTGGGAGGTGCGGGTCTTCGGCACCGGCCCGTCGGAGGACAAGCTCCGGGAACGCATCCAGGAGGCGGGCTTGACGGACCGGTTCCGGCTGATGGGCCGGACCGAGACGATCCACGAGGAGATGGCCGCCGCGTCGATCTACGCGCTCAGCTCGCGCATCGAGGGCCTGCCGATGGCCATGATCGAGGCGATGGGGCACGCGCTGCCCGTGGTGGCCTTCGACTGCCCGACGGGCCCGGCGGACGTGCTGACGCACGGCGTCGACGGGGTGCTGGTGCCGCCGCGCGACCCGGACGCGCTGGGCGCCGAGCTGTCGCGGCTCATGGACGACCTGGACGCGCGGCGGCGGCTGGGCACCGCCGCGGCGGAGACCGCCAGGAGCTACTCGCCCGAGGTGGTGATGCCGCTGTGGGAGAGGCTGTTCACGGCGCTCCGCGACGGCGACCGCCTCGACGGCCCGCCCTGGACGTCCGGCTGAGCCCCAGGCGCCTCAGGTCGTCCGGCTGAGCCCCCGGCGCCTCAGGTCGTCCGGCTGAGCCCCCGGCGCCTCAGGTCGTCCGGCTGAGCCGCCGGCGCCCCCTGGTCAGACCCGGTTCCACACCTCCGCGTCGGCGAGGAACGCCTCCGCCGTGTCGGCCGCGACCGGGGTGCCGCCGATCGTGATCGAGCCGGTGGCGCACGGCATGTAGACGTTCGTGAGCAGGTGCGGCTCGCCCCCGAGGTCGAAGCCCTCGATGCGGACGGCGCGGCGCTCGCGCGGCGGCCCGGGGATCTCGACGACCACGTCGGCCGCGGCCGCCCGCAGCCCCGCCTCCAGGTCGAGCTCCAGCTCCACCGGCGTCCGGGTGACCTCGGGCGCCGGCCACGGCAGGCCGCGCACCTCCGGGAAGTGGCGGGTGAAGCCGCCGGCCAGCCACCGCCCCAGCCCGGGGTCGGGGGCGAGGACCCGGGTCACGCCCGCGTGCCAGAGGACGAGCGCCGGCCCGCCGCCCCGCTCGGACCAGTCGACCCGCCACACGGAGGCGAAGGCGACCCGCTCACCGGCGGCGGACAGGGTGACGCACGGATTGGCGCCGATCAACCGGATGGACACCGCAGCACCCTAGCGTCGGAAAAATCGCTTCCGCGATCGCCCGCCCGATCACTAGACTCGCCGCCGTACCGCGCGCCGCAGTGGCGCGCTCCGACGGGTGAGGGGAGCCGGCCGTGCGCCACCACAGCACCGCCGCCGTCGTCCCTCCGTCGCGGTACGAGGTGATCCTGGTGTCTCCGGCGGCCCGGTGCCGGCTGCGCGGCCGTCACCGGACGCCGTGACGCATCCCTGATCCACCGCTGAGCGGGCGGGCCGTCGTGCCCTGCCCCGGATCCCGGGTGGTCGTCCGGCTCATCGCGCTGTCCGCTTCCCACCCATGAGAAGGGTCATGGACTGTGCGCCGTCACACCGTCGAAACACCGGCCGTCATCCGCAACCTGGGCATCCTCGCCCACGTCGACGCCGGCAAGACCACCCTGACCGAACGCGTCCTGTACGCCACCGGAGCCACGCACCGGCGCGGCGAGGTGCACCACGGGACGACCGTCACCGACTTCGACGCCCAGGAGCGCGACCGCGGCATCACGATCTTCGCCGCGGCCGTGAGCTGCGCCTGGGCGGGACACCGCATCAACCTCATCGACACTCCCGGCCACGTCGACTTCTCCGACGAGGTGGAGCGCTCGCTGCGGGTGCTCGACGGCGCCGTCGCCGTGTTCGACGGGGTCGCGGGCGTCGAGCCGCAGAGCGAGTCGGTGTGGCGGCGGGCCACCGCCCACGGCGTGCCGCGCGTCGCGTTCGTCAACAAACTGGACCGGGCGGGCGCCGACCTGGACACGGCCGTCGCCTCGATCCGCGACCGGCTGCGCGTGACGCCGCTGGTCGCGCAGCTGCCGATCGGCCGTGAGCACGCCTTCACCGGCGTCGTCGACCTGCTCCGCATGCGGGCGCTGACCTGGGACGGCGACACCCCCGGCGAGGGGCCGGTGCCGGACGGCCTGCTGGCCGAGGCGCGGCGGCGGCGCAGGCTGCTGGAGGAGACGGTGGCCGAGCTGCACCCGGGCGCGCTGGAGGAGTTCTGCGCCGAGCCGGAGATCTCCGCGGGCACGCTCGCGGCGGCGCTGCGCGACCTCACCCGTTCCGGTGACGGCGTCGTGGTGCTGTGCGGCTCCGCGTACCGCAACCGGGGCGTCGAGCCGCTGCTGGACGCGGTCGTCGGGTACCTGCCCTCGCCGCTGGACGTGCCGCCGGTGCGCGGGGAGCGCGCCGCCGACCCGGCGGCGCCGCTCGCGGCGCTGGCCTTCAAGGTCAGCTCCACCGCGACCGGCCGGCTGACGTTCCTGCGCCTGTACGCGGGCACGCTGCGCAAGGGTGACACCGTGCTGGACGCGGGCGCGGGGCGCACCGAGCGGGTCGCCCGCATCCTGCGGGTGCAGGCCGACCGGCACACCGAGGTGGACCGGGCGGTGGCCGGGGACATCGTCGCGGTGTCCGGGCCCAAGGCGGCGCGCCCCGGCGCGACGCTCTGCGCGCCGGAGTCGCCGCTGCTGCTCGAACCGCCCTCGACGGCCGAGCCGGTGGTGTCCGTGGCCGTCGAGCCGCGCCGGAGCACCGACGCCGGCCGGCTGGCGGCGGCCCTGGCGCGGCTGGCCGACGAGGATCCGTCGCTGACCGTGCGCACCGACCCCGAGACCGGGCAGACGCTGCTGTCCGGGCTGGGCGAGCTGCACCTGGAGGTGGCGGTGGAACGGGTACGCCGGGAGCAGGGGCTGACGGTCGCCGTCGGCAGCCCGCGGGTGGCGCTGCGCGAGACCGTCGTGCGCGGCGTGTCCGGCGTCCCGTACCGGCACGTCAAGCAGGACGGCGGGGCGGGGCAGTTCGCGCATGTGGTGCTCGACGTCGAGCCGGCGGAGGGCACCGGGTTCGCGTTCGCCTCGACGGTGACCGGCGGCCGGGTGCCGCGCGAGTACGTGCGCGCGGTGGCGGAGGGCTGCCGCGACGCCCTGGCCGAGGGCCCGATCGGCGGCCATCCGGTGACCGGGCTGCGCGTCACGCTGACCGACGGCGCGACGCACGTGCGGGACTCCTCGGAGCTCGCCTTCCGCGCGGCGGGCCGGTTCGGCCTGCGTGCGGCGCTGGGCGCCTGTGCGATGGCGCTGCTGGAGCCGGTGGCCGAGGTCACGGTCACGGTGCCGGAAGACGCCGCGGGCGGCGTGCTGGGCGACCTGGCCGCCCGGCGCGGCAAAATCACGGGCATGGCGGCGCGGCCGGACGCGGTGGTGATCACCGCCACGGTGCCGCTGGCCGAGGTGTTCGGCTACGCCACCCACCTGCGGAGCCGTTCGCAGGGACGGGGCACGTTCAGCGCCCGCGCCGCGGGCTACGCCCCGGCGCCCGGCACGCCGGCGCCCCGATGACCGCTCGGGCCGGTCCCGCTTTCGCCGCGGGGCCGGCCCGCTGAAGTAAACCTGAAGAGTCCCGTAAGAGAGGTCCGCCAAGCTGGGAACACAGAGAGCGGGCCGGACGGGCCCGCCTCCCTTTCGAGAAGGAGCCGACAATGGCGAGCAAGCTTGCGGTGACCGCTTTCGTGTCGCTGGACGGTGTCATGCAGGCTCCCGGCGGGCCCGGCGAGGACGACGACAACGGCTTCCCGCACAGCGGCTGGCTGCCCCCGCACGTGGACGAGGGGTTCAACCGCATCATGGGCGAGGAGCTCGAGCGCGCCGACGGCATGCTGCTGGGCCGCAGGTCGTACGACATCCTCTCCTCGTACTGGCCGGACGTGTCCGACGAGGACGGCGGCGCGAAGATCAACAGCATGCCGAAGTACGTCGCCACCCGGTCGCCGATGACGGCCTCCTGGCGCAACACCGAGGTGCTGACCGGCGACGCCGCCAAGACGGTCGACGACCTCAAGCGGCGCACCGACGGCGTGATCATCACCCAGGGCAGCTCCGGCCTCATCCGCTCGTTGCAGCAGGCCGAGCTGGTCGACGAGTACCGCCTGCTGGTCTTCCCCGTGGTCCTCGGTACGGGCAAGCGGCTGTTCGCGGAGGGCACCGTGCCCGCGGGGCTGCGGCTGACCAGCGCCACCACCACCGACGCGGGCGTGGCCTTCCTGACCTACGCCTGGACGGGCGGGCCCGCGTACGGCACGGTCGCCTGATCCTGTACGGCGGAGAGTTGATGAGAGCAGCTCATGTTTGGGTCTTGCCGGGTCTGAGCGAGCGGCGGATGCTGGGGGCACCCCCCGACTTGTGAGGTATCCGTGAAGAGCCTCCGCACCTTAGCCCGCGCCGCCTCCGCCCTCGCCCTCCTGGCCGGCGCCCTGGTCGCGCAGAGCGCCGCACCCGCCACCGCCACCCCAGCCACCGCCTCAGCCGGCGCCTCGGCCACCACGTCGGCCGCCGAGGTGCGCGGGCTGGTCGACGCCCACAGCCATCTGTTCTCGTACGAGGCGTTCGGCGGCATGCTGATGTGCGGCAAGCCGTTCGATCCCGACGGCATCGCCAAGGCGCTGCGCGACTGCCCCGACCACTATCCGAACGGCGAGCTGGCCTGGTACGAGAACTTCACCCGCACCGGCTCGCCCACCGGCCGGCACGACCCGGTCGGCTGGCCCACGTTCCGCGACTGGCCGGCCCACGACTCGCTGACCCACCAGCAGGCCTACTACACCTGGGTGGAGCGGGCCTGGCGCGGCGGCCTGCGGGTGCTGGTCAACCACCTGGTCGCCAACCGCCAACTGTGCGCCATCTACCCGCTGCGGCGGCACGGCTGCGACGAGATGGACTCCATCAGGCTGCAGGCCCAGCGCGCCCGCGAGCTGCAGGCCCACATCGACGCCGAGAACGGCGGCCCCGGCCGGGGCTGGTTCCGGATCGTCGACGACGCCGCCGAAGCGCGGCAGGTCGTCGAGGCCGGCAAGCTGGCCGTGGTGCTCGGCGTGGAGACGTCCGAGCCGTTCGGCTGCCGCCAGATCCTCGGCATCTCCCGGTGCACCCGGGCCCAGATCGACCGCGGCCTGGACGAGATGCACGCGCTGGGCGTGCGCAGCATGTTCGTCTGCCACAAGTACGACAACGCGCTGTGCGGGGTGCGCTTCGACTCCGGCACCCAGGGCGCGATCGTGAACGTCGGCAACCTGCTCAGCACCGGCTCCTTCTGGCAGGCCCGCACCTGCACGACGGCCGAGCACGACAACACCATCGAGCCCGCGGGCGTGCTGCCCGACCAGATCGCCCGCCTGCTGCCGCCGGGCATCTCGCTGCCCGCCTATCCCCGGGCCCCGCACTGCAACACCCGTGGCCTGACCTCGCTCGGCCAGTACATGGTCGAGGGCATGATGCGGCGCGGCATGATGATCGAGCTGGACCACATGAGCGTCAAGGCCGCCGACCGCACGCTCGACCTGCTCGAAGCCGCCGGCTACCCGGGCGTCATCTCCTCCCACAGCTGGACCGACCCGCTCTACCTGGACCGCATCTACGCACTCGGCGGCATGGTCACCCAGTACGGCCACGACGCCGAGCACTTCGTGGACGAGTGGCGGCGCACCGAGCCCAGCAGGCAGGCCCACCAGGTGTCCGGATACGGGTACGGGCTGGACGTCAACGGCATGGGCCGCCTCCCCGCGCCCCGGGCCGGCAACGCGGCCAACCCGGTCACCTACCCGTTCACCACCTTCGACGGCGTCACGCTGGACCGGCAGCGCACCGGCGAGCGGGTGTGGGACGTCAACCAGGACGGCGTCGCGAACTACGGCCTGGTGCCCGACTGGATCGAGGACATGCGGCTCATCGCCGGCCCGGAGATCGTCCAGGACATGGCCGCCGGCGCGGAGTCGTACCTGCGCACCTGGGAGTCGGCGGCCGGGCACGCGGCCGCCCGCTGACCGGCCCCGCCGGGGTCAGGACCAGGTGACGACCCAGTAGGCGACGCCGAACGGGTCCTCCTCGTACAGGACCCGTGACCGCCACGGCCGGTCTTCGCAGGCGGCGGCCATGACCTGCCAGGCCGCCCGTCCGGCGGCCAGGGCTCGCTCGCAGGCGGCGGCGTCCAGGCGCAGCAGCGCCCCGGCGTCGGCCGCCGCGAGCGCGGCCCCGATCCGCGCGTCCAGCTCGATGGCTCGCGGGTCCACGTGGCCGGGGGCCTTCTCCCCGCGCCGGGCGCTGCCGTCGGCCACGACGAGCAACCCGGTCGGCCGCCCGCCCGCGGCCAGCTCGCGCCCGAGCTCCCGGCACGCGTCGGCGGACGCGTCACGGGCGACCCCCCGCAACGTCCACGGCACCGGACACCCCTCCAGCAGCGAACGCCCGACGGCCAGCGACACAGGCAGGATGTCCCCCGGCACCTCCCCAGCAGCACGACCCCCCGGAGCGGGGGCGACGCCGGATTCGGGGCCGGAGGTGGGCGCCACGCGCGATGCGGAGTCGGGGGCGAGCCGTCCGCCCACCCCCGAACTGGGCGCCACGCGCGATCCGGGGCCGGGGGTGAGGCGGCCCTCAAGCCCCGAGGTGGGAGCCAGGCGGGATTCGGGGCCGGGGGTGTGCAGGGGGAAGGGGCGGGTGGTGGGGGCGGCGCCGAGGACGACGATCTCCTCGGCGTCGTGGTCGAGGAGCACGGTCACCGCCGCGGCCATCGCCTCGCGGGCCTTCTCGGCCTCCTGGACGGGCCCGCCGGTGACGCCGGGCAGCAGCAGCGGCGCGCCGGGAACGGTCGCCGCCGCGACGATCATGCCAGCCCCCGGACGACACGCGCCGGCGGCCGGACGCCGCGGGTCACCGCGACCATGTCGAGCACCTGCCGCGTCTCGGGCACGTTGTGCGCGCGGAACACCAGCGCCCCCTGCCAGGCGCAGAGCGCCGTCACGGCGAGCGTGCCCATCAGCCGCTCGCCCACGGGCAGCCCGAGCGACTCGCCCACGAAATCCTTGTTGGACAGCGACACCAGCACCGGCCAGCCGGTGGCCACCATCTCGCCGACCCGCCGGGTCACCTCCAGGGAGTGCCAGGTGTTCTTGCCGAAGTCGTGGGCCGGGTCGATGAGGACGCGTTCGCGCGGCACCCCGGCCGCCACCGCCCGCTCGGCCAGCGCCACGGTCCGCTCGATCACGTCGGCCATCACGTCCGCGTACTCCACCCGGTGCGGCCGGGTGCGCGGCTCGACCCCGCCGGTGTGGGCGCACACCAGCCCCGCGCCGAACTCGGCGGCCACCTCGGCGAGCTTGGGATCGGCCCCGCCCCAGGCGTCGTTGAGCAGGTCGGCCCCGGCCATGCACACCTCGCGGCCCACCTCGTGACGCCAGGTGTCGACGCTGATCACCAGGTCGGGGTGGCGCTCGCGGACCTCGGCCACGAACGGGGCGGTGCGCTCGATCTCCTCGCGGACGTCCACCTCGCCGCCGGGCGCGGCCTTCACGCCGCCGATGTCGACGATGTCGGCGCCTTCGGCCACCACCTGGTCGACCCGGCGCAGCGCCTCCTCGCGGGCGAAGGTGGCGCCGCGGTCGTAGAAGGAGTCGGGGGTGCGGTTGACGATCGCCATCAGCAGCGGCGCCTCGCCGAACGTCCGGGAGCCGAGTGTGAGCCTCATCCGTCTCTCTCCGGCGCGAGGCCGTCCCTGACGCTGCAGAACATCGCTCCATCCTATGCCAGCCCCTCCGTGACCGCCCTGCACGGGGATCGGCCATGGCCGGCGGCCCGCGCGGGGCCGCCGGCCAGGTCGGCTAGCGCGTGGTCACCGTGCTGCCGGTGACCGCGGCCGACCAGAAGAGCGCCCGTGCGACCTGCGGGAACAGGCCCTTCGGGTGGTTGCGGAACAGCGGCTCGGTGCCGAAGAGCACCACGGCCGCGCCCCGCTCGTCCCGGCCGCTCACCACGGCGGCCTGGCCTCTGGCCGCCTCGGGGCCGCCGGTGCCGTTCGCGTTGGCGCGCCAGTGGCCGGACACGAGCGGGCCGTCGTTCGCGTACGACTGCTCGACCGTGACCTCGGGCCCGAGGCCGGTGAACCAGCGCGGCGAGTACACGAACGAGTGAGGCGGCGCGTCGCCGGCCACCTGCCCGGTGCCGTTCGTCACCCGGACGACGCCGTTCGCGTCGCTCCGCCCGGCCACGGCGGTGGCCGTGAGCAGTCCGGCGGCGGCGTTGAACGTCGCGCCGGTGCCGCCGCGGGTGACCACGCCGCCGGTGGCCAGGAACGCGTCGAGCGCGGCCCTGGCCTCGGCGTTGAGCGCGGTGTAGCTGAGCCCGCTGGAGACCATCAGCACGTCGGTGCCGCTCCAGTCGTAACCGGCGTTGAGCACGGCGGTGGAGACCGGGGTGACGTCGAAGCCCAGCTCGCGCAGCGTGAACAGCTCGTCGGCGGCGACCGCGGCGGCGACGCGGACCGGGGCCAGCGGGACGCCGTCGGCCGAGCGGGCCTTGGTGAAGGCCACGCCGTACCGGTCGGCCACGGTCCTGGCGGCGGCCCGGGCGGCGTCGGGGACGATCGCGGCGCCGTCCGCCCAGACCAGCGCGACCCCCTGGGAGAGCAGGTCGTTCACGGCCCGCACCTCCTTGGCGTCGCGCACGGCGAGCGCCAGCGGGCCACGGCCCTTGGGCACGGACCCGGTGGGCGCGGCCGCGCCGACCGGCACGCCGAGCACGTGCAGCGAGCCGGAGGTGACGGTGTCCACGGTGGCGCCCCAGATCAGCGCGTGGCTCCAGCCGGAGATGTCATACATGGCATCCACCCGCGGGGAGATGTCCGCCCCGGGTTCCAGCATCACGTTCGCCAGTCCCCGCTTGGGCTGGCGCATGTCGACCACGTACGAGCCGGCCGGGTAGAGCTTCCCGCCGGCCCGGAACGGCAGTTTCGCCCGCTCGACCCGGACGTCGTTGGCGACCAGGTGGTCCACCAAGCGGGCCGCCGCGGTGGCCGAGCGCTGCCCGTCTCCGGCCGGGATGACGTACGCGCGCGGGTAGGTGGTGGTGTAGACGTCCTCGGGGCCGAACCCGGGCACGATGCCCAGCGGCACCTCCTTGGCCGGTTCGCCCGCCGTACCGCGCCTGAACACCTCTATCTGGTCGGCGATGACGCGGTCGTGCCGGGAGTCGACGAAGCCGTAGGTGGCCCGGACGGCCGCGGCGGCGATGTCGACGTTGATGGCCGAGCGGCGGCGCAGCTCCTCGACGGGCAGGTTGGTGTACTCGGCGCCGTTCACCCGCATCGGGAACTCGATGGTGTGCGTGGCGACCGCGCCCTGGAACGGCGCGTACTGCGGGGTGAAGATCGGCGGCCAGTCGTCCCAGCCCTCGTCGGAGTCCCGGAACGGGATCTGCGGCGGGAACACCCCGTCCTTCTCCGGCGTGTAGCCGAGCGCGAGGATGGCGGCTTCGATGCCGAGGCCGTTGGGGTAGGCGTTGGTGATGAACAGGTCGTACTCGTAGTTCGCGCCGTGCGGTGGCGTGGTGGGCTCGACGAGCGTGCCGTTGACGTACCCGTGCAGGTCGAGCATGGCCACCGGCTGCGTGTCGATCATGATTTGCCGCATCGCCCTGACCTCCGGCTGGGAGGCCGTGATGAAGTCGCGGTTCAGGTCGAACCCGGCGCCGTTCTGCCGGGTGCCGGCGATCCGGCCGTCGGGGTTGGCCGTCACGTTGAAGTACAGCCGGGTCCGCTTGAGCAGGGCGGCGGTCGCCGGGTCGGTGCTGGTGGCGAGTTCCTCGATGACCCGCAGCGCGGCGTCGGTGCCCTCCCACTCGTTGCCGTGGATGTTGCCGTTGAAGAAGATGGGCGCCTTGTACTTCTTGGCGAGGTTCCGGTCGCGGGCCGCCTTGGCGGGGTCGTTCTCGATGCGGTCGCGGATCCGGTCCTGCTCGCGCGTCTCGCCGCGGCTCTCGGGCGCGGTGACGGTCACGAGGTAGAGGTCGTGGCCGTTGTGGCTGCGGCCGGTGATCTCCGCGCTCACCCGGTCGCTCCGCCGCTGCAGGTCGTTCAGCTTGGCGGCGATCCCGTGGTACGGGGTGAGGCCGAGCTTGATGGCGGCGTCGGCGGGGTTCTCGGCGGGCACCGGCAGCTTGGTCTGCCGGGGGTAGCCCCGGTCGTGGGCGGGACGGCGGAAGTCGGGCTGGGCGGACTCTCCGGGCCGGCCGGAGCGCAGCGCGGCGACCCCTTCGCCGAGCCCGGCGGCCTCCTCGTTGCGCTCCGGCCCGTTGCCGAAGTCCCGGGACGGTGGTGAGGACTGCTGGACGGGATCGGCGGCGGCCACTCCTGGGGTGAGGAGCGCGGCGGACACGGCGACGGCCACGATGGCGGCGGGTAAGCGCACGGAGCCTCCACGGGGTGTAGTGCGACCAGCGTAGATAACGATCCGATCTCCCCGAGCACAAGACTTCGTGATGAGAGCGACGCACAATCCATGCCGAACCGTCACCGGCCGATCAGCCGGCCCGGCTCGCGGCCCGCGCCCGGACGGACGCGGACCGCGGGGGCCGGTGATCAGTGCGAGAACGCCTGGAACTCGGCGGCCCTGACCTGGTCGCGGGCCGGGCTGGCCGTCCCGCAGTCAGTCGCCGAGTTGGGGTCCAGGTCCTGCTCTCCCGCGTAGAGCGGGTTGCCCGTGCACTGGGTGGTCAGCGCGCGGAACATCAGGTGGGTGGCGTCGGTGGCGGGCACCCGGAACGACTTGATGAGCAGGTCGGCTCCGCGGGGCCGGGGCAGCGACGTGTCGAACGCGTCGGACCGGCTGGTGTAGACCTTCTTGAAGTTCGCCGCGTCGGCGCAGTTCTTTGCGCAGGCCAGCACCTCGAACGAGCGCAGGGCGGAGAAGCGGTTCTGCCCGCCGGGGTCGGCCGGGTCGTTGACGTTGGGCCTGAGCATGGCGCTCACCTGGACCCGGCGGATCTTGACCGGCTTGTCGCCCGCCAGGTCCACCGTGACCGACTTGCCGGCGGGGGCGCCGGTGAGCGAGGCCCAGTTCGTGGCCTCGGTCTCGTCGATGAGCCTGGCGTGGTTGACGCCGTCGCCCGCGGCCGTGGCGCCGGCCGCGCCGGAGGCGTGGTTGCGGGTCAGGACCAGCGGGAGCGGCAGGGTGACGCCGGGGACGACCAGGCCCTTGAGCCTCGTGTGCCCGAAGCCGTCGCCGGTGACCAGGAGGTCGTACACGCCGGGCGTCATCTCGACGGTGTCGCCCAGCTCGGTGGCCGGGTCGGTGTCGGCGACCGGCACCACGCGGCCCTCGTAGTCGCCCACGTACAGCCGCAGCGCCGCGTCCTTGGCCTCGCCCAGCGGCTTCATCCGCAGCGAGCCGTTGCGGCCCACGGGGTCGGCGAAGCTCGGCGTCGGATCGGGGTCGTTCTGCCCGGCGCTGGCCGCGCCCTCGCCCAGGCCGTGCTCGGCGAACGCGCGCCACATGATGTCCTGGTTCCGGCCGCCGAACCGGATCTGGTCGGCGGCGAGCAGCGCGTCGCGGTGGTCGACATAGCTGACCGCGCCGGAGGCCATGAGCAGCAGCGCGTCGAACGAGAGCTGCGCCCAGCGCCGGTTGCCGGGGCACTTGTCCACCGGCCGCTTGCCGTCGGCGCACTCCCGCTGCTGCTTGGCGGTGCCGTCGCCGTACCTCTTGACGAACGCCGCCCGCACGTCGAACTGGGTGGCGCTCCAGATCTCGCCGTCGGCGTGCACCTGCTGGCCGACCAGGTCGTACGCGATGTCGCTGTAGTTGAGCGGCGACTTGGACATGTCGTAGTTGCGGATGCCGCGCGACTTGTCGCCGGTGACGTACCCGCCGGTCACGTACGGGGTGTCGCCCGCGGGGCGGAACCCGTACTCGAACAGGTACTCCATGGCGAACAGGTCGGAGGTGCTCTCGTTCATGGCGCCGGGCTGCGCGCCGCTCCAGCCGGCGTTCGGGCCGCCGATCATGCGGCCGGAGATCGCGTGGCTGTATTCGTGCCCGATGACCGACATGTCGTAGTCACCGTCGACGCACGGCGCGTAGAACGCACCGGCGATCGGCTGCCACAGGTACATGTTGGTGATCGGCGCGACCCCGTCCGGGCCGGTGATCTGGTTGGCGTTGTCGCGCACGGTCAGGTCGCGGGCGCCGGCCTGGGCGTTGCCCTGCTCGGGGTCGCCGCCGAGGCCGCCGCGGTCGCCGTTGTCCTGCTGCATGTTCCACGCGGTCTCGGTGAAGCCGAGCCGGTAGGACCAGTCGTGCATGCGGTTGTGCTTGACGTGCAGGTTGGCGATGGCGGCTTCGAGGTCGGCCTCGCCCGGCTGGTCGAACACGGCCGGGTTGCACTTGGCCTCGAACCAGGTGTTGCGCCACGGGTACTGGTAGTTCCGGCTCGGCGTGAGCACGTTGCTGCGGGTGCCGACCGTGAACGGATCGCCGCTGGCGCGGTTCTCGTACGTGCGGGCGGCGTTGCCGATGCTGGTGAAGGTGGGCTGGCCGGTGCTGTGGTCCACGTCCCAGGCCAGGCCCGTCGCCGGGTCGCCGCCGGGGACGTAGTCGCAGCCGCGCTCGCCCTCGTGGCACCAGGTCTCGCGGGTGTCGCGGGAGGAGTAGTTCCCCGGCGGGTTGGCCGGGAAGACGTCCCACTTGGGGTTGTCCGGGTCCTGGTGGTGGTCGACGAGGTTCTCGCGGACCAGGATCTGGCCGCTGACCGCGTCCACGTGCGTGGTGTACGCGGCCGCCGCGCCCTCGGCGCCGCCGATCAGGACCACCTCGTACGCGCTGTGCACGCCGTCGGGCGCCGGGACGGCGACCTTGGTGACCCGCTTGGTGACGGCGGTGGCCAGGTCGATCGCGCCGTCCCTGGCCGCGATCTCCAGCGCCTGCTGCTCGCTCAGCGTGGCGGCGGACGGCGCGGCGCTCTCGCGGGACAGCGTCGAGGTGACGTGCCGTACGGCGCCGTCGCGCACGCCGACGGCGACCATGCCGTCCACCCCGGCGGGCAGGTCGCCGAACCGCTGGCGCAGCAGCACTGCGTGGCCGTCGCCGATCGGGTTGACGGCGACCTTCTCCAGCGCGTCGACTGCCTCGCCGGACAGGCCGAACAGCGCCTCGTTGTTCTTGAGGTACGCGCGCGCGGCCTGCTCGGGGTCGGCGCCGAGGCCTTCGGCGAGCGGCTGTGCGGCGGTGATGACGGCCGGGGTGCCGAGAGCGTTCCAGCGGACGGTGGCCTCGGGGGCGGCGGCCCGCGCTCTGGCCCCGACCGGTGGCGGGACCGTTCCCTGCCGGTTGTCGACGTCGGGTTTGCCGTGTTCCTCGGCTTGGAAGTCGTGGACCACGGGGTCGTTGCCGGCGGACGCGGCCTGCTCGCTCATGGCCGGTGTGGCGAGGGGCAGGACTAACGCCGCGGTGGCGGCGGCGATCACGGTGCTGCGTAACCAGGGTTTGGTCGGCACGGTTTCCCTCCAGTGGTGCCCGGGACGCGCGGTTTGACCCGCATCCGCAAGAGGTAACACCGACCCCGTACTCTGACAAGATCTTGTAAAGTGCTAAAAATAGGCGTATAAGCGTTTACACCCCCTTAGCTGGCCTTTTTCCGTGTCCACATGTGGACACGGACCCTTTGTTGGCAGTTCTCTATCTTGGAGATTGCCGTGCCTGTTGAGAGCCTGGGCTGAGGCGTTCCTGCAAGCCCAGAGGCAGGTGGGTGAGTGGTGGAAACTCGCCTCGAGGGAGGCAACGACGGGGGCGCGGTCCGCATGGGCGCGACGGTCAGGAGGGCCGTCAGAGCGTGGACCCCGGCCGTCCACGACCTCCTGCGCCATCTGGAGCGCGTCGGCTTCGCCGGGGCGCCCCGCGTGCTCGGCGTCGACGACCGGGGCAGAGAAGTGCTGACCTTCCTCGAAGGCGAGACGCTGGGCACCCGCCAGATCTGGCCGGAGTGGACCCGCACCGAGGACGCCCTGCGGCAGGTGGCCTGGTGGCTGCGCGACTATCACGAGGCCGTGGCGAGCTTCCGGCCGCCGCCGGACGCCGCCTGGCGGGGCGGCGGCCGCTGGCGTCCCGGCCTGATCATCGCGCACAACGACGCCAGCGCCTTCAACGCCGCCTGGCACGACGGCCGCCTGACCGGGTTCTTCGACTGGGACTTCGCCGGCCCGGTCTCGGTGGAGTCGGACGTGGCCTGGATGGCGCTGAGCTGGGTGCCGCTGCACTCGCGGCACGTGGCCGCCGCCGAGGGCTTCACCGCGTTCGAGGCCAGGCCCAGACGGCTGCGGATGTTCCTGTCGGAGTACGGCTGGCGCGGCGACCCGCGGGTGATCGTCAAGGAGATCCAGGCGCGGATGACCGCCCGCGCGCTGGCGATCCGGCGCGGCGCCGCCGCGGGCGACATCCTCTACACCAAGCTGCTGAACCTCGGCACCGCCGACGACATGGACCGTGCCGTACGGGAGCTGAACGACTTCAGCGTGGCCCGGTAGCCGTCAGGTGCAGCGCTCGGCCACCCAGCGGCGGTAGGCGCCCGGGTAGTTGGTCATGACGCTGAGCGGGCGGAGCTTGAGAATGCTCTGCCAGCGCGTCTGGTTGCCCCGCCAGCTGGGCGGCGGCTCGTCCCACGCGACGCCGTCGGTCCAGCGCGCCTCCGGCCCCTTGATCAGCTCCGGATGGCGGCGCTCCAGCTCGCTCTGGATCCACGGGTCGGTCGAATAGACCATGATCGGCTGGCGGTGCTGCCTCTCCCGGATCGGGCCGGAGATCTCCCTCCACCCCGCCTCGCCGTACTGCCTGCTCGCGAGGATCTCCCTGGCCTGGTACTTGATCTCCAGGAGGACGAACGACCTGCTCGCCCGGGCGTGATCAAGCCACTCGCGCAGCGTGTAGACCCTCTCCCCCTTGTAGGGTCCGCGCGAGATCCGCCGGTCCCTGAGGTTGTCAGGACCGGTCTTCCACCACAGGTCGGTGATCGCGCGCCGGGGGCCGGTCAGGCCGTTGGTGGTGGTGTTGTGCCACATGACGGCCTTGGTGCCGTGCCTGGTGAGCTGGACGTCGGCCTCGACGCCGTCGGCGCCCGCCCGCCGCATGTCCTTGACGGCGCTGGGATTGTTGGCCTGGCGGATGCGGTCCTTCCGGCTCGCGTCCGGCCCCTCCGGATAGCCCCCGTGGCCGAAGACCACCGGACAGCGCCGCGCCTTCGCCGCGCTCGCCGCCGTCGCCGTAAGAGCGGTTCCGGCCATGACGGCCATCGCCGCGCTCGCCGCCGCCAACACCACCCCGCTGTGCATCTTTGTCATGAGGCCCCCCGGCCGAACTTGTTCGATCACCCCAGGACCAAGCTACGAGGTGCGCATCCGCACGATCAAGGCAGCGCAGGACACGGCGTGGCGAGCCATCACAATTATGCGAAGCGCCGGTCATGCTCTGACAAGCTGGGACCATGCGCCTGGCGACGTGGAACGTGAACTCGGTCAAGGCCCGGCTGCCGCGGCTGCTCGACTGGCTGGCCGAGAAGGAGCCGGACGTCGTCTGCCTGCAGGAGACGAAGTGCTCGGCGGCGGCCTTCCCGGCGCGGGAGGTGGCCGAGCTCGGGTACGCGACGGCCGCGCACGGCGACGGCCGGTGGAACGGGGTGGCGCTGCTGTCCAGGGCCGGGCTGGAGGAGGTGTCGCCCGGGTTCCCCGGCGAGCCGGGGTTCGACCCGGAGGGAGGCGCGGTCACGGCGGAGCCCGAGCCGCGCGCCGTGGGCGCGACCTGCGGCGGGCTGCGCATGTGGTCGATCTACGCGCCGAACGGGCGAGCACTCGGCTCCCCCCATTACGCCTACAAGCTGGCCTGGTTCGCCGCCTTCCGCGAGGCGGTGCAGGCGGAGCTGCGGGCCGGGCACGCGGTGGTGGTGTGCGGCGACTTCAACGTGGCGCCCACGGACGCCGACGTGTGGGACCCGGCCGTGTTCGCCGACTCCACCCACGTCACCCCGGCCGAGCGGGAGGCGCTGGCCGGGCTGCGCGCGCTCGGGCTCAGGGACGTGGTGCCGACGCCGATGAAGGGGCCGCACCCGTTCACGTACTGGGACTACCGCGCGGGCATGTTCCACAAGAACCTGGGGATGCGCATCGACCTCGTGTACGCGGCCGCGGGCGTCGCCGAGCGGGTGACGTCGGCGTACGTGGACCGCGAGGCCCGCAAGGGCAAGGGCCCGTCGGATCACGCGCCCGTCGTGGTCGACCTGGCCTGAGCGGCGACGCGCACGCCGTCGATCACGACGCCGCTGCGCGGCCTGGCGGGGATGCGCCGCAGCGAGATCGTCAGGTCCTGCGGCGGCACGACATACTCCAGCCGGGCCAGCCGCACGGCCAGGTCCTGCAGCAGCGCGACGGTCACCGCCTCGCCGGGGCACCGGTGGCCGGTGTGCGGGTCGCCGCCGCCCTGGGGCACCAGGTCGTCGCGGCCGACGGTGGCGCCGGTGAACCGGCCCGGGTCGAAGGTGTACGGGTCCTTCCACAGCCTGGCGTCGTGGTTCTGCCCGTACAGGTCGAGCAGGACGAGCGAGCCTTCGGGGATGCGGAGGCCGCGCCACGTCAGGTCCGTGGCGGCCCGGCCGCCGACGAACGGGGCGAACGGGTAGAAGCGCCTGACCTCCTGCGCGAACGCCTCGGCGTAGGCCCGGTCGCCGTTCCTGAGCGGCTCCCTGGTCTCCGGCCGGCGGTGCAGCGCGTGGCCGGCGAAGGCGACGTACCAGGCGACGGCGACGATCGGGCGGAGGAAGTTGATCAGCTCCACCGCGGCGACGTCCGGCGGCAGCGGCTGCCCGTCGGCGTCGCGGTGCCGCTCGACCAGGTCGGCGGGCGACCCGGCGGGCAGGTTGACCGAGCCGGCGCGGGCGTCCTCGAAGAGCCGGGCGAGCCACCGCTCGCGGCGGCCGCGGGCCTTCCTGGCCCGCCAGTGGCGCGGCCCGAGCGTGCCGAACCCGTCGACCATGGCCACCAGGTCGGCCGCGACCGCCTTGACGCCGGCCTCCGGCACCGGCACGCCCGCCCAGCGGCACGTGCCCCTGGCGATGATCTCGGCGGCCTCGTCGAAGAGCACCACGGGCGCGCGCCCCGGCCAGGTCGCGACCGTCTCGTCCCAGGCGTCGCCGACGTGCCGGACCAGGCGGCCGATGGCCTCGGGGTCGGCCAGCACGGACAGGAACAGGCCCTTGCGCGCCCGGTGGGCGGGGCCGTCGAGCGAGTGGACGCCGCCCTTGCCGACCAGGGTGCCCTGGATCGCCTCCGGGAGCGCGCCGTCGCGCAGCACGTGGCGCTCGTCGTAGAAGAACCGCACCGCCTCCGGCCCGCGCAGGCCGGTGGCCCGGTTGCCCAGCACCCGGGTCACCACGTCCCCGCGGGCCTGCCGGCGCAGGTCAGGCAGCCAGGCGTAGCCGCGGGCGAGCAGGGCGGGCGTACTGTCACGTAGGGAGAAGCGTCGTCTTGTCACCCGATGCGAACTGCCCGCGGCCTCCGGCCCGAAACCGCGGCCCCGGCCCGGCCGCCGGGCGGGTGCCGGACGCAGCCCGACCGGCGGTAACGTGAATCGATCACGCCGAGCAGGGGCGCCGTCCCGGACCGCCGAAGGGGCCTTCATGACCGTCATCACCGCCGATCTGTTCGACGAGCGAGGCGACGAGCTCGACTCGTGCGACCTGCAGCTGCGCCAGTACGGAGGCCGCCGCGCGTTCCACGGCCGGATCTCGACCGTGCGCTGTCACCAGGACAACGCCCTGGTCAAAGCGGCCCTGGCGGAGCCCGGTGAGGGGCGGGTGCTGGTGGTCGACGGCGGCGGGTCGGTGCACACGGCGCTGATGGGCGACGTGATCGCCGGGTCGGCGGTGGCCTGCGGCTGGGCCGGCGTGGTGGTCAACGGGGCGGTGCGCGACGTGGCCGCGCTGCGCGAGCTGGACCTGGGCGTCAAGGCGCTGGGCTCCAACCCGCGCAAGAGCGCCAAGGACGGCGCGGGCGAGCGGGACGTGCCGGTGTCGTTCGGCGGCGTCACCTTCCACCCCGGCGCGGAGCTGTGGAGCGACGACGACGGCATCCTGGTCACCCGGCAGCCGTAGACGCATGAGCACGCGAGGCCCGCGGGCCTCGCGTGCGCGGGTTCCTCAGTCTCCCTTCGCCTTGGCGTAGTCGGCGGCGCCGCCCGCGAAGTCGTAGACGAGCACCTGCTCGTCGCCGACGACCCAGGCGTCGTGTCCGGGCGGGCAGACGAAGAGCTCGCCGGGGCCGACCTCCGTCTCCGTGCCGTCGTTCATCCTGATGGCCAGCCGGCCGTGCACCACGAGGCCGTTGTGGTGGACCATGCAGGAGTCGGTGCCGGCGATCGGCTTGACCGACTCCGACCAGCGCCATCCCGGCTCGAAGGTGGCCACGCCGAAGCTCAGGCCGGTCATCTCCAGCACTTCCAGGTGGCCTTGCGGGAAGTCGCGGCGTTCGTCCGGCTTGTCGAGACTCTTGACTTCGATCATGACGGTCCCCCTCCGTCGTCTCTGTCAGTCTCCGCCCGGTCACCCGCTCACCACAAGGGTGAACGCCCAGGTCAGTCGGCCAGGCGGGGCGGGAAGCCGCCGGTGGCGATCGGTCCCCAGCGCTCGATGCGCAGGCGGATGAGCGACTTGCCCTGGCGGCGCATGGCCTCGCGGTATTCGTCCCAGTCGGGGTGCTCGCCGGAGATGCAGCGGAAGTACTCGACCAGGCCCTCCAGCGCCTCCGGCAGGTCGAGCACCTCGGCCCGCCCGTCGACCTGGACGTACGGGCCGTCCCAGTCGTCGGAGAGCACGCAGATGGACACCCGGGGGTCGCGGCGGGCGTTGCGTGTCTTGGCCCGCTCCGGGTAGGTCGAGATCACGATCCGCCCGTCGCCGTCGACGCCGCAGGTGACGGGTGACAGCTGGGGCCGTCCGTCGGCGCGGGCCGTGGAGAGCAGCCCGTGGTGCCGGGGCCGGAGAAATTCGAGCAGTTCGGGCAGGTCCACGCGCTGCGCGGTCGCGATTCTCGGAGACATGCCGCCCAGCCTATGACCATGCCGCGGGCCCGGGCGGGCCGAGCCGACAAACGGGAAATTCCGCTTGCCCGTTCCGACTCCGTGATGCAACAGATGCTTTCCGATATCTTCCCCAGTGACCTGATTTGTCAATAAATTCGGGTCACGCGCGCTTTTTTGACCCGGGTCCCCCCCATTGTTCCGAGGAGCAATCATGCGTTCCCGCCTGCGTAAATACGTGGTCGGCGCGGTCGCCTCCGTAGTGGCGCTCTCCACGGTCGCCGCCGCCGGACCGGCTCACGCCCACCCCAAGCACGACAACGTACGCAAGATCGTGAAGGCTGTCTCAGGCAAGAACGTCAAGAACCACCTGAGGGTGTTCCAGGCGATCGCCGACCGGCACGACGGCACCCGCGTCTCCGGCACCCGGGGCTACGACCTCTCCCGCGACTACGTGTCCCTGCTGCTGCGCCTGGCCGGTTACAAGGTCACGGTCCAGCCGTTCGAGTTCCTCTTCGAGGGCTACCGGACGCCGCCGGTCCTGAAGCGGACCGCGCCGCAGGAGGAGAGCTACCGTTACGGGTTCTTCAGCGACTACATCGCCATGGGCGACTCCCCGGCCGGTTCCGTGAGCGGCCAGGTCCAGCCGGTGGACGTGGTCCTGCCGCCGGGCGCGCCCAACAACTCCACCTCGGGCTGCGAGGCGAGCGACTTCGCGGGCTTCACCGCGGGCAACATCGCGCTCATGCAGCGCGGCACCTGCAACTTCCGGGTCAAGGTGGAGAACGCGATCGCCGCGGGCGCGACCGGCGCGATCGTGTTCAACGAGGGCCAGGAAGGCCGCACCGAGATCGACCTGAACCCGGTGCTCGGCGGCCCCGGCATCACGATCCCGTCGTTCTTCACCAGCTTCGCCGTCGGCGAGGAGCTCGCGGCCGCGGGCACGTCCGTCACGATGAACTGGGACCCGATCTCCGAGACCCGGACCACGTACAACGTCATCGCCGAGAGCAGGAAGGGCGACCCCGACAAGGTCGTCATGCTCGGCTCGCACCTGGACAGCGTCCAGGAGGGCCCCGGCATCAACGACAACGGCTCGGGCAGCGCCGGCGTCCTGGAAGTGGCGCTGCAGATGGCCAAGGTCAAGCCGAAGAACAAGATGCGGTTCGCGTTCTGGGGCGCCGAGGAGTTCGGCCTGCTCGGATCCGAGCACTACGTGGCCAACCTCCCCGAGGCCGAGCGCGCCAAGATCGCTCTCTACCTGAACTTCGACATGATCGCCTCGCCGAACTACACCTTCGGCATCTACGACGGTGACGGCGACGCCTACGGCACCGCCGGGCCTCCCGGATCCGACCAGATCGAGGCGGACTTCGAGAAGTACTTCGCCGACCGGGGCCAGCCGTTCAAGGCGACGGCCTTCACCGGCCGGTCGGACTACGGGCCGTTCATCGCGGTCGGCATCCCGTCCGGCGGCCTGTTCACCGGCGCCGAGGTGCTGAAGACCGAGGAGGAGGCCGCGATCTTCGGCGGCACGGCGGGCATCCCGCTCGACCCGTGCTACCACCAGGCCTGCGACACGATCAAGAACATCAGCGACAAGGCGCTGGACGTGAACGCGGACGCGATCGCCACCCTGGCGGCCACGTACGCCTTCGACACCGGCACCATCGGCGCCACCCAGGCGCCGAGCCAGGCCCGCACCCAGGCCCGCACCCAGGCCGAGCACCGGCACGGACCGGCGGAGGCGCTGAGCTAGTCACGTTCGCACGCGGCGCCCGCTCCCCGCGCCCGGGGAGCGGGCGTCGCGGCTTGACTGTGATCGGACCCGGCACGCACCCTGGTTCCTGCGATGCACCCGCCCGAAAAGGACCACCGCAGATGAGTGCCTCCGTGACGCCGCGACTGACGCACCAGGCGCTCCTCTACGACAGCGACGCGGCCTTCCTCTCCGCCGCCGCCGCGTTCTGCCGCGCCGGCCTCGACCACGGCGAGAAGGTCCTCGCGGTCGTCGGCCGGCCCAACCTCGATCCGCTCAGGAGCGCCCTGGCGGACGACGCAGCCGACGTCGAGCTGGTGCCCGCCGACGAGTGGTACACGGCTCCCGGGCGCACGCTCGCCGCCTATCACCGCTACGTGGAGCGGCACTCCGTCGCCCACCCGGGGGTCCGGGTGATCGGCGAGCCGGTCTGGCAGGGCCGCAGCCCGGCCGAGGAGGCGGAGTGGACGCGGTACGAGTCGATGATCAATGTCGCGTTCGCCGGCAGCCGGGCCACGATCCTGTGCCCCTACGACACGCGGACGCTGCCGGAGCGGATCACCGCCGACGCCCGTCGCACCCATCCGGCCCTGGACGACCCCTCGGCGGGGCCCGAGGCGGCTCCCAATCCCGGCTACACCGATCCGGAGGAGTTCGCGCACGCCGCCGACCACCTGCCGCTGCCGGCCGCGCCGCCCGACGTCGAGCCGATCCTGTTCGGCGCCGACCTGGCCGCCATGCGCCGGCGGGTCGCGCGACGGGCCTTCGCGCTCGGCGCGGCCCGCGAGCTGCGTGAGCGGCTGCTGCTGGCGGCGCACGAGGTGGCCGCCAACGCGGTCGAGCACGGCGGCGGCCACGGCCGGATCCTGCTCTGGCTCGACGGCGGCACCCTGCTGTGCGAGGTCGACGACCCGGGCCGGATGAACGCCCCGTACGCCGGCTATCTCCCGCCCGCCTTCCCGACCGACCGCGGCCACGGGCTGTGGGTGGTGCGTCAGCTCTGCGACCTGGTCGAGGTGCGCACCGGCGACACGGGCACGTGCCTGCGCCTGCATCTGCGCCCCTGACGACGCCGGCCCGTCCGCCGTCGAGTGTCAGTCGAGCGGGGGCAGCCCGAGCACGTCCATGAGACGGCGCATCTGGCTCGGGGTGTTGCGGATGACGACGCCCCCGGTCTCGGCGAAGCCGAGCAGCGCGCGGAGCCCCGCGACGTCGATGAAGCCGACGCCGCCGGTGTCCACTATCAGGTCGGCGTCGATGAGCAGCGCCCGTCTCAGCGCGGCCAGCGCCTCCGCGCGATTGCTGACGTCGACGTCCCCGTCCAGCCGGACGAGTGAGGGACCGGGCGTCACCATGCAGGTGACGCGGAGCAGCCCGTCGACGTACAGCAGGTGCTCAGCCACCGGCACGTGCGCGTGTCCGGTTCCACTCATCACCATCGTGACTCCCCGCGAGCGCGTCCTCCTCCGGACACCATACAGGAAGAAGTTTTCTGTATAAAATGTTCCGGTAAGTAATTTCAGGCTTTCGGCAGGGGCGGCCAGAGGATGAACGACGTCATCGATCGGCGATCTGGTTGGACCTTCCTGACCAACCACGCGCGAGTGCTCATCGCGGTGGCCGCCGATCCGCAGATGCGACTCCGCGACATCGCCGCGACGATCGGCATCACCGAGCGAGCCGCCCAGGGGATCGTCTCCGACCTGGAGGAGGCCGGCTATCTGGAGCGCATCCGGATCGGCCGCCGCAACCACTACCAGATCAACTCGGGCGCCGAACTGCGCCACCACACCGAGGCCGGCATCCCCGTCCAGTCGCTCATCGACATGTTCCGGCACCGCGACCTGGGCCACGACACCCCCGTGGAAGACGGTCCCGCCTGATCAGCGCGACCCGGAGGCGCTCCTGCGCAGGGTGAGGACCGCCAGGTCGTCGCCGAAGTCGGCGCCGGTGAACGCGTGCAGATCGGCCAGCAGCGCGTCGGCCAGGGCCTGCGGCGGATGCTTCGCCCAGGCCCGCAGCCGGGCCTCCAGCGGGTAGAAAGCGCCGGCCGCGTCGCGCGCCTCGGTGACGCCGTCCGTGCAGAGCAGCATCTTGGCCTGCCTGGGGAAGGGGAAACGGACCGACGTGCGCGGCGTGCCCGACAGCCTGCCCAGGCCGAGCGGGAGCTCGGGCTCGCCGAGATCGGCCTGCCAGGCCCGGGAGCCGGCGATCAGGTACGGCGGGATGTGGCCGCAGTTGACCGCCTCCGCCTCCGGCCGGGCGTCGATGTGGAGCACGAGGGCGGTGACGAACCGCTCCGGCTCACCGGTGCGCCGGGCGGCCTCGTTGTGCCTGACCACCGCGGTCTCCAGCGCGTCCACCACGTCGGCCAGGCTCTTCTCGCGGTAGGCCGCCTCCCGGAACGCGCCCAGCAACGCGATGGCCGCGCCGATCGCGTGCACCCCCTTGCCCTGCACGTCCGCGATCAGCACCCGGGTGCCGTGATCGGTGTCGGCGACCTCGTACATGTCGCCGCCGACCGTGGAATCCTCCTCCACCGGCTCGTAGGCGCCGTCGACCACCACGTCGGGGGTGCGCATGGGCAGCGGGCGGACGATCTGCCGCTGGAGCGCCGCCCCGGCCGAGCGGAGCCGGTGGACCTCGTGCTCGCGCGCGATCCGGTAGCGGCAGCCGAGCACGCTCCAGACGCCGAACAGGGACGCGAACGCCATCGCGCCCAGGTCTATCCCGAGGCCTCCGCCCTGGAGCGACACCGACACGCCGATCACCAGGACCACCCACACCGACGCGACGGCCGTCTGCCGGAGGCTGCCGAGGCCCGAGATGATCGCCGGCAGGAAGATGAGCAGCGGAATCAGCCGGTCGACGGAGCCGACCAGCAGGCCGAGCCCGAGAACCGACGCGGTGACCAGGATCATCATGGCCGCGAACGTCCACCGCGACAGACTGAGCCGCCGCTGCGCCGAATCCCTCACGCCTCCCCCGATGCGCTTGAACTCTCCCGTCACATACCCGGGGACCGGCCGGGGAAGCCGCCGCCGACACACCACCGTCGACGCGACAATGATTATCACCGTCAATGATTTTAGGTTTGGCTGAAACAGTATGGGCGCATCCTGCCTGTATGGGGGATTTCGGAATTCTATGGCCAGGGGATCCGCGAACCGGGTGCCGGGAGGGCTAGCGGCGTGCGGCGAGAGAGCCCGACCGCCGCGGGCCCCGGCCGGGACGCGCGACACCTCCACGACCTCCTGACGAGCGTCATCGACCGCACGGGGGCGCACATCGGAGCGCTCTACCTGCTGGACGAGGACCGGCAGGTGCTGCTCATGGACGCCACCCAGGGCTTCCCGATCACGATCGCCAGGGCCTGGTCCCGGGTGCGCTTCAACGGGGCGGTGCCGGTCGCGGAGGCGCTCCGCGACCGTCGGCTGGTCTGGCTGGCCGACCAGGAGGAGCTGGCCCGCAGCTTCCCCGGCGCGGCGCTGGTCGTGCCGTACCACTTCTCGCTGGCCGCGGCGCCCATCCACGCCGACGACGTCGGCTGGGGAGCCTTGATGCTGGCCTGGCCGTCGGGCAGGACGGAGCTTTCCGAGAAGCATCGGAAGGCGATCGAGGACACCTGCGAGCAGATGGGCACGATCCTGCGTGAGGCCGCGCTGCTCGGGCAGCCGGTGAGACCGCACGTCAGGCCGCGGGTGCTCGCGCCACGCCGGGGCCGGCGGCTCGACCCCGACGCCGCCCTGGCCGCCCTGGACTGCCTCAACGGGCTTCCCGAGGGCTATCTGGCGCTGAACCTGGACGGCCGGATCACGTTCCTCACCGGACCGGCCGCCGAACTGCTCGGCGAGCCGGCGTCCCGCCTGATCGGGGAGCGCCCCTGGGAGGTGCTCCCCTGGCTGAACACCCCCGAGTACGAGGACCACTACCGGGCGGCGGTGATCAGCCACGAGCCCGTCTCCTTCACCGCCCGGCGTCCCGGCGAGCAGTGGCTGGCCTTCCAGCTCTATCCCGCCCCCTCGGGCCTCAGCGTCCGCATCACGCCGAGCACCATGGCGCGCGACCCCGGGCATCTCATGCCGGACCCGGTGGTGCGCGGCGGCAGGGCGACGACGGCCACCACCCTGTTCGGCATGCTGCACCTGGCCACCACGCTCAGCCAGGCGGCCACCGTGCAGGACGTCGTCGACCTGGTGGCCGACCACGTGCTGCCGGTGTTCACCGCGCAGTCCCTGACCATCCTGAGCACGGAGAACGGCCGGATGACCGTGCTGGGCAGCCGCGGGGCCCAGCAGAAGAGCATCGAGAACTTCAACCGGTGGGCCCTGGCCGAACCGGTGTCCGGCGACGTCGACGAGCCCATGTTCTACGCCACGCGGCGGGAACTCCGGGAGGTCTACCCTCTGGCGAACGACGACCCCACCTCGGCCTGCGCGGTGCTGCCGCTGAGCACGCCGGTGCGCCCCCTCGGCATGCTGGTGATCGGCTACGACCGGCCGCACCACTTCACCTCCGACGAGCGCGCCACGCTCACCGCGCTCGCCGGGCTGGTCGCGCAGGCTCTGGAACGTGCCAGGCTCTACGACACCAAGCACCGGCTCGCGCAGAGCCTGCAGGCCAGCCTGCTCCCCCGCCGCCTGCCCCAGGTCGGCGGGCTCGATGTGGCCGCCCGCTATCTGCCCGCCACCCGCGGCATCGACATCGGCGGCGACTTCTACGACATGATCCGGCTGAGCGACCACTGCGCGGCCGCGGCCATCGGCGACGTGCAGGGCCACGACCCCACGGCCGCGGCGCTGATGGGGCAGGCGCGCACCGCGATCCGCGCCTACGCCGCCTCGGGAGCCGACCCCGGTGAGGTGCTCGCGCACACCAACAGGCTGCTCATCGACCTGACGCCGAACCGGTTCACCAGCTGCCTCTACATCAGCCTCGACCTGAAGAGGGGCGTGCTGAACGTGGCCAGCGCCGGTCACCTGCCCGCGCTGCTGCACCACGACGGGGACACCTGGCTCATCGAGCCGTCGCCGGGGCTCCTGCTCGGCATCGACCCGCACGCCACGTACGAGGCGGTCGAGGTCGCCCTGCCGCCCGGCAGCACGATCGCCCTCTACACCGACGGGCTGGTCGAGACGCCCGGCACGCTGCTGGACGACGGGATCGACGAGCTGTGCCTGCGCCTCAGCCGCTTCGCCCCGCGGCCGCTGCAGGAGGTCGCGGACGCCCTGATCGGGCCGGCCGCGTCCGACGACCTGCGCGCCGACGACATCGCCCTGCTCCTGCTGCGCTCAGCCGGGTGACGGCGGCTCGGGGAAGAGCTCGGCGCGGGCGGCGCGGCAGGACGGGTCCTCCTCGGCGGCCCGCTCCAGGCGGGCCGACAGGAGGGCGGCGGCCTCCGCCAGGCCGGCGAGCCGGTCCGGTCCGAGAGTGTCGAGGACGACGTGCCGGACGGAGTGCTCGCGCACCTGCCGGGCCCGGGCGGCCGCCTCGCGCCCCTCGGCGGTGAGCGCGATGTCCCAGCCCCTGGCGTCCTCGGCGCACGACTCGCGCCCGAGCAGGCCGCGCTTGGCCATCCGGCCCACCTGGTGGGACAGCCGGCTCTTCTCCCACTGCAGCACCCACCGCAGCTCCAGCGCCCGCATCCGCCCGCCGGGGGCGTCGAGCAGCGCGTCGAGGATCTGATAGTCGGCCTCGGACAGCCCGGTGGCCCGGGTCAGCTCGCGGGACAGGTGAGCGGCGAGCCGGTCGTGCGCCGTGCTGTAGGCGCGCCACGCGGCCAGGTCGGAAGCGGTCGTGGCTGTCATGCCACCAGCCTATGCCAGAGGTTGACATGTCACCTAACCTGAATAAGGTTGACATATCTACCAATGGAGGAATTGATGCCTGACTATGGCCACGACCTGCGGTTCGGGTCGTTCATCACGCCGGGGAACGACCGGCCCGAGCTGGCCGTCGAACTGGCGCTGCTGAGCGAGGAGGCGGGCCTCGACCTGGTGACGTTCCAGGACCATCCGTACCAAGCGTCCTTTCTGGACACCTGGACGCTGCTGAGCTGGGTGGCGGCGCGCACGGAGCGGATCCACCTGTCGGGCAACGTGCTCAACCTGCCGCTGCGCCCGCCGGCCGTGCTGGCCAGGTCGGTGGCGAGCCTGGACCTGCTGTCGGGCGGCCGGGTGGAGCTGGGCCTGGGCGCGGGCGCGTTCTGGGACGCCGTCGAGGCGATGGGCGGCCGGCGGCTGAGCCCCGGTCAGGCGGTGGACGCGCTCAGCGAGGCCATCGACGTGATCCGCGGCGTGTGGGACGCCGGCGAGCGGCGCCCGCTCCGGGTCCACGGCTCCTACTACACGGTCGACGGCGCCAAGCGGGGACCGGCGCCGGCCCACGACGTGCCGATCTGGCTCGGCGCGTACAAGCCCAGGATGCTGCGGCTGATCGGCGAGAAGGCGGACGGCTGGCTGCCCAGCCTCGGCTACGCCACGCCGGAGGATCTCACCGCCGGCAACAAGATCATCGATGAGGCGGCGGCCGGGGCCGGCCGGGACCCGCGCGAGATCCGCCGCCTGCTCAACCTCATGGGCGACTTCGCCGGCGACTCCGTCGACGCGTGGGTGGAGCGGCTGCTGCCGATGGTCGTGGAGGACGGGATCAGCACGTTCATCCTGAGCGGCGACGACCCGGGCGGCATCGAACTCCTCGGCCGCGAGGTCGCGCCCGCGCTGCGGGAGGCCGTCGCCGCCGAACGCGCCGTCCGGGGCGCCGGCACCGGTCCCGCGCGGCCCGCCCGGCCCGCGCGGGCGCTCGCGGCACGCCGCCCCGGCATCGACTACGACGCGCTGCCGGACTCCCTGGCGGACGCCGCCGTGGAGCCCGGCGACCGCGAGTACGAGCGGGTGCGCCACACCTACGTCTGGACCGGCTCCCCCGGCCTGGTGCTCCGCCCGGCCACGACCGGCCAGGTGGCCGAGGCGGTCACGTACGCGCGCGCTCAAGACGTGCCGCTGGCCGTGCGCAGCGGCGGCCACGGGATCAGCGGCCGGTCGACCAACGACGGCGGGATCGTCGTCGACGTCGGCGCGCTCGACACGGTCGAGGTGCTCGACCGGGAGCGCCGGCTGGTGCGCGTCGGCGCGGGCGCCCGCTGGGGCGAGGTGGCCCGCGTGCTCACCCCGCACGGGCTGGCGATCAGTTCGGGCGACTACGGCGACGTCGGCGTGGGCGGGCTGGCGACGGCGGGCGGTCAGGGTTTCCTGGCCCGCTCCTACGGGCTGACGCTCGACCACGTGGTGGGCGCCGACGTGGTGCTGGCCGACGGCAGGGTCGTGCGGGCGGACGCGGAGCACCACCCGGACCTGTTCTGGGCGCTGCGCGGCGCGGGCGGCAACCTGGGCGTCGTCACCTCGTTCGACATCGAGGCGGCCGAGCTGACCGACGTGGTGTTCGCCGTCTTCGTGCACGACGCCTCCGACACGGCCGCGTTCCTGGAGGGCTGGGGGCGCGTGGTGGAGGCGAGCCCGCGCGCGCTCACCCCGTTCGTGACCGTGTTCCGGGGCGGGCAGGGCTACTCCGCGCTCGCGCAGACGCTCGCCGTATGGGCGGGCGGCGACACCGACGAGGCGGTGGCGGCGCTGGAGCCGTTCCTGGGGGTGGCGCCGGTGCTCCAGCAGCAGGCGCAGCTCGCCCCGTACGCGGCCGTCGTCGCGCCGCACCACAACCGGCACACCGGGCAGGCGGGCGGCATGAGCGGCCATTCCGCGCTGGTGGACCACCTCGACGCGGACACCGCCGGGCGGCTGGGCGAGATGTTCGGGAGCGGGCTCCTCGGCCTCCTCCAGGTGCGCGCGGTCGGCGGCGCGGTCAACGACGTCGCCCCCGACGCCACCGCCTACGCCCACCGCACGCAGAACTTCTCGGTCACCGGCGTGATCTCCCCGGGCGCCGAGGAGCGGGCCGAGCGGGCGTGGGACGAGCTGGGCGTGACGGCCGCCTACCTGAGCTTCGAGCCGCGCTTCGAGGAGAAGCTGCTGACCCGGGCGTTCCCGCCGCCGACCCTGGACCGGCTGCGCCGGGTGAAGGGCGGCTACGACCCGGCGAACGTGTTCCGGCACAACTTCCCGATCACCCCGGCCTGAGCCGGATCAGTCCGCCGGGACGATCATCCGCCAGGCGGCGGGGTGGAGGGTCCAGGCGTGGCGCGTCGCCGCCGGGAGCAGCTCGCCGTCGGCGTTGGCCGGGACCGGCTCGCCCTCCACGGTGACGCCCCGGCCCCTGACCGTGATCACGTCGGCCCGTTCCGGGTGCCTGCCGCGGCGCAGCAGGACGCCGAAGGCCAGCCGGGCCAGCGGCGAGACCGCGTACGAGACCACCACGTCGGCCAGGCCGTCGTCGGGGCGGGCGTGCGGGGCGAGCGGGGTGCCGCCGCCGATCGAGACGCCGTTGCCGACCCCGACCATGAGCACCCGCCGCCGCCCGTCCGTCACCGGTTCGCCGTCCACCTTCACCCGCAGCCGCCAGCCCCTGCTGCGGGCCCCGGCCACCAGCGCGCCCACCGCGTACGCGGCCCGGCGCAGCAGGGGCTTGAGCGCGGCCGCGTGCTCGGAGGCGTGCGCGCCGACGCCGACGTGCACGGCGTTCACCACGATGCCGCCGTCCTCGTCGACCAGCAGGTCCAGCGCCCGCTCCCGGCCGGTGGCCAGGGCGCGGGCCGCCTCGCCCGGGTCGAGCGGGATGCCGAGGGCGCGGGCCAGGTCGTTGCCGGTGCCCAGCGGCACCAGCCCGATCGGGCGGTCGGCCAGCTCTCCCCTGGCCAGCAGGGCCGCCACCACGGCGTGCACGGTCCCGTCGCCGCCCAGCACCACAGGGAGCCGGGCGGGATGGTCGGCCAGGGCGCGCTCGATGTCGCCCGGCCGTTCGACGTCACAGGTGACCACGTCACCCGCGAGCGCCTCCAGCACCGCCTCGCGCGCCGCCTCGTCGACGCCGCCGGCCGCCGCATTGCCGATCACCACGAACCCGTGCTCCGCCATGGCCGATGAGGTGCCCGGGTTCGCCCGGATCTAACCGGTTCAGCCGGCAGCCGGGTACTTCGCGAGGATCTTCCCGGTCGGGTCGGCGGCCAGGTAGCCGGTCGCGTGGTACTCGTCGGAGACGTAGACCCGGATCGAGCCCGACTCGTAGAAGGCGGCGTCGACGATGATGTAGCGGGTGGTGGGCTTCTTGATGCCGAGCTCCTTCTCGGCCGTGCGCAGCAGACCCGGCAGCGCCTTCCAGTTGTACTTCCGCAGGTTCACGATGGGGTCGGAGACGGTGCCGCCGGGGCCGTCCTTGGCCGCCACGCCGTTGCGGTAGGTGTAGCGGTCGTAGACCGCCCTGCGTCCCTTGACCGGGGCCTCGGCGATCGCGTACGTGGGATAGACGGTCAGGTCGACGACCTCGGTGCCGCCCATGACCGGTTGCAGGTCGGCGACCAGGCGGCGCATCCCCGCCGGGGTGAGCAGGTCGACGGCCTCCTCCTTCTTCTCCTCGGTCTCCGTCGGGGCGGGGGTCTCCTCGGCGCCTGGCGGCGCGCTCGTCCGCTGGTCGCCGGACGGGGTGGCGGTGACGCCGTCACGCTGGAATACCGGCAGCCCCCACACCACGACCCCGGCCACCGACACCGCCACCACGCCGGCGACCAGCGACACGGTCATCCGCCTGCGGCGGCCGGACCTGACGGTGTGAGCCGTGGCCCCGTACGAGGGCGGGGCGGTGTTCCAGGAGGGGCCGTGCGGGCCGTACGGGGGTCCTGGCTGCTTGGGTCCGGAGTACGCGCCGGGCGGCGGCGTGTGAGCCGGCGAGCCGTACGGCGGTGCGTTGTGAGGCGGCGCGTTGTGGGGCTGCCCGGCGTGGTGCGGCCCGCTGTGAGGCTGCCCGGCGTGGTGCGGCCCGCTGTGAGGCTGCCCGGCGTGGTGCGGCCCGCTGTGAGGCTGCCCGGCGTGGGGCGGTGCGGCGTGAGGTGAGAAGGACGGCGGCGGCCCGGCGTGCGGGGCGAAGGACGATGACGGGTCCTGGGCGGCCCCGGCCAGCATGCGGTCCAGCGTGTCGGGGTCGGGCCTGGCCGCCGGGTCGCGGTTGAGCAGCGCGAACAGCACCGGAGCCAGCCCGCCGGACCGCTCCGGCGGCGGCACCTCCTGGTTGAGCACCGCGGCCAGGGTCGCCAGCGGCGTGGCCCGGCGCAGCGGGTGCCGGCCCTCGACCGCCACGTACAGCAGCATGCCGAGCGACCACAGGTCGGAGGCCGGGTCGCCCTCGCGGCCGTTGATCCGCTCGGGCGCCATGTACTCGGGCGAGCCGATGAACGAGCCGGTCGCCGTCAGCCCCGGCGACTCCTGTAAGGCGGCGATGCCGAAGTCGGTCAGGACCGAACGCCCGTCGGGGCGGAGCAGGACGTTGCCGGGCTTGACGTCGCGGTGCAGGATGCCGACGGCGTGCGCGGCGCGCAGCGCGGACAGCACCTCCCGGCCGAGCCGGGCCGTGTCGGCCGGGGACATCGGCCCGTCGGTCAGCCGGTCCTGCAGCGAACCGCCGGTCACCAGCTCCATGACCAGCCAGGGGAAGCTGTCTTCGCCGGCGTCGACGATGTGGTGGATGGTGACGACGTGCGGGTGGTTGAGCCGGGCCAGGGCCCGCGCCTCGCGCAGCACCCTGGCGCGCAGCTCGCGAGCCTGGGCGGGGTTGTGATCCCCCAGCGCGGGATCGGGCGGCCGCACCTCCTTGAGCGCGACCTCCCGGTGCAGCGCCTGGTCCCAGGCCCGCCACACCAGCCCCATGCCACCGCCGCCGAGCCGCTCCACGAGCTCGAAGCGGCCGTCGATCACCCGGTTCGCCATGCGCAGCAGCGTACGGCCTCCGCGGGTGCCGAAGCTCCCCCGCCCGGCATGTGACCTGGAGCCGTGGGAGTCTCTTCCGCCGGTGTCAGGAAACGGCCCGGCCGCCCGGCGAGGCGGCCGGGACGGGTCGTCAGTTGCCGACCAGGTCGCGCAGCAGCGCGGTGACGCCGAGGCTCTCCAGCAGCGGCCGCCCGTTCGACTGCAGGTGGACCTGCGCGTACGGGTAGAACCGCGGCTCGGCCTGGATCTGGGGCCTGGCCTCCGGCTGGAACTGGACCGGCTTCACCCGGACAGCGGGCTTGGCCGGGGTGCTGGTCAGGCCCTGCGTGCCGGCCTGCGGCTCGACCTGCGGCTCCACGGCCGTGGTGCTGGGCGCCTGGCCGGGGAGCCGGTTCGGGTCGCCGACGCACACCGAGGCGGTGCCCGACGACTGCTCGATGAGCTCCCTGACGCCGAGCGCGTCGAGCACCGGCCAGTTCGGCGACCAGCCGGGGCCGACCCGGTACCTGACGCAGTTCTCGTCCTCGGCGACGCCGCCGGAGAGCCCCCTGGTCCTGGACCAGCTCTCACGGCTCTTGCCGGGCAGCCAGTCGCGGTCCGGGAGCCGGTCCGCGCCGGTGTGCCAGCCGTCGTCCTCGCGCTCGTAGCGGCTCCCGCCGCCGGGCACCCACTCGCGGTCCGGAAGCCGGTCGGCGCCGGTGTGCCAGCCGCCCTTCTCGCGCTCGTAGCGGCCGTCGTCGTCGCCCGACCGGCAGGCGATCTGGCGGAGCAGCGCCTTGGCGCCCGCCCTGTCCAGCGTCGGGGCCGGCGCGAGGCTGCCGGACGCGGCCGGGCCCGGCTTGACGACCTGGACCAGTTCCTCGACGAGCCGACGGGTCTCCATGCTGTGGGCCGGCGCGGTGACGGCGCCCACGGAGCCGGAGGTCGGAACGGTGCCGGTCGCGCACCGGCGGGCGTCCTCGGCGGTCGCCGGGCCCGCCACCAGCAGCACGCTGGTGGCGGCGGTGGCGAGTGCGGTCATGGCGTGGTTGTACATGGATCCCCCTGCGGGCGGTGATCTGATCATCCGAACCGATCATTACCCTTAGTGAGGGATTGACTACTTCATGTTTGGATCTGGTGATCTTTACTCTGGGTTCTTCCGTACGATCGCCGCGTTCAGCACCGTGGCGAAGGCCGTCCACGACGCGTACGGGACCAGCAGCAGCCCCGCGGTGCGGTCGGCGCGCAGGGCCTTGCGCACGAGCAGCACGTTGGCGGCGTTGAGCGCGACGATCTCGGCGAGCGCCAGGCGCGGCGACCGGCGGCCGAAGAACAGCGCCGGCCAGGCGGCGTTCAGCGCCAGGTTGGCCGCCAGCGTGCGGCCGAGCCCGGCGCGCTCGTCGCCCGCCCGGTCCAGGGCGCGGGCGCCGCCGTAGGCGATGGTCGCGTACAGCGGGTTCCACACCAGCGGGAAGGCGGCCGGGGGCGGCTGCCACGAGGGCTTGTCGAGCTTCTGGAACCAGGGCATCCCCGAGCGGGTGGCGATCCCGCCCAGCACGGCGGCCGCGGCGGTCCCGAGCGTCGTCGCCAGCAGCGTCTTCTTCATGGTCTTCTCCACATGGTCTTCTCCATGGCATCAGCCCTGCCCTGTCCGTCCGGCGGCTCACCTGCGTCCGGGGCGGCGGGGTTGACACGCGCAGGGGGAAGGTCTTGTCTGCAAGAGGATGACCAGGCACGGGACGGGGCGCGTGCGGTTCCAGAGGGAGCTACGCATGGCTGCTGTCCGCCGGTTCGCGCTCGCCGTGGTCGTCGCCGCCGCCCTGGCCGGAGCCCCGCCCGCGTACGGCGCGGCCGCCCCCGCTCCCGGCGGCCCCGGCGCCGCCTCCCACTTCGCGACGGCGCGCAAGGACTGCGTCGGCACCTCCGCCGACCGGCGGTCCAAGGTGTGGTTCACGGTCGCGGGCGGCCTGCTCTCCGACGTGTACGAGCCCACGATCGACAACACGAACGTGGAGACGATGCAGTTCGCGGTCACCGACGGCCGCACCTTCACCGAGCTCCAGGCCCGCGACACCACCTACGAGGTGACCACCGGCCGATCCGGCATGGCCTGCACCGTCACCGCCACGAGCAGGTCCGGCCGTTACCGGCTGACCACCACGTACGCCACCGACCCGGACCGGGACGCCGTCGTGGTCCGCACCCGGCTGAGCCCCCCGAACCTGCGGCTGTACGTGCTGCTGGACGCGAGCGTCAACGGCAACGGCGGCGGCGGGACGGCCAACGGCGGCGCCGACAGCGGCGCGGTCGACGCCGCCACCGGCGCACCGGTGGTCTCCGACCAGAACACCGTGACGTCCGCGCCGAACCGCGACTACGCCGTGCCCACCCACCTGGCGCTCCGCGCCGAGCGCCGGCTGCCGCAGGCGAGCGTCGGCTACGCGGGCACCGCGAGCGACGGCGCCGTCCAGCTCGACACCGGCCACGCGCTCACCCCGTACCCGAGCGCCCCGGACGGGAACGTGGTCGCCGCGGCCCGGCTGCCGATCGACCGGTCCGGCGAGGTGACGTTCGCGCTCGGCTTCGGCCGCACCCCGGCCGCGGCGCTGCGCACCGCCGGGGACGCGGCCGGCCGCCCCTTCGCCGCCACCCTGGCCGGGTACGAGGCGGGCTGGGCGCGCTACGACGCCCGGCTGCGCCCGCCGCCCGCGTCGCTGGCCGGCCGCTACCGCCTGGCGGCGAACGTGCTCAAGGCCAGCGAGGACAAGACCTTCCCCGGCGCGGTCGTCGCCTCGCTCGGCAGCCCGTGGGGCCAGGCCGTCGGCGCAGGCACCGAGGTGGGCGGCCGGGCGGTCTACTTCGGCTCCTACCGCCAGGTGTTCGCCCGCGACGCCTACGAGACGTTCACCGGATTCCTCACCGCCGGCGACCTGGACACCGCGCGGGCCGTCACCCGCTTCCTGTTCGAACGCCAGCAACTGCCCGACGGCCGGATGCCGCGCAACTCCCTGATCAACGGCCGGCTCGCCCCCGACTCGGGCGGCGACCAGCTCGACGAGACCGCGTTCCCGATCCTCATGGCCTACCAGGCCGGGCTCTCCGGCGACCGCGGGCTCTGGCCCCGGGTGCGGGCGGCGGCCGACTTCGTGGTCTCGCGCGGGCCGGCGTTCGGCGTGGAGCGGTGGGAGGAGCAATCCGGCTACTCGCCGTCGACCATCGCCTCGCAGATCGCCGGGCTGGTCGCCGCGGGCGAGATCGCCTCCCGGCAGGGCGACGCCGCCAGGGCCCGGCTCTACCGGGCCACCGCCGACCACTTCGCCCGCTCGGTCAAGGACTGGACCGTCACCACGACCGGCCCGTACGCGGACCGCTACTTCCTGCGCCTGTCCCGCGGCGGCGACCCGGACGCCGCCGACCCGTACAACCTGGGCAACGGCGGGCCGACCGAGGACCAGCGGCGGGTCGTGGACGCGGGCTTCCTGGAGCTGACCAGGCTCGGCATCCTGCCGCCCGGCGACCCGGACGTGCGGGCCGGCCTCAAGGTGGTGGACCAGGTCATCCGGCGGTCCACGCCGAACGGGCCCGGCTGGTACCGGTACGGCTCCGACACCGAGGGCACCGAGGACGGCTACGGCGACTGCTACGAGCCCGACCCCACCTCCTGCGCCCCCACCGGCAGCCCGTGGCCCACCACGAACACCGGCTCCGGCCACCTGTGGCCCGTCCTGTCCGGCGAGCGGGCCGAGCACGCGCTGCAGACCGGCGACCTCGCCACCGCCAGGTCCCTGCTCGACGCCATGCACGCGATGGCGTCCGGCACCGGGCTCGTCCCCGAGCAGACCTGGGAGAACCCCGCCCTGCCCGCCGCGCCGTACGGGTCCGACCCGGCGACCGCCTCCATCGGCTTCGTCCCCGGCGGGCCCGCCGGCTCGGCCTCGCCGCTCACCTGGGCGCAGGCGCAGGAGCTGCGGCTGATCCTGTCGCTCGCCGCGGGCCGCCCGCTGGAGCAGCCCGCCGTGGTCCGCCACCGCTACGCCGACCGCGGCATGCCCGCGACCGTCCCGCTCACCATCACCGCCCCGGAGAACGGCGCGACCCCCTCCGGCACCTCCGTCACCGTCACCGGCGCCACCTCGCCGGGCGCGCGGGTCGACGTCGCGGCCGCCCCCGTCGACACCGGCGCCCCCGCCCAGGTGGTGTCGGTACGGGCCGGCGCCGACGGCTCGTTCACCGCCTCGGCACCGGTCTCGTTCGGCGAGGTCGCGCTGGTCGTCACCGCGACCGCGGGCGACCGCACCGCCCACGCCCGCCGCTCCGTCGTCGGCGACATCACCGGGGCCACCACCGTGCTCGACGTGACCGACCCGGACGGCGACGACCACGGGCCCGGCACGTACGCGTACCCGACCTCACCCGACTTCCACGACGGCGCGTTCGACCTGCGCCGCTTCCAGGTGATCACCGACGAGACCACCGTCTACCTCCGCGCCGAGCTGCGCGACCTCACCCCGACGTTCGGCAACCAGATGGGCGCCCAGCTGCTCGACGTCTACGCGCAGGACCCGCAGGTGGCCGAGCGGTCGTCCGAGGCCGCCTTCCCGCAGCGCAACCACCGCCTCGCCGACCCGTGGACGCAGCGGGTGGAGGCGCAGGGCTTCGCCGCCCCGGTCTGGGAGACGGCCGGCGGGACCTCGCTGCCTGGCGCCGCGGTGCGCGCCTCCGGCACCACCCGGACGATCACCGTCGCGCTGCCGCGCTCGACGTTCGGCACGCCCGGTCCCGGCTGGCGCTTCGCCGTGGTGCTCGCCGGCCAGGACGGCTTCAGCGCCGACCAGGCCAGAGGCTTCGCCGCCACGCCCCAGCCGTTCCAGTTCGGCGTGTGCGCGCCGGGCGGCGCCGAGCCGATCTGCTCGTCCGACCCGGGCGCCGTGCCCAAGGCGCTCGACGTCGTCCTGCCGCCGGGCGTCTCCCAGGCCGAGGTGCTGAACCCGCTGCTCGGGCCCGTGACCATCCCCGCCGTCCCCGTACCTTGAGCCCGTACCTTGAGCCCGTACCTTGAGCTCGTACCTTGAGGGAGTCCCGCCATGGCCGTCCACGAGATCCGCATCGACCCGGCCCGCACCCTCGCCGAGGAACCGGCGACCGGCCACAACCGGTGGCACCCCGACATCCCGCCCATCCTGCGCGTCCAGCCGGGCGACGAGGTCGTCATGGAGACCCGCGACGCCTTCGACGGCCAGATGGGCCCCGACGCCACCCTGAAGACCGTCGGCGCCCCCGACCTCGACGTCGTCCACCCCCTCACCGGCCCCGTCCACATCGACGGCGCCAAGCCCGGCGACCTGCTGGAGATCGAGATCCTCGACGTCGAGCCCGCCGACTACGGCTACACCGTCCAGGTGCCCGGCTTCGGATTCCTCCGCGACGTGTTCCCCGACCCGTACATCGTGCGCTGGCACCTGTCCGACGGCTGGGCGACCTCCCCCGACCTGCCCGGCGTCCGCATCCCCGCCGCCCCCTTCATGGGCACCATCGGCCTCTCCCCCGGCCACGACACCCTGGCCAGGGCCACCGCCCGCGAACAGGCCGCGATGGAGCGCGGCGGGTTCGTCCTCCCGCCGTCGGCCGACGGCGCCATCCCCCGCGACCCCGCCATCGCCACCCGCGCCCTGCGCACCATCCCGCCCCGAGAGCAGGCCGGCAACGTCGACATCAAACAACTCGGCGCCGGCAGCCGCCTCTACATCCCGGTCGACACGCCCGGCGCGCTCTTCTCCGCCGGCGACGCCCACTACGCCCAGGGCGACAGCGAGACCTGCGGCACCGCCATCGAGATGCGCGCCACCCTCCGCGTCCGCTTCACCGTGCACTCCGGCGAAGCCGCCGCCAAAGGCATCCGCGGCCCCCGCTTCGCCCGCTCCGACTACTGGGTCGCCGCCCCCTTCGCCGCCCCGCGCGCCTTCTACGCCACCACCGGCATGTCCGTCAGCCGCGACGGCGCGGTGGCCGCCGAAGACCTGACCCTGGCCGCCCGCAACGCCCTGCTGGACATGATCGACCACCTGGGCGAGCGCGGGTGGAACAGGCAGCAGGCGTACGCGATCTGCAGCGTCGCGGTGGACCTCCGGGTCAGCCAGCTCGTGGACGTGCCCAGCTTCCTGGTGTCAGCCCTGCTTCCGGAGGATATTTTCGCCGGCTGAGGGGGCACGCGTACGCGCGTGGGACAGGGTTCTCGCGCTGTCCCACGTGCCGACCGACCGTCAGCGGGGCCTTGACCTGGGGGCCATTCTTGCCTCTGGGGTGTGGCGTCCTCCGGCATGCCGTTTCGCCACCGGCCAACGCATGGGGAGCGCGAGGGGGCGGAAGCCCCTCGCCCGGGGCGAAGCCCCCATGAACGCAGTCCGAGATGCCCCGGCGCGCAGCGCCTCGAGGGCGAGGGCCATGCCGTTGACGATGGACGGGGTCCTCGCCCTGAGCGTGTCGGGAGGGTCGTGGCCATGCCCTGGAAGTGCGGGCTTTGCCATCTTTTGAATAGGCCGTGAGGCGGAGGGTAGCGGCAGGCGCTCTGGACGATACGAGCCCTTGGAGGGCATCGATGACTGAGTATCCAGCCGGAGTCTCTCCTCAGCCGCCCAGCGGTCAGGAGGGAGCGTTCCAGGAGGGAAAGGAGGCCGCCCGCGAGGTGGCCACGACCGCGCGGCAGCAGACGGGGGCCGTCGCCGGGGAGGCACGGCAGCAGACGCGCCATGCCGTCGAGCAGATCCGCGAGCAGGCCAGGGCGCAGGCCCAGCATCAGAGCGAGCGGGCGGCGCAGGGCATCCGCCATTGGGCGGACGAGCTGGCCGCGATGAACGACGGCGCCAAGCCGGACTCGCAGGTGGCCGGGGTGGTGCGGCAGGTCGCCGACGGGGGACGGCGGGCGGCGGACTACCTGGAGGAGAACGGGTTCGCCGGGGTGGTGAGCGAGGTTCAGGACTTCGCCCGCCGCAAGCCCGCGGTGTTCCTGGCCGGGGCGCTGGCCGCCGGGTTCCTGGTGGGCCGGATCGCCAAGGCCACTTCGGGGACGCAGCAGGAGGAGCAGCGGCGGTCGCCGGAGCCGGCGCCGAGCGCGTTCACCGGCGGCACGTACGGGTCCACGCCGTACACGGACCCGGCCCAGCAGGCGCCGTACACCGAGCCGGCCCAGCCCGCACCGTACCCCCAGCCGGACCCGTATCCCCAGCCGGACCCGGCGCACACCGGGGATCCGACCCGGCCGGTGCCCGCCCCGGGATCGGCGACCCCGCCGCCGCCCGGCCGACCCGGTGACCTGCCATGACCACCCCAGGTCAGGAACAGCAGTCGCTCGGCCAGATCGTGGCGGAGATCGGCGAGGACGTCTCCAAGCTGTTCCGCCAGGAAGTGGAGCTGGCCAAGGCCGAGATCCGCCAGGAGGCGGTCAAGGCCGGGAAGGCAGCGGGGATGCTCGGCGGCGCCGGGTTCGCCGGGTACATGGTGGCCGTGTTGCTGACGCTGGCCGTGATGTTCGGCCTGGGCAACGTCATGGACCTGGGCTGGGCCGCGTTGATCATGGCGGTGATCTGGGCGGCGGCGGGCGCGGCGTTGTTCGCGTCCGGGCGCGCCCGGCTGCGCCGGGTGAATCCGAAGCCGGAGCAGACCATCGAAACCCTCAAGGAGGACGCGGCATGGGCACGCGACCTGAGGAACTGAGAAGCGAGATCGCCGTCACCCGGGCCGAACTCGCCGCCGACGTCGACCGGCTGGCGGACCGTACCAGCCCGAAGCGGATCGTGCGGCGCCGAACGGATCGGGTGCGCGACACCGCGCGTACGACATGGGAGCGCATCATGGGAACTTCGTCCCGTACCACCGGCCAGGTCCGCGAGGGCGCGGCGCAGACGGCGGGCGCCGTCTCGCACGGCGCTCATCAGGCGGGCGAGGCCGTCAAGGAAGGCGCCGGGCAGGCCGCGGGCGCGGTGCGTCACGGCGCGGAGCAGGCGGCCGGCGCGGTGCGCGCGGCGCCGCAGCAGGCGATGCGCGGCACGCAGGGCAATCCGCTGGCCGCCGGTCTGATCGCGTTCGGCGCCGGGCTGCTGGCGGCCGCGCTCATCCCTCGTACCGAGGCGGAGCAGCGGGCCGGCGAGCAGATCAGGGAGCAGGCCGGCGAGTGGGTGGAGCCGGTCAAGGAGGCCGTGCGCGAGTCGGCGGCGAGCCTCGGCCAGGACGCCAGGGAAGTCGCGGGCCAGGCCGCGCAGCAGGTGCGCGAGTCCGCGTCGGATGCGGCCAGGGCGACCACGGACCACGCCAGGGATCAGGCCCGGCAGGTGAGCGACCGGAGCCGCTGACCGGCAGCACGGGACCCGCCCTTCGACGCGAAGGGCGGGTCCCGGTGTGTCAGCCCTGCCGGCCGGACTGCTGGCCGGGCTCCTGGCCGGGCTCCTGGCCGGGCTCCTGGCCGGACTGCTGGCCGGGCTGCCCGCCGGGCTGCTCCTCGTCCTGGCCGCCGCCGTAGCGGCGCTGGACGGCGTCGGCTCCCTTGCCGATCTGCTCGTCGTACTTGCCGCCGGTCTTCTCCCCGGCGAACTGCTCGCCGCGTTCCAGGATCTCGTCGGCCTTGTCCGGGTTCTTCTTGGCCAGATCTTCGGCCTTCTTGGCCCAGTCGCCCAAGCCGCTCATGGCAGTTCCCCCTTCTGACGATGTCCGTCGTCCCTTACCCGGGAGCCGGGGAAGGGAACGGGGCCCCGTGAGCTGAAAGTTACATGGGTTCGCGCAGGTCACCGCCCTGGTGGCCGGTCGCCGCCTAGGCCGGTCGGATCCCGCTCCTTACGATCTGCGCAGGCGACGACGGGAGCGCGTCATGGCGAGGGTACGGGTCATCCTGGTGGCGGTGCTGGCGCTGGTCGCGGGGGTGCTGGTGGCCGCGAACGGGACGGCGGCGGGCGCCGCGGCCACCCGGATCATGCCGCTCGGCGACTCCATCACCGGCTCCCCGGGCTGCTGGCGGGCGCTGCTCTGGAACCGGCTGCAGAACACCGGTCACACCGACGTCGACTTCGTCGGCACCCTTCCGCCGCAGGGCTGTTCGGTTGCGTACGACGGCGACAACGAGGGACACGGCGGCGCCCTAGTCACGAACGTGGCCCGCCAGAACCAGCTGCCCGGCTGGCTGTCGGCCGGCCGTCCGGACGTCGTGCTGATGCACTTCGGTACGAACGACGTGTGGAGCAACGTCCCGCCCGCCACCATCCTGGAGGCGTTCACCACGCTGGTGGGGCAGATGCGGGCGAGCAACCCGGCGATGCGGATCCTGGTCGCGAAGATCATCCCGATGGCCCCGGCCACCTGTGGCGAGTGCGGACAGCGGGTCGTGACCTTCAACGACGCCATCCCGGCCTGGGCGGCGGGCATCTCCACGGCGCAGTCGCCGGTGGTCGTGGTGGACCAGTGGACGGGGTTCAGCACCGCCGCGGACACCTACGACGGGGTGCACCCGAACGCCTCGGGTGACCAGAAGATCGCCGACCGGTGGTACCCGGCGCTGGTGGAGGCGCTGTCCGGCGCCCAGCCGACCGTCACACCGACGGTCACACCGACCGTGACGCCCACGGTGACGCCGCCGGGCGGGTGCACGGCCGCGTACCGGAACGCCGGTCATTGGCAGGGCGGGTTCCAGGGCGAGGTGACGGTCACCAACACCGGCGCCACCGCGACGAACGGATGGCGGGTGTCGTGGACGTTCGCCGACGGGCAGCGCATCACCCAGATCTGGAACGGCGTCCTGGCCGCCGACGGATCGCACGTGACCGTGACGCACTTCGGCTGGAACTCCCTCCTCATGCCGGGCGCGTCGACGAGTTTCGGGTTCCTCGCGTCATGGAATGGTACGAATACCGCGCCCACCCTTTCTTGCTCAATTCCCTGACATTTCTAGAAATGTCGCCCGGCTCGCTCGTACAACTTTCAACGTTGCGGAATCGTGACGGGACCTCCTCGGCGAAAGCTCTCCGGCCCGCGTCAGATGACGGTGAAAACTACCGCTTACGGGAAGCCGAGACGCAGTTCCATGTCGAAGAATCACAAGAACAGAGCGAGAAAGGTCCTCTCCACCATCCTGGCCTCGGTCGGGCTGGTGTACCTGGGCGTCACCGTCATCGTGCGCGGCACGAACGAGGCCGACGAGGTCTCCGGCATCATCGCCGGTTTCGCCCTGGTCCTCACCACCCTCGGCCTGCTCAAGGCACGCGGCGAGCCACCGCCGCGTGCCCGCAAGTCAGGCCGCGAGCCAGGCCGGGAGCCGCGGGCCGAGGTGGTGACGGGGCCTCCGATCAGCCTCACCACCACCGGCGCCTACGCGCTGGCGAACGCGCTCGGGTTCCCCGCCTCCCGGCCCTCGTGCGAGCCCCAGCCGGGCACGCCCGACTGCGCACGCCTGATCAATCCCCGCCCGTTCGCCGCCCCGGCCCCCTGCGGCCGACGAAACGGCCCCGTGGTGGTGGTCGTCCTCGACCGTCCTCACTGCGGCAGCCATCCGTGAGAGCCGCGGGGCCGCCCACCCGGCCCCGCGCCACCGAGCACTCCCTACGGCACGGCTCCGCGACACCGGCCTGACCGGCTCCCGGCGGTACGGCCCCGCGGCATCTGGCTGCGCAGCTCTCCGTGGCACGACCCGCTTCCGGTGGTGCGGCCTCGCTCCCGGGTCGGCCGGTTGGCCGAGGACGGGGATGCGTGCGGTCAGATGTCGTCGGCTTTCCAGTACGAGAGATCGAAGGTGTCGGCGACCGGGCGCCACAGCTCGGCGAAGCGGAGTTTGGCTGCCTGGGCGTCGACCGAGCGGTCCATGCCGCGGGTGTAGGCGGGGTCGTCCTCGGGGCGGCCCGTGCACCCGTCGTCACGGTGGCGGCGCGCCCAGGCCAGGAAGCCCGCGTCGGCGTCGCGGGACGCGGCCAGCGCCTCCACCAGGGCGTCCTTGAGCTCCTCCCCGCCGGGCAGGGCGTCCGCGGTCAACTCCCTGGCCGTGGCCAGCTGGTCGGCGCGGGCCTCGGTGATCTCCTTCAGCTCGCGTACCCCTGCGCTCTCGCACCTGCGTGCGCTGTCGACGGCCCCCTGGATGTCGCCGCGCGACCGGTGGCTTGCGGACAGGAGCCCGTCCATGGCCGAGGCCTGCCGGGCGGCCTCCGGATCGGAGGGGACACTGGACACCGGGTCGCCGGACCCGTCGGCCCCGGGATCAGGCGTCCCGGCGTCGGAGGAGGCGGCGTCCGGAGGGGTGGCCGGCCAGGAAGGCTCTTCCTGCGGCGTTTGAGCAGACGTCTCGGCGACCGGGGCGGAGTCCCCGTCATCGGCGCTCCCACCCCCGAAACCCCACCACGCCAGCAGGGCGACCGCGAGCACGGCCACCACCAAGGGCACCAGGAAGGACGCCCGCCGCCGCCCCGGCACCCACCCCGCCCCCTCGAACCCATCGGACGCCCCCTCCTCGCTCACCGTGGCGGAAGCCTGCCCCCACCCCCACGCGGCATCTCCGGAGGAATCGGAGGCCGTGGACGCGGGGACGGGGTCCCAGGCAGGGTCCCGCCCTCTTGAGCCGGAAGTCCCCGCTTCCCCGGAAGGCACGGAGGCGGGATCCGGCTCTCGTGAGCCGGAAGCACCCGGTTCGCCACCACCCCCATAAGGCGCGGAGCCGGAATCCTGCCCCCACCCTCCCGCACCCCGGGAAGCCTCCGATCCCCCGTCGCCCCCGTGAAGCGCGGAGGCCGAGGAGGCGGGGTCCTGCCCCCACCCTCCTGACCCCTGAGAAGCCTCCGACCTACCGTCATCCCCCGAGGGCACGGTGTGGGGCGGGGGTGCGCCGCAGCGGGGGCAGGGGGACGGGGCGGGGACGCGGGCGGAGCAGCGAGGACAGACCCGCTCGGGGGCGAATTCACACATTCAGGACATCTCCCAAAAATTCACGAAATAAGCGGAATATGAATCCCCCGAATCACTTCCCTCGTTATGGAGAATATTCGATAACGACGTGCCCGCTCCTCCTTATCCAGCCGTACGCTCGACACGACAAAGGAGGCGCACATGGACACGGAAAGAACCCACACCGTCACCTCGCCGGTGGAAATGAAAAAGCCTCGCATGAGCAACGTGACGCGATATCTGTGCGCCGCCGCCTATCTCGACCCGTCGTTCCGCGACCGCGTCCTGGGCGAGCTGCTGCTCGACCGCTACCGCGCGGTCGCGCCCTCGTACGGCGGGTGCGACCTCATCCCGATCGTCCACCACTGCCGCCGGGCCCGCACGATGCTCGTCGTCCGCGACGCGCTGATCACCGCGCTCCTCGCCCTGGGGCTCTGGCTGACGCCGCTCTCCGTGATCAGCTGGCTGACCACCCTGATCCCCTTCGTGCTGCTGACGGCAGATCGGGTGCGGCGCGGGTCGGCGGTCGTGCGGGTGCTGCTGTGGATCTGGGCCGGTTACAACCTCCTGTGGCTGCTCTTCACCCTGCTGCTGTCGGCGTTCACCGCCTCGGCGGCCTACTCACCGCTGTCCGGCCTGACCGGCTACTCCGCCGACGGCCTGTTCGGCTCGTTCGCAGAAGCGATCATGGTCCCGCTGGCCACGCTGACCGTCGCGGTCGCCTACCGGATCGCCGTCTACCTGACGCTGGCCGGGCATCTCGGCCCCGGCTCGCCGCCGCCCGCCTTCGGGCCGACGCCCCACCGTACGGCCCAGCGCCTCGACTACGTCGCCAGGGCGCAGTGGGGCGACATCACGATGTACGCGAACGAGAACCCGTTCATGGGCGCCGGCCACATCTGGCGCACCTGGTCGATCGCCGTCGAGCTGGATCGGACCGGCAAGACCAAGAGCCGCAGGCAGCAGGCGGTCGACATCGACCCGATGAAGCTCCACGCGTTCGTACGCACCCGTCTGCTGGAGATGCGCGACCAGGTGCTGCGGCCCAACGAGAGCATCCAGCGGCTCGACATCGGCCACCACGTGGTGACCAGGGGCGTCTACCGGGTCGCCGACTGGCAGCGCGGCCAGCCCCCGCACCCGATGATCGACCTGTCCGGGCTGCCGCGCAGCCGCGCCGGCGCCGAGGAGATCGCCGCCATCGCCCGCCACCCCCAGGGCGGCGTGCGCTATTACCAGCGGGTCACCGTCGCGAACACCGGCCAGGAGATCCGCGACGCGACCGGCCGCCTGGTCGTGCCGGCCGAGGACCAGGAGGCGCTCACGTCGGCGTTCATCCACCTGGCGGTCGAGGGGCGGATGCTCTACACGCAGTTCGTGGTCACGGTGCTGCCGCCGATGCGCGACGAGTACCACGTGGTCGACCGGCTCCCGGCCATGGCCGGCACCCGGATCATCGGGGAGTCGCTGCGCGGGATGAAGCTCCACCTGCTGCGCGACGTGCTCGCCGCGCCGGTCCGACTGGTCCGCGCGGGGGCCCAGACCGTCCGCCAGCAGCTGACCCAGCCGGATCCGGCCGGCGAGGCGGTCTATCCGTACGGCGCCCGGCTGAGCGTGCGTGAGCTGGGCGCGAGCGACTCCCTCGCCACCCACATCCAGCGACTCGACGTCGCCAAGTACACCAAGCTCGTCGAGCAGCGGCTGACCGAGGCGGTGCTCGACTTCCTGGAGAAGGAGGACGTCGACACCCGGGGCTACCGGCTGCAGGCGGCGAGCGTCATCACCAACAACACGAACAACAACTTCGGCAACCAGTACGGGCCGGTCTCCGTAGGCAACGACTCGTCCGCCTCGACCGGCGGGTAAGGAGTGCACTTCATGCAGGAGAACAACACCGTCAACGTCCACGGCGGCAGCGTCAGCGGGCCCGTCGCCGTCGGGCACCGGGCCAAGGCGGTCGCCCACACCCCCGGGTCACCGGAGCTGAGGGCGCTGCTCGACCGCCTGGCCGGGCTGGTCGACGAGCACGAGGCTCACGTGGCCGAGCCCGGCCGGGCGCGCCGGGACGTCGCCGACGTCCGGGACGAACTGGCCGAACCCGAGCCTGACCGCGACCGCGTCCTCGACGCCCTGCGCCGCCTCTCCCGCCGCGCCGCTGAGGTCACGGCCATCACAGACATGATCACCCGCATCCGCGACCTCCTGCCCTGATCAATAACTCCCCAACGCGGTCCCCTGCCAGGTCGCGATGGGGTCGCACCGGGGGCACACGTCGGGGCCGCGAAAGGGCCACACCAGGCGACGCGCAACGCGGGGTGACGCGCAGCGCGGGGACTTGCCGCGCTGCGCGCGAGGTCACGTGTCCAGTGTCGGGGGGCGGTGGGGGCTGACGGGGGCGTCCGGACGTCAGCCCCACACCTCCCGGGCGGTCTCCGCGATCAGTGCCAGCTTGGCGAACTGCTGGTCGGCCGTGAGCTCGTTGCCTTCCACCGTCGAGGAGAAGCCGCACTGCGGCGAGAGGCAGATCTGGTCGAGGTCGACGTACTTGGCGGCCTCGTCGATGCGGCGCTTGAGGGTGTCCTTGGACTCCAGCTCGCCGTGCTTGGTGGTGACGAGCCCGAGCACCACCATTTTGCCCGGCGGCACGAACCGCAGCGGCTCGAACCCGCCCGAGCGTTCGTCGTCGAACTCCAGGAAGAACCCGTCGACGGCCAGTTGGGAGAAGAGCGCCTCGGCCACGAAGTCGTAGCCGCCGGCGGCTGCCCACGAGGAGCGGAAGTTGCCGCGGCACATGTGGGTGGTGATGGTCATGCCTTCGGGCTTGGCGGCGATGGCGGCGTTGATCTGCTTGATGTAGCGCAGGTGCATGTGATCGGCGTCGTCGCCGCGTTCGGCGAGTTCGGCGCGCTGGGCGGGGTCGTTCAAGTAGGCGAGGCTGGTGTCGTCGAACTGCAGGTAGGTGCAGCCGAGCTCGCCGATGCGGCGCACCTGCGCGGCGTAGGCGGCGCTGAGGTCGGCCCAGAACTCCTCCACGTCGGAGTAGACGTCCGGGTCGATGGCGGCGGGGCCGCCGCGGTAGTGGACCATGCTGGGCGACGGGATGGTCAGTTTGGGCACCGCCGTGGTGACGGTGTCACGCAGGAACGCGAAGTCGTCGGCGAAGATGGGCTCGGTCAGCCGGATCTTGTCGTGCACCCGGAGCGCGGCGGGGGTGAACTCGATGTCGCCCTGCTCGTTGTGGAAGCGGACCGTGATGTGCTCGTCGGTGGCCTGGCCGATGCCGCCGAGCCGGTAGATGAAGTCCATGTGCCAGGAGGCCCGCCTGAACTCGCCGTCGGTGGCCGCCTGCAGGCCGATCTCCTCCTGCCGGCGCACGACCTCGCGGATCGCCTCGTCCTCGGCCTCGCGCAGCTCCTGCCCGGTCAGGGTCTCCCTGGCTTCGAGCAGTTTCTTGGGCCGCAGCAGGCTGCCGACGTGGTCGGCGCGGAACGGCGGTGAGGTGCGCATGCGGAGTCATCTCCTCGGGTCACGATGTCTGGTGATGGTCGGGTTCTGGACGGTCCTCGGGCGTCGCGCCGTACAGGGACCTGATCCGGGTCTTGAGCAGCTTGCCCGCCGCGTTCCTGGGCAGTTCGGTCACGAACCGCACGTGTTTGGGGATCTTGTAGCGGGCGAGTCTGCCGTACAGGTGGGCGATCAGTTCGTCGGGCTCCGCTGAGACGCCGGGGCGGAGCACGACGAGGGCCTTGCCGACCTCGCCCCACTTGTCGTCGGGGACGCCGATGACGGCGACCTCCCCCACCGCCGGGTGGCTGTAGATCGCGCTCTCGACCTCGGCCGGGTAGACGTTCTCGCCGCCGGAGATGAACATGTCGCCGATCCGGTCGGAGATGCGGACGTACCCATCCTCGTCGGCCACGCCGACGTCGCCGGAGCGGAACCAGCCGTCGGCCGACAGCACCTCGGCGGTCTCCTCGGGGCGCCCCCAGTAGCCGGGCGTGACGTTCGGGCCCTGCACGTACACCTCGCCGGGCTGGCCTGGAGCGGCGGGTGAGCCGTCGGCGGCGACCAGCTTGACGTCGGAGAAGAAGCACGGGACGCCGGCCGAGCCGGCCTTGGCGATCGACTGCTCGGCGGCCAGGAAGAGCGCGCCGGGCGCGGTCTCGGTCATGCCGTAGCCCTGCAGGAACGTGAGCCCGCGCGCCTGGTAGAGGCGGATGAGCGGCTCGGGCACGGGGGCGCCGCCGCACAGCAGGTGGCGCAGGCTGGTCAGGTCGGCGCCGGGCCAGCGGGGTGACTGGGCGAGGAAGGTGAACATGGCGGGCACGCCGAACATGACCGTGACCCGTTCGGTCTCGACCAGGTCGAAGGTGCGGTCGACGTCGAAGGCAGGCTCCAGGACGGCCCGGCCGCCCTTGAGCACGGTGGGCACGAGGGTCTGGGCGAGCGCGGCGATGTGGAACAGCGGGGCGCTGATCAGCGTCACCTCGTCGTGCCGGAGCGGCACGTCCACGAGCAGGTTGAAGGTGTTCCAGATCAGGTTGGCGTGGGTGAGCACGGCGCCCTTGGGCCGTCCGGTGGTGCCCGAGGTGTACATGATCAGGGCGGTGTCGTCCTGGGCCACCGGCTCGTCGAGCGGCGCGGGGTCGCCGGAGGCCACGAGGTCCTCGTACGCGCCGGCCTGGATGTGCCGCCCCGGCAGGCCGGCCCCGTCGTGACCCTCGCCGAGCAGCAGGATCTCCGCGCCCGCGTCGCGCAGGATGTAGTCCAGCTCGGGCGCGGCCAGCCGGGTGTTGAGCGGCACGAACACCGCGCCCAGCGCCCCGGCCGCGAAGAGCGTCTCGACCAGCGCCGGGTGGTTGGCGCCCAGGTAGGCGATCCGGTCGCCGCGCCGCGCGCCCAGCCCGCGCAGCGCCGACGCGAGCCGGTCCACGCGCGTGGCCAGCTCACGGTAGGTGCGGTGGCTTCCCCCGTACGAGAGAGCCACCCGTTCGGGCGTCATCCGAGTTCTGCGTGCCGGCCACGAGCCCAGCCCCTGATTCCGCATCGCGCTCCTCGACGTTCTCGCCCTCAAGTTAGGCCACGACGCGACGGCTGTCACGGTTCTGCCCAACATAGATCGGGAACGGTGTCGAGAAGCTCTTCGGCGATCGCGGCCGCCTCGGGCCTGAATCGCTCGTGCAGCCGGTGGCAGACCCGCTGGGCCTGCTCCGCGGGCCAGTCGCGGGGCAGGTGGCGCAGCGGCAGGCGGGGGTCGCTCCTGATGATCTGCAGCCACTCGGTGAGCAGCAGCAGCGACCGGGCCAGGTCGTCGGGCGCGGCGGGCACCGGGTCGGGCCGGTCCCAGCGGCGCAGGAAGGCCTCGTAGCGCCGGCCCAGCCCGGCCAGGTCGTAGGCGTCGGCGACCAGCGCCTGCATGTCGGTGGGCTGCCGGGGCTCCGCGGCGAACACCTTGACCCCGCAGCCCAGGTCCTCGATCAGGGTGGAGGCGTCGACCTCGCCTGGAGCGATCCACAGCCCGTTCTGCAGTGGCCCGAAGCCGGCCCATGCCAGCCGCGAGCGCAGCTCGTGCCGCTGCCGCTGCCACGACTCCGGCAGCGAGAAGCCGACCAGGGTCCACCGGTCGCCGTCGGCGTCGTTGACCACGCCGGTGTGCCAGATCCGCCGCTCGCCGTCCTTGAGCACCTCGGCGCTGGTGGGGGTGAGCCCGAAGTACATGCGCCGGCCCGCGCGCTGCCGGCGCAGCAGGCCGCGCCGGACCATCCGGGTGAGGGTCGAGCGGGTGGCCTCCTCGGAGATGCCGACCCGGGCGAACGCCTCGATGAAGCTGCCGGAGAACACGCAGGCGCCCCGGCGGTACACGTGATCACCGAGGAAGGTGAGGATCACCGATTGCGGCCGGACGCCGCCGTCTCGCTCCACCACAGCCCGCTCCGCCGCAATGTTAGGCATTCTATTGACAGCCGTAATGTACCTGCCTACATTCGGGGCCACTCCCCCCAGGAGGCACCGATGCGCAAGCTTCTACCGATCTTGGCAAGTCTCGCGGTGGCCCTGGCCGCGTGCGGCGGCGACGGGGGCGACGGCGGTTCCGGCGGCGGGCAGGACCCGATCCGGGTCGGCCTCATCGTCTCCCTCACCGGCAACTACACGCCCCTCGGCAGTGAGGACAAGAAGGCGGTCGAGCTCGCCGTCGAACAGGTCAACGCCCAGGGCGGGCTGCTCGGACGCCAGGTCGAGCTGGTCGTCCGCGACGACAAGACCGCGCCCGACCAGGGCATCGTGGCCTACAACCAGATCAAGGGCCAGATCGACGCGCTGATCGGCCCGGTGTTCTCCAACTCCGCGCTGGCCATCGAGCCGCTCGCGCAGCGGGAGAAGATGCCCTACCTGTCGCTGGCCCCTGCCGTCGAGCAGGTCGAGCCGATCAAGTCGTACATCTTCGTCACGCCCGCGCTGTCCAGCATGTACGCCGAGCGCTATCTGCAGTACATCCAGGCCGAGGGCATCAAGACGATCGCGGTGGCCTGGGACTCCAAGAGCGCCTACTCGGTGTCCGGGCACGAGTCCATGGTCGCGCTGGCGTCCAAGTACGGGGTCACGATCGCGGTGGACGAGGCGTACGAGACCGGCACGGCCGACTTCAGCCCGCTGTTCCAGCACGTACGCGACTCGAAGGCGGAGGCGCTGGTGTTCTGGGGCTCGGGCGCGCCGGGGGTGACCGCGGCCAAGCAGTACGCGGCGTCCGGGCTGAAGACGCCGCTGTTCCTGACCGCGTCGCAGGCCAGCAAGCTGTGGCTGGAGCCGATGGGCGAGGCCGCGGAGGGCATGACGGTGCAGAGCGCGATCGGCGTGGTGGGCGAGCACCTGCCGGACGGCAAGCAGAAGCAGGTCATCGAGCAGATGGCCAAGCCCTACCAGGAGAAGCACGGCTACCCGCCGCCGCAGTTCGCGCAGGACGGCTACAGCGCGAGCCTGCTGCTGTTCGAGGCGATCAGGAAGGCCGGGAGCACCGACAAGGAGAAGGTCCAGCAGGCGCTGGAGAAGATGGACCTGATCACCCCGAACGGTCGGTTCCGCTACTCCCCCACCGACCACTCCGGCCTGACGCCCGAGTACATCTCGGTCAACACGGTGAAGGACGGCGCGTTCGTGCCGACCGAGTGGGCGCAGGAGCAGCTGGACAAGACTGTCGCCGGGCTGGGGTAGCGGGTGCTGGCGGTCACCGGGGTGTCGCGCTCCTTCGGCGGCGTCTACGCCGTGCGGGACGTCTCGCTCGCCGTCGCCGAGGGTGAGGTGTGCGCCATCATCGGGCCGAACGGCGCGGGCAAGTCCACGCTGTTCAACCTCGTCACCGGCCACCTGGCCGCCGACCACGGGGAGATCTCCTTCCTGGGGCACCGGGTGGACCGGCTGGCCCCGCACCGGCGGGCCCGGCTCGGCATGTCGATCGTCTTCCAGGGGGCGCGGGTGTTCCGCGGCATGACGGTGCGGGAGAACGTCATGGTCGGCATGCACGGCCGTACCCGGTCCGGGTTCGTGTCGGCGGCGCTGCGGCTGCCCCGGCACCACCGCGAGGAGCGGGAGATCGGCCGCGAGGCGGACGCCGCACTGGAGCGGGTGGGGCTGGCCGAGTGGGCGGACCGGCCCGCCGACCGGCTCCCGATCGGCCAGCAGCGCGCGCTGCAGCTGGCCCGCGCGCTCTGCGCCGGGCCCAGGCTGCTGCTGCTCGACGAGCCCGCGTCCGGGCTGCGCGGCCACGAGCGGGAGCGGCTGGCCGTGCTGGTGGAGGAGCTGCGCGCGGGCGGGCTGACGATTCTGCTGATCGAGCACGACGTCGGCTTCGTGACCCGGCTGGCCGACCGGATCGTGGTGCTCGACCTGGGACACGTGATCGCCGAGGGCCCGCCGGCCGAGATCCGCGAGGATCCGCTGGTGCTCGCCGCCTACCTCGGGCAGGCGTCATGATCGACGTCGCGGACCTGGTCGTCTCGTACGGCACGGCCACCGCGCTCGACCACGTCACGCTCACGGTGGGCAAGGGCGAGATGGTGGCGCTGCTCGGCCCGAACGGGGCGGGCAAGTCGACGCTGGCCAACACCCTGGCCGGGCTGCTCACCCCGGCGTCGGGCACGGTGCGGATCGGGGGCAGGCTGGCGCTGGTCCCGGAAGGCCGCCAGCTCTTTCCTGACATGTCGGTCGCGGACAACCTGGCGCTGGGCGGCTGGCGTTCCGGGCAGCGCGACCCGGCCCTCGTCTACGAGCTGCTGCCGCGGCTGGCCGACCTGGCCGGGCGGCGGGCGGGCGTGCTGTCCGGCGGCGAGCAGCAGATGGTGGCCGTCGGGCGGGCGCTGATGTCCAGGCCGCAGGTGCTCGTGGTGGACGAGCTGTCGCTCGGCCTGGCCCCGAACATCACCGCCGACCTGGCCGCCCACCTGGCCACGCTCAACCGGGAGCAGGGGCTGGCGGTGCTGCTCATCGAGCAGAACGCGCGGCTGGCGTTCGAGCTGTGCTCACGCGCGTACGTGCTCGAAACCGGTCAGGTCCGCGCAGAGGGGGCGTGCGCGGACCTGGCGGACGATCCACGCGTGGCCAGCGCCTACCTGGGCGGGGCGATCACATGAGCGCCTTCCTGACCTACCTGCTCAACGGGCTGGCCGTGGGGTGCGCGATCGCGCTCATCGCCAGCGGGCTGGTCACCATCCACCGGGTGACCGGGGTGGTCAACTTCGCGCAGGGCACGTTCGCCGTGGTCGCGGGGCTCTGCACGTCCTCGCTGCTCGGGCTCGGGATGCCGCACGGGGTGAGCGAGGCGGCGGCGGTCCTGCTGGCCGGACTGGCCGGGCTGCTGACCGGGCTGGCCGCGATCGGCAGGCCCGGCACCACGCCGCTGTCGTCGCTGATCATCACGCTCGGCGTCGGGGTGCTCGCGTACGCGGTCGAGATCGTGCTCTGGGGCGACCAGCCGCGCTCGGCGCCCGGCCTGGCCGGGTCGGTGACGATCGCCGGGGCCCGGATCCAGACGCAGCACCTGCTGGTCATCGCCGTCACCGCCGCCACGTTCGCGCTGCTCGCGCTCTTCTTCGGGCGCACCTACCTGGGCAAGGCGCTGACGGCGTGCGCCTCCAACCCGTACGCGGCCCGGGTGGTCGGCATCGACACGCGGCGGATGGGGCTGCTGGCGTTCGCGCTCGGCGGGCTGCTCGGCGGGCTCGCCGGGGTGCTGATCACGCCGCTGCGGCCCATCTCCTTCGACACGGACGTGACGCTGATCGTGAACGCGTTCGCCGCGGCCGTGTTCGGCGCGCTCACCCGCCCGGTCGTCGCGCTCGGCGGGGCGTTGCTGCTGGGGGTGGCGGAGACGATGGCCGCCGGGTACGGGTACGGCTCGCACCAGCTGGAGGTGGCGCTCGGGCTCATGCTCGTGGTGATGATCGTGCAGGCGAGCCGCCGGTCGGCCATCCACGAGGAGGCGGTGTGATCAGAGTCGTCGCGGGGGTGCTCGCGGGGGTCGTCGCGCTGGCCCTGCCCCTGGTGCTCGACGACAGCGCGCTGGCCGTCTACGTCCTGCTCGGGCTGGCCGCCATCGTGACCGTCGGGGTGTCGCTGCTGATGGGGTTCGCCGGGCAGGTCTCGCTCGGGCAGGGCGCGTTCTACGGCGTCGGCGCCTACACGGCGGCGCTGCTGACGCTGAACGACTTCCCCCCGCTGCTGGGGCTGGTGGCCGCGCCACTGGTGGCGGCCGTGTTCGCGGCGGTGATCGGGATGCCGCTGCTGCGGCTGCGCGGCCACCATCTGGCGTTCGCGACGCTGGCGGTGCAGCTCATCCTGCTGTCGCTGGCGGGGCAACTGGAGTTCACCGGGGGCGACATCGGGCTGCAGGGCATCCCGCAGTTCGGCGTCGGGTCGTGGGAGATGGACGGCGCGGCCGCGTACGCCTGGCTGACCTGGGCGGCGCTGGCGCTGGTCATGGTGATCACCCACCACGTCATCACCTCGCGGCCCGGCCGGGCGCTGCGCGCGCTGGCCACCAGCGAGACGGCCGCCGCCTCCTCCGGCATCCCGGTGGGCCGCTACAAGCTGGTCGTGTTCGCGCTGTCGGCCGCTTTCGCGGGGCTGGCGGGCGGCATCTACTGCTTCTACACCGGGTACGTGGCGCCGGGGTCGTTCCCGGTGCTGATCTCCATCCAGTACATCGTCATGGCCGTGGTGGGCGGGCTCGGCACGGTGTGGGGCGCGGTCGCGGGGGCGAGCGCGATCACCCTGCTCGTGCAGGGGCTGGACCGGCTCGCCGCGCTGCCGGGCATGCCGAGCTACGCGCCCAGCGTGCTGTCGTACGCGGTGTACGCGCTGGTGCTGATCGTGGTCGTGCTCTTCCTGCCGCAGGGTCTGGTGCCCGCGCTCACCCGCAGAGAACGGCGCGCTCGCTCAGGCCGGTGAGGCCTACTCCGTCGCGCCGGAGGGGCCGCGGCCCGTCGTCTCGTCGAGCAGGCTGTCGAGGAGGGCGACCCGGCGTTCGGTGTGGTCGGCCAGCGCGATGAGGACCACGCTCAGGTCCAGCTCGGGCACGCGGGCGTGCAGGGCGCGCAGGTTGTGCCAGCCCCCTCCGTGGCGGTAGACGCGGTAGCCCGCGTGCGACCGGACGCCGATGCCCCAGGCGTAGTCGAGGGGCGTTCCGTCGTCCAGCCGTCCGGGGGTCTAGACGAGCGCCGAGATGCCGAGTTCGTCGGCGTTGAGCGCCCGGCCCCAGCGCAGCAGGTCGGCGGCGGTGCTCCACACCCCTCCGTCGCCGAGGGACAGGGGCGCGGGACGCGGGGGGACGAGCGGGGCGGCGCCGGGCGGCGCGGGACCGGGCCCCGCCCAGTAACGGGTACGCCCCATGGCCAGCGGCGTGAAGAGCCGGCTCCGGGCCAGATCGGGCAGCGGCCGGCCGAGTGCTCGTTCCAGCACGGCGGCCAGGCACACATATCCGGCGTTGGAGTAGGCGTACTCGGCGCCCGGCTCGCGATCCGGCGCCGGGAACCGGGCGAGAGCCTGGATGACGCCCTCCGTGGTCCGGTCGGTGTCCCGGCCCAGGAGAGCGTCGATCCTGGCGTCGGCAGGCAGACCAGCCGTGTGATGGACGAGATGGCGAAGCCGGACGGCGTCCGCCCACGCGGGCAGCCGGGGCAGCAGGTGCGACAAGGGCGACTCCAGGTCCAGCTCGCCCTGTCGCGCCGCCTGTGCCGCGCAGGCGGCGGTCATCTGCTTCGCCAGGGAAGCCGTGTAGGCGAGGGTGGTCGCGCCCAGCGGCTCGCCGTCGGGCGTCGATCCCCTGGCCAGCAGGACGGGCGGCCGGCCGCCGTACTGAAGGCCGGCCACGATCGGCTCGTCAGGGCCGTAGCCGGCTTGGTCGGCCAGGACGGCCAGGCGTCGGCGCACGGATCGGCGGGCGCTACAGCGCGCCGGCGTAGACCCAGCGGCCCTCGTGGCGGACGAACCGGCTGTGCTCCTCCTGGTGGCCCGGCTTGCCGCGGTGCACGTAGTGGGCGCGGAAGCGGACCGTGCCCTCGGTGTGGACGACGCTGCCGCCGGTGGTCTCCAGGATCTCCAGCCGCACCCAGCGCGTCTTCCGCTCCAGGTCGATGCCGGGCGGGCGGGTCGACGGGTGCCAGGTGCGCATGAGATAGGCGGCGTCGCCGACGCTGAACGCGCTGTAGCGGGAGCGCATGAGCTGCTCGGCCGTCGCGGCGGCGGCCTCGCCTCGGTGGAACCGTCCGCAGCAGGCGGCGTACGCGGCGGGCAGGCCGCAGTGGCAGGTGGCGGGCATGGGCCTATTGTGCCGGGAGCGGCTGCGGGGTCGCCGCGAGGGCCGCGGCGAGGCCGGTGAGGGTGACGCCGAGCGGCGCGTCGACGGTGAGGGTGGCGTGGTGGTCGCCGCCGGTGACCCCCTGGTTGATGATCGCGATGGGCAGGCCGAGCGCGGCCGCCCGGTCCACGAAGCGCAGGCCGGAGCGGATGGCCAGCGACGAGCCGAGCACGAGCAGCGCCCGCGCGGACCCGACGAGCGCGAAACACTGGTCGACCCGCGGGCGCGGCACGTTCTCGCCGAAGAACACCACGTCGGGCTTGAGCACGCCGCCGCACGAGCGGCAGTCGACCAGCCGGAAGCCCTCCACCTGCTCGTCGGTGAGGACCGCGTCGCCGTCGGGGTTGATCTGACCGGCCTCGGCCGCCCAGCCGGGGTTGGCCTCGCGCAGCCGCAGATCGAGCTCGGCCCGCGGGGTGCGCTTGCGGCAGGACAGGCAGACCACCCGGTCCAGGCCGCCGTGCAGCTCGATCACCTGCCGCGCCCCGGCCGCCTGGTGGAGACCGTCGACGTTCTGCGTGACGATGCCGGCCAGGAGGCCGCGCGCCTCCAGCCCGGCCACCGCCCGATGCCCGGCGTTGGGCCGGGCGGCGCCGATCTGCCGCCAGCCGACGTGGCTGCGCGCCCAGTAGCGCCGGCGCGCCTGCTCGCTGCCGACGAACCGCTGGTAGGTCATCGGCTCGGCGTTGCGGGACCGGCCGGTCGGGCCGCGGTAGTCGGGGATGCCGGACTCGGTGGACAGCCCCGCGCCGCTGAGCACGGCCACGCCGCCGCGCTCCACCAGGCCGGTGAGCCAGTCGAGGGCTCCGCCTTCTGCAACGGTCACGTCTCCATGGTGCACGACCGGGCGGGATGCCCGGGTCACCCGGCCTCGCGCAGCAGGTTCTCCGCCACGACGGCCGACAGCAGCAGCTCGCGGTAGCCGCTCTCGTGGAACAGCACGGTCAGCCGGTCCTCGTCGCGGCGGATGACCTCGCCGGGTCCCCACTCGACGTGCTCGACCCGGGCGTGCACCGGGAACGGGCCGTCGCCGACCGGCTCCGGCCCGGAGGCGGTGCCGGCGTGGCAGGTGTCGCAGGAGCCGCACGGGGTGTCCAGGCGCTCGCCGAAGTAGCCGAGCAGGAAGACGCGGCGGCAGTCGCGGGTCTCGGCGTAGCGGCGCGTCATCTCCAGCCGGGTGCGCTCCACCTCCCGGTGGTTCTCGGCGACCTCGCGGGCGGCCCGCGCCGCCTCCTCGGGGCCGGGCGCGTCCTCCGCGGCGGTGACCGAGCGGGTGCCGAGGCGGACCGTGCCGGCCTTCTCCAGCAGGTTGAGCAGCGACGTGATCCGGCGGGCGGTGAGGCCGAGCCGCTCGCGCAGGTGCTTGCGGTCGGTGCGCCCGCCCGCCTCGCCGACGGCGCGGGCGACCGAGGCCAGGGCGTCCTCGTCCGGCAGCCCGCCGGTGAAGAATCGCTGCATCCCCAGATCCTCCGGCCGGTAGAACAGCACGGCCGCGGCGGGCTCGCCGTCCCGGCCCGCCCTGCCGATCTCCTGGTAGTACGAGTCGAGCGAGCCGGGCACCTGGGCGTGCACCACGAATCGCACGTCCGGCTTGTCGATGCCCATGCCGAACGCGTTGGTGGCCACCACCACGTCGAGCCCGCCGGTCATGAACGCCTCCTGGACGGCGTCGCGGTCGGCCCGCCGCATCCCGGCGTGGTAGGCGGCGGCCCGCACGCCGCGCTCGGCGAGGCGGCCGGCCAGCTCGCCGGTCCGCTTGCGGGTGGCGGTGTAGACGAGGCCGGGCTTGGCCAGCTCCGCCACGGTCTCGACCACGTCCTCGCCGTCGCCCGAGGTCCACCGCACGTCCAGGTGGATGTTGGGCCGGTCGAAGCCGCAGACGATCTCCACCGGGTCGCGCATGCGCAGGCGTTCGACGATCTCGGCCCGGACCGGGGGCGCGGCCGTCGCGGTGAGCGCGGCGACGACCGGCCGGCCGAGCGCCTCGGCGACCGCGCCCAGCCGCAGGTAGTCGGGCCGGAAGTCGTGGCCCCAGGCGGAGACGCAGTGCGCCTCGTCCACCACCAGCAGGGACGGCTTCGCGGCGGCCAGCTCCCGCACCACGTCGGGCCTGGCGAGCTGCTCGGGCGCGCAGAACAGGAACTCCGTCTCGCCCGCGCGCAGCGACTCGAACGACGAGGCCCGCTCTCCCTTCGAGGTGCCGGCGTCCAGCCTGACCGCCTGCTCGTCCCGTTCGCGCAGCCCCGCGACCTGGTCGCGCTGGAGGGCGATCAGCGGCGACACGACCAGTGTCGGCCCGTCGAGCAGCAGCGCGGGCACCTGGTAGACGGCCGACTTGCCGCCTCCCGTCGGCATCACCACCAGGGTGTCGCGGCCCTCCGCCAGCGCCGTCATGGCCTCCAGCTGACCGGGGCGCAGCTCGTCGAGGCCGAGCGTCTCCCTGGCCACCCGTTCCGCCCGCCGCTCGGCGCTCGTCGCCATCCGGACCTCCGTCTCCGTTCGCTCAAGGGGGCCTCCCCTGCCCCTCGGGCCCGGTCTTCACTCCTCGCCGATGGTCACGGGTTCGCGGACGTGAGAGGGTTCGCGGACGTGAGAGGGTTCGATCACTTGCACCACAGAGGTTCGCGAGGAATCATCTTCGATCAGGTTCGATCGGTACCATGGGGGCGCCCCGAGGAGGAACATGACGAACACGGCCACCGGGCGCCCCGGCCCGCTGCTCAGCCTCTGGGGGGCGGACGCCTCCCCCGCCGCGCTGGCCCGCGTCCTGCTGGATCCCGGCAGCGCGCTGCCCTCGCCCGACCTGCGGGGCGAGCCGGCACGCCGGGCGCTGGCGCTGGTGCGGGAGCGGGCGGAGGCCGAGCGCGGCGCGCCGTGGCCGCAGCCGCTCGCCTCCCAGTACGCGCGCTACTTCCAGGACGGCGACCGCACCGTCTACGAGCGCCAGGTGTTCGACCGCCAGGACCGGCTCACCCGGGCCGTGCTCATGGCGGCCGCCACCGGCGACGACGGGTGGCTGGCCGAGGCCGCCGACGGCATCGTGCTCCTCTGTGAGCAGAGCTCGTGGTGCTGGCCGGCCCACGAGGAGTCCTGCCGGCCGCGCGGCACCGTGCTGCCCGACCCCGCCGACCCGTGCGTCGACCTCGGCGCCGGCGACGTGGCCGCCCAGCTCGCCTGGGCCGACCAGGCCCTCGGTGACCGGCTCGACCGGCGCTTCCCCGGGCTGCGGGCGCGGGTGCGCGCCGAGGTGCGGACGCGGGTGCTGGAGCCGTTCACCCGGCGGCGCGACTGGCACTGGCTGGGCCTCGACGGTCACGTGCACAACTGGTGCCCGTGGATCTGCGGCAACGTGCTCGTCGCCGCGCTGCGCCTGGCCGAGCCGGGCGAGGAGCGGGCGCTGCAGGTCGCGCTGGCTCTGGAGGGCGTCGACCGTTACCTGGCGTCGTTGCCCGACGACGGATCGGTGGACGAGGGCTACGAATACTGGTGGCACGGCGCCTGCCGCGCGCTGGAGGCGCTGGACGTGCTGGAGCACGCCACCGCCGGGGCGCTGGACGCGGCCGGCGTGCCGGTGGTCCGCGCGACCGTGCGGTTCCCGTACCTGATGCATCTGGGCGGCGGCTGGTACGTGAACGTCGCCGACTCCCGCGCGCGGCCGCCCGCCGACCAGCCCTGGCACGTGGCGCACCGGTGGGCGCGGCGGGCCGGCGACGCCGCGGGGGCGGCGCACGCGGCCGCGCAGCGCGCCGCCGCCGTCTCCCCCGAGGCCGAACTGGGCCGGGTGATGAGCGAGCTGGCCGACCCCGCCTGGATGGCGGCCGAGGCCGGCGCGCCGCCGCTGGTCGCCTCCGCGTGGCTGCCCGGCACGCAGCTCGGGGTCGCGCGCACCGCCGCCGGCACCGAGCGCGGCCTGGCGCTCGTCGTGAAGGGCGGGCACAACGCGGAGAACCACAACCACAACGACGTCGGCTCCGTGGTCGTCGCCGTCGACGGGGTGCCCGCGCTGGTCGACGCGGGGCGGCCCACGTACACGGCCCGGACGTTCGGGCCCGACAGGTACGCGATCTGGACCATGCGCGGCGACTGGCACAACGTGCCCGGCGTGCGCGGCGCCGACCAGCGGGCGGGCGCGTCGTTCCGGGCGCGGGACGTGGAGGTGGCCGACGATCCGGACGACTTCCGGGTACGGCTGGACCTCGCGGCCGCCTACCCGGTGGACGGCCTGGAGCGATGGTGGCGGACGGCCCGGCTCGGCCGGTCGGCCGGTGAGGTGACGATCGAGGACGCCTGGCGGTTCACCGGCGCCGGTGAACCGAGCGTGCTGCGCTACCTGCTCGCCGGGGAGGTGCGCCAGGAGGGTCCCGGGGAGGTGGAGGTGCGGCCGCCGGGCAAGGGCCGGGCCGCGGTCCTCACCTGGGACCCCGGGCTGGCGACGGGTTCGCTGGGCGTACGCGAGCTGGACGATCCCCTGCTGACCTCGGTGTGGGGCGACCGGCTGACCCGGCTGGAGCTGGCGCTGCCCGGCACCGCCGAAGGGTCCGTGCTGGTCCGGGTGGAGGTGCGCGGATGACCGGGACCGAGTCACCGGCGCCGCTGCCCGACGAGCGCCGCGCCCAGGTGGTCGAGCTGCTGCGGCAGCGCGGCGTCGTGCGGGTCACCGACCTGGCCGAGGAGCTGGACGTCTCCGCCATCACCATCCGCCGCGACATCGCGCTGCTCGCCTCCCAGGGGGTGATCCGGCGGGTGCGCGGCGGGGCGGCGCTGCACGGCGGCGTGCTGGCCGGCGAGCCCGACGGGGCGGCGGCGCCGCAGCCCGTCCCCGAGGAGAGCGGCGGCGACCTGCGGCCGCTCACGATCGGGATCGTGGTGCCGTCGCTCGACTACTACTGGCCCGACGTGATCCGGGGCGTCCGCGAGGCCGCCGCCGCTGCCGGGGCCAGGATCGTGCTGCGCGGCGGCTCCTACCAGGCGGCCGACGAGCGGCGGCAGCTGTCGTGGCTGGTGGAGTTCGTGGGCGTGGACGGGCTGCTCGTCGCGCCCACGACCACCGGCGACGACGGCGAGGAGCTGGTGCGGTGGCTGCGGCAGTCGCCCGTGCCGGTCGTGCTGGTCGAGCGCGCGGCGACCGTCGGGCCCTACCAGGAGGCCATGGAGTCGGTCGTCAGCGACCACGTGCTGGGGGCCGCCATGGCGGTGCGGCACCTGGCCGCGCTGGGGCACCGGCGGGTGGGGGTGATCACCACCGTGCAGAGCCCGACCGCGCCGCACGTGCGGCGCGGGTGGCGGCAGGCGTGCCAGGAGCTCGGGCTGGACCTCGACGGCACGCCGGACGTGACCACCGTCGACCAGCGCGACCCCGGCTGGGCGGCGGCCCTGGACGGGATCCTCGACGCCTGCCTGGCCTCGGGCACCACCGCGCTGCTCGTCCACTCGGACCCGGAGGCGATCAGCCTGGTCGAACGGTGCCAGGAACGCGGCATCCGGGTGCCCGGCGATCTGGGCGTCGTCACGTACGACGACGAGGTGGCGGAGTTGTGCGACCCGCCGCTGTCGGCGGTCCGGCCACCGAAGGCGGCGATCGGACGGGCGGCGTTCTCCCTGCTGTCGGCCCGCCTGGCGGACCAGGACCCCCACCGCCCGGCCCACCGCATGGTCGTCGAACCCCGGCTGATCATCCGCTCCTCCTCGGCCTGACCCACGTGAAGGGGGGTGGGGCTGATCTGTGGTCCGTTCCTCCTCGGCCTGACCCACGTGAAGGGGGTCAGGGGAGGTCGAGGGTGTCGGTGGGGCCGTTCGGCCAGGTGATGCGGGCTGTCGTGGGTGTCAGGGTGGTCGCGGGGGGTGGGGTGGGCGAGCCCAGGTGGAGGAGGGCGACGTACCAGCGGTCCGGCTCGGCGGGCGCGGTGGTGCCGCACCAGGGGATGAGGGTCGCGGGGGACAGCGGGGTGGCGTCCTCGGCTGAGGTGACGCCGGTCAGGTCGAGGCCGGGCCCGGGGATGACGCGGGAGTCGACGGGGCCGGGGGTGGGCCAGCCGCCGACCCGCAGGGGGAACGGGTTGGGGGCCGACACGTGGATCAGGCGGACCTCCCACGAGCCGCGCAGAGCGGACAGGACCGTGAGCCGGGGGCCCAGGGTGACGGCGCCGGTGCGGCCGGAGCCGTGGTCGGGGGCGTCGGGGTCGGGGTCCACCCAGTGGGCCTGCCAGCGGGAGCCGCCGACGGCGGTGCCGCTGGGGAGCCGGCCGGTCATGAGGGTGTCGAAGCCGGTGCGGTGGCTGGGCCGGTCGGCGGGGTCCAGGAGGGTGACCGACTGGTCGAGGGGGTCGGCGGCGTGCGGCCCGGCCAGGACGGGCGAGGTCGCGGTGGAGTAGCCGAGCCGGGCGTAGAGCGGCGAGTCGGTCAGGTGGTCGCCGGGGAGCGCGTGGTCGGTGCCGTGGTTGACGACGCGGACGAGGCCGTCGGCGCGGGTGCCGGAGACCAGCCAGCCGGGTGACCGGATCGCGCGCTGGAAGTCGCCCTCCTCCACCGGCAGCGGCTCCTCGACGGCGGTCCACACCGGGTGGTCGGCGGGCAGCGCCAGTCCGTACAGACCCTTGGCCGCCCAGTAGGGGGAGCCGGTGCCGGAGTAGGACTGGGCGATCGGCCGCCACGGGGCGTGCCAGCCGAGCGTGAGCAGGCCGTCGTCGTCGGGCGCGCCGTGTTCGGCGAAGTGGCGGACGATGCCGGAGGCGGCGCGGCGCAGCAGGCCGGGCGCGGGGGTGGTGACGCCGGCCCGCGCGCCCGCCCAGAACGGGGCTGCGGCGGCGAACCGGTAGGTGAGGCTGCGCCCCTGGATCAGCGGGGACCCGTCGGCGCCGACGAGGTGGACGGCGTCCTGGAGGAAGCGCTCCAGCCTGGCCAGGTAGGCGGGGCGGCGAGCGTCGGCGGCCGGGTCGCCGGCGGCCATCTCGGTCCACAGCAGCGGGTAGAAGTGCAGCGCCCAGCCGACGTAGTGGTCGTAGGCGCGCCGTTCGCCGTCGGCGTACCAGCCCTCCTCACGGGCGAACCCGTCGGCGAGCGCGAGCCCTGCCTCGATGTCGGCGCGTGAGGAGGGCCCGCCGACGGAGGCGAGGAACTGCTCCACCACGATCTGGAACCAGACCCAGTTGATCGGCGGGTACCACGACCCGATCGCCGGGGCGAGGTAGTCGGTCACCCGCTCGCGCACGCCGTCGTCGAGCCGGTCCCACAGCCACGGCCGGGTCAGGTGGAGCACCAGGGCGATGGAGGCGGCCTCGACCTTGGCCTGGTCGTGCTCGTCGAGCCGCACCCACCGCTCGGGCGAGCCCGGGTCGGTGCCGGCGGCCAGGCCGCGCGCGTACCACTCCAAGTAGCCGTGCGGGTCGCGGCCGTCCTCGCCGGCCACCCGGAACCCGGCGGCCAGGAACGTGCGGGCGAAGCCTTCCAGCCCGTCCACGTCGGGCCCGTAGCCGCCCGGCTCGCCGGGGAAGGAGACGCGCGCGTGTGACGGGGAGGCGTGCCGCCGGGCCGCGAGCAGGAGGTGGTCGGCCAGCGCGGCCCAGTGGTCGCGGGTCCACCCGGTGTAGGGCGAGAGTCTCCGGTCGTCCAGCTCCCGCAGCCAGCGCATCGGGCCTCCAGTGGCGATCTCCTGCGTGAGTTCAGGATGCTGGCATCACCGATGCGAACACGTCAAGCAGTTCTGATCAAAAGCGCTCACTTCGATCAGCCTCCGAGCCGAAATACGCCGAATCGGCTGACCATCTCGATCAATAACGATCGTATAGCTCTGTTACCCGCTATTGACGTGATTGAAATGAGTGGACATGATCGGCGGCGATGGTAAGCGCTTGCTGCCCGAGAGGACTCGTGTGAGAGACCGTCGACGACCACAGGCCCTGCTGGTCATGGATCCTGCGCACGTCGGGGTGCAGTTTCAGGAGCCGCAGTTACGCCGGTTGCACGATCTGGTCGAACTCACCGATCCTATCTCGACCATGAACCTCGACGACCCGCTCGCCCGGCGCAGACTGCGCGAGGTCGAGGTGCTCGTGACCTCATGGGGCTGCCCCCCGCTGACGAAGGAGCTGCTGGACGGCGCCCCGGAGCTCCGGGCGATCTTCCACTGCGCGGGCACGGTGCGCCCGTTCGTCACCGACGAGGTCTGGCGGCGCGGGATACTCGTGACCAACGCCGCCGACGAGAACGCGATACCGGTCGCCGAGTTCACCCTCGCGGCGATCATCTTCGCCGGCAAGAAGGCCCCGTTCCTGGCCCAGGACGCGCGCAAACATCGCGACGACTGGTCCTACGCGGGTGGTCGCGGCGAGCTGTCCAACCGCGGGCGCACGATCGGCGTCGTCGGCTTCTCGCGGGTGGGCCGCAGGGTCACCGAAAGGCTGCGCGCCCTGGAGGTCGACATCCTGGTGGCCGACCCGTACGCCGATCCCGCCGAGGTGCGCGCGGCCGGCGGCAGGCTGGTCGAGCTGACCGACCTGCTGGCGCGCTGCGACGTGCTCACCCTGCACGTGCCCGCACTGCCCGCCACCCGTCACCTCATCGGGGCGGCGGAGCTCGCCCTGCTGAAGGACGGTGTGACGGTCATCAACACGGCGCGTGGATCCGTCCTCGACACGGCCGCTCTGGAGAGCGAGTGCGTGACGGGGCGGCTCGACGCGATCCTCGACGTCACCGAACCGGAGCCGCTGCCTGCCGACTCGCCGTTGTACGACCTGCCCAACGTCATGATCACCCCCCACATCGCCGGATCTCTGGGATCGGAGACCCGGCGGATGAGTGAGAGCGCCCTCGACGAGCTCGAACGCTATCTGTCCGGCCTGCCGCCCCGCTCGCCGGTGACGGTGGACGAGATCGCCGTGAGCGCCTGAGCCCGGCTTCAGGGAAAGGAGACCGGATCAATGATCGCTTCGAATCCGCACGTCAAGGTCGGAGTGCGCCGTCATCTTGTGAAGACCGCCGCGGTGGCCGCCACGCTCGCCCTCGCGGTCGCCGCGTGCGGTGGCGGCGGTTCCGAGCCCGCCGAGGGCGGCGGGAGCAGCACCCTCACCGTGACGGTGTGGAACCTCGCCAAGACCCCGGAGTTCACCGCCCTGTTCGACGCCTTCGAGAAGGCGAATCCCGGCGTCAAGGTGGAGCCGGTGGACATCCTCGCGGACGACTATCCGGAGAAGGTCACCACCATGCTCGCCGGTGGCGACAAGACCGACGTGATCACCATGAAGAACGTCACGGACTACTCGCGCTACTCCAGCCGCGGGCAGCTCCTCGACATCACGGACCTGGTCAAGTCGACCGACGCCTCGAAGCTCGCGGGGCTGGACGCGTTCAACGTCGACAACGCCTACTTCGCGGTCCCGTACCGGCAGGACTTCTGGCTGCTCTACTACAACAAGACGCTGTTCGACAAGGCGAACATCAAGCTCGACGCCGCCATGACCTGGGACGACTACGCCAAGAACGCCCAGCAGCTCACCCAGGGCGACGGCAACCAGAAGGTGTACGGCACCTACCACCACACCTGGCGGTCGGTGATCCAGGCGATCTCGGCGGCCCAGACGGGCGGCGACCAGCTCGGCGGCGACTACGCCTTCTTCGCCGACCAGTACAACATGGCGCTGGGCCTGCAGAAGGGCGGCAACGCCCTCGACTTCGGCACCGCGACGGCGCAGCAGGCCGACTACCGGACCATGTTCGAGACCGAGGCGACGGCCATGATGCCGATGGGCACCTGGTACATCTCCGGCATCCTCGAGGCCAAGGAGAAGGGCGAGAGCAAGGCCGAATGGGCGCTCGCCCCGATGCCGCAGCGGCCGGGCTCCAACGAGGTCGTCACGTTCGGCTCGCCGACCGCGTTCGCGGTGAACAAGCGGAGCGAGAACGCCGACCTGGCCAAGAAGTTCGTCCAGTTCGCCGCGGGCAAGGAAGGCGCCTCGGCGATCGCCCAGGTGGGCGTGGTCCCGGCGCTGCAGGACCCGGCCATCACCGAGGCGTACTTCAAGCTCAAGGGCATGCCCACCGACGACCTGTCGAAGAAGGCCTTCGAGCCGGACAAAGTCGTGCTGGAGATGCCGGTGAGCGACAAGACGTCCGACGTCGACACCATCCTCAACGAGGAGCACCAGCTGATCATGGTCGGCGAGAAGTCGGTCGCCGAAGGGATCAGGTCGATGAACGACCGCGTCAAGAGCGAGGTCCTCAACTAGGGGACGCAGAGGCGGGCGCCGGGGGGCGCCCGCCGCTCCCCCTGTCGGGTTTTCGAAGGAGTCACAAGGGACCATGGCCCACGTAATGACGCAGCCGGCACCGGGCGGATCCAAGACGCCCCGCCGCCGTCAGCCCTGGCGCACCACCCTGATCGGGTGGAGCTTCATCCTGCCGAACTTCCTGGGCTTCGCCCTGTTCACGCTCGTGCCGGTGCTCGCCGCCTTCGCGCTGGCCTTCATGGACTGGGACTCCTACGGCACCCCCGAGTGGGTGGGGCTCAAGAACTTCCAGCAGCTGTGGAACGACGAGAACTTCCACGTCGCGCTCCGCAACACCCTCTACTACGCGGTCGGCCACATCCCGCTGACGCTGGCCGCCGCCCTCGGGCTGGCGATGGCGCTCAACCGGAAGCTGCGCGGCATGGAGTTCTTCCGCACCGCGGCGTTCTTCCCGTACATCACCTCGCTGGTCGCGGTGGCCGTGGTGTGGAACATGCTGTTCAACCCCACCGCCGGGCCGATCAACCTGTTCCTGGAGGCGATCGGCATCCAGGACCCGCCGCGCTGGGTGGCGAGCACCGGCTGGGCGATGCCCGCGGTCATCCTGACCAGCGTCTGGCGTGACATGGGCTACTACATGGTGCTCTACCTGGCCGGGCTGCAGACGATCCCCCGCGAGTACTACGAGGCGGCCAGGGTCGACGGGGCCGGCGCCTGGCAGCGGTTCTGGAGCATCACGCTCCCGTCGCTCCGGCCCACCACGTTCTTCGTCCTGGTCATGCTGACGATCCAGAGCTTCAAGGTGCTCGACCTGATCGTGGTCATGACCGACGGCGGGCCCGGCCGCAGCACGCTGGTGCTGGCCCAGCTCGTCTACCGGGAGGGCATCAGGGAGGGCCAGTTCGGCTACTCCTCGGCGATCGCGCTGGTGCTGTTCCTCATCGTGTTCACGGTCACCGTCGTCCAGTTCCGCATCAACGAACGGAGGAGCTCCTGATGACCACCGTGCGCACCGCTCCCCCGTCCGCCACCAGGCCCGGCGCGGGCCCCGCCGGGCCGCCGCCGCGCCGGCGCGGGATCCTCCGCAAGACGCTGGCGTACGTGTCGCTGATCGCGGTGACGCTGCTGGTGCTGCTGCCGCTCGGCTGGATGATCTCCTCGTCGCTGAAGCGGAACAACCAGGTCTTCACCACGCCGATCGAGTGGATCCCGCGCGAGTTCCGCTGGTCGAACTACGTGGAGATCTGGGAGCAGATCCCGATGGCGACCTATCTCGGCAACTCGGCCTACCTCGCGATCGTCATCACGTTTCTGCAGGTGCTCACCGGCAGCTTCGCCGCCTACGGCTTCGCCAAGGTGCGCTTCCCCGGCCGGGACGCGCTCTTCCTGGCCTACATCGCCACCATCGCGGTGCCCTGGCAGGCCTACATGGTGCCGCAGTACATCCTGATGCAGCAGGCCGACCTGATCAACACGCACCTGTCGATCATCCTGCTGCAGGCGTTCGGCGCGTTCGGGGTGTTCCTGATGCGGCAGTACTACATGTCGATCCCCGACGAGCTGTGCGAGGCCGCCCGGATCGACGGGCTCAGCGAGTACGGCATCTACCGGCGGATCATCCTGCCGCTGTCGAAGCCGGCGCTGGCCAGCCTGGCCCTGCTCACGTTCGTCAACACCTGGAACGACTACATGGGGCCGTTCATCTACCTGACGAGCAACGACCTGTGGACCGTGCAGCTCGGCCTGCGTTCCTTCGTCGGCCAGTACCAGGCCGACTACGCCATGATCATGACGGGGGCCGTGCTGTCGGTGCTGCCGGTCGTGGTCATCTTCCTGTTCGGGCAGCGTTACTTCATCCAGGGCATCGCGACGAGCGGGCTGAAGGGATGAGCGCGCTGCGCGGCCTGCTGCGTCCGGCCCGGCAGGAGACGTACGAGAAGGTCTTCGGCGCCGTCTACGTCGGGCTGATGACGAACGTGCTGCTGGCGCTCTCGTGCGCGCCGCTGCTGGCGGCGCTGGCGCTGGTGCGCGACCCGTCGGCGTCGTGGCCGTTCTTCGCGGTGCTGTCGGTGGTGTGCGCCCCGGCGCTGACCGGCGCCTTCCGGTGCTTCGCGCTGCTGGGCGAGCGCTCGACGGCGGTGCTGCCCGCCTTCCTCGCCGGTTACCGGCGGGCCGGCAGACGGGCGGCGGGCGCGTGGCTCGCGGGCGCGGCGGTGGTGAGCGTGCTCGCGGTGGACGTCGCGGTGGTCGCGGGCACCGCCTGGGGCCCGGCCCTGGTGCCGTTCTTCGCCACCGGGGCCGCGCTGGTCGTGGCCGTGACGGCGGCGGTGCTGGTGGTGGTGGCGGAGTCGCCGCGCCGGGTGCGTGAGCTGGTGCGGCCGTGCCTGTATCTCGTGGCGCGCCGCTGGTACCTGACCGCGCCGACGCTCGCGGTGCTCGCGCTCGCCGTCGCCGTGGTGCTGCTCAGGCCGGTGCCCGGGGTGCTGCTGGCGCTCGCGCCGCTGCTGTACGTGGTCTGGGCGACCCTGCGGTACGTGGTGCTGCCCCTGCTGCCGAAACCCTGAGCGGCTCACGGTACGCCCACGCCTGGACCAACAATCGGCCATCACGGTCCGTCGCGTTCGGGTTTCCGGCGGCTCCCCGCTACCAGGGACCCATGTGCCGAAGCTCACGCACCCTCATCGTCGCCGTACTAATGACCGTCCTGGCGGCCCTGCCCGTCGGCCCGACCGCCGCCGCGCGGCGCGACGGGATCGCCAACGTCGCCCACCGCGGGGCCTCCGCGCACGCCCCCGAGAACACGATCGGCGCGTTCCGGCTGGCCGCCCGCATGGGCGCCGACCTGTTCGAGCTCGACGTGCGGGAGACCAGGGACCACGCGCTCGTCCTCATGCACGACACCACGCTCGCCCGTACCACCGACGTGGAGTCCGTCTACCCCGAGCGGGCCCCGTGGCGGGTCTCCGACTTCACCCTGAAGGAGATCCGCCGGCTGGACGCGGGCTCGTGGTTCGGGTCCGCGTTCAAGGGCGCGCGGGTGCCGACCCTCCGGGAGGCGCTGCGCGCGATGCGCCGCACCGGCCTGGGCCTGCTGCTGGAGATCAAGGCGCCGCACCTCTATCCCGGCATCGAGCGGCGCACCGCGCTGGAACTGCGCCGCTCGTGGGAGGGCCCGCTGGTGGTGCAGTCGTTCGACTGGGACGCGATGCGGGCCTTCCACGGGCTGATGCCGGAGGTGCCGGTCGGCCTGCTCGGCACTCCCCCGGCCGGCGAGCTGCCCGGTCTCGCCTCGTTCGCCGTCCAGATCAACCCGCCGTACCGGGACCTCACCCCGGGTTACGTACGGGCGATCCACGCGCACGGCATGCAGGTGTTCACCTGGACGGCGGACGACCCCGTGGTCATGCGGCGGCTCGCGGCGTACCGGGTGGACGGCATCATCACCAACCGGCCGGACGTGCTCGCGCGGCTCTAGCGGGTACCGGGGGGAGCATGACAGATCAGCACGTCAGCAGAGAACCCGACGAGGCGCACCGGCGGCCGCCGGGCGTCGGCGACGACATCGTGGAGGCGCTCGGCCTGTTCAGCGAGGCCCTGGAGAAGATCCACCGGGCGCGCGGCCACCTCTACGCCTTCCACCAGCTCACCGGCGGGGCCGACGGCGCCCTGGACCGGGTGGCCGAGCTGCTGCGCGGCGCGGGCCACGACGAGCTGGCCGAGCGGATCGAGCGGGACCTGATCGGCATGAACGTGCTGGAAGGACGGTGGACGTTCCAGATCGTCGAGGAGTACGACGCGGGCTACTACGCGGCGTTCCAGCGGCTGGAGGCGGAGGCCAGGGAGCGGTTGATGGACGGGCGCACGCACGTGTACGAGGCGGAGATGAAGGCCCGGCGCCGCACCCCCGGACTGGCCGGGCACGAGTGGGCGCCCGACACGGCCGACTGATCCAGGGACGCCGTCAGGTGCTCCGGCCGGCGGGCGACGCGGCGCGGTAGGGCGGCAGCCCGAGCCGGTCGCGGATCGCCCGCTGCACCGCCGCCGGGTCCTCCCGCGCGTCGACGACCATCACGTACTCCTTGCGGCGGAACAGGTCGATCACCGGGTCGGTCTTGCCGTGGTAGTCGCGCAGCCGCCTGGCCAGCGCCTCCGGGGTGTCGTCGGCCCGGGTGACGAGCTCGCCGCCGCACACATCGCACCGGCCCTCGGTCTCGGGGCGGTGCGCGATGAGGTTGTAGTCCATGCCGCAGCCCGAGCACAGGCGGCGGGCCAGCACCCGGCGGCGCACCTCCTCGTCCGGAAGGTCGAGCAGGATGACTCCGTCGATGTCGTAGCTCTCCAGGAAGAACTCGGCCTGCCGCCGGTTGCGCGGGAAGCCGTCGATGACGAAGCCGAAGTTCCAGTCGTGCTGCTGGAGCCGCTCGCGCACGACGTCCTCCACCAGGTCGTCACCGACCAGCTCGCCTGCCGTGACGAGGCGGCGGACCTGGGCGCCGAGCTTGGTGTGGTTCTTGACGTGCCAGCGGAAGATCCCGCCCACGTTGATGTGGACGAGGTCGAGGTCGTCGCAGAGCAGCGCGGCCTGGGTGCCCTTCCCGCTCCCCTGCACCCCCATGATCACATATTTCCGCATGTCTGCCTTTCTGTCGCCGTCAGGCGGCGTCCGGGTCAGAGCCGAGACTATGCGGGTCGGCGGGCGAGTGGGCCGGTGGGTGGACGACGGGGTGGGTGACGTCATGGACGCGCAGGTGGCCGCACATGCCGTGACGCTCCCGCGGCGGCGCTTCCAGGAGCGCGGCGTGCCGCAGGTGGGTGCCGTCGCCGCGGCCGAGCGCGGCGAGCACCTCGGCGGTGGTGCGCGTCTCGGCGGCGACCGTGCTCTCCCAGATGCGCCGCCAGCCGTCGACCTTCGGCCGGACCAGGGCGACGGCGCTGTCGTAGAAGCGCAGCAGCGGCCCGAAGTCGCCCGCCCGGACGCTCTCCGCCAGCCGCAGGTAGCCCTCGACGGCCAGGTCGCGCCGCCGCGCCACGGCCGCGTCGGCATCGCCGTCGGGCAGCCGGGCCGCCTCCTCGTAGGCCGCCCGGTCGGACACCACCTCCGGCGGGAACGTCATGACGGCGTCGCCCGCCTCGGGCAGCCCGGCGTTCTGCATGACGACGACCACCTCCAGCCCGCCCCGGTTGACGGCCCGGTGGATGGTGCCGGGCGTGAACCACACGGTGGTGCCGGGGACCAGGTCGATCTCCCGCGAGCCGTTCAGGTCGAGCGTCCGCAGCGCGCCCCGCCCGCCGGTGACCACGTACGCCTCGGTGGAGGCGGTGTGCAGATGCGGGGTGCCGCCTTCGAGCCCGTCGGCGCACGTACCGGTGTAGACCGACAGCCGCGAGACGGAGGTGCCGCCGGGGAACGCCGTCATGACGCACACTCTCCGGCCAGCGCGGCGCGGCCCCGCGCGGCCAGCAGGGCGCTGCCGTCGACGCCGTGGTCGCCGTCGGCGATCACCACCGCGTACCGGAACCCGAGCGTCCGGCCGTCCTCGACCCGCAGTTCCTCGCCGAAGAACGGCGCCGGGCACAGGCAGGCGAACATCTCGCTGCGGGCGAACCACTGCGGCGGGTGCCGGGGGTTGGCCGCGTCGTCCACCATGACGATCGTGGACCAGGCGCCGGTGCCGTCGTGCCGGCCGCGGAAGCCGAGCCACTCGGAGCGCGTCCCGCGCAGCTCGTCGCCGCCCGCCCCGGCCGGCGACTGGACGATCCCGCCGGTGAACGAGCGCGGCCCGCGCCAGAACAACCCGCCGTACCCGGCGTTCTCGCGGCCCTTGGTGGTCGGGGAGCCGAAGTCGAGCGGCCCGCCTGACACGTTCGTCATGGCCGTGTCGAACACCAGCGCCCAGACCGCCTCGTCCAGCACCGTGGCCGTGAGCGAGCGCCGCTCCCCGATGACCGGACGCCCGTCCTGGGAGATCCAGTCGAGCCGATGGGCGAGGCGGGCCCGCCCGCCGTCCGCGCCGAGCGCGGTCATCTCGCGGTGCACGGCGCTGCCGTTGTTCGCCAGCTGGACGTAGCCGCGCCCGCGCTCGTACGTGGGACCGCCCCAGAAGTTGTGCTCGCCCACGTGCGGCAGCGACCAGGCGATGCCCTTGTGCCAGACGTGGTCGTGCGGCCGGTAGAGCGAGACCACGTCGCCGCCCAGGGTGCGGACCGGGTGCAGGTAGGGCTTGGGCGACTCCAGGACGGCCGTGTCGGGGCGGTAGACGTACGTGAACAGCTCGACGTCCCCGGCGGTGACGGCGACGGAACGGCCCAGGGTGTGGACCACGCGGACGTCGGTCACCTGCCCGTGCCTCCCCAGGGGGCGCCGGTCCCGTCCATGCGGCGGGCGAACGGGCTGCCGGGGCCGATCGCGCCGCGTGTCACCCGCTCGCCGGTGAAGGCCGAGGCGTACAGCGCGGCCACGAACTCCATCGTCAGCCGGGCGTCCGCGAGCGTGACGGGCGGCGGCTCGCCCCGGTCGAGCGCGTCGAGCACCGCGACGAGCTGGCCGTGGTGACCGCTGGACGCGGTGCCGCGCGGCTCCGCCGACCACCGCTTGGCCACGTCCTCGTGACCGGGCGCGGGGGTGATCGTCCAGTCGGCGTCGGTGTAGCCGTACAGATGCTCCAGCTCGACGGTGGCGCGCTCGAAGTCGAAGCGGAGCACGGACGTCTCGCGCGGCGACAGCACCGAGTTGACCACCGAGGCGACGGCGCCGTTCTCGAACGTGACCATGGCCATCGACACGTCCTCGGTCTCGGTGTCGCGCGCCTGGCGGGCGGCCAGGCCGCTGACCTCGCGCCACCCGCCGAGCACCGAGAACAGCAGGTCGAACTGGTGGATGCCGTGCCCCATGGTGGGGCCGCCGCCCTCCGACGCCCAGGTGCCGCGCCAGGGGACGTCGAAGTAGGCGTCGTCGCGGTACCACTGGGTGAGACAGGTCGCCACCAGCGGCCGGCCCAGCTCCCCGGCGGCCAGCATGCGGCGCAGCCGGGCGGCGCCGGGGCCGAAGCGGTGCTGGAAGACGGTGGCCATGTGCGCGGCCGAGCGGCTCTCGGCCTCGGCGAGCGTGTCGAGCTCGGCCAGGGAGAGCGTGGGCGGTTTCTCGACGAGCACGGTGACGCCCGCTTCGAGGCATTCGAGCGCGAGCGGGGCGTGCAGGAGGGGCGGCGTGCACAGGTGGACCAGGTCGACCCGCTCCTCCTGGAGCAGCTCGGTCAGGGTGGCGAAGGTGCGGGGCACCTGCCAGGTGGCGGCGAATTCGGCGGCGCGGCCGAGGTCGACGTCCACGGCCGCGACGAGGCGAGCCCGGCCGCCGGACGCGGCTACGGCCTGGGCGTGGACGGAGGCGATCCCGCCGGTGCCGACGATCGCGGACCGGTAGCTGCGTGGTGACATGTGACCTTCAGGGGGTGGGGAGCGCGCCGGGAAAACGCATTCCGCAGTCTGCCTCCCCCTTCGAGACACCGTCAAGCATCTCGCCACCGCACGGCCCTACCGCCCGGAACCACCGCACGGCCCTACCGCCCGGAACCACCGCACGGCCCTACCGCGCGGAACCGCCGCACGGAACCAGCGGACGCGCGTCCGAGCGGCACGGCCGCGCCTGGTCAGGCCCCGCCGCCGAGGAAGCCGTTCTGCTTCAGCCACTCGGCGGTGACCGCGCCGGGCTCCTTGCCGTCCACGTCGACCTGGGCGTTGAGCGCCTGCATGGTGGCGTCGTCCAGCTTGGCGATCACCGGCTTCAGCACCTGCTCCAGGGCCGGGTGCTGCTGGTACAGCTCGTCCTTGACGGTGACCGCGGCGTTGTAGATCGGGAAGAAGCTCTTGTCGTCCTCCAGCACGGTCAGGTCGAGCGCGGCGATGCGGCCGTCGGTGGTGAACACCTCGCCGAAGTTGCAGGTCTCGCCCTTGTCCGTCTCGGTGTAGACGACGCCGGTGTCCAGCAGCGCGATCCGGTCCTTGGGGATCTCGAAGTCGTACTTCTTGGTCAGGCCGGGCAGGCCGTCGTCGCGGGTGGAGAACTCGGTCTCGATGCAGATCGTGACCTCCTCCGGCTTGGTCTTGGCCAGCTCGGCCACGTCGGAGACGGTCTTGACGCCCAGTTCCTGCGCCTTCTCCGAGCGGATGGCCAGGGCGTAGGTGTTGTTGAGCGGCGTCGGGCCGATCCAGCGGATCTTGTTCTGCTCCAGGTCGGCCTCCGCGGTGGCCTTGAACTGCTCGGCCGAGTCCTGGATCGGCTCGGTCTTCTTCAGGTGCTCGATCCAGCCGGTGCCGGAGTACTCCCAGTACAGGTCGATCTCGCCGGCCTGCAGCGCCTTGCGGTTGGTGACGGTGCCGCCCAGGTTGGTCTTGTCCTCGACCTCGGCGCCGTGCGCCTTGAGCAGCTGCACGGCGATCTTGCCGAGCACGATGTTCTCGGTGAAGTCCTTGGAGCCGACGACGAACGAGGCGCCCTCCAGCTCGGTGCCTGCGCTGGACGCCTCGACGGCGCCCGCGCCGCCACCGCATCCGGCGGCCGCTGTCAGGGTCAGGGCCGCTGCTGCGAGCACGGCGAACTTGCGGCGGAGGGGGCGGGAGAACACGTGAAAACACCTCTCACGGTGGGGTCTTACGAACAATCGGGGGTTCGGGGGATGGGGGATGTAGGCGGGTCACATGCCGCGGGGCTTGAGCAGGTTCTCGGCGAGGCCGCCCAGCCAGTCGATGAAGAAGGCGATGCACGCGGTCAGCACGCCGCCGACGATGGTGACGGGCATCCGGTTGAGCTTGAGCCCGTTGATGATGAGTTCGCCCAGCCCGCCCGCGGCCACGAAGGCGCCGAGGGTGGCGACGCCGACGGTCAGCACCAGGGCGGTGCGCAGACCGGCGAGGATGGCGGGCACGGCGAGCTTGAGCTCGACCCGGCGCAGCACCTGGCCCTTGGTCATGCCCATGCCGCGGGCGGACTCGATGAGCGCCGGGTCGATCTGCTGCAGCCCGACCATGGTGTTGCGCAGCACCGGCAGCACGGCGTAGGCGACCAGGCCGACCAGCGCCGTCTGGAAGCCCACGCCCAGGACGAACGTGGCCAGCACGAGCAGCCCGATGCACGGCACGGCCTGCCCGAGGTTGCCCGCGGTGAGGATGACCGGGGTGATGAACCGGTTCCTGGCGCGCGAGGCGACGATGCCGAGCGGGACCGCGATGGCCACCACGAGGGCGGTGGCGGCCACGGTCATCTGCAGGTGCTCGATCACCTTGGCGATGATCACGTCGCGGTTGAGGCTGCGGCGCTCGATGGAGTCCAGCTCCAGCGTGCTCACCCAGGCGTACAGGGCGGCCAGGGCGACGACGATCGCGGCCGGGGTGAGCACGTGGCGCAGGCCGGAGGTGCGGACGGGCGCGCCGGCCCGGCCGACGGCGATCGTGTCAGCGGTCACCGGCCGCCACCTCCTCGCGGCCGGTCCCCGCGCCGTCCGTCCCCACGGCCTCGCACAGGGCGGCGTAGGTGAGCACCCCGGTCGGGGTGGCGCATCTGTCGCTGCCGTGGGCGACCATCGTGTCCAGCGCCTCGCGCAGGCTGGCGCCCGCGCCCACCCGCGGCAGCCCGTCGCCCGGCGGTACGGGCCCGGCGGCCGGCAGGTCGTCCACCGTCAGCAGCGCCAGCCGCTTCAGCGTGGCGTCCTGGCCGATGAACCCTGCCACGTAGTCGTCGGCGGGCGCGGCCAGGATGTTGGCGGGCGTGTCGTACTGGGCGATGTGCGAGCGCTCGCGCAGCACCGCGATGCGGTCGCCGAGCATGATCGCCTCTTCGAAGTCGTGCGTGACGAAGATGATCGTCTTGCGCAGCTTCTTCTGCAGCTTGGCGAACTCGCTCTGCAGGTGCTCGCGGGTGATCGGGTCGGTGGCGCCGAAGGGCTCGTCCATCAGCATCACCGGCGGGTCGGCGGCCAGCGCGCGGGCCACGCCGACCCGCTGCTGCTGCCCTCCGGACAGCTGGCGCGGATAGCGGTCGTGGTACGTGCCGGGCTCCAGGTTGACCAGCGAGAGCAGCTCCTCGACCCGGTCGGCGACCTTGGCCGCGGGCCAGCCGAGCAGCTTGGGCACCAGGGCCACGTTCTCGCCCACGGTCAGGTGGGGGAACAGCCCCACCTGCTGGATGGCGTAGCCGATGTGCCGGCGCAGCTCGTCGGGGTGCAGGTCGAGCACGTTCTCGCCGCCGATGCGGATCTCCCCGGACGTGGGCTCCACCAGCCGGTTGATCATCTTCATCGTGGTGGTCTTGCCGCAGCCGGACGGCCCGACGAAGACGACCAGCTCACCGGCCGGGATGTCGAGGTTGACGTGGTCGACCGCTGGAGCCGGCTGGCCCGGGTAGTGCTTGGTCAGCCCCCGCAGCTCGATGCGGACACCTGCGGGATCACGGTCGAACACGAAGCCCCCTGGGGGTGGTCAGCTGGCGTACGGCGAAGAAGAACGCGTCGAAGAGCACCGCGATGACCACGATGCCGAGCGTTCCGGCGAGCGTGGCGTTCAGCGAGTTCACCGAACCGAGCCTGGCCAGTCCTTCGAAGATCTGGGTGCCGAGACCGGGGCCGTCGACGTAGGCGGCGATGGCCGCGATGCCGATGAGCATCTGGGCCGAGACCCGGACTCCGGTCAGGATCAGCGGCCAGGCCAGCGGCAGCCGCACCTTCAGCAGCACCCTCGCGGCGCTCAGGCCCATCCCGCGACCCGCCTCGACGGTGGCGACGTCGACGCCGTTCAGCCCGGTCACCGTGTTCCTGATGATCGGCAGGAAGGCGTATCCGGTCAGCGCGACGAGCGTGGGCCCCCAGCCCAGCCCGGTGATCGGGATGAGCAGCGTGAGCAGGGCCAGGGAGGGGACGGTGAGGATGCCCGCGGACATCGCCAGCGCGGCGCCGCGCACCTTCGGCGCCTGGAAACCGAGGAGTCCGATGCCGACGCCCACCACGGTCGCGATGCCGATCGCGATGGCGACCACCAGGGCGTGCTCCGCGGCGGCCAGCGAGAGAGTCCCCCAACGAGAGACCACATACTCGCCGAAAGTCATTGATTGACCGCCTTCGCTTACTCTTGCGTTGGCCAGTAAACGTACGACCGTGTTGCGCTGATTGCAAAACTTGTTGCACCTAGCGCAACACCATTGTTATGAACGGATGAGCATGACCGAGAGGTCGGCGGTGTCGTCGGCGGGCCTCCGCCGAGACCTGGAGATCCTTGACGTTCTCGCTGGTCACGGCGCTGAACGCGATGCCGAGGGGTTCGGCGTGAGCTGGATCGCGCAACGCCTGGGGCGCGAGAAGAGCCAGGTGTCGCGGGCGCTGCGCGCGCTGGAGGCGGAGGGCATGGTCGAGCGCGATCCGCTGACCCGGCGCTACCGGCTCGGCTGGCGGCTGTTCGCGCTCGCGGCCCGTACCCAGCAGGCCCGGCTGGCGCAGGTCGCGGCGCCGTGCCTGCGGCGGCTGGCCTCCGCCTTCGACGAGGACGCCCACCTGTCCGTGCTCCGCGGCGAGCAGGTGCTCACGCTGATGTCGGCCCCCTCGTCACGGGCGTACCACCGGATCTGGGAAGGGGTCGCGGTCCCGGTCCTCATGGCGGGCGCCGGGCGGGCGCTGCTCGCCGACTGGCCCGAGGGCCACGTGCGGGAGTTGCTGGGCGCCCCTCTGCCGGCCGGTCTGGACTCGGCGATCGCCGACGAGGAACAGTGGCTCGCCGACCTGGCGCACGTCCGGGAGTTCGGGTACGTGGTGAGCGCGGTGGAGCTGGACGACCTCCCCGGGGGCATCACGGCCCCGGTGCGCGACCACCGCCGTCTCATCGTCGCGGCCATCAGCCTGTCGCTGACCCGCGTCCCTCCGGAGTCGCGTCTGGCGGAGATGGGCAAGGCGGTGGCGGAGTCGGCACGGGAGCTGTCCGCCGCCCTGGGCCACCCGCAGCCGTAACGTCCTCAGCAAGTGAGCTTGCTGCAACCGCTTGCCGCAGCAATAGTGCAGTTTTACTAGCAACCATTGACGCTTCCAGCTCGCTACGTCAACGTTTCGTGCAACCGATTGCCATCCCGCCTGGAGAGGTTGCGCATGCGGCTTCTGTCACTCCCCCCGGTGATCGCCCTCCTGCTCATCACCGCGGCGGCGCCCGCCGCCGCGCACCCGCCCCGGGACGTCATCGTGGTCGCCGCCGACGGGTCCGGCGACCACACCACCGTGCAGGACGCGGTGGACGCCGTGCCCTCGGGCAACTCCCGCCCGGTGACCATCCTCGTCCGCGAGGGCACGTACAAGCAGCAGGTCGTCATCCCGGCCGACAAGCCGCACCTCACTCTCGCCGGCGACACCGACGACCCGGCCAAGGTGGTGCTGACCTTCGACGCCGCCGCCAAGACCGAGAAGCCCGACGGCTCCGGGCCGTACGGCACCTCGGGCAGCGCCTCGTACGTGATCGCCGCGCCCGACTTCACCGCGCGCGACCTCACCTTCGAGAACGCCTACGACGAGGCCGCGCACGGCCCCAGCCAGGCCGTCGCGGTCCGCACCACCGGCGACCGGCAGGTGTACGACAACGTCCGGTTCATCGGCAACCAGGACACGCTCTACGCCAACACGGCGAGCGCGGGCGCCACCGCCCGGCAGTACTTCCACGACTGCTACGTGGAGGGCGACGTCGACTTCATCTTCGGCCGGGCCACCGCCGTCTTCGACCGGTGCGTCATCAAGGCGCTGACCCGGGGCGACGCCGCGAACAACGGCTACGTCACCGCCGCCAGCACCGAGATCGCCAACCCGTACGGCTTCCTGATCCACCGCAGCCACCTGGTCAGCGACGCCCCCGCCGGGACGTACCACCTGGGCCGGCCGTGGCCGGCCGGCCGGTCGGCGACGGCGCGCGGGCAGGTGCTGGTCCGCGAGTCGTGGCTGGGCCAGCAGTTCAAGGACGCCCCGTGGACCGACATGTCGGGCCTGAGCTGGCGGGACGCCCGCCTGTCCGAGTACCGCAACCACGGTCCCGGCGCCACCGTCAACGACGACCGGCCGCAGCTCTCCCCGCGGGACGCCGCCCGGTTCACCCCGCACCGCTACCTGGCGGGCCGCGACGGCTGGAACCCGGTCCGCCGCGACCACGACCGGCCCGGCCCGCACCGGCTGGGCCGCGAGACGCTCGGTGAGAAGGACGGCTGGGCGGCCGCCACCACCGGCACCACGGGCGGCTCGGCAGCCCGGCCGGAGGACGTGCACGTCGTCTCCACCAGGACCGAGCTGATCGCCGCGCTCGGCGAGCCGGCCGACAACCGGCCGCGGATCGTGTACGTCAAGGGCGCGATCGACGCCGACACCGACGCCGCCGGCAACCCGCTGACCTGCGCCGACTACGCCACCGACGGCTACAGCCTGCAGGCGTACCTGGACGCCTACGACCCGGCCGTCTGGGGCCGGTCCAGCCCGCCGTCAGGGCCGCTGGAGGACGCGCGGCGGGCCTCCTACGACGCGATGAGCAGGCACGTCAGCATCACGGTCGGCTCCAACGTCACCCTGGCCGGCCTGGGCCGCGACGCCGCGCTCAAGAGCTTCGGCCTGCGCGTCAGGAACGCCGACAACGTCATCGTGCGCAACCTCACGATCAGCGACACGGCCGACTGCTTCCCGCAGTGGGACCCGACGGACGGCGAGGAGGGCAACTGGAACGCCTCCTTCGACAACGTGGAGGTCTCCGGCTCGACCCACGTGTGGCTGGACCACAACACGCTGAACGACGGCGACAACCCCGACGCGAACCAGCCGCTCTACTTCGGCCGGCCGTTCCAGGTGCACGACGGGCTGCTCGACGTGGTGCGCGGCTCCGACTACGTGACGCTGTCGTGGAACCACCTCAGCGGCCACGACAAGGTGACGCTGATCGGCAACACCGACAACCCGAACTCCTACCAGGAGGCCGACAAGCTCAGGGTGACCCTGCACCACAACTACTTCGAGGGCCTCGGCCAGCGGACCCCGCGGGTGCGCTTCGGCCGGGTGCACGTCTACAACAACTACTACACGGGCGGCGGCCCGTACGAGTACAGCATCGGCGTCGGCTTCCAGTCGCAGGTGTACGCGAACGCCAACGCGTTCGAGGGCATCCCCGCCGAGCGGGTGCTGTCGGTGCTGAAGGGCACCGCGATCACCGCCAAGGACAACCTGGCCGACGGCAGGCCGGTCGATCTGGTCGCCGCCTACAACGCGGCCAACGGCGCGAGCCTCGGCGGCGACGCCGGCTGGACGCCGTCCCTGCACACCCGCGTCCACCCGCCGGCGGCGCTGCGCGCTCTGGTCCCCGCCGGCGCGGGCGCGGGGCGCATCCGCTGAACCTGCCATGCGCCCGGTCCGCGTGACCGGGCGCGCAGCGGATGCGCGGCCGGGAGGGCCCGCCTGACCCGGGCCCTCCCGGCCGCACCCGCCGACGAACCCGCCGACGGAAAGGCCGGACCGCCGACGGACCGCCGCTGGGCCGCCACCGGGCCGCCACCGGACCGCTCCGGCGGCCGTCACCGGCGGGCGGCCAGCTCGGCCAGGCGTTGCTCGATGGCCGCCAGCCGGTCATCGAGCGACGGGCTGTGCAGCAGCTCGGCGAGCTGGTCGGCTTCGTCGGGCTCGAGTTCGACGACGTAGCCGGTGTCGTCGGGGTCGCCGTTCTCGTAGACGGTCAGCCCGCGTCTGCCGTCGCGGAAATCGATGATCGCGAGCCGATCTCCTCCTCTGGTCGTGATCTGGTGGATGGTGCCGGTTCCGGGGACCGTCGCCGGAGTGATCTCCATCTCCCTGTGCCTCCGTTCTCGTGGCGTGGTCGGTCGGGCTTGGGGTCCGGGTCGCCGCGCTCGCCGTGCCAGCGGGCCAGCCGGCCGCGGCGGCCCACGGCGCGCAGGCGCCGCTCGACCTCCTCGCGCGTCCGGGCGGTGGCCACGATGAGCAGCTGGTCGCTCTCGTACAGCCGGGTGTCGGGCGCGGGGACGAGCGCGGATCCATCGCGGATGACCAGGCTGATGGCGGCCGGCGGCGGCAGGCGCAACTCCGAGACCTCCACCCCGTGCAGCCTCGATCCTTCCGGCACGGTGACCGTGAGCAGCTCGGCGTCGAGCACGTCGAGCGGCGCGGACTCGATGTCCACCTCCCTGGCCTCCTCCGGCCTGACCAGCCCGAGCAGGCGGGTGATCCCGAGCAGGCCGGGCCCCTGGATCAGGGTGAACACCACGACGAGCACGAAGACGATGTGCAGCACGTCGAGTGCGCCGGGCACCTGGGCCACGATCGGGAATGTGGTGAGCACGATCGGCACCGCCCCGCGCAGCCCCGCCCAGGAGATGAAGGCCTGTTCACGCCAGGGGATCCGGAACGGGATCAGGCACGCGGCCACCGAGATGGGCCGGGCCACCAGCAGCAGGAAGGCCCCGATGGCGAGCGCGGGCAGCAGCGCGTCGAGCAGTTCGCTCGGGTCGACCAGCAGGCCCAGCATGACGAACAGCCCGATCTGGGCCAGCCAGCCGGCCCCTTCGGCGAAGGACCGGGTGGCCGCCCGGTGCGGCAGCACGGCGTTGCCCAGCACGATCCCGGACAGGTAGGCGGCGATGATGCCGGAGGCGTTGGCCGCGCCCGCCGCGGCGAAGGCGCAGATGCCGAAGCCGAACGAGGCCAGCGGGTACAGGCCGCTGGCCGGCAGCGCCACGTAGCGCAGCGTCACCACGCCGACGACGGCCACGGCCAGCCCGATGACCGCCCCGGTGGTGATCTGGTACACCATCTGCCCGCCGATGCTGAGCGGGCCGGGCAGACCCCCGGAGGCGCTGAAGACCAGCACCAGGATCACGGTGGGGGCGTCGTTGAAGCCGGACTCGGCCTCCACCATGCTGGCCAGCTTGCGCGGCAGCGGCAGGGACCGCAGCACGGCGAAGACCGCCGCCGCGTCGGTGGACGACACGATGGCGCCGAGCAGCAGCGCGAGCTGCCAGTCCATGCCCAGCAGGTAGTGCGCCCCCGCGGCGGTCACCAGCACGCTGATGACCACGCCGGCGGTGGCCAGCAGGGCAGAGGGGGCGAGCAGCCGGCGCACGTCGGCCCATCGGGTGCTCAGCCCGCCCTCGACCAGGATGACGGCCAGCGCGGTCGTGCCCAGCGTCTGGGCGAGCTGGGCGTCGTCGAAGGGGACGCCCAGCACGTCCTCGCCGATCAGCACGCCGAGTCCGAGGAACAGCAGGAGGCTGGGCAGCCCCAGACGGGAGGCGGTGCGTGCCGCGGCGATGCTGGCGAGCAGCACCAGGCCGCCCGCCAGGAGCACCACGTACAGCTGCGGCAACGTCATCGTCGCCTCTCCCCCTCACATGAAGTAGCGCAGCCAGACATAGAGCCAGGCCATCGCTGTGCTGACCGCCGTGGTGAGAAGGCCGTACTTGGTGAACTGCCAGAACGTGATCTTGCTGCCGGACCGGGCGGCCAGGCCGATGGCGACCACGTTCGCGCTGGCCGCCACCGCGGTGCCGTTGCCGCCGAAGTCCGCGCCCAGCGCGAACGCCCACCACAACGCCTGCCCGGTGCCAGGATCGGGAGCCTGCGCGACCAGCCCTTCCACGATAGGCGCCATGGTCGCCACGTACGGGATGTTGTCGAAGAACGCGCCGAGGATCGCCGAACCCCATACCAGCGCGGTGGCCGCGCCGAAGAAGTTGTCGCCGACCGCGCCGATGGCCCAGTCGCCGATGGTCTTGATGACCCCGGTGTGCACCAGCCCGGCGACCATGACGAACAGGCCCATGAAGAAGACCAGGGTCCCCCACTCGACCTCCGCCAGCGCCTCCGAGGTGTCGGCGCGCGCCACGAGCATCATCACGCCGGCGCCGACCAGCGCCACGATGGACGGGTCGACGTGCACGATGGCGTGCAGCCCGAAGCCGACGATGACCAGGCCGAGCACGATCATGCAGCGGGTGAGGAGCTTCGGGTCGGTGATGGCCCGCTTCTCCTGGAGCGCCATCACCTCGGCGACCCGGTCGGGGTTGTACACGAACGACTTGCGGAACATGAACCAGGCCAGCAGCAGGAAGGAAGCCAGGACCACCACGACGATGGGCGTCATGTGCACGATGAAGTCGTTGAAGGTCAGTCCCGCGCGGCTGCCGATGATGATGTTCGGCGGGTCCCCGATGAGGGTGGCCGCACCGCCGATGTTGGAGGCCAGGACCTCGGCGATGATGTAGGGCTGGGCGGGGATGTCGAGCCGCTCACACACCATCAGCGTCACGGGCACGACCAGCATGATCGTGGTGACGTTGTCCAGGAAGGGCGAGGCGATCGCGGTGATGGCCATCAGCATCACCATCAACCGGTACGGCCGCCCCTGCGACCTCTTGGCGGCCCAGATGGCGAGGAAGTCGAACAGTCCGGTCTGCTTGATGATCCCGACTATGATCATCATGCCGAGCAGGAGGAAGATGACGTTCCAGTCAATGCCCTCATGCTCGGAGAAGAAGACCCCGGCGCCGGGGATCAACCCGAGCACCGCCATGACACCGGCGGCGACGAGCACCACCTTGACCTTGTTCACCTTCTCGGTGGCGATGAAGAAGTAGGCCACCACGAAGACGGTCAGGGCGATGACACCGCTCATCGTGCGTGCCCCGGGGGTCCGGTGCGAGCCGGTCGTGACGTGGGCAACAGATACGGTGCAGATATGTCAAGATGTCTCATAGATTATATTTTCGATAACGAGCCGGTAAACGCGCCATCGGGTCTGACACCCATCTCGGGTGGGGTCCACCATGTAGAGACACGCAGGTAATTGGGTGCTGGCACCGATGGACAGGCACGCCGCCCGACGGCGACGCTGGTGATATGAACGAGCGACGTCCGGTGTCCACGAGATCTCCGGCGCAGGCGCTGTTCCGGCGGCTCATCGTGATCAACGGCCTGGTGTTCACCGTCGGCACGCTGTTCCTGGCCGTCTCGCCCGCGACGGTCTCGTCACCCGTGCTGCTCACCGAGATCCCGGTGCTGACGATCGGCCTGGCGCTGATGCTCGGCGCCAACGCGGTGCTGCTGCGCCGGAGCCTGGCGCCCCTGGGCGAGCTGACCGCGCTCATGCAGCGGGTCGACCTGCTGCGCTCCAGTGACCGGCTCACCGAGAGCGGCAACGGCGACCTCACCGACGTCGTGGCCACGTTCAACTCGATGCTCGACCGCCTGGAGGCCGAGCGCAGCACGGCCGCCGCGCACGCGCTGGCCGCGCAGGAGGGCGAGCGCCAGCGGATCGCCCGCGAGCTGCACGACGAGATCGGGCAGAGCCTGACCGTGGTGCTGCTCGGCCTGAAGCGGGCCGTCGACCGGGCGCCTGAGGAGCTGTGCGAGGAGCTGCACGCCATCCAGGAGACGGTCCGGGGCAGCCTGGACGAGGTGCGCCAGGTGGCCAGGCGGCTGCGCCCCGGGATGCTGGAGGACCTGGGCCTGATCGCCTCGCTCAACGCGCTGGCCGCCGACTTCGCCGAGATGTCCGACGCGCAGGTGATCCGCCGGCTGGAGTCGCAGCTGCCGGAGCTGGGCCAGGACGCCGAGCTGGTGGTCTACCGCATCGCGCAGGAGAGCCTGACCAACGTGGCCAGGCACGCCAAGGCGGCCAAGGTCGAGATCTCGCTCTGCCGGGAGCCCGGCGCCGTGGTGCTGAAGATCGCCGACGACGGCCGGGGCGGCCAGACCACCGAGGGCACGGGCGTGCGCGGCATGCGCGAGCGCGCGCTGCTGATCGGCGCCCGTCTGACCATCACCAGCCCGCCGGGGGGCGGAACGACCGTGCGGCTGACCATACCGGTCCGGCCGGAAAGGAACTGATCAGGTTGGAACGGACCCGCATCCTGCTCGCCGACGACCACGCGCTGGTGCGCCGCGGGCTGCGGCTGATCCTGGACGCCGAACCGGATCTCGTCGTCGTGGCCGAGGCCGGCAACGGCGCGGAGGCCGTCGAACTCGCCGGAGAGGGCGTCGACCTGGCCATCCTGGACATCGCCATGCCGCGGATGACCGGCATCCAGGCGGCGCGCGAGATCTCCCGGCGGGCGCCGCAGGTGCGCCTGCTCATGCTGTCCATGTACGACAACGAGCAGTATCTGTTCGAGTCGCTCAAGGCGGGGGCGTCGGGCTACGTGCTCAAGTCCGTGGCCGACCGCGACCTGCTGGAGGCGTGCCGGTCGGCGATGCGGGGCGAGCCGTTCCTGTACCCCGGTGCGGTGACCGCGCTCATCCGCGACTTCCTGCAGCGCGACCACCAGGGCGAGGACCTGCCCGCGAGCCTGCTCACGCCGCGTGAGGAGGAGATCGTCAAGCTCATAGCGGAGGGCCACTCGTCCAAAGAGATCGCCGACCTCCTGGTGATCAGCATCAAGACCGTGGACCGGCACCGCGCGAACGTGCTGGCCAAGCTGGGCATGCGGGACCGCCTGGAGCTCACCAGGTACGCGATCAGGGCGGGCCTCATCGAGCCCTGAGGTCCCGCTATACGGTCATACCGTTGACATCCTCACAAATTGCCTCATACGTTCTGTGCGAAACGTTTCGATCGGCGTGCGCACAGGAACCGGAGGGGCATGACCTCGCTGCGTGACGTGGCCGAACGGGCCCAGGTGGCCGTCAGCACCGTCTCCGCCGCGCTCAACGGGACGCGCCCGGTGAAGGCCGAGACCAAGCGCCGCATCGAGCAGGCCGCGGCCGAGCTCGGCTACCGCCCGAACCTGCTGGCCCGCGGCCTGGTGAGCAAGCGCACCCGGATCCTCGCTCTGCTGTTCCCGCCGCCCGGCAGCGGGTTCGGGCTGACCGAGATGCAGTTCGCGACCGCCGCCGCCGAGGCCGCCGCCGAGCTGGGCTACCACATGCTGCTGTCGCCGGAGAGCGCCGACCCGGTCGAGGAATTGCGCTACCTCACCGGGATGGGCCTGGTGGACGGGGTGCTGCTGATGGAGGTGCGGCTGACCGACGAGCGGACCGACTTCCTGCTGGAGTCGGGGGTGCCGTTCGCCATGATCGGCCGTACCCGCGAGCCCGGCGCGATCGACCACGCCGACATCGACTTCGCCCGCACCGCCAGGGAGGCCGTCGCGCACCTGGCCGGGCTGGGGCACCGGGCCGTCGCCTTCTTCAACCACACCGCCGGCGCCTACTCCCCCGAGTACGGGCCCCTGGTGCGGGCCGGCGAGGAGTTCGCGGCCGCCGCCCGCGAGGCGGGCCTGTGGTACGCGGGAGACGTGCGCGCCGACACGGCGGACGAGGGACGGCTGGCCTTCGAGCGCCTGATCTCCGCGCACCCCGAGGTGACGGCGGTCGCGGTGATGAGCGACCGGGCCGCGGTCGGCGTGCTCCAGGCGGTCGAGGAACGCGACTGGCGGGTGCCCGGCGACCTGTCGCTCGTGCTGGCCAGCGCCTCGGCCCGGGTGGCGGAGATGTTCCGGCCCCGGCTGACCACGCTGGAGCCGCCCGGGGCCGAGCTGGGCAGGCTGGGCGCCCGCATGCTCATCGACCGGCTGGAGTCGCCCGGCTCGCCGCCGGTGCGGCGCCTGGTGCCGTGCCGCCTGGTGGTCGGCGACAGCTCCGCGCCCCCACGCCGGACCGGGGCCGCGCGGTGAGCCCCGGGCTGCACGACCTGACCCGGGGGCGCGGGCTGCTGTTCGGCGGCGACTACAACCCCGAGCAGTGGCCGGAGGAGGTCTGGGCCGAGGACGTCCGGCTGATGAAGGAGGCGGGGGTCAACCTGGTCACGGTCGGCGTGTTCAGCTGGGCGCGGATCGAACCGGAGCCGGGGGCCAGGGACTTCGGCTGGCTCGACCGGGTGCTCGACCTGCTCGCCGGGGCCGGCGTCGCGGTGGACCTGGCCACCCCGACCGCGTCGCCGCCGCCGTGGCTGGGGCATCGGTGGCCGCAGACGCTGCCGGTGGACGAGTCGGGGCACCGGCTCTGGTACGGCTCGCGCAACCAGTTCTGCCCGTCCTCGCCGGTCTACCGGGAGCGGGCGCTGGCGCTGGTGACCGACCTGGCGGGCCGGTACGCGGGGCATCCCGCCCTGGCCATGTGGCACGTGGGCAACGAGTACGGGCAGGTGTGCCACTGCGACACCACGGCGGAGGCGTTCCGTGCCTGGCTGCGGGCGCGGCACGGCGACCTGGACGGGCTCAACGAGGCGTGGGGCACGGTCGTCTGGAGCCAGCTCTACAGCTCCTGGGAGGAGGTGCTGCCGCCCCGGCGCGCCCCGTACCTGGTCAACCCGGCGCAGCGGCTCGACTTCCGGCGGTTCTGCTCCGACGCGCTGCTCGCCCACTTCCGGGCCGAGCGGGACGTGCTCCGCGCGCACACTCCGGACATCCCGATCACCACCAACTTCATGGGGTTCTTCCCGCACGCCGACTACTGGTCGTGGGCGGCCGAGGAGGACGTGGTCTGCGACGACCTGTACCCGGACCCGGCCGACCCGCGGTCCCACGTGCGGGCCGCGCTCACCCACGACCTGATGCGCTCGCTGGCCGGCGGGCCGTGGATGCTCATGGAGCAGTCGGTGTCGGCGGTGAACTGGCGGTCGCACAACCTGCCCAAACCGCCCGGACGGTTCCGGCTGGAGTCGCTGCAGGCCGTGGCGCGCGGCGCGGACGGGCTCTGCTTCTTCCAGTGGCGGGCCTCCCGCACCGGGGCCGAGCGCTTCCACTCGGCGATGGTGCCGCACGCCGGGCCGGACACGCGGCTGCACCGCGAGGTGCGCGCGCACGGCGCCGAGCTGCGCGCGCTCGCCGGGGTGGCGGGCACGCGGGTGCCCGCGCGGGTGGCCCTGGTGTTCGACTGGCCGAGCTGGTGGGCGGCGACCGAGCGCGGGCTGCCGAGCGACCGGCTCGACCCGGTGGAGGAACTGTTCCGCTACTACCTGCCGTTCTGGGAGCGCGGGGTGAGCGTGGACCTGGCCCCGCCGTCGGCCGACCTGTCCGGGTACGCGCTGGTGGTGGCGCCCGCCCTCTTCGTGCTCGGCGACGACGACGCCGCGGCGCTGACCTCGTACGTGCGCGCGGGCGGGACGCTCGCGGTCGGGCCGTTCTCCGGGGTCGCCGACCGGGACGCGCGGGTGCACCCGGGGCCGTTCCCCGCGCCGCTCCGCGAGGTGCTGGGCGTCCGGGGCGAGGAGTGGCTGCCCGCGCCGGAGGACCGTCAGGTGCCGTGCGCGTGGACGGACGGCGGCGCGTTCACCGCCCGGCTCTGGACCGAGCTGGTACGGGCCGAAGGCGCCGAGCCGGTGGCCGTGTTCGCCGAGACGGGCGACCCGGCGGTGCTGCGGCATCCGTGCGGGGCCGGCGTCGCGTGGTACGTGGCCACGCTGCCCGCCGACGACGCGGTCGCGGCGCTGGCCGGCAGGCTGCTGGCCGACGCGGGCGTCACCGGCGCGCTGCCCGGCCCGCCGCCGCCCGGCGTCGAGGCGGTCCGGCGCGGCCCGGTGCTCTTCCTGCTCAACCACGGAGACACCGCCGCCCGGGTGCCGATCCCGGGACCGGCGCGTGACCTGCTGACCGGAGCCGCCGCGGACGGCGCCGTCACCCTGGCCCCGCAGGGGGTCGCCGCCCTACAGACCGAATCATGAAGCCAGCCAACCCTGAGGAGTGACCCCCATGCCGACCTTCCCCGAGAGATTCCTGTGGGGCACGGCCACGGCCGCCTACCAGGTCGAGGGCGCCTGGAACGAGGACGGCCGCGGGCCGTCGATCTGGGACACCTTCTCCCACACGCCCGGCCTGGTGACCGGAGGCGACACCGGCGACCTGGCGTGCGACCACTACCACCGGCTGGAGGAGGACCTGGACATCCTCTCCGAGCTGGGCGTCGGCGCCTATCGGTTCTCCATCTCCTGGCCGCGGGTGCTGCCCGGCGGCGGCGACCGGATCAACCGGGCCGGGGTGGACTTCTACCGGCGGCTGGTCGACGGCCTGCGGGCCAGGGACATCGCCCCGGTGGCCACCCTGTACCACTGGGACCTGCCGCAGGAGCTGGAGGACGCGGGCGGCTGGCCGCACCGCGACACGGCCTACCGGTTCGCCGAGTACGCCAGGCGGATGGGCGAGGCGCTCGGCGACGGCGTGCACACCTGGATCACCCTGAACGAGCCGTGGTGCTCGGCCTACCTCGGCTACGGCTCCGGCGTGCACGCTCCGGGCCGCACGGACGCGGCGGCGGCGCTGGCCGCCGTGCACCACCTGAACCTCGGCCACGGGCTGGCCGCCCGCGCGCTGCGCGAGGTGGTGGACCCGGCCGCCCAGGTGTCGGTCACGCTCAACCTGCACCACGCGCGCGGCGTCACCGAGCAGGACGCGGACGCGGTGCGCCGGGTGGACGCGCTGGCCAACCGGGCGTTCCTCGGCCCGATGCTGGACGGCGCCTACCCGCGCGACCTCATCGACGACACCGCCTCGGTGACCGACTGGTCGTTCGTCCAGGACGGCGACGAGGTGGCGGCCGCCGCGCCGATCGACATGCTGGGCGTCAACTACTACAACCCGATCCTGGTGCGGCAGTGGGACGGCAGCAGCCCCCGCGACACCGCCGACGGGCACGCCGACGGCTCGGCCTCGCCGTGGATCAACTGCGGGGACGTGGAGTTCGTCCAGCAGCCCGGACCGTACACCGAGATGGGCTGGAACATCGACGAGACCGGCCTGACGGAGCTGCTGCTGCGGCTGCGCCGCGACTACCCGTCGCTGCCCGTCATGATCACCGAGAACGGGGCGGCCTTCCCCGACGAGGTCGCCGCCGACGGCCGCGTCCACGACGACGACCGGATCGACTACCTGCGCCGTCACCTGTCGGCGGTGGCCGAGGCGATCGACGGCGGCGTGGACGTACGGGGCTACTTCCTGTGGTCGCTGATGGACAACTTCGAGTGGGCCCACGGGTACGCCAAGCGCTTCGGGATCATCCGCGTGGACCGCGACACCATGGAGCGCACCTGGAAGGACAGCGCCCACTGGTACCGCGGCGTGGTGGCGGCCAACGCGCTCCCCGCCGAAGCGACCACCCCCGCGTCCTGACCTCGCGCGTTTCGCCGTGCGCGTCGCGGGAGCGCTCCCGCGACGCGTCCGGTCAGGTCAGGACCTCGACGGTGCCGTGCTCGCCGTCGACGCGGACGCGGTCGCCGTCGCGCAGCCGCATCGTGGCGTTGCCCGTGCCCACCACGGCCGGGATGCCCAGCTCGCGGGCCACGATCGAGGCGTGCGACAGCGGCGCGCCCATGTCGGTCACCACGGCCCCCGCCCTCGGGAACAGCGGGGTCCAGCCCACGTTGGTCAGCGTCGTCACCAGGATCTCGCCCGGCCGGAGCCGGTCGCCGTCCTCCGGATCGCCGATCAGCCGGGCGACGCCCTCCACCACCCCGGGGGCGCCGGGGAAGCCGGTGACCGTGTCCTTGGGCGGGACGCCGCCGCGCGCGTCGTACAGGTCGGCGCGGCGGTCGGGGTCGGCCGCCCAGCGCACCGGGTCGAACCGGCCGACGATGAGCGCCGGGTAGACGGGCAGCGCGGCGTAGCGCTCGTAGGTGGCCCGCCGGACGGGCACCGGGGCGAGTGGGGCGTCGTCGCCGCGCAGCACCGCGACGATCTCGTCCCGGTCCAGGAAGAACAGCGCGTCGCCGTGCCCGGTCAGCTCGCCGGCGCGCAGCACGTACGCGCGCAGCACCCAGAACGCGCGCACCACCTCCGACCGGGCGGTCTCCCGGTCGCGCACCACCGTGTTCCAGCGCCGCACCCGCGCCCGCATCCCGGCGACCTTGCGCGGGTGGCTGCGGGCGAACCGCTCCCACGCCGCGTCGGCCGCCACGCGCTGGCGCTCCAGCAGCGTCTCGGCGTCCTCACGCGGCTCGCTCAGCCCCGCGAGCTGGGCGTCGAGCCAGGCCGGGTCCTCGCCGGGCCGCGGCGCCGAGATCTCGAACTCGTGCGGACCCCGGTGCCCGTGGCGGCGGGCGAACTCCTCACGGGACAGCTCGCCCCTGGCCACCCGGCCCAGCCCGGTGAGCAGCCCCAGGCTGGCCAGCTCGCCGTCGGCGGACACGCCGGTGAGCATGGTCTCGGCGTCCACCTCGCCCGCCAGCTCGCGCAGCCGCTCGCGGGTCATCACCAGCGCCGCGCCGCCCTGCCGCCCGGCCGCCTCCAGCATCCGGCAGGCCGTGACGAGGTACGGCAGGATCTCGCGCTCCCACAGCCCCGCCAGCTCGGAGCCGGAGCCGACGGCGGCGATCCGGGCGCGCAACTCGTCGGCGCGCTCGGGCGACGCGGCCAGGAACGGGCGCATGCCCTTCAGGTTCGCGCGCACCCGCCTGCGCAGCTTCACCGCCATCGGCAGGAACCGCCTGAGCAGCTCCCAGCGGGACGCGTCCAGCAGCGGCACGTCCAGCCCGGCCGGCATCTTGCCGAAGACCTGCTCCAGCGCGTTCCACCGGGACTTGAGCCCGAACGCCCGCGCGACGGAGTAGGCGATGCTGAGGTTCATGTAGAACCGGCCGCCGATGTTGCCCACCAGGTCGTAGCCGGGCAGCGTGGACGCGTGCATGGCCTCGCCGATGAACAGCCGCACGAACGACCAGGTGGCGGGCGTCATCACGTCGGGGATGGCCTCACCCAGGTTGCCCGCGGTCCACAGGTAGTCGCCCTTGAGCGAGTCGTTCCACTCCTCGTGACCCTGCCCCAGCGCGGTGATCGGGCGCGCCTGGAGGATGGCGAACGCGCCGTCGTGCCTGGCCCACTCCACGTCCATGGGCGTGCCGTACAGCTCCTCGACGCGCGCGCCGAGCTCGGCGAGCTCAACGGCCTGCCGCTCGTCCAGCACCGGCTCGCGGCGCAGGTCGGCGGGGACCGGCAGCTCGCGGGTGCCGTCCTGGGTGCGCACGGTCATGACGGCCTTGTCCCCGGTACGGGAGCGCGTGACCCGTCCCCGCTCCACCACCACCGTGTCGGGGGTGACGTGGCCGCCGACGACCGCCTCGCCGAGGCCCCAGGCGGCGTTGACGACGGTCTGGCCGCGGGCGCCGGTGACGGGGTCGGCGGTGAACATGATGCCCGCCGCGTCGGCGTCCACCAGCTCCTGCACGACCACGGCGAGCGCCACCTCGTCGTGCGGGACGCCGTTCTGGTCGCGGTAGGCGATGGCGCGGGCGTTCCAGAGCGAGGCCCAGCAGCGCCGGACGGCGTCGAGGAGGGTGTCGCCCCGGACGTTCAGATAGGTGTCCTGCTGGCCGGCGAACGACATGTCCGGCAGGTCCTCGGCGGTGGCCGACGAGCGCACCGCCACCGGCACCCCGTCGCCCAGCTCCGCGTACCCGGCCAGGATGGCGGCGGCCAGGTCGTCCGGCAGGTCGCGGCCGGCGAACAGGCCGGCGATGCGCGCGGCGTCACCGGCGGCGGCCGCGTCCAGGATCTCGTCGCGGAAGCCGGCGGTGAACGCGCGGTAGGCCTCGGTGGTCACGACGAAGCCGCCGGGCACCGGCAGCCCCGCCCCGGCCAGCCTCGCCAGGGAAGCGCCCTTGCCGCCCGCCGTGGCGAGGTCCGCGGCGGTGTCGAGCGGGAGTACGGCTTTCATCGCGTCTCCTTCAACGGAGCTTCGGGGGGACGCCCCTCCTGGCCGAGCGAGCCGGCCAGTTGGTGACAGGAGATCTCCTCCAGGGCGTCGAGGTAGGCCCGGGTGGTCCGGGTGACCTCCGGGCCGGGTGGCGTGCCGGTGCCGAGCGCGCGGCCGACGGCGTCGGCGACCAGCTCGGCGATCCGGTCGTCCGGCAGCCGCTGATCTTGCGGGCGCATGCCCTGCGGGATCAGGAACCCGTACATCAGGGCGGTGACCATGGCCAGCCGCTCGTCGGCGGCGAGGTCGGTGCGGACCGCGCCGAGCGCGACGAGTTCGTCCAGGTAGTGCCGGAAGATGACGGCGCGTTCGGGGGAGCCGCCGCCTTCCAGCTTCTGCCGGGTCAGCTTGCCGAGGACGCGGGAGTCGCCGACCAGGGCCGCCCGTGTCAGCGGCCTGCTCAGCAGCGCGGCGATCAGCTCGCCCACCAGCTCGGGCAGCGTGCCGGGCGCGGCGGCGCGCACCTGCTGCACCATGTGCACCCGGTCGCGCCTCAGCAGCGCGATGAAGAGCGCGTCGCGGGTCTTCCAGTGCAGGTAGATGGTGCCCTTGGCGACGTCGGCCGCGCGGGCCACGTCCTCGATGGTGGTCTTGTCGTAGCCCCAGCGGAGGATCAGCTCGGCGGCGGCGTCGAGGATCCGGTGCGCCCGCTCCAGGTGGCGGGCCGGATCCTGCGGCGGACGTCCTCGTCTGACCATCCGATCTCCTCCATATATGTGACTGAATAAGCTTATCTAGTCATTTTATTGTTGGCAACTCCTGCGGCGTCGGTGCCGCCCGCGTCCCGGCCGGGCCGTACGGTAGTGCTCATGGGCAGAGCGTTCTGGATCGACCAGGAGTTCGACAGGGACCGTGACGGACGCTATGCCGTGCACGTGCGCAAGAACCTCGACGCGTTCGACTGGGGCGACATCGCGCCGGTGCGGTTCGCGTGCGCGGCGTGGGAGCTGGCGACGCCGCCGTCGCTGTCGCCCGGCTACGTGCGCTGGGACCGGCGGGTGCTGGAGGCGTCCTGCGTGCGCAACACCTGGGACGGCTCGCTCAACGCGCGCGTCCGGCTCGTCTCGCCGCTGCCCGGCGCGCTGACCACCTCGCGCGCCTGGTGGCGCGACCGCGGCTGGCTCGACTGGCAGGAGACCTTCGGCCAGTACGTCGAGCCGTCGCAGCAAGACCTGGCCCGCCACCCGTTCCTGCGGGCGAGCCTGCTGGTCGAGGCCCCGGTGCCGCTCGACGACCTGCCGCCGTCGCCCGAGGGCCCGCACGACCAGGTGGAGCAGAGCGCCCGGCGGGCCGTGACAGTGCTGGCCCGCGAGCTGAACGCGCTGGTCACGCCCATCCTGGAGCAGCTCGGGCCCTGACCGCCCGCGCCGCATGCGGGATGACCTTGTGGGTAGCAACAGGCCATGAAGCTCCTTGTGGGGGTGGTGCTCGCGGCGGCGCTCGCGGCGGGCTGCGCGGTCGACACGGCCGGTCCCGCGCGGGTGGCGGAGCGCTTCCACGCGGCCCTCGCCGCCGACCAGGTGGAGGCGGCCTGCGGCCTGCTCGCCCGCAAGACGGCCGAGAAGCTGCCCGGCCCCGGCCAGTCGTGCGCCGACGCGCTGCGCGAGCTGCGGCTGGGGCCCGGCGGCGGGCTCACCGCCGTCGACGTCTGGGGCGACGAGGCGCAGGTGCGCCTGGAGGGCGACACCCTGTTCCTGCACCACTTCGGCGACGGCTGGCGGGTCGTGGCCGCGGGCTGCGTGCCGGTCCGCGACCTGCCGTACGAGTGCGAGGTGGAGAACTGATGAGGGTGATGTTCGCGCTGACCGTGCTCGTCATCGTGTCCGGGCTGGCCTTCGTCTACGCGATCGGATGGTCCCACCTGTGAGGCGGATCAAGGACAACGCGCTGTCGGCGGCCTTCCTCCTGCTGTTCCTGGCCTCCCTGGCCGGGCAGGCCGTGGCCGGGATGCTGGGCTACAACGAGCGGCAGCTCGTCACCGGCGGTGAGGAGGTCTCCCTGCTGCGGTACGTGTTCTCCGCCGACTACGCGGTCAACGTCGCGGAGAACTGGCAGTCGGAGTACCTGCAGTTCTTCCTGTTCATCATGGTCACCGTCTGGCTGGTGCAGCGCGGCTCGCCGGAGTCGAAGGAGCCCGGCGAGGAGGGGTCCGAGTCCGACGAGCGGCAGCTGATCGGCGCGCACGCCCGGCCCGACTCGCCCGCCTGGGCCAGGGCGAAGGGACTGCGCCTGTGGCTCTTCAGCAACTCGCTGGGCCTGACCATGGGCTTGATCTTCCTGCTGTCGTGGGGGGCGCAGTCGGTGGCCGGTCAGGCGTCCTACAACGCCGAGCGGCTCACCGACCTGCGCGACCCGGTCGGCTGGGGCGCGTACGTGACCTCGCCCGACTTCTGGAACCGCAGCCTGCAGAACTGGCAGTCGGAGCTGCTCGCCGTGCTGTCGATGGTGGTGCTCGCGATCTATCTGCGTCAGCGCGGCTCGCCCGAGTCGAAGCCGGTCGGCGCGCCCCACTCGGCCACCGGGGTCGAGGGCTGACCGGTGACCACGGCCACGACGCGGGTGCCGGCGGGGAAGGCGCCGCGGCTCGCCAGGTCGACGATGCCGAGCAGCATCTTGGCCACGTACACGCGCTCCACCCGGTGCCGGGCGGCGAACGCGTCGAGCTCGGGCGTGGTGCGGGCGTAGCCGCCGAAGTGGTGGTCGACATCGATCTCCCAGTTGTCGGACACCCGGCCGTACGCCTCGCGCTGCAGCCTGGCCACCTCCCCGGCGAGGAACCCGGCCCCCTTCAGCACCGCGAACCCGAGTGCCCGCCTGCCCGGCGGCAGCCCGGCCGCGATGCCCGCGAGCGTGCCTCCGGTGCCCACCGGGCAGCAGACGACGTCGTACCCGACCGGGATGTCGGCGGGCAGCTCGGCGCAGCCGCGCACGGCCGCGGCGTTGCTGCCGCCCTCGGGCAGGATCGCCACGTCACCCCAGCGCTCGCGGAGCCGCGCCGCCATCTCGGGCGTGTGCTTGCGCCGGTACGAGACGCGGTCGAGATAGTCGAGCCGCATCCCGCAGGCGGCGGCGTAGGCCAGCGACGGGTTCAGCGGCAGCCGCTCCTCGCCCCGGATGACGCCGATGGTCTCGAACCCGTGGCGGCGACCGGCGGCGGCCACGGCCCTGATGTGGTTGGAGTAGGCGCCGCCGAAGGTGAGCACGCGCGGGTGGCCCAGGTTGTAGCGGAGCTTGCGCGCCTTGTTGTCGTCGTGCATGAGAAAGACCCGCACCGATCCGAGCGCGGGATCCAGCAGCTCCTCCACGCCCCTCCTGGTGCCGCTCGTGCCACTCGTGCCGCTAGTCTACGGTCGGGTCCTTGTTGAAGGGTGTTGGATTATGCGCGTTGTTGAAGCTTTCCGTGCCGCCTTCGGCGCGGATCCGGCCACCGTCTGGCGGGCGCCCGGCCGGGTCAACCTGATCGGCGAGCACACCGACTACAACGACGGCTTCGTGCTGCCGTTCGCCGTCCCGTGGGGCGTGACCGCCGCGGTCAGCCCGCGCGACGACCGGACGATCCGCCTGCTGTCGCTGCAGGCGCCCTCGCCCGACCCCGTGGTCCTCGCCAGCCGCGAGGAGGCCACCGGCTGGACCCGTTACGTGGTCGGCGTCCTCGCCATGCTCGGCGACCGGGTGCGCGGCGCCGACATCGCCGTCGACGGCGACGTCCCGCAGGGCGCCGGGCTCAGCTCCAGCGCCGCCCTGGAGGTGTCGGTCGCCTCCGCGCTGAACGAGCTGCACGGCCTCGGCATGACCCCGATGGAGGTGGCGCTGCTCGGCCAGCGGGCCGAGAACGAGTTCGTCGGCATGCCGTGCGGCATCATGGACCAGGCCGCCTCGGCGCTGTGCCGGGAGGGCCACGCGCTCTTCCTCGACTGCCGCACCCTCGGCTCCCGCAACGTCCCGCTCGACCTGGCCGCCCACGGGCTGCGGATCCTCATCATCGACACCCGGGTGCACCACGAGCACGCGGGCGGCGAGTACGCCAAGCGGCGGGCCGAATGCGAGTCCGCGGCGCGCACGCTCGGCGTGGCCGCGCTGCGGGACGTGAGCGACCTGGGCGCGGCGCTGGCCAGGCTGGAGGGCGCCGAGCGCAAGCGGGTCGAGCACGTGGTGACCGAGAGCCACCGGGTGGAGGCCGTGGTCGGCCTCCTGCGCGCCGGCCGGCCGCTGGACGTCGGCGCCCTGCTCAACGCCTCGCACCTGTCGTTGCGCGACAAGTACGAGGTGTCGTCGCCGGAGCTGGACGTGGCCGTGGAGGCGGCGGTCCGCGGCGGGGCGCGGGGGGCGCGCATGACGGGCGGCGGCTTCGGCGGCGCGGCCATCGCCCTGGTCGCGGAGGACCGGCTGGACGCGGTCCGGCAGGCGGTGTCGTCGGCCTACGCCGAACGCTCCTGGCAGCCGCCCCGCTTCCTCCCGGCCACCCCGGCCCCCGGCGCCCACCCTCTCACCTGAGCAGCGCCCGTCCAGTCGCCAGGGCGGGTCGTCACAGGGGCGGGAACTCGGGGGCGCGGCGCTCCACGAAGCTCGCGATGCCCTCGGCGAAGTCCGGGCGCCCGAACGACGCCAGCATCTCCTCCGTCGCCCGCTGGTACGACTCGTCGAGCGTCGCCACCCAGTCGCCCCAGACCTGCCGCTTGATCACCGCCATCGACGCCGGGGAGCTCAGCGCGGCCAGCTCCCCCGCGTACGCCCGCGCCTCGTCCAGCAGCCGGTCCCCGGGCACGGCGCGCAGGGCCAGCCCCAGCTCGCACGCCTCCCGCCCGCTGAACGTCCGCCCCGATAGCAGCACGTCCATGGCCCGCTGGTGCCCCATGACGCGCGGCAGCACCCAGCCCAGCCCGTACTCGGCGACCAGGCCGCGGCGTGAGAAGGCGGTGGTCCACTTGGCGTCCTCGGCGGTGAACACCAGGTCGCACATGAGCGCGTGGACCATCCCCAGCCCGGCGCAGGCGCCGTTGACCGCCGCGATCACCGGCTTGGCGATCGTGACGGGGAAGCTGTTGGGCCGCGGGTCCGGCTCACCTTCGTAGGTGCCCTGCTGGATGGAGGCCAGCGCCTCGAAGTCGGCCCCCGCGCAGAAGCCCCGGCCGGCTCCCGTGACGACGACGGCCCGTACCCGCGGATCCTTCTCCGCCTCCGCCAGCAGGTCGAAATACCGGCGGCCGAGGGCCTCCGTCCAGGCGTTGAGCCGGTCCGGACGGTTGAAGGTGAGCGTGAGCACGCCACGGTCGAGCGAGGAGAGAACGAGTTCAGCCATGCGCCAACCGAAGCATGTTCTAGAGCGGGGTGCAACGCCCATCAGTGGCGCGCCACGAAGTTCGGCGTGAGCACCGGGTTGTCGTAGTAGCGGTGGAAGACGGGGGTGGCCCCGCCCGAGATGGGCGGCACGATCCAGGACCAGTCAGCCGGGCAGACCCGGCCCGCCTTCTCCTCCTTCGCCAGGTGGGTGAGGAACCGGCGCGACTCGGTGTGGTGGTCGGTCACCGTCACGCCGGCCTTCTCGAACGAGTGCAGCACCGCCACGTTCAGCTCCACCAGCGCGTGGTCGCGCCAGAGGGTCCGGTCGGACGAGACGTCCAGCCCGAGCCGCTCGGCCACCACGGGGAGCTGGTCGTAGCGGTCGGCGTCGGCCAGGTTGCGCGCCCCGATCTCGGCCCCCATGTACCAGCCGTTGAACGGCGCGCACGGGTAGCAGACGCCGCCGATCTCCAGGCACATGCCGGAGATCGCCGGCACCGCGTGCCAGCGCAGCCCCAGCTCCGCGAACCACGGGAACTCCGGATGCTCGATCGGCACCTCCAGCACCACGTCACCCGGCAGGTTGCAGAGCAGCGGCTCCCCCATCCCCGGCCGGATCACCAGCGGCAGCACGTCGAACCTGCTCCCCCTGCCCTGCCAGCCCATCGACCGGGCCAGCGCGGTGAGCTCGACGTGGCGGGGGTCGCCGACCACGGACCCGTCGGGGCCGCGGTATCCGGCATAGCGGATGAGCTGCTCGTTCAGCACCCGGGGCGCGGGACGGGCGGGCAGGTCGGGCGGGAACACCGTGATCACCGGCCTGACCTTGCCGCCGTTGGTGGCCTCCCGCAGGTGCTCCACGCACTCCAGGGCCACCCCCTCGGCGCTCGTGGTGCGACGCCGGTCGCGCACCTTCAGCGACTTCCAGTACAGGCGGCCGATGCAGCGGTTGCTGTTGCGCCAGGCCACCCGCGCGCCGAACTCGAGCTCCTCGTACGTGTGCGTGTACGAGCCGCGCCGGGCGATCTCCCTCGCCACGTCGCGCAGCCGCGCGGACAGGCCGCCCGCCTTCGGGTGCTCCGCGTGGAACAGCCTGACGAAGCGTTCGGCCTCGTGGTAGTCGGTGGTGCGTTCGATGAGGGTCGGCAGGGGCAGGGCGTCGAAGGGTCGTAGCGACCTGATCCAGGTAGGCACGCAGTAACCAGCACTTTTCCGGTCACGGATCGCCCCGCCGGTTCCGGGCCGGCAGCACGTCCTGGTGGCGGTGCCCTTTCCACACCGCCGTGACGGCTTGTCCGCGGCAGGTCCCATCCTGACCGGTCCGGTCGGCCGCTGTCCGGCAAAACGGGAAACTGTGTGACGTTCCCGCTACGAGGCGTGAGGGCGACCGCCTTCGAGGGCGGCGAGATAGTCGTTCACCTGACGGCGGTGGTAGCCGCGCCAGACCACGGCGAACCCGGGACGGGACACCGGGACCGCGACCTCCCCGCCTCGGCCCGCCTGCAGCGCGGCGATGTACTGATCGACGTCGCGCCGGCGGTAGCCCCGCATCGTGATCTCGAACAGCGGCTCCGTGCTCATCTCCCGGCCCTTCCTCCGCACCAGGTCCCGGACGTTGCTCACGGTGAGCCCCGCGCCGAGCACCACCAAGAGCACCGATTCGACGACCTGGCTCCCCGAGAGCCCGGTGGTGAGCAGCCGCACCAGGCCGAACACCGCCAAGGACGGCGGGACCACGTGCAGCACGATCTTCTGCGTGCGGGCGACACCCTCCGACGGGGGCTTCCGGGCCGCGGGGCTCACGGACTTCACTGTGACAGAGGCCGCCTCGTCCGTACATCCCGGCGGAACGGCTCATCCCTTCACGGCGCGGGTTCGGGCCTGACCAGCGCCCGCACCAGCGGATCGATGACCTGCGCGATCTCGTCCCTGGCCTTCGCACGGTCCTCGGCCGCGTTCAGATACAGGGCGGCCTCGTCCGCGACGGCGAGCAGGATGTGTCCCAGGGGCTTCACCGGCAACGGGAGCAACGTCCCGTCCGCGACGCCCGCGGTGAGCACCGACTCGATCAGCCCGAGGATGTGGGGCTGGCAGATGGCGCGCCAGCGCTCCCAGCCGAGCACCGCCGGCCCGTCGATCAGCACGATCCGCTGCACCACGGGACTGTCACAGGCGTCGAGCCAGGCGTCGACGGCCCGGGACATCATGCTCACGAAGTCGGTCGCGCCGCCGGAGAGCACCACGTCGGCGAGACGCCGGGCGACCTCGCCCTCGACGTCGGCGAGGACGGCGGCGAACAGCTCGGTCTTGTCGCCGAACTGGTGATAGAGGGCGCCCCGGCTGACCCCGGCGGCGCGGACCAGGGTCTCGGTGCCGACCCCCGCGAAGCCGTGTTCGGCGAACAGCTCGCGACCGGCCGCCACCAGCGCGGCACGGGTCTCCGCCGTCCGCTCCGCTTGCGTTCGACGCGTGTTTTTCATACAGTCTGTCCGTAAGTTACATGCACACAGTATGTTACTTCATCGCCACCAGCGAAGGAGCGCCACCATGTCGACCGTTCAGCTCCCCAGCGGCCCCCTCGACTACCGCGTCGCCGGACCGGCGGACTCCACCGCCCCGCCGGTGGTGTTCGTCCACGCGTTCCTCGCCGACGGCAAGGTCTGGACCGAGGTCGCCGAGTTACTCGCCGCGCAGGGCATCCGCTCGTACGCGCCCGACTGGCCGCTGGGCGCGCACCGCACCCCGCTGCGCCCCGACGCCGACCAGTCGCCGCGCGGCGTGGCCCGGCAGATCCTGAGCTTTCTCGCAGCGCTCGACCTGGACGACGTCACCCTCGTCGGCAACGACACCGGCGGCGCGCTCACCCAGTTCGTCCTCGACATCGACCCGAGCCGGATCGGCCGCGTCGTGCTCACCAACTGCGACGCGTTCGACACCTTCCCGCCCTTCCCCTACAACGTCATCTTCCGACTGCTCGCCGGCGAACGACGCATGAAGATCAACCTGCTGCCGATGCGCCTGCGCGGCTTCCGGCACTCCCCGCTGGGCTTCGGCCTGCTGGCCAACTCCCTGGACCCCGCCCTGACCCGGTCGTGGATCGAGCCCGCCCTCACGGACCCGCTGATCCGCCGGGACGCCGTGCGTTTCCTCCGCTCCCTCGACCGGCGTGACCTGCTCGGCGTCTCCACCCGGCTGAAGAACTTCCCGAAGCCCGTTCGCATCGTCTGGGGAACCGCCGACCGCGCCTTCCCCACCGCCCTCGGCCGGCGCCTGTGCCAGGCCTTCCCCGACGCCGAACTCGTCGAGGTGCCGGGCGCCAGGACCTTCGTCCACCTCGACGCGCCGCAGGCCGTGGCCGCGCAGATCACCGAACTCACCGCCGCGACGCGCTGAACGCCATGGTGAAGGAGATCGACGGCACCCAAATCTCTTTCGACGTGTCGTTCGACTCCGAGCCGGACAACACCGCGTACGAGGTGAGCGCCTCCACCTGGCCCTGCTGAGCGATCATCACACCCAGCGGGCGCCGGTGCACACGGGAGCGGCTCCGCCGAGGCCGGAGTCCTTCGCACAGGCCTTGTACCCGTACTTGTGCACGGACCGGTGCGCGTCCGTGTAAGCCGTTTTCTTGTTGAGGAATTCGTGCCGGGACTCCCATTTCCTGGTCGACGCGTTGTAGACCTGCATGATCAGCAGCACACCGTACGCATCGGAATCCTTGGGGGCGCGAGCCCACATATAGGAGTGGCTGCCATATTTCCCGACGCGAAGCTGGATCGTGAAGGTGCGGCCGCCGATGGTGACCTTCTTCTCCGTCACCGTGCCCACCGACGTGGCGTTCGCCGACGCTGCCGAGCTCCAGTAGCTCGCCGCCGACGCGGGCGTCGTGCCCAGCAGGGTGACGCCCGCGATGACCGCGGCGGTGACGCCGCGGGAAATCCAGGAGCTTCCCATGATCGCTTCTCCTTCGTTCGCCTGACTGACTGGCGAAGGACGTTAGCGACGGCGGGTATATCCGCAGTATGCGCTGATCGGCCGGCAGATCCGGCTGCTCTCAGGGAGTCGCGGCCGGCGAGCCGGCTCCTGGAACGACTCAAGCCCCTGCCCTCAAGGTGAGGAAGGGGCTTGATCTACGGAACCGAAGCTCCCGCGAGAGGACTCGAACCTCTAACCTGCCGGTTAACAGCCGGCTGCTCTGCCGTTGAGCTACGCGGGATCGGGTGATCCGCGCTGATCGGAGGGCGGTTTAGGCCGCTCCGTCGGGCGCACGAATAGATTAGCGCACTCCTGGAGTGCGTGTCGCATCGTCAGCGGGGTAGCCGTGGGAGCGGAGGTGCAACATGCGGTATCGAATGCCATTCGTCATGGGACTGGCTGTCGGGTACGTGCTCGGCAGCCGAGCTGGACGTGAACGGTACGAGCAGATCAAGCGGACGGCCCAGCGCGTGGCCGACAACCCCAGGGTGCAGGAGGCCGCGGGGGTGATGGGGGCCAAGGCGTCCCAGGTCGGAGAGATGGCCCGGTCGAAGATGAGCGGGCCGTTGCAGGACAAGATGCCGTTCGGCAAGAAGGACAAGGCCGGCACGGCGGGTACGGGTGCCGACCGTGGCACGGGATGGCCGGACGAGAAGGTCGGCGAGACGACCACGGCCGATCGCACCGGGATTCCGTACTGACGGCGAGGGGCATGGGCGGGTGACGCGTCACACGCCCATGCTCCGCCTCATTCCTTCGAGCGCCTGCTCGGCCTGGGCCCGCAGGCCCGGGTCGTCAGGGTCGAGGCCCTCGTCGAACACGAGGGTCCAGCCGACGTCGTCGCCGCCCGGCCTGCGCCGGGCCACCAGGCGCACGCCGCCGTCACCGGGCAGCGGCACGTGCTTGTTGACCACGATCGTGGCGTTGACGCGCTCGCGCAGGGTCTCGGGCAGCAGCCGGGGCTCCGGCACCCGCACCTGGTGGCGGTCGCCACCGGTGGTGGAGAGCCGCAGCCCGTGCTCGTCCCACGACGCCTTGTCGATGGTCTCGTAGGGCAGTTTCGTGCCGTCGGGCAGGAACAACGCCAGCGTGGTGGCCACCAGGTGGCCGTCGTCCGACGGGGTGAAGGCGAGCACCCGCTCGCCAGGCTCGGTGGTCAGGGAGGCGCGGAGGCCGGCGGGCAGACGGCGGAAGACGTTCACCACTCAACGGTATCCGGGGTTCACCGCTCGGCCGTGTCGGCCAGCAGGTCCAGGGTGAGCGCCGCGCTCCAGGAGAAGTCGCGGCAGCCGCGCCCGCTGCCGTCGAACGGGTCGAAGCACTCGCGGAACCCTGCCTGCCTGACGAGGCGGAGCGTGCCGTTGGTGAGCTGCTGACCGAGCGACTCCAGGCCGTGCACGGCGGCGGCGTGGCGCAGCAGCCAGTTGGTGTTCACCCAGGACGGGCCGCGCCAGTAGCGGGTGCGGTCGAACTGGACGGCGCGGATCTCGCAGCTGGGCACCGGGTAGCCGGTGGCGCCCATGAACCGGGCCGACTCCAGGAACTCGACGGCCGTGGCGACGTGCTGGGCGGGCAGCCCGGGGTCGAGCAGCGGGCCGAACCCGCCGACGGTACAGATCCGGACGAGACGGTCACCGCGCAGGTCGCGGGCGTAGAAGCAGCCGTCCCACAACCGGTCGATCAGCGCGCTCCTGATGCGTTCGGCCTGTTCGGCGTGGGGCGCAGGGTCGGCTCCGGCGATCGGCGCCAGTTCGGCCAGCGCGTGGCAGGAGGCGAGCCAGATCCCGTTGAACATCGGGTCCTCGATGGCGAACGGGTGCTCGTCGCGCAGGTATTCGGCGCGGTAGCCGGAGTTGCGGTAGCGCAGGGCCAGCCACACGTAGCGGTCGTGGTCGCTGTCGGGGTGCCGCTCGTCCAGGTCGACGTTGCGGTAGCCGTAACGGATCTCGGGGAGGGCGGCGAGCGCCTCGTCCCAGGCCGGGCTGTCGTCCATGCCCGACTCCCACGGGTGCACGATGGCGGCCAGCCCCGTCCCGCCGAGGTCGCGGGCGCCGGAGAGGTAGGCGTGCTGGGCGGCCAGGGCCGGGAAGGCCCGCCTGACGAAGGCCGCGTCGCCGGTGTGCCGGTAGAGCCACCACAGCGCCAGCCCGTGCAGCGGCGGGGCGGTCAGCCCCGAGGTGAGGACCCGCGGCGCCGCCGGGTGGTCCTCCGAGCGCCACACGGCCGGGCCGGGGAAGTACGCCTCGGGGGTGTGGAAGACGATGTGCGGGAGCATCCCGGTCTCCCACTGCCCCTCCAGCAGGCTGAGCAGCTCGGCGCGGGACCGGTCGGGGCGGTGTCTGGCCAGGCCGATCGCGACGAACGCCGAGTCCCAGCTCCACTGGTGCGGATAGAGACCGGGCGCGGGCACGGTGGCGCATCCCGTCCAGTTCGCCTCGAGCACGGAGAGTGCTTCGCGCCCGAGCGCGGCGTCGTCGACCGCGGGCCGCGCTTCCATCCACCCACTATGCGCCGGTAAGCCCGAGGAAGCTACGTTCTGCTGCCCCGCTTCGCCAGCAACATGACGCCGAACGCCACGGCGCCGATGATCAGGCCCCACTTGACCAGGTCGAAGAGGAAGCCGACCAGCGGACCCAGCAGGATGAAGGCGGCGATGACTGCTGCAATGATGAGGATGATTCGTCCCATGTCTCGACCGTACGAGATCCTTTAAGCGGATTGCAGGTGTGACAGGGTTCAATCAGGGACAAGTCAGGGTCCCCCCTACCCCTACCGCACGGGAGCGTGATGAGCCAGGGCCCACCCATGAGCAGGGAAGGCGCCGAGCACGCACTGCGGGCCCGCGCCGCCGAGCGTGACCGCATCTCGGGCGACCTGCTCGACCTGGAGTCGCACACGACCTACCAGGTGCTCAAGAACGCCTCCTTACGCGGCGCGACCCAGCGGCGCTGGGAGGAGGCGCACACCGCGCTGGTCACCCTCTGGTCCCTGTACGACGCGTACCGGGGCGTCCTGCGCGACGCGGAGAAGATCAGGGCCGAGCGGCCCAAGCTCGGCGGGGAGCAGCTGGACGCGCTGACCGCGCTCCTCGCAGGCCGGTCGGTGCTGCTGAAGGCGGCCGCCAAGCCGGTCGAGCAGCGCTCGCTGCTGCCGCCGGTCGAGGAGCGGCTCACGCTCGACGAGACGATCCTGCGCATGGACGCGGCCTTCCAGGCCGCCACCGACGCCCTCACCGAGATCGACGCCGTCTGGTCGGCGCTGCTCCCCCGGGTCGACGCGGCCGCCGCCGCGCTGGCCGGCGCGCGGGAGCTGGCCGGCCGGCTGGGCGAACCCGTCGAGCTGACCCGCCAGGAAGCCGACCTGACCCGCCTGCGCGAGGCCGTGCTGGCCGATCCACTCGGGGCCGGCCACGTCAAGCAGGAGCTCGACGCGCTGGTCCGCGGCCTGGAGAACATCCAGGCCGAGCTGCGGCAGGCGCTGGCGGTCAAGGACGAGTACGGCGCGCGGCGGGAGAACCTGCAGGCCGCGCTCGACCGCGTACGGGCGGCGGAGAGCGAGGCGCGGCTGGCGCACGGCGCCGTCGTCGTCAAGATCGCCCTGCCGCCGCAGGCGCAGCCCAGGAGCGCGATGCCGGAGCTGGAGGCCGCGCTGGCGGCGCTGGACGTCTCGGCCGACTCCTGGCTGGAGCGGACCCGGCGGCTGGCGGCACTCGAACAGCGCGCCCAGGAGGCCGAGGCGAAGGCGACCGCGGCGGCGCGGGGGCTGCACGGGCTGGTGGGCAGGCGCGACGAGCTGCGCGGCCTGCTCGGGGCCTGCCAGGCCAAGGCCGCACGTGTCGGCATGGTCGAGGACCCGGCCGCGATGCGCCTGTACGAGCAGGCGCGGCTGCTGCTGTGGACCGCGCCGTGCGACCTGACCAAGGCGGCCGCGGCCGTCGACCAGTACAAGCGGGCGATCCACGGAGGTGGAAGATGACATCGTGCGCGCAGCCGGGCTGCACGGGCACGATCGACGAGGGTTACTGCGACCTGTGCGGCGCCGCCGCCGTCTCACCGCCCGTGCCCGCTCCCGCTCCCGCGGCGGCGAGCGGCTCGTCCGGTGGTACGGCGGGCGTGTGGACGGGTCACTCCGGGATGACGCAGCCCTCCTCCGCCACCCGGCCGGTGCGCGGCACGGGCCCCGCCAGCCGGGGCCTGACCGGGCCCGCGAGCAGCGGACGGTCCCGGGCCGGGGTGCTGGCGGAGCTGGCCGACCTGCCGTCCGTGCCGTACCGCGACCCGGCTAACGCCGTGCTGTCCGATCCGCAGGTGCAGGAGGAGAAGCGGTTCTGCGCCAAGCTCGACTGCGGCAAGCCGGTCGGCCGCTCGGTGGAGGGACGGCCGGGCCGCACCGAGGGGTTCTGCCCGCACTGCCGCACCCCCTACTCCTTCACCCCCAAGCTGGCCAAGGGCGACCTGGTGGGCGGACAGTACCGGGTGCTCGGCTGCCTGGCGCACGGCGGCCTCGGCTGGATCTACCTGGCCTCCGACGAGAACCTCGACGGCCGCTGGATGGTGCTGAAGGGCCTGCTCAACACCGCCGACGCCGAGGCGCTCGCGGCGGCGGAGGCCGAGCGGCGCTTCCTGACGATGGTCGACCACCCGAACATCGTCAAGATCTTCAACTTCCAGCGCTCCGGCGGCCTCGGCTACATCGTCATGGAGTACGTCGGTGGCCAGTCGCTGCACGAGCTGCGCCGCCAGAACCCGCTGCCGCTGCGGGAGACGCTCATGTACGGGCGCGAGATCCTGCGTGCGTTCGCCTACCTGCACGAGCACGGGCTGGTCTACTGCGACCTCAAGCCGGCCAACGTGATCCGGGTCGGCAGGCAGCTCAAGCTCATCGACCTCGGCGCCGTGCAGCGCATCGGCTCGCCGCCCGGGTCCTCCTGGGTGACGACCGGCTACCACGCGCCGGAGCTGGACACCCAGCCGTCGTCCGTCGCCTCCGACCTCTACACGGTGGCCAGGACGCTGGCGGTGCTGGCCGTCCCCGGGTTCAGCCCCACCAAGGGCGGGGTGGCCGCGCCGCTGCCGGACGACTGCGGCCACGAGTCGTTCACCCGGCTGCTGCGCCGCGCCACCGACCCGAACCCGGCCGCCAGGTTCCAGAGCGCCCTGGAGATGGAGGAACAGCTCGTCGGGGTGCTGCGCGAGGTCTCCGCGCTGGAGGACGGCGTGCCGTACCCGGGGCCGTCCCACCAGTTCGGGCCCGAGCGGGACGCGGTCGGCACCGCGCTCGCCGACCACCCGCACCTGGTGTTCGAGCCGCTGGCCCCGAGGGCGGCGGTGACGTCGCTGCCGGTGCCGCTGGCCGACCCCGCCGACCCGGCCGCCGGCGCGCTGGCCGGGCTCGCCGGCAGCCAGCCGCACGAGCTGGCCGCGCAGGTGCGTGCCATGGCGAAGACGCCGGAGACCCAGCTGACGCTGGCCAGGCTGCTGGCCGAGGACGGCTCGGCGGACGCGCTGCGGGTGCTGGACGAGCTGGAGCCGACGCTGCCCGGCGACTGGCGGCTCACGTGGTACCGCGGGGTGACCGGGCTCGCCCTGCGAGACCAGGACCTCGCGGTGACGTCGTTCGACCGGTGCGTGTCGATGCTGCCCGGCGAGCGGGCGCCCAAGCTCGCGCTCGCCTTCGCGCTGGAGCGGGCCGGCCGCGATCCCGTTCCCTGGTACGAGAGCGTGTGGCGGACCGACCACGCCTATGTCAGCGCCGCCTTCGGGCTGGCCAGGGCCGGGTGGACGGCGGTGCTCGACGAGGTGCCGACCTCCTCCAGCCACCGGGTGGCCGCGCAGCTCGCACTGGTGGCCACCGCCGCCCGCCGCGACCGGCAGCGGCTGGACCCGGCCGAGCTGGTCGCCGCCGGTGAGCGTCTCGGCAGGCTGACCAACCTCGACCCGCGCCGTCACAAGCAGCTGACGGCCGAGCTCCTGCGTGCCGCGCTCACCTGGCTGGACGGCAACACGCCGCAGCAGGGCGCGCAGGTGGCGGGCACCCCGTTCACGGAGCGGGGCGTGCGCAGGCGGCTGGAGTCGCTCTACCGCGAGCTCGCCGGCGCGGCGCACTCCCGGCAGGAACGGCACGCGCTGGTCGACCAGGCCAACGCCGTCCGGCCCCGGACGTGGCTGTGATGTGCCCGCTGTGCGCGTCGCCGGTGGCCCCCGGCGACTCCTTCTGCGAAGCCTGCGGCCACCCGCTCACCGCCCCCGCCTGCCAGTCCTGCGGGGTCGCGGCCGTGGACGCGGAGGGCTACTGCGAGCACTGCGGCGTGCGCCAGGCCACCGGCAGGGACCACGCCGAGGTGGTGCTCGACACCGGCGCCGCGGCGGTGACGGACCGCGGCAAGCGCCGGGCGCGCAACGAGGACGCGGTCGCGCTGGTCCCGCTCCGGACCCCGACGATGCCGCTGAGCGCCGCCTCCACGCAGCCCACCCCGGAGGCGGCCCCACCGGCGCCTCCGTTCCCCGACCAGAACGCGCCGACCGTCCCGGCATCGCGGTCCCTCGACCAGAACGTGGCGACCGTCCCCGCGGGCGCGGTCACGACCCCGCCGACACCCCAGCCCCCTGGACAGGACGCGCCGGTCGACGCGGTCGTGGGGACCGTCGCGGTGGTGTGCGACGGGGTGGGGAGCTCGCCCCGGGCGGACGAGGCGGCCGCCGCGGCCGTCGCCGTCGCCTCCGCCGCGCTGGCGGACGGCCGCCCGCACGAGGAGGCGTTCGCGCTGGCCGGCCTGGCCGTCGGCAAGCTCGCCGCGTCGCCCGACGACGCCCCGGCCTGCACCTACGTGGCCACCGTGACGCGGCCGGACGAGATCACGCTCTGCTGGGCGGGCGACACCCGCGCCTACTGGCTCGCCGACGCCGGCACCCGGCGGGAGGGCACGCTGCTCACCGAGGACGACGCGGCCCCCACCGGGGAGATCACCGCCTGGCTCGGGGCCGACTACCCCGACGTCCGCCCCCGGGTGCGCACGTTCACCCCGCCGGGCCCCGGGCTGCTGCTGGTCTGCAGCGACGGGCTGTGGCGCTATCTCGACGGCTACCGCTTCCCCATCGAGGGGACCCTGCTCGACCAGGTCCGCCAGATGCTGCGCCACGCGCTCGACTCCGGCGGCCACGACAACGTGACCATCGCCTTGATCCATCCAGGAGGCAAGCATGGGTGACCAGCCCACCTTCACCTTGCACATCGACCAGAACAAATACCTGTCGACCGACGCCCGGGAGGTGCACGCCGTCCTCACGATCGGCTCCACCGGCGAGGCCGTGGCGGAGGCCCCCACCGAGGCCGCCGAAGTGATCATCGTGGACACGTCGGGGTCGATGAGCGGCAGCAAGATCCGTGATGCCCGGACCGCCGCCGCCACGGCCGTGGACACGCTGCGCGACGGCGCGTACTTCGCGGTGATCTCCGGTACCTCGACGGCCAAGGTGATCTATCCCGACGGTGCCGGGCTGGTCCGCGCCACCCCGGCGACGCGGGCCGAGGCGCAGCGGGCCATCGCCAAGCTGAGCGCGCGCGGCGGCACCGCGATCGGCGAGTGGCTCAAGCTGGCCGGACACCTGCTGTCGGCGCACCCGAACGCGGTCCGGCACGCCCTCCTCATGACCGACGGCCAGAACAACGAGCAGGAGCACGTGTTCGCGGGCGTCCTGGCCGCCTGGAGCGGCAAGTTCGTCTGCGACAGCCTCGGCGTCGGCGCCGACTGGGTGCCCGCCCAGCTCCGCATGGTCTCCGACGCGCTGCTCGGCACCTTCGAGTTCGTCAGGAACCAGAACGAGCTGGCCGAGTTCTTCCGCCGGATCACCCAGACCGCGATGGGCAAGACCGTGCCCGACCTGTCGCTGCGCGTGTGGGTGCCGCAGGCCGCCCGGCTCAAGTTCGTCAAGCAGGTCTCCCCCACGCTGCTCGACCTGACCGGCAAGCGCACCGACGTGAACCCGCTGACCGGCGACTACCCGACCGGCGCGTGGGGCCAGGAGGACCGCGAGTACCACCTGTGCGTCGAGGTCCCGCCCGGGCAGGTCGGCCAGGAGATCAGAGCCGGGTGGGTGAAGCTGGTACGGCCCGACACGCAGGAGGTGCTGGCCTCCGGCAACGTGCTCGCCCAGTGGACCGACGACCTGGCCCAGTCCACCCGCATCAACCCCAAGGTCGCCCACTACACCGGCCAGGCGGAGCTGCACGAGCTGATCCAGAGCGGGCTGAGCCTCCGCGCGGCCGGCGACGTGGAGGCCGCCACCGCCCGGCTGGCCAAGGCCAGGAAGATCGCCGCCGACTCGGGCCGCGAGGACACCGCCAGGCTGCTGGACAAGGTCGTCGAGATCGACCCCGTCCAGGGCACCGCCCGGCTGGTCAGGAACGTCGACAAGGCCGACGAGATCGAGCTCGACACCGGCTCCGTCCGCACCAGCAGGCTCCGTAAGACGCAGGAGGGCAGCTGATGGCGACCTGCCCACAGGGGCACGCGTCGGGCAGCGACGACTACTGCGACGTGTGCGGAGCCATGATCGCCGCACCCGCGGCGACGACTCCTTCGCAGGCGGCGGGACAGGCGACGCAGACGGTGGAGGGCTGCCCCGTCTGCGCCACGCCGCGCGTCGGCTCCTTCTGCGAGGTGTGCGGTCACTCCTTCGAAGGCGGCGCGCCGCCCGTCCAGGCGCCGCTGACGGGCGCCCGCTGGGAGGCGGTGGCCGCGGCCGACCGCGCCTACTATGAGCAGGTCATCGCCCAGGAAGGCCCGGACGCCGCGGCGATGGCCTTTCCCCCGTACTGCCCGGAACGCTCTTTCCCGCTCACCGGCGAGCAGGTGCGCATCGGGCGCAGCCGCAGGGGCCGTGACCTGGTGCCGGAGATCGACCTGGCCGGGCCGCCCACCGACCCCGGCGTGTCGAACCTGCACGCGGTGCTGCTCGGCCAGCCCGACGGGTCCTGGATGCTCGTCGACCCGGGCTCGGCCAACGGCACCCTGCTCAACGGCAAGCCCGTCACGGTGAACGTGCCGGTCCCGGTACGCGCGGGCGACCGCGTCCACCTCGGCGCGTGGACCGTGATCACGATCAGGGAGGGCACGCCTTGACGGTGACGCAGATTCCCCCCGCGCCGCCCGTCCCGAGCGCCCCCGCCCCACGGCCGGTCGCGGGCAGCGTGCCCGGCAGGATCCGGATGCTGACCGGGGTGACGGCGGCGGCGCTCGCGCTGCTGTTCGCCGCCGTGGCCGCCGGCGCCGCCACGGCGGGCGACGGCCTGCGGCTCATCGGCCGCGACGCCGGTCCCCAGGTGGTCGCCACCTCCGGGCTGTACTTCGGGCTGAGCGACATGGACTCGCTGGTCGCCGACGTGCTGGTGATGGACGCCGGCGACGAGACCCGGCGCGCGCAGGCGCTCGCCCGGTACGAGCAGCAGCGCACGGCCGCCGACCAGGCGCTGCTGGAGGCGTTCGAGCTGGCCGGGGACGACCAGGCCGAGCGGCGCACCATCCAGTCGGTGCTGGACGGGCTGGGCCGCTACGAGCGGCTGGTCGCGCAGGCGCTGCTGCTCGACAGCCAGGCCCGGCACCCGGCCGGGCCGCCGTCGGACGAGGTGGTGCGGGTCTACCGGGACGCGACCGACCTGATGCGCCAGGTGCTGCTGCCGCAGGCCTACAACCTGACGCTGGAGAGCGGCACCATCGTGCGCCGCACCTACGACGAGACGGCCGGGATGCTGCCGCTGCTGCGCTTCGCGGTGCTCGTGGCCGGGCTGCTGGCGCTCGCGTGCCTGGTGTACCTGCAGGTGTACCTGGCCCGGCGGTTCCGCCGGGTCCTCGGGCCCGCGCTGCTCGCCGCCACCCTGCTGACCGCGATCGCCACGGTGACCGGGCTGAACGTGCTCCAGCAGGACCTGGACCATCTGCGGACCGCCAAGTCCGAAGGCTTCGACTCGGTGGTGACGCTGGCCAGGGCCCGCGCCATCGGCAACAGCATGCAGGGCGACCAGAGCCGCTTCCTGCTCGACAAGGAGCGGGCCGACACCTATCAGCACCGGTTCCTGGACAAGTCGCAGCGGCTGCTGTACCAGGAGGGCGGCAACCTGACGGCCTACCAGGCCGCGGTGTCCCAGAAGGCCGACGACTACCGGGGCATGCTGGGGCAGCAGCTCAGTGGCCAGAGCGGCGAGCTGGCGATCGACGCCTACACCCGCTACCAGGCCGCCGACAGCCGGATGCGCCGGCTGGCCGCCCAGAACCGGACCGCCGACGCGGTCACGGCCCGGCTCGGGCCGGTGCGGCAGGCGTTCGACGAGTACGACAGCGCGCTGGTCGCGCTGGCCGAACGCCACCAGCAGGTGTTCCGATCGGCGGTCGGCGACGGCGAGGGCGCGCTGAACGGGCTGTGGCGGCTGCTGCCGTTCGGCGCCGCGGGCATCGGCGTGCTGCTGGCGCTCGGCGTGTGGCCACGACTGAGGGAGTACCGGTGAAGCGGCTGATGACTGTGGTGCTGGCGGCGGCCGTCGCGCTGGCGGCCGCCGGATGCGGGGCCGGCACGCCGGAGTCCCTGCTGGCCAAGGACGAGATCGTCATCGGCGTCCGGCCCGACCTGCCGTCGGTGGGGTTCCGCAAGGGCGGCACGTTCGAGGGCTTCGACGTGGACGTGGCCGCCTACATCGCCAAGCGGCTCGGCAAGAAGCACCGGCTGATCCCGGTGCTGGCCTCCGACCGCGAGGACGCCGTGCTTTCCGGCGAGGCCGACCTGGTCGTGGCCACGTACACGATCAGCGAGGACCGCAAGCAGAAGGTCCTGTTCGCCGGCCCGTACCACATCTCGTACCAGGACATCCTGATCCGGCCGGACGAGAGCCGGATCAAGGGCGTGGGCGACCTGGCGGGCCGCCGGATCTGCGAGGTGCAGGGCGCCAACGCGGCCCAGCGGGTGGTCGAGGAGCGCGGGGTGGCGGCCGAGGTCAAGCCGTTCCCCGACTACCAGGCGTGCATGCAGGCGCTGAAGCGGAACGAGGTCGACGCCATCACCACCAACGACGTCATCCTGGCCGGGCTGGCCAAGCAGGACGGCGGCGGGCTGCGCCTGGCCAACGCCCAGTTCAACGAGCAGCGGACCGGGATCGGCATGCGCCAGGGAGACGTGGCGGGATGCGAGGAGGTCAACCGGGCCATCACCGACATGTACCAGGACGGGACCGCCGCCAAGCTGCTGCGCACCTGGTTCGACGGCACCGGCCTGGACTTCGGCACCGTCGCGGTGCCGCAGTTCGAGGGCTGCTCGTGACACGACGGCGGGCCGGGGAGACTCCCCGGCCCGCCGTCGTGACCACGGCTCAGTCCAGATAGTCGCGCAGCATCTGCGCCCTCGTCGGGTGACGGAGCTTGGCCAGAGTCTTCGACTCGATCTGCCGGATGCGCTCGCGCGTGACGCCGAACTCCCTGCCCACCTCCTCCAGCGTGCGCGGATGGCCGTCGGCCAGGCCGAAGCGCAGCTGGATGATGCGTTGCTCGCGGTCGGAGAGCGTCGCCAGGATGTCGTCGAGCTGGTCCTGCAGCATGATGAACGCCGCCGCCTCCATGGGCACGACCGCGTCGGCGTCCTCGATGAAGTCACCGAGGTCCGAGTCCTCCTCACCGATCGGGGACTGCAGCGACACCGGCTCCTGCGCGATGCGCTGAATCTCCACCACCCGGTCGACGGGGAGGTCCATCTCCTTGGCGATCTCCTCCGGGATCGGCTCGCGGCCGAGATCCTGGTGGAGCTGGCGCTGCACCCTGACGAGCTTGTTGATCGTCTCCACCATGTGCACGGGGATGCGGATGGTCCGCGCCTGATCGGCGATCGCCCGGGTGATCGCCTGGCGGATCCACCAGGTGGCGTAGGTGGAGAACTTGTAACCCTTGGTGTAGTCGAACTTCTCCACGGCCCGGATCAGGCCGAGATTGCCCTCCTGGATCAGGTCCAGGAACAGCATCCCGCGGCCGACGTACCGCTTCGCGATCGACACCACGAGCCGCAGGTTGGCCTCGATGAGGCGCTGCTTGGCCCGGGTGCCCTGCCAGACGAGCTCCCTGAACTCCGGGAAGGCCAGACGCGAGACCCCGTTGGCCAGCTTGTCCTCGGCGAACAGGCCGGCTTCGATCGACTTGGCGAGCTCCACCTCCTCTTCTGCCGTCAGCAGTGGCACACGGCCGATCTCCCGCAGATAGATACGGACCAGATCACTGGTCGGCGCCCGCTTGCCTACGTCTTCCTCATCGGTGCGGGTGGTCTCCTCGTCGCCCTGGGGCTCGAGGACCTCCACACCGTTCTCGGCGAGCATCCGCACGACGCGTTCCAGCGCGTCGGAGGGAAGCTCGGATCGGTCAAGCGCGGCTGCGACGTCATCGACGGTTACGCTTCCGCGCTCCCTTCCTTTCGCGACGAGGTCCGCCACCTGATCTACGGATGGCGGTCCACTTGGCAGCACCGATGCACCCACGGGAGACAGTCTGCAGTATTGGTTCCATAAAATGGCAGACCCATTTTTGGCACAGAAGGTAAGGCCATCACCCTTACCGAATTGAGATCCCTTTAAGGTTTAGCCGGAGTTTGATCAGGAAAGTAAAGTCAATTACGCGACTTGGATTGGTGTGTCCGGCTCGCCGCAGCGCCGGACACATGGCCCATGCTGCTCGAACACGCCCGGAACGCCGCTTCGCCCCGCATTTCCGACCCGGGCGCTCGGTTATCCTCCGGTACGGAAGATCTTCCCTCCGGGGATAGTGTACGTTTCCACGATCCCGGCCTCCCCTGCCCCCGCGATGACGGACCGTATCCCGGCAGGCACCTTCCGGCCCCTCAGTTGTGGATGGTCATCGACGGCCCCGACCCCGGCACGCACACCACCGTCCGTTCGGCGTCCGACGCCACCACCCTGGGCCGACCGTCGGCACGTCCGGACGCACGTTGCCCAGGAGCATCTCGCGGCCTCTCAACGAGGGCGGCACCGGTCGGGCGCAGGGCACGCCCGCGCAAGGCCCACAGGGTGCGCAAGCCCGCATGCTCGGACGGAGTGGGGTCGCGAGAAGGCCGGGCGCGGGGTCAGGTGCCGGCGGCGCGGTCGCGCAGGACGCGGCGTTGTTGTTCGAGCGCCACCAGCTCGCCGAACAGCCGGTTGTACTCCTGCTGCTCGTCGACCGGGTTGAGGCGCTGGATCCGCGACTTGACCTGGGCGATGGCGCGGTCGACGGCGATCGCCTCGATGGCCGCGAGCATCGCGCCCGCGTAGCGCTCCTCGACGTGGGAGTCGGCCTGGATGGGCTCCACCGCGAACCGGGTCACCAGCGCCGCCGCGCCCGTCTCGTGGGCGTGCTCCAGCAGCCGGTCGACCCAGGGGCGGCCGCCGTGGCCCGCCGCCGTCAGCCCGCCCGCGGCCGCGATCAGCTGGTGCAGCGTCACGTGGTCGGCGGCGGTGAACGCCTGCGGATCGAGCGCGTCGAAGCGCGGCCCGAGCAGCGCCGGGCGCTGCACGGCCAGCTTGAGCAGCTCGGCCTCCACCCGGACGTGCGGATCGACCGGCGCCTGCCGGGGAGCGACCTGGGGACGGCCGGCCTGGACCCGCCCCACCTCGGCGATGCGCTGCATGACGAACCGCTCGTCCATGAACCCGAGCCACCGGTCGAGGTCGATGGCGTAGCGCTTGCGCAGCCCGGCGTCCTTGATGCCGGCCACGATCGGCGCCGCCGCGTCGAGCGCCGCGATCTTGCCTTCGTTGCTGCGCAGGTCGTAGCGGTCGATCGTGCTGCGGATGGCGAACTGGAACAGCGGCTCGCGGCTCGCCACCAGGTCGCGCACCGCCGCGTCGCCTTGCTTGACCCGCAGGTCGCACGGGTCGAGCCCGTCGGCCTGGATGGCGACGTAGGTCTGGGTGACGAACTTCTGCTCGTCGGCGAACGCCCGCAGCGCCGCCTTCTGGCCGGCGGCGTCGCCGTCGAAGGTGAAGATCACCTCACCCCGGAACTCGGCCTGGTCGAGCAGGAACCGGCGCAGGATCTTGATGTGCTCCTCGCCGAACGCGGTGCCGCAGGTCGCCACGGCCGTCGGCACGCCCGCCAGATGGCAGGCCATCACGTCGGTGTAGCCCTCGACGATCACCGCCTGCGCCCGCTTGGAGATCTCGCGTTTGGCCTGGTCGATGCCGTAGAGCACCTGGCTCTTCTTGTAGAGGGGCGAGTCGGGGGTGTTGAGGTATTTGGGGCCGTCGTCGGAGTCGAGCAGCTTGCGCGCGCCGAACCCGATCACGTCGCCGGTGGCGTCCTTGATGGGCCAGATGAGCCGCCCGCGGAACCGGTCGATCGGCCCGCGCCGCCCCTGTTTGGCCAGCCCGCCCTTGACCAGCTCGTCGGCGGTGAACCCGCGTGCCAGCAAGTGGCGGGTCAGCGCCTCCCACTCGGCCGGGGCGTAACCGACCCCGAACTGCTCGGCGTCGGCCCGCTCGAACCCGCGCTCCGACAGGAACCGCCGCCCGGGGCCCGCGTCGGGCCCGAACAGCTTGTCGGAGTAGAACTCGGCGGCCATCCGGTGCGCCTCGATCAGCCGCGCCCGCTCCCCGTGGTCGCGGCGCGGGACGTAGCCGCCCTGCTCGTACTGCAACTGGATGCCGGCCCGCTGTGCCAGCCGCTCGACCGCCTCGCCGAAGGTCAGGTGCTCGACCTTCTCCACGAAGGTGATCACGTCGCCGCCTTCGGAGCAGCCGAAGCAGTTGCCCGTCAAGATGTTGTCTTCCAGGACGAAGGCGTGGCCATGGTCCACCGTCGCGCAGAAGACCTCCTCCACCCGCCCGGTCTCCTCTACGGACTCAACCGTCCATCCGCGCCGGGCGAACGCCTTCTGCGCACCGGCGAATCTCAGGCGATGCTCCTCCAGAAGGAAGAACTCCTCCGTGAGGTCGTCGTTGACGAAGTGGACGCGGAAGACGGAGCTGGGCTCCCGGCCGGGGAATCCGACCCGCACCTGCTCAGTGATGCCGTAGGTGCCGATGCCGAGTCTCGTGCAGGCCGTGCGGACGAACTCCAGGGTCTGCTTGTCCGCGCAATGGAGCATGACCGTGCCGTCCTTGGCGACATGCCCGTCGGCGGCAAGGTAGCCCGCCAGCCAGCCGTAGAGGTAGGACACCGATTCGGTGAGGGGCGGCAGTTCCTTGAAGAAGCGAGGCAGGTGATGAACCAAGAGCTGCTTGCGAGCGGTCACCCCGCCGAAAGCCTCCGAAACCTGACTGAGAGGAAACCACTTGATCAGTTGCGCGTCTTTGACGCCGTCAAGCGTCGCCCTGCTCCCCGTGCCCGCGCGAGTGCCGTCACCGAAGGTGATCCCATGCGCGACGCCGAAGGGAGACGGAGTGCTGCGCTTCACCCGAGACCCGGGAAATACCGTGACCAGGCGGTGACGCGGTTTCAGGTCCTTGGTGATGACCTCCGCGCGCTTGTCCTGCTTTCGTCCCGATCTCACGAACCAGCGGTGCTCGGGCGTCGCGAAGATCTCCTTCTTCTGCCCGTTGCGACTCATCACGATCTTCATGAGCGGTTGGACACCGAAGGACATGAACGGCGCGTCCACCCAGGTGCCGTCGTACGCGAGGATCCGATGCACACCACCGGCGAGGTCGGCGATAGGACGGACGCCCTCCCACGTCACGACCCGGGTCTCGGCAGCGAGGCAGTAGAACATGCCCCGCTCGGGGGTGACGTTGAAGGACGGGCTCTTCTCGTCGTGGAACGGGCACAACCCCTTGAGGTTGCCGCCGCCCGCGTTGCGCAACTGGATGTGCTCGCCGATCACGTCGGCGATGGGCGAACGCTCGCGTACGAGCGCGATGTCGACGTCACGGATCCGGCCAGCCACGTCGTGAGTCTATTCGGCTTCCCCGACACTTATCCCCTTGAGCACGATGTGACCTGCGGGACGGACGGCGGTCACCGGGGTGGAACAGGTGGGGTCCGTTGGTCGGAAAGACGTTATGGGACCGCTCCCTGTCGGCTACAAAGGTAAAGGTTGCTCTCGGATACGGTGGAGATCATGCGAGCGGGGCGAATCGGCCTGGTGGTGGCGTCGGCTGGCGTCGTGCTGCTGACGGGCGCCTGCAGCCAGCCGGCCGGGATCGCGGGCGTGCGCACGGCCGCCTCGTCCGACTCGGGCTCGCCGACGCCCGTGCCCACCTCTCAGGGCCCGGTCAAGCCGCCCGACGGCGGCGAGCCGGTGCGGGTGCCGCCGCCGAAGCTGTCGAAGTACACCTACACGTTCCCGGTCGAGGACTGTGAGGTGACCTACCAGCGCAAGCTCCTGGTGCTGCCGAAGACGACGATCTGGGCGAAGCGCGGGTGCGCGTTCGTGGCCCCGGTCGACGGCGTGGTCGACGAGGTCAACACCGTCAACCAGTGGGTGCCGTCCACCGACGTGGGCGCCCACCGTGAGGGCAGGTTCGTCACGATCGTCGGCGTCGACGGGGTGCGCTACCTCGGCGGTCACCTCGACAGCGTGGCCGAGGGCATCCGGCCGGGCGTGCGGGTGAAGGCCGGCCGTGAGCTGGGCCGGGTCGGCACGTCGGGCAACGCCCGCGACACCGGGTCCAACCTCTACTTCGCGATCTCCTGGAAGACCGGGCCCGGGCTCTGGTGGGTGCGCCGGGGCATGGTCGAGCCGTGGGACTATCTCGACGCCTGGCAGAGCGGCAACCGCACGTTCTCGCCCCGCAAGGAGACGCTGGCGCTCCGCCGCGAGCTGGGCGAGTCGCCGCCGTGCCGGGTGCTGTGCAGCGGGGCGCGGGAGTCCGCCGCCGCGCCCACCCCGACGCCCACGCCGACGCGGAAGCGGACCCGGGCCACGCCCACGCCGGAGTTCGCGATCACCCTCTCGCCGACCGACGCGGTCGGCGTCCTCGGGTGAGGCCGTCAGCGTGACAGGCGCCGGTGCCAGGCGACGGCGGAGGTGTCGGTCAGCGAGGCGAGCTGGTCGATGATCACGCGCACCCGGGCCGGGTCGTCCGGCGCGTCCTCGTAGGCCGCCCTGAAGGCGGGCTCCAGCGTGGCGGGCGCGCCGACGGTGATGAGCGAGGCCAGCTCCATGATGAGCTCGCGCTGCCTGGCCTGGTTGGCGTGGTGGTCCTCGGTGGCCATCACGTAATGGGCGGTGATGCCCTTGAGCAGCGCGCACTCCAGGCGGGTCGGCTCCGGCACGACGAGGCTGGCCCGGTGGCGCAGGTGGTGGGCCTCCATGGTGGCGGTCTGGGCGGCGCGGCAGAAGCGGCCGATGAGCCCGCTGGTGAGCGCCTTCAACCCGGCCAGGTCGGACAGGGTGGCCGCGAAGCGGCGGGGCCACGGCGGCACGGCGACCAGCTTGGCGAAGATCTCCTCCAGCTCGGCGAGATCGGCGCCGGGGGCGTACCAGGTGCGGGTCGTCAGGCAGACGGCGGCGCGCTCGTCGGGTGAGCGCAGCGCCTCGGGGACGACGTGGCCGGAGTGCAGCGCGTCCTCCAGGTCGTGCACGGAGTAGGCGACGTCGTCGGCCCAGTCCATGATCTGCGCCTCGAAGCTGACCCGGCCGTCGGGCGCGCCGTCCCTGATCCACCGGAAGACGGGCAGGTCGTCGTCGTAGACGCCGAACTTGGGCGATGCGCCGCGGGGCCACGGGTACTTGATGGAGGCGTCCAGCGCGGCCCTGGTGAGGTTGAGCCCGGCGCTGCTGCCGTCCTCGGCGATGACCTTGGCCTCCAGCCGGGTGAGCAGGCGCAGGCTCTGCGCGTTGCCCTCGAAGCCGCCGCAGGGCTCGGCCAGTTCGGCGAGTGCCGTCTCCCCGTTGTGGCCGAACGGCGGGTGACCGAGGTCGTGCGCGAGGCAGGCGGTCTCCACCAGGTCGGGGTCCACGCCGAGGGTGGCGCCCATCTCGCGGCCGACCTGGGCGCACTCCAGCGAGTGGGTGAGCCGGGTGCGCGGGATGTGCTGGCCCGCGCCGAGCGCCTCGGCCGGGCCTACCACCTGGGTCTTGGCCGCGAGCCTGCGCAGCGCGGCGCTGTGGAGCACGCGGGCGCGGTCGCGCTCGAAGGCGCTGCGCTCGGGGTTGCCCGGAGGCTCCGGGACCCAGCGTTCCGTGTCGTGCTCGTCGTAGCCGGTCATAAGGGCAGTGATTTTATCCGGTTTCCGGTTTTCGCTAGGGTCGAGCCACGCCAGACCGTCCTTCCCCGGGAGCCCTCACCCATGACGACAGCGTTCCGGGCCGTCCTCGCCTTCAGCCTGCTCGGCGGCTTCTACGTGCTCGTCGGCGGGTTCGTGGCGGCGGCGGTCGCGCTCGACGTGCTGCTCATCGTCGACTTCCACACCGGGCTGGTGAAGTTCGCGGTCGTGCTGTCGCTCGTCGCGGTCGCGCTCGTACGAGCCCTGATCATGGTGAGCAGGCGGCAGGACGGCGGGCAGCCGGGTGTGGCGGTCACCAGGGAGCACGAGCCGGTGCTCTGGCAGACCGTGGAGGACCTGGCCCGCCGGGTCCGCACCGCCCCGCCGGACGAGATCCGGCTGGTGCCGGACGTGAACGCGGCGGTCGCCGAGGACACCCGCTTCCTGCGGCTGAGGGCCACCGGGCGGCGCATGTACATCGGGCTGCCGCTGATGCAGACGCTGACGGTGGACGAGATGCGCGCGGTGCTCGGGCACGAGCTGGGTCACTACAGCGGCGCGCACACCCGGCTGGGCGCGCCGGTCTACCGGGGCCGGGTGTCGCTCATCGCGACCGTCCAGAGCCTGCACCGCCATCCGTTCGTGCAGCGGATCTTCACCTGGTACGCCCGGCTCTACCTGCGGGTGTCACAGGCGGTGTCGCGCCGGCAGGAGCTGGAGGCCGACGCGTTCGCGGTGGCGATCGGCGGACGTCTGGCGATGGCGGAGGCGCTACGCAAGATCCACTACACGGCGGCGGCCTGGGAGCTCTACTCCGACGCCTACCTGTCGATGGCGGGCACGGGCGGCTACCGGCCCGCGGCCGTGTTCGGCGGCTTCCAGTCGCTGCTGAACGACCCGGCCCGGCAGGCCGAGCTGGCGAAGCTGGCCGAGCGGCCCGAGCAGACGTCCCCGTACGACTCCCACCCCGGCCTGGCCGAGCGGCTGGCGGCGGTGGAGCGGCTGCCCGAGCCCGACCTCGTGCCTGACCCGCGTTCGGCGCTGATGCTGCTGCGCGACGCCGACGTGGCCGCCAACGCGGTGGAGGAGTCGATGTGGACGCCGCAGGCGCTGGCCGCGCTGCGCCCGGTGTCCTGGGACGAGCTGGTCTCGCGGGGCGTGTACGCGGGACGCAACGCCGAGGCGCTGGCCGATCTGGCGGTGGCGGGCGCCCGGGTGGTGGGGGCGTCCAGGCCGTATTTGGACGCGGCCTTCGAGGCGATCGCCAGGGGGCGGCAGGCCGAGCTGGAGGAGCGGCTGCGCGAGCTGGGGTGGACGGCGGACGAGGGGCTGCTGGCGCGGGTGCTGGGCGCCGCCCTGGAGGGCCTGCTGATCGAGCACGGCCAGGCCCGCTGGACGTTGTCCTGGTCGGGCCCGGCGCGGCTGCTGTACGACGACGGCGAGGAGGTGGCGCTGTCCGGGTACGCCGCCCAGGTGGCCGCGGACCCGGCGGCCGTGGCCGGGCTGCGGGCGTGGCTGGGCGACCTCGGCGTCCGCCACGACTACGTCCCGGCCGGCACCGAGCAGGCGGAGGTCCCGGCCGCCTGACAGCGGGACCTCCCAAGAGACGACAGCGGGACCTCCCCGAGACGGTCAGCGGGTGTCGGAGTCGGTGTCGCTGAGTGCGGCGCGGCCGGCTTCCAGCCGGGCCACCGGGATGCGGAACGGCGAGCAGGACACGTAGTCGAGCCCGGTGTCGTGGCAGAAGTGCACCGAGTCCGGGTCGCCGCCGTGCTCGCCGCAGATGCCGATCTTGAGGTCGGGCCTGGTGGCGCGGCCCTCCTCGGTGGCGATCGCGACCAGCCGGCCGACGCCCTCGCGGTCGAGGGTCTCGAACGGGGAGACGCCGAAGACGCCCAGCTCCAGGTAGCGGGAGAAGAACGCGGCCTCGACGTCGTCGCGGGAGAAGCCCCAGGCCATCTGGGTGAGGTCGTTGGTGCCGAAGGAGAAGAACTCGGCGGCCTCGGCGACCTGCCCGGCGGTCAGGGCGGCGCGCGGCGTCTCGACCATGGTGCCGATGAGGGCCTCGACGCCGGCTTCCTTGAGGATGGCGTCGGCCTCCTCGCGGACGACCTCCAGCTCCTGGACGGCGGCGATGAGCGGGATCATGATCTCCGGGCGGGCGCCGGGGACCTCCTTGGCGGCCTGGGCGATGGCGCGTACCTGCATCGCGAACAGGCCGGGGATGACCAGGCCGAGCCGTACGCCGCGCAGGCCCAGCATGGGGTTCTGCTCGTGCAGTCTCTTGACGGCGGCCAGCAGGGCGCGGTCCTTGTCGGTGGCGTCGCCGGTGGCGGCCTTGACGGACAGCTCGACGATGTCGGGCAGGAACTCGTGCAGCGGCGGGTCGATGAGCCGGATGGTCACCGGGCGGTCGCCCATCGCCTGGAAGATGCCGATGAAGTCCGACTTCTGCAGCGGTTCGAGCGCGTCCAGCGCCGCCTGCCGCGCGTCGCCGTCGGCGGCGAGCACCAGGTCCTCGACGAGCTGGCGGCGGTCGCCGAGGAACATGTGCTCGGTGCGGCACAGCCCGATGCCCTCGGCGCCGAACCGGACCGCGCGGGCGGCGTCCTCGGGGGTGTCGGCGTTGGCCCGGACGCCCAGGCGGCGGGCGGCGTCGGCGTGCCGCATGACGCGGTCGACGGCCTTGACCAGCTCGTCCTGGGGCTCGGCGCCTTCGAAGTACTCGACCACGGCGGAGGCGACGACGGGGACCTCGCCGAGGTAGATCTCGCCGCTGGTGCCGTCGATGGAGATCACGTCGCCTTCGTTGACGACTACGCCGCCGGGGGCGGTGAACGTCCGGCCGGCGGTGTCGACGTCCAGCTCCTCGGCGCCGCACACGCAGGTCTTGCCCATGCCGCGGGCGACCACGGCGGCGTGCGAGGTCTTGCCGCCGCGGCTGGTGAGGATGCCGCGGGCGGCGATCATGCCGGCCAGGTCGTCGGGGTTGGTCTCGCGGCGCACCAGGATGACGTCCTCGCCCTGGGCGGCCAGCTCTCTGGCCCGCTCGGAGGAGAAGACGGCCTTGCCGACGGCCGCGCCCGGCGAGGCGTTCATGCCCTTGGCGATGCGCTTCTTGGCGGCGCCGGCGTCGAAGCGGGGGAACATGAGCCGGGCGAGCTGCTCGCCGGTGACCCGGGTGACGGCCTCGTCCATGCTGATGAGGCCCTGGTCGACGAGCTGGGTGGCGATGCAGAAGGCGGCGCCGGCGGTGCGCTTGCCGACGCGGGTCTGCAGCATCCAGAGCTTGCCGCGCTCGATGGTGAACTCGATGTCGCACAGGTCGCGGTAGTGGTTCTCCAGCGTCTCCATGATCGACAGCAGCTCGTCGTAGGAGCGCTTGTCGATCCGCTCCAGCTCCTGCAGCGGGATCGTGTTGCGGATGCCGGCGACCACGTCCTCGCCCTGCGCGTTCTGCAGGTAGTCGCCGTAGATGCCCTGGCGGCCGCTGCCGGGGTCGCGGGTGAAGGCGACGCCGGTGCCGGAGTCGCCGCCGCAGTTGCCGAAGACCATGGAGCAGACGTTCACGGCGGTGCCGAGATCGGCGGGGATGCGCTCCTGGCGGCGGTAGAGGATCGCGCGCGGCGCGTTCCAGGAGTCGAAGACGGCCATGACGGCCATCCGCATCTGCTCGCGCGGGTCTGCGGGGAAGTCGTGGCCGGTCTCCTCGCGGACGATGCCCTTGTACGACTCGACCAGGCGCTGGAGCTCGCCCGCTTCGAGGTCGGTGTCCTGGCGGCCGTCCTTGAGCGCGTCGAGGGCGTTCTCGAACAGGTCGCCCTCGATGCCGAGCACGGTCTTGCCGAACATCTGGATGAGCCTGCGGTAGGAGTCCCAGGCGAAGCGCTCGTTGCCGCCCGCCTGCTTGGCCAGGCCGTGCACCGAGTCGTCGTTGAGCCCGATGTTGAGCACCGTCTCCATCATGCCCGGCATGGAGAACTTGGCGCCGGAGCGCACGCTGACGAGCAGCGGGTCGTCGGCCTGGCCGAGCCGCTTGCCCATCTTCTCCTCGAGCGTCCGCAGGTGCTCCTCGACCTCACGGTCGAGCCCCTCGGGCGGGGCGCCCTCGGCCAGGTAGTGGCGGCACGCCTCAGTGGTGATCGTGAACCCCGGAGGAACGGGCAAGCCGAGATTGGTCATCTCGGCGAGGTTGGCGCCCTTTCCGCCCAGGAGATCTTTGAGATTCCTGTTGCCCTCGGTGAAGTCGTAAACGTACTTGGCCACCACAGCTCCAATCAACGGCTTCTACCCGGACTCTACCGGCGGAATTGATGATGAAACTGCACCCTACGGTTAACTCACTGTTTCCCCAGCTCAAACGCCCAGGAGAGGTCTAATCCATTGATTATTCGACCTCCCGGAGGAAGTGGTTTATACCAATGGTTCAAACCAATTCTTGAGTATGTCCGGCAGCGGGTGCAGAATCGGATCACCCCTACCGGAGGCGCCCATGGCCACTCCTGTGAAACCCGCCCGCCGCCCCCGCGTCGTGGCCGGATCGGCGAAGGCGGCGCGCGACGCGGTGCTGTGGGCCGACGACCGGCTCGGGCTCGGCCGCTGGACCCGGATCAACCTGCGCAAGCTGTTCCCCAGTCACTGGTCGTTCCTGCTGGGCGAGCTGGCGCTGTACTCGTTCGTGCTGCTCGTGCTGACCGGGACGTTCCTGACGCTGTTCTACAAGCCGTCCGCGGGGCTGGCGTACGCGTCGGTGGTGGAGATCAGCCAGCACACCCGGGGCGGGCTGCTGATGCGGCAGCTGCACCACTGGTCGGCGACGGTGTTCGTGCTGTCGATCGTGGCGCACCTGTTCCGGGTGTTCTTCACCGGGGCGTTCCGCAAGCCGCGCGAGCTGACCTGGATGCTCGGCGTGGTCCTCTTCGCGACCGTGCTGTTCGAATCGTTCCTCGGGGTGTCGCTGGCGGCCGACCAGCTCGGGTTCACCGGGCTGCGCGAGGCGCAGGGCATGCTGCTGTCGCTGCCGCTGGTCGGCTCCTTCCTGTCGGCGTTCGCGTTCGACGGCGAGTTCCCCGGCGACGTGCTGGCGCGGCTGTTCACCCTGCACGTGCTGCTGATCCCCGGCATCCTGGTGGCCGTGGTGCCGCTGCACGGGCTGATCCTCACCTGGCGGCAGAAGCACACCGAGCGGCGCGTCGGCGCGGCGGCCGAGTCGAAGGTGACGGGCGGGCCGTTCTTCCCGTACTTCGTGGTCAAGAACGCCGCGACGGCGCTGTTCACGATCGGGGTCATCGCGCTGCTGGCGACGCTGGTCACGGTCAACCCGGTCTGGGAGCACGGGGCGTACGACCCGTCCGCGCCGCCGCCGTCGGCGCAGCCGTTCTGGTACGCGGGCGTGCTGGAAGGCGCGCTGCGGCTGACGCCCGGGTGGGAGGTGACGGTCCTCGGGGTCGCGCTGCCGATCGGGATCTGGCTGCCGATGCTGGCGCTGACCGTCTTCTTCACCGTGCTGTTCCTCTACCCGTTCCTGGAGCGGCGCTTCACCGGCGACCGGGACTTCCACCACCTGCTGGACCGGCCGTCGGACGCGCCCGTCCGGACCGGGCTGGGCCTGGCGGTCATCGTCTTCTTCACGGTGCTGTGGGCGGCCACCTGGCTGTCGCCGACGCCGCCGGGCGACGACCCGCCGACGCCTCTCCTGACGGTTCCGCAGGATGTCTACACGGCTTACCTGTACGCGTTACGGGTGGCGCTGTTCGTGCTGCCGCCGATCGCCTACGCGGTCACCGTGGCCGTCTGCCGTCGCAGGCAGCGGGCCCCCGCCCGCTGACCTGGCGAGGGTGGGCGGCCCCCCGAACCCAGGAGGGCCGCCCACGGCCTGTCAGCCGATCAGATACTTCATGATCTTCCTCATCGCCGCCGCCCGCTCGGCGGCGGTGGCCAGCTGCTCCAGGCCGAAGCCCACGAGCACCGTGTCGCGGGTGGCCACGGCGGCCGTCGTGTCGGCCTGCGCCCGGGCGAAGTCGCCCGCGCCGGTCGGACTGCCCGCCGGCGGGCCGGGGATCGTCCACACGCCGAGACCCGACTCGAAGCCTTCGGAGTCGAGCGTGCCGCCGGTGGTGGTGACCCTGGTGTCGTCGACGAACGCGCCGACGCCGCCGGACGCCGGGTCGGTCACGTAGCTGATCGACACCTCGACCTGCTGTCCAGCGTACGCCGACAGGTCGAACGCCACCTGCTGCCAGCCGCCCGAGCTGCCGGTGAACCGGTTCCACGCGCCGGAGGTGCCGGTCGGCGCGCACGGGTTGCCGGGCGTCAGGTAGTGCTCCAGCCACGGGTGCTCGTCCAGCAGGAACCCGGCCTCGCACTCGGACGGGACGGTGGAGTCGGTGCCGCCGTTCAGGTCGGGCAGCGTGGTCCAGTCGTCCGTGCCGACGGGGTGAGCCTCGACGATGATGTTGTCGTAGCCGGGCTCGGTGTCGAAGGACATCTGGAACTCCAGTTTCGGCTGCTGCGCCGCCGTCACCGCGCCGAGGTTCACCGTACGGGTGAGCCGCATGTACGAGTCGTCGGCGTGGTCGCCGCGCACGTACCAGTCGCCCTCGACGGGGTCGAACGGGCCGCCGACGCCCAGATAGTCGGCCGCCGGGGTGCCGGTGAAGCGCGGGAAGTCCGGGCCCATGGGCTGCAGGACCCCGGCCTCGTCCAGCGGGTTGTCGGCCGCCGCCGGGCCGCCGAAGGTGCCGTTGACCCCGTTGAGCGGTCCGGCGCCGGTGTAGCCGGTGACGCCGCCGCGCGGGGTGCGGCCGCCGACGCCCAGGTAGTACTGGGTGAAGTCGTCGGCGTACAGCAGGCACTCCTCGAAGAACCCGTCGATGGTGGTGATCACGCAGTCGGCGTCCGGCGCGCCGTCGAGCCCGTAGTACAGGCCGCCGAGCGTGGTGCCGAGAATGCCGTAGTACGCGGCGGTCTCGCCGGTGTAGAGCAGCTTGCCGCCCTCGTTCAGGTAGTCGCGGACGGAGATGGTCAGGTCCTGCTGGGACCGCCGGACGTCGAGGTCGGGCAGCGGGCCGAGCGGCGTCTGCGTCACCACGTCCTGCTGCTCCTGCGACAGCCGGTTGTCGCCGAGATACCAGGCCACCGCCCTGAAGTGCGACAGCACGCCGAGGTGGTGCGGCACGCCCTGGGCGTCCACGTCCCACGTCTCCGACGCGTAACCCGCCGTCCGCAGCGCCTGCCGGTACGTCTCCGCGTACTTGGGCGCGGTGGCCCCGGTCGGCGTGCCGGGGTTGTAGCCGGTGTAGTCCTCGTTGGCGATGATCAGGGCCTTGGCCGAGGAGTCCTCGGCCAGGGTGTAGGTGAAGCGCTCACTGGAGACGACGCCCTCCTTGGGCTTGAGCGCCTCGAACCAGACCTGGACCTTGTCCCCCGGTCTGGCCCCGCTGACCGTGGCACGATACTCGGCGAAGTACAGGTCGTTCTCGTCGCCGTACCGCTCGCCGCCCTGCCACTCGGTGAGCGGGCGCAGGTGCGTGCGCCCGTTGTTGATGCGGTAGCGCATCACCTTGGCCACCAGCGAGCGGCGCGCGATGACGGCGACCGGCTGCGGGTCGCCGTAGGAGACGGAGAAGGAGTCCGGGCGGAAGTCCGGCACGTCGCGGCCGACGACGGAGACCGGGTCGTCCGGGTCGTGCACGCTCTTGGCCGCGGCCAGCGCGAGCGGGACGTTCTTGGCGAACTCCGCCTGGATGAGCGCCTCGTCGTCGGGGAAGGTGAACCCGAGCCCGCCGGCGCAGTCCGCCAGCGTCCAGTCGTCGTCGGGGACGCTCTCGGCCGCCGCCTCGCACGTGGACATCTCGGGCGTGATGGCCAGGGCGCCGCGCAGGTTCGTCATGTGCCCGTCGGTCTCGCCGTTGGTGGTGTAGAGCTCGGCGCCGATGTCGGGGTCGTAGCCGGGCACCGCCGGGTCGGCGTCGTCGCCCAGCATCGCCTCGAACAGCACGTCGTCCGGCGTGGGCGTGGCCTGCTGCCAGCCGACGCCGTACAGCAGCAGCATGGCGGCGGAGTGGTAGTTCACCAGGTACGTGAACCGCACCCGCTTGGCCAGGTTGTCCACGGCCCGCGTCTCCGGCTCCGACTGGGCCGAGGCGCCCCGGTAGGTCTGGCTGGAGGGCAGGCTGGAGGAGCCCTCGTCGTCGTAGCGCCACTTGTAGGCGAAGTTGCGGTTCAGGTCGACGCCGTCGTTGCTGGTGAGCTGCCCGTCGCCGTCGTTGTCGCGCAGGTTCTTGCGCCACAGCCGGTTGCCCGGGGTGAAGGTGTGGTCGTAGCCGTCCGGGTTGGCCACCGGCAGGAACCACAGCTCGGTGGTGTTGACCAGCTTGGTGATGTCCGCGTTCGTGCCGTAGCCGTTCAGGTAGTGGTGCAGCAGCCGGCGCACCATCTCCGGCGTGATCCACTCGCGGGCGTGCTGGGCTGCCATGTACAGGACGGCCTTGCGGTGGCCGTCGCGCAGCCCCCTGGCGTCCTTGGTCACCTTGATCGCGGTGAGCGGCGTGCCGTTGAGCGTCCGGCCGAGGTCGACGACCTTGGCGATGCCGGGCTTGGCGTTCGCCGCGGCGATGATCTCCTCGCGGAGGCCGCCGGCGCCCGCGTACCGCTTGAACACGCCCTCGGGCTCACCGGCCCGGGTGCGGCGCGCGGCGGCGGTCTGGGCGGTGAGGGTGACGCCCTGCGCGGCCAGCCGGTCGGCCAGCGCGGAGGCCAGGATGACCTCGACCGACACCTTGCCGTCGCCCTGCCGGACCAGCCGCATCTCCTCGCGGTCCACGCCCGCCTCGACCAGGGCGGCGAGCTGCTGGGCGGTGAGGGTGCCGGTGTAGACGTGCACCCCGTCGGGACTCGCCGCCGGAGGCGGGATCGCGGCCGCCGGCTGGGCCGCCAGGGTGCTCGCCAGCAGGGCCAGGACCGCGAGCGTGCTTGATAAGCGCTTCATCGCGCCTCCGAAGGATCAGCCCCCGATTACCGCTAAGGATGCCCGCAATGTCCGTGTCTTTCGGGGCGGCTGTCAATCGGCGCGACCGCATCCGGTCACAACGGAAAAGGGGCCCCTCCGAAGAGGGACCCCCGGTGACGGCACCCGTCAGTCGTTGAGGTGCTGGCGCAGGTAGCTCTCCACCTGGTCGATGGAGATGCGCTCCTGGCTCATGGTGTCGCGCTCGCGGATGGTCACGGCCTGGTCCTCGAGCGTGTCGAAGTCGACCGTGATGCAGAACGGGGTGCCGATCTCGTCCTGGCGGCGGTAGCGGCGGCCGATCGCGCCGGCGTCGTCGAACTCGACGTTCCAGCGGCGGCGCAGCTGCGTGGCCAGGTCGCGCGCCTTGGGCGACAGGTCGGCGTTGCGCGACAGCGGCAGCACCGCGGCCTTGACCGGGGCGAGCCGGTGGTCGAGCCGCATGACCGTGCGCTTCTCCATGACGCCCTTGGCGTTGGGCGCCTCGTCCTCGGTGTAGGCGTCGAGGAGGAAGGTGAGCGTCGCCCGGTCGACCCCGGCCGCCGGCTCGACCACGTAGGGCACGTAGCGCTCGCCGGTCTCCTGCTCGAAGAAGCTGAGGTCGGTGCCGGACGCCTTGGAGTGGGCGGTCAGGTCGAAGTCGGTGCGGTTGGCGATGCCCTCCAGCTCACCCCACTCGGAGCCGGTGAAGTTGAAGCGGTACTCGATGTCGACGGTGCGCTTGGAGTAGTGGGACAGCTTCTCCTGCGGGTGCTCGTAAAGGCGCAGGTTGTCCTTGTTGATGCCGAGGTCCGAGTACCACCGGAAGCGCTCGTCGATCCAGTATTGGTGCCACTCCTCGTCGGTGCCGGGCTTGACGAAGAACTCCATCTCCATCTGCTCGAACTCGCGGGTGCGGAAGATGAAGTTGCCCGGCGTGATCTCGTTGCGGAACGACTTGCCGATCTGGCCGATGCCGAACGGGATCTTCTTGCGCGCCGACTGCTGCACGTTGAGGTAGTTGATGAAGATGCCCTGCGCGGTCTCCGGCCGGAGGTAGGCCAGGCCGGACTCGTCCTCGACCGGGCCGAGGTAGGTCTTGAGCAGGCCGCTGAACTGGCGTGGCTCGGTGAAGGCGCCCTTGTTGCCGCAGTTGGGGCAGGTGATGTCGGCCAGGCCGGACTCGGGGGCCTTGCCGTTCTTCTCCTCGTAGGCCTCGAGCAGGTGGTCGGCGCGGAAGCGCTTGTGGCAGGACTGGCACTCGGTGAGCGGGTCGGTGAAGGTCTCGACGTGACCGCTGGCCTGCCACACCTCGGGGGCCAGGATGACGCAGGAGTCGAGGCCCACCACGTCGTCGCGCGACTGGATCATCGACAGCCACCACTGCCGCTTCACGTTGTTCTTCAGCTCGACGCCCAGCGGGCCGTAGTCCCAGGACGCGCGCAGACCGCCGTAGATCTCGCTCGACGGGTAAACGAGCCCGCGGCGCTTGGCGAGGCTGACGATGGTGTCCATGACGTCGGTGCGTCGTGCCATGTTGATCGGATCTCTTTCCGGCTGGAGGTCGGCGAGGGAACTGGATGTGAGATCCCAGCTTAGGGGAAGGGCGGCCAGGGCCGCGCCCGACTATCGCTACGCCCCGTCTTGCACGAGAACGTCCTCGAACGCGGAGGGTTCGTTCACCATGAGAGTCATGAGTGGATACAGCTCCATGCGGGCGGTCGACAGCGCCCTGCGGTAGAAACCGGCGCCCTCCCACTCGCTGACCAGGGCCCACAGGTTGGGCTCGTCGACGGATCTGGCGAGCCTGCCGCGCAGGTAGCCCGGCTGGGCGGCGAGCGTGTCGAGGACGACCTCGGCCTGCTTGGCGAACTCCTGCGACTGGGCGTCTGGAACGGTGTAACGGATCACGGCGAGCACGCCCCCAGCATGTCAGACCTTCCGCGGCTGCCGGGGCGTTTCCCGCGGCGCTAGGCTCGGGCTCGTGGCCACTGACGACGACCGCCGCAGGCACCCGCTGGCACAGCCCCGCGCGGAGCCGAAGGCCAAGCCCAAGCGCCCGCTGCCGCCGGGCGAGCAGTTCTTCACGCCCGGGGCGACGGGGGTGCGCGCGGCCGTGGAGCGGCGCAGCGCGGCGCCGATGGCGTTCCTGTTCACGCAGGTGCCGCGCTGGATCACGCCCGCCGTGATGGTGGTGCTGCTGCTGGCCGGGTTCGCGGTGCAGAGCTGGCTGGGCGGGCTGGCCGTGCTGCCGGTCGTGGTGTTCGTCGGCTGGCTGGCCTATCTGTCGTGGCCGTCGCTCGGGGTGGGCGGCAAGCTGTTGCGGGTGGCGATGCTGACGTTCCTGGTGCTGCTGGTCGCGACCCGGTTCGGGCTGCTCTAGGGGATGAGCGTGTAGCCCGGGAAGTTGCCGGGCAGGCGCTCGCCGTCGGGGCCCTGGGTGGCGGCCCTGACGAGCAGCTCACCGCCGACGAACGCGCCGCGCCAGGAGGCGCCGAGCCCGCCGAACAACTCCTCGCGGTCGCCGCGCGAGCGCGGCCGGTTGTGCCCGACCTTGAACGCGCGCACGTCCGGGGCGAGCCTGCGGTACGTGTCCTCCTCGTCGCAGGAGAGCGTGGCCACCAGGGCCCCGTTGCTGGCGTTCATCGCGGCCAGCAGCTCCGCCTCGGTGTCGACGAGCACGAAGCTGTCGACGGGGCCGAACGGCTCGGCGTGGTGCAGCGGGGACGACCGGGGCGGGTCGAGCAACGCCACCGGCGCAAAGTAAGCCGACATATCTTGACCGGGCAGGAAATGTCCCGATGCCACCGGCGCCCGGTGCAACGGCACCGCGCCCCGCGCCACCGCCTCGTCCACCTGGTCGGCCAGTTCCTTGGCCTTCGAGGCGTTGATCAGCGGCCCGAAGTCCAGCTCCGGCAGCGGGTCGTCCGGATAGGCCACGGCCAGCGGGTGCCCGAACCGCAGCGACTCCACCGCCCCCAGGTAGGCCCCGAGGAACTCGTGGAACAGCGACCGCTGCACCACGAACCGCGGGTAGGCGGTGCACCGCTGCTTGCCGTAGTCGAAGGAGGCCCGGATCTGCCGGCCGAGCAGCTCCCAGCCGGAGTACTCCCACACGCCCCAGCAGTTGAGCCCCTCCTGCTCCAGCACGTGCCGCCGGTCCAGGTCGGCCAGCGAGCCGGCGACGTTCCCGCCGGCGTCCCTGCCGCCCACGAACGACACGCAGCCCAGCGACCGCCCCGCCACCAGCACCGGTGACAGCTCCGCCCCGCTCCCGCTCACCAGCGTGAACGGCAGCCCTTCGCGGACCGCGAGCGCGCACGCCAGGGTGAGGCAGCACAGCCCGCCGTCGGTCGGCGTCTTGGCGATGACGGCGTTGCCCGCCAGCGCCTGCACGAGCATGGCGTGCATGAGCACGCTCATCGGGTAGTTCCAGCTCGCGATGTTGCTGACCGGGCCGGGCAGCGGGACGCGCCCCACCAGCATCCGGTCGATCTCCGCCACGTACCAGCGCACCCCGTCGAGACAGCGGTCGACGTCGGCGCAGGCCGTCTTCCACGGCTTGCCGATCTCCCACGCCAGCAGCAGCGCCAGCAGGTCGCGGTGCGCGGCCATGGACTCCACCGCCGCCGAGACCTGTGCCTTGCGTTCCTCCAGCGGCAGGTGACGCCACTGCCGGTGCTCCTCGACCGCGCCCGCCACGGCGCGCGCGGCCCCGGCCCGGTCCAGCCGGGGCGGACCGGCGATGGCGGTGCCGTCCACCGGCGAGAACACCGGCGCGGGCCGTCCGTCCCGCTGCCAGAACCCGCCCCAGTGGTTGAGCACCCGGTCGTCGTGGAACGCCTCCGGCGCCACCTCGCAGCACCTGCCGTACGCGTCCTGCCAGGCCGTGCCCGGTTTGACCTGCATGAGCCCCTCCTCTCAGTCTGACCAGTCGACGGCGATGAGCTCGGGCAGCGGCTCGAACTCCTTGACGGCGTCCAGCGCCGGACCCATGGCGGCGTTCGCCTCGCGCTCCACCATCACCTCCACCAGCACCGGAAGCCGGCGGCGGGCCGCCTCGGCGGACGCCCATGCCAGCGTGTCGCGGATGTCGCCGGGCAGCTCCACCCGGCGTGCCGGGCAGCCGAAGGACTCCATGGCCTTGACATGGTCGATGCCGCCCTCTCCGTAGTGCAGGTCGACGGCGTAGTTCATGTCGTACGGGATCTCGGCCTGCCTGATGAGCCCCAGATACTCGTTGTTGATCATGACGATCACGAACGGGATGTTGTACTGGGCGGCGACCGCGACCTCCTCCATGAGGAACTGGAAGGAGTAGTCGCCGACGACCACGACGACCTCGCGCTCCGGGTGCGCGGTCTTGACCCCGATCGCGGCCGGTACCTCCCACCCGAGCGGCCCGGCCTGCCCGCACACGAGGTAGCGGCGCGGCAGGAAGGTGGTCTGGAACTGGCCGGACCAGATCTGGTAGAGCCCGATCGCGGTGACGAACGTGGTGTCCCTGCCGAAGTGCTCGTTGATCTCGCGGAACACCCTGGGCGGCTTGATCGGCACGTCGTCGAAGTCGTCCCTGCGCCCCAGGGTGCGGCGCAGCTCGCCGACCCGGCGCACCCACTTGCCCGGCCGGCGCGGCGCGGCGTGCCGGGCGCGCGCCTCGTCCAGCAGCTCGGCCAGCACCGGCCGGGCGTGCCCGACGATGCCGAGATCGGGTTCGAAGACCCGGCCGAGCTGCATGGGCTCGATGTCGACGTGGATGAACTGCCGGTCGCCCCGGTAGACGTCGAGGTCGCCGGTGTGCCGGTCGCCGAACCGGGCGCCGACGGCCAGCACGAGGTCGCTGTCGAGGAAGGCGGCGTTGCCCCACCGGGTCTGGGTCTGGATGCCGGCCATCCCGGCGAACAGCGGGTGGTCCTCGGGGAAGGCGCCCTTGCCCATGAGCGTCACCTGCACCGGCACCTGGAGGTGCTCGGCCAGCCGGCGCAGCTCCTCGTGCGCGTCCGCGATGATCACGCCGCCGCCGGCCAGGATCAGCGGCCGCCGGGCGGCGGACAGCAGGTCGACCGCCCTGCGCACCGCCTGCGGCAGCGGCCTGGGCACCTCGACGGGCAGCGGCGCGTCGACCGCGGGATCGTACCGGCAGGTGCCGCGCTGCACGTCCAGCGGCAGGTCGATGAGCACCGGCCCGGGGCGCCCGGAGCGGGCGATCCGGAACGCCTCGCGGAACACCCACGGCGCCTGCGCCGGCTCCTTGAGCTGCACCGCCCACTTGGTGACCGGTTTGGCGATCTCCACGATGTCGACCGCCTGGAACGCCTCCTGGTGCAGCTTGGAGCTGACGGCCTGCCCGGTGACGCAGATCATCGGGATCGAGTCGGCGAGCGCCGTGTAGAGCCCGGTGATCATGTTCGTGCCGGCGGGGCCCGAGGTGCCGATGCACACGCCCACGTTCCCGGTCACCCGGGCCCAGCCGTCGGCCGCGTGCGTGCCGCCCTCCTCGTGGCGGACCGTGATGTGCCGGATCGAGCTGTGCTGGAGCGCCGCGTACAACGGCAGGATGGCGGCGCCGGGGATGCCGAAGACGGTGTCCACGCCTTCCGACTCCAGCACCTTGACCACGGCCTCCATGCACGGGACACGACTCATGTGTTCAGCCTTTCGACGACCTTGAGCAGGGCGGAGTGGTCGAGCGAGCCGTGGCCCTGGGCGCGGGCGGCCGCCACGAGCTGGGCGACCTGCGCGGTCAGCGGGAGCGCGACGCCGGCCTCGCGGGCGGCGGCGACGGCGATGCCCATGTCCTTGTGGTGCAGGTCGATGCGGAAGCCTGGGGCGAACTCCCGCTTGATCATGGTGTGCCGTTTGATGTCGAGGATCCGGGAGCCGGCCAGACCGCCCGCGAGCACGTCCAGACCGGCCACCGGGTCCACCCCCGACGCCTCCAGGAGCACGATGGCCTCCGCGACCAGGCCGTAGATGCCGCCGACGACGAGCTGGTTGGCGGCCTTGACGGTCTGGCCCGCGCCGGCCGGGCCGACGTGCACGATCGTGGTGCCGAGCGCGCCGAGCACCGGCCGGGCCGCCTCGAAGTCCTCCGGCTCGCCGCCGACCATGATCGACAGGGTGCCGTCGACGGCGCCGCGCTCGCCGCCGCTCACCGGCGCGTCCAGGGCGCGGATGCCCTTGGCGGCGGCCTCGCGGGCCACCCGGCGGGAGGTCTCCGGCCTGATCGTGCTCATGTCCAGGTAGACCAGGCCGGACGCGCCGTGCGCGACGATGATCGGCGCGACCTCCTCGACCTGCGGCGAGTCGGGCAGCATGGTGATCACCACGTCCGCGTCGGCGACCGCCTCCGCCACGCTCGCCGCGCCCTTGCCGCCGCCGCTCTCCAGCTGGGCGACCCGTTCGGCGCTGATGTCATGGCCGACGACGTCGTATCCCGCCTTGACCAGGTTGGCGGCCATCGGGCTGCCCATGATCCCGAGGCCGATGAATGCGATGGTCACTGCTGCCTCCAAGCGAACGCGCCCGGCCCCTCGTGCCGGTACTCCAGCCCGACGTGCCCCCGGTAGCCCGCGGCCGCCAGCCGGTCGAAGATCTCCGGGTACGGCATGCGCCCGCTGCCCGGTTGCCCGCGGCCGGGGTCGTCGGCGATCTGCACGTGGCCGAACCGGGCGGCGTGCGCGTCGATGAGCCCGAGCACGTCCTCGCCCATCACGTGCAGGTGGTAGAGGTCGGCCAGGAAGGCGACGTTCTCCCGGCCCACCTCGTCGATCAGGTCGAAGGCGGCGGCCGACGAGGTGATCGGGTAGTGCGGGTTCTCCCGGGAGTTGAGCGCCTCGACGACCACGGTGGCGCCGACGGCTGCCGCCGCGTCGGCCGCCACGCGCAGGTTGGTCACGGCCAGCGCCCGGTCGGTGCCGGGGTCGTTGCCGTACAGCGCGTTGAGCGTGCCGCAGCCCAGCTCGGCGGCGAAGCCCGCGGCGACGCCGACGTTGGCCAGGAACCGCGTCGAGTCGCCCGGCCTGGCGAGCAGCCCGCGCTCCCCCGCGGCCATGTCGCCGGCGTCGAAGTTGAGGCCGACGAGCCGCACGCCCGCGTCCTGGATGGCCCCGCGCAGCGCGTCCAGCTCGGCGCGGGACGGCTCGGGCGTGCCGAACGGCCACCACAGCTCCACCGCGTCGAACCCGGCCTTGGCCGCGGCGGCGGGCCGCTCCAGCAGCGGCAGCTCGGTGAACAGGATGGACAGGTTGACGTCGAACCTCATGCCGGCACCCGCCCCAGCGCCGAGCGCAGCAGCCGGGCCGTCTCGGACGGGGTGCGCCCCACCCGGACGCCGACGGCCTCCAGCGCCTCCTTCTTGGCCTGGGCGGTGCCGGACGAGCCGGACACGATCGCGCCCGCGTGCCCCATGGTCTTGCCCTCGGGCGCGGTGAACCCGGCGACGTAGGCCACGACCGGCTTGGTGACGTGCCGCTCGATGTAGGCGGCGGCCCGCTCCTCGGCGTCGCCGCCGATCTCGCCGATCATCACGATCGCGTCGGTGCCGGGGTCGTCCTGGAACGCCTGGAGGCAGTCGATGTGCGTGGTCCCCACGACGGGGTCGCCGCCGATGCCGACCGCGGTGGAGAAGCCGAGGTCGCGCAGCTCGTACATGAGCTGGTACGTGAGCGTCCCCGACTTGGATACCAGGCCGATCCGCCCGGCGGCGGTGATGTCGGCCGGGATGATGCCGGCCGACGACTGGCCGGGGCTGATCAGGCCGGGGCAGTTCGGGCCGATGATCCGGGTGCCGGAGCGGGCCGCCAGGGCGCGGAACCGTACCGTGTCGTGCACCGGGACGCCCTCGGTGATGACCACGCAGAGCGGCATCCGGGCGGCGACGGCCTCCTCCACGGCGCCGCGGGTGAAGCGGGGCGGCACGAACACCACCGACACGTCGGCGCCGGTCTCCGCCATGGCCTCGGCCACCGAGCCGAACACCGGCACGGCGCGCTCGCCGAAGTCGACCGTGCTGCCGCCCTTGCCGGGCGTCACCCCGGCCACCACCTCGGTGCCGGCGGCCAGCATGCGGGCCGTGTGCCTGCTGCCCTCCGCGCCGGTCATGCCCTGCACGAGCACCCGGCTGTCCTTGGTCAGGAAGATCGCCATCACGCACCTGCCGCGAGTCTGGCCGCCGTCTCGGCGGCGCCGTCCATGGTGGGGATCTGCCGGACCGCCGGGTGCCCGGCCGCGCTCAGGATGCGCCGCCCGGCCTCCGCGTTGTTGCCGTCCAGCCGTACGACGATGGGCCGCGCGTGGCCGCGCTCGCCGAGCAGTTCCAGAGCCGTCACGATGCCGTTGGCCACCGCGTCGCAGGCGGTGATGCCGCCGAAGACGTTCACCAGCACCGAGCGCACGTCCGGGTCGGCCAGGATGATCTCCAGCCCGTCGGCCATCACCTGAGCCGAGGCGCCGCCGCCGATGTCGAGGAAGTTGGCCGGGGCCGCACCCGCGCCCGCCACCACGTCGAGCGTGCTCATCACCAGGCCGGCGCCGTTGCCGATGACGCCGACCCGCCCGTCCAGCTTGACGTAGTTGAGGCCCTTGGCCCTGGCCCGGTCCTCCAGGCCGTCGCCGGCCTCCGCGTACTCCCACGCGTGCCGGTACGCGGCGTTGTCGTCGAGCGTCACCTTCCCGTCGAGCGCCACGATCCGCTGGTCGGTGGTGCAGATCAGCGGATTCACCTCGACCAGTACGGCGTCCTCCTCGACCATCACCCGCCACAGCCGTTCCAGCACCCCGGCGGCGGCGTCCGGCAGGCCCGCCCCGGCCGCCAGCCGCTTGGCCGTCTCCTCGTCCACACCGGTCTCAGGGTCGATCGGGACGCGCACGATGGCGTCGGGGTCGGTGGCCGCCAGCTCCTCGATCTCCATGCCGCCCCGGCCGGACACCATGGCGAGGAACCCGCCCTCCGCCCGGTCCACCAGGAAGGCCGCGTAGTACTCCTCGAAGGGCACCGTGGCGGTCTCCACGAGCACGCGGCGCGCGGTGTGCCCCTTGATGTCCATGCCGATCACGTGGCCGGCCTCGTCCTCGGCGGCGGCCGGGCCCGGGGCGATCCTGATGCCGCCCGCCTTGCCGCGTCCGCCGGTCTTCACCTGGGCCTTGATGACGACCGGCGTGTCCAGCTCGGTCGCGATCGCGCGGGCCTCCTGAGGGGTGGCCGCGACCCGGCCCGCGGGGATCGGTATCCCGTGGCGCCCGAAGAGCTCCTTCGCCTGATACTCGTACAGGTCCATTCGAGCCTCCTTTGTAGACGGTATACCGTATGGAATATCCCTCGTCTAGGCCCTCGACAGGCTTCGGTGTACCGGATATTCCATACGGTATGGAGAATGCAACAACTGTCAGAGACTGGCGCGGGCGCTCCTACCTCGTGGGACCGGTGCCCGCCGACCGCACCCGGATGTTCCGGCTCGCGCTGGGGGCCATGGCCGCGATCGGGCCGCTGCAGTACGGCTTCGCGGCCCTGCTCGCCACCGACGCGAACGGGCTGATCCTGCTGGCCGCCTGCATCGTCTTCCAGGCGGTGGGCGCGCTGCCGGCCCTGCACCTGATCCGCCGCGGCCGCCTGCCGGTCCGCGCCGCGCTGGGCGCCGGGGCCGTGCTCACCGCGCTCGGCCTGCTGACGGTGGCCGTGGCCGGCACCGGCACGCTCCCCCTCGCCCTGGCCGGGTACGCGGTGCTCGGCGGGCTCGGCGCCGGGGCCGTCTACGGGGTCTGCAGCGAAGTGGTCTCCTCCTGGTACCCCGACCGGGCCGCCGCCCGGGTGAGCCTGGTGACGGGCGCCTTCGGGTACGGGTCGGCGCCGCTGCTGGTGTGGGCCGGGCTCGCGCCCGCCATGACGCCGGCCGTGTTCGCGGTCGCGGCGGTGCTGGCCGCGGTGGCGATCGGCGCGGCGGCCCGGTCCCTGCGGCAGGCCCCGGAGGGCTGGTGGCCGGAGACGGTCGAGCCGCGCGCGCACGCGCTCCAGGCGGCCAGGCTGCGCAGGACCCCCGGGGCGGTGCGGCAGTTCGGCCTGGCCCAGGCGCTGCGCACGCGGGCGCTGCCGGCCCTTGCGGTGATCCTCGCCTGCGCGGGCGCGGTGTCGGTGTTCGACGTGGTGATCGTGGCGAGCACCGGCGCGTGGGGCGCGCTGGCCCTCATGGTGGCGCTCAACGGCGGCGGGCGCGCGGTGGCGATGCGGCTGTCGGAGGTGTTCGGGCGGCGGCTGGTGCTCGCGTCCGTGCTCGGGCTTCTCGCCTTGGGCCAGGTCCTCATCGCGGCCTCCGCGGCTCCCTCCGGGCCGGCCGTGCAGGGGCTGGAGGCGGCCGGCGGCCCGCTGCTGTGGCTCGGCGCGGTGGCCGCGGGCCTGGGCGGCGGCGCGTTCTATCCGCTGGTCGCGAGCCTGGTACGGGAGTTCTTCGGCGAGCGGCAGACCTCCGAGATCCACGCCGTGGTTTACAGCGCGAAAGCCGTGGCAGGGGTGCTGGGCGCGGTCATGGCCGCGTACGCGTTCACCGCTCCCGTGACGGTGCTTCTGGTCGCCGCGGGACTCGCCGCGCTCCCGGCGTTGGCGTCGAAGCGGTTGCGCACGCCCGGTCTGCCCGCCACGATCCCCCTGTGACCTCGCATGCTGTGATGAGACTCACGATCCGGTGACGATTTCGAACGGTATGCTGTAGGCAGTCGACCAAAACCCATTCGCAGCCCTGGAGTCAAAGTCATGTTGCTGTCGGATCAGGCCGGTCGGGCGGCGGCCCCCAAGATCCCCCGCCCAGCCACGCTCCGGGAGAGCGTGATCGAGGCCATCCAGGAGCTCATCGTGTCCGGCCAGCTCAAGCCCGGCCAGCACCTGGTCGAGAGCGAGCTGGCCGAGCTGCTGGGCGTGTCGCGGCAGCCCGTCCGCGAGGCTCTGCAGCAGCTCAGCGGCGAGGGCTGGGTCGACCTGCATCCCGGGCAGGGCGCGTTCGTGCACATCCCCACCATGGAGGAGGCCGACCAGCTGCTCGCGGTCCGCGCGCTGCTGGAGACCGAGTCCGCCAGGCTCGCCGCGCGGCACGCGGGCGAGGAGGGGGTGCGCCGGCTGCGCGTCCTGTGCAAGCGCGGCATCGCCGCCGTGCAGTCCGACGACGTCGACGGCGCCGTGGCCACCAACTCCGAGCTGCACGCGCTGGTGACCGAGCTTTCCGGCAACAAGGTGCTGTCCGAGCTGGCCAGCCAGGTGGCCCGCCGGGTGCGGTGGTACCACACGCCCGTGGCCCGGCAGCGCGGCATGGCGTCCTGGGAGGAGCACACCGCTCTGATCGACGCCATCGAGCGCGGCGACCAGGACCGCGCCGCCCAGATCATGCGCGAGCACACCGAGCACACCCGCGCCTCCTACATGGAGAGCCGCGAGAGCGAGCCGGTGGAGCCCGCTCCCAAACCGGTCCGGCGCCGCAGACCGCGGACGCCGGCCGCGGGTTGACCCGGCGTTCACATCCGGACGCTTATCCCGTAACACCTCGGGCAGAGGATGGGGACGCCAAGGGTCGTCCCCGGCGCTTTGAGCGAAGGTTTGGGACGATTTTTGTCCGAAACTAGTCGTGGAAGGAGGTGACAGAGATGAAGAAGCTTGCCAGCTTCCTCCTTGGAGATCCGCTCGGCCAGCCCGCTGACGGCCGGTCGATCGGGATCGGCCTGGCCGCCGCTCTCAGGAAGCAGCGTTCCGCCGACGACGCGGAGCGGTTCCTGACCCGGTGGGCCGCGCAGCGCGACGTGCACAAGAGCGTCCGCTGACGGCTGAGGTGCCGCGCACAGGGGTGGCGCCCCCCGCGCGCGGCGCGCCTCAGCGCTCCGTTTCCGTGCTCACCGGATCGGACGCCGAGTCCTCCGACGCCTCGGCCGCCCGCGCGGCCTTCGCGTCACGAGCCGACTTCATCAGGCTCAGCACCGTGGTGACGGCGAGAGTCCCGACGATGACGCCGAGAGAGACCAGGATCGGGATCTCCGGCGCCCAGGACACGCCGTCGTGGTGCAGCGCCTCCGAGATCAGTTTCAGGCCGATGAACGCCAGCACCACCGACAGGCCCTTGCTCAGGTAGACCAGCCGATCGAGCAGGCCGCCGATCAGGAAGAACAGCTGCCGCAGCCCCATGAGGGCGAAGGCGTTGGCGGTGAACACGAGGTAGGGCTCCTTGGTGAGCCCGAAGATGGCCGGGATCGAGTCGAGCGCGAACAGCAGGTCCGTGGTGCCGATGGCGACCATGACGATCAGCATCGGCGTCACCATCCTGCGGCCCAGATGCACGGTGAGCCGGGCGCCGTAGTAGGTGTCCGTGGTCGGGAGCACCCGGCGTACCGCGCGCAGGGCGGCGTTCTCGCTGAACTCGGCCTCGTCCTCCTCGTGTCCGATCAGCTTCCACGCTGTGTAGATCAAGAAGGCGCCGAAGATGTAGAACAGCCAGTCGAACCTGGTCACGGCTTCGGCGCCGGCGGCGATGAAGGCCCCGCGCATGAACAGGGCCAGGATGATCCCGATGAGCAGCACCTTCTGCCGGTACTGCCGGGGCACCTGGAACCTGCTCATGATCAGGATGAAGACGAACAGATTGTCGACGCTGAGTGAGTATTCGGTGATCCAGCCCGCGAAGAACTCGCCGCCGTGCTGCGCTCCGGAGAAGAAGAGCAGGCCGCAACCGAAGAGGACGGCCAGGCCCACATAGAACGACACCCAGGCGACGCACTCCCGGAAGGAGGGCTCGCGCGGGTTGCGGGCGACGAGATAGAAGTCCAGCGCGAGCACGAGCGCGAAACCGGCGATCGTGACGAGCCAGACCCAGGCGGGAAGGTTCATCGACGGGCTCCCTTCCTGGTCTGCAAGACCTGGGCATGACGGACGTACAGGCCGAACAGCGCGTCGGCGCGGGGATTGCCCGCGCGGCGGCGCATCAGCCAGGGCGGCATGACCCGTTCGTGCAGGAAGACGAAGCCGATCGCGAAGCCGAGACTCACCATCGCCTGGAACAGCAGGAAGGTGAGCACGCCGTCATTCGCGCCGGCCCCGGCGACGCTCTCCTGGAGCAGCCGGGACAGCGGGAACGCGGCCATCCAGTAGAGCCCGATGGGGCCGAACGTGCCGGGCCGGAACACGCCGCGTCCGAGCAGCACCCCGTACAGTCCGCCGAAGAAGGCGAGCGGCACGGACAGGGCGAGCGCGGACTGGGCGGCCAGGCCGACGGGGACCCCCGCGATGAGGGTCAGCCCGCCGGCCAGCGTGCCGGCGACGGCTCCGATCGTCGCCCCGGGAAGGGCGAGCTCGAGGTCGTCCCGTGAGATCATCAGCCCACGACCACCCCGAAGGCGAACAGGCTGTAGAACAGCATGCCCAGATAGAACACCGCGCCCAGGCCGATGATGACGTTGGTCCACCACTTCGGCCTGATCGGTTTGGGCAGCATGCGGTTGTTGACCAGCAGCAGCGTCACGCAGTACGCGCCCATCGCGAACGTCGACAGGAACGCCAGCGTGTCCAGGATCCCCTCAGGCCCGTCGGCCGGGCCGAACAGCAGGATCAGGATGCCGAAGATGATCACGCCCCACAGGAAGCCCGCGTACAGGTGCGACATGCGCAGCTTCTTCGCGCCGGGCACGAAGTTGTACGTCATGTCGGCCTGACCACGCGAGAACGAGTCGAACAGTCCCAGCGTGGCGTTGAGCCCGATCAGCGCGATGAAGCCGAGGAAGACGCCGCCGAGCACCGAGCTGCCGGCCGAGGAGACGGCGTCGGACATGGCGCCCAGCGCCACGTCCCGGTCGTCGCCCCGCAGAGCGGTCTGCACCTCGGGGTTCAGCCGTGCGGCCGACTGGGCGATCACCGTGAAGGAGATCGTGACCAGCATGGTGATGCCCCAGAAGAGCGCCAGCGCGTCGAACGTGACCCAGCGCCGCCAGCCCTTCCACTTGGCCATCTCCGCGGGGTCCTCGGTGTCGAACATGAAGCCCCGCGAGGGCATGGCCTCTTCCTCGCCCGCGTGCCGCAGCCCGCGGACCTTGGGGATGTGCGCGCCCATGCCGGCGCCGGAGTCGCGCAGGTGCAGCGTGTACCACATCTGCTGCATGCCCGACGGGCCGGCGAAGGCGCAGGCGCCCACGATGACCGGGAACCACGCCGCTGTCATGGCCTCCTCCGGAAGATAGCCGAAGGCGAACATGCCGGTGATGGTAGAGACCACGTCGTTCCACGAGCCCACCATCGCGGCGACCACCGAGGTGCCGATCACCAGGGTGCCGATGAGTAACGAGAGCACGTTCTCCAGGACGTTGTAGATCACCTTGGCCAGGCTGAAGATCACCCCGACCAGGATGAGTCCGGCCACCGCTGTGACCATCCACGGGATCCCGGTTATCTGCTCGAACGCCGCCGCGCCCGCCGACAGGTGGCCGGGCCAGATGTAGACGAGGACGGCGACGACGAAGAAGAACCACATGATCGGCTTGAACACCCGGGCCGCGCCGGAGAAGATGCTCTCCCCCGTGGCCATGGCGTATCTCGCCATTTCCAGCATCACCACGGCCTGCAGGGTGACGCCGATCAGGAACAGCCACCTGATCTCCGGCCCGAACAGCAGCACGAGCCTGGGCCACATGTAGGACTCGCCCATCCCGACGCCCAGGGCGACCAGGAAGACGGTGGGCCCCAGGATGTGCACCGAGGGAGGCGCATCGGGGAGTTTCCTGATGGGCATCGGCTCAAGCCGGCCCGCTTTCCATACTCGTGCGTCCTCATCCGGCGGCGCAGACGTCGCCGGTGTTTTGGATGTGTCCACCTACGGACCTCCTGGGGGGTTGGTTGTTCTCCTGCGCTGCCCCGATTCGCCCCCTCGCCCAGCTGCTGGATTCGGCTCTTAACCCAGCAACCCGGCCGCTCTCGCCCAGCGGTACTTGGCGCCGAGGACCGCCACGGGCTTCTCGGTGGTGTACGGGTACGCCACCACGCCATGCTCGAACAGGTACTCGGACGCCTCCTCGACCTCGGTGTCCCCGGCAAGCGAAGCCACCACGGGCTTGACGTTGCCCTTCTCCCGTTCCTCCGCCACGACGCGGGCGATGAGCTCCGCGAAGACCATGGGCGGGGTCACGATCGTGTGCCAGTAACCCAGCACGAGCGCGTGGATCCGGTCGTCGGACAGGCCGAGCCGGACCGTGTTCTGGTAGGTCGACGGCGGCTCGCCGCCGGTGATGTCGACCGGGTTGCCGGCCGCGCCGAACGGCGGGATGAAGGCGCGGAACGCCTCGTCCAGGTCCGGCGGGATGTCCATCAGCGTCAGCCCGGCGTCCACGCAGGCGTCCGAGAGGAGCACCCCGGAACCGCCCGCGCCGGTGATGATGACGACGTTCTCGCCCTTGGGCGCCGGCAGGATCGGCAGCGCCCGCGCGTACTCGAGCATGTCGTTCAGCCCGGGGGCGCGGACCACGCCGGCCTGGCGCAGGATGTCGTCGTACACCTTGTCGTCGCCGGCCAGCGCCCCCGTGTGGGACCCGGCGGCCCGCGCGCCCATGGCGGTGCGCCCGGCCTTCAGCACGATGACCGGCTTCTCCTTGACGACCCGGCGGGCCGCCTCGACGAAGCCGCGGCCGTCCTTGAGGTCCTCCAGGTGCATGGCGACGGCCTTGGTGTTGTCGTCCTGCTCGAAGAACGTCAGCAGGTCGTCCTCGTCCACGTCGGCCTTGTTGCCGACGCCGACGATCGCCGACACGCCCATCTTGGTGGTCCGGCTGAAGCCCAGGATGGCCATGCCGATGCCGCCGCTCTGCGAGGTCAGCGCCACGCTGCCCTTGACGTCGTACGGGGTGCAGAACGTCGCGCAGAGGTTCTCCGGCGTGTAGTAGTAGCCGTAGATGTTGGGGCCGAGCATGCGCACGCCGTGCCGCCGGGCGATCTCCACGATCTCCTGCTGGCCCTCGACGTTGCCGGTCTCGGCGAAGCCCGACGGGATCATGATGGCGCCGGCCACGCCCTTGCGCCCGGCGTCCTCCAGCGCCGCCGGCACGAACTTGGCGGGGATGGCGAACACGGCCACGTCCACGTCGTGCGGCACGTCGGCGATGCTCTGGTACGCGGGCAGCCCCAGGATCTCGGGGGCCTTGGGGTTGATCGGGAAGATCTGCCCCTGGTAGCCGCCGTTGATGAGGTTGCGCATGACCGAGTTGCCGATCTTGCCGTCCTCGGCGGAGGCGCCGATCACGGCCACCGAGCGCGGCTTGAAGATCCGCGTCATCTGCCGCAGGATCTCCTCGCGCGGGAGGCGGGAGACTTCCTGGGGCGGCTCGCCGATGAGGATGCGCACGTCCGCGGCCACGGCTCCGCGCGCGTCGGCGAAGACCGGGTTGAGGTCCACCTCTGCGATCTCGGGAAAGTCCGTGACGAGCCTGCTCACGCGTTCGATCAGCTCCGCGAGCGCCTTGCGGTCGGCCGGCTCGGCCCCGCGCGCCCCACGCAGCACCTCAGCCGCTTTGATGTCGTCCAGCATCCCCAGTGCCTCATCACCCCAAACCGGGGCAAGTCTGAACGTAACGTCCTTTAACACCTCGACCAGGACACCGCCCAGGCCGAACGCGACGACCTTGCCGAAGGTCGGGTCGGTGACCGCGCCCACGATGACCTCGTGGCCGCCGCCGACGAGTTGCTGCACCTGGACGCCGTCGATGCGGGCGTCGGCGTCGTACGCCCGCGCGTTGGCCAGGATCGTGTCGAAGCCCTCGCGCACCTCCTCGGCCGTCTTCACCCCGACCAGCACGCCGCCGGCGTCGGTCTTGTGCAGGATGTCCGGCGAGACGATCTTCAGCACCACGGGGAAGCCGATCTCGGCCGCCAGTTCGGCGGCCTGCCCGGCCGAGGTGGCCAGCCCCTCCCCCGGAGTGGCGATCCCGTACGCCTGGCAGATGCCGCGCCCCTCGGGGGCGGTCAGTGCCGTGCGGCCCTCGGCCAGCGCCTTGTCCAGCACGTCCCTGACCGCGCCGCGCGCCCCTTGCTCCACTAGATGACTCCGTTCGTCTTCAGCTCGGCCAGCTCGTCGGCGCTCACGCCCAGCTCGCCGTAGATCTCCTGGTTGTGCTCGCCGAGCAGGGGCGACGTCCTGACGTCCACCGGGGAGTCCGACAGCTGCAGCGGACTGCCGACGGTGAAGAACTCGCCGCGCTCCGGGTGGTCGACCGTGACGACCATGCCCTCCTCACGCAGCGACTCGTCCTCGATCAGCTCCTTGGTGGACAGGATCGGCCCGCAGGGCACGTTGGCCGCGTTCAGCCTGTCGAGGACCGTCCACTTGTCGTGCCGGATCGTCCACTCCTCGATGAGCTGGAACATCTTGTCCAGCTTGGGCAGCCGCGCCTCGGGGGTGGCCCACTCGGGGTCGTCGGCCAGCTCGGGGCGGCCGATGATCTCCGAGATCGGCTTCCAGCCGACCGGCTGGACGATCACGTAGATGTAGTCGTTCGGCCCGCCGGGCGCGCAGCGCACCGCCCAGCCGGGCTGGCCGCCGCCGCTCGCGTTGCCGGACCGGGGCACCTCGTCGTTGAAGGTCTTGTTCGGGTACTCGCGCAGCGGGCCGTGCGCCAGCCGCTGCTGGTCGCGGAGCTTGACCCGGCACAGGTTCAGCACCGCGTGCTGCATGGCCACCTGCACCCGCTGGCCCCGGTTCGTGGTCTGGCGCTGGTAGAGCGCGGCCAGGATGCCGGCCACCGCGTGGATCCCGGTGCCCGAGTCGCCGATCTGCGCGCCGGTGGCCAGCGGCGGGCCGTCCTCGAAGCCGGTGGTGGTCATCGAGCCGCCCATCGCCTGGGCGATCACCTCGTACGCCTTGAACGCGCGGTAGCGGCCGGGGCCGAAGCCCTTGATGGAGGCGTACACGAGGCGCGGGTTGAGCTCCTGCAGCCGCTCCCAGGTGAAGCCCATGCGGTCGACGGCGCCGGGGCCGAAGTTCTCCACCAGCACGTCGGCGGTCTTCACCAGCTCGGTGAAGATCTCCTTGCCGCGCTCGGACTTCATGTTGAGCGTGATGCTGCGCTTGTTGCAGTTCAGCATCGTGAAGTAGAGGCTGTCGACGCCGGGCACGTCGCGCAGCTGCTGCCGGGTGATGTCGCCGGTCGTGGACTCCAGCTTGACCACGTCGGCGCCCAGCCAGGCCAGCAGCTGGGTGGCGGACGGGCCCGACTGGACATGGGTCATGTCGAGGACGCGGACACCTTCGAGTGCCTTCATGTTCTGGACCTGCCTACTTGTACATGGTCTGGTTCATGGTTCCCGGGGCGTACACGTCGGGGTCCACCCAGACGTTGATCAGCGAGGGCTTGCCCGACTCCCGGGCCCGCTCCAGGGCGGGACGGATCTCGGCCGGGTCGCGGACCTCCTCGCCGTGGCCGCCGAGCAGCTTGGCGAACTCGCCGTAGCGGACGTCGCCGAGCGTGTTGCCGACCCGGGCGCGGTCCTCGCCGTACTTGGCGGCCTGGCCGTATCTGATCTGGTTCATCGAGGAGTTGTTGCCGATCACGCCGATGAACGGCAGGTCGAAGCGGACCATGGTCTCGAAGTCCCAGCCGGTGAGGCTGAAGGCGCCGTCGCCGAAGAGGCAGAGCACCTCCTTGTCCGGCCGGGCCTTCTTGGCGGCCATCGCGAAGGCCATGCCGACGCCGAGCGTGCCGAGCGGGCCCGGGTCCATCCAGTGGCCGGGCGACTTGGGCTGCACGACCTGGCCGGAGAAGGTGACGATGTCGCCGCCGTCGCCGATGTAGATGGTGTCCTCGGTGAGGAACTCGTTGATCTCGTGGACCAGCCGGTAGGGGTCGATCGGCTGGGCGTCGGAGAGCTGGCGGGGCAGCCGCTTCTCGTACGCCTGCGTCTCCACCGCGCGCAGCTCCTCGATCCACTCCTTGCGGCGGGCCGCGCCGTTCTCCACCCGGCCGCTGGCGGCCTGGGCCGTGGCCGACAGGATGAGGCCGGGGTCGCCGACGATGCCGAGGTCGATGTCGCGGTTCTTGCCGACGGTCCGGTAGTCGAGGTCGATCTGGACGACCTTGGCCGTGGGCGACAGGCGCTTGCCGTAGCCCATCCGGAAGTCGAACGGGGTGCCGACGATGATGATCAGGTCGGCCTCGGTGAAGGCGTAGCGGCGGCTGAGCTGGAAGTGCATCGGGTCGCCGGGCGGAAGCGTGCCGCGGGCCGAGCCGTTCATGTAGGCCGGCACGTTGAGCGTGCGGACGAAGTCGATGGCGTCGTCGGTGGCCCGGCAGGTCTGCACCTGGCTGCCGAGCAGGATGGCCGGCTTCTCGGCGTGCGCCAGCAGGTCGGCCAGGCGCTCGATCGACTCGGGGTCGCCGGCCTGGCGGGTGGAGGCCCGGTAGTTCGCCGGGATCCGCGCCTTGTCGAGCGGCACCTTGGCGTCCAGCACGTCACGCGGGATCTCCAGGAACGACGGCCCCGGGGCGCCGTGGTAGCACTCGCGGAAAGCCATGGACACCAGGTCCGCCACCCGTTCGGTGGTCGGCACCGTGGCGGCGAACTTGGTGATCGGGGTCATCATGTCGACGTGCGGCAGGTCCTGCAGCGAGCCCATCTTGTGCTGGCTGAGCGCGCCCTGGCCGCCGATCAGCAACATCGGGCTCTCGGCCCTGAAGGCGTTGGCCACGCCGGTCACCGCGTCGGTGGTGCCCGGACCCGCGGTCACGACCGCGCAACCGGGCTTGCCGGTGATCCGGGCGTAGCCGTCCGCGGCATGCGCGGCCACCTGCTCGTGTCGTACGTCGATGACCTCGATGCCCTCATCGACACAACCGTCGTAGATGTCGATGATGTGGCCGCCGCAGAGTGTGTAGATCACTTCCACGCCTTCGGCCTTGAGCGCCTTGGCTACCAGATGACCGCCAGAGATCGTTTCCGACATCGTGCACCCTTTCCGGCGACTGTCTATCGCATACTGCATACCGTATGAAGGCAATGGTTACCCTCTCCTCACCGAGCTGTCTAGCCCCCTGTGGGCAACTCGATCAGCTCGACCTGCTCCCCCGACCACCCCGGCGGCACCACCGCCAGGGCCTCGGCCAGCGCCGCGCCCCACAACGACCCCGGCCGGTCGTGCCCCACGGGAATCGCGCCCCGGCCCGACCTGAGCACCGGGACGAGCCGGGTGTCCCGCTCGTGCGCCCGCACCGGCCCCGCCAGCGCGCTGCTCTCCCGCCGCGCCTCGACCCCGCGGTGTCCCCGCAGTACGGGCACGAGCAGCGTCATGGCGGCGGCCAGCGCCGCGAACGGGTTCCCCGGCAGGCCGACGACCAGCGGACCGCCGGGCAGGCGGGCCAGCAGCTGCGGATGCCCCGGCCGCACCGCCACCCCGTCCACCAGCACTTCGGCCGCCAGCTCCGCCAGCACCCCGCGCAGATGGTCGGCCGGCCCACGCGACGACGCCCCGCACACCACCACCACGTCCACCCCGTCCCCCGACCCTCCTGGGGGCCCGGAACGGGACCTGGGGTTGCCCCGGGAGAGAGGCTCCGGGCCGGGGGACGAGTCCCCTTCCAGGGACGGGCGGGTGAGGGCTGACAGGGTCGCCTGGAGGGCCGCGGCGCCGTCGGGCAGGCGGGCCCGGGAGGCGAGCCGGCCGCCGGCCCACTCGATCAGCCCCGGCAGGAACGGCCCGATGGCGTCCCTGACCCGGCCCGGACCCGGAAGCCCGTGGTCCACGACCTCGTCCCCGGTCACCAGCACGGCCACGGACGGCACGGGCCGCACGGCGAGCACGTCGTGCCCCAGCCCGGCGGCGAGCCCGATCACGACGGGCGTCACCACGGCCCCGGCGCCGAGCACGACGGCCCCCTCGGCGATGTCCTCGCCCCGGCGCCGGATGTGCCGCCCGGTCTCGATCTCCCCCGCCACCTGCCCGCCGTCGACCGTGGATCGCTCGTACGGCAGGACTGACTCGGACCCCGGGGGCACCGGGGCGCCCGTCGCGATCTCCACCGCCTCCCCCGGGCGCAACGCGCTCCCGTACGGGACGCCGCCCGCGAGGACGCGGCCCAGCACCCGCCAGGGCGGCGGGCCCGCCACCGCGTAGCCGTCCATCGCGGCCACGTCGGCGCCCGGCACCGCCACCAGGGCGCGCAGCGGCGCCGCGAGACGGCAGCCGAGCGCCCGGGAGAGCGGCAGGTCAGCGGTGGGCAACGGCCGGACGGAGCGGGCCGCGAGGTCGCGGGCGGCCGGCCACGAGAGCGGGCGCACGGCGGCCTCAGGTCGGACAACGGTCATCGACGTGCTCCTTGACCCGAATTTTTCCATACTGTATACCGAATGCAAATCCGACGCGAGAACGGAGCGAAAGCATGAAGGTCGCTGTTCTTGGCGCCGGCGCCATCGGCGCGTATGTGGGGGCCGCCCTCCACAGGGCGGGAGTCGAGGTTCACCTCATCGCCAGAGGTCCGCACCTCGAAGCCATACGCAAGTCCGGTGTGATGGTGCTCAGCCCCCGGGGCGATTTCGTCGCCCACCCCCATGCCACCGACGACCCGACTGAGGTCGGCCCGGTGGACCACGTCTTCCTGGGCCTCAAGGCGAACCACTACGCCGCCGCGGGCCCCATGATCAAGCCACTGCTGGGCGAGGCCACGAGCGTCATCGCCGCCCAGAACGGCATCCCGTGGTGGTACTTCCACGGGCTCAAGGGCCCCTACGAGGGCACCCGCATCGAGAGCGTCGACCCAGGAGGAGCGGTCACCGCCGCGCTCCCCCTGCATCGGGCGATCGGATGTGTCGTCTACGCCGCCACCGAGATCGAGCGGCCCGGAGTCATCCGTCACTACGAGGGCACCCGCTTCTCCATCGGGGAGCCGAGCGGCGAGCGGACCGCGCGCTGCGCGCAGTTCAGCGAGGGCATGGTCGCGGGCGGCCTCAAGTGCCCGGTGGAGACCGATCTGCGCCGTGACGTGTGGATCAAACTCATGGGCAACATCGCCTTCAACCCGATCAGCGCACTGGCCAGAGCCACGATGGCCGGCATCTGCCGGCACAGCGGCACGAGGGAGCTGGTCAGGTCGATGATGGCGGAGACCGTGGAGGTGGCCCGCCGGGTGGGCTGCGATCCCGGGATCTCGATCGAGCGCCGCTTACGCGGGGCCGAGAAGGCCGGTGAGCACAAGACCTCGACCCTCCAGGACCTGGAGAAGGGCAAGCCGCTGGAGCTCGACGTGCTGCTCGCGGCGGTCGTCGAACTGGCCGATCTCACCGGCGCGGAGGTGCCCACGCTGCGGGCCATCCACGCGGTGAGCGACCTGCTCAACGAGAACCTTGTCCGTGCGGGTTAGCGACACATACCGTAGTCTGTATACAGAATGGAGGGATCATGAGCTATGACCGCCTGACCCATCCACTGGTGCGCGAGGACGGCGTGCTGCGCCGGGCGACCTGGGAGGAGGCGCTCGACCGCGCCGCCGAAGGTTTCCGGCGCAACGTCGCCGAGCACGGCCCCGACAGCTTCGCGATGCTGTCGTGCGCCCGTTCGACGAACGAGATGAACTACGTGGGCCAGAAGTTCACCCGCGTGGTCATGGGCACCAACAATGTGGACTCCTGCAACCGCACCTGTCACGCGCCCAGCGTGGCGGGGCTCTCCGCGGTGTTCGGCAGTGGCGGCGGCACGTCCTCCTACCAGGAGGTCGAGGACACCGATGTGATCGTGATGTGGGGCTCGGCGGCCCGGAACGCGCATCCGATCTTCTTCCAGCACGTCTTGAAGGGCATCCACAACGGCGCCCGGATGTTCGCCGTGGACCCGCGGCGCACCGGCACGGCCGAGTGGGCGGACCTGTGGCTGGGCCTGAACGTGGGCACCGACATCCCGCTGGCCCACGCCATCGCCCGCGAGATCATCCACGCCGGGCTGCACAACGAGGCGTTCATCGAGCGCGCCACGACCGGCTTCGAGGAGTTCCGCGAGTCGGTCGAGCCGTGGACGCTCAGCGCGGCCGAGCAGGTCACCGGCGTGCCCGCGGACGCGATCAGGGAGCTGGCGCACGCCTACGCCCGCGCCGACCGCGCCCAGATGTGCTGGACGCTCGGCATCACCGAGCACCACAACGCCACCGACAACGTACGCGCGCTGATCAACCTCAGCCTGCTCACCGGCCACGTCGGCCGCTACGGCTCCGGCCTCTCGCCGCTGCGCGGCCAGAACAACGTGCAGGGCGGCGGCGACATGGGCGCCATCCCCAACCGGCTGCCGGGCTTCCAGGACATCCTGGACCCGCAGGTCCGGGCCGCCTTCGAGGAGGCGTGGGGGGTGCCGATCCAGCCGCGGTACGGCTACAACCTCACCCAGATGCTGGAGGCCATGGGCGAGGGGCACGTCACCACCTGCTACCTCATCGGCGAGAACCCGGTCCAGTCCGAGGCCGACTCGCTGGCCTGCATCAAGCGCCTGTCCATGCTCGACCACCTGGTCGTGCAGGACATCTTCCTGACCAAGACGGCCCAGATGGCCGACGTGGTGCTGCCCGCCAGCGCCGCCTGGTGCGAGGCCGACGGCACGTTCACCAACAGCGAGCGGCGGGTGCAACGGGTCCGCAAGGCACTCGACCCGCCGGGCGAGGCCCGCGACGACATCGAGATCCTCTGCGCGCTGGCCCGCAGGCTGGGCCACGACTGGCACTACGAGAGCGCCGAGCAGGCCTGGGACGAGCTGCGCTCGGTCTCCCCGGTGCACCGCGGCATGACCTACCAGCGGCTGGCGGAGCACCAGGGCATCCAGTGGCCGTGCTTCACCGAGGACACGCTGGAGCCGCCCTACCTGCACGCCCGGCTGTGGGAGACCGACCCGGTCAAACGCGGCGAGCCGGCGCCGTTCGCCGTGCTGCGCCACTCGCCGCCGGTGGACCTGCTGGACGAGGAGTACCCGCTCCGCCTCACCACCGGGCGCAGGCTCGACTCGTACAACACCGGCGTGCAGTCCTCCGGCTTCGCCTCCCCGCTGCGGCGCGGGGAGACGATCGACATGTGCCCGGAGGACGCCGAGCGGCTCGGCGTCGTGGCGGGCGAAGAGGTGCGGATCAGCTCCCGCCGGGCCTCGGTGGTCGCGCCCGTCTACATCGACCCCGCCCTGCGGCCGGGGCTGGTGTTCATGACGTTCCACTTCCCTGACGAGGTGGACGTCAACTCGCTCACCATCGAGGCCACCTGTCCCATCGCGGGCACCGCCGAGTTCAAGGCGGCCGCCGTACGCGTCGAGAAGCTCGTCAAGGTCGGGTGAGAGATGGATCTGCGATTCCGCGACGCGGAACCGACGGCCGAGGAGCGCGAGGCGGTCGACGCGCTGCTCGGCCCGCCCGCCACCGCCTGGGAGGGCGGCCGGCGGACCGAGACCGACCTGCGGGTCGCGGCCCGCGCCGAGAGCGCCCGCGACCTGCTGCTGCCCGCCCTGCACGCGGTCAACGACCGGGTGGGCTGGATCAGCGAGGGGGCGCTCGACTACATCTGCCGCCGCCTCACCGTGCCGCCCGCCGAGGCGTACGGCGTGGCGACCTTCTACTCGCTGTTCTCCGTCGAACCGCGGCCGCCGCGGGTGCTGCACGTCTGCACCGACCTCGCCTGCCAGGCCAAGGGCGCGGAAGCGGTACGCCGCCGCGTCGAGGAACGGCTCGGCCCGGCGGGCACGTCGTGGCAGCCCAGCCCCTGCCTGGGGCTGTGCGAGCGCGCCCCGGCTGCACTCGCCCTGGAGGCGGGCTCCCCGCCGACGGCCGACGTGTACGGGCCCGTCCTGCCCGAACAGGCCGCCGACGGGCTCTGGACCGACCTGACCGCCTCCCCGTCCGCGCCCGCCCTGCCCACTAACGGCTCCTCGCCCAACGGCGGCCCCGCGCCGCTCACGGGCGGGACCGCCAGGACCGGGACCGCCAGGACCGGGGACGCCGGGGAGCCGCCGGCCGAGGCCGCCGTGCCCCAGGCCGGGCAGCCCGGCCTCGTCCTGCTGCGCCGGATCGGCGTGGCGGACCCGGCGAGCCTGGACGACTACCGGGCCAACGGCGGGTACGCCGCGCTGCGCCGGGCCTTCCGGCTCGGCCCCGCAGGGGTGATCCGCGAGGTGCTGGAGTCGGGGCTGGTCGGCCGGGGCGGCGCCGCCTTCCCGACCGGCCGCAAGTGGGAGGCCACCGCACGCCAGCCCGACCACCCGCACTACCTGGTGTGCAACGCGGACGAGAGCGAGCCGGGCACCTTCAAGGATCGCGTGATCATGGAAGGCGACCCGTACGCCCTCGTCGAGGCCATGACGATCGCGGCCTACGCCACCGGCTGCGCCAAGGGCTACCTCTACATCAGGGGCGAGTACCCGAGGGCCGTCAGGAGGCTGGAGCACGCGATGGCCACCGCCAGGGCCAGAGGGCTGCTCGGCGCCGACATCCTCGGCCACGGCTTCAGTTTCGACATCGAGCTGAGAAGGGGCGCGGGCGCGTACATCTGCGGCGAGGAGACCGCCATCTTCAACTCCATCGAGGGCTTCCGCGGCGAGCCGCGCAGCAAGCCGCCGTTCCCGGTGGAGAAGGGCCTGTTCGGCAAGCCCACGGTGGTCAACAACGTGGAGACGCTGGTCAACGTGCTGCCGATCCTGGAGCAGGGCGCCCAGGCGTACGCGGCGATCGGCACCGAGGCGTCGACGGGCACCAAGCTGTTCTGCGTGTCCGGCACCGTCGCCCGGCCCGGCATCTACGAGCTGCCGTTCGGCGCGACGCTCCGCGACCTGATGGACCTGGCGAACCCGGTGGGCGAGCCACGGGCGGTGCTCCTCGGCGGCGCGGCCGGGGCGTTCGTGACCGATCTCGACATCCCGCTGACGTTCGAGGGCACCAGGCAGGCGGGCGCCACGCTGGGCTCCGGCGTGGTGCTCGTGCTGGACGACAGCGTGGATCTCAAGGCGATGCTGCTGCGCATCGCCGAGTTCTTCCGCGACGAGTCGTGCGGGCAGTGCGTGCCCTGCAGGGTCGGCACCGTACGACAGGAGGAGGCGCTGCACCGCCTGTCGGAGCGGGTGGACGAGCGTGACCTGCTGCTGCTGCGCGAGGTCGGGCAGACCATGCGGGACGCCTCGATCTGCGGGCTCGGCCAGACCGCCTGGAACGCCGTGGAATCAGCCATCGACCGCTTGGGGGTGTACAGGTGATCCCGCTGCAGCCGCCTCGGCGGCTCGTCGACGTCGAGGTCGACGGCGAGAACGTCCGCGTGCCGGAGGGCTCGACGATCCTGGACGCCTGCACGGCGGCGGGCAAGGACGTGCCGACCCTCTGCTACGGCGACACGCTCACCCCGAAGAACGCCTGCCGGGTGTGCGTGGTCGAGGTCGAGGGCTCGCGGACGCTGGCCCCCGCCTGCTCCAGGAAGGTGGAGCCGGGCATGACGGTCGGCACCGACACCGAGCGCACCCGCCACAGCCGCAAGGTCGTGCTGGAACTGCTCGGCTCGTCGGTGGACCTGTCGACGACGCCCAGGGCGGCCGAGTGGATCGAGGAGTACGGGGCCGAACCGGACCGGTTCGGCGACGACGCCGCCACGGTCGAACAGCCCGTCAAGGTCGACAACGAGCTGTACGTCCGCGACTACGGCAAGTGCATCCTGTGCTACAAGTGCGTGGACGCGTGCGGCGACCAGTGGCAGAACACCTTCGCCATCGGCGTGGCCGGCCGGGGTTTCGACGCGACGATCTCCACCGAGTTCGACGCGCCGCTCACCGACTCGGCCTGCGTCTACTGCGGCAACTGCGTGGAGGTGTGCCCCACCGGCGCGCTGTCGTTCAAGACCGAGTTCGACATGCGGGCCGAGGGCACCTGGGACGAGTCGCGCCAGACCGAGACCACGACGATCTGCAGCTACTGCGGGGTCGGCTGCAACCTGACCCTGCACGTGCAGGACAACAAGATCGTCAAGGTGACGTCGCCGCACGACAACCCGGTCACCCACGGCAACCTGTGCGTCAAGGGCCGCTTCGGGTTCGGCTATGTCTAGAGTCGCCGTCAAGCGTCGCATCCTGCGCATCAGGGACACCGCCCCGACGCGCAGGATCGACTCGCTCGCGGCGGAGGAGCCGCTGGAGATCCGTCTCGACGGCACCCCGCTGACCGTCACGATGCGGACCCCGGGCGACGACTTCGACCTGGCCGCCGGCTTCCTCGTCAGCGAGGGGGCCGTCGGCTCGGCCGACGACATCGCCACGATCCGCTACTGCGCGGGCGCCCTGGCGGACGGCCAGAACACCTACAACGTCCTGGACGTACGGCTCGCGCCGGGCGTCCAGGCGCCGGAGCCGCGCAACTTCTACACCACCTCCTCCTGCGGCGTCTGCGGCAAGGCCTCGCTGGAGGCGGTCCGCACCGTCGCCCGCTGGGCCGCGCACGACGACACCGTCGAACTCGGCCAGGCCACGGTGGCGGCCCTGCCCGGCCGGCTGCGTGCGGCCCAGCGGGTCTTCGACCGGACCGGCGGACTGCACGCAGCCGGTCTGTTCACCGCGGAGGGCGAGCCGCTCTGCGTCCGCGAGGACGTCGGGCGGCACAACGCGGTGGACAAGCTCCTCGGCTGGGCGCTCAGGAACGGCAGGCTGCCGCTGCGCGGCACCGTCCTGATGGTGTCCGGCCGGGCCTCCTTCGAGCTGGTGCAGAAGGCGGTGATGGGGGGCATCCCGGTGCTCGCCGCGGTCTCCGCCCCGTCCTCCCTGGCGGTCGAGCTGGCCGCCGAGGAGGGCTTGACGCTCATCGGGTTCCTGCGCGGGGACTCGATGAACGTCTACACGGGCGAACAGCGGCTGAACCTCACCTCGGGGGCCGGCTACGGCTCAGCCGGCGTACCTCCACCGAGGTGATGGCGGGATGCCGTGCGGAAGGCCTGGCCCCCAGCCCGCCGTCCGGCATCCCAACCCATCGACTTTGACAACCATTTTCATTTCCCGGCATACTGACTCACATGATGTCAGGACATTCCCGTACGCGATTTGCCGGGGCCTGCGCAGGACTGACGCTGCTGGCCACGACCGCGTGCGGCGCCGACGCCGGGACCGGCGCGGCACCTGAAGGCACGCCTCAGGTGGTCGCCGCCTTCTACCCACTGCAGTGGCTCACCGAGCGGGTCGGCGGATCCGACGTCCAGGTGACGAGCCTGACCACCGCCGGCGTCGAGCCGCACGACCTGGAGCTCGGCGCCCACCAGATGGCCCAGCTGGAGGACGCCGCCCTGACCGTCTACATCAAGGGCGTGCAGCCCGCCGTGGACGAGGCCGTCTCACCTGACACGGCGTTCGACGCCGCCACCGCCGTCGAGACCATCCCCTCGGGCGACCACGGGCACGAGGAGGAGGCCCACGGCGAGGGCCACGAGGTCTCCTACGACCCGCACCTGTGGCTCGACCCGTCCCGGTTCGCCGCCGTCGCCACCGAGCTGGGCGAGCGGCTGGCCGCCGCCGACCCCGCGCACGCGCAGGGGTTCAAGGACCGCGCCGCCGCCACCGCCGCCTCGCTCACCGCGCTGGACGAGCAGCTCGCCCAGGGCCTGGCCGCCTGCACGACGCGCACGATGGTCACCGCCCACCAGGCGTTCGGCTACCTGGCCGAGCGCTACAAGCTGAAGCAGGTGGGCATCACGCTCGACCCCGAGTCCGAGCCCTCCCCCGCCCGGCTGGCCGAGGTCGCCGAGCTGGCCAAGCGCGAGAAGGTCACCACGATCTTCACCGAGAAGCTGGTCAGCCCCAAGGTGGCCGAGGTGCTGGCGGGCGAGGTGGGCGCCACGACGGCGGTGCTCGACCCGCTGGAGAGCGCGCCTTCCGGCGATTACGAGTCCGCCATGCGCGACAATCTGAAGACGTTGCAGACAGCGCTGGGGTGCACACCATGAGCGAGACCGCTTTCGCGATGACCGGCGGGCGGGTCGCGCTCGACGGGCGGCCCGTGCTGGCGGGCGTCGACCTGACCGTCCGCGAGGGCGACGTGGTGGCCATCATGGGCGCCAACGGCTCGGGCAAGTCGACGCTGGTCCGCGCGCTGCTCGGGCTCACGCCGCTGTCCGGCGGCACGACCCTGGTCTACGGCGCCCCACCCGCGCGCTTCCGCCAGTGGTGGCGCATCGGCTACGTGCCGCAGCGCCTGGCGGTGGGCGGCGGGGTGCCCGCCACGGTCCGCGAGGTCGTCACCTCCGGCCGGATCGCCCGCCAGCGCAGGCTGCGCCGCACCAGCGCCGCCGACCAGGAGGCGGTGACCCGCGCCCTGGAGGCGGTCGGGCTGGCCGACCGGGCCGGCGACTCGGCGCAGGCGCTCTCCGGCGGGCAGCAGCAGCGGGTGCTCATCGCCCGCGCGCTGGCCGGCGAGCCGGACACCTACGTGATGGACGAGCCGACCGCCGGCGTCGACGCCGAGACCCAGCGGCTGCTCGCCGACACGCTCGCCCGGCTGGCGGCCGACGGCAGGACCATCGTCCTGGTCGCCCACGAGCTGGGCCCGCTGGAGCCGCTCATCACCCGCGGCGTGGTGGTCCGCCAGGGCCGCATCGCCCACGACGGGCCGCCGCCGCAGCCGGAGGGCGAGTGCGCCAGGCCGGGGCACGAGCACGTTCATCCGCACGCGGCCGAGGCCGCCGCGGGCCCACTGCGCGGCTGGCAGGGAGAGGCATGATCGATCTGAGCCTGCTGGACAAGCAGTTCTTCCAGCTCGCCTTGATAGCGGCCCTGCTGGTGGGGCTCTGCGCGCCCGCCGTGGGCACCTTCATCGTGCAGCGCAGGCTGGCGCTGCTCGGCGACGGCATCGGCCACGTGGCGCTGACCGGCGTCGCGCTCGGCTTCCTGACCGGCACCGCGCCCGTGCTGACGGCCGTCGTGGTGGCGATCGCCGGCGCCGTCGCCATCGAGCTGGTCAGGGCGCGCGGCCGCACGAGCGGCGACGTGGCGCTGGCGCTGCTGTTCTACGGCGGCATCGCGGGCGGCGTCATGCTCATGGGCATCGCGCCCGGCGGCAGTAACGCCAAGCTCAACTCCTACCTGTTCGGCGCCATCGCCAGCGTCACGACCGCGGACATCTGGGTCATCGGCGGGCTGGCCGTGCTGGTGCTCGGGGTGGTGGCGGTCTTCGGCAGGGAGCTGTTCGTGCTCTGCCAGGACGAGGAGATGGCCAGGGCCAGCGGGCTGCCGGTGCGCTTCCTCAGCATGCTGGTCGCGGTCACGGCCGCGCTGACCGTGGTCATCGCCATGCGGGTGGTCGGCCTGCTGCTGGTCAGCGCGCTGATGGTGATCCCGGTGGCGACCAGCCAGCAGCTCACCAAGGGGTTCCGTTCGACGATGCTGCTGGCCATGGCGTTCGGCGTGGTGGCCGCGCTGGGCGGGCTGCTCGCCTCGACCGCCTCCACGCGGGTGCCGCCGGGCGCGGCCATCGTCCTTCTCGCTCTGGCCGGCTTCGTCCTGGCCCTCGTTGTCGGTAGATTCGTACGCCGAGGCCGATCCCAGGAGTCGAGAGTGAGCCAGGCAGGCACCGCACGCGTCGAGGAGGTCCTATGACGACCCGGCGCGACGCCGTCCATGACACCCTCCGGCAGAGCGAGGGGTTCCGCAGCGCCCAGGACGTCTACACCGAGATGCGCCAGCACGGCGCCAAGATCGGGCTGACCACGGTCTACCGCGCCCTGCAGGCGCTGGCCGACCACGGCCAGGTCGACGTGCTGCGCAACGACGACGGCGAGTCGGTCTACCGCGCGTGCGCCACCGGCGAGCACCACCACCATCTGGTCTGCCGCCGCTGCGGCCACACCGTCGAGGTGGCCGGGCCCGACGTGGAGCGCTGGGCCGAGACCGTCGGCGCCGAGCACGGCTTCACCGAGGTCACTCACACGGTCGAGGTCTTCGGCACCTGCTCGTCCTGTTCGCGGCCGGCGGGGGCGGGCTGACCGCGGCGCGAGCCCCACAGCACCCCGAGCACGACCACCGCGCAACCGGTGAGCTGCAGCGCCGACGGGCGTTCGCCGAGCAGCGCCGCCGACAGGCCGACCGTCGTCATCGGCTGGATGAGCAGCAGCAGCGCGGTCAGCGCGGCGGGCTGGCGCGGCAGCGAGTAGGTGATGAGCGACCAGCCGAGCACCTGCGGGCCGAGCGCGAGCAGCAGCAGCCAGCCGTGCGCGGGCCAGCTCGGGGTGAGGTCGGCGCCGCCGAAGAACGGGCTGAGCGCCGTCATCGCGAGCGTGGCCACCACCGTGGCGTGCGCGAGCGGCGCGGCCGACCGGTCGGAGGAGCTCTTCATGATCAGCAGAAAGGCCGCGTACGCGAGCGAGGTGGCGATGCCGGTGAGCACGCCGAGCACGGGGTCGGCGCCGTACGCGGCCTGGTCGAAGATCCCGGAGATGAGCACGACCCCGCCGAACACCACCGGGGTGGCCACCATCAGGGCACGCGACGGCCGCTCCCGGAAGATCGCCCAGGCCGCGAACGCCACGATGAACACCTGCAGGTTGCCCAGCACGGTGGCCAGGCCGGCGCCCACGTACGCGATGGAGTGGTGCCAGAACAGCAGGTCGAGCGCGAACAGCAGACCGGCGAGCCAGGCCAGCACGCGCGGCCTGCCCCGGAACGGACCGAGCCGGCGGCGTTCCATCCAGGCCAGCACGACCATGGGCGGGATCGCGTACGCGCACCGGAAGATCGCCGAGGTCGCCGGGGCGACGTCGGCGAGCCGCACGAGCGGGGCCGAGGTCGAGATGATCAGGGCGCCGGCGATCGCGATCAGCACGATACGGCGATGTGGACTCATCGAAAACCCCAGGCCCCCCGTGGGAGAGATACGCTGCGACCACGCTAGAACCCGGCCTCGACAGGAGTCAATATGCCGTTTGGCCATGACATGCAGTATTCCCTGGCCACCGTCGTCGAGCTCGTCAACACCTCCCCCTCCACCGGCGGTGAAGACCGGCTCGCCAGCCTGGGCGAGCTGCAGTCCTTCGTCGAGGCACGGGAGGTCAGCGGGCTGGGCGGGCTCACGGCACGCGACCTGGGCCAGGTGCGGATGATCCGGGAGGCGTTCTACCGGGTCTTCACCTCCCCCGACCAGCCGACGGCGGTGCGTCTGCTCAACGGGCTGCTCTCGGAGACGCGCATAACGCCGCGGCTGACCGAGCACGACGGCCATCCGCTGCACGTCCACTACTTCGCCCCCGACGCGACGCTGGCCGAGCACCTGGCCGCCGACTGCGGGGTCGCCCTGGCCCACCTGCTGGTCGAGGGCGAGTGGGAGCGGCTGCGCACCTGCGCGGCACCCGACTGCGACCACGTGTTCGTCGACGAGTCACGCAACCGCAGCCGCGTCTACTGCGACAGCCGCACCTGCGGCAACCGCATGCACGTCGCCGCCTACCGCGCCCGCCGCCGCGCCTGATCGGCCTTCCACCTGCGGGCCAGCAGGGTCGCGGCGCCGGCCAGCACGACCACGTTGAACGTCATCTGCGCCAGCACCAGCGCCCTGGCCCACTGCCCCTGCGCGTGCACGTCGCCGAAGCCGACCGTGGACAGCGTGGCGACCGCGAAGTAGAGCGCGTCGGTCCTGGTCTCCAGGCCCGCGAACTCCTCCGCGCGCCAGGAGGCCACGCCGTAGTCGGCGAGCGCGAACAGGACCACCCCGGCCACGGTGATCAGCCCCAGGCGGGGCGTGGTCAGGCGGCCCTCCTCGCCTCCCGATTCGCGCCCCATCTCCCTGGCGACGCTCCAGCCCACCAGCGCGAGCCCGGCGAGCACGCCGAGCAGGCGCAGCACCCGCACCCAGTCGGGCTGATCCTCCCCCAGAGGCACCGCGTAGTAGGCCCCGATGATGAGAGCGGTGTGCCAGGCCAGTCGCCGCATGCGAGAAGAGGTTCCCCGCCCGGCCGCCCGCTAGACCGGGTTGGGCAGGGCGCCGCCGTAACGCCGGTCGCGCTTGGCGTAGATCTCGCACGCCTCCCACAGGTCTCTGCGGTCGAAGTCGGGCCAGAGCCGGTCGAGGAACACCATCTCCGCGTAGGCCGACTGCCACAGCAGGAAGTTGGAGAACCGCTGCTCGCCCGACGAGCGGACGAACAGATCGACCGCCGGGATCTCGGGCTCGTCGAGATAGCGGGCGAAGACCTTCTCGGTGACCTTGGACGGCTTGACCCGGCCCGCCTTGATGTCGTCGGCCAGCCTCAGCGCCGCGTCGACGATCTCGGCCTGGCCGCCGTAGTTGACGCAGAACTGCAGGGTCAGCTTGCTGTTGCCGCGGGTCATCTCCTCGGCGGACTGCAGCTCGGAGATCACGCTCTTCCACAGCCGGCCCGGCCGGCCCGCCCAGCGCACCCGCACGCCCATCGCGTGCAGCTCGTCGCGCCGGCGGCGGATCACGTCGCGGTTGAAGCCCATGAGGAAGCGCACCTCGTCGGGCGAGCGCTTCCAGTTCTCCGTCGAGAACGCGTAGGCGCTCAGGTAGGGGATGCCCAGCTCCAGAGCGCCCTCGATGACGTCGAACAGCGATGACTCACCCGCTTTGTGGCCTTCGGTGCGGGGCAGCCCGCGGGCCTTGGCCCACCTGCCGTTGCCGTCCATCACGATGGCCACGTGGCGGGGCACCAGCTCGCCCGGGATCGGCGGCGGGGTGGCGCCGGACGGGTGGGGTGTCGGCGGGCGGACGTTCACACAGGCTCCCTTTCTACGTGGCGGAGCGAGCGTATCCCGTGTTCGAGGTGCCATTGCAGGTAGGCGGCGACAAGGCCGCTGCACTCGCTGCGGTGGCGCGACTCCGACGCGTCGGCCGTCGCCCAGTCGCCGCGCAGCAGCGCCGTCATCAGGCCGATCGTCTCGCCCGCGGGCACCGCCGCGCCGGCGGGCCGGCACGCCCCGCACACCACGCCGCCCGCCACGATGGCGAACGCCCGGATCGCGGGCGCGCGGCACTTGGCGCACGCCTCCAGCGCGGGCGCGTACCCGGCGACCGCCAGCGAGCGCAGGAAGTAGGCGTCGAGCACCAGCCGGGGCTCGTGACCGCCCTCGGCGAGCGTGCGCAGCCCGCCCACCAGCAGCAGGAACTGCCGCAGCGCCGGCTCCTTCTCGCCGTGGGTCAGCCGGTCGGCGGTCTCCAGCATCGCCGAGCCCGCGGTGTAGCGCGGGTAGTCGCTCGCCAGCGACTCGCCGTACGGCCTGATGGTCTCCGCCTGGGTGACCACGTCGAGCGTACGGCCCGTGTGAAGCTGCAGGTCGACGTGGGTGAACGGCTCAAGCCGGGCGCCGAAGCGCGAGGTGGTGCGGCGCACGCCCTTGGCGACCGCCCGGATCTTGCCCGTGCGCTTGGCCAGAACCGTGACGATGCGGTCGGCTTCGCCGAGCTTTTGGGTGCGCAACACCACGCCCTCGTCACGGTAGAGACTCACTCACCCATCCTATGGCCGTATCAAACTGACGACACTTCGCGCTACACCCAAGGTGGTGTGACGCGACTTTCCGCAACCGTCACTAGACTTTGACGCCTGATCCAGATTGCCCGTTGTTCCAACCCCCGTCACCGCCTCGAAAGGTAGTCATGACCCGCGTGGTCCTGCTGGGCTCCTCGCCCGGCCCCGACACCGCTCCGACCGGTTTGAGGCTCGCCGCACTCCCCGGCAATCCCACCGTCGAGGAGCGACTGCGCAGCCAGGTCCTCTCCATGGATCCGAGGCCCGCCACGATCGATTCCGCCGACGTGGCCGCCGCCCTGCGCTCCCTGGCGGAGGTCGCGGATTCCGCGACCGAGCCCCTGTTCCTGATCCCGGATAACTCGGTCGTCCACGACGAGCTGATCTATCAGATCAACAAGACCAAGCGCGGCGCGCTGGTCCTCGTCGCCAAGGAGCCGCGCCCGGTGACGGACGAGGAGGGCGAGGAGTTCCACGAGAACGTCGACGCGCAGGACGACCAGCTCAACGGGTACGTGCCGATCACGGAGGCAGAGCCCGAGATCGGCATGAACCGCCTGGAGGGCCTGCCCGTCCGCTCCCGCATCGGCAAGACCAGGATCGTCTCGGTCGGCACCGCCACCCACATGGTGACCCGGCCCAACGCCGTGCTGCTCGGCCCCGTCTACATCAGCGCGCGCAACGCGCCGCTCCTCGCCGAGACCTGCCGCGAGCTGGCCGAGATGGCCCCCGCCTTCGGCGCCGACGACGACCTGGTCCAGCTCATCGCCTTCGGCCTGGTGCGCAAGGGCGTGTCGGTCGGCATCCGGGGCCGCCGCGACCTGTTCTACCGCCGCGTCACCTCCCAGGAGGAGGCCAACGAGGCCGCCGTCGAGATGTCCGGCATCGACGAGGACCGCGCCCGGCTCAACAATGCGGTCAAGGGCGCCGACGGCTTCTTCACCACCTACTTCGTCTCCACCTACTCCCGGTTCATCGCCCGCTGGGCGGCCCGGCGTGGGCTGACGCCCAACCAGGTGACGCTCATCTCGATCGCGCTCGGCGTCGCCGCCGCCGTCTGCTTCGCCACCGGCCAGCGGCCGTGGATGATCGCCGGCGGCCTGCTGATCTACTTCGCCTTCGTGTTCGACTGCGTCGACGGCCAGGTGGCCCGCTACGCCCGCAAGTTCGGGGTGCTGGGAGCGTGGCTCGACGCCACGTTCGACCGGTTCAAGGAGTACGTGGTCTTCGCCGGTCTCGCCGTGGGCTGGGTGGTCGCGGGAAACGGCGGCGACGACATCTGGATCTTCGCGCTGGCGGCCCTCGGTCTCCAGTCCGTGCGCCACCTGCTCGACTTCTCCTTCGGCATCTCCAGCCGCCGCAAGCCGCCCGCCAAGCTGCCGACCCTGCCGCTCGACGCCCCCGACGACCGCGAGCTGCGCCTGGCACTCGAACGCCGCAAGGTGGAGACCAGCCGGGGCGTACGCCGCGTGCTCAAGATGTGGGGCAAGGCCGGCAAGTACCGCGCGGTCCACTGGGCGCGTAAAATGATCGTGTTCCCCATCGGCGAGCGGTTCGCGGCCATCGCGATCACCGCTGCGCTCTTCGACGCCCGCATTACCTTCCTCACGCTGGTGATCTGGGGCTCCGTCGCCGCCGTCTACACCCTCACCGGACGCCTCATGAGGTCGCTCGCATGATCACTCAGCCGCAGGCCGCCGCCACCCCCACGCCAGACCCTGACGAGGAGCGCCGGCGCATCCAGACCGCCCGTCTGCTCGCCTACCGCGACGACGGCCCCCTCGTCCACGTCCTCGCCGGCAAGCTCGGCAAGGGCCTGCCGCCGGTCCCCGCCACGCTGGCCGCGCTGCTCGCCGTCATCGCCGTCACCGTGACCGGGCTGGTCCAGCCGGGCTTCACGATGCTGGTGCCGGCGCTGATCGTGCTCCTGCTGGTGCTGCCGACCGCGCCGCGCGACCACCTGGGCCGCTTCGACTGGCTCACGCCGCCGCTGCTGCGCGCCGCCGAGTTCCTCTCCATGATCGTGGTGGGTCTCGCGGCCGGGGCGCCGAAGTGGCTGCTGTTCGTGCTGGTGTACGTGGTCGGCTACCACACCTACGACACCGTCTACCGCACCCGCCAGAGCATCTGGCCGCCGGCCTGGGTGTTCTACGCCGGGCTCGGCTGGGAGCTGCGGCTCCTCATCATCGGCGCGGGCGCCGCGCTGGGCGTGCTCACGCCCGTGCTGGCGGCGCTGACGGCCTACCTGTTCGTGCTGTTCGCCGTCGAGAGCGTGACGAGCTGGGTCCGCCTGGACAAGGCGTCGGCCCAGGCCGCCGCCGACGCCGAGCAGGACCTGGAGCAGTCCCCCGAGGACGCGCTGGAGCAGGCCACCGGCGAGGCCGAGAAAGCCTGATTTCTGTGACGCGAGAGGCGGGGCCGATCCCGGCCCCGCCTTTCGCGTTCCCGGCGTGGCCCCGGGTTCCGCCGGGAGAGCGTTTAGGCTGGGGATCCAGGCACACTCGGAAGCCGGGAGACGCGGATGGCGTTCCTGTCGCGGCTGTTCAAGCGGGGCGACCCGCTGGCCGAGCGCGAGGAGGCGCGCCGGCAGGGCATGCGTGACGCCCGGAGACACCCGCTGACGACGTTCACCGACCCCGAAGGCCGGCCCGCGTTCGTCGCCGAGGTACGCGCCCATGCCCGCGAGCAGATCACCGAGGCGGGGCGGCGGCTGGCGGCCCGGCGCGGCGAGTTACTGGAGCGGGCCCTGGCCGCACAGGCGGCGATCCACCTGGAGCTCTCCCGCACCGACCTCCTCCCCCACCCCCCGCCCAACGGCCACCCGCCTCCCTCTCACGCCGGCCCCGGTGGGCGGAGCGGCTCACCGGCCGACACCGGCGGGCGCAGCGGCTCACCGAGCGACCTCGCCGAGCAGAGCCGCCCAGCGACAGGCCCTGGCCAGGACCACCCGCCCACCGGCGCCGGTGAACAGAGCTTCCCAGCGGGTCAGCCGCCTTCCCCGTTCGACGAGGAGAACCCGTTCATCTCCATCGCGGAGGCCAGGTGGCGGCGGGAGGAGGCGCGGCGGCGGGAAGCCGTGCGGGAGAGCCAGGAGAGCGTGCAGCGCGCCGGGGCGCGCATCGAGCAGTACGCCCACGAGTGGGAGAACGCGCTGATCGAGCACGACCACGAGGTGGCGGCGGTGCACGCCAGGGCCGAGCAGCTCATCGCCGCCTACCGGAGCGGCGTCATGGAGACCCACCCGCGCAGGGAGGAGATCCCGCCGCTCTGGCAGGGCGAGGTCATCGCCGTGGAACCCACCGCCGACACCCGGCTGGGGATCTCCGGGCGCGAGGAACTGGGCCGGATCCGGCGCGAGGTGGCAGCCAGGGTCGAGGCCTGGCACACCCAGGTCCTCCCTCACGAACTGCCCCGGGCCCTCCGCCTGCCGTCCCTCGATCCTCCCCGCCCCACCGCCCCGGAGTCCCGGGAGGACGAGACGGCCACCGGTCGGCAGTCCCTGGCCGACGCTCACCCGACCCCGTGGCCGACGGACCCCGGCATCCCTCGTACGGAGAACGAGACGCCCGCCGACGCCTCACCGGACCGTCACCCCTCCTCCGACACCCGAACCCCCCATATAGAGGACCACCCGCCCGGTCAGGACCGCACCGCCGAGGTCGCGTCAGGACCGGAAGAGACCACCGACCTGACGCCCCCGGCAGGCAACGCCCCCGAACCAGAAGAAGCCGCCCGTTCCACGCCCCCACCCGAACCGGAAGAAGTCACCGACCCCCCACCCGCCCGGGACCGCCCCACAGGGCCCGCGCCCGAACCAGAAGCAGCCGAGCCCCCACCCGACCAGGACCGCCCCACAGGGCCCGCGCCCGAACCAGAAGCAGCCGAGCCCCCACCCGACCCCGAACCAGAGGACCGCGCCAACGGGGCCGCGCCCGGGCCGGGAGAAGCCGAGTCCATCCCCGATCAGGACCGCGCCACCAGGCCCGCGGGAAGGCGGCGGACCTACTCGTGGCGGGACGCGTTCGGGGATCCGAGCGCGACGCCGTACCCCGGCACACCACGTACGGACCCGTCCGGCAGGGGCGGCGAAGAAGAGGAGCGGCGTTGGTAGCGAGCGGCAGGCGCGGGGCGGCCGTCCTCGGGGTGGGAGCGGCGTTGGCAGGGACCGGCAGGCGCGGGGTGGCCGTGCTCGGGGTGGTGGCGCTGGTGGCCAGTGGCGTGGCGGGGTGCGGGACGGAGGCCGGGGCGGTGTGCGGGGTGGTGGTGGACTCCACGACCTACGCGGAGCCCGCCACGTCCCGCGCGGACGTGACGTCGAAGCTGCCCGAGTTCGTCCAGGGATGCGACTGGGTGGGGTTCGCGGCCGTCACCGGGGCGTCGGAGAGCAGTTCGTGCCGGGAGGACCCGGTCACCGTGGCCGCCGGCCGGGCGGAGAACCCGAACGACAACCCGGTGGTCGAGGAGCGGGTACGGGCGCACCGGACGAAGGAGGTGGTGCCCCGGGCGGTGCGGTTGTTCGACTGCCCGACCGAGGGCGAGGGATCGGACGTGCTGGGGGCGTTGCGGTACGCGGTGAAGCAGATGACCGCGCGGCGGCTGCCGGACAGGGAGCACCGGCTGATCGTGTTCAGCGACCTGAGCAACAACCGCGGCGAGTTGAACATCAACCGGCTGGACCTGGCCGAGGAGGCGCGGAAGCGGAAGGTGGAGGAGCTGCGCCGGGCGGGCCTGCTGCCGGGCATGGACGGGTACGCGGTGACGGTGCACGGGTTCCTGCGGGAGCGGACGTCCGACCCGGACCGGTTCCCGTCGCTGGAGGCGTTCTGGAGAGAGGCGTTCGAGGCGGCCGGGGCGACGTCCGCCGACCTCCTTTAAGGAGAGCGCTCTCTCCAAGGGCCCGGAGGGCTTTCACTCTCGCGACCCGCTTGTGGTGCGGATTGTTGACAACGGGTAAGGGAGTGTGTTTTCGTTCGGCGTGAGAGCGCTCTCTCCATCGGTCTCCCTTCCCCCCAGGAGCAGTGATGACATCACCACCGTCCCGGGCGCGCCGCCGGATCGCCGCGGTCGCCGCAGCGCTGGCCGCCTTAGCCGGCCTGCTCGTCCAGGCCGCCACGAGCGCCGCGGCGTCCGTCCCCGCCACCCCGTCAGGCTGGTCGCTGGTCTGGGCCGACGACTTCAACGGCTCGTCGGGCTCGCTCCCCTCGTCCAGCAACTGGATCATCGACACCGGCCACGGCTACCCGGGCGGCCCCGGCAACTGGGGCACCGGTGAGATCCAGAACTACACGTCCAACCCCGCCAACCTGAGCCTCGACGGCTCCGGCAACCTGCGCATCACCCCGCTGCGCGCCTCCAACGGCGAGTGGACCTCGGCCCGCATCGAGACCCGGCGCGGCGACTTCAAGCCCGCCGACGGACGCATCCTGCGCATCGAGGGCCGCATCCAGATGCCGAACGTCACCGGCGACGCCGCGCTCGGCTACTGGCCGGCGTTCTGGGCACTCGGCTCCCCCTACCGGGGCAACTACTGGAACTGGCCGGCCATCGGCGAGTTCGACATCATGGAGAACGTCAACGGGCTCAACACCGTCTGGGCCGTGCTCCACTGCGGCGTCAACCCCGGCGGCCCGTGCAACGAGACCCAGGGCCTGGGCGCCAGCCGCTCCTGCCCCGGCGCGAGCTGCCAGTCGGCCTTCCACACCTACCGCTTCGAGTGGGACCGCAGCACCAGCCCCAACCAGCTGCGCTGGTACGTCGACGGGCAGCTGTTCCACAGCCTGAGCCAGTCGCAGTTCGACGCCACCACGTGGAGCAACATGACCGGCCATGCCGGCTACTTCCTGCTGCTCAACGTGGCCATGGGCGGCGCCTTCCCGAACGGCGTGGCGGGCTTCGGCACGCCGACCGCCGCGACCGTGCCCGGCCGGCCGATGCTGGTCGACTACGTGGCCGTGTGGCAGAGCGGCACGACCCCGACCGACCCGCCGCCGACCGACCCGCCGCCCGGTGACGGGTTCGACGCGCGCTCCACCATCCAGGCCGAGCGCTACAGCGCCCAGTCGGGAACCATCACCGAGACCACCACCGACACCGGCGGCGGGCAGAACATCGGCGCCATCCGCAACGGCGACTGGCTCCGCTATGACGACGTCGACTTCGGCTCGACGGCCGCTCGGCAGTTCAAGGCCCGGGTGGCGTCCGGCGCGGGGGGCGGGGTGAGCGGGCTCGTCCAGGTGCGGCTCGGCAGCCCGACCGCCCCGCCGATCGGCGACTTCGCGCTGGCGAACACCGGCGGCTGGCAGAGCTGGCGGACGATCCCGGCGAACATCACGCCGACGACCGGCAAGCACACCGTCTACCTGACGTTCAGCAGCGGCCAGCCGGCCGACTTCGTCAACGTCAACTGGTTCACCTTCTCCACCAACTAGCGCCTGCTCCCGCCCTCCCCCGGCCTCCGGGAGGGCCGGGGCAGGGCGAGCGGCCGGGGTCCGTCCGCCCAGGGGACGGGCCCCGGCCTCTCACTGGCTCTGGCGGCCTGGGGTCGCGCGGCGCCGGGCCACGATGCGTTCGGCCCAGCTCGCCGCCTCCGGGTCCCGCAGCCCTTCGACCACGCCGCCCAGGTAGGCGGTGGCCAGGCTGTCGAAGCCGCGGTCGAGCTGCCGGGTCCGGCCGGCCAGCCGGCGGTCGGCGGCGCGCACGTACTGGGCGATGCTCTCGGCGTAGCCGGTGTCCTGCTGGTAGACCCCTTGCGCGACCGCGAGCGCCCGGGACTCGGCGTCCAGCTTGGCGCGCAGCTCCCGTAACATCCGGTCGTTCGGGTTGTGCATCCGCCGCCCCAGGTCGGCGGCGATCAGCGCGGTGGCGATCAGCAGGGCCAGCAGCAGCACCATGGTGGGCAGCGTGCCGACCCCTTCGGCGGTGGGCCCGATCTCCTCCCCGTCCACGACCAGGGGCCGGACCAGCGCGTCGCGCCGCAGCACGGCGACCGCCACGATGAAGCCCAGCCACACCAGCGCCACGGCGACGAGCAGCCAGCGCCCCTTGGCCGAGCCGCCGTGCTCCTGCCAGGACCGGAACGCGCGCCCGTACATGTGCGGCGCGACCAGCATGATGAGGGCGGCGCCCGCGGCAAGCAGCGCGGTCATCGCGACGCTGTCGCCCCAGTCGAGGATCACCTGGTAGAGGATCGGCACCTCGACGATCACCAGCAGGAGCAGCAGCAGCGCGGCGGGCAGCCAGCGGCGCACGACCGGCCACCGGCTGCCGGAGATCGCGATCGAGCTGGGGCGGCCGTCGCCGGGACGGCGGCTGGGCTGCTCCAGCTCGGCGACGCGCGGCCGGGTGTCGTCGACGGCCGCGCGGGCGGCGGAGAAGGCCCGCTGCGACTCGGCCAGCCTGATCTTCTGCCCTTCGAGCGCGGCCAGCGCCTGCTGCAGCTCCCGTTCGGTCAGGTCCTCGATGCGGGCCAGCTCCTCTAGCCGCTGGTCCTCCAGCTCGTGGAAGCGGGGCACGCTGCCGGTCTGCAGGGTGAGCGTGTCGATCTGGCCGTCGGCGGCGTGCCGCCGGCCCAGCTCGCGTTCGGCGTCGCGGCGCGCCGCCCAGTCGGGCAGGTGGTAGAGGTCGCCGTCGTACGCGACCGTGGGTGCGATGCGGGTGACCTGCGCGGGCTCGTCGGGCTCCGCGGGACGGCGGCGGAACAAGCGCATCGGGCCTCCAGGCGACGCTGTCCTTCGATGCTAACCGCCGCCCGCCCGGTCAGCCGCTGGATCGCAGCACCATCCGGACCGGCAGCACCACCGGGGTCGCGTGGCGGCCTTCCAGCCGGGACAGCATCAGCCGGGCCAGCGCCATGGCCTGGTCGGAGGCGGGCGTCCGCACGGTGGTCAGCGCGGGGGTGGTGTACGCGGCCGCCTCGATGTCGCCGAAGCCCACCACCGCCAGGTCGTCCGGCACCCGCCGCCCGGCCTCGGCCGCGGCCCTGAGCGCGCCGACGGCCAGGTGGTCGGAGGTGGCGAGGACGGCGTCCAGCCGGCGGTCGTCGGCCAGCAGCCGGGTGAGCGCCGCCGCGCCGGACTCGGCGGTGTCGCCGGCCAGCGCGACGTGCGGCAGCCGGCCGGCCCGCTGCAGGGCGTCCCGGTGCCCGGCCATCCGGTCCTGGACGGCGACCAGGTGGGTGGGTCCGCAGATGAGGCCGATGCGCTGCCGTCCCTGCCGCAGCAGATGCTCCGTGGCCGCGGCGGCGCCCCCGGCGTTGTCGGCGTCCACGTACGGCACCAGCGAGTTGATCGTGGGCCTGCCGAGCAGGACGAGCGGCACGTCGGTGCGGGCCAGCCGCTCGGCGAGCGGGTCGGCCCCGTCCGTCGGGAGCAGCACCACGCCGTCGGCCAGCCGGGCCTCGACATGCCGGACGATGCGGCGGTGGCTCTCGGAGGTGTCGGCGAGCATGAGCGTGATCTGCTTGCCTGCCCCTTCCAGGACGCTGGTGACGTACTGGACGACGGCGGCGGTGAGCGCGTCGTCCTGGCGCGGGATGGACATGACGAGGGCGACCGTGTCGGTGCGGCGGGTGGCGAGGCTGCGGGCGGCCGCGTTGGGCACGTAGCCCAGCTCCTTGACGGCGAGCAGGACGCTCTCGCGCACCTCGGGGCTGACGGCCGCGTCGCCGTTGACGACGCGGGAGACGGTGGCGCGGGAGACCTTGGCGCGGGCGGCGACGGTCTCCAGGGTGGGACGTTTGGGCCGGCCGTGGGCGAGGCCGTTGCGGCGCACCACGTCGCGGTACCACAGGGCGCTGTCCTTCAGCCGGCGCCGCTGGGTGGCGAAGTCGACGTGCACGATGCCGAACTTGCGCTGGTAGCCGTCGGCCCACTCGTGGCAGTCGAGCAGCGACCAGAGCAGGTAGCCGCGGACCTTGGCGCCCTCGTCGACGGCGGTGAGCAGGGCCCGCAGGTGCTCCTCGACGAAGCTGACGCGGTCCACGTCGTGGATGCCGTCGCCGGTCACGGTGTCGGCGAAGTCGGCCCCGTTCTCGGTGATCATCAGTTCCTGGTCCGGGTACTCGCGGGCCAGGCGGCGCAGCAGCACGGTGAGCGCGCCGGGCACGATCGGCCAGCCCATCGCGGTCACCGCGGTCGGCACGGTGCAGAACAGGACGCCGTCGCTGCCCGGGTAGGCGGGGTCTGCGGGCTCGCCCGGCTGGGCGCGCACCACGCTGGGCGCGTAGTAGTTGACGCCGAGCAGGTCGAGCGGCTGGGCGATGGCGGCCAGGTCGCCGTCGTGGACGTGGCCGAGCCCGGCGGCGGACTCCACGACCTTGAGCAGCCGAGCGGGGTAGCGGCCGCGCAGCATGGGTTCCAGGAACTGGCCGTGGGTCAGCTCGTCGATCCTGGCGACCGCGTCGGCGTCCTCCTCCGACAGCTCCCTGCCCGGGTCGGTGACCTGGCCGGGGGTCATGACGGGGGCGAAGTTGAGCACCGCGCCGACCCTGGCCGCGCCGGCCGAGCGCAGCCCCGAGGCGGCCAGCCCGTGCCCGAGCAGCATGTGGTGGGCGGCGCGGAAGGCGTCGGCGGGCGACCTGCGCCCCGGCGCGTGCACCCCGGAGCCGTAGCCGAGGAAGGCGGCCACCCACGGCTCGTTCATGGTGAACCAGGTGTGCACCCGGTCGCCGAGCCGCTCGTGCACGGCCCGCACGTAGTCGGCGAAGCGCAGGGCGGTGTCGCGCTCCGGCCAGCCGCCCCGGTCCTCCAGCGCCTGCGGCAGATCCCAGTGGTAGAGGGTCGCGTACGGGGTGATGCCGGCCGCCAGCAGCTCGTCGACGAGCCGCTCGTAGAAGTCGAGCCCGGCCGCGTTCGGCCGGCCAGAGCCGTCGGGCTGCACCCGCGGCCAGCTCACCGAGAACCGGTAGGCGCCGGTCCCGAGGTCCTTCATCAGCCGCACGTCGTCGGGGTAGCGGTGGTAGTGGTCGCAGGCGTCCTGCGCGTCGGAGAAGGCGTCCCAGATGGAGGGTCCCCGCCCGTCCTCCGCCTTCGCGCCCTCGATCTGGTACGCGGACGTCGAGACCCCCCACACGAACCCGTCAGGGAACGTCCCTCTGCTCATCACTCGCCAACTCCCCGTGCCTTGCCGAAGGGGCCAGTTTGCCCCGATTAGATCGTCGCGCGCCACCGGGCGTTGGCGATATACAGAGCGCGTGGAACTGGACCGGCTGGATCGTGACATCATCGCCGCGCTCGTCGAGGACGCCCGCGCGACCTATGCCGAGATCGGGCACGAGATCGGGCTGAGCGCGTCGGCGGTGAAGCGGCGGGTCGACCGGCTGCGCGAGAGCGGCGCGATCACCGGGTTCAGCGCCATGGTCGCGCCGGCCGCGCTCGGCTGGACCACCGAGGCGTACGTCGAGCTGTTCTGCCAGGGCAAGACGAAGCCGTCCGACATCGCGCTGGCCGTGGCCCGCTACCCGGAGGTGGTGGGCGCGGCCACGATCACCGGCGAGGCCGACGCTCTGCTGCACATCAGGGCGACGGACGTGCGGCACGTGGAGCGGGTGATCGAGCGCATCGCCGCGGAGCCGTTCGTGGTGCGGACGAAGAGCTCGATCGTGCTGTCGAGACTGGTCGACAGCCCTCCGGGCACCACCTTGCCGGACAAGCGCAACGAATCGCATGTCCCGGGCTGATACGCGCAACGAACCCGCGCCTGCGCGCAACCGCGCCCCCTTCCCGCTGCGTGGCAGCCGTTCCTAGGCTGTGCTCGTCCCCTGACGTGGGGAAACACCCTGGTTGAAGACGACGGAGTCGTGCATGCCCAAGCGCTTTCTCATGTGCCCCCCGGAGCACTTCGCGGTCGAGTACGCGATCAATCCGTGGATGGATCCCGCGGCCGGCGCTGACCGCGCCGTGGCGATCCGGCAGTGGGAGGGCCTCAAAACGGCTTACGAGAGCCTCGGTCACGAGGTGAGCCTGATCGAGCCGGTCGAAGGCCTGCCCGACATGGTCTTCGCGGCCAACGGCGCGCTGGTCGTCGGCGGGCGCGTGTACGGCGCCCGCTTCGCGTTCCCGCAGCGGGCCGCGGAGGGCCCGGCCTACCTGCGCTGGTTCGCCGAGCGTGGCTACCCCACGCTGGAGCCCGAGCACGTCAACGAGGGCGAGGGCGACTTCCTCACCATGGACGAGGTCATCCTGGCCGGCACCGGCTTCCGCACCCGGGTGGCCGCCCATCATGAGGCGCAGGAGTTCCTGGGCCGCCCGATGATCTCGCTGCGGCTGGTGGACCCGCGGTTCTACCACCTCGACACGGCGCTGTTCCCGCTCGACGGGCGCAACGTCGCCTACTACCCCGAGGCCTTCTCCGAAGGCAGCCGCGAGGTGCTGCGCCGGATGTTCCCCGACGCGGTGCTCGCCACCGAGGCGGACGCCTCCGTGCTCGGGCTCAACGCGGTCAGCGACGGCGTCAACGTGGTGATCAACGCCGAGGCGGGTGACCTGCAGCTTGAGCTCAAGAGGCGGGGGTACGAGGTGGTTCCGGTCGACCTGTCGGAGCTGCGCAAGGCGGGTGGCGGCCCCAAGTGCTGCACACTCGAGATCAGGGGGGAGAACTGACATGACCACCAGCGCAGAGCTGATCAAGATAAGCGAGCGCCGCAGCGCGCACAACTACCATCCGCTGCCCGTGGTGCTGCACGAGGCCCACGGCGCCTGGGTGACCGACGTGGAGGGCAAGCGCTACCTGGACTTCCTGTCCGGCTACTCGTCGCTCAACTTCGGCCACGGCAACGAGAAGATCCTCGCGGCGGCCCAGGAGCAGCTGAGGAACCTGACGCTGACCAGCCGGGCCTTCTACCACGACCAGTTCGCCGCGTTCTGCGCCGGGCTGGCCGACCTGACCGGCAAGGACATGATCCTGCCGATGAACACCGGCGCCGAGGCCGTGGAGACCGCGATCAAGGTCGCCCGCAAGTGGGGCTACCTGGTCAAGGGCGTCGAGCGCGACAAGGCCAACATCGTGGTGATGGAGGACAACTTCCACGGCCGCACCACCACGATCGTCAGCTTCTCCACCGATCCCGACGCCCGCGCCGACTACGGCCCCTACACCCCGGGCTTCACGGTCGTGAAGTACGGCTCCGCCGACGCGATCCGCTCGGCCATCGACGACAACACGGTCGCGGTGCTGGTCGAGCCGATCCAGGGCGAGGCCGGGGTGCTGGTGCCGCCGGACGGCTACCTCACCCAGGTACGGGAGATCTGCACGGAGCAGAACGTGCTGATGATCGCCGACGAGATCCAGTCGGGGCTCGGCCGTACCGGCAGGACCTTCGCCTGCGACCACGAGGACGTGGTGCCGGACGTCTACGTGCTGGGCAAGGCGCTCGGCGGCGGCGTGGTGCCGGTGTCGGCGATCGCGGCCGACGAGGACGTGCTGGGCGTGATCAAGCCGGGGCAGCACGGGTCCACGTTCGGCGGCAACCCGCTGGCCTGCGCGGTCGGCAACGCGGTGGTGGAGATCCTGCGGACCGGCGAGTTCCAGGCCAGGGCCGCCGAGCTGGGCGCGATCATGCACGAGCGGCTGCGCGGGCTGGTCGGCCACGGCGTGGTGACGGTGCGCGGGCGCGGCCTGTGGGCCGGCGTGGACGTCGACCCGTCGCTCGCCACCGGCCGTCAGGTGTCGGAGGCGCTGATGGCGCGCGGCGTGCTGGCCAAGGACACGCACGGGTCGACGATCCGGCTCGCGCCGCCGATCGTCATCTCCGAGGAGGACCTCCTCTGGGCCCTCGACCGGCTCGCCGAGACGATCGACGCCCTGCGCTGACGCCGCCCGGGCCCGCGCACCCGACGGTACGCGGGCCCGGCGGTCAGTCGAGCCGGACGGTGTCGATCTTCCGCACGTCCTCGCCCGTGGACTCGTACCAGGTGGCCTCGGCCCCGGGGAAGGTGAGCGTGGCGATCGCGTTCTGGAACCACGGGCCCTTGATGATCTTCCATCGGAAGGGCGGCTTCGGCAGCCGCGCCGATCGGGCCAGCAGGCCCCCGATCAGCGTGGCGATGCCGAACTGGGTGAACACGTTGGCCCAGCGCAGCACGCGGCTGAGCGGGTTGCGGATCGGCGAGCAGACGATCTGGTAGATCGGGCCGCCGCGCGACTTGGCGACGTAGGAGTAGTGCACGTCGCCGGAGAGGATGAGCACCGGCGTGCCCAGCTGGACCAGCAGCTTCGACAGGTCCTCGAAGGAGCGCCGGAAGGCCGCCCAGTGCTCCAGGTCGACGGCCTGGCGGAACTTCTCGGACAGCTTGGCCACCGTGCGGCCCCAGGCGCCGTCGCACAGGGCCTCGTTCCAGTTCTGCACCCCGTGCACGCCCTCGGGGAGCAGGAACGGGATGGACGAGCCGATGATCAGGCGCTCGGCCGGCTTGGCGACCTCCTCCTCCAGCCAGGCCCACTCGACGGGGTCGAGCATGCGCCGGTCGCCCGGGGTGAGCTGTCTGGCGCACCTGGTGTCGATCATGATGAGGCGCGAGTGGCCGAGCTCACGGGAGTAGCTCCAGCGGTTGCTGCTCGGTTCGGCGTCGGCCTGCGAGGCGAACGCGTCGAGCTCGGCCGCGCCGTCGCCGCCGCTTTCGAGAAGCTTGCGCAGCAGCGGGTCGGCGGCGCGCTCCTGCGGGGAGAGGTTGCCGAGGTGCTGGTAGATCCAGTACGCGCCGAGCCCGGCGACCACCCGGCGGCTCCACCATCTGGTCTCGGCCATCTGCTCGCGCCAGGTCTTGGAGGTGTTCCAGTCGTCGCGCAGGTCGTGGTCGTCGAAGATCATCGCGCTGGGCACGGTCGACAGGAGCCACTGGATGTCCGGGTCGGTCCACGCCATGCGGTAGAGCTCGGCGTACTCCTCGAAGTCGGCGATCTCGTTCTTCGGCTCGGTGTCGCGGCGCTCGCGGATGAACTTCAGCATCTCTGGCGAGGGGCTGTCGGCGTAGACCTGGTCGCCGAGGAGGAGCAGCAGGTCGGGCCACTCCCGGTCGCCTGGCTCGGCCAGGTGGCAGCCGTAGGAGCGCAGCACGTCGTACCCGTGGGTCAGGATGTTGGCCGTCTCGTGCGGCGCGGTCGTGCGGCAGGAGCCGAACATGATCCGCTCCGGCCCCTCGGGCGGGACGAGCCGGATCCGGCTGGGCGGACGGCCTTCCAGCGGCCACACGCGGGTGTCGTCGAGGGTGACGGAATAGGAGTCGACATTCTGGGAAAGCTCCGTGATGTCGACGATCGCGTAGTGATGGCCGTGCACGGTGAAGGTCGGCGACGCGTAGGACGTGCCTGCGGCCTCGACGGCGACCGTGCAGGGCTCATCGGTCTCCACGAAGATCGAGGCGCTGGCAGAATCGACATACCGCAACATCGGCCCGACCACCAGTGCGGGCATCACACCCTCCGCTTCGACAGATCGGCGCACTCAGGGCCACAAGCCTGCCAGAGTGGCAGCTTCCAAGCACCTCGATCGGCAGCTTGGATCTTTTGGGGATCACACATTATTTATTCCCCCGATCTAGGATAATCCGTACAACGACGTCCAAAAGGGTTTTGGCAATGGCGCCATTACCCCACAAAGGACGTACAAAACAGGAGGAAGTTCTTCCATGACTGTCATGGTGCCGTCAACGACGCCGGCACAGCACACGGCAGGCCGTGAGGCCCTCGCATCCGCTCTCTACCAGCTCGACGGCGCCGCCGAACGGCTGGGGCTCGACGACGGGCTCCGCACGATGCTCGCCACGCCCCGCCGATCGCTGACCGTCTCGGTGCCCGTGCGCCGCGAGGGCGGCGGCATGGACATCGTCCAAGGGTACCGGGTCCAGCACAATGTCTCGCGCGGTCCCGCCAAGGGCGGCATCCGCTTTCATCCCGCCACCGACATCCACGAGGTCACCGCGCTCGCGATGTGGATGACGTGGAAGTGCGCGCTGGTCGGCATCCCGTACGGCGGCGCCAAGGGCGGCGTGGCCGTGGACCCGGCCCGCTACACCACCACCGAGCTCGAACGGCTCACCCGCCGCTACGTCAACGAGATCCTGCCGCTGATCGGCCCGGAGAAGGACATCCCGGCCCCCGACGTCGGCACGGACGAGCAGACCATGGCCTGGATCATGGACACCTACAGCGTGAACGCCGGCTACGCGGTGCCCGGCGTCGTCACCGGCAAGCCGATGCCGCTCGGCGGCTCGCTCGGCCGGGCCGGCGCCACCTCGCGCGGCGTGCAGATCACCGCCCTGTGCGCGCTCGGCCGCTCGCCGGACGACGTGACGGTGGCGGTGCAGGGCTTCGGCAAGGTGGGCGCGGGGGCCGCGCAGTATCTCGCCGATTCCGGCTGCAAGGTCGTCGCCGTCTCCGACGTGACGGGAGCGGTGTACGCGCCGGGCGGGCTGGACGTCGCCGCCCTGCGGGCCCACGTCGCCGAGTCCGGCCAGGTCCACGGCTACCGGCACGCCGACGCGCTCGGCCTGGACGAGCTGCTGGAGCTGGACGTGGACGTGCTGGTCCCGGCCGCGCTGGAGGGCGCGATCACCGAGGCGAACGCGCCCCGGGTGCGCGCCCGGATGATCGTGGAGGGCGCCAACGGCCCCACCACGCCGGAGGCCGACCGCATCCTGGCCGCCAACGGCACCGTGATCGTGCCCGACATCCTGGCCAACGCGGGCGGCGTGATCGTCTCGTACCTGGAATGGGTGCAGAACATCCAGGCCTGCTCCTGGACCGAGACCGAGATCGAGCGCAAGCTGCGCGACCTGATGGAGAGCGCGTACGGCGAGGTCAAGTCGGTGGCCGCCGAACGCGACCTCACCCTCCGCGAGGCGGCGCACGTCATCGGTGTCGGCCGCGTCGCCGAGGCGCACCGCATGCGCGGCCTCTACCCCTAGCCCCGGGTACGAGCCGATCCGGCGGACCGGCCCGAGCCGGGCGGCCGGTCCGTCGGACCAGCATTGGGTAAACCTTGATGTCGCAGGTCAGGGCACTGATCACAACCTGCTAGAAGTAGGTGGGTGTTGAGGTTGGTGCTCTGTCTGGCCCTGCTCGATCCCTCCGGCGCCGCCGAGGTCCCGCAGCGGAACATCCCGGCGCGCAAGGTGCTCACGCCGCACGGCGACCGGCTCGGCTACGCCCCGGTGCCGCGGCCCTTCACGGGCGCGCGGCGGCTCACCGGGGTGCTGGTCGGCCGCGACCGCGCGTCGGGCAGGCAGGTGCTGTGCGGCGGCACCGTGCTGCGCTCGCGCAGCCGGAGCCTGGTGCTCACGGCGGCGCACTGCCTCCGCAGCGGGGGCCGGATGCTGGAGCAGCTCGCGTTCCTGCCCGGCTACGACCGGGGCCGGCCGGACCACGGCGTGTGGCCGGTGGTGCGGACGTGGGTGCCGTCCCGCTGGCGCGGCCGGTCGTTCGGGCCCGACCTGCTCCCCTACGACGTCGGGCTGGTCGGGGTGGCGGCCAAGCCGCAGGGCCGGCTGGAGGACGTGATCGGGCCCGGGCTGCGCCCCCTGGCGACCAGCCGGGGCACCGGGCTGCGCGGGCTCGAACTCCTCGGCTATCCGGCGGGCAGGCGGTATCCGGGCGACCGCATGTACCACTGCCTCGGCGACGCGGTGGAGGGCACCGAGAACGGGCCGGGCGTGCTGGTCACCCGCAACTGCCACGCGGCGGCCGGCGGCAGCGGCGGCCCCGCGCTGCACGGGGACGCGGTGGCCGGCGTCGTCTCGTCCTCCAGCCCGCTGCGCGACGCCGAGGGCTTCACCGTGCTCAGCCGGCTCGGCGGCCGGCCGTTCAGCCGGATGTACGAGCAGGCGGACCGGGTCATGAGCCGATCGAGCTGACGATCTCCTCGCAGATCGCGTGGGTGACCAGGGCGTCGTCGGCGGTGACCCGGCGGCCCTCGCCGACGGCGGCGAGGAACTCCAGGCAGATCGCCTCGATGCCGCGCTGGCGGGCGACCGGCACCCAGTCGGGGCGGCGGCGCAGCGTCTCGCCGCCCGCGTGGTCGACGACGTCGCCGAGGTTGACGACGCGGCGTTTGACGCCGTCGCCCATGACCTCGCAGCTCTCCTCGGAGACCCCGCCCGCCCGGTTCATCACCCCGATGGCGGTGAAGCCGTCGCCGGACAGCTCCAGCACGACGTGCTCCAGCAGCCCGCCGACGACCCTGGTGCGGAAGCGGGTGCCGGTGACCTCGCCCGGCGCCAGGAACCTGAGCGTGTCGACGACGTGGACGAAGTCGTCGAAGATCACCTCGCGCGGCGGGCCGGGCTGCCGTTCCCGGTTCTTCTCCATCAGCACCAGGTGGCGGGGCAGCTCCGCCAGGCCGGTGTAGCCCGGCGCGTACCGGCGGTTGAAGCCGACCATCAGCGACCTCCCCTCGGCCTCGGCGAGCGCGGCCAGCCGCTCGCAGTCGGCCAGGTTGTCGGCCAGCGGCTTGTCCACGTACACGTGCACCCCCGCCGACAGCAGCGTCCGCACGATCTCGGGGTGGGCGGGGGTGGCGGCGTGCACGAACGCGACGTCCACCCCGGCCTTGACGACCTCCTCCACCGTGCCGGACCGCCGGTCGATCCGGTAGGCGTCGCCGAGGCGGCGCAGTGTCGCCCGGTCGCGGGTGCACAGCTGGAGGTCGAGCCCGGGCTGGGCGGCCAGCACCGGCAGGTAGGCCTTCTCCGCGATGTCGCCGAGGCCGATCAAGGCAGTTCTCACGCGTCGAGCGTAGCCTTGAACGCCTCGTCCACAGGGGTGGGCCTGACCCCGAACGTCCGCTGGAAGGCGGAGGAGTCGAGCACGTACGGCGCGACGAACTGGTAGCGGATGTGCCGCAGTTCGCCCAGCATCGGGTGGAAGAGGCCGAGCGTCCGCATCACCGGCCACGGGATCCGGGCCAGCTTCGGCGCGGGGCGGCCGAGCAGCCGCGCCATCCGCTCCCCCACCTGGCGGAACGTCATCGGCTCCGCCGTCGGCACGTGCCACGGCCGCCCCCACGCCCGCTCGTCGCCCCCGGCGACGACCAGCGCCTCGGCGACGTCGGGCAGGTAGGTCCAGCTGTGCGGGACGTCGAGGGGCCACACCACCTGGACGGTCCTGCCCGCCTTGAGCGCCGGGAGGAACCGGGTGCCCAGGTAGGACTGGTCGGTGGCGCCGGGGCCGAAGTAGTCGGATCCGCGCACCTCGGTCACCCGGATCCGGCCGGCCCGGTGCGCGGCCAGCGCGTCCTCCCACATGCGGGCCCGTACCCGCGCCTTGGGGTTGGTGGAGGCGAGGGGCAGGTCCTCGGTCATGGGGCCGGTGACCGGGCCGTACGGGTAGAGGTTGCCGAGGATCGTCAGCACCGCGCCGGAGCTCTCGGCCGCGGCCAGGAACGACTCCGCCATCGGCGGCCAGTCAGTAAGCCAGCGGTGGTAGCGCGGGTTGACGCAGTTGTAGAGGACGTCCGCGCCCCGGGTGATCTCGGTGAGGCGGTCCCGGTCGGCGACGTCGGCGGCCACCTTGACGGTTCCCTCGGGGCCGGTGCCGGACCGGGTCACCACGGTGACCTCGTGGCCCCGGTCCAGGAGCTTGCGTGCGAGATGCGTGCCGACCTGGCCGGAGCCCACGACGACGTGCTTGCCCATGATCAGACCTGCTTCCAGAGGATGCGGAGGACCGCGTTGACGACGAAGAGGACGGCCATCGCCATGGCGGGCCGGACGGCGCCGGCCGCGTAGAGCGCCAGCGCGCCGCCGCCGAACCAGAGGATCTCCAGCACGGCGCGGGCCAGGCCGGTGAGCGGGATGATGGCGTTCTCGCCGCCTCCCGCTCCGAACAGGGCCCAGGCGGCGATGAACAGCGCGGGCGCGCCGAGCCCGGCGAGCAGCTTCACGCCCCAGTGCGCGTTCAGCGTGAACCCCCAGTAGCCGGCGGACGCGAGCACGCCGAGCTCCAGGAAGAACATCAGTGCCATGTTGGCGTGCTTGGCGACGTTGAGCACCGGGACCTCCGAGGCGATTGCCGTTCTCTTATGAGAGCAATGCTCTCTCAAGAGAGCACGCGTCGTCAAGAGCACTGCTCTCGTTTCTGGCGCACGCTCTGGTAACGTGCGAGCATGACAGCGAGCCGTACCGCGCGAGAGCGCGTCAGAGCCGAGCTGACCAGGGAGATCGCCGACATCGCCCGGCGCCAGCTGGCGACCGAGGGGGCCGGCGGCCTGTCGCTGCGGGCGGTCGCCCGCGAGATGGGCATGGTGTCCTCGGCGATCTACCGCTACTTCCCGAGCCGGGACGACCTGCTCACCACACTGATCATCGACGGCTACAACGCGCTCGGCGAGGCCGTGGAGCGCGCCGACGCCGCCTGCCCGCGCGACGACTTCCTGGGCCGCTGGCTGGCGGCCTGCCATGCCGCGCGCGACTGGGCGCTGGCCCACCCGCACGAGTACGCCCTGCTCTACGGTTCGCCGGTGCCCGGCTACCAGGCGCCGCAGGACACGATCGCCGCCCGGGTGCGCGACGTGACCGTGCTCGGCGCGACCCTGCGCGAGGCGTACGAGGCAGGCGTCCTCGACCCGCCCCCGCTCCACCCGCTCCCCGCTGACACGCTCGAGGCGGACGCGGCCAACGTGCGCATGATCATGGCCGGGGTGCCGGACGAGCTGATCTTCCGCGCGCTCACGTCCTGGACCGCCATGTACGGATGGCTCAGCTTCGAGCTGTTCGGCCAGCTGAACAACACCATCGAGGCCCGGCACGCGGCCTTCGACCACTCCATGCGCACCATGGCCGCGGTGATGGGGCTGCGCTAACGGGTCAGCAGCGGCACCATGACCTCGTCCACGATGTCGACGAGCAGCGCGTCGGGTATGGGCGGGCCCTGGAAGAGGAAGTGCTGCCTGAGCAGGGCCTGGCCGGTGTCGAGGCGGATCGGCAGGGCCGCCTCCGGGGGAATCTCGCCGCGCTCGACCGCGCGCCGGGCGATCTCGGCCATCATCTTCCGGCCGGCCCCCTGGGAGTTCTCCTTGAAGGCGCGCGCGGCGGCCTCGTCGCGCAGCGCCTCGGCGAGCAGGCCGCGGAGCGCCTCCCCCATCGGACCGGCCAGGATGTCGGCCGTGCCGCGCAGCAGGGTCAGCAGGTCACCGCGCAGGCTGCCGGTGTCGGGGACGTCCGCCAGGTCGGGCAGCGCGTGGTAGACCGCGTCCATGACCAGGGCGACGCGGGTGGGCCAGCGGCGGTAGAGCGACGCCTTGCTCGCCCGGGCCCGCTCGGCGACGCGCTCCATGGTCAGCTTGGCGTAGCCGCTCTCGGCCAGCTCGTCGAGCGTCGCGCGGTGGATGGCGGAGGCGAGCTCCTCACCGCGGCGGCGCGGCTGCTTGCGGTGGTCGGTGACCATTTCCGGCATCCTATCCAGCCGCCGTGACCACGCCGGTGCCGCCGTCGACCGTCACCCGCTGCCCGTCGGCCAGCACGGCGGTGCCGTCTCCGGTGCCCATGACGGCGGGGATGCCGTACTCCCTGGCCACGATCGCCGCGTGAGAGGCGCTGCCGCCGGTGTCGACGACCACCGCGGCGGCCCGCTGGAACAACGGCGTCCACGACGGGTTCGTGTAGGGGCAGACCAGCACGTCGCCGCCGGCCAGCTTGCCGAACTCCGACGCGTCACGCACCACCGTGACCGGTCCGGTGACGGTGCCGGCGCTCGCCGGGGTGCCGGTGATCAGTGCGCCGGCGGTCTCACGGGCGGGGAAGACGGCCCGCGGGTCGATGAGCCGCACCCCGGCGAGCTCCGCGCGCCGGGCGGCCCGCGCGGTCACCGTCGCACGCAGCCGCCGGGCCCGCTCGTCGCCGAGCGCGGCCACGTCCCCGATCTCCTCCAGCTCCTCCAGCCTCAGGTGGAAGACGTCCTCGGCGACGTCGAGCACGCCGGCGTCGCGCAGCCTGCGGCCGATCTCGACGAGGGACCGGCGCAGCACGGGCAGCGGCAGCGTGAAATAGAAGTGGCTGTCCTCCCGGAAGGCGATGCCGGCGCGGGCCGCGCGCACCCGGCGCAGCATCTTGTCCCGCCCGCGTGCGCCGCGCAGACGCGGGTGGGCCAGCAGCCGGTCCAGCGCGTCGTCGCCGGACTCGGGCCGGCGCGGCTCCGCGGCCAGCACCCTGATCAGGTCGAGCACGGTCTCGGGCGCGTCGGCCCAGCTCGGCGGCGTGACCAGGATCGGGCTGGCGCCCTCCCGGTGACCGTACTCGGCCAGGAACTCCGTGAGCTTGGCCTGGAACGCCGCGGGCAGCGGGTCCTCGGCGAGCGCGCCGGTGCTCCTGGCCTCCTCGGCGAGCTCCTCCAGGGCCCGGTTGGCGTCGCCGGTGCGGGTGCGGGCCCCGGCGACCAGCTCACCGAACAGGTCCGTACGGCCGAGCAGCTTGAGCGACGCGAACAGCCGCAGCAGCGCCAGCCCGCTGCGTGGCAGGTAGTCGATGCGCAGCCCGGCCACGGGCCGCACGGCGGCCAGCGCCCTGCGCGGCATCCGGATCAGCTCCGGCCACGGCAGCGCGGCCGGGTCGAGCGCCCTCAGCTCGCGCACTCCGTCGAGATAGCGGGAGAAGCGCGGGTCGTCGGTCCACCGCGCGGGATCGTACCGGCGGGCCTTGGCGGCGATCAGGAACGGCACGGCGAGCACCCTCGGCGAGGGGCGCGGGTGGGGCGGGACCAGCCGGTAGACGACCCCGTCCTGCTCCTCGGCGAATCCCTCGAACGCGCTGTGCAGGCCGTAGTAGCCCGTCACCTGCCCCATCAGCCCGGCCGGCCCGTGCGGCAGCCAGGTGGACATGTCGATCGGGTAGGGACGGACCGGGACGTACTCCGTGAGGACGGTGGCGAGCTTGCGGCGCAGCGGGCCGAGCTTGCCGAGCGGGGGCGGCGGCAGCGCGGTCATCGGCCGGGCCTGCACCAGACTGACCTCGCCGCCCGCATACGTCCACTCGATGTCCTGGGGGCGGCCGAAGTGCCGGGCGGCCTCCGTGCCGAGCCGGGCCAGCTCGCGCAGCACGTCCGCGGGCAGCCGCTCGGCGGGCGCGTCCGCGCCGCTCTCGCGGCTCACCCCGCCGCCCGCCAGGGCCCGGATCACCACCTCACGGCGGCCGGGCGTGAACGCGGCGACCTCTCCCCGCGGCGTGAGCACGTAGTGGTCAGGGGTGACGAGGCCGGAGACGACCGCCTCGCCGAGCCCGGTCCCCGCGTCGACGACCAGCCGCCCGCGGTCGCCGGTGACGGGATCGGCGGTGAACATCACGCCCGCCGCCTCGGCCGCCACCATGCGCTGCACCACGACCGCGATGCGCACCTCGGCCGGGTCGATGCCGAGCCGGTCACGGTAGGCGACCGCGCGCTCGGACCAGAGCGAGCCCCAGCAGCGGCGGACCGCGTCGAGCAGCCCGTCCTCGCCGACGACGTTCAGATAGGTGTCCTGCTGCCCGGCGAACGCGGCCCCGGGCAGGTCCTCGGCGGTGGCACTGGACCGCACCGCCACCGGCCCGCCGCCCAGCTCCCGGTACGCGGTCAGGATCTCCCGGCGCAGGGCGTCCGGGATCTCCAGGTCCTCGAAGTACGCGCGCGTGACGTTCCCGGCGGCCACCAGGGCGTAGGCGGCGGTCGTGACCACGAACCCGCCGGGCACCGGGAACCCGCCCGCGATCAACTCCCCGAGGTTGGCCCCCTTCCCACCCGCGAGTGCGAGGTCGCCGCGGCTGAACGAGCGCAAGGGTGCGACGAGTGTCATGACGCCTCCTGGGCGTGAGCGGTGGTGCGAAGAGGGCGCGCGGGCAGCGCCAGCGCGAGCAGGAAAGCCACCCCGAGCAGCGGCGACATGGCCGCGAACACGGGCGGGACAGCCTCGGCGAAGGCGGCGCGGGCACCGGCGTCCAGCTGCGCCCCGGCGTCGGGCATGCCGCCGGCGAAGCGCCAGGTGATGAGCGCGCCGACGAGGGCGACCCCGGCGGAGGCGCCGATCTGGCGCAGGAACGTCACCGACGAGGTCGCGGCGCCCAGATCGGCGTACTCCACCGCGTTCTGCGCGGCCATCACCATCACCTGCATGACGAGGCCGACGCCGAGCCCGATCAGCAGCAGCACCCCGGCCAGCCCGGCCGCGTTCCCGGTGGCGAGCGGCAGCACGGCCAGCCCGGTCGCGGCGAGCGCGGTGCCCGCCACGGGGTAGCCCTTGTACCGGCCAGTCTTGGTGATGAGCCGGCCGGAGACCACGGTGGTGGTCAGCACGCCCGCCATGAGCGCGGTGACCAGCAACCCGGCCCCGGTCGCCGAGGCGCCGTGGGCGATCCGCAGATAGGCGGGGATGTACGAGACGGTGCCGAACAGCGCGAACCCGATGAGCAGGCTGATCGTCACCGGGATGGCGAACGCCCGGTCCTTGAACAGCCGGAGCGGCAGGATCGGGTCGCTCGCGCGGCGCGCGGTGACCAGCCAGGCCGCCACGGCGACCGCGGTCAGGGCGAGGAAGGCGAGGTTCCTCGTCTGGCCGAGCAGGACCACGCCGATCACGGCCAGGCCGAGCGTCACCGCCCCGGCCACGTCGACGGGGGCGCGCCCCTGCGGCCTGGGCAGCTTGAGCGTGGCGGTGAGCACGACGAAGGCGAGCAGCCCGAGCGGCGGGTAGAGCGCGAAGATCCACCGCCAGCCCACGGTGTCGATGAGGAACCCGCCGATCAGGGGCCCGCCGACGGCGGCCACCACGTAGGCGGCCCCGATCAGCCCGAGATAGCGGCCGCGCTCGCGGGGGCTGACGACCTCGCCGATGATCGCCTGGGCGCCGATCATCAGCCCGCCCCCGCCCACCCCCTGCACCGCCCGGAACGCGATGAACTGCGGCATCGTCGCCGCCATGGCGCAGAGCACGGCCCCGGCCACGAAGATCCCGATGGCGACCTGCATGAGTGGCTTGCGGCCGAACCGGTCGCCGAGCTTGCCGTACACCGGCATCACGACGGTCGCGGCCACCAGGTAGGCGGTGATCACGGCGGGCATCTGGTCGAGCGCGCCGAGATCGCCGGCTACGGAGGGGAGGGCGGGGGTCATGATCGTCTGATCGAGCGCGCCGAGCAGCATGCAGAGCATCAGCCCGGTCAGCACGACGACCATGCCGCCACCTCCTTAGAGAACGACTCGTTCTCTAAGGAGAATAAGCGTCCACCTTAAGAAACGCAACGTTCACTATGGAGCGGGGGCGTCAGGCTTGCACGGAAGCAGGGACGTCAGGCCTATGCGTAAGCAAGGACGTCAGGCTTATGCGAAAGCAGGGGTCAGGCTTATGCGAAAGCAGGGGCGTCAGGCTTATGCGGAAGCAGGGGCGTCAGGTGCCGCGGGCGCGCAGCAACAGGTCACGCAGCGTTTCCTGTTCCTGCCGCGACAGGGCGCCCAACGGGGACTCGGCGCTGAGCAGCCCCAGGAGCCGCTCACGCAGGGACCGCCCTTCGGGGGTGAGGACGAGCTGCTTGGCCCGCCGGTCCTGAGGATGGGCACGGCGCTCGATCAGCCCGCGCCCCTCCAGCTTGTCGGCGATGAACGTCGCGTTGGACGGCTCACAGCTCATCCGGTCGGAGAGCTCCCGCAGGGTCATCGGGCCGGTGAGCTCGCGCAGGGCGGTGGCCTGCGGCGCGGTCAGCCCCAGCTTCGCGGCCCGCTCGCGCACGTGGTCCTCGATCAGCCGAGCAGTGCCGCTGACCAGGCCGCACAGGTTGCGTTCCGCTTCGGCGAGCTGCTCCGCCTCGTTCATGAACCGACTCTACCTCAAGCTTGAATACTTGCAGTTAGAATAATTTCAGTTATAACGTTCGGCCTGTGACACATGCGACGACGCGTCCGGCGGGCATCCGGACCATCGAACTCGGCGACCTCAAGGTCAGCTACGTTCCCGACGGCGTGGTGCTGTTGCCGGGGCTCTCCTGGCTGCCGGCGACGACCGAGGCGTTCTGGGCCGACCGTCCCGGCCATCTCGACGAGGGCGGCAACCTGGTGGCGAGCATCGGCGGACTGCTGGTCGAACACGGCGAGCGGGCCCTGCTCATCGACGCCGGCGTGGGCCCTGTCTCCTACCCCGCCGAGCCCGGCAACGCGCACGGCGCCATCCGCGGCGGCGACCTGCTCGACAACCTGGCCAAGCTCGGCCGCGGCCCTGAAGAGATCGAGGCGGTGGCCCTGACCCACCTCCATCTCGATCACACCGGGTGGCTGCTGCACGACCCGAGGCCCTTCCGCGGCGCCGAGGTCCTGCTGACCGCGCCGGAATGGGCAGCCGGAGCCGACCCCGAACTGGCGGCCCAGGTCCGGATGATCGCCGATGGGCAGGAGATCTTCCCCGGCGTCCGTGTCGACATGGCGCCCGGACACACCCCCGGCCACACCACCTACGTGCTCAGCTCCAGCGGGCGGCGGTTGATCGCCTTCGGTGACGCGCTGCATTCACCGGTCCAGATAGCCCATCCCGAGCTCGCGGCCGCCCCCGATCACGACCCGGCCGAGGCCGCCGCCTCCCGTCGCCGCCTGATCGGCGAGCTCTCGGCGCCGGACGTGCTCGGCTTCGGCATCCACTTCGCCGACGTCCAGTTCGGCCGCGTGGACCAGGGCAACTGGTCACCGGTATGAGCGCCGCACCGCACTGGCCGGGCGTCGTCGCCGCCTCGCTCACCGCGACCGCGACCGTGATGCCCGGGTTCACCGTCGGCGCGCTGGCGCCCTCCATCGAGGCCGACCTGCACATCCCGACGACCACCGTGGGCCTGGCGATGAGCGCCTTCTACGCCGCCACCGCACTGGGATCCCCACTCGCCAAGCGGGTGGCGGCCCGGCTGCCGATCCCGGCGACGCTCGCCGCCGCGTCCGTGCTCGCCTCGGCCACCATGCTGCTCACGGCGCAAGTCACCTCGGCTGTCGCTCTCTTCATGATTTTGCTGTCCGGCGGGCTCGGCAACGGCCTCGTCCAGCCCGCCGCGAGCCGCTTCATCGCCGAACGCAGCCCGTCCCGCCGCCGCTCGCTGGCGGCCGGGATGGTGGGCGCCGCCCTCGGCGCCGCGACCCTCGTACCCGGACTGCTGGTCGCCTTCGTCGTCGAGCCGTACGGCTGGCGCGCCGCCCTGGTGATCGGCGCGCTGCTGGCACTCATCCCCGCCGCGCTGGCGCCGCTCACCCGCGGAGGCGCGCCCGCGCGGGCCGCCCACCCCGTCAAGGCCGCGCGTTCCCGCGCGCTGGTGCTCTGGGCCGTCGCCGCCGCATTGTCGGCCACCGGCAACAACGCTGTCGCCTCCTACTTCGTCCACCTCGGCACCCACTCGGGACTGGCCGCCGACGTCACAGGCACCCTGCTGGCCATGAGCGCGGTCCTCGCCATCGCCGTACGCCTGATCGCCGGCGCCCTCACCGACCGGGCGCCACGGCACAACCCGGCGGTGATCACCGCCATGATGCTGTCGGGCGGCATCGGCCTGGCGCTGATCGCGATCGGAAACCCGGCGACATTCCTGATCGGCGCCATCCTGGCCTTCTCCGCCGGATGGGGATGGACCGGGCTGCTGCTGGCGACCACCATCCGGCTGCTGCCCGGACGGGCCGAGAACGCCGGCCACCTCGTGCAGGTAGGCCTCTACACCGGCGCCGCGGTCGCTCCCTTCGGCTTCAGCGCACTCTCGGCGGCACTCGGCATCACCGGCGCCGCCCTGACAGCCGCTGCCGCCGCCTTCCTCGCCGCCGCCCTCACCGCCACGGGCGCAGCCCTCCTCGCCCGTCCACTCGAATCCGCACCCGCCACCCGGCCGGTCCAAGGGACGTGAGCCACACTTCATCGTTCCAGCACGCACCCGCCCGGCTGGCCGCACAATCCCTTAATCACACGACATTAACATTCTGTATTTTCACTGGCGACCAGCACATCATTCACTAACTCGTACAATTGCAAACAGACCTCTGGTGCGCTCATACTTTCACCGCCCTTTCGCTTGTTCCATTGACGTGTTGTTGATTACGGTGCGAACGACATGGGGGACGCCGCCTCCTGACGTTGTCTCAGGTGGAGCGAGCCGTACGAGAGGATCATCGTGGCTGACCTCGATCCCGCGGTGATGCGGGCCGCGGCGGAACGGATCCGGCGACTGTCCGACGAGCACTGGTGGGCGCTCACGCCTTCCTGCCGGCTGATGGAGACCGACGCGTGGATTGGACCGGCGGGCCGCCGGTTCGAAGCCCAACTCCACGCCGACCAGCGCGAACTGCAGTCACTCCTCAGACAGGCCGTGCACAGCGCCACCCAGAAGCTCGCCTCACTCCCGGTCAAGGCATGAGCGGCTTCACCGGCGTAAGGCAGGCGGAGTTCGACACGATGGCCAGCAGGCACGCCGAGACAGCGGGACGGCTGGAAGAGCTGTCTCGGACCCTGCACCGGGAACTCCAGGAGGCCGGGCTCGACCCTGCCCCAGCCACCCGCCTGCGAGACCTGGCTCAGCGCGTGACCAGACAGGCCGAAGACCTACGACGACGCCAGAAACTGGTCCACGAACTGCAGCGACAGAAGGTCACCTTCGGCCGGAGCACCCCCGCCGGCAGCTACGTGGAAATACCCGACCGCCTGGAAGACGCCCAGAACCTGCTGGACGGCACACTCGCCGCCCGCGCCGCCTCGAAAGCCGCCGACGGAGACCAGAAGGCACTGGCCGAACTGGAGAATCACACGTCACGTACCGAGGACCCGGAATTCGTGAAGGCCTTTCTCAGCACGATCGGAGCCCGAGGCGTGACGAAAATGTCCGGCTCACTCGCAGCCATGGTGCGTGACACCGTGACTTGCGGCGACTCCGACCGCCAGAAACGACTCTCCATATCAGGCAGAAACGTCCTCCGCATGCTCGCCCGCACCCTGGCCAAGGGAACCAACCCGAAAAGTCCCGCCTACCAGGGCGACGACTTCCTCAAGGACCTGGTCAAGGAGGGCCGCACCCAACACGGCACCGACGCGGGACAGTACCTCGGTTACCAGGCACAGGCCCTCATCTGGCGCGCCCACGACGGCAACCCGCCGTACTCGAAACAATTCATGGAGGTCGTCGGCCGCGACGTCATCCTGTACGAGTACGAGCAGCGCAAGGACGAATGGGCGGCCAGCAAGGACTGGCTCGGCCAGGCGTTCGGCAGCGCCCAGGTCCCCATCGTCGACCTCGCCGGCGCGCTCGGCCTCGGCACCCTGTTGAGACCGGAAGCCCCGGCAAACGGCCTGGCCACGAAGAACTCGTCGATGGTGGACGATCTGTTCCACGCCGCGAAGTTCAGCCGGGAGGCTTCCCACGCCCTGCTCGACCACACTCCGGCCGGGTGGAACACAACTGTGCTGGAATATCTGCTGACTACGCGGTGGGGCGCGTCCCAGTACTTGGACGACTACGAGCCGATCAACGGCATGCTGATCACCGCGACCACAGGCCAGGACGCGACCTCTCGGGAGCTGGCGGCCGAGATGACGAAGGTTCTCTCCGACGAGATACGCGGGGCCTTTCAGCAGGGCGGGGAGAATCTGGAGATAAGAGATCGTGAGATTTATGATCGATACGCCCCGTTGAGTTACCCACTGGCCCGTGCAATCTCAGCCAACATCGATCAACTGTCCAAGCTCTACCTCAGCCGTGCCACCTTCGACGATGTCATGCCACAGGACTTGTCGTACGCGCTGGTGCTGGCCGCCTCCGATAACAGGGGATTCGAAGCGCTGGTGCGAGCGCAGGTTGAGCACATGCGTATAGCGCTTGACGGCGCTCCTCCTGTTGGCCTTACTGCCTCGAATGCCGAACAATTCGGTTTCACGGAAGCCGACGTGGCCAGGTTCGACCTCAACGGGAACGGACGGGTCGACAAGAGCGACACCCTGCAGTACCTGAATGATCGCACAGTGGAGCAGGCAGTTCCGTTCAACTATCTCGTGGAGAGTCGGCGCCAGATATTGATCGCCAAAGGCCTGGACGACCAGAAGGCGGATGAGGAACTGAAAAACATGGTTGCCGATGCGATCGGCTTGTTCCCGGTTCCAGGTGCCAAGAAGCTGGGTGAACTTGCGACAGGCGTTTTTGGCGAGATGCTAGGAAACAGCTACCAAAACCTGGCCGGAGCGGGATATGACCAGATAGCCGAACACATCGCCCAGCACATGTCCCGGCGAGGTTCAGCGCTCGATGGAACCCACCATACACTGATCAACAATCGGCTAGCAGTGGAGAGGCTGGCTGAACAACTCCTTGCCACGGCGATGCTCAGCAAGGGCACGCTTGACGAACTTCCCAGAGAGGGCGAGATGTTCGTCACCGGAGTTCCGTCGACCCTGCAGTCCTTCACGGACATGAGTTCACAAGAATACAGCGAGTTTTTGTCCTGGACTCGCGAAAAGGGTGGCAGCAGTGCGCTGCTAGACCGTTTCAGCGGCACCTTCCGAGAAACTAGTGTGGTGCACGATTACCTCGGCCTCGATGACGGGGCCGACGGAGCTGCCAAGTGACGTGTACTGCGCGTTTCGTCGCCCAGCTCTTGGTGTTGACCACCGTTGCCTGCTCCCCAACGAAACAGGCCGTCTCAACACCTGCACCGCTTCATGCCGTCACAGATTCAGAGCCCTACGTATGCGAATTGGTCCCGAAGCAAGCATTTTTGATGGTCAGTGCGAGCGATGGTCGTCTCACGGAAAGTTCGACCGGAACCAAGGAAAGCGGCACATGCTGGGCTCCTGACGTAGCCCCTAGGCCCCTACAGGTGAACTGGCTCCAAATGGGTGGCGGGGTCACTGAGGAACATCTGAACATCTTGTGGGAGGGGAGACGTGATATCTATACTCGGCACGGAGGGGTCGATCTCCCTGCCGAGTTGGGAGAAGGCATGGCCGCCTACCTCACTAATGGACTACTGGCCGAGCAGCCCTACCGTGTCAGCGCCAAGTTCACTTGTGGTGGCAAAAAACGACTGATCGACATCTATCTGACCCAAGTCGCCAAAGGCCGAGATGCGATGAAGGACTTGACCGACTTCATGCGCATCGCTCAAAAGCGCTACAGCCAGATCCACGATTGCCCCCTCAACACCCGATAAACGCGTCACCTGCACCCTGATGGTGACCCGTACTCGGTCGAGAACGACTGTGGCGGAGGCCTTGTGGGCGGCGACCAGAGCACCCCAGACCGTAGGACCTGCGCCGCAGTATGGATGACGGCGGAGATGGTGGCCTTGAAGGAGTCAGAGAGCGCGCCGGTTCCAATGTGAGGGGCAAAGACGCCGTGGGCTCCAGACCGGTTGGTACCGCCGAGACGCGCCTCCACCATGACCTGACACCCATCGCATTACCCCGGCAAGACCGTACATTCCCCACAAGATCTCGAACGCTCCCATACTTTCACCGTCGTTCCGCTTGTTTCGTCGACGCGGTGATGATTACGTCTGAACGACGTGGGAGACGCCGCCTCCTGGTTCTGGTGGAGTGAGCCGTACGAGGGGATCATCGTGGCTGACCTCGATCGCGACGCGATGCGGGCCGCGGCGGAGCGGATCCAGCGGTTGTCCGACGAGCATTGGTGGGCGCTCACGCCTTCCTGCCGGCTGATGGAGAGCGACGCGTGGGTGGGGCCGGCGGGCGCCCGGTTCGACACCCAGATCCATGCCGATCAGCGGGAGTTGCAGGCGATGCTCAGGCAGGCCGTGCACAGCGCCAACCAGAAGCTCGCCTCGCTCCCGGTCAAGCCATGAGCGGCTTCAGCGGGGTCAAGCAGGTCGAGTTCGACACGATGACCAGCAAGCACACCCAGGCCGCAGGCCAGCTGGCCGAACTGGCCCAGAAGCTGCACCGCGAGCTGCAGGGTGCGGGGCTCGACACCGCTCCGGCCGCCCGCCTGCGTGAACTGGCTCAGCGCGTGACCAAGCAGGCCGAGGATCTACGACGGCGCCAGAAACTGGTCCACGAGCTGCAGCGCCAGAAGGTGACCTTCGGCCGGAGCACCCCCGCCGGTAGCTTCCTGGAAATGCCCGACCGCCTGGATGACGCCCAGGACCTGCTGGACGGCACGCTCGCCGGCCGCGCCGCCGCGAAGGCCACCGACGGGGACGAGAAGGCCTTGGCCGAACTGGAGAAGTACGCCTCACGTGCCGGGGACTCGGAGTTCGTGAAGGCATTCCTCGGCACGATCGGAGCCCGAGGCGTGACGAGAATGTCCGGCTCACTCGCGACGATGTTGCGTGACGCCGTGACCCGTGGCGACTCGGCCCGCCAGAAACGGCTCTCCGCATCGGGCCAGAACGTCCTCCGCATGCTGAGCACTTCGCTGGCCAAGGGGACCAACCCCAAGGATCCCGCGTACCAGGGCGACGACTTCCTCAAAGACCTGGTGAAGGAAGGCCGCGCTCAGCACGGCACCGGCGCAGGACGGCACCTGGGCTACCAGGCGCAAGCCCTCATCTGGCGCGCCCACGACGGCAAGCCGCCGTACTCGAAAGACTTCATGGAGGTTGTGGGCCGCGACGCGATCGTCCACGAGTACGAGCAGCGCAAGAACGCGTGGGCGGCCAGCAAGGACTACGGATGGTCCCAACTGCCGATCCTCGACCTCGCCGGCTCACTCGGACTCGGCACGCTGCTGAGACCTGGTGCGCCCGCCGGAGAACTGAACGCCAAGGACCGGTCGTCGATGGTGGAGGATCTGTTCCACGCGGCGAAGTCCAGCCGGGAGGCGTCTCATGCCCTCCTGAATCACACTCCGGCCGGGTGGAAGCAGTCCGTCCTGGACTATCTGTTGACGACTCGGTGGGGCGCTTCTCAGTACCTCGCTGATTACAGTCCGATCAACGACATGCTGATCACCGCGACCACGGGCCAAGACACGACCAGCAAGGCGCTGGCCGGAAGCCTGATGAAAATCGTCTCGGACGGGGTCAGCACGGCATTCGGACAAGACGCTTCCGGAAATCTGGAGATCAGAGACAGGACAGCATTCGACAGGCACCTTCCCTTGAGCGATCCAGTGGCGCGTGCGATCGCCGCCCATGTGGATGAGATCTCGAACTTGCTGCTCCATCAGGGGACCTTTGGCGGGGTCGCAGCCAAGGACATGGCCTATGCGCTGGTGGTGGCCACGTCCACCGACAAGGGATTCGAGGCAGTCGTGAGAGCGCAGACGGAACACATGCGTGCAGCACTCGCCCGGGAGGTGCCGCCAGTGGGTCTCAACGCCTCCAATGCCGAAAAATTCGGATTCACAAAGGCTCAGCTAGAGCAGTTCGACATGGACCAAAATGGGCAAGTCGACCGAAAAGATGTCCTTCAATTCCTCACCGACCGCGCCCTCGCGGAGGCGCGCGCTTTCAGCTTCATCGTCGAAGTCCGGCAGCAGGCGTCGATCGCTCAAGGACTGGACAACAAGAAGGCAGACGAAGCACTGGAAACCATGGTGCGAGACGCGATAGGCCTGCTCCCTGTTCCAGGCGCCAAGCACGTCGGCAGCCTGGCAGCGGGGGCGTTCGCCGAAATAGCCGGCAAGGGGTACGAAAAACTTGCCGGGGTCGCATATGACGAGCTTTCCAGGCAGGTGGCCAAACATGCGTCCGAGCAGACACCCAGCCTCGACGAGGTACATCGGAATTTGGCAGAGAACAGGTTGGCGGTGGACCGACTGGCAGAGCAGTTGCTTTCTACGGCGTTGCTTAGTAAGGGTATGCTCGACGGACTGGACCTGGAGGGCGAGTCGTTCGTCGTCGGCAACCCGCCCAGGCTCAAGCCTTTTGCTGACATGAGTCCAGAAGAATACAGCAGCTTCCTCAAGTGGAGCCGTAAAGCCGGAGGCTCCGAAGATCTATATACCAGCTTTCGCAACACCTTTCGTACGACCAGCGACGTGCAGGACCTGCTCGGCCTCAAGATTCCATCTGATTCCGCAGGTGGCAAATGAGAATCCTTCTTTCCTCTACATCTCTGGCAACGCTCGCATTGCTTACAACAGCTTGCGCTCCCGATGTCGACGACGTCGCCCACCCATCCCTCCCCCCCTCGCCGGTGGTCGATTCCACTCCGTACCTCTGCAAGTTCGTCCCAGACCGTGCGTTCCGTCTCGTCAGCGACACCACCGGGATCCTCCCCGAAAAAACGGACGGCAACGATCGGAATGGCAACTGCCGGGCTCCCGACACTTCCGCACAAGCTCTGGAAGTGTGGTGGATGCAGGAGGGCGGCATGCCCAAGGGACATCTGGACTTCCTCATGAACGACCGCCGGAAGGTCTATTCCCGTTATGGCGGAGTCGTGCTCCCCGCAGACCTCGGCGAGGGGATGGCCGCGTACGTGGCCAATCCCCCGGTGAACGACCAGCCCTATAACGTCAGCGCGAAGTTCCGTTGTGGCACCATGGATCGCTTGATCGACATCTCGTTGCCCAAAATCTCCAAAGGCCGCGACGCCATGAAGGACCTGACCGATCTCATGCGCATCGCCCAGAAACGCTACGCTGAAGTGCACAACTGCACCCTCAAGACCGGATGAAACACTCCGACCGCGCTCCAAGCGTGAGCAGGACGCGGTCGAGAATCGGGCGTGGAGGGGAGCCTGGTGGGCGGGCGCCAGGGCATGCGGTCCGGAGGTCGCTCCGCTTCCCTGCTGCTCTGGCATCCCTTCTGCTCTTCAACGCAGCATGTACTTCGGATCAGGCGAGTGTCTCCTCACCGGTGCCGACTCCCCAGCTGATCAAAGACTCCGCGCCGTACATCTGCAACCCATCCCGGAGCGGGCATTTCGGCTCGCCAGCGGTGCGACCGGTTCTCTCACAGAACGAACGGACGGCAACGAGAGGAACGGTGAGTGTTGGGCTCCCGATATCAGTCCTCGGCCCTTGGAAGTCTGGTGGATGCAAGAGGGTCCCAGAATGCCTGGCGAGCATCTGAAATCTCTGATCGATGGCAAGCGTGAAGCCTACACACGGCATGGAGGAGTAGCCCTACCTGCTGACCTCGGTGACGGCATGGCAGCCCACCTGACCGAAGGCCTCTTGGCTGAGCAGCCTTACCAGGTAAGCGCCAAGTTCACCTGTGGAAGCAAAGAACGCATGATCCATATTCACCTGACCAAGGTGGCTCAAGGGCGAGATGGCATAAGAGACCTCACCGACCTCATGCGCATAGCCCAGAACCGCTACGCCGAAGTCCACAACTGCACTCTCAACCCCCGATGAACACCTCGACCGCACCCCCCATGGTGAGCAGGGTGCGGTCGAGAATCAGGTGTGGCGACAGGCCTTGTGGGCGTGGGGCCGGGGCATGCGGGCCCGCAGGTCGTGCGGGGCATGCGGTGGGGGGTGGAGGGGTGGGTCAGCGGGAGGTGCGGTTGACGGCGGAGATGATGGCCTTGAGGGAGGCGGTGGTGGTGTTGGCGTCGATGCCGACTCCCCACAGCACTTCGCCGTTGACCTCGCACTCCATGTAGGAGGCGGCCTTGGCGTCGGTGCCGGCGCTCAGGGCGTGCTCCACGTAGTCGAGAACGCGTACCTTGATGCCGACGGCGGCGATGGCGTCGATGAAGGCGGAGATGGGGCCGTTGCCGACGCCTTCGATCTCGCGGATCTCGCCGTCGACACGGACGTCGGCGTTGATGCGGACCTTCTCGTCGACGGTGGAGTCGTGGCGGTGGGCCATCAGGCCGAGGCGGCCCCAGCGGTTGCCGGGGGTGGGCAGGTATTCGTCCTGGAAGATGGCGAACATCTGGGCCGGGGTGATCTCGCCGCCTTCGGCGTCGGTGCGGGCCTGGACGACCTTGGAGAACTCGATCTGCAGGCGGCGTGGCAGGTCGAGCTGGTGGTCGGCCTTCATGATGTAGGCGACGCCGCCCTTGCCCGACTGGCTGTTGACCCGGATGACCGCCTCGTAGCTGCGGCCGATGTCCTTGGGGTCGATGGGCAGGTACGGGACGCCCCAGGTGTGGTCGTCGACGGGGACGCCGGCGATGGCGGCGTCGGCCTCCAGGTGTTCGAAGCCCTTCTTGATGGCGTCCTGGTGGGAGCCGGAGAAGGCGGTGTAGACCAGTTCGCCGCCCCACGGGTGGCGGGGGTGGACGGGCAGCTGGTTGCAGTATTCGACGACGCGGCGGATCTCGTCGATGTCGCTGAAGTCGATCTCCGGGTCGACGCCCTGGGAGAACAGGTTCATGCCCAGCGTGACCAGGCAGACGTTGCCGGTGCGCTCGCCGTTGCCGAACAGGCAGCCTTCGATGCGGTCGGCGCCGGCCATGTAGCCCAGCTCGGCGGCGGCCACGGCGCTGCCGCGGTCGTTGTGCGGGTGGAGCGACAGGATGATCGAGTCGCGGTGGCGCAGGTTGCGGTGCATCCACTCGATCTGGTCGGCGTACACGTTGGGGGTGGCCATCTCGACCGTGGCCGGCAGGTTGATGATCACCTTGCGGTCGGGGGTGGGCTGCCACACCTCGTTGACGGCGTCGCACACCTCGACGGCGTACTCCAGCTCGGTGCCGGTGAACGACTCCGGAGAGTACTGGTAGTGGATGTCGACGTCGCTCGCCTCGGCCAGCTTCCTGACCAGTTTGGCGCCTTCGACGGCGATGGCGGTGATGCCTTCCTTGTCCATCCCGAACACCACCCGGCGCTGCAGCGTGGAGGTGGAGTTGTAGAGGTGGACGATGGCCTGCTTGGCGCCCTCCAGCGACTCGAAGGTGCGCTCGATCAGCTCCGGCCTGGCCTGGGTCAGCACCTGGATCACCACGTCGTCGGGGATCCGGTTCTCTTCGATGATCTGGCGTACGAAGTCGAAGTCGGTCTGGGAGGCGGCCGGGAAGCCTACCTCGATCTCCTTGTAGCCCATGCGCACCAGCAGCTCGAACATCTGCAGCTTGCGGTGGGCGTCCATCGGGTCGATCAGCGCCTGGTTGCCGTCACGCAGGTCGACCGCGCACCAGCGCGGGGCCTTGGTGATGACCTGGTCGGGCCAGGTGCGGTCGGTCAGCCGGATCGGCTCGAAGGGTTGATAGCGCTGGAACGGCATGCGACTGGGCTGCTGAGCGGTCATGAAGTGCTCCTGATGTCGGTCGGAAGAAAACGGCCGACGCGCATGGCTGGCTCCGCGGCGAGGGAGCCGGCCTTCAGAGGCCCTCGCCGCGGCAGCTAAGAAGGAGCCCGCGCAGCATGCGACTCACGCTACCAGACGTCTCGGCGTGGACCGGTCACCTTCTCACATGCTGAGAGTCGCCTGGTACGAGCACGCTGAGGCAGGTGACGCAGCCCTCCAGCTTCTCGAACTCCGAGATGTCGACCGCCACTACGGTGAGACCGCGCTTCTCCAGCAGGTCGGCGGTGCGCGGCGCGGAGGCCGCCATCAGGACGGTGTCGCCGCCGAGCGGCACGACGTGCGCGCCCGATTCCTCCGGCGGCGCCAGCAGGCCGGGCAGCCGTACGTGGCCGGGGTCGCCGATGAGGGTGCCGTCGGGCAGGGCGGTCACGGCGGACTTCAGGTGGAGCACGCCGGACAGCTCGACCGGGACCACCCGGCGTTCGGGCAGCAGGGCTGCGAGCTGGGCGATGCCGTCGTCGTTGGTCCGGGCCGACCTGCCGACGTACACGGTCTGGCCGGTCTGCAGGACGTCGCCGCCGTCCAGGGTGCCCGGCCGCGTGATCCGTACCGCGTTCAGTCCGAGGCCCCGTACGACCTCCTCGACGGACTCCACCTCGGCCCGTCGCTCCGGCGCGCCCGGTCTGGTGAGGACGGCGAGCCGGCCGGCCACCACCACCGCGTCCTCCACGAACGGGGCGTCGGGCAGGTCGTCGGCGGGCGCGGCGTGGACCGGGCGCCAGCCCTCGGCGGCGAGCGCGGCGACGTAGGCCGCGTGCTGCCGGGCGGCGAGGTCTGGATCGACGGGCTCTCGCTTGATGTTGGTGACGATGCCGTCGGCGATGCGGGGGCCGGGCTTTCTTACCAGGGCGAGACCAGGCATAGGGCGTGTTCTATCACGTTCGAGTTAGAGTCCTGCGTATGCGGGACGACGAGATTCTGGGCCGGATCAAGGCTCTGGTCGACGAGGAGCACGGCCTGCGTGCCAGGCTGATGGCCGGCGACCTGGCCACTGACGAGGAGAACGCCCGGGTCAGGGAGCTGGAGGCGGCGCTCGACCAGTGCTGGGATCTGCTGCGGCAGCGACGCGCCCGGCGCGGGGTGGGCGAGGACCCCGACGGCGCGTCGCCGCGTCCGGCGAGCCAGGTGGAGAACTACCGCCAGTGAACGAGCCAGGTGGAGAACTTCCCCCAGTGGACCAGCCGGGTGGGTGACGTCCGCCGGTAAAACCGGTCGCGTGGCGGGCGGGCGGTGCGCTTGTCTGATCCCATGCTGATCCAGCGGATCGAGACGGACGAACTGGTCGTCGGCCTGTACGAGACGTACATGGCCGGCATGGCGGACGTTCCCGCCCCCTTGTGGCAGCAGCCCCGGTTCGGGGCGCAGGTCACCGAGGGGTCGCCGGGATCGCGGGTCGAGGCGTGGGCCGTGGTCGAGGACGGCAGGGTCGTGGCGGGCTACGGGCTGGGGTTCCCGCACTACGACAACCCCCATCTGGCCGGCCTGTTCCCGCTGGTGGTCCACCCGGAGCGGCGGCGCCGGGGGCTGGGCACCGCGCTGCTGGACCATGCCGTTGGACGGGCCCGCGAGGAGGGCCGCACCCTGCTGCTCGGCGACACGCCCGTCACCGGCCCCGGGGCCGCCTTCGCCGCCGCCCGCGGCTGGACGGTGACCGTCAAGGAGGCCAGGCGGGTGCTCGACCTGGGCAAGGCCGACTGGGACGGGCTGGCGCGCATGACGCCCGGGATCGACGGCTACCTGCTGGAACGCTGGACCGGCCCGGCGGGCGAGGATCTGCTGCCCGTCCTGGCCGCGACGCTCGACGGCATGAACGACGCGCCGCGTGACGTGGGCGTCGAGCCGGCGCGCCTGCCGCTGGAGCGGGTACGCGCCGGCGAGGAGCGGATGCCGCGCGCCGGCGAGGACTGCTACAACATCCTGGCCCGGCGTGCCTCCGACGGCGCGCCCGCCGGGATCACCCGTGTCTTCCTGGACGCCGACCGCTCCACCCGCTGGGGCTACCAGGGCGACACCACCGTGCTGAAGGAGCACCGCGGCCACCGGCTCGGCCTGGCGCTCAAGCTGGCCACGCTGTTCTGGCTGCGCGAGCGCGAGCCGCAGATCGACCGGATCGTCACGTGGAACGCCGTCTCGAACCGGCACATGCTGGCCATCAACGAGGCCATGGGGTACGAACTGCTCGACGAGTGGCACGAGTGGCGGCTCCCGCTGTAGTCAGGGGCGGAAAGGCACAATGGACACCGTGACGGAAAGGACGGCGCTCCTCCGCATCGCCCCAGAGCTGCAGCTTTTCCTGCCCGCGAGCCGACGGGGGCCGGAGCGGCCGATCGTCCCCGGCGGGTCGTCGACGCTCGGCCACCACGTGGAGTCCGTCGGCGTCCCGCTGACCGAGGTGGGCCCGATGACGGCCGGCGGGCGCTGGGTGACGCCCGCGTACGTGCCGCGGCCCGGCGACGTGGTGGACGTCGCGTCGGTGCCGCGGCCGCAGCCGCTGCCGGCGGCGAGGTTCCTGCTGGACGTGCATCTGGGCACGCTGGCCAGACGGTTGCGGCTGCTCGGGCTCGACGCCGCCTACCACAACGACATGGACGACCCGTCGCTGGTGGCGCAGGCGAACGCGGAGCGGCGGGTGCTCCTGACCCAGGACCGCGGCCTGCTGCGCCGCCGGGCGCTGTGGCTGGGCGCGTACGTGCGCGGGTCCCGGCCGGACGACCAGCTGCGCGACCTGCTGGAGCGGTTCAGGCCGCCGCTGCGGCCGTGGACGCGGTGCACGGCGTGCAACGGGGAGCTGGTGGCGGCGTCCAAGGGCGAGGTGGCGGCGCTGCTGGAGGCGGGGACCAAGCGCAGCTACGACGCGTACGGGCGGTGCCGGGAGTGCGGTCAGGTCTACTGGCACGGCGCGCACGGTGGCAGGCTGGACGAGATCGTCGAGTCGGCCCGCCGGTGGGCCGCCGGCTGACGGCCCCGCCGTCCGCCCAGGTGACGAAACCCGCCTGACATGGCGCGGCAACATCAGGGAAACGGGCGCTTCTTATGGTCCGGCCATGCGGCTAACCCCACACGAGCAGGAGCGGCTGCTCATCCACGTCGCCGCCGGGGTGGCACGTGAGCGCCAGGCCCGCGGTCTGCGGCTCAATCATCCGGAGGCGACGGCGGTCATCGCGTCGTTCCTGATGGAAGGGGCCAGGGACGGCCGGACGGTGGCCGAGCTGATGGAGGCGGGGCGCGCGGTGCTGCGCCGGGACGACGTCATGGAGGGCGTACCGGAGATGCTGGACACCGTGCAGATCGAGGCCACGTTCCCCGACGGCACCAAGCTCGTCACCGTGCACAGGCCGATCCCGTGATCCCGGGCGAGTACGCGCATCCCGAGGGCACGATCCCGCTGAACCCGGGCCGGCCCCGGGTGACGGTGCGGGTCGTGAACACCGCGGACCGGCCCGTACAGGTCGGCTCCCACTACCACTTCGCGGCCGTCAACCCGGGGCTTGACTTCGACCGGGAGGCCGCCTGGGGGATGCGGCTGGACGTGCCCGCCGGCACCGCGGTCAGGTTCGAGCCCGGGGTGGCGCGCGACGTCACGCTGGTCCCGCTCGCCGGCCGCCGGGTCGTGCCGGGGCTGCGGCCCGAGCAGGCGGGGGCGCTCGATGGCTGAGCTCTCCCGCGCCCGCTACGCCGCGCTCTACGGCCCGACCACCGGCGACCGTGTCCGGCTGGCCGACACCGACCTGTTCATCGAGGTCACCGAGGACCGCTCGATGGGCCCGGCCGGGGCGGGCGACGAGGCCGTGTTCGGCGGCGGCAAGGTCATCCGCGAGTCCATGGGCCAGTCAACGGCCACCCGCGCCGAGGGCGCCGCCGACCTGGTCATCACCGGCGCGGTGATCCTCGACCACTGGGGGGTGGTGAAGGCCGACGTCGGCGTGACCGGCGGGCGCATCACCGCCGTCGGCAAGGCCGGCAACCCCGACACCATGGACGGGGTCGACATCGTCATCGGCCCGTCCACGGAGATCCTGGCCGGCAACGGCAAGATCCTCACGGCCGGCGCGGTCGACTCCCACGTGCACCTGATCTGCCCGCAGATCCTGGACGAGGCCATCGGGTCCGGCGTCACCACGATCATCGGCGGCGGCACCGGCCCGGTCGAGGGCACCAATGCCACCACCGTCACCCCGACCTGGTATCTGGAGCGGATGCTGGAGTCGCTCGATTCCTACCCGCTCAACTTCGCGCTGCTCGGCAAGGGCAACACGGTCAGCGCGGAAGGGCTGACGGAGCAGTTGCGGGCCGGCGCGTCCGGCTTCAAGCTGCACGAGGACTGGGGCACCACGCCCGCCGCCGTCGACGCCTGTCTCACCGTCGCCGACGCGACCGGCGTGCAGGTGACGATCCACACCGACACGCTGAACGAGGCCGGCTTCGTGGAGTCGACGCTGGCGGCGATCGGCGGCCGGGCGATCCACGCCTACCACACCGAGGGGGCGGGCGGCGGGCACGCGCCCGACATCATCCGCGTCGCCTCGTACGGCAACGTGCTGCCGTCGTCGACCAACCCGACCAGGCCGCACACCGTCAACACCCTGGACGAGCACCTCGACATGCTCATGGTGTGCCACCACCTCAACCCGGCCATCCCGGAGGATCTGGCGTTCGCCGAGTCCAGGATCAGGCCGACCACCATGGCGGCCGAGGACATCCTGCACGACCTGGGCGCGATCTCGATCATCGGCTCCGACTCGCAGGCGATGGGCCGGGTGGGCGAGACCGTCATCCGCACCTGGCAGACGGCGCACGTGATGAAGGCCCGCCGGGGACAGCTCGGCGAGGGGCCGGCCGACAACCTGCGGGCCCGCCGGTACGTCGCCAAGTACACGATCTGCCCGGCCGTGGCGCACGGGCTGGACGCCGAGCTGGGCTCGGTGGAGCCGGGCAAGCTGGCCGACCTGGTGCTGTGGGATCCGGCGTTCTTCGCGGTCAAGCCCGCGCTGGTGCTGAAGGGCGGGGTGGTCGCCTGGGCGCAGATGGGCGACGCGAACGCCTCGATCCCGACGCCGCAGCCGGTGCTGCCCCGGCCGATGTTCGGCGCCGCCCCGGCGACGGCCGCCGCCACGTCGCTGCACTTCGTGGCGCCGCTCGCGGTGGAGTCCGGGCTGGCCGACCGGCTCGCGGTGCGACGCCGGCTCGTCCCGGTGGCGGACGTGCGGCGGCGCGGCAAGGACGCCATGCCGCTCAACGACGCGCTGCCGCGCATCGAGGTGGCGCCGGACACGTTCGAGGTGCGCATCGACGGCGAACCGGTCGAGCCCGCGCCCGTCCCGTCCCTGCCGCTGGCCCAGCGTTACTTCCTGTTCTGATGCATCCGGCGATCCTGCTCCTCACCGACTCCCGCCTGCCCGCCGGTGGGCACGCGCACTCGGGCGGGGTCGAACAGGCGGTGGCCCTGGGGCTCGTGCACGACCTGGCGTCCCTGGCGTCGTTCCTGCGGGGGCGGCTCCGCACGGCGGGCGCCTTCGCGGCGGCCTTCGCCGCCGCCTCGTGCGCCTTCGCGGGCCGTACGGACGACGCCCCGGGATCCTGGGAGCTGCTGGACGCCGAGGCGGACGCGCGGACCGCGTCGCCCGCGCAGCGGGAGGCGGCGCGGACGCAGGGGCGGCTGCTGGTGCGGGTGGCGAGGAGGCTGTGGCCGTCGCCGGTGCTGGACGAGCTGGCCGGGGCGGTGCCGAGCCCGCACCATCCGGTCGCGCTGGGCGCGGCGGCGCACGCGGCGGGGGCCGCGCCCCCGGACGCCGCGCTCGCGGCGGCCTATCACGCGGTCACGGGCCCGGCCACGGCGGCGGTGCGCCTGCTCGGGCTCGACCCGGTGGCCGTGCACGGCGTTCTCGCCGACCTCACCCCCGAGCTGGCCGCTCTCGCCGGACCGGCCGGTCCCGACGGGGCGCCGGGGGCTGGGGGTTCCGGCTGGGCGGTGTTGGGGGCGCCGTCCACACCCGCGCTCGACCTGCTGGCCGAGCGGCACGCACGCGCGAAAGTCAGGCTTTTCGTCTCCTGAGGAGGAATCCTGCGACATGGGCGCCAACCATGACGACCACCACCACACCCCCGACGGCCACGGCAGAGCGCTGCGGCTGGGCGTGGGCGGACCCGTCGGCAGCGGCAAGACGGCCCTGGTGGCCGCGCTCTGCCGGACCCTCGGCCCGTCGCTCCAGGTCGGGGTGGTGACCAACGACATCTACACCACCGAGGACGCCGACTTCCTGCGCCGGGCCGGGGTGCTCGACGAGGAGCGCATCGCGGCCGTGGAGACCGGCTGCTGCCCGCACACCGCCATCCGCGACGACATCGCCGCCAACCTGGACGCCGTGGAGACCCTGGAACACCGGTTCGGCCCGCTCGACCTGGTCATCGTGGAGAGCGGCGGCGACAACCTGACGGCGACGTTCAGCCGGGGGCTGGCGGACCGGCAGATCTTCGTGCTGGACGTGTCCGGCGGCGACAAGGTGCCGCGCAAGGGCGGGCCGGGTGTCACCACGGCCGACCTGCTGGTGGTCAACAAGACGGACCTGGCCCCGATGGTGGGCGCGGACCTGGACGTCATGGCCAGGGACGCGGCGGCGGTGCGTGACGGCAGGCCGGTGCTGTTCACCTCGATCAGGCAGGAGCCGGCCGTCGCCCAGGTGGCCGGCTGGGTGACGGACCAGGTCAAGTCCTGGCGTTACGAGCACGCCTGACATGCGCGCCAGAGCCGCCGTCGCCACCGAGGGAGGGGCTTGGGAGGGCACCGTGATCTCCCTGTTGCGGTCCTCTCCCCCGCTGACGCTGCGTCAGACCGGGCCGGCGGCCGTGCATCTGGTCTCGACGGCGGCCGGGCCGCTCGGCGGGGACGACCTGGCGCTCGATCTGCGCGTCACCGCCGGGACCACCCTGGAGGTGGGCTCGGTGGCGAGCACGCTGGTCCTGCCGGGACGGGGCGAGTCGTCGATGCTGGTCACCGCGGTGGTGGAGGAGGGGGCGACGCTCCGGTTCACGCCGGAGCCGACGGTGCTGGCCGCCGGGTGCTCCCATCGCATGGCCGTACGGCTGGTGCTGGCGCCGGGCGCGCGGGTGCTGTGGCGGGAGGAGATCGTGTTCGGGCGGTACGGGGAGCGGCCTGGGCGCTGCCGCACCCGGTTCGACGCCACGGTGGGCGGACGGCCGCTGCTGCGGCAGGAGTTCACCGTGGGCGAGGAGGCGGTCGACTGCTCCCCCGCCGTCTTCGGGGACGCGGCCTGCGTGGGCACCACGCTCATCACGGGGCCGGAGGCGCCTGCGGAGGCGCTGGTGGCGGACGGCGTGGCCGTGCTGCCGCTGGCCGGTCCCGGCATCCTGGTCTCCGCGCTGGCCGCCGACGCGGTCGAGCTCCGCGCCAGACTCCGCTGGGGCGAGTCGGCCGTCCTGGACGACGCGTGCGGGTCAGAGGGGTGGTAAGGGCCTCCGGAAGCGCCGTGCGGGACGGAAGGGGTAAGGGTCTTCGAAGGCGCCGTGCGGGACGGAGGGGTGATGGGGCGGGTCGGTGACGAGTGGGTGTCGGCGCATGGTGTGCGGGGCCGCGGCGGCTTATCGTGATCGTGTGGCCGAAGACCTCTCGCCGCCCACCACCAGGGCGGGCAGCCGGCGATACGCGGCGGGGATCACGCTGGCCGGGGCGGCGCTGGTGCTGTGCGCGGTGCTGCCGTGGTCGGGGGTGCAGGCGAGCAGCTCCTTCATCGGCGGCACGCTCTCCAGCGACACGCGCGGCGTCGACGACGTGCTCGGCGTCTACGCGTTGATCGCCGGTCTGGTGGCGCTCGGGTGCGGCCTCACGGGCCTGCTGGCGCGGCCGAGGCTCGCGGCCGTGGCGGCGGTGCCGGGGGCGCTGGCGATGCTGGTGCTGGTGATGTTCGTGTCCGACCCGCGGGGTCCGGCCGACCGGGTCTCGCTCGATCTGGGCGAGCTGCTCTCGGTCGAGCCGGTGATCCGCTACGGGTGGTACGCGGCGCTGGCGTCCGCGTTCGCGGTGGTCCTGCTGGCCGTCCTGGCCCTGGTCCGCCGCGCTTGAGCCGGGGTCAGGCGACCTTGGTCTCGGAGATGATCGTCCGCTTGACGAGGCGGTCGCCGTCCATCCAGTGCCAGGTGCGGCACTTGTGCTTGCCGTCGAGGGAGAGCTGGATCAGCTCGTACAGGTAGTTGTTGGGGTCATCCTTGTACGACCAGGTCAGCACGATCGTCTGGTCGTCCACCTGGCTCATCTCACCGGTGATGCGCTCGGTGTCGAAGTAGGCGATCCCGTCCTCGATCCGCCCGCCGAAGTCGAACGCCTCCTGGCGGCCGTCCTCCCACGTGTAGGTGTTGGTCTGGATGAAGCTGAACGAGCCGTCCTCCGGGACCCTGCAGTACAGGTGGGAGGCGTGCCGGTCGACGATCTGACCATCGGCGTCGATGTGGATGTACTCCCCACGCCACTCGCCGAGGTGCTTGTCCATGATGGGCATTCCGGGAACTCCGGCGCGCATGATTCCTCCTGGTCACAGGGTGATGGGCGGCGGTTGACAGGTTGATGGCGGCGAGCTTAGCGTGACAACTAGCCAAAATGGAACACTGTTCCGCAAACAGGAACAGCCTTGCTCCCCGGAGGGCATGTGACCGAGAACGACCGAGAGCCGCTGGTCGAGGGGATCACCGCCGCCATCGTCGGCGTCTCCGACTTCGGACCGCACCTCGACCTCTTCCGCGACGTGCTGGGTTACGAAGTGGCCGGCGAGGGCGTCGTGCCCGCGTCGGTCGCCGATCCGCTGTGGGGCTCCGGTCCCGCGGACGTCGAGGTGCTGGCGCTGGCCGCGGCCGGGTCCGGCACCGGGCGGATCCACCTGGTCCGGGTGCCGGAGCCGCTCGCCCCCGCGGAGCCGCCGCACAACCTCGACGTCGGCCTGGTCGGCATCGACATGTACGCGCGCGACATCGAGGCGGCGCACGCGAGCTTCGCCGCCTCGGGCCGCGTCTGGACCACCCCGCCGACCACGTACGGGGTCAGCGTCGGGGAGCGCGAGGTGCAGGTCACGCAGGGCGTCTGCCCGGCGCCCGACGGCACGGTCGTGGTGTTCGTGCAGCCGGCCGCGGTCCGCGGCACCGAGGCGTGGACGGCCGACCCCGAGCGGCCCTACACCGAGCTGACCTCCGTCGTCTGCCACGTCCCCGACCCGGACGCCGAGGTGGCGTTCTGGGGTCCGGACGGCCTGGGCATGGGCGTCTGGTACGACGTGGTCTTCTCCGCCCCCGGCTTCGACACCGTGGCCGGGCTGCCGCCGGGCACCAAGATGCGGCTGGCGTTCCTGGCCGGCGAGAAGACCGCCAGGATCGAGGTCACCAGCGCCGCCACCGAGCACCGCGTGGACCGGCGAGCCACCCAGCGGCCGGCCCGCTCGCTGGGCCACAGCGGCTGGTCGGTGCGGACCCGGGACCTGGCCGCCGCGCTGGACCGGGTGCGCGCGACGGGCGGTACTGTGACGGCCTCGCCCGTGGAGACCGACGACCCGCTGCACGGGCGCGCCCTCGTGGCCGCCGCGGACACTCCCAACGGCATCGCCGTCACTCTCTGGCAGCCTCGGGGCTGACCTTCCCGACCCGGTCCGACGTAAGGAAGAGAGCATGCCCGTCCTACGTGGAGGCGCCCCCCTGTCGATCGCGGGCGGGGTGCGCGAGTTCGCCCGCGCCACCCCCTCGGCGACCGCGGTGATCGACGGGGAACGCACCCTCACCTACGCCGCGCTCGACGAGCGCGCCAACCGCCTGGCGTGCGCGCTCCTGGCGCGGGGCCTGACCACCGGGGACCGGGTGGCGGTGCTGCTCGGCAACCGGCTGGAGTATCCGGAGATCGCCGCGGGCATCGCCAAGGCGGGGCTCGTCATGGTGCCGCTGAACCCGAGGCTGACGGCGGGTGAGGCCCGCTACATCCTGGAGCACTCGGGCAGCAGCGCGATCATCCTCGACGACGCCTGCGCCGCCGTGGCCGGCGACACGATCGAGGAGCTGCGGCTGACGGCGCTGTCCATCGACGGCACGCAGACCGGACGGTCCTACGAGGCGGAGCTGGCGGCGTCCCGCGCGGCCGACCCCGGGGTGCGGGTGGACGAGCTCGACCCGTTCTGCATCACCTACACCTCCGGGACGACCGGCCGCCCCAAGGGCGTGGTGATCAGCCACCGCAGCCGGGCGCTCACGTTCTACTGCTCGGCGCTGGAGTGGGGGCTGGGCGCCGGCCGGGTGTCGGTGGCGGTGGCTCCCATGTACCACGGCGCGGGGTTCGCCTTCGGGTACGCCCCGGTCTACACCGGCGGCACCGTCACCATGCTCCGCAAGTGGGACCCGGAGGCGCTGCTGCGCCTGGTGGAGCGGGATCGGGCGCAGTCGGTGTTCCTGGTGCCGACGCACGCGCAGATGCTGCGCGGGCTGGACGACGGCAAGCTCGCGGGCCACGACCTGAGCAGCCTGGACACGCTCTACTTCAACGCCGCCGCGCTGCCGTGGACGCTGAAGCAGTGGGTCATGGAGGCGTTCCCGGCCTGCGGCGTGCACGAGCTGTACGGGTCCACCGAGGCCGGCATCGTCACCAATCTCCGCCCCGTGGACCAGCACCGCAAGCCGGGCTCGGTGGGTCACGCCTGGTACATGACCGAGCTGCGGGTGGTCGACGGCGCGGGCGAGCCGGTGGGGCCCGGCGAGCCGGGCGAGCTGTTCAGCCGCTCCCCGTTCCTGATGAACGGCTACCACGACGACCCGGCGGCCACCGCCGAGTGCATCACCGAGGACGGCTTCCTGACCTGCGGCGACATCGTCGTCCGGGACGAGGAGGGCTTCGTGCACGTCGTGGACCGCAAGAAGGACATGATCATCTCGGGCGGGCTGAACATCTACCCGCGCGAGATCGAGGACGTGCTGGCCACGCACGGCGCCGTCGCCGAGGCGGCGGTCGTCGGCACCCCGTCCGAGCAGTGGGGCGAGGAGGTCATGGCCTACGTCGTGCTGCGCCGCGGCGCCGAGGCCCCGGCCGAGGCCCTCTTCCCCGAGCTGGAGGCGCATTGCCGGGCCGGGCTGGCGGGTTACAAGATCCCCAGGCGGTGGCAGGTCATCGACGAGCTGCCCAGGAACGCGGGCGGCAAGGTTGTCAAGCGTGACCTGAAAGCGCAGGCCGGAGCCTCCTAGGCCCTTGACCGCCAATACATCAGACAATTACCCTCAACAGGGTAGAAACGATGTTTCACATATCGGAACAACCGGCTGACAGGTCGGTGGGTGGAAGGACAACCTGGTGCGTCCCCATGTCGAGCTGATCCAAGAAGATGACTACGTCTGGCACGGCGCCGAGCTGGTAGGCGGCGAAGGACGGGCGAGCGAGCGCCGCCTGTCCGTCGACGAGGAGGACGGCTCCTCGTCGCTGCGGGTCGACTTCCACACCGACTGGGGGCGCGGGCCCGGCATCCACCACGCCAACACCGAGTACTACGTGCTCGAAGGCTCGATGACGTACGGCGGCCGCCAGATCGGCAAGGGCGGCTACGTGTACGCCCCCAAGGGCGTGCCGGCCGACGCGATCACGTTCGCCGAGGGCACCCGCATCCTGCACTACCGCGAGTACGGTGACGCCGGCTTCGACGCGGTCGACTCGCTCGCCGCCCCGCGCTGGGCGGACGCCCGCGAGGACGTCATCGTCATCGACAGCGAGGCCATGCAGTGGGACGCGGTGCCGAACCCCGGCCCGATGCCCGGCCTGTTCATCAAGTATCTGCACGTCGACCCGGTGACCGGCTTCTACACCCGCCTGGTGCACGCGCAGGAGGGCTGGGCCGACCACCGCCTGGCCCACCACCCGTGCTACGAGGAGGCGTACACCACCCAGGGCCACATGGAGTACAACTTCGGCACCCTGGACCTCGGCACCTACTTCTTCCGCCCGGCGCGGGTCAAGCACGGCCACTTCACCTCGATGGAGGGCGGCGCGACCTGGCTGCTCCGCTCCGACGGCGAGCTGTTCAACTGGTACACCCAGAACGAGTGGGTGCGCTGGGGCGGCGAGGCCATCAACTACGGGCCGAACGGCGGCGCCATGCGCTGGTCGCAGTCCTCCCACGAGCTCGGCGGCGTCTCCCGGCGCAGCGAGAAGGACATGGAGATGCTCCTGGCGTCGCTCGACTACGCGCGCAGCCAGGGCGCCGATGAGGGCGACTACGTGGAGCACGGCCTCGGCACCGACGCCAGCATGGTCGCCATCGCCAAGGCCCTCGACATCGCCCGCCTGCAGGGCGGCCACGGTGACGACCACGGCCACAGCCACGACCACGGCCACGACCACGGGGACCACGACCACAGCCACGACGTCCCGGCCGCCGACTGGGGCGCCGAGCCGTCCGCGCTGGAGCACCCCGACCAGCGCACCGACGAGCACGCGCACAACTGGGGCGCGGGCCGCGTCTGGAAGCAGGGCGACCCCATCCCCGCGCCGATCCTCTCCAGCCTGCCCGTGCGCAGCCGCTCCCGCGGCCGCTGGGACGGCGACGGCATGTAGGCGTCCCGACATCTCATGAACCACCGTGGCCGGGTCCCCAGGGGCCCGGCCACACCACATTTACGGAGTCCCATCGATGATTCTCGCCGCGCCGATCGAGCCGGTGCACGGGCTCAACGCCTACAGCCTGGCGATCTTCCTGCACATCGTCCTGTTCGTCTACTGGCTGGGCAGCGACATCGGCGTCTTCTACTCCAGCCGCTTCATCCTCCAGTCCGACCTGCCCACCCCGGCCCGCTCGGTCGCCGCCAAGATCATGCATGTGGTCGACATGGCGCCGCGCATCTGCCTGGTGCTGTTCCTGCCGAGCGGCGTGTCGCTGATGGCGCTCGGCCCGTTCTCCGGTGACTACTTCCCCTGGTGGTTCGTCGCCCTCGTGTGGGTGGCCGCGCTGTGCTGGCTCGCGCTGGTCATCTACGACTACACGCGCGGCGCCACCGCGCTCGGCCGGATCGTGCAGCGGCTCGACCTCATCGTCCGGTACGGCCTGGTGGCCGTGATGGTCGGCATCGGCGCGTACATGATGGTCGTGCCGGAGCCGTTCGGCGTGCAGACGAACCCCAAGTGGCTGGGCGCCAAGCTGGCCGCCTACGGGCTGTGCATCCTGTGCGGGGTGATGATCCGCTGGCGGCTCAAGCCGTTCGGGCCGGCGTTCGGCAAGCTGGTGACCGAGGGGTCGACGCCCGAGGTCGAGTCGGGCATCCGCACCTCCGTGCAGTCGTGCCTGCCGTACGTCTACGCCATCTGGGCCCTGGTGCTGCTGGCCGCCTTCCTCGGCGTCGTCAAGCCCGGCACCACCGCCTTCGGCTGACCCGCCCGGCTCACTCCTACGGCCCCCTTCCCCGCTCGGGAAGGGGGCCGTCGCACGTCCCGGGGAGAAACGCGAACGTCCGGCACGGGCCCGTGAAGGCTCGTGCCGGACGTCTCGTACCGGGGTGTGGTCAGGCGCTCTCGCGGAGCTGGCCGAGGTAGGCGGCCTGGACGCGGGGGTCGTCGCGGAGCTCGGCCGCGCTGCCCTCCAGGCCCACCCTGCCGTGGTCGAGCACGTAGCCGCGGTCGGCGAGCCGGAGCGCGGTGCTGGCCTGCTGCTCGACGAGCAGGATGGTGAGCCCGCGCTCCTCGTGCAGCCGCTTCAGGTAGCCGAACAGCTCGATGACCTTCAGCGGCGCCAGCCCGAGCGACGGCTCGTCGAGCATGAGCAGGCGCGGGTCGCCCATCAGGGCGCGGGCGACGGCCAGCATCTGCGCCTCGCCGCCCGAGAGCGTGCCGGCGAGCTGGTCCCTGCGCTCGGCGAGCCGGGGGAACAGCTCCAGCATCTCCTCCCGGCGCCGCTCGGTCTCGGCGCGCTTGCGCCGCACCGGGAAGGCGCCCAGGGTGAGGTTCTCCATCACGGTGTGCTCGGGGAAGATCTGCCGGCCCTCGGGCACGTGGCCGAGTCCGATGGCGGGCCGCTTCCAGCCGGGCACCTTGGCCAGGTCCTGGCCGGCGAAGCGGATCGTCCCCGCCACGGGCTTGAGCAGCCCGGAGACGCACTTCATGGTGGTGGTCTTGCCCGACCCGTTGGGCCCGAGCAGGACGACGAACTCGCCCTCGTCGACGTGCAGGTCGAGCCCGTCGAGAGCGTGGACGCCACCGTAGGCGGCGCTCAGCCCCGACAGTTCCAGCAGTCTGCTCACGACGCGTCTCCCTCTTGTCCCGTTTCCCCCGCTTCTTCGATGAGGTCCGGCCGGCCGAGGTACGCCTCGAGGACCGCCGCCGAGTTACGCACCCGGTCCGGGTCGCCCCGCTCGATCACCTTGCCGCTCTCCAGCACGGTGATCTCGTCGCAGAGCCTCATCACGAAGTCGACGTTGTGCTCGATCAGCACGACGGCCAGCCCGCGCTCGCGCAGCGCCCGGCAGAGCCTGGCCAGCGCGTCCAGCTCGCTGGTCGTCAGGCCGGTGGCGGGCTCGTCCAGGATGAGCACCTTGGGCCGGCTGGCGACCGCGCGGACGACCTCCAGCAGGCGCTTCTGGCCGTGCGAGAGGGCCGAGGCGAGCCAGTCGGCGCGGGAGGCGAGGCCGGCGAAGGCCAGCAGCTCCAGCGCCTCCTGCCGCTCGACCTTGTCCTGGCGGCGGTAGGACGGCGAGCGGAGCACGGCGCCGACCCAGCTGTAGGACTCGCGCATCCGCATGCCGGTGAGCACGTTGTCGAGCACGCTGACCCGCTCGAACAGGTGCGGGACCTGGAAGACCCGGGTGACCCCGGCCCGCGCCACGCCGTGGGCGGTCGAGGGGGCCTCCTCGCCGAACACCTTCACGGTGCCGGCGTCGATCTTGTGGTAGCGGGTCAGGCAGGACACCAGCGTGGACTTGCCGGACCCGTTGGGCCCGATGATGCCGTGCACGGTGCCGGGCATGACCCGCACGTCCACGCCGTCGAGCGCGTGCACGCCGCCGAAGTGCTTGACGATGCCGGTGCCTTCCAGCGCGGGCACGTCCGGCTGGGCGTCGCTGACCTCGGGCACCACGTCGGGCACCTGTTCGGGCAGTTCCTCGTCCCTGGCGTCGGGCACCCGGTCGCGGCCGAAGCGGGAGTTCTTCCAGGTGCCGACGATGCCGCCGGGGATCAGCATCATGGCGGCCAGCAGCAGCAGGCCGAGGACGAGCGTGGTGTAGCGGGCCTGGTCCTTGATCAGCTCAACGATCAGGGCGATGAACCCGACGCCGATGATCGGCCCGGCCAGGGTGGCGCTGCCGCCGAGGAACAGGCCGACGAAGAAGATGATGCCGTTGTCGAGCAGGCCGACGTCCGGGTTGATGAACCCGAGCTGCAGCGCGTACAGGGCTCCGGACAGACCGGCCATGCCGCCGCAGATGCCGAAGAGCAGGAGCTTGGCCCGGTTCGGCGAGATGCCCATGGCGGAGGCGGTGTCGGAGGACTCGCGCACGGCCATCGAGGCGCGGCCGACGCCGCTGCGCACGAGGTTGCGCTGCACGAGGTAGGCGAGGACGACGAAGCCCAGCACCACGTAGTAGAAGACTTCCTTGGGCATGATCTCGCCGCCGAAGCCCGGCGCGATGCCGCTGATGCCGACGATGCCGCCGGTGACCGGCTCCCATTCGCGGCCGACCTCGACCACGATGAGGTTGGCGGCCAGGGTGATCATGCCGAAGTACAGGTACGTGGCCCGCAGGCTGACCGCGAGCACCATGAGGGCGATCAGGGTGCCGACGGCGGTCGAGGCCACCACGCCCAGCAGCCACGAGCCGCTCGCCTTGACCACGATGTAGCCAGTGGCGTAGCCGCCCGCCAGCTGCAGGCCGCTGTGGAGCATCGACAGCAGCCCGCCGTACCCCATGCACAGGTTCAGGGAGATCGTCAGGATCGCGCTGATGCCGGCCGAGGCGACCAGGCCGTTGTAGTAGGAGGCGTTGTAGCTGTAGTAGTCCGTGATGGACGGCCAGGCCAGCAGCACGCCGACGGCCACGATCGTGAGCGCGGCCAGGGCCACCGAACGCCAGCGGTGGTAGCCCGCGGAGTTGAAGACGGAGCGGCCGCGCTCCGGGGCGCCGCCGGGGCCGGCGTCGGCGCCGGCGGGGGTCGTTTCCACCGTTGCCATCAGTGCGCCTCCATGGGCTTGCCGAAGAGTCCGGATGGGAAGATGACGAGGATCACGGCGAGGGCGGCGAAGACGGCGAAGTTGCCGACGGAGCCGCCGACCAGGCTGCGCACGATGGTGTCGAGCAGGCCGACGATCATGCCACCGATGAGGGCGCCGCGGGGCGAGCCGACGCCGCCGATGACCGCGGCGGTGAAGCCCTTGATGGTGAACACCAGGCCGGCCGCCGGGGCGACGAAGATGACGGGGGCCGCCAGCAGGCCGGCGAGCGCGCTGATGACGGCGGCGATGACGAAGGAGAGGACCACGATGCGCTGCACCGGGATGCCCATGAGCACCGAGGTGTCCGCGCTGTGGGCGGTGGCCCTGATCGCCCTGCCGTAGGCCGAGCGCCGCAGGAACAGGTCGTACAGTCCCATGACCGCCAGGGCCGCCACGATGGTCAGCAGTTCCTGCCACTGGATGGTCATCCCGGCGACCTCGAAGCCGCCGCCGATGATCGGCGATGGCCGGAGCGCGTCGACGTCGAAGTAGCCGAGGTTGAACACCGACTGGAAGATCAGCGCGGCCGCGAGCGTCGCGATGATCCAGGCGTTGCGCGACCCGGACAGTTTGATGGGTAGTGTGATCATGCGTTCCATCAGCACGCCCATGACGCAGGCCAGCACGACGGTCAGGCCGATCGCGGCGGCCCAGCCCAGCTTCTCCAGCGCGACGATCTGGTAAGCCACGGCGGCGCCGAGGATCAGTGCCTCGCCCTGGGCGAAGTTCATGATCCGGGTCGGCTGGAAGACGATCGCCAGGGCGAGTGCTACCAGGGCGTAGATGGAACCGGCGAACAGCCCATCGATGATGGCCTCAGGGCTCATCGGCACCGCTCCTCGGTGGTGTTACGGGGGTTGCCAGATTCGTTCCGGGAACCGAAACGGCGTTTCAACGAAAACTAGGGGTCGCTCAAGACGGCTGTCAATAGTCTGATGTTTGAGCGACCCCCGGTTCGACCAGGTCAGTGACGCGCGTACCGGCCCGTGGGCTCGCCGACGGTCTCACCGTCGCGGAAGCGCACCTGACCGCCCACAGCGGTGACGACGGGCCAGCCCGTGAGCTCGACGCCCTCGAACGGCGTGTGATCCTGGCCCGACAGGCAGACCTCGTTCGTGACGGCCTGCGTCAGCTCGGGGTCCACCACGGTCAGGTCGGCGTCGAAGCCGACCATGAGGCTGCCCTTGCGGCCCCACAGGTTGTAGGCGCGGGCGGGGTTGGCCGAGGCCAGTTCGGCGATCCTGGACAGGGCCAGGCCGCGCTTGCGGTGCCCCTCGGAGAACAGCACCGGGTAGAGCAGGGCGGTGCCGCCGAAGCCGGGGCGGGCCGGCCAGAGCTCGTCGCCCTTCTCGGCCTCCATGCAGCAGGCGTGGTCGGAGGCCACCCAGTCGATCGCGCCCTCGGCGGCGTGCCGCCAGAGCGCCTCGTTGTCGGCCTTGGTGCGGATCGGCGGGTTGACCTTGCCGCCGAGTCCGCCCTTCGCGTCCAGGCTGTCGTGGTCCAGGCACAGGTGGTGCAGGGTGGTCTCGGCGCGCATGTCGCCGCCGAACGAGCGGCGGGCCAGCGCGACCGCGTCCACGGCGTCGGCGCTCGACAGGTGGAGCAGGTTGAGGTTGGTGCCGGTGTGCGAGGCCAGCGTGGTGGCCTCGCCGATGGCGACCCGCTCGGTCAGCGGCGGCCGGCCCTCGTGGTAGGCGCGCAGCGTCTGCGGGTCGCCGTTGGCCCGGACGCGGTCGATGAAGACCCGCATCAGCTCCGACTGCTCGCAGTGCAGCGACACCGAGAGCCGCTTGCCGGGGTTGGCCTGCTGGACCGCGGTGATCTGCTCCATGAGGAGGTAGAGGTGGCCGAGGTCGTACTCGTCGCCCATGGTGAAGGAGCGCGCGTCACGGCTGTTGGCCGCGAGGTCGAAGCCCTTGTAGAACATGTAGTACTTGAACGACGTGACCCCGTGCTCCTCCACCAGCATGGGGATCTCGGCGATCTGGTCCACCGTCATCGGCGCGAGGTGGAAGGCGTAGTCGGTCCAGGTGCGCCCCGCGACCGCGTTCAGCACCTCGGGGAAGATCTCCTTGTACGGTCCCGTACGGTCGAGGTAGTGGGAGCCGGTGCGGAAGTACGACAGCACCGTGGTGGCGCCGCCGACCAGCGAGGAGCGGGTCTCCTCGTAGGCGTCGAGCGCCAGGTCCCGGTAGATGCCGAGGTGGAAGTGCGCATCCACGGCACCCGGGAGCACCACCTTGCCGCGGGCGTCGACCACCTCATCGGCATCGGCGGCCGGGATGTCCTCGGCGAGGGCCGCGACCTTGCCGCCGGAGACGGCCAGGTCGGCGCGGATTTCGCCGTGGTAGGGCAGGACGACGGTGCCACCCTTGACGAGAAGGTCGTATCGAGACATGGAGAGGGCCGACCCGCGGGGCGTCGGCCGTCACCCCCTTTCAGATGCGTTCCAGCCCATCTGGGCGGACAGGCGTTCGGTTGATTCGAGAAGTCTCGCGACGCATTCCTCGACCTCGGTGCGGAAGCGCTCGACGGGCCCGCAGACGCTGACAACGGCCACTGGCCTGCTGTGATGGTCAAGGATAGGCGACGCCACGGATGCCGCTCCCGACATGCGTTCGGAGAAGGACTGCGCATAACCGCTCTCGCGGATCGACGTCAGCTCCCTGCGGAGCTTGCCCTTGTCCACGATGGTGTTGCCGGTCAGCGGTTCCAGCGCGCCCAGCGACAGATAGTTCTCGATCTCCTCCTCGGCGAGGAAGGCGAGAAAGGCTTTGGACGAGGCGCCCGCGTGCAGCGGGTGGGCCACGCCGAGGTTGACGCTCATGATGACCTCGCGGGCCGGGGTCACCTGGTCGACGTAGATGCGGTAGTTGCCGGTGCGGATCGACAGGGTGGCCGTCTCGTCGGTGCGCTGGGAGAGCGTGACGAGCTCCGGCGCGGCGATCCGCCGCACGTCGATGCGGTCGAGGTAGGCCAGGCCGAGCCGCATGGCGCCGACGCCGAGCGAGTAACGCCGGGTCGACTGGTCCAGCTCGATCAGCCCGCGCACCCGCAGGGAGGCCAGGATCCGGTGCACGGCGGCCTTCGACATGCCGAGCGCGTCGGCGATCTCGGTGACGCCGAGCGTGTTCGACGGGGTCTCGGCGAAGTGCATGAGCACGTCGGCGGCCCGCTCGACGGTGGCGATGGCCTGCCCGGAGTTCTCCCGTGCGGGCGTTCTGCCACCGGTCACGGCGCCGGCGTTCTTGGTCGGCATTGGTCCTCCAAGGAAAACAGTCAGAATCGGCTATCTACCTTGGCGTTGAAAGCCGACGCGCGCAGGAAGATCGGTGACAATGCGGGTGTCCAGGAACTCCCACCACTCGTCCTGACTGACCCGCTGGCTTTCCCAGCCGTGGTCGGCCTTGAGGGTGGAAAGCGCCTTGCGGTACTCGCCCCAGGCGGCCTCGTCGTCGAAGGCGGCCCAGTTCTCCAGCGTGTAGACGTCGCCGACGGCGCTGTAGTACCAGCGGACCTCGCGCACCATCGGCAGATCCCGGTAGAACCAGCTCTCCCGGTCCTCCAGCCACTGCCAGAAGCCGTGCATGTCCTGCCGCGCCCGTGAACGCAGTTTCATCCGGTAGACGAGGTAGATCATTGCGGCGAGCTCCAGGTTGGCACTCAAGCGGGCTTGTTCCGCACACAGTAACGCTGTTTCAATATATTGGGAAGCCCCGGCGCTGGACGCTGTGTCCTGCGGCGATCCCCGGCATCGGGGTTTCCGCCGCACCGTGCGGCGACGCGGGCAACCGACTGGCCTGACGACCATCCAGCCATCTGAGGAGGCCGATTCCGTGGAGGCAGAGCAGATCGTCCCGGGGGACCGATCAGCGAACGACGAGCAGCCGACCCCCGTCCCCGGGCCCCTGTCCGGCCTGGTGGTGGTCGACGCGGCCACCCTGTTCGCGGGCCCTCTGGCGGCGACCATCCTGGGCGACTACGGCGCGGACGTCATCAAGGTCGAGCACCCCGACCGGGGCGACCCCTCCCGCACGCACGGCGCGAGCAAGGACGGGATCGGCCTGTGGTGGAAGATGCTGGGCCGCAACAAGCGGACCGTGACCGCCAACCTGGGCAAGCCGGAAGGCGCCGACCTGCTCAAGCGGCTGCTCGCCAAGGCCGACGTACTGATCGAGAACTTCCGGCCCGGCACCCTGGAGCGCTGGGGCCTCGACCCCGACACGCTGCTGGAGCTCAACCCGCGGCTGGTGATCGCCCGGGTGACCGGCTTCGGCCAGTTCGGTCCGTACGCCAAGCGGCCCGGGTTCGGCACTCTCGCCGAGTCGATGAGCGGCTTCGCCGCCGTCACCGGCGAGCCGGACGGCCCGCCCACGCTCCCGCCGTTCGGCCTGGCCGACGGCGTGGCGGCGCTGACCTGCGTCAGCGCCATCACGATGGCGCTGCACCACCGCGACAGCCCCGGCGGCAGCGGCCGCGGCCAGGTGGTCGACCTGGCCATCATCGAGCCCCTGGTGACCCTGCTCGGCCCGCAGCCGCTGGCGTGGGACCAGCTCGGCCGGGTCCAGCCGCGCACCGGCAACCGCTCGGTCAACAACGCGCCGCGCAACACGTACCAGACCAAGGACGGGCGCTGGGTGGCGATCTCCACCTCGGCCAACTCCATCGCCGAACGGGTCATGCACCTCGTCGGCCACCCCGAGGTGATCGACGAGCCGTGGTTCGCCTCCGGGGCCGACCGCGCCGAGCACGCCGACCTGCTCGACACCTACGTGGGCAGCTGGATCGCGGAACGCGACCTGGACGAGGTCGTGCGCGAGTTCGAGGCCGCCCAGGCGGCGGTGGCCCCCATCTACGACATCCGCGACGTGTTCGCGGACCCGCAGTACCAGGCACTCGACACGATCACCACGGTCGACGACGAGGACCTCGGAGCCCTGCGGATGCAGAACGTGCTCTTCCGCCTCTCGGCCACGCCCGGCTCCATCCGCTGGACCGGCCGCGCCAGAGGCGCCGACAACGACGACGTGTGGGGCGGACTCGGCCTGAGCGCCGAGGAACTGGCCGCCCTGCGAGACAAGGGGATCGTGTAATGACCGAGACGACCACGCGGGCGGCGCTCTGGGAGCACCTCGACGGTGCCAGGATCGTCGACCTCGCGCAGCCCATGCGGACCGGCATGCCGCAGTCGCCGAGCCATCCGAGGTTCCGGATGGTCATCGAGCGCCGGCACGGCGACATGGTGCGCGAGGACGGCGGTTCGGCCGCCAACGAGGTGATCCTGACCGGCGGTCACGTGGGCACCCACGTCGACGCGCTCGGCCACGTCTCGCAGGACGGCTACCTGTACGGCGGCGTCGAGGCCGCCGGCGTCCAGTCCCACCAGGGCCTGTCCCAGCTCGGCATCGACGCCTTCCCCCCGTACGTCGGACGCGGCGTGCTGCTCGACGTGGCCGCCCTGCACGGCGTCGACGTGCTCCCTCCCGGCTACGAAGTGACCCGCGCGGACCTCGAGGGCGCGCGGGACCGGGCCGGCGTGGCGATCAACCCCGGCGACGCGGTGCTCATCGGCACCGGCTGGTCGCGAGAGTGGGACAACCCCGGCCGGTTCATCGGCGAAGAGGGCGGCGTGCCCGGCCCGGGACCCGACGCGGCCCGCTGGCTGGTCGAGCAGGGCGTGCGGGTGGCCGGCGGCGAGACCGTCGCCTTCGAGCAGATCCAGGCGGGCCGCGGCCACTCCGTGCTGCCCGTGCACCGCATCCTCCTGGTCGAGTCGGGCGTGAACATCGTGGAGACGATGCGGCTCACCGAGCTGCGGGAGCTGGGCGTGGCCGAGTTCCTGCTCGTGCTCAACCCGCTGCCCGTCGTCGGCGCCACCGGCGCCCCGGTCCGGCCGCTCGCGGTGCTGGCGTCATGACGATCGTCTCCGCCCTCTCCGAGTTCGCCGCGTCCGCCCGTGACGGGCTGCCCGAGCCCGTCATGACCGACGTCACGGGCCGGGTGCTCGACACGTTCGGCAACTGCCTGGCCGCCCAGGAGCTGACCGGCCCGCAGGAGCCGCACGAGGCCGTGCGGCGGCTGGCCGGTCGCTGGGGAGGGGCCGGCGAGTGCTCGGTGCTCGGCCACGCGCTCGCGCTGCCCGCCCCCTCGGCCGCCCTGGTCAACGGCACGCTCGCGCACGCGCTCGACTTCGACGACACCCACCTGCCGTCGGTGCTGCACCCGTCCGCCTCCGTCGTGCCCGCCGCGCTGGCGGTCGCCGAGTCGGTACGGGCGAGCGGCGCCGCGCTGTGCCAGGCCATCGCCGTCGGCGACGAGATCACCAACCGGCTCGGCATGGCCTCCTACCTGCCCGAGCTGCGCAACTCGGTGTTCTTCGAGAAGGGCTGGCACGCCACCTCCATCTGCGGCACCGTCGGCGCGGCCGCCGCCTCGGCCCTGCTCATGGGGCTGGACGCGGACGGCATCGCCGACGCCATGGGCATCGCCGCCAGCATGGGCGCCGGGGTCATCGAGGCCAACCGCACCGGCGGCACCGTCAAGCGCATCCACTGCGGCTGGGCGGCGCACTCCGGCGTGGTGGCCGCCGCCATGGCGGCCGAGGGCGTGACCGGGCCGCCGACGGTGTTCGAAGGACGCTTCGGCTTCTTCCAGGCGTTCCTCGACGGGCGCTACGACGCCTCGGTGATCACCGCCGGGCTCGGCGAGGACTGGGAGCTGCTGCGCACCGTCTACAAGCCGTACCCGTCCAACCACTTCACCCACCCCGGCATCGACGCCGCCCTGGCGCTGCGCGCCGAAGGGCTGCGGCCGGAGGACGTGGAGGAGATCGAGCTGGGGGTCGCCGCGGCCCCGCTGCGCACGATCGGGGAGCCGTACGAGGAGAAGGTGCGTCCGCGCACCCCATACCACGCGAAGTTCTCCGGCCCCTACACCGTGGCCAGCGCGCTGGTCGGCGGCGGCGGGCTGGGCCTGCACCTGGACGACTTCACCGAGGCCGCGTTCCGCGACGAGCGGCGGCTGGCGCTGGCCGCGCGGGTGCGGGTGGTGGCGGACGAGCAGTGCTCGGAGGAGTTCCCGCGGGCGTTCTCGGCCGTGCTGCGGGTGCGCACGCGCGCCGGGCGGCGGCTGGAGCACCGCGTGCACAGCTCGCGCGGCGGGCCCGAGCACCCGCTCAGCATCGACGAGCTGGAGGAGAAGTACGCGCTCAACGCCGCGCGCGTGCTGGGGCCCGAGGCGGTCGCGACGCTCGCCAAGGAGGTCCGCGGGCTCGCCGTCCGCGACGACGTCACCGGCCTGCTCGCGCCCGCCCTGATCGCGGCGGGATGAACGGCCCCGTGGGCGGCACGGCGGGAGACGCCGAGAACGACCCGGCGGAGAACCCCCGGAGCACCCCGCCGGGGAGCTCCGGGGGCGACCCGGCGGACCGTTCCGCGAGCGGGCCGCGGCCGGTGGTGGCCGCGGCGACCTGCGCCGTCGGGCTCGGGCTCGCGATGTTCGACAACACCGCCGTCATCGTGGCGCTCCCGTCCCTGGGCGACTCGCTCGGCTCGTCGGTCTCCGGACTGCAGTGGGTGGCGGCGACGACCTCGCTCGCCGCCGCCGCGGTGCTGCCGTTCTCCGGCGCCCTGGGCGACCGCTTCGGCACCCGGCGGGCGGTGCGGATCGGGCTGGCCGTGTTCGCGCTGGCGGTCCTGGCGGCCTCCGTCGCCCCGTCGCTGCCACTGCTGCTGGCAGCCCGGGTCTTCCAGGGCGCGGGCATCGCGCTCATGCTGCCCAACGGCGCCGCGCTGCTCCAGGCGAACGTGAGCGACGCGGCCAGGAGCCGGACGTTCGGCACCTGGATCAGCGTGTCGTCGATCGGGCTGATCGCCGGGCCGCTCGCCGGCGGCTGGCTGGTGAGCGAACTGGGCTGGCGGTCGATCTTCCTGGTGCCGGTGCCGTTCGCGCTGCTCGGCATGCTGGGCACGCTGCGCCTGGCCGAACGGCGCGACGAGCGGCAGGCCGGACGGCTCGACCTGGCGGGCAGCGCCGTCGCGGGCACCGGCCTGGCGCTGCTGTGCTGGTCGCTCATCGAGTTCGGCCGCTCCGACGGCGACACCGGGTGGGCGACGGGCTGCCTGGTGGCGGCCGTGCTGGTGTTCGCGGCGCTGGTGCCGGTGGAGCGCCGGGCGGCGTCGCCGGCGATCGACCTGTCGCTGCTGCGCAACCGCACCTACGTGGCGATCATGGTGAGCGTCATGCTCTACAACGCCACCACGACCGGCGGCGCCTTCCTGGTGTCGCTGCTGCTGCAGGACGTGCGCGGGTTCGGGGCGGTGGAGACAGGGCTGATCATCCTGGTGGCGACCATCGGCATGCCGTTCGGCGGCCAGCTCACCGGGCGGCTGGCGCAGGGCGGGTCGCTGCGGCGGCTCATGGCGGGCGCCATCACCGTGCTGGCGCTGGCGTACGTGCTGGTGTCGGCCCTGGCCCTGGGGCCGCTGGCCTGGATCGCGGTGCCGCTGCTGCTCACCGGCTTCGCCTCGGGCGTCCTCTACAGCGGTGACACGCTGGCGGTGCTGGGCACCGTGGACCCCGGCAAGACGGCCTCCGGGCTGGCCTCGCTGTCGCTGGTGCGTCAGGTGGGCGCGGTGCTGGGGATCGCGGTGCTGGGCTCCCTGTCGGCGCTGGCCGAACGGGTCCACCTGGTGGACCTGGGCCTGCGCGCGGGGCTCCTGGTGGCCGGCCTGTCGGTGATACCCGGCGTCCTGCTCCTCCTCCGCCACCTCCCCCGCCCATCCCCCAAATCCCCTTAGGACCCCGTACGGGCGGGCGTGGGCGATACAGGGGCTGGGGCTCCCATACCCGCACGGGCCGGTGTGGTGCCCGGGGCGGGGTCCTCGAAAGGCGCGCACCCGTACGGCGGCTTCCGGTAGGAGTCGCCGTACGGGTGGGTGGGTCAGATCCCCGTCCCCGGAATCCCCATAGGACACGCACGCCCGTACAGATGGATGGGGTCAGGCTCCCCTCCCCCGTACGACGCGTACCCCGTACGGGTGGCAGGTCAGACTCCCCCCGCATGCCCTTGGGACGTACGCCCGTACGGGTGGCGGGGCGGGCTCACTTCACCCGTACGACGCGTACCCCGTACGGGTGGATTGTCAGGCGTTGGGCCAGGTGCGAAGGAAGAGGGGGCCTGGGAGGTCGGGGATGGTGGGGCCGTAGGTCCAGGTGCGGGCCGTCAGGGACAGCGCCTCGACGTCACCGGCGGGCGCGGGGGCCTCGGACGCGGAGGCGTGGCCCGAGGCGAGCACGGTGCCGTCCGCCGTCCTGAGGGCCTCGGTGACGGGGAGGCGGACCGCCTGCGGGGCGTCGCCCTCGGGCAGCCCGTCCTGCCACGCGGGCGGGCCGGAGAACCAGGCCACGGCCAGGCAGCCGTCGGGCCCGGCGACGCTCGCCGTGCGGGGCGCGCCCGGCGGGAGGTAGGCGTAGGTCCCGGCGGGGAAGTCGGTGCCGCTGACCGAGATCATCCCGTCCAGCACCACGAACTCCTCCGCGCACGGGTAGTGCCCGGTGGCCGGCCTGCTCCACCCGGCGGGGAAGCTGACCAGCGAGACCGACGCCTCGCCCGCGGCGTGCAGCCGCACCAGCCGGACGGGGCCCGAGCTGGCGGGCATGGTGACCTCCCGCCACTCCAGGCCGGGCCCGTCGAGATCGATCACCTGTGCCATCAGTGCCACTCCTCCGCCGTCGCGCCGGGCACCCGGCGTTCCTCGATCACGGTCACGCCTTCGAGCCGCCCGTCGCGGAAGCGCTGCCACAGCCGCGCCTTGTAGTCCTCGTCCGCGAACGTGATCAGTTCCACCACCTCGGTGCCCGGGGCCGCCGTCCAGCGGTACGGGAACACCAGGAAACGCCCTTCCACCAGCACCGCCCGCCCCTCGAACGAGCTGTCGTCGAAGCGCAGCTCGTCGCCTTCGAAGCGGGCGCGGAAGTCGAGCACCTCGGGGTCGTGGCCGGGGCGCTGGTAGACGATCCGCTCGTACCAGAGGTCGCCCTCCATGCGGGTCTCCTGCCGGGAGGCGTACCGCTCGACCAGCTCCCCCGCCGGGGACAGGTGCGTGTACGTGCCCTCCCAGACTCCGGTGACGGCCCGGAGCCGCTCCCGCAGCCCTGCGCTCACCGGGCCATCCCGAGGACGCGGCGGGCCTGGCGGACCACGGCCTCGTCGACCATCCGGCCGGCCGAGTCGAGCAGCACGCCCGACCCGCTCGCCTCGAACCGCTCGATCAGGTCCCTGGCCCAGGCGACCCGCTCGGCCGGCGGGGTGAACACGTCGTTGACGACCGCGATCTGGGCCGGGTGGATGCAGGCGCGGCCCGCGTACCCGAGCCGGGCGATCGCCTCCGTCGACTCCCGCAGCGCGTCGAGGTCGCGGAAGTCGGTGGACACCGGCCCGACCGGCGGGGAGATGCCCGCGGCGGCCGAGGCGAACACCACCTGCGAACGGGCCCAGAGCAGTTCACGCTCGTCCGGGCCGGTGCTGACGCCGGTGTCGGCGCGCAGGTCGGCCTCGCCCACCTGGAGCCTGGCCACCCGGGGAGCGCGCGCGATCTCCAGCGCCTGGAAGATCGCCGACGCCGACTCCAGCAGCGGCACCACCGGCAGTCCGGCGGCGCCGAGCGAGGTGAGCAGGGCGTCGAGCTCGACCAGTTCGGCGGCGGTCTCGACCTTGGCCACGACCAGCCCGGCCAGCGACGGCGCGGTGGCCACCGCGCGCACGTCCGGTTCGCGCAGGTCGCCGGGGTTCACCCGGACCCACAGCTCGACCGGCCCGGGATCGGTCTCCCGCAGCCAGCCGGCGACCGCCTCCCTGGCCGCGTCCTTGCCCGCGGGCGGGACGGCGTCCTCCAGGTCGACGATGAGCGCGTCGGCACCCCGGCCGAGCGCCTTGCCGAGCTTCTCCGGCGCGTCGCCGGGCACGTACAGGTGGGAGCGTGCCATCCCGGTCACCCCACCTTGACGTCGCCGCGCGACAGCGATTTGGCCACCACGGTGCGCAGCACGTCGTTGGTGCCCTCGCCGATGCTCATCAGCACCGAGTCCCGGTAGAGCCGCTCGACCTCGTACTCGGTGGAGTAGCCGTAGCCGCCGTGCACCTTGAGCGAGCTGATCGCGGACTCCAGCGCGACCTCGGAGCAGAAGATCTTCGCCATGCCGGTCTGCGCGTCCGCGCGGCCCTTCCTGACCTGGTCGGCGGCCCAGTACGCCATGAGCCTGGCCGCCTGGAGGGTGGTGGCGAGGGAGGCGAGCTGGATCTGCACGGCCTGGAAGTCGCCGATCGGCCGGCCGAACGCCTTGCGCTGGCGCGAGTAGGCCAGGGCCTCGTCGTAGGCGCGCTGGGCGATGCCGACGGAGCGGGCGGCGATGTTGACCCGGCCCCACTCCAGGGCGGACAGCGCCTGCTGCATGCCGCGGCCCTCGACGCCGCCGAGCAGGTTCCCGGCCGGCACGCGCACGTTGTCGAGCACGATCTCGCACGACTCGGTGCCCTTGTAGCCGAGCTTCGGGATGTCCTTGGTGACCGTGTAGCCGGCGGTGTTCGCCTCGACGAGCAGCACGCTCATGCCCTTGTGCGCGGGCGTGGTCGTGGGGTCGGTCTTGACCAGCACCGGCAGCGGGTCGGCGTAGCGGGCGTTGGTGATCCACGTCTTGGTGCCGTTGACCACGTAGTGGTCGCCGTCGCGCCGGGCGGTGGTGCGGATGCCCTGCAGGTCGGTGCCCGCGTCCGGCTCGGTGAGTCCGATGCCGGTGCGCCGCTCGCCGGTGGCGAGCTCGGGCAGGTAGCGCCGCTTCTGGTCGTCGGTGCCGTGCATCGCGATCATGCGGCAGGCCAGGGAGTGGCTGCCGAGGATGCCGGCCACGCCCATCCAGCCGCGCGAGATCTCCTCGAAGACCAGCGCGAACGACACCGGGTCCAGGTCGAGGCCGCCGTACTCCTCGGGGATGGTGATGCCGAACAGGCCCATCTGCTTGAACCCGTCGACGATCTCCGTCGGGTACCGGCCTGAGTGCTCCCAGTCGCGGGCGACGGGCACGATCTCCTTGTCGACGAACTCGCGCAGCAGGGCGCGGAAGTCCCGCTGCTCCTCGTTCAGCTCGAAGTCCATGACTACCTTTCGATGGGGACGAACACCGGCAGGGCGCGGCCGTCGGGCAGCGGGCGCCAGTCGAGCCGGAGGGGGTCGCCGATCCCGACCGCGCCGGGCTCGTCGGTGACCACGTTGGACAGCAGCAGCACGCCTTCGGCGAGTCGCACCCTGGCGACGACGTACGGCGGTGTGAAGCCGGGCATCGCCCGCTGGACCACGGTGCAGGCGTCGACCACGGCCTCGCCGGACGCGTCGAGCCAGTCCAGGCCCTCGGTGGCGCCGCAGGCGGTGCAGAGCGCCCGGGGCGGGTGCTGGGCGTGGCCGCAGGAGCAGCGCTGCACCAGCAGCCGCTGTTCGCGGGTGGCCTCCCACCAGGGCAGGGTGACCTCGTCGGGCTCAGGCACGTTCACCGGTCCACCCCCAGCAGGACGGTCGCGTGCGTGGACAGGATGCCGCCGGTGCCGTGGGCGAGCGCGACCTCCGCGCCCGGCACCTGCCGCTCGCCGCACTCGCCGCGCAGCTGGCGGACGGCCTCGACGAGCAGCAGCACCCCGTACTGGCCGGGGTGGCAGTAGGACAGGCCGCCGCCGGAGGTGTCGAGCGGGAAGTCGCCGCCGGGGCGGATGCGGCCGCCGGCGATCCAGTCGAGCGCCTCGCCCCGGCCGCAGAACCCGAGCGCCTCCAGCGTGAGCACGACCGTGATGGTGAACGAGTCGTACACCTCGGCCACGTCCACGTCGGCCGGGGTGAGCCCGGCGCGGGCGAACGCGTCGCGGCCCGCCTCGACGGCGCCGGTCACGGTCAGGTCGTCGACGGCGGTCATCGAGGTGTTCGTGGTGCGCTCGCCGTAGCCGAGCACCCGGACCGGCGGCCTGCGCAGGTCGCGGGCCCGGTCCAGCGAGGTGAGCACGATCGCGCCGCCGCCGTCGGTCACCAGGCAGCAGCCGGCCGAGGTGAGCGGCGTGGACACCATGGGCGCGGCGAGCACCTCGGCGGCGGTGAGCGGCCCGGCCCGGTGCCGGAACGCGGCCGGGTTGAGCAGCGCCCACTCGCGGGCGGCGACCGCGACCTCGGCGAGCTGCTCGCGGGTGCCGCCGTAGCGGTGCAGGTACTGCTGGGCGGCCATGGCGTAGTACGAGATCGGGTACAGCGGCCCGTAGGGCGTCTCGAACTGCGCCTCGGGCGTGTGCGTCTCCACCACGCCGCCGAGCGACCTGGACCGCGCCGAGCGCTGGTTGGACGCGAACGAGACGACCACGGTGGAGCACTGGCCGGACTCGATGGCCTGCACGGCGCGGGCCACGTACATCTCGAACGCGGACCCGCCGGCGAAGGTGGAGTCGGTCCACGACGGGCGGAGCCCGAGATACTCGGCCAACTGGGTGGCCGAGAACCGGGACACCCCGGTGGTGGCCACGCCGTCCACGTCGGCGAGGGTGAGCCCGGCGTCGGCCAGGGCCCTGGTCACCGCCTGGGCCTGCAGGCCGAGGATGGACCTGCCGGTGACGCCGAGGTCGCTCTCGGCGGCGCCGACGACGGCGACACCCGTCATGGCGTCGCTCCGCGCAGCACGATCTCGGCCCCGGCCGGCTCGACCGCCACCCGCTCGGGCAGGTCGCCGTCGATGATCAGCACCCGCTGCTCGACCTGGACGACGCCGTCCTCGACGGCGGTCACCCGGCCGACGCAGCGGACGGTCTCGCCGGCGAAGACGAGGTTCTTGAACCGGAAGTGCAGGCGGCGCACGAACGCGTCCGGACCGAGCCAGTCCTGCAGCTGCTCGGCCAGGAGCGCGCCGAACACCTGCCCGTCCACCACCGGCGCGGGCAGCCCGCGCGCGGCCAGGTATTCGGGGTCGTAGTGGAGCCGGTGCCAGTCCCAGGTGGAGCCGGCGTAGGCGACCATGGCGCGCAGGTCGATGGTCCGCTCCAGCGGCGGCACCTCCGCGCCGGGCGTGACCAGCGGTGCTGTCACCGCTCCTCCTTCCGCGCGACGTAGATGATGGTCTCCTCGTTGCTGCACAGCAGGTCGCCGTGCTGGTTGGTGTAGGTGGCGACCGAGGAGACGACGAGCATGTCCTGGCCGCCGGACGTGCGGCGCTCGGTGGCGTCCGCGAGCCGCCAGGTGGCGGTGATCACGTCGTCGGGGCGGACGTGCCGGTGGAAGGTGTAGGTGTTGCCGCCGCGCACCTTCCTGCTGCCGGGGATGTCGATGTGCCAGTCGTGGCCGGCGTACCCGTCGGGGTCGGGCGGCACGTCGGCGTACTGGTTGGTCTCGCAGATCAGCGTCGGCGGCGCGACGACGCCGGGGTACCCGTGCTCGCGGGCGTAGGCGTCGTCGGTGTAGAGCGGGTTGTCGTCGCCGACGGCCCTGGCGAAGTAGCGGATGGCGGCCCGGCCCAGCTCCTCGGGGGCGGTGTAGGAGACTTCCGTGCCGATCCTGGCGCGCAGCTCGTCGGTCAGCAGGCTCACGGCAGCACCGCCGCGGGGAAGACCTCCAGCAGGAACTCCGGGCGCAGCAGGCCGGCGCAGAGCGCGCCGGTGGAGGCCGGCCACGGCTCGCGCAGCCGCTGCTTGCGCACGTCGGCGACGCCCCGGTAGTCCGCCAGCCCCTCCGGGCAGACGAACTCGATCGTGGAGATCAGGTTCTCCGGCCCGGCCCCGGCGGCGGCCAGCACCTGCCCGATCGCGTCGTAGGTGACCTCGGCCTGGGCGACCACGTCGTCCGGGTGCAGCGCCTCCTGCGTCTCCATGTCGAGCGCGGCGAAGCCGCTCATCCAGAGCATGCCGCCGGCCTTGACGCCGGGCGTGTAGGTGAGCGTGTCGTAGCGGGACCAGCCGGGGTTGACGCCCTCCAGCGGGTGCCGGGAGGCGGTGACGTCGATCGCGACGAGCACGCCCGGCCGGTGCAGCCTGCTCATCAGGATGCCGCCGGCGCCCGGGAAGACGCCCGCGCCGCCGAGCCGCTCCTTGCGCACCCGGTGGGTGCGCCGGTAGACGTCGCGGGTGGCGGGGGTGCTGTAGTCGTACGTGGTCACGGCGGCGTCGAGGGACAGCCCGGCGCCGCGCAGCAGCCGGTCGGCCTTGTCCAGGCAGTAGGCGTACTGGCCGACGAAGTCGCCCTCGCTCACCACGTCGCCGTTCTCGTCGATCGGCAGCACGGTCGGCAGGAACACGGTCCCGTCGGCGGTCTCGGCGACGCCGCCGTCGGCGACGGCCGTGGGGCCGCCGGGGCTGGCGTGCACCTCGATCTCGATGAACGCCGCCGGGCGGAGCAGGCGCTCGACGATCACCGTGGTGACGGCGGGCCGGTGCTCGCCGAAGAGCTCCTCGCGGACGGCCTCGGCCTCCGGGTAGTGGTCGAGGCCGTGCACGGTGACGTTCTCGGTGATCCGGGTGACGTCGGCGAAGGTCAGCCCGGCGGCCTCCAGGATCGCCGCGATCTTCTCGTACGCGGTCCTGGTCTGGTCGGTCATGCCGCCGCGGACCACCATGCGGCCGCTTTCCGGGTCGTGCTCGCTGGCCGAGTGGCCGGAGAGCCAGGCGTCGTCGCCGTGGGTGAGGCCGAGCGAGAAGGAGTACCCCTCGTAGCGGAACCAGGGGAAGTGGGCGGGACGGATGGCTTTCAGTGTCATGCGTTCTCCTCCGGGGCCGCGAGCCGGTCGGCGAGCGCGGCGATGGCGGTCAGGTCGGGCTCGGCGGCCAGCGCGGCGACCCTGCGGGCCAGGTCGTCCGCGTCCGGCGACGGCCCGCCCGCGTTGGCGGTGAACTTGGCGAGCAGCGCGGCCTCGCTCAGCGGGTTGCCGGGGCCGCCGGCGCTCCTCGGCACCCGGCCCTCGACCTCCCGCCCGTCGGCCAGGCGCAGCCGCACGTGGCCGGGCGCGTCGGCGGCGACGCCGGGGAACGGGGTGACCTCGGTGCGGACGCGGGCGGCCAGCACGGCGGCGTCGTGCCGGTGCAGCGACTCCGGCGCGTACGTGCCGAGCGTGACCTCGCCGTCGAGCAGCAGCGCGGCCACGCTCCACGGCAGCGAGAACTTCGCGTCGTACGGGGTGCGCGGGGCGAGTTTGCGGTCGGCGGGCTCGCACACGATGTCGGCGCTGTCGGGGTGCACGTAGGCGGTCACCTCGCTCACCTCGGCTTCCGGGCCGGCCGTGCGGAGCGCCTCGGCGGCGGCGTCGAGGGTGACGTGCATGAGCTGGCAGGCGGGGTACGGCTTGATGGTGATCCGGGTGGTCTCCCAGGTCTCGCCGAGGCCGTCGGTGATGCGCGCGGTGTCGGCCGGGCGTCCGGCCAGGGCCGCGTAGAGGCCGTGCGGGCCCTCGATCACCGTCTCCGGGCCGCTGGCGCCGGCGGCGGCGAGCCGGGCGGCCAGGATGCCGGAGGCGGAGGCCAGCCCGGGGTGGAGCTGCTTGGTGGACGCGCCGGTGGACAGGAACTCCAGCAGGCCGCCCGCCTGGCTGCCGGCGACGCCGAGGGCGTCCACGGTGGTGCCGGGGTCGAGCCGCATGAGCCGGGCGGCCACGACGGCGGCGGCCAGCACGCCGCACGCCATGGTGGCGTGCAGCCCGCGGGCGTGGAAGGCGTGCGGGGCGGCGGCGCCGAGCCGGCACACGGTCTCGTAGCCGGCGACGGCGGCGGCGAGCACCTCGGCGCCCGTCGCGCCGGTCTGCTCGCCGACGGCGAGCGCGGCGGGCAGCACCGCCGCGGTGGCGTGCACCAGCCCGCCCGCGTGGGTGTCGTCGAAGTCGAGCGCGTGCACGAGCGTGCCGGTGGCCAGGGCGGCGGCCACGGCCGAGCCGCGCGCGCCGGTGCCGGGGATCGACGACTCGGGCGGCCCGCCGAGGCCGCGGGCGACGGCGATCGCGGGGGCCGCCGCGCCGGCCCGGCCGGCCGCGACCGCGGTGCCGAACCCGTCGAGCAGGTGCCGGCAGGCGGCCCGGCGCACCTCCTCTGGCGCGTCCGCCGGGCCGGGGCCGAGCGCCCAGGCGGCGAGGGTGCGCGCGACGGTCACGACCCCACCGCCCCGCTGCCCCCTGCCGTGTCCTCCACCGTGCCCTCCACCTTGCCGAACGCGCCCGCCTCGGTCAGCGCGCGCACCCGGTCGTCTTCGTACCCGAGCAGGTCGCGCACCACGTGGCCGAAGTCCTCGTTGCGGCGCGGCGCGCGCCGGTAGGCGGGCCGCTCGGCGCCGACGCGGACCGGGGAGGCCACCTGGCGGACGGTCCCCCAGTGCGGGTGCTCGGTCTCGACCAGGAGCTCGCGGGCGGCGGTGTGCTCCTCCTTCATGGCGGCGGCGACGTCGTTGATCGGGCCGCACGGGATGGCGGCGGCGTAGAGCGGCTCCAGCCACTCCGCGACCGTGCGCCGCCGGAAGATGTCCTCCAGCAGGGGAAGCAGCGCGTCCTTGTTGACCCGCCGGTCGGCGAAGGTGGCGAAGCGCGGGTCGTCGGCCCACTCGGGGTGGCCGACGACCTGGGTGAGCCGCTGCCAGAACTTCTCCTTGGCGCAGCCGACCACGAGCCAGCCGTCGGCCGCCTCGAACGCCTGGAAGGGCACCAGCGACGGATGCGCCGAGTGGCGGGTGCGCTCGGGGACGAACCCGGCGTTGAGGTGCCAGACCGCCGGGTAGGTCAGCAGCCCGATCGCGGTGTCGTACAGGCTGACGTCGCAGTCCATGCCGACGCCGTCCCTGCGGGCCGCGTGCAGGCCGGCCAGGAGCGAGATCGCGGCCACGAAACCGCCGGAGTAGTCGACCATCGACAGGCCGGACTTGGTGGGCGGGCCCTCCGGGTCGCCGGTGAGGTCCATCCACCCGGCCAGGCCCTGGAGCACGTAGTCGTAGCCGGGCTCCTTGCGGCGCGGCCCGGTCATGCCGAAGCCGGTCAGCGAGCAGCACACGATGGCCGGGTTCAGGTGCTTGAGGTCGTCGTAGGTGATGCCGATCTTGGCCGGCACGTCGCCGCGCAGGTTGCTGTAGACGGCGTCGCTGACCTTGACGAGATCCTCGAAGACCGCGCGGCCCTCCGGGCTGGACAGGTCGAGGGAGAGGCTGCGCTTGTTGCGGTTGAAGGTCTCGAAGAACAGCGAGTCCTCGCCCTCGGCGTACGGGGGCACGTAGCGGCCGACGTCGCCGCCGGCCCGCGGGTCCTCGATCTTGATGACCTCGGCGCCCAGGTCGGCCAGGTGCACGCTGCCGAACGGGCCGGCGCCGTACTGCTCGACGGCGATGATCCGGACGTCTTCGAGCGGTCTCACGCTCGCCCTCCCGTGATGTCGGCGATCAGGTGGATGATGGATTCCTGCGCGGCCCTGGTCTCGGCCGCTGACAGGCCGTGGGTCGGCGGGGTGAGCTTGACGGAGTCGGCCAGGCCCTCGTAGGCGGCGATCCGCTCGCGCACCTCGTCGCGGGTGCCGGCGAGGGTGAGCGCGTCCACCATGCGGTCGGTCACCACGTCGCCGAGGTGGTCGGCGCCGCGCCCGCCGCGGAAGGCCTCGATCACGGCCTCCTGCTCGGCGGCCAGGTCGTGGAAGCCGAAGAACTCGGCGTAGCTGCGCACGCTGGCGTAGAAGCCGACCAGCCCTGCCGCGCGGCGGCGGGCCAGCTTCGGGTCCTCGTCGACCGAGCAGGCCGCGGAGACGACCAGGTCGAGCTCGCCACGCCGCTTGCCGGGCGCCTTGGCGAGCCCGGCCTCGATCTCCGGCAGGATGCGCTCGGCCAGGTAGGACGGGGAGCACAGCTCGTGCGAGATCCAGCCGTCGCCGATCTCGGCGGCGAGCCTGGTCATCGCCGGGCCGACGGCGGCCACGTAGATCGGGATCCGGGTGCGGACGGGCGGGAAGGGGCGCTGGTAGCCGATGATGCGCATCGGCTCGTGCTCGCCTTCCAGCACCATCGGCTCGCCGGTGCCGCAGTGCTCCCAGAAGTGACGCAGGTCGCGGACGGTCTCGCGCAGGTGGCCGACCGGCTTGCCCCAGCGGGCGTTGTGCCAGTCCTCGTTGAGCCGCTTGACCCCGGTGCCGAGCCCGAGTACGAACCGGCCGCCGGAGATCTCGTCCAGGTCGAGCGCCTCCAGGGCGGTCACCATCGGGCTGCGGGTGAAGGCGAGCGCGATGGCGGTGCCGACCCCGGCGGTGCTGGTCGCCTGGGCTAGGGCCGCGGCGGACACGGTCGCGCTGCGGTGCAGCTCGGGCACCCACACGACCTCGGCGCCTGCCTCCTCGGCGGCGCGGGCGGCGGCGGCCTGCTCGGCCAGGGTCTCGCCCCACGGGCCGTACGTGATGCGCACTCAGTCCTCCAGGGAGAGCGGCTGCTCAGCGGTGGGGAACAGGCCTTCGAGCTGCTCGGCGCCGCGCTTGTAGACGTAGAAGGTCCGGTTGAACGAGCAGACCTCCTTGCCGTCCTGGTTGAGCGTCCTCGTCTTGACGGTGACGATGCCGGCGTGCGGGCGGCTGCCGGACTCGCGCTTCTCCAGCACGATCGACTCGCTCCACAGGGTGTCGCCGGCGAACACCGGGTGGGTCATCCGGATGTCGGTCCAGCCCAGGTTGGCGAAGGCGTTCTGGGTGAGGTCGGTGACGCTCTGGCCGACGGCGATGGCCACGGTGAACGTGGAGACCACCAGGGGCTTGCCGAACTCCGACTGCGCGGCGTACTGCGCGTTGAAGTGCATCTGGTTGGTGTTCATCGTCAGGAGCGTGAACCAGGTGTTGTCCGCCTCGGAGACGGTCCTGCCGAGTGGATGCTGGTACACGTCGCCGACTTCGAAGTCCTCGAAGAACCGACCCTGCCAGCCCGGTTTGACACTCATGACGTTCCTCTGCTCTGGCCTCACGCTGACAGCCAGAGCCTAAACATCAGACTATTCGAGGGTCAAGGCGTTGTTCCACTGAACGTAACAACGTTTCGGCTACTCGGAGCCCTCACGTCGCTCCCTGTCAATGCGCGTGTACGTCTCGCGCAGATGCTCCATGTGCTCGCGCTGCGCGCGTTCGGCGGCCTCGCGGTCGCCGGACTCGACCGCCTCGAAGATCTCCCGGTGGTCGCGGTCGATCCGCTCGAAGAACTCGGAGGCCGCCTGGTCGCGGGCGAACCTGTTCTCCAGCACGCCGAACACCGGCGCGGTCACGGCGGTGAGCAACGGGTTGCCCGCCGCGGAGAGCAGCACCTCGTGGAAGCCCCGGTTGGCGATGAACCCGCGCCCCCGGTCGCGGCGCGGCTTGACCAGGGACCGCCGCAGCGCCTCCAGTTGCTCGGCGGTCCTGCGCTCGGCGGCCAGCCCCGCGGCGGGCACCTCCAGCAGGATCCGGACCTCCAGCAGGTTGGCCACCGAGCCGGAGTCGGTGAAGAGCGCGAAGGAGGACAGCAGGTAGCGCCGGATGTGGTCGGGGTCGGGGTGCACCACGAAGCTGCCGCCGGCCACTCCCCTGCGGGTGACCAGCAGGCCCTCGCTGGAGAGCACCCGCAGCGCCTCACGGACGGTGCTGCGGCTCACCCCGTACAGGGCGCACAGCTCCGGCTCCACCGGAAGCCGGTCGCCGGGCTTCAACTGGCCGGCAAGTATCTGCTCCCTCAGCCGGCTCGCCAGGTCCTGGTACGCCGGAGCAGCGGCGCGATCGGTCGGCACACGGACCAGCCTAACCCGGCCGGGCCGATCATTTCGACCTCGGATTCCCTCTAGCGAAACAGCGTTTCAGCATGTAACCCTGATGCTCCGCGCGAAGGGAGAGCCCACATGACCAGCACCACCGGCCAGTCGTCCGGGACGACGCCGCAGAGCCTGCGGAGGATCGTCCTCGCCCGGCGCCCCGAGGGAGTGCCCGTGGAGGAGGACTTCCGGCTGGAGACCGTTCCGGTGACGCCGCCCGGACCCGGCGAGGTGCTGGTGCGCGCCGTCCACCTGTCGCTCGACCCGTGGGTCCGCGGCGCCATGACCGGCCGCAACCTGGGCCACCCGCCCATCCACCCCGGCGACCTGGTGCCCGGCAGGTCGATCGCGCAGGTGGTGGACACCGGCGCGTGGGTGGTGGCCGAGACCGGCTGGCAGGAGTACGCCACCGTGCCCGCCGACTCGCTCAAGCCGGTCACCGTGCCGCCCGGGGTCCCCCGTACGGCCGTGCTCGGCGCGCTCGGCACGCCGGGGCTGACCGCGTACGCCGCGATCAACCGGCACCTGCGCCCGGTGATCGGCGACACCGTCGTGATCTCCTCGGCCACCGGGGCGGTCGGCGGCATGGCCGGGCAGCTCGCCCGCCTGGCGGGCGCCCGGACGGTGGCGCTGGTCGGCGGGAAGGCCAAGGTCGAGCTGGCCACGGAGTACTTCGGCTACGCGGCGGCCGTCGACCGGCACGACCCGGAGTGGGCCGAGGCGCTGGCCGCCGCCTGCCCGGACGGCGTGCACGGCTACCTGCACATGGCGGGCGGCGAGGTGCTGCGCGGCGTGGCGAACCTGCTCGCCACGCACGCCCGGGTGTCGCTCTGCGGCCTGCCGGAGCACTCGAACGAGGTGGGCGGCGAGACGGTCCTGCCCGCCGGGGCGGTGATGCGGTCGCGCGCGACCGTGCACGGGATGGTCGTGTACGACCACTTCGACCTGCGGCCGGAGTTCGCCGCGCGGGTGGGGCGGCTGCTCACCGAGGGGCGGGTCCGCCTGCTGGAGGACGAGCACCACGGCCTGGAGTCGACGCCCCGGGCCTTCGGCCGGCTGATGGCCGGGCTGAACACCGGGAAGGCCATCGTGCACCTTGACCCCGATACATCAGACAATTAGGGTCATCGAAACATTGTTCCGAGCAGCGGAATGATCGGGGAGGCGCATCCGTGAGAACACCCATCGGCACGGCGGAGGCCATGCTCACCTCCGTCATCGAGAGGCGGCTGGAGGGTGTGCTCGACACCTTCTCCCCCGCCGACGACGCGTACGTCTTCGTCGAAGGCCCCCGCTGGACCACGCACGGCGGCGACCGGATCAAGGCGGGCTGGGAGGCCTACTTCCAGGCCCCCATCCGGATCCACGGGTTCCGCTGGGTCGAGGGCCCGTTCTGCTGGGAGAGCGACACGCTGGCCCAGGTCGCGGGCGTCATCGACTACGAGATCGAGGGCGACGGCAAGAAGGGCCGGCTCCGGATGCGGATGACCTGGCTGGTCCGCCAGGAGGACGGCGACTGGCGCATCGTGCACGAGCACGGCTCGCAGCCGCTGGCCGACCCCTACGGCGCCGGCGACTGGTGGCCCGAAGGCGAGAACCCGCTCTGATGAGCGGCGCCCCGCTGGTGGACGAGCTGGCCTGCGCCTGGATCGAGGTCCCCGACCTCGCCGCCGCCGCGGCCGGCCTGCGCGACGTCCTCGGACTCGAACCCCGGGCCGACGGCACGCTGGCCGCAGAACCCGGCCTCGACGGCTGGGCGGGACGGCCGTGGGCGCTGCTCGGCCCGCCCGGCTTCACGTACGGGATGGTCTGCCTGGTCGAGGGCGAGGCGCGGCCGGTCACGCCCGAGCTGCCCCGCGGCTGGGACTCGGTGGAGCTGATCGTCGAGGACGTCGACGCGGCCGCCGGGCGGCTGGCCGGCTGGCCCGGCGTCCGGCCCGTGATCGAGCCGTTCACCACCGACCTGTCCGACCTGGGCAGCAACGTGCACCGGTCCGGCGTGTGGCGGATGCCCTGGGGCACCCACCTGATCCTGACCACCGGCATCACCGAGCCGCAGGGCCGCCGCTTCCCGAGCGCCCGGCAGGGCACCGGCCCGGTCTTCGAGGTGCACCTGCGCACCGACGACCATGACACGACTCAGCGGCTGTACGGCGAAAACCTGGGCATGCCCGCTCTGATGGCCGCAGACTTCACCAATGGCCCGTTGCACCGCGCCTGGGGCATCCCCGACGGCACCCCGGTCAGGATGAGCCTGCTCAAGAGCGGCCGCGAGGGCACCGGCAAGGGCGCCATCGAGCTGCAGGGCCATCCGGCGGCCACCCTCGACCCGCCGGGGCTGCCGGGCGGCACCGGCATGGTCAGCTACACCTGCGCCGACCTGGACGCGGCGCACGCCGCCGTGCTGGCCGGCGGCCACCGCGCCACCGCCCCGGCCGTGCCCGCGACCGGGCCGCTCGCCGGGCGCAGGTCCTTCGTGGCGTACGGGGCAGAGGGAGAGCGGGTGCACCTGGTGGCGCACCGGCAGGAAGGAGACTCGCGGTGATCAGCGAACTGCGGGTGACGACCGTGGCCGTGTCCGACCTGGAGCGCTCGCGCGCCTTCTACGCGGACGCCTTCGGGTACGTCACGCACGGCGAGGCGACGGTCGGCGGCCCGGCGGCCGAGGCCGCCTGGCAGCTGCCGGAAGGGCTCACCGGCAGGACCGTGGTGATGGGGCCGGAAGGGGCGACGACCGGGCTGCTCCGCCTGGTCCACTTCCCGGTCCCCGGCCGGCTGTACTGGGGCGCGTACGAGCGCCGCCAGGACTACGGCCACTACGCGCTCAACGTCCGGGTGGACGACGTCAACGCCGCCGTCGAACGGCTGGTGGCGGCGGGCGGCCGGCAGAAGTCGCAGCCCACCCGGTGGACCGTGATGGACGACCTGTTCGCCTGGGACTCACTCTCCCTCGACCCCGACGGCGTCATCCTCGACGTGTTCCAGCTGGAGGCGGGCGAGACGAACCCGCTGGCCGGGTACGACGGCCGGCCGAGCGAGCTGCAGACGGTCGCGATCCACGTGAGCGACGCCCGTCGCGCCGCCGCCTTCTACACGGCGCTCGGCTACGAGGTGCTGTACGACAAGCTGATCGAGAACATGGAGTCGTTCTTCCGCCTGCCGCCGGGCACCGGGCTGCACAACATCAACCTGTACATGCCCGGCGACACGGTCAACGGCCGGGTGGAGATCGCCCAGTACGTCGGCTTCCCCGGCAAGGAGCAGCGCGACACGGCCGTGCCGCCCAACCTCGGCATCCTGTCGGTCTCGCTGGAGACCGACGACCTGGCGGCCACGTCCGCGCTGGTGACCGGCCTCGGCGCGGAGCCGGTCTGCCCGCCGGTCGAGGTGGACCTGCCGCCCTACGGTCCCGCGCTCGTCCGGACGTTCTTCGGCCCTGACGGCGAGGTTCTGGAGTTCTACCAGTGCACGTGAGACGGGTCGCGCTGGTCACCGGCGCGGGAAGCGGGCTCGGCCGGGCCGTCGCGCTGGCCCTGGGCGCCGACGGCTATGCCGTGGTCTGCGCCGGGCGCCGGGCCGGGCGGGTGGCCGAGACGGCCGAGGAGGTCCGGGCGGCCGGCGGCGTCGCCGTCGGCGTGCCGCTCGACGTCACCGTGACCGAGCAGGTGGACGCCGCCATCGCGGACGTCGCGGCCTCGTACGGGCGGCTCGACGTGCTGGTCAACAACGCGGGCGTGTTCCACAAGGCCGAGATCGTGGAGCTGGACGACGAGGCGTGGCGGGAGACCGTCGACGCCAACCTCACCGGCGCCTTCCTGTGCGCCCGCGCCGCCGCCCGGCAGATGACCGGCCAGGAGCCGGTGGCGGGCGAGCGCGGCCACATCGTCAACGTCAACTCGGGCGCGGGCCTGCGCGGCTACCCGACCGGGGCGGCGTACTCGGCCTCCAAGTTCGGTCTGCTCGGCCTGTCCGACACGCTCCGGCAGGAGCTGGCGGGCCACCACGTGAAGGTCACGGACCTGGTGGTGGCGGCCATGGTCAAGAGCGAGCTGTCGAGCCGGGCCAACCCGCACCGCCTGGAGGCGTCCGTGGTCGGCGACCTGGTGCGCGACCTGCTCCGGCTGCGCGGCGCGGCCGTGGTCACCCGGCTCGACCTGGGGCAGCTCCCGCCCCTGTGATCTCCCGGCCGGGCGCGCCTCCACCAGCGCCCGGCCGGGGCCCGCTCAGTCGCGGTCCAGGAAGCCGCGCAGCAGCGCGGCCAGTTCCCCCGTGTGCGCGTCGGCCATGCCGTGCCCCCAGGGCACCTCGCGGTACTCCCCGTCCCGCAGCAGCGTCCGTGCCCTGCGGGTGGGCACGCGCAGGTCGTCGTCCGGGCAGAGCAGCAGCACCGGGCGCGGCACCCGGGGCAGATGGTCCGCGTGCCGGTACGCGAACGCCGCCAGGTAGCCCCAGTGCGCCCGCGGGCCCGCCCGCAGCTGCTCGGCGAACTCCCGCTGCACCAGCGGCAGCGTCTGGCCGAGGCCCTGCCAGCGCAGCAGCGCCTCCCAGTGGGTGAGCAGGTGGCCGCCGTCGCGCCGGGGCCCGGCCGGCGCGCCCAGCTCACGCCGCTGCCGCTCCTCCTCTTCCTCGGTGTACGCGGGCGCGGACACCAGCACCAGCCGGTGCACCAGGTCGGGCCGGGTGATGGCCAGCTCCATGGCGATCTTCGATCCGGTGTGGTACCCGAGCAGGTCGACCTCCCCGAGCCCGAGCCGGTCCACGACGTGCGCCATCGCCGCCGCGTAGTCGCCGATGGCGGGCGGCGCCGGGGGCGGGTCGCTGGCCCCGTACCCGGGGGTGTCGGGCGCCACCGCGGTCCGGTCGGCGCCCATCTCGGCCAGCAGCGCCTCGTACATCCGCCCGGACCCGGGGGTGAGGTGGAAGCAGACGAGCGGCCGCCGCCCTCCCTGCGGGCGCGTGACGGCGCGCAGGTGGATCTGCCCGTACGGGCCGTCGAGGTAGGAGCGCCTGACCACCGGCGTCCCGGAAGTCATCGGGCGGTGTCCTCGCGCAGCTCGACCAGCTCGTAGGAGGACGCCAGCCGGTCGGAGCGCAGGCGGACGAGCAGCCAGTCCCCGTCCGTGCTCGTCCACAGGTGCTCCTCGGCGCCGCCGTCGCTGGACAGCAGGAAGTGCCGGGTGGCGAAGGTGCCGGCGGGCACGGTGATCGTCTCCTCGCCGACCAGGGTGGCGGTGATGTCGCTCATCTCCTCCGCGTACGGCCCGGTCGCGCCGTTCGGCCGGGGCGAGGAGCGGAAGCCGCCCTTCAGCGGCTGCGGCCCGCCCGTGGCGAGGTCGTACGTGGGAACGATCCACGAGTCGCAGGCGACCGCGTGCGGCACGAAGAACGGCGGCGGCGCCGCCAGCGGGACCCGCTGCGACACCCTGCCCTCGTCCTTGAGCAGCAGCTCGGACTCCAGAGTGCCGTCGCCGAAGACGAACCACCCCTCGCCCAGGAACGCGCCGCCCACCCGGTGGGTGATGAAGGACCGCAGCGGCCGGAAGCCGGGGGACGCGGTGTGCACGACGTCCCGTTCGATGTCGGTGTCGAACATGCGGCAGTGGGCGCGGAGCGTGCGGGTGCCGTCCTCGGCGGCGGTGAGCGTCCACTCCTCGCGGCCGCGCACCCCCACCTCGTCGCCCACGTAATGGATCACTCCGTGCCGGTAGCGGCTGCTCACGATGCTCTCTCCTCCCGCGGGTGCGCCTGCCGGCTCACCCGCTCACGTCGTCCAGGGCCTTCAGCAGGGACGCGACGCCGCCCGTACCGTCCCGGCCGGGCACCGCGCGCACGGCTCCGGCCGTGAACGGGTCCCACACGGGGTCGGCGGCGACGACCGGCGCCGGCGGGTCGGCGGGCCAGGCGGCCGCGCCGGCCACGGCGGCGCGGAACGCGGCCGCGTAGGTCCGCCAGGATCCGGCGATGTCGAGCACCCTGCCGTGCAGCTCGCCCAGGTCGGGGCGGCCGCCGGGCAGCTCGGGCAGGCCCGCGCGCAGCCCGCCGTCCCGCACCAGGTGCCACGCCCTGAGCAGGTGGGCGCCGTGCTCGTCGGGTTCCAGCTCGGGGGTGCGGACGCGTACCTCGGTCTCGGTGAGCACGGCCGGGTCGGGCAGGCCGCCGAGCGCGAGCGCCCGCACCACGCCGGGGCGCGTCCGGGCGACGGCCACCGCCGCCACCGCCCCGGCTCCCGTCCCGTACAGGTCTGCGTCGTCGAGCCCGAGGGCGTCCAGGGCGTCTCCGGCGGCCAGCGCGAGGTCGTCCACGGATGGCCCCGTCCCGCCGGTCAGGTCCGAGCCGCCGGTTCCGGGCAGGTCGAGGGCGAAGGCCGGACGGCGGCCGCCCACCTCGGCGAGCAGCCCTTCGACGGCCCGTCCCGAGGCGGGGGCGGGCGGCAGGACCACCAGCGGCCGCCCCTCGGCGGCCGGGCCGGTCCGCCTGACGAGAAGCTGTCCCAGCCGGGTCGGCACGTACGCCCGCGCGCCGTGGGCCGCCTGGTGAGCGGCCGGCGCGACCGGCGGGCCGGCCGCGTGGGACGTCACGTGGGCCTGGACGCGGGCCGCCAGCGCGGGCGTGCCGGAGGCGGAGGTCTCCACCCGGAGCCGGTGCGCGGGCAGCCGGTCCAAGTGGGCGTGCAGGGGGTCGGCGGCCGACGCCAGGATCAGGGCGGGGACGGTCAGGCGGGCGAGCAGCGGGACCGGGTCGCAGGTGAAGGCGGCGCGGTAGGCCAGCGGGTAGCGTTCGCCCGCCTCCAGCAGCCCGGACGTCAGGTCGTGCAGGAACGAGGTCGGCGGCGGGACGGCGGTCAGCCGAGCGGCGGCGCGCTCGTTGTACCAGGGCCAGTACAGGAACATGTTGCGCACCTGGTGCCACACCGCCACCAGGTGGCCGCCGTCGCTTCTCGGCATCACCGGCGGCAGGTAGTGGGCGAGCTGGTCGGCCCGCTCCTCGGGAGTGGACACGCCGACCCCGTCGAGGACGAGGGAGGCGACCAGTTCAGGCCGTTCGGCGGCGAGGGCGAGGGCGATCTTGGCCCCCGTGTGCGTCCCGTACAGGTGGGCCCGGGAGAGCCCGAGCGCGGTCAGCGTCTCACCGAGCGCGGCGCCGTAGTCGTTCATGCCGGGGTCCGCGACCGGGAGCGGGTCCGAGCCGCCGTGCCCCGGCGTGTCGAGCGCGTACACCGAGAACGAGCGGGCCAGCTCGGCGGCCAGGTCACGCACCGAACGCCAGTCAGCGGGTGAGGCGTGGAGGAGGACGACCGGCAGGCCCCGCCCGGCGTGGGCGTAGTGGACCTGCCGTCCGTTCACCGAGACGAACCGGCGTTCCATCCGGTCACTTGCCGATTTCGACCGTGTGCCAGCCGTCGGCGCTCTTCTTCCACTGGTAGACGTGGATGTCGTCCAGGGCGAAGAACTCGTGCTTGTCGGGGCTGATCGAGTTGCCGGACGGCGTCTCCTGGTCGGAGATCTCGATCGAGTCGAGCGCCGTCACGACCTTGTCCGGCTCGATGGACTTGGCCTGGTCGGCGGCCTTGACGTAGGCGAGCACGCAGTCGGCGGCGATCTCGGCCGCCTTGGGCGACTCGGCGCCCGTCTTCGGGCCGGTGTTCTTGCCGAACTGCTTCTCGATCTCCTCGATGTGCTTGCGGTAGCCGGGCTTCCAGGTGTCGCGGCTCTCGGCCCCGGGGTACGGGTAGTAGGTGGCGCTGAAGATCGCGCCGTCCGCCGCGTCGCCGGCCGCCTCGACGAACGAGATGTTGCGGGCGCCGGAGCCGCCGACGATGAGGCCCTTGTACTTGGTCTCGTTGGCGGCCGCCATGGTCTTGGCGCCGCCGGCCGAGTTGGAGATCCAGATCGCGCCGGCGTCCGCGAGGTTCTCCACGTAGGCGCGGTGCGACTGGTCGTCGGTGCGGGTCTGCTCGAAGCCGGCGAAGGTGAGACCGGCGGCCTCGGCCTGCTTCTGGATCTCCGCCGCGGTGTTCTTGCCCGCGTCGTCGCCCTCGTACACGATGCCGATGGAGCTGACGCCCTCGGTCTTCAGGTGCTCGATGATCTTCTGCACGTCGAGGGAGACGGGGTCCTGGGCGCGGTAGCCGTACTTGGCCGTGCTGAAGTCGCCGGTGGCGACCATCGGCTGGCAGTTGACCTTCTTGTTGTTCTCCAGGATCGGCTTGGCGGCGTTGTAGAACGCCGACAGGGCCGGGCCGATGATCAACCCCACGCCGTCGTCGCCGGCGAACTCGTTGGCGGCCTGGACGGCCTTGGCCGGGTCGAGCGCGGTGTCGCGGACGACCAGTTCGAGCTTGGCGCCGCCGACGCCGCCGGCCGCGTTGAGCCGGTCGATCTCGACCTTGACGGAGTTCTCCATGGAGATGCCGGCGACCGCGAGCGCGCCCGTCACCGGGCCGATGAGCCCGACCTTGACGACCGGCTTGCCGGCGCTCCACCCGGCGGCGGAGGTGGCCTGATCGACTCCGGCTCGTTCTTCTTTGCTGGCACAGGCGGTGAGCAACAGCGCGGCGCCGGCCAGCGCCACGAACTTACGTCCCCTACTGACGGTCATCGTGGGGTCTTCCTCTCAAGGACGTGCGGGTGGTACTGGTGCCGGTCCGGGCGGCGACGCCCGGACCGGCGGGGGGGGTGATTCAGGACTTGGGGGTGACTTCGGTGACGAACCAGCCGTCGGCGTCCTTGTCCCACTGGTAAATGTGGATGTCTTCCATGTGGTAGAACTCGTGGTCCGCGGGCTTGATCGCGTTGCCCGACGGGGTCTCGGAGTCGGCGATGTTCAGCTGCTCCATGGCCGTCGCGAGCTTGTCCGCGTCGAGCGACTTGGCGCTCTCCGCCGCCGCCGCGAAGGCGGTGACGCAGTCGGCGGCGATGGCGGTGCCCTTGGGCATCTTGGCGCCCGACTTCGGCCCCTCGACCACGCCGTACTTCTTCTCGATCTCCTCCACGTGGGCCCGGTAGCCGGCCTTCCACGTGGCGCGGTCGCGGATGTTGAACTGCACGTTGCCCGCGGCGAAGACGGAGCCCACCGCCATGTCCTGGGCGGCGTCGAGGAAGGAGACGTTCTGCAGGCCGGAGGTGCCGGCCATCAGACCCTTGTAACCGGACTCGGCGGCGGCGGCCATGGTCTTGGCGCCGCTGGCGTTGCTGGACACGATGATCGCGCCGGCGTCCTTGAGGTTGTCGACGTAGGGCCGGTGCGACTGGTCGTCGTTACGGGTCTCCTGGTAGCCCTTGTACTCCACCCCGTACTTGGGCCCGAACTCCTTGAGATAACCGTCCATAGCCTTGCCGGTGTCGTCGGCCTCGTAGACCAGACCGACCGAGGTGATGCCCTTGGCCTTGAGGTACTCCACCAGCTTCTCGACGCTCAGGTTGTTGGGGTCCTGCGAGCGGAAGCCGTACTTCAGCACCCCGAAGTCGCCGGTGCCGACGCCGGGCTGGCAGTTGAGCTTCTTGTTCGACTCGTAGATGCCCTTGGCCGCGTTGTAGAAGGCCGAAAGGGAGGGCCCGACCACGTACTGGACCTGGCTGTCTCCGACGAGCTCGTTGGCCGCCTGGACGGCCTTGCCCGGGTCGAGCGCGGAGTCGCGGATGACGAGGTCGAGCTTGGCTCCCCCGATGCCGCCGGCCGCGTTGATGCGGTCCATCTCCACCCGGATGGAGTTCTCCTGGAGGATGCCCAGGATCGCGTACGCGCCCGTCATGGGGGCGATGAGCCCGATCTTTATGGTGTCGACGCCCGCGCTCCAGCCGGCCCCGGCTGTGTCAGCGGCCGTCTGGGCGCGCTCTTCCTTGCTCGCACAACCGGTGAGCACCAGCGCGCTCACGGCAGCCGCAGAGATCCAGCGAAGTCCGGTACCACGCATGTGCCACCTCCTTTGTTTCCATGCCCCCGAGCCAATAATTCCAATGTGCGGAACAGCGTTACACGGAGCCTAGGAATGGCGCCGTACCGCTGTCAACGGATAAGTCTGATGTTTAACCATCTGAAACACAGGCCGGTTCAGCGCGGTTGCCACAGCTCCACGCTCAGCCCGTTCGGCGTTTCCACCATGGCCAGCCGTGCCGCGCCGTGCAGCGGCGTCTCGGCCGCGAACGGCGGGCACACGACCCGGCCGCCGGCGCCCGTGGCGCGCGCCAGGGCGTCGTCCAGATCGCCGGTGCGCGCGGACCAGGCGGTGTGCCCGAGTGCTCGCGCGGGCCGCTGAGTGGAACGACGATCCACCCGCGTGCGATCCGCCCGGACCATCTCGATACGCGTCGTGCCGCCGTCCCGGCCCGCCACGAACGCCAGCCGGACCTGAGTGCCCGAGGGCAGGTCGGCCATCGTCTCCAGGCCGGGCGCGGAGAACGTCACGTCGTACCCGGCGGACATGCCGAGCGCGTCCCAGAAGGCCAGCTCGGCGTCGAACTCCGGCACGTGGCAGACGACGGAGGTCAGCTCCGTGTGCTGCCGCCCGGGATCCTCCAGCCACGCGGCCGTGGGACGCGGGCCGGCCGGCTGGACGAAGACCACGCCGACGCCGCCGGGCCCCAGGCAGTAGCCCTCCGTCACCTGGACGGTCAGCTCCCCCACGGGCACGTCGAACGACTGCGGCGGGCTGATCCAGGGGTGACCGGCCGCCCGCAGTCGCTCGTGCGAGGCCGCGATGTCGCGGGTGTAGAGGTTGATGCCGGCCAGGCCGACGTCCAGCGTGTGCGGATGCTGGGCCGGCGCCACCGGATCGGTCACCTTGAGCAGGTGGATGCGGCCGGTGGCCGCGCCGGCCGCGGCGAGCAGCCGGACCTCCACGTCGCCCGCGCCCTCGCCCCACAACCGGTCCGCGTCGGCGGCCGGGACCACGCCCTCCGCCTCCACCGCGTACCCCAGCTCGCCGCAGTAGAAGTCCAGGTGCGGCGCGAAGTCGTCGACGCCGATCACCGCGGCCGTGATGCTCTCCAGCGGCGGGGTGCTCTCCAGCGGCGGGGTCATCGGCGCACCTCCGCGGCGAGCCTGGCGCCCAGCTCGCGGCCGAGCGTCATCGCCGGTGTCACGCTCATGCCGCCGACGTAGTTGTCGCCGGCGAAGGTGTTGTTGCCGAGGATCTCGCCGACCGCGTACAGCCCGGGAATCGGCGCGCCCGCCTTGTTCAGCACCTCCAGGTCCTCGCTCACGCGCAGCCCGTCACGGCTGAGGATGGAGGCCCCGACCGTGGTGATCCCGTAGAACGGCGCCCGCTCGATCGGCGCCGGCAGCGTGCCGCGCCCGAAGTCCGGGTCGTGGCCGTCGCGCACGGCGGCGTTGTACCTCTCCACGGTGGCCGTCAGGCTCTCGGGGGGCACGCCGAGCTTCCCGGCCAGCTCCTCCAAGGTGTCCGCGACGGCGATCCACCGGCCGCGCTCCAGCTCGGCCAGCATCCGCTCGCGGTCCCAGTCGCCGGTGACGTTGCGCAGCAGCGGCTCGGCGGTCTCGGCGACCGCCCGGTCCCAGACGATGTGCATGGCGATCCCCGGCTGCTCCAGCAGCAGCCGCTCGCGATGCTCGGGGCTGGTGACGTCCTCCGCGACGAACCGCTCGCCGCGGTCGTTCACCCAGATCTCGTACGGGGTCCGGTACGCGGGCGCGACCTCGATGAACGCCTCGCGATAGTCCACCGCGTAGCGCGGGTCCGCCGGGTCGCGGATCAGCCCCATCACCGGGATGAAGCAGCCGTCGGCGCTCACGTCGGCGCCGAGCCCCATCGCCAGCTCCAGGCCGTCGCCGGTGGCGTGCGGCAGGCAGCCGATCAGGGCGTCCTCGCAGCCCGGCGGCAGGAAGCGGTTGCGCAGGCCGGGGTTGGCGTCGTAGCCGCCGGTGGCCAGCACGACCGCGCCGCCGTGCGCGACGACCTGGCCGCCCTCGTGCTCCGCGGTGACGCCGGCGACCCGCCCGTCGCCGTCCACGACGGCTCCGGTGACGCGGGCGCCGAGGACCAGCCGCACCCGGCCGGCCTCGATCTGCTCCTCCAGCAGCCGTCCCAGCGGCTTGACCACCGACAGTCCGTTCAGCACTCCCCAGTACGTGCGCGGCACCTGGTAGACCTCGTGCCCGTGGACCAGGCCGGGAGTGTCGGGGTGGAACTCGAAGCCCTGGTCGTCGAGCCAGTCGACGGTCTCGCCCTGCGCCTTGACCGACTTCCAGGCCAGCTTCTCGTCCACCTTGCCGTGGGAGAGCCGCAGGACGTCCTCGAAGTGGCGCTCGGGGCTGTCGTCGATGCCCCGCTCGCGCTGGCGGCGGGTGCCCGCGCCGCTGAACTCGCCGTTGGCGATGTGCAGCATGCCGCCGATCCGCTCCTGCTTGTCGAGCAGGAGCACGCTCGCGCCGGCGGCCGCCGCCTCGATGGCCGTGCACAGGCCGGCCCCGCCCGCGCCGATCACGATGACGTCGTGGCGCCCCAGGTCCTCCGCGCTCACGCGGGGGCCCCGGTCAGCTCGATCTCCAGCCCGGCGGGGCCGCGCAGGAGCAGCTCGCCCAGCCGCTCGCCGCCGTGCCGCTCCAGCGCCGCGGCCGTGGCGGCCGGGTCGTCGGCGGCGAACACCACCCGGCGCAGCCCCAGCGGGCGGTCCGACAGGTCGGCCGCGTCCACGCCGGTGAAGGACATGATCTCGAAGCGGGCGGGCGCCTGGTCGGCGGAGACGAGGAACGACAGCCGCAGGCTCGCGTCCGCCGGCATGCCGGTCAGCCGGTCGAACGGCGGGCCGCTCATCTCGCCGTCGAACAGCACCTTGAGCCCACCGCCCGTGGTGAAGAAGTCCAGCGCGGCGTCGTGGTCGGAGGGCACGATGACGGCGGTGTGCAGCTCGCCGTGCAGTCGGCCGGGGTCGCCCTCCAGCGCGGGGCTGGGCCGGTGACCGGCGCCGGCCTGGGGCAGCGTCCACCACACGCCGTCGGGGCCCAGGGCCACGGCCTCGGTCAGAGAGGCGGCTCCGTACGGGTAGGTCACGACCTCCCGGGACCTGCCGCCCGCCTCGTCGATCAGCCGGGTGGTGCGCTCCAGGTCACGCGAGTACATGCCGAGCAGGCGGGGGCCGATGTCCCAGAGCTTCGGGTCCGGCGCCTCCGTACCCTGCACCAGGCGGATCCGGCCGGTGCCGACGCCCTCGACGCCGAGCAGCGCCTTGGACCCGTCGAGCTCCAGCAGGTCGAGGCCGAAGGCCTTGGTATGGAAGGTGGCCGACGCCCCGACATCCCTGCAGGCGATGACCGCCTCGACGATCGCTCCCAGCGACAAGCCGCACCTCCACGAGTCCGAGCGTTCCGTCTCTCGAAACGGTGTTTCAAGCTAGGCCGGAAAGTCGCTGGCTGTCAACGATGTCGCAGGTTGAAGCACGGCCCCCTCTTGCGCGGCCTGCGCCCTATAGTCCAACCTGTAGAAACCAGAAACGCCGTTTCATGGAGTGGAACAGGAGCTCGGGTGTCCCAGGATTTGCCCGCGACCGCGTACCGCGCCGTCGCTCTGCAGACCGCCTGCCATGCCGTCAACCGCGCCGAGAGCGCGGCGGCCGCCCGCGACCAGATACGGTCCGCCATCGACCGCGTGCACGAGCAGGTCGTCGCGAGCAAGCGGTTCGTCGGCCCGGGCACCCGGCTGGTCGTCCTGCCCGAATACCTGCTGACCGGCCACCCCATCGGCGAGCCCTTCCAGGAGTGGTGCGACCGCGCCGCCCTGGCCCCCGGCGGCCCTGAGTACGCCCGGCTCGCCGACATCGCCGAGGACGCGGGCGTCTTCCTCTGCGTCAACGGCTACGAGACCGACGAGCACTTCCCCGGCATCTACTTCCAGGCCTCGGTCGTGTTCGACCCCGCGGGCGAGACCGTGCTGCGTTACCGGCGGCTCAACTCCATGTACGCCGTGACCCCGCACGACATCCTGGACCGCTACCTGGCCGTCTACGGCGAGGACTCGCTCTTCCCCGTCGCCAGGACCGAGATCGGCACGCTGGCCGCCATCGCCTCCGAGGAGATCCTCTTCCCCGAGGTGGCCCGCTGCCTGGCCATGCGCGGCGCGGAGGTGTTCCTGCACAGCTCCTCGGAGGTCTGCAGCGCGCTGCTCTCCCCCAAGAACGTCGCCAAGCTGGCCCGCGCCGTGGAGAACGGCGCGTACGTGGTCTCCGCTAACACCGGCGGCCTCTACGGCACCGGCATGCCCGCGGCCTCCGGCGACGGCGGCAGCCAGATCGTCGACCACCGCGGCATCGTGCTGGCCAAAGCCGGCCAGGGCGAGTCGATGGCCGCCAACGCCGAGATCGACCTGGCCGCGGTCCGCCGGGCCCGCAGGACCCCGGAGATGATGAACCTGCTGCCGCGCCAGCGGTTCGAGCTCTACGCGAGCAGCTACGCCCGCACCTCTTTCTACCCCCCCGACACCGTGCGCCCCGGCGAGACCGGGCGCGAGCACTTCGTGAACACCCAGCGTGCCGTCATCGAACGGCTGGCCGGCGACGGCCTCATCTGAGGAGGCGTGATGCCCAGGGAGATCCAGGTCCGGAACCCCCGCACCGGCACCCCGGACCACACGATCGTCGCGGCGGGCGACGACGAGATCATCGCCGCCGCGGGCGCCCTGCGCGCCCGCCAGGGCGCGTGGGGCGCCCAGCCGGTCGAGCGGCGCATCGAGGTGCTGCGCGCCTTCGGCGAGGCGGTCGCCAGGCACCGGGAGGAGCTGATCGCCAAGCTGGAAGCCGACACCGGACGGCGCTGGGTCTCGCACCTGGAAGTGGACTCGGTGCTGAGCAGCCTGGAGCGTGCCTGCCGGTTCGCCGGGGACGCCTTCGCCCCCGCCGAACCCGCCCCCACCAGCGACCCCGACGTGCACGTCAGCGGTGACCTGGTGCCCTACCCGGTCGTCGCGGTGATCTCGCCGTGGAACTTCCCCTTCCAGCTCGCCCTCATCGACGCCGTGCCCGCCCTGCTGGCCGGATCGGCGGTGCTGCTGAAGCCGAGCGAGGTCACGCCCCGGTTCATCCCCGTGCTGCGCGCCTGCGTGGCCGAGGTCGAGGAGCTGGCGGGCGTCTTCACCGTCGTGGAGGGCGACGGCGCCACCGGCGCCGCCATGGTGGCGGTGGCCGACGCCGTCTGCTTCACCGGCAGCGTCCGCACCGGCCGCGCGGTCGGCCGCGCCGCCGCCGAGCACTTCATCCCCGCCTTCCTGGAACTGGGCGGCAAGGACCCGGCGGTCGTCACCGCCTCGGCCGACCTCGACGCCGCCTCCTCCGCCATCCTGTGGGGCTCCACGATCAACTCCGGCCACTCCTGCATGTCCATCGAGCGGGTGTACGTGGACCGCGCCGTGGCCGAGGAGTTCACCGAGGCGCTCGTGGCCAAGGCGGAACGGGTCCAGCTCGCGTACCCGGAGATCGGCGACGGGCAGATCGGGCCGATCATCAGCGACGCCCAGGTGGAGATCATCCGCCAGCAGCTCGACGAGGCCGTCGCCAAGGGCGCCGTCGTCCGCACCGGCGGCACCATCCAGCAGCTCGGCGGCGGTTCCTACCTGCGGCCCACCGTGCTGACCGGCGTCGACCACTCCATGCGGATCATGCGCGAGGAGACGTTCGGCCCGATCATCCCGATCATGCCCTTCGACGACGAGGACGAGGCTGTCACGCTCGCCAACGACACCGAGTTCGGGCTGAGCGCCGCCGTCTTCGCCGCCACCGCCGAGCAGGCCGGGCCCGTCGCCCACCGCCTGGAGGCCGGCGCGATCAGCATCAACGACGTCTGCCTCACCGGCATGTTCCCCGAGGCCGAGAAGAACTCCTTCAAGTCGTCCGGACTCGGCGCGTCCCGGATGGGCCCGCCGTCCGTGCGGCGCTTCCTGCGCCGCCGGGCCCTGCTCATGCGCGGCAGCGCCGGCATCCGCCCCTGGTACTACGACGGCACCCCCACCGAGACGGAGGAACGATGACCATCGCCGACATCCTGCGCGACATGTCCGGAGTGTGGGAGGGCACCTACACCGTGCTCGCCCCCGACGGAACCGTGCTGGAGCGCTACCCCAGCCGCCAGGAAGGCCGGATGGAGGGCACCGACTGGACCGAGAAGGTCACCTACCTGCGCGAGGGCGCCGAGCCGGCCGTGCGGCACTATCGCGCCGTCGTCGACGGCGACTCCGTCCAGTTCGTCGACACCGAGATGTGGGGCAGCACCAACCGGGCCGGCGACCAGGCCATCGTGTTCACCTTCGGCTGGAACGACCGTCCTGGCGAGCGCATCGTCGAGATGTCGATGCCCACCGGCGACTACCGCACCCGCCTGTGGCAGCACTTCGAGAACGGCCGGTTGAGCCGGCTGACCGTCATCGAGGAGCGCCGCGTCCCCGGCGCCGAGCCGGAACGCTGGTACGTCCCGGCCGGCGCCTGACCGTACCCGACTCTCAGGAGAAGCACTGGTGGAACTGGACTACGACCTCGTGGTGGTGGGCGCGGGCACCGCGGGCATCCCGTGCGCGGCGGAGGCCGCGCACGGCGGCGCCCGGGTGCTCCTGGTGGAGAAGGACCACCGCGTCGGCGGCACGCTGCACATCTCCGGCGGCCACATGGCCGCCGCCGGGACGCGGCGGCAGGCCGAGCGCGGCATCGCCGACTCCGTCGAGGCGCACCTCGCCGACATCCGCCGCATCAGCGGCGGCACCGTCCGCGAGGACCTCGTCCGCACCGTGGTGGAGAACGCCGCCGAGACCGTCGACTGGCTCGACGACCTCGGCTTCCGGTTCGCCCCCGAGACGCCGCGGATCATCTACGGGCACGAGCCCTACACGACCGCGCGCACCTACTACGGCGCGGACGAGGCGGTGTCCATCCTGGAGGTGTACGAGCGCGTCCTCGCCGACGCGACCGCCACCGGCCGCCTGGAGCTGTGGAAGAACGCCCCCGTGATCGAGCTGGTGACCGGCGGCGACGGCCGCGTCACCGGCGTCACGGTGCTGCGCGACGGCCAGGACGTCCGGGTGAACGCCCGCCACGTGGTGCTGGCCACCGGCGGGTTCGCCTCGGAGCCCGAGCTGTTCCTGGAGCTGGAGGGCGCGCCGCTGGTGTCGGCCGCCTACCCGACCTCCACCGGCGACGGCATCCTGCTGGCCAGGGAGCTCGACGCCGGCATCCAGGGCACCGGCTCGTTCCTGCCGAGCTTCGGCGGCCTGCCGCACCCCACCACCCCGGGCAAGGCCAACTGGTCCGACCGGCAGCTGCTCATCGCCGCCGAGCGGCCGCCCGTCGAGATCTACGTCGACAGGACCGGGCACCGCTGGGTGGCCGAGGACGAGCCGTCCATCGACACCAAGGAACGCGCGCTCACGAAGATCCCCGACATGACGTTCTGGACCGTGTTCGACGACGCCATGGTGGAGTCGACCCGGTCCGGCCGCCCGCTCGTGGTCGGCTGGACGCCCGAGGACCTGCGCGCCCAGGCCGGCGTGCGCGTCGGCGTGCACAGCGCCGACACCCTGGAGGAGCTCGCGGCTCAGACCGGCATCGACGCCGACGGGCTGGTCGCCACCGCGGCCCGCTACAACGAGGCCGTCGCCGCCGGGAACGACCCCGACTTCGGCCGCGCCCACCTGCCGCTGCCGCTCGTCCAGCCGCCCTTCTACGCGATCCGCAACCACGCCATCTCGCTGGTGACGTTCGCCGGGCTGGACATCGACGAGAGCTTCCGGGTGCGCCGCGCCGACGGCGAGCCCATCACCGGGCTCTACGCCATCGGCGAGGTCATCGGAGCCGCCGCCACCTGCGGGCAGAGCTTCTGCTCCGGCATGCTGGTCACCCCGGCCATCACCTTCGGCCGCCTGCTGGGCCGCCGCCTGGCCGCGTCGTGACGGCCTGAGCCCGCCGCGGGCTCAGGCCGGTCAGTCGTAGAAGCCGAGCCTGCGTAGCTGCTTCGGGTCGCGCTGCCAGTCCTTGGCCACGCTGATGCGCAGATCGAGGTAGACCCGGGTGCCCAGCAGCGCCTCGATCTGCTGCCTGGCCCTGGTGCCGACGTCGCGCAGCCGCTCGCCCTTGTGGCCGATCACGATGGCCTTCTGCGACGGCCGCTCGACGAACATGTGGGCGTAGATGTCGAGCAGGTCGTCGCGGTCCTCGCGCGGCAGCATCTCGTCGACCACGACCGCGATCGAGTGCGGCAGCTCGTCGCGCACGCCCTCCAGCGCCGCCTCCCTGATCAGCTCGCCCACCAGCACCTGCTCCGGCTCGTCGGTGAGCTGCCCGCCCTCGTACAGCGGCGGCGACTCCGGCAGGTGGCGCACCAGCACGTCGGACAGCACGTCGAGCTGCTCACCCGACTGCGCCGACACCGGCACCACGTCGGCGAACTCGGCGATCTCCGACACCGCCAGCAACTGCTTGGCGATCTGCTCCTTGCTCGCCAGGTCGCACTTGGTCACCACGGCGATCACCGGCGTCTTCTTCACCGCGGCCAGCTTGGCCGCGATGAACCGGTCGCCCTTGCCGATCGGCTCGTTGGCGGGCACGCAGAACCCGATCACGTCGACCTCGGTCAGCGTCGACAGCACCAGGCTGTCGAGCCGCTCGCCGAGGAGCGTGCGCGGCCGGTGGAGGCCGGGGGTGTCGACGATGACGATCTGGGCGTCAGGACGGTGCACGATGCCGCGGATCGCCCGCCTCGTGGTCTGCGGCTTGGACGAGGTGATCGCCACTTTGGTGCCGACCAGGGCGTTCATGAGCGTGGACTTGCCGACGTTCGGCCTCCCCACGAAGCAGGCGAATCCGGCGCGATGGCTGTCTGGCGAGGTCACACTCTGCATTCTCGCCCATCAGGAGACCTGCGCACGCCACCAGGCGAACACGCTGGGCAGCACCAGCGGCGACCAGCCGGTCATCTCCAGCCCGTCGAGCTCGTCCTCGCGGACCCAGCGGGCCTCCCTGATCTCGTCGCCGTCGGGCGTGGGGGTGCCGGACGTCAGCTCGCACCCGTACACGATGATCACGTAGGCGCACTCGTGGCCGTTCGGGTAGCGCACCCGGAACCGCGGCCCGCCGTAGGCGCCGATCAGGCCGCGCACCCGCACGTCGATGGCGAGCTCCTCGCGCAGCTCGCGGCGTACGGCCTCCTCGGGCGGCTCGTCGGGGTCGACCGCGCCGCCCGGCGCCGCCCACAGCCCCACGTCGCCGTGCCGGGCCACGAGCAGCCGCCCCTCGGCGTCGAACACGCAGCCGCAGACGGACGGCATCATCAGCAGATCGGGCCCCAGCTTGGCGCGCACCCCGGCCAGGTAGGGCGACATCGGCACGGTCAGCCCCGCGGGACGCCGTCGGGACCGGCCACCAGGATGGCCTTCACCCCCAGCTCGGCCGCCACCGCCCGGTCGTCCTCCGACGGCCCGTCGCCGTCGGTGACCAGCGCGACCGCCTCCAGGGCGCGGGCGCCGCCGGAGACCGCCGTGGCCACCGCCACCTGCACGGCCGACAGCCGCAGCGCCGAGAGCGCGACCTCGGTGGCCGCGTACGTGCGGCCGGTCTCGTCGCGCACGGCCGCGCCCTCCGCGGAGCCGTTGCGGGCGCGCGACGCGCGGGCCAGAGTGATGATCTTGCTGTCTTCGGGATCGAGTGTCACGAGGACAAGATTACGGGCTGGCCATCCGCATCACCGCGTCGAGGAGCTGCCGGGTGCGCTGCGGCTCCACCTCCGCCATGCTCGTGTGCACCAGCGACACCAGCATGTCGCCCGACCGGGCCAGCACCACGTCCAGCGCGTACGGGTAGCCGTTCAGCCGGCCGCGCAACTCGCCCGCCACCGCCTCGTCCCCGACGTCCGGCACCGCCACCAGCGCGGTCGACAGATGGGTGCCGCTCCCGGCCCGCACCTCCCGGCACGCCTTCAGCGCCTTGGCCAGCGCCGACATGTGCTCGCCGGCCGCCCCGTCATACCTGGCCAGTCCCACCCCGACCTGCTCGCCCAGCTCGTCGCCCTGGTAGCTGGCCGCCGCCTGGGCGGTCAGCCCCCGCTGCGGCGCCCTGCCCCCGGCCGCGTCCAGCACGGCCCGGCAGTTGCGGTCGGCCGGCTCGAACGGCGCCCGCCAAGCCTGCTCCGAGCGCGGCGAGAAGCCGTCGGGCAGCCGGGGCTCCTTGCTGAGGATCTCCCGCATGTGGGCAAGCGCCCCCGCGTCAATCCCCTCGGCGCCTCCGCAGCCTGCCAGGGCACCGGCAAGGAGCCCGCAGGCGATGATCCGCGATCCGCGTTTCATGATTCCCCCCGGAGCCCAGCCTCCCCGACCAGCGAAAACGGCAATCCACCGGAGTTACCAATAAACGATCAAACGCTAAAAGGGTGCTCTCGCCCGGTTATCCGGACGAGAGCACCCTTTACGCCGAACAACGTCCGGCCGGCTAGCTGGCCGGGACGTCGTCGTCCCCCCTGGCGCGCCCTGCCGTCAGAACCCCAGCGACGGTCGGGCGCTACCCCCATCGACGCCCACCGCACAGGGCGTCGGGCAACAGACTGGCGAATCCCGCTTGCAACTCACTTGACGGCCACTTGCGGCAACCCCGGACAAGGTCACTCCTGCTCGCCCGCGGCCGCCACCACGTCGTCCTGAACAGGCCGAACCCGCCGCACCACCACGGTGGAGATCCGGTTGCGCCGCCCGGCCAGGCTCTCGGCGGTGAGCTCCAGCCCCGCCACCTCCGACTTCGACCCGGCGATCGGCACCCGCCCCAGCGCGTGCGCCAGCAGCCCGCCCACCGTCTCCACGTCGTCGACCTCGATCTCGGCGTCGAACAGCTCGCCGAGCTCGTCCACCGGCATCCGCGCCGTCACCCGCACCGCGCCGTCGGGCATCGGCTCCACGCGCGGCGCCTCCTGGTCGTACTCGTCGGTGATCTCGCCGACGATCTCCTCCAGCACGTCCTCGATCGTCACCAGGCCCGCCGTGCCGCCGTACTCGTCGATCACGATCGCCAGGTGCGTCTGCCGCGCCTGCATCTCGCGGAGCAGCTCGTCGATCGGCTTGCTCTCCGGCACGTACGTCGCCGGCCGCATGATCGACTCGACCGTCTCCGTCTCGGTCGTCCCGTCTCCGGCCGACTCGTGCACCCGGCGGGTGATGTCCTTCAGATAGGCGATGCCGATGACGTCGTCCTCGTTCTCGCCCACCACCGGGACCCGCGAGAAACCGCTCCGCAGCGCCAGCGACAACGCCTGCCGGAGCGTCTTCCCCCGCTCGATGTAGACCATGTCGGTGCGCGGCACCATCACCTCGCGCACCAGCGTGTCACCCAGCTCGAAGACCGAGTGGATCATCTCGCGCTCGTCGGGCTCGATCACCCGGCGCTCCTCCGCCAGGTCGACCAGGTCGCGCAGCTCGGCCTCCGACGTGAACGGCCCGTCGCGGAACCCCTTGCCCGGGGTCAGCGCGTTGCCCAGGAGGATCAGCAGTTTCGGCAGCGGACCGAAGATCTTCGTCAGCCCGTACACCACCGGCGCGCTCGCCAGCGCCACCGGCTCCGCGTGCTGCCGGCCGAGCGTCCGCGGCATCACGCCCACGATCACGTAGCTCACCACGATCATCACCGCGGCCGCCCAGAAGTAGGCCCAGCCCTGATCGTCGAGCAGGTCGATGAAGAGCAACGTCGCGATCACCGTCGCCACGAGCTCGCAACTCAGCCGCAGCAGAAGCAGCAGATTGAGATAGCGCGGCGCGTCGGTGACGATGGCGTGCAGCCGCTCGGCACCCCGCTTGCCGTCGCGCACCGCCTCTTCGGCGCGCACCCGCGAAATCCGCGTCAGCGCCGTCTCCACACTGGCGATCAGGCCACCGACCACGACGAGGACGATGGCCAACGGCAACCAGGCGTTCACCGCGAGCTGCGCACCTCCCGCCACGCCTCGAGCAACCGCGCCTGCAGGCCGAACATCTCCTTGTGCTCGTCCGGCTCGGCGTGATCATAACCGAGCAGATGGAGGATGCCGTGCGTGCACAGCAGCTCGATCTCGTCCTGGGCGCTGTGACCCGCCTCCTCCGCCTGCCGCGCGGCCACCTGCGGGCAGAGCACCACGTCACCCAGCAGCGCCGGATCGGCGGGGCCCTCCGCCTCGCCCCGCGCGCCGCCGCCCGGACGCAGCTCGTCCATCGGGAAGGCCAGCACGTCGGTCGGGCCCGGCTCGCCCATCCACTTCTCGTGCAGCTCGGCCATGGCGTCCTCGTCGACGACCACGAGCGACAGCTCCGCCAGCGGGTTGATGCCCATCTCGGCCAGCACGTGGGTGGACAGCGCGACGAGGCGCTCCTCGTCGACGCCCACCCCGGACTCGTTGTTGATCTCGATGCTCATCGCCGCTTACCCCGTTGCTGCTGGATCGATTTGGGCTCCTGCAACGCGTCGTAGCGGCCGTAGGCGTCGACGATCTCGCTCACCAGCTTGTGACGCACCACGTCGGCGCTCGTCAGCCTGGCGAAGTGGATGTCGTCGATGCCGTCCAGGATCTCCTGGACCACCCGCAGCCCGCTGACCGTGCCGGCCGGCAGGTCGACCTGGGTCACGTCACCGGTGACCACGATCTTGCTGTTGAAGCCGAGCCTGGTCAGGAACATCTTCATCTGCTCGGCCGAGGAGTTTTGCGCCTCGTCGAGAATGATGAACGCGTCGTTGAGCGTACGGCCCCGCATGTAGGCGAGAGGGGCGACCTCGATCGTGCCCGCGGCCATCAGCTTGGGGATCGAGTCGGGGTCGACCATGTCGTGCAGCGCGTCGTACAACGGCCGCAGGTAGGGGTCGATCTTCTCGTAGAGCGTGCCGGGCAGGAAGCCCAGCCGCTCGCCGGCCTCGACCGCGGGGCGGGTGAGGATGATCCGGTTGACCCGCTTCTCCTGCAGGGCCCGCACGGCCTTGGCCATGGCCAGGTAGGTCTTGCCGGTGCCGGCGGGGCCGATGCCGAACACGACCGTGTGCTCGTCGATGGCGTCGACGTAGCGCTTCTGGTTGGCCGTCTTGGGGCGGATGGTGCGCCCGCGTGAGGACAGGATGTCGAGCGACAGGACCTCGGCCGGGCGCTCGGAGGTCATGCGGAGCATGGCGATGCTGCGCTCGACGGCGTCGGGCGTGAGGTCACCACCGCTGCGGAGCACCTCGACGAGCTCTTCGAAGAGGCGCACGACCGTGCCGCTCTCGTCGGGGCTGCCGGTGACGGTGATCTCGTTGCCGCGCACGTGGATGTCGGCCTTGAAAGCGCCCTCGATGACGCGAAGAAGCTCGTCGCGGGAGCCCAGGAGGCTGACCATCGGGTATTCGTCCGGAATCAGCACCTTGGCTTGAGTGCGCGATGGAGGTGCCGTGCGTCGGGATTCGTGTAGTTCGGACATGGGCAGGCCGGTGTGGCCTGATGCCTCCGGGTCTCGGTCTCTGTTCTTCTTGACTCATCGTATCCGGGGGCGGACCGTTTCCTCTCGGCAATTTCAGCCGGGCGGCCACGTCAGGTTGCGGCCGCCCAGAACGTGGGCGTGCACGTGGAAGACGGTCTGCCCGGCGCCGGCGCCGGTGTTGAAGACGATCCGGTAGCCGCCGTCAGCGACGCCGTCTTGGGTGGCGACGGCGTGCGCGGTCTTGAGGACCTCGTCGGCGAGCCCCTGGTCGGCCTCGGCGAGCGCGGCCGCGTCGGCGTGGTGCTCCTTCGGGATGACGAGCACGTGGGTCGGCGCCTGGGGGTTGATGTCGCGGAACGCGAGCGCTCTGTCGGTCTCCAGGACGATGTCGGCCGGGATCTCCTTGGCCACGATCTTGCAGAACAGGCAGTCGGTCACCCGATCACCTTACCGATAGGGGTGGCTCTCCGGCCCGTAAGGCGGGCGCCGCTGACCTGCTGCGCGACGGATTCGTCGATCAGCGTTGCGAATCGGTGACCGGATCCGCCGTGGCGGCCGAAGATCCAACGGTTAGGGTGTGTGTGCAGCATCGCAGCAACGATTTCAGCCACGGGCGAGACCACCTGGCGAGGACACAACTGGGTCATGCCCCCAAAACCGGAAGAGCGTAAACCGTCAGGGAAGGCCGCGCGTCCCACTGATGTGACCACCGAAACCCTCCTGGTCGACAGATCCATGGGGGCGGTGCCGGTCGGGTGGGACGCCGACATGGCCGTGACCGCGCTTTATAGTGCGCATTTTCGGTCATTAGTACGTCTCGCTGTGTTGCTGGTGCGCGACATGGCAACCGCGGAGGAAGTCGTGCAGGATGCGTTCGTCGCCATCCACGGCGCCTGGCGCAGGTTGCGCGACCCCGACAAAGCACTCGCCTACCTGCGGCAATCCGTCGTCAACCGGTCCAGGTCCGTGCTGCGGCACCGGGCGGTCGTGGAGAAGTACGCGCCGAAGGGCATGCCCGACGCGCCGAGCGCGGAGCACGGCGCCATCGGCGAGTTCGAGCGGTCCGCGGTCATCGAGGCGTTGCGGGCGCTACCGTCACGCCAGAGGGAAGCACTGGTCCTTCGCTATTACGGTGATCTGTCCGAAGCCGAGATCGCCCACGCCATGGGCATCAGCAAGGGGGCGGTGAAGAGCCACACGGCACGTGGCATGGCCGCCCTGCGTTCCGTCCTGGAGAAGATGTCATGACCCAGCCCCCCGACGAGTACGGCGACCTGCTGCGCCGTGCCCTCCGTGCGGAGGCGGACGCGGTCGTGCCCTCGCCGGACGGTCTCGACGCCATCCGCACGAAGATCGAGCGGCGCGGCGCGCGCAACCTCTTCTGGTGGCGGACCGGCGCCGCCGCCGCCAGCGCGGTGCTGGTGGCCGGGGCCATCGTGATGGTGGTGCCGGAGCTGCGGCACCGGGTCATCGAGGCGCCGATCCAGGAGGTGCGGAGCACCTCCAGCGTCACCCCGCCGGCCAAGTCCTCGACCAGCCGGCCGGCGGTGCCCAAGTCGACCGTACGGCAGAGCGAGCCGGTGGTCGTGCCGCCCGCGACCTCCTCGAAGCCCGCCGAACCGGAGCCGCGTCCGTCGGAGACGGCCAGGTCGACGGCCAAGCCGACGCCCACGCCCACGCCGACCCCCTGCCCGTCACCGGCGGACGACCAGGCCGAGTCGCCGGCCGACTGCCCGGAGGCCGACGATCCGCCGGCGCCGTCCCCCTCCGAGGCGGAGACGACGCCCGCGGCGACGCAGTGCCCGGACGAGGAGTGCTCGCCGCTGGATCCGGTGCCGACCGTCTCCGACATGCCGAGCCCGCTGATGAGCGCGCACTCCACACCCTGACCGCGCCGGGCTCCGCGGGGTCACCAGGTACGGGTGAACAGCACCCCCACCGGGGTCACCAGCGTCCCGTACGGGTCAGCAGCACGGCCGCCGGGTCACCAGCGCCCGGTACAGGTGAGCAGCACCGCCACCGGGGTCACCAGCGCCCGGTACGGGTGAGCAGCGCGGCCGCCGCGGCCACTCCCGCCGTGGAGGTGCGCAGCACCGTGGGGCCGAGCTGGACCGGCGCCGCCCCCGCCGCCCTGAACTCCTCCAGCTCCCGTTCGGCGACCCCGCCCTCGGGGCCGACCACGACGACGATGTCGCCGTCGTCCGGGAGCGCCACCCGGGACAGCGGCTCGGCGGCCTCCTCGTGCAGCACCAGCGCCAGCGCCGCCTGGGCCAGCAGCTTCGCCGCCCCGGCCGTCGTGACGGGCTCGGTCACCTCGGGCAGGTGGAACCGGCGGGCCTGCTTGCCCGCCTCCCTGGCGGTCGAGCGCCAGCGGCCCAGCGCCTTGGCCACCTTGTCGCCCTTCCACTGGGTGATGCTCCGGGACGCCTGCCAGGGGACGATCGTGTCGACGCCCGCTTCGGTCATCATCTCGACCGCCAGCTCGCCCCGGTCTCCCTTCGGCAGCCCCTGGACGACGACCAGTCTCGGCCGGGCCGGCGCGACCTCGTACCTGCCCACGACCTCCAGCCGCAGCGAGTCCTTGAGCACCTCGCGCACCACGCACTCGGCGACCGAGCCCGCGCCGTCGGTGAGATCCACCCGCTCGCCCGCGCGCAGCCGCCGCACGGTGGCCGCGTGACGGCCTTCGGGGCCGCCGAGCACCAGCTCGGGCCCATCCAGCTCGTCCGCCAGGAACACCGGAACCGTCACCAGGCACCTCGGATTCTCTACGTTACGCAACCCCGCGGACACGCGGCGCAATATCGTGTCCCGTGCAGTCTTCCTGAGATCACTTTACGAGGGGTCGATGACCGGCTTCCCCGCACGTCGGCGCCGCCGGCCCGTGCGCATCAGAACGCGCCTCCTCCTCGTCCTGGCCGTGCCGACGCTCCTGCTCGTCGCCGGGGTGGCAGTGGAGGCCGCGGCTCGCGCGCAGGCCCGGTCGGCCGCCGGTGAGACGGCTCAGCGGGCCACGCTGGTGCTCGCGGCGCAGAACCTGGTGCACGCCCTCCAGCGCGAGCGCGCACTCCTCACGGCGTTGTTCGCGGGCGAGGGCCGGGTCAGGGCCGATCTCGCCCCGGCCTGGCTGGCCACCGACCGCGCCCGTTCGGCCCTCGCCCGGCTGCTGGCCGCCGCCCCGCCCTCGTCGTACGGTCCCGTACGGGAGGCGCTGGCCCGGCTGCCCGCCCTCGATCGCGCCCGCACCGCCACCCCGGCCCTGCCCGCTGCCCCCGACATCCCCGCCACCCCCGGCGGCCCCCTGCCCCGGGCCGAGCGTTCGGGATGCGGGCCGAGCGCGGCCCTGATCGGCCCGTACGGCACGCCCGTCCACCCCTTGTCAGGGAATCCCGCCGATCCCGAGGTGGGCCCCGGTTCGGTTGCCGACGCCCACCCGGCGACCGACGCCCCGCCCCTGCTCGGGCCGGTGGACCTGGGGCCCGTGGTGCGCCAGGACGTCTTCGAGGCGTTCACCGACGCCATCGCGCAACTGCTGGACGGGTCCTTCGCCGAGACGCCCGACCCGGACGACCCGACGCTGGTGAGGCGGATGCGGGCGCTGGAGGCCATCAGCCGGGCGAAGGAGGCGGCGGCGCGCGAACGCGCGGTGGTCACGGCGGGCTTCGCCACGGGCGGGTTCACATCGTCCGAGTACATCGCGTTCCTGGAAGCCAGGGCCTCCCTGGCCGACTCCCTGGCCGGATTCCGGCGGCTGACAACCCCCGAAGGCGCGGCCGAGCTGGCCCGGGCGCAGCGGGGCACCCAGGCGGCCAGAACGGGCCGACTCGAACGCCGAGCCCTCGCCGCCTCCCCAGGCACCGCGCCGGGGGCGTCGGGCGTCTCTCCGGGTGCCTCTGCGGGTGTCTTCCCGGGTGCCTCCGCGGGGGCTTCTGCGGGCGTCTTCCCGGGTGCCTCTGCGGGGGCTTCCCCGGACGCGTCTCCGGGAGCCTCGTTGGGCCTCTCCCCAGGCGCCTCGCCGAACACCCCACCGCACTCTGCCTCGCGGCTCCCCTCCTCGCAGTTGCCCGCTTCGCCGCCCGCCGCCTCACAGCTTTCCGCGCCCGGCTCCCCGCCCATCGCCTCGCCGTCCATCGCCTCGCCGCCCATCGCCTCGCCGTCCATCGCCTCGCCGGGCGCCGCATCCTCAGGCGCCGCCTCACCAGGTGTCGTACGGCCGCCCGACGGCTCGCCGGGACCTGCTTCGGGTGGTCGTACGCGTGCGTGGCTTGCCGCCAGCAGTGCCTATGTGGACGCCCTGCATGCCGTGCAGCGTTCGACCGGGGAGGAGTTGCGCGCCCACGCGATGGCGGTCCGGGAACGCCACACCCGGCACCTGACCTGGCTGACGGCGGCGGGGGCCGCGTTCCTGCTGGTCATGGCGGTGCTGGGTGGGCTCCTGGTCCGCTCGATCGTGCGTCCGCTCCGCAAGCTCACGGGTGAGGCCACCGCCATGGCCCGCCACATCGCCGTCCTGGAGGCGGGCGATCCAGCCCACCCGGCCTGCCCCGTCCCGGACGGCCGTGCGGCCGGTCACGTGTCTCGTCCGGGCCACCTGTGGCGTGCCTACAACGCCGCGCTCCCGCCCTGGCGCATCAGAAGCGCTTCGTACGGGAGAAAGGTCCACGACGCCGGGCTCCCCACCGCCGGCGACGCCGGGAGGATCCGGTACGAGGACAGGCTCGCCATGCCCGTGGACGCGGCTTCCCCGGACCAGGACGAGGTCGTGGGCCGTTCCGAGTGCAGCGCCCGCGTGGAGGTCCCTGGTGGGGCCGCCGTACGTGACGTCCCGTCCGGGCGCGACGGCACGGCTCCGGACGAGGACGGGACGGAGCCCGGCGGGGAGCGCGAGGCCGGGCGAGGAGAGTTCGGGCAGCTGGCCGGGGCGCTGGGGGACATGCATGAGGCGGCGGTGCGGATCGCCGACGCGCGGGCGGCCTCCCGGCGGGACACGGCCGCGTCGCTGGGCGGGCTGGGGATGCGGCATCGGGATCTGGTGCACCGGCAGCTGACGTTCATCAGCGCGCTGCAGCGCAACGAGTCTGACCCGGCGGTGCTGGCTCGGCTGTGCGAGCTGGACCGCCTGACCAGCCGCCTGCGCAGGAACGCCGAAAGCCTGCTGGTCCTGACGGGCAAGCGGGGGCAGCGGCGCTCGTCGGAGCCGGTTCCGGTGGACGAGGTCCTGCGGTCGGTGCTGGCCGAGATCGAGGACCATCACCGGGTGGCGTTGCGGGTGGTGGGCCGGGCGTACGTGCGGGGGCCGGTGGTGGCGGAGGTGGCCCACATGCTGGCCGAGCTGATGGAGAACGCGCTGGGCTACTCGCCGCCGGACACGGAGGTGAACGTGGTGGCCCGGGCCGACGAGGGCGAGTGCCGCATCACGATCTCCGACCACGGGGTGGGCATGACGGCCGCGGAGCTGGAAGCGGCGAACGCCCGGCTGCGGGGCGAGCAGAGTTTCCTGGTCGCGCCGACCCGTTGTCTGGGCCACCACGTGGTGGGCAGGCTGGCGGAGCGACTCGGCGTCCGGGTGGCGCTGCACGACTCGGCGGGCTGCGGCGTGACCGCCCGGGTGGCCCTCCCGGAAGAACTCCTGGCCGCACGCCCGGCAGAACTCGTCAGAGGCACCCGATGACTCACACCACTTCAGGACCCCGCCCACTCCCGGATCGGCCCACCCGGGAACCAGCCGCTCCGGGATGGGCCTGCTCAGGGGCGAGCACCGTACGGGCTGGGGCCTGTTAGGGCCAGCCCCGTACGGGACGGTCCCGCAACGCGCGCGACCCGCGCCCACCTCGGCGGACGATGTGGGCGCGGGTCGTGAGAAGGTCAGCGGCCGTTGAAGGCGTCGCGGAGGCGGGAGAAGAAGCCCTGCTGGCCCGGCGCGAACTTGCCCGGTGGGCGTTCCTCGCCGCGGAGCTTGGCCAGCTCGCGCAGGAGCTCCTCCTGGGCGGGGTCGAGGCGGGAGGGGGTCTCGACGTTCACGTGGATGAGCAGGTCGCCGCGGCCGGTCTCGTTGAGACGCTGGACGCCGCGCCCGTACATGGTGATGACCTGCCCCGACTGGGTGCCGGGCCGGACGTCGATCTCCTCGGCGCCGTCGAGGGTCTCGACCGTGAGGACGGTGCCGAGCGCGGCGGCCGTCATCGGGATCTGGACGGTGCAGTGGAGGTCGTCGCCGCGCCGTTCGAAGATCTCGTGGGCTCGTTCGACGATCTCCAGGAAGAGGTCGCCGGGCGGGCCGCCGCCGGGGCCGATCTCGCCCTCGCCGGCGAGCTGGATGTGGGTGCCGTCCTCGACGCCCGCGGGGATGCGCACCTTGATCGTGCGGCGGGTGCGGACCCGGCCGTCGCCCGAGCACTCCTGGCACGGGTGGCGGATGATGCTGCCGAAGCCGCCGCACTGCGGGCACGGGCGGGTGGTCATGACCTGGCCCAGGAACGACCGGGTGACCTGGGAGATCTCGCCGCGGCCGTTGCACATGTCGCAGGTGTCGGGGTGGGTGCCCGGGGCCGCGCCGGCGCCCTGGCACACCTCGCACAGCACGGCGGTGTCGACGGCCAGCTCGCGGGTGGTGCCGAAGGCGGTCTCGCGCAGGTCGAGCTCCACCCTGATGGTCGCGTTGCGGCCGCGGCGGGCGCGCGAGCGCGGGCCGCGCGCGCCGCCGGTGGCGGTGCCGAAGAACGCGTCCATGATGTCGCTGAAGGGGAAGCCCGCGCCGAAGCCGCCGCCCGGGGCACCCGCCCCGGCGCCGCCGAAGGGGTCGCCGCCCAGGTCGTACATCTGGCGCTTGTTCGGATCCGACAGCACCTCGTAGGCCTGCGTGATCTCCTTGAACCGCTCCTGAGTGGCGGGATCAGGGTTCACGTCAGGGTGCAGCTCGCGGGCCAGCCTGCGGTAGGCCTTCTTGATCTCTTCCTGACTGGCGTCACGGCGCACCCCGAGGGCGGCGTAATAGTCGCTGTTTGCCACTTATCGACCTCTTAAGATGCAGCCAGAATCTGGCTGACGTAGCGTGCCACCGCGCGCACGGCGCCCATCGTCACGGGGTAGTCCATCCTGGTGGGGCCCAGCACGCCGAGCCGGGCCAGTTGGTTGTCGCCTTGACCGTATCCCGTCGCGACGATGGACGTGCCCCGCAAACCTGTGTAGGCGTTCTCCGATCCGATGCGCACGGTGAGGGCGGAAGGTGTGTCTGAGGAAGTCTCGCCGAGCAGGCGCATGAGCACCACCTGCTCTTCCAGTGCTTCGAGCACGTCGCGCAGGCCGATGCTGAAGTCGGCGCCGGCGAGGTTGGCCGCCCCGGCGAACACGATCTTCTCGTCGTGCCGTTCGACCAGCGTCTCCAGCAGGACGGACAGGATCGTGGCCATCGCCGGCCGCTCCTCGATCGGCAGCCGCTGGGGCAGGTCGGCGACCAGCTCGGGCACGCTGCTCAGGCCGCAGCCGTCGAGGCAGTCGTTGAGCACCCCGCGCATGTGGGCGATGCGGTGCTCTTCGACGACCTCGGGCAGCTCGACCACGCGCTGCTCGACGCGGCCCATGTTGGTGATCAGCACCAGCATGACCCGGCGGTCGTGGAGCGGCACCAGCTCGACGTGGCGCACGGTCGAGCGGTTGAGCGTCGGATACTGCACGACGGCGACCTGGCGGGTGAGCTGCGCGAGCAGCCGCACCGTGCGCATGACCACGTCGTCGAGATCGACCGCCCCGGCGAGGAACGTCTCGATGGCCCGGCGTTCGGCCGCCGACAGCGGCTTGACCTGGGAGAGCCTGTCGACGAACAGGCGGTAGCCCTTGTCCGTCGGCACGCGCCCCGCGCTGGTGTGGGGCTGGGTGATGTAGCCCTGCTCCTCCAGCGCGGCCATGTCGTTTCTGACGGTCGCCGGTGAGACCTTCAGATTGTGACGCTCGGCGAGCGCCTTGGAGCCCACTGGTTCGTTGGTTGACACGTAGTCTTCGACAATGGCGCGGAGCACCGCGAGTTTACGATCGTCGAGCACGTGCGCACCTCCTACCGCGACTTTCAGGGAAACGCCAGGCCTAGCACTCTGTGTTCCCGAGTGCCAAGTGTACGGCCCTCGTTCACGGGGTGCGATAACACCGTTGTCCTCGTTGCTGCTGGCGTGCGTCAAGGACAAGCCTCACACTTGCCGACATGACCGACAAATCGCCCCAGCCGCCCGTTGATCCACCCTCCGGTCAGGGTTCTCCTTTCGGCCAGCCGCCCCCTCCCGAGGGTGAGCCTTCCCCGTACGCCCCGCCACACCCCCAATCCGGCCCGAATCCGTACGGACCGACACCCGAATCCAGCCCGTACAGACCCCAGCCTCAGTCGGGCCCCTACGGACCGCAACCGCAGTCGAACCCGTACGGCCCGCAGGCCGGTCCCTACGGAGCCCCGCCCCAAGCGGGCCAGTACGGAGCCCAGCCGCAGTCCGGCCCCTACGCTCCCCCGCCGCAGTCCGGTCCGTTCGGAGCCCAGCCGGGCCCCTACGGACCGCAGCCCGGGTCCGGGCCCTACGGCGGCGACCCGTACGGGCAGCCGCAGCAGTTCGGCCAACCCCCCTTCGGCCAGCCGCCGTTCGGGCAGCCGCCGTTCGGGCAGCCCGGGGCGCGGGTGGACGGCAAGGAGCTGCGCCCGCGCCTGTGGTGGATCGCCGCCGCGTGGGGCGTCGCGCTCGCGTGCGTCGTGGCGGGCGTGACGCTGTTCGCCACCGGCTTGCCGGACACCGTCGAGGACCTGGTCCCGTCCAAGACGTTCGCCCCCGGTGAGACGGTCACGGTCGCGCTGGACCCCGCCGACAGGCCGGCCGTCTACATCGCCACCGAGGGCCGGGCCACGTTCGAGTGCGAGATCTCCGGCGGCCCCGGCCAGGCGCGGCTGGTCAACTCGCCGGCCAGCCAGACGATCAGGCTGGGTTCCCGTACGTGGGAGCAGATCCTGCTGGTCAACGCGCCCGCCGCGGGTGACTACCAGCTCACCTGCGCCGTCCAGGAGCAGGGCGACATCCAGTTCGGCGTGGGCAAGGACCTGCTCGCGGCCGCCGGGGGCGTCCTGGGCGGGGTGGCGGCGCTAGTGCTCATCCCCGGCGCGGGCGTGCTCGTCGCGATCATCGTGACGGTGGTCGTCCTGGTACGGCGGCGCAGCCATCGCAAGCGCCTCGCGGCCGTCGGGTGATTTGCTACGGTCCCCGGTGTGTACGACGGTGATGTTCTCGCGGGAAACTGGCGGCGTCCGGGCAAGGGGAAGATCCCCCAGGTGCCCGCAGAGCCCGACCTCGTCGTGGAAGACGCCGAGAGCGGGTTCTGCGGCGCGGTGGTGGCCTGCGACAAGGAGGCGGTGACGCTGGAAGACCGCTTCGGCAAGCGGCGGCTGTTCCCGCTGGCGCCGGCCGCCTTCCTGCTGGAGGGTCAGGTCGTGACGCTGGTGCGGCCGCCTGCCGAGGCGCCGCGAGGGCCCGCGCGCAGCGCGTCCGGGTCGATCGCCGTCCAGGGCCTGCGGGCCAGGGTCGCCCGGGAGAGCCGCATCTACGTCGAGGGCGTCCACGACGCCGCGCTGGTGGAGAAGATCTGGGGCCACGACCTGCGGGTCGAGGGCGTGGTCGTGGAGTACCTGGAGGGCGTCGACGACCTGCCCGCCATCGTCGAGGAGTTCGGTCCTGAGCCGGGGCGCAGACTGGGAGTGCTGGTCGACCATCTCGTCCCCGGCTCCAAGGAGAGCCGCATCGCGGCCCGGGTGACCTCGCCTGACGTGCTCGTGGTGGGTCACCCGTACGTCGACATCTGGCAGGCGGTCAAGCCGTCCAAGCTCGGCATCCGGGCGTGGCCCGAAGTGCCGCGCGGGGTGCCGTGGAAGGAGGGCGTCATCGCCGCCCTGGGCTGGCGGATGGAGCCGGCCGACGCGTGGCGCCGCATTCTGGGCGCCGTCTCGACCTACGCCGACCTGGAGCCGGAGTTGCTCGGCCGGGTCGAGGAACTGATCGACTTCGTTACGGAGACACCATGAGCCAGGATCCGCACCAGCAGCCGCCCGACGACGACGCGACCCGCCGCCCTCCCTCCGGCGAGCCCCAGCAGGGCTACGGCCCCCAGCCGGGGTACGGTCAGCAGCCCGGCTCGCAGCCCGGGTACGGGTACGGTCAGCAGCCCGGGTCCCAGCCGGGATACGGCTACGGTCAGCAGCCCGGGTCCCAGCCGGGATACGGCTACGGGCAGCAGCCGCAGCCGCCCTCCGGTTACCAGCCGCCCCCGTACGGCTACCCCGCTCCCCACCAGCAGCGCCCGCACGTCCCCGGTGTGTACGGCCCGCGCCCCGGCACCGACGACACCACCATGGCCATGCTCGCCCACCTGCTGGGCCTGCTGGTCTCCTGGGTCGGCCCGCTGATCATCTACCTGATGAAGAAGGACGAGTCCCCGTACGTCAGGGACCAGTCGGCCGAGGCGCTGAACTTCCAGATCACCATGTTCATCGGCTACATGATCGCCGGCATCCTGACGATCCTGGTGATCGGTTTCCTGCTGCTGCCGATCGTGTGGGTCGTGGCGTTGATCTTCCAGATCCAGGCGGCCATCGCGGCGCAGCGGGGCGAGAACTACCGCTACCCGGTCAACATCCGTCTGGTCACGTGAGCAGGTCGCGGACCAGCGCGTCGGCCAGCAGCCGGCCGCGCAGCGTGAGCACCATGCGCCCCGCCTTGAACGCCTCCGGCTCCAGCAACCCGTCGGCGAGCGCCGCCGCGACCTTCGGCCGCGCTCGCGGCGCCACGCCGGCCAGCGGATAGCCGGAGTCGAGGCGCAGCTCCAGCATGAGCCGCTCGGTGTCGCGGTCCTCGTCGGTGAGCTCCTCGCGAGCGTGCGCGGGAGACCGGCCGCCGGCCAGGCGCTGGGCGTACGCGGCGGGATGCTTGACGTTCCACCAGCGGGTGCCGCCGACGTGGCTGTGGGCGCCAGGACCGACGGCCCACCAGTCGCCGCCAGTCCAGTAGAGCAAGTTGTGACGGCAGCGGGCGGCGTCGGTGGTGGCCCAGTTGGACACTTCGTACCAGCCGAACCCGGCCTCGCCGAGCATCTCGTCGGCGATGAGGTAGCGGTCGGCGGCCACGTCGTCGTCGGGCATCGGCAGCTCGCCGCGGCGGATCCGGGCGGCCAGGCGGGTGCCGTCCTCGACGATGAGGGAGTAGGCCGAGACGTGGTCGGGCTCGGCCTCGACGGCGGCGGCCAGCGATGCGCGCCAGTCGTCGTCGGTCTCGCCGGGGGTGCTGTAGATCAGGTCGAGGTTGACGTGCGCGAACCCGGCCTTCCTGGCCTCCAGCACGGCCTGCCCGGCGCGGCCGGGGGTGTGCTGACGGTCGAGCACCCGCAGCACGTGCTCGCGGGCGCTCTGCATGCCGAAGCTGACCCGGGTGAAGCCGCGCTCGCGCAGCTCTTCGAGATAGCGCGGGTCGACGGACTCGGGATTGGCCTCGGTCGTCACCTCGGCGCCGGGCGCGAGGCCGAACTCGGCGTCGACGGCCGCCAGGATCCTGCCCAGATCGCGGGCGGGCAGCAGGGTCGGCGTGCCGCCGCCGAAGAACACCGTCTCGACGGGCAGCTCGGCGTCGCCGAGCACCTGCCGCGCGAGCCGCACCTCCGCGATCGCCGTGTCGGCGTAGTCGCGGTGTGAGGCGCCCGGCCCCAGCTCGGCGGCGGTGTAGGTGTTGAAGTCGCAGTAGCCGCAGCGCGTCACGCAGAACGGCACGTGCACGTAGAAGCCGAACGGCCGCTCGCCCAGGCCGCGCAGCGCGCTCTCGGGCAGCTCGCCGGAGGCGGGCGCGGGATCTCCGTCAGGCAGCGTGGATGGCACCTCTCCAGTCTGCCCGTTCCCATTGACTGCCCGATCCAGGAGATCTACGATCCGGGGCAACTTATAGGAAAGTTTCCTATAAGTCAGGAGGCGCACCCCTGTGAAGAAGAGCTTTCTCCTCGCCCTCTCCGTCTTGCTGACCCTGACCGCGACCGCCCTGCCCGCCGAGGCCCGGGGCGACCGTTTCAAGCGGGTCGCGTACTTCATCCAATGGGGCGTCTACGGGCGCGACTACCACGTCAAGGACGTCCACACCAGCGGCGCCGCCGCGAAGATCACCCACCTCAACTACGCCTTCGGCTTCGTCGACGCCCAGGGCGTCTGCTACTCCCCCGACCCGTGGGCCGACTGGCAGCGGCCGGTGCCCGCCGAGCAGAGCGTGGACGGCGTCGCCGACGAGCCCGGCCAGGCCCTGAACGGCAACCTCAACCAGATCCGCAAGCTCAAGGCCAAGCACCCCCGGCTCAAGGCGCTGATCTCGCTGGGCGGCTGGACCGGCTCCAAGCACTTCTCCGACGCGGTCCTCACCCCCGAGTCCCGCGCCGCGCTGGCGAGCTCCTGCATCGACCTGTGGCTGCGCGGCAACCTGCCCGGCCTGGAGCCCGGCGCGGCCGCGGGCGTGTTCGACGGCATCGACCTCGACTGGGAGTGGCCCGGCTCGTCCGGCGCCGAGGGCAACGTCATCCGGCCCGAGGACAAGCGGAACTTCACCCTGTTCCTGGAGGAGCTCCGCGCCCAGCTCGACGCGTACTCCAGGGACGCCGAACTGACCGCCTTCCTCCCTGCCGCCGCGGCCAAGATCGACGCGGGGTTCGAGGTGCGGCGGGTGTTCGACCTGCTCGACTTCGCCACCGTCCAGGGCTACGACCTGCGCGGCACGTGGGAGTCGCGGACCGGGCACCAGGCCAACCTGCTCACCGACCGGCGCGACCCCAACGAGGTCCGCTACAGCGTCGACCAGACGGTCCGCGACTACATGCGGCGCGGCGCCCCGGCCCGCAAGCTCGTGATCGGCGTGCCCGCGTACGGACAGGGCTGGACCGGCGTCACCGGCGGCGGCAAGGGCCTCTACCAGCCCGCCACCGGGCCCGCCCCGGGCAAGTGGGCGGCCGGCGTCGAGGACTACAAGGACCTCGTGACCAAGCCCGGCAGGCGCCACCGCGACCTGACCACCGGCACGCTCTGGTTGTACGACGGAAACGAGTTCTGGTCGTACGACGACCCGGCCGTGATGCTGCAGAAGGCCGCGTACATCCGGCTCAAGGGGCTGGGCGGCGCCATGATGTGGTCCATCGACCAGGACGACTCCCGCGCCTCCCTCACCACGGCGCTGTATCAAGTCCTGAAGTGACGCTGAGGTCTCGCGTGGGCCCCCGCGCCCACGCGAGACCTCAGGCAGCCGGGCGCTACGAGGGCACGCCGAGAACGCGCTCGGCGACCCGGTCCCACCGCTCGTCGTGGCCCGGGACGGCGAGGAGGCGGCGGAGGAACTCCTCGTCACCGTGGTAGGCCAGGAAGGACTCGGCCACCGTCACGCTCTCCACCGGCCGGTGGACCACCTCCACCTCGTCTCCCACGCCCAGCATCCCCGTCTCCAGCACCCTGAAGTAGGCCCCGGGACGGCGGGCCGCGGTGAAGCGCTTGACCCAGGCGGGCTCGTCCAGCCAGTTGCGGAAGACCACGCACGGCACCCGGGGACCGGTCACCTCCAGGAGCGTGCTGCCGACGCGCCACCGCTCTCCGACCAGCGCGCCGTTGACGTCCAGCCCCGAGGTGGTGAGGTTCTCGCCGAACCGGCCGTCACGCAGCTCGCGGCCCAGCTCCCGCTCCCACCAGTCGTAGTCCTCCCTGGCGTAGGCGTAGACCGCCTGACCCGGGGAGCCATGGTTGGGCTTGTCGGCCCGCTCGTCACCGGCCAGCCCGTTGACCCGGACCGCCACACGGTGGTCCACCGGCCGCTTGTCGATGGCCGTCCGCTTCAGCTTTCCGGCCCAGTCAGCCTCAAGAACTTGCCCGACATTTACCGATATAAGACGCATACGGCGACGGTACCGGTGTCCCCTCGTCCAGAGCGATGGCTTATCGCGCCAGTTCACTGACCTTCTCCGCCGCTCGGCCGGAGGCCGCCGGTGAACGCTCAAGCCGCGTCGTCGGCCAGGTCTAACAGGGTCTCCAGAGCGGCTTGGCGTGCCTCCTCGACGGACGACCCCCGCTCGCCGAAACACTCGGCCGCCACGTCGAGCAGCGCCGTCACCACCGCCGCGTCGGGATAGGGCACGTCGACCACCACCTTGCCGTCGTCGTCGAGCACCGCGGGCCTCAGGTGGAGCCGGAGCAGCCGCCGCGTCTCCTCCGCCACGGCGACCCCCAGCACAGCGGCACGCTCCATGCGCTCGGCAGTCATCATCTCACCCTCCAGTCGCACTGGTGTTCGGAATCGAAGCTAGCCGACCCCACCGACAGAAACCGGCACTGCTATCATCGACAAGCAATCGCTACCGATCGATGAGCGTGGAGAGCATGGACACTCAGAAGCTGCAGTCCGGGCTCCGCCTGATCGCACGCGGCCTGGAAGAGGTCGCGGCGGCCCTCGGCGAGCAGGAGACGGCGGGCGAGGACGAGCGGACGGCCCGGGTGATCCAGGAGTGGGGCCGCCGCGGGCTCACCCAGAAGGAGGCCTCGGAGTTGTTCCAGCGCCACGGGTTCGCCCCGCAGACCACCGGCGGCTGGGCGCGCGGCGACTGGGTCGAGATCGGCGACGACGGGCTGCGCTACCTCACCGTCAAGTCCCACCGCTGGCTGGAGGAACGGTCATGACGTTCTCCGTCCGCATCGCCGTACGCGGCTATGAGATCGACTTCCAGGGCCACCTCAACAACGTCGTCTACCACCAGTACGGCGACCACGCCCGCTGGGAGCTGCTGCGCGCGGCCGGCATCGGGGCGGACGACCTGCGCCGGAGCGGCGTCGGCCCGGTCACGCTGGAGAACACCATCCGCTACCTCAAGGAGCTGCGAGCGGGTGACGAGGTGGACGTGACGTGCGCGTTCGAGTGGGGCGAGGGCAGGACGTTCCGGGTCCGGCAGGAGTTCCGGCGCCTCGACGGCGAGCTGACCGCCGAGCTGACGGGCGTCGGCGGGCTGCTCGACCTGCGGGCGCGGCGGCTGGTCGACGACCCGAAGGCGCGCTGGCGGGAGCTGGCCGCGACGCCTGAGCTGCTGGGCCTCTGACGTCCGCGCCATCGGTCCACGTCGTCGGACCCGCGCGATCCTGGCTAGGCTCGATGATGTGGCAGACAAGATCATCCAGGTGCGCGGCGTCACGGTCGAGCTCGAAGGCACCCCTGTCCTCCACGATCTGAGCCTGACGGTCGGGCGCGGCGAGGTGGTGGCCGTCGTCGGCCCCAACGGCTCGGGCAAGTCGACGCTGCTGCGCTGCCTGGCCGGGCTGCTGCCCGTGGCCGCCGGCTCGGTCGAGGTGTTCGGCGGGCCACCGGTCGACGGGCCCGCCTTCTGGCGCCGGGTGGCGTGGGCGGCCGACGAACCCGCTTGGTACCCCGGGCTCACCGCGCGCGAGCACCTGGAGCTGATGCGGGCCGTCCACGGCGAGCCGCGGCTCGAGGTCGAGGCCGCGCTGGAGATGTTCGGGCTGGCGGAGCGGGCGGACGCGCCGCCGCTCAACCTGTCCACCGGGCAGCGTCAGCGCCTCACCTTGGCCGCCGCCCTGCTCAGGCCCAGCGAGCTCCTCCTGCTCGACGAGCCCGAGCGCGGTCTCGACGCCGCCTTCCGCGAGCGGCTCGGCACCCTGCTGACCGGCTACGCCGCCGAGGGCGGCGCCGTCGTGGCGGCCACCCACGACGACGCCCTCGCCACCGGCGCCCGCCAGGTCTTCCCCGGCAACCAGCTCACCGCCTGACCGGCCCGTACGACCCCGAGGACCCCATGACCGACGCCACCGACGCCACCGACGCCCGCCTGGCCCGCGCGTTCGTCCGCGCGTGGCAGCGCCGGCCGGTCAGTCTGCTCGACCGGTACGTCTCCGTCTTCATGCTGGCCATGGCCGTGGCCGTCTTCGGCAACCCGGTGACGACGGCCGTGGCCGGGCTCGCCGGTCAGGTGGACGCCGCTCGGACGGGGCCGGGGGCGGCGCTGGTGTTGCTGGCGCTGGCCGGGTTCCTGGCGACGGGACGGGTCGCGGGCCCCGTCGTGCTGCCGGCCGCCGACGCGTCCTGGCTGCTGCTGTCACGCGTCGGGCGGCGGGGGCTCCTCGGGCGGCCGGTCAGGATTCTCGCGGTGGTCACGCTGGCGGCCGGGGCGCTGCTCGGGCTCGGGCTGCTGACCGCGCTGGGCGCGCCCGACCAGCTCGTCTGGCGGCTGCTCGGCGCGGTGGTGCTGGGAATGTCGGCGAGCGCGGGCGGGATGGCGCTGGCGGTGCTCGGCCAGGGGTCGCAGACGTGGCAGACCTGGTCGACGGTCGCGCTGGTGGCGCTGCTCGTGGTGGCCGTGGCGGCGGCCTCGGGGGCGGCGCGCGGGCCGCTCGCCGCCGTCGCCGCCGCACCGGCGCAGGCAGTGGGAGCCGCCGCGGCGGGCGCGCTGCTGGCCGCCGCCTTGCTCGTACGTCGTGCGTGGACGGCGCTCGACCGGATACCCGCCGCCACCCTGATGACGGCGGCCACCCGGGCCCGACACCTGACCACGGCGGCGGTGCAGCTCGACCCCGGCGCGCTCACCTGGGCGGCCGAGGACGACCACTGGCGGGCCAGGCGGCTGCGTTCCCGGCGCTGGCCGGCGCTGCCCGCGCCGCTCGCGCTGGCCTGGCAGGACTGGCGCCGGGTGGCCCGCCGCCCGGGACGCCTGGCGCTCATGGCCGCGGCCACAGCCCTCCCCGCCCTCCTCGCCGCCGCCCTCGGCACCACCGGCGCCGAGCCGCCCGCTGGAGCGCCGCACTCAGCAGTGGGCGAGCCCGTGTCAGCAGGCGCGCTGGGCTCGGCGGGCGGGCCCAGGGAGGCGACGGGCTCGGCCGCCGGGCTCGCGGACGCGATGGGGTTGGCGGGCGGGCTCGGGCCGGCCGGGTTGCTGCTGGCCGGGGCGTTGGCCGTGGCGGCGAGCGCGGTGGCCGGGGCGCGGCGGGACGCCGGGAATCCGGCGCTGGCCCGGCTGGCCGCCGTGGGCCCGCGCGCCGCCCTGCCGGCCCGCGCCCTGCTGCCCGCGCTGCTGGCGGGTGCCTGGACGGCCGCCGCGCTCGGCTGGCTGGCGGCGGCCGGGGCGCTGGACGGCCCGTGGTGGGCGCTCGGCCCGCTGGCCGCCCCCGCACTGGCCGCGGGCGCGCTCCGGATGGCCCGCAGACCGCCCGCGGACCACTCGCTGCCGCTGCTCGACACCCCCATGGGCGTCGTTCCCATGGGCCCGGTGCTCTGGGCGGCCACCGGCCCCGACCTCGCCCTGCTCGGCTGTCTGCCCGCGCTGAGCGCGCTGGTGACGCAGCCCGCGGACCTCTCCGGGCACCTGGCCGCGCAGGCGGTCACCGGCCTGGCCGTGCTCGCCGTCTACACGTACCGGCAGAAGAAGTAGGGCCTCCTTCTTCGCGGTCTACCCGTACCGGCAGAAAGGTAGGAGCCTACTTCTTGGCCTTGTCGGAACCGGAATCGGTCGACAGCGCGGCCACGAACGCCTCCTGCGGCACCTCGACCCGGCCGACCATCTTCATCCGCTTCTTGCCTTCCTTCTGCTTCTCCAGCAGCTTGCGCTTACGGGAGATGTCGCCGCCGTAGCACTTGGCCAGGACGTCCTTGCGGATGGCGCGGATGTTCTCGCGGGCGATGACGCGGGCCCCGATCGCGGCCTGGATCGGCACCTCGAACTGCTGCCTGGGGATCAGCTCACGCAGCTTCTTGGCCATCTCGGTGCCGTACGTGTAGGCCTTGTCGCGGTGCACGATGGCGCTGAAGGCGTCGACCGGCTCGCCCTGCAGCAGGATGTCGACCTTGACCAGGTCGGCCTCCTGCTCGCCGGCCGGCTCGTAGTCGAGCGAGGCGTAGCCGCGGGTGCGCGACTTGAGCTGGTCGAAGAAGTCGAAGATGATCTCGCCGAGCGGCAGCGTGTAGCGGATCTCGACGCGGTCCTCCGACAGGTAGTCCATGCCGAGGAGCTGGCCGCGCCGCCCCTGGCAGATCTCCATGATCGCGCCGATGAACTCGGACGGGGCCAGGATCGTCGACTTGGTCACCGGCTCGAAGACCTGCGCGACCTTGCCCCCGGTGGGGAACTCCGACGGGTTGGTGACGGTCAGCTCGGTGCCGTCTTCCATGACCACGCGGTAGACGACGTTGGGCGCGGTGGAGATCAGCGACAGCCCGAACTCGCGCTCCAGCCGCTCGCGCACGATCTCCATGTGGAGCAGGCCGAGGAACCCGACGCGGAAGCCGAACCCGAGCGCCGCCGACGTCTCCGGCTCGTAGACCAGCGCGGCGTCGTTGAGCTGCAGCTTGTCGAGGGCCTCGCGCAGCTCGGGATACTCGTCGCCGTCGATCGGGTAGAGGCCGGAGAACACCATCGGCTTGGGGTGCTCGTAGCCGGCGAGCATCTCCTGGGCGGACTTGGCGGCGGAGGTGACGGTGTCGCCGACGCGCGACTGGCGGACGTCCTTGACCCCGGTGATCAGGTAGCCCACCTCGCCGACGCCGAGGCCCAGATCGGCCACGCGCGGTTCGGGCGAGATGACGCCGATCTCCAGCGTCTCGTGGGTGGCGGCGGTCGACATCATGAGGATGCGCTCGCGCTTGCCCAGGTGGCCGTCGAACACGCGCACGTAGGTGACCACGCCGCGGTAGGTGTCGTAGACCGAGTCGAAGATGAGCGCGCGGGCGGCCGCGTCGGCCGCGCCGGTCGGCGCCGGCACCTCCTGGACCACGTGGTCGAGCAGCTCGCGCACGCCCTCGCCGGTCTTGCCCGACACCCGCAGCACGTCGGACGGGTCGCAGCCGATCAGGCCGGCCAGCTCCTCGGCGAACTTCTCCGGCTGCGCCGCGGGCAGGTCGATCTTGTTGAGCACCGGGATGATGTGGAGGTCGGCGTTCATGGCCAGGTAGAGGTTGGCCAGCGTCTGCGCCTCGATGCCCTGGGCGGCGTCGACGAGCAGGATCGCGCCCTCGCACGCCTGCAGCGACCGCGACACCTCGTAGGTGAAGTCGACGTGGCCAGGCGTGTCGATCATGTTGAGCACGTGGCCGTCCCACGGCAGCCGGACCGCCTGCGACTTGATCGTGATGCCGCGTTCGCGCTCGATATCCATCCTGTCGAGATATTGAGCGCGCATGGAGCGGTCGTCGACCACGCCCGTGATCTGCAGCATCCGGTCGGCAAGCGTGGACTTGCCATGGTCGATATGCGCGATGATGCAGAAGTTGCGGATCAACGCGGGGTCTGTCTGGCCAGGCTGAGTGCGCACCGAAGTCCGTTCCGACAGGTTTGAGGTCAAGCGTCTTTCATGGTGACATGCCCGGGTGATGTCCCGAACCGTCATCCGCCGCGGCCTGCGCCTGATCGCGCTCGCCTTGGTCGTCGTGGTCGCGCTGATCGGCGTCCTAGCCGCCGCGTTCCGGCTCCAGTTTACCGGGGCTCCGGCGGGCTGGGCGATGAGCACCGGCAACGACGCCCTGTGGCTCGGTCACATGTGGGTCGACGGCCGCCGCGACGAGCAGGACGTGCGTGTCCTCGCCGAGCGCCTGCGGACCACCGGCGTCAAGGATCTGTACGTGCACTCCGGCCCCTTCGCGTTCGACGGGCGTCTCGACCCGGCCAAGCACGCCGAGGCGCCGCGGTTCGTGCAGTGGGTCAAACGGCACCTGCCCGGCGTGCGCGTCTCCGCCTGGCTGGGGCAGTCGGTCAAGAACGGCCTCGACCTGGACGACCCGGCCGCCCGGCGGAACGTCCTCGACGGCGTCGCGTCGGTGATGAAGGCCGGGTTCGACGGGGTGCACTACAACTTCGAGCCGCTGGGCGACGGCGACACGGACTTCCTCGTCCTGCTGCAGGAGACGAGGCGGCACGCGTCGCTGGTGTCCACGTCGGTGCCGCAGATCGAGCCGTACCCGTTGATGCGGACCCCCACGCGGGCCGTGATGGGCCACGACAAGTACTGGTCGCGCGGCTACTTCCAGGAGGTCGTGTCCCGGGTCGACCAGGTCGCGATCATGACGTACGACTCGGGGATGCCGCTGGAGTCGCTCTACGGCGGTTACGTGAGACGGCAGGCGGAGCTCGCGCTGGACCTGGTGCCCGAGTCGAAGACGCTGCTCATCGGCGCGCCCGCCTACCACGACCACGGCATCCCGTGGGGCGACGCGGCGGAGAGCGTCGCCGCGGCGGGGCAGGGCGCCAAGCTGGCGCTGTCGGCGCACGGCGCGCGCGAACGGTTCGGGCTGGCGCTGTACGTCGACTTCGCGGCCACGGAGGAAGACTGGCGGGAGTACGAGGACAATTGGTTATCCTGAAACCGGGCGTTGATTTGAGCGGCTGCCTGAGTTATTGGTAGCCTGACTAACTGCGTGTGGCGCGCCCTCTCTCGAGCCCGCGCGCTTCATCCACCACCTTCAGACTTCACCGAGGCTTCTTCGTGGCGAACATCAAGTCCCAGATCAAGCGCAACAAGCAGAACGAGAAGGCTCGCCTGCGCAACAAGGCGGTCAAGTCGTCTCTCAAGACCGCTGTCCGCAAGTTCCGCGAGGCCGCCGAGCAGGGCAACGTCGAGCAGGCCGTGGCGCTGCAGCAGGCGGCCGCCCGTCAGCTCGACAAGGCCGCGAGCAAGGGCGTCATCCACAAGAACCAGGCCGCCAACCGCAAGTCGGCGATCGCCAAGCAGGCCGCCGCGCTGGCTGCGAGCAAGTAGCTCCTGGTTCGGCTCCGGAAACGCCGCACCTCCTCACGGAGTGCGGCGTTTTCTGCTGTCCGCGTCCGGGCCTAGCCGCAATGTCACAGTTTCGATATCACGTGCACGTCGCCCCGCCGTATCTTCTCCGTCACCGTTGAGATCACGCCCTTGCTCTCGGCGGCGCGCTGCCGAATCCTCCTGGGGAACGAACTTTGGGGGGATCGGATGCGGGGGCCGTTGGTGGTCAAGCGCGCGTTCAGCGAGCCTCTCCTCCTGCTCGCCGCGTTCGGCTCGATCCTGCTGGCCACCACCACGCTCGTCGCGCTGACCATGTACGCCTCCTCCATCGCCGAGGCGGGCGTGCGCCGGACGATGGAGACCGCGCCGCTGCGTCAGGTGGCGCTGACCGTGACCGCCCCGGTGACGGACGAGACGTTCCCCCGGCTGGACGCCGCCGTCCGCGGCCAGGTGGCCGAGGCGCTCGGCGGCACGCCCGCCGCCTTCTCGACGAGCTTCCACTCCGACTCGTACACGATGCCGGGCCAGGAGCGCCGCGAGCGGCCCGAGCTGCTCAGGTTCGGCGCCTATGACGGCCTCGACGGGCACGCCCGGCTGGTCTCCGGCGCCTGGCCGGGCCCCGGGCGGGACGGCGTGGTCGAGGCGGCGATCCCGCTGCCGGCGGCGTCGGCGTCCGGGCTGGAGCAGGGCCGGGAGATCACCGTGCGCAGCCGCCTGGACGACGATCGGCACGTCAGGGTCCGCATCACCGGCGTCTTCCAGCTCGACGACCCGTACGGCGACCGCTGGGCGGGCGAACAGCTGCTCAGCCGCGGCATCGAGAACGGCGAGTTCACCACGTACGGGCCGCTGATGGTGCCGCGTGAGACGTTCCTCGCCCGCTTCGCCACGAACGTCAGCACGACCTGGACCGCCGTCCCCGACCTGCGCGCGCTCACCCCGGAGCGGCTGCGACCGCTGGCGGCCGACGTGGCCGGGCTGGCCGACTCGCTCAAGGAGAACGGCTGCCCGAACTGCACGGCCGGCACCCGCCTGCCCGGGATGCTGACCCAGCTCGACACCGCCTCGCTGGTGGCCCGCTCCACGATGCTGATCCCGGTGCTGCAGCTGCTGCTGCTCGCCGCGTACGCGCTCATGCTGACCGCCCGGCTGCTCGCCGACCACCGGCGGATGGAGGTGGCGCTGCTGCGTTCGCGCGGCGCCGGCACGGTGCGGCTGGCCGCGCTGGCGGGCGGCGAGGCGCTGCTGGTGGCGGTGCCGTGCGCGGTGGCGGCGCCGTTCCTCGGGCCGCCGCTGCTGGCCGGGGTGCACGCCCTGCCGTGGATCCAGGCCGCCGGGGTGCGTCTGGCGCCGTCGGTGGACGCGGGCACGTTCCTGATCTCGTTCGGCGTGGCCCTGGCGGCGGCCGTGCTGCTGACGCTGCCGGCCATGGCGGGCGCGCGCCGTACCTACGTCGAGGAGCAGGCCGCGCGCGGGCGCGGCGCGGGACGCGGCCTGATCGAGCGGGCGGGCGCGGACGTGGCGCTGCTCGCGGTGGCGGCGCTGGCGATCTGGCAGCTCCAGCACTACGGCGCCCCCGTCACCGGCACCGCCGGCGGCGGGCTGGGCATCGACCCGCTCATCGTCTCCGGGCCCGCGCTGGCGCTGCTCACCGGCGGCATGCTCGGCCTGCGGCTGGTGCCGCGCGTGTCCCGCCTGGCGGAGCGCGTCACAGCCGGTCGGCCGGGGCTCGCGCCCGCGCTCGGCGCCTGGCAGGTGAGCCGCCGCCCGCTCCGCTACGCGGGCCCCGCCCTGCTGCTCACGATGGCGATCGCGATCGGCATCATGTCCATGGCCACCGCCGCGACCTGGCGTGGCTCCCAGCTCGACCAGGCTCGCCACCAGGCGGGCGCCGACCTGCGGCTGTCCGGCGCGCCGGACTCGCCCGAGCTGGGGTCGTCCGGGCGCGGCAGCGCGTTCACCGCGCTGCCCGGCGTGACCGCCGCCTCACCCGCCTTCCGCGGCCAGGTCGAGGTGGGCGGCGAGAGCGCCGTCCTGCTCTCCCTCGACGCCGCCGAGCTGGCGGCGCTCTTCCCGCTCCGTCCCGACCTGTCCGAACAGCCCGTCGCCGGCATGAGCCGCGCGCTGGTAGCCGGACGGCCCGCGGACGGGGCTCTCGAACTGCCCGGCCGGCCCGCCGCGCTCGCCGTCGAGGCGCGCCTGGACCGCAGCCTGCCCCTGCGCGTGCGCGTCTCCGACTCTCTCGGCGTGTGGCGTGACCTGCCGCTGACCGCCGCCGGGGACGGACGGCTGAGCGCGGACCTCAAGGTGCTGGCCGGGCGCAGCGGTGAGATCGCCTACCCGCTGTCGGTGCGCGGCTTCGCCGCCGCCCCGCCGGAGCAGGGCGCGGCGAGCGTCACCCTGTCCGGCCTGAGCGCCGACGGCCGGCCGGTCGGCGCGCCCGAGGTGCGGATGGAGGTGACGAGCGAGGGGCCGGCCGTGGCCGCCTTCGCGCCGCTCCCCCAGCCGCGCCCGCTGCCGGTCGTGCTCACCGCCGACCTCGCCGCCGCGAACAAGCTGACGGCGGGCGCGACCGGCCGCATCAACCTGGACCGCCGGGTCATCGACGTCACCGTGGCAGGGATCGTCGAACGGATGCCCACCACCGAACCCGACCAGCCGGCCCTCCTCACCGACTGGGCGACCTTGCAGGCGCACGGCCTGGCCACCGGGCAGCAGCCCAGGCCCGCAACCGAGTGGTGGCTGGCCGTCGAGGACGGCGACACCGGGCCGGCCGCGCGGGAGCTGCGCGGCCACCCCGAATGGGACGTCACCGTGGTCGACCGGAGCGAGCTGGCCACCGGGCTGCGCGACGACCCGCTGGCCAGCGGGCTGCAGGGCGCGCTCATCCTCGGCTTCCTGGCCGCGCTGGTGTTCGCCGCGCTCGGCTTCCTGGTGAACGCGGCCGTGGCCGCCCGCGAGCGGATCTCCGAGTTCACGATCCTGCGCGCGCTCGGGGTCAGCTCCCGGCAGGTGTTCGGGCTGCTGGCGGTCGAGCAGGCGTTCGTCATCGTGCTCTCGCTGGTGGCCGGCACCGCGCTGGCCACGGTGGTGGGCCATCTGGTGGTGCCGCACATCGTGCTGACCGGGCAGGCGTCCGCCGTCACGCCGGAGGTGCTGCTCGACATCCCGTGGGGCGCGACCGCCGCGCTGCTGGCCGGGGTGGCGGCCGTGCTGTTCGCGATCGTGGGCGGTCTGGCGCGCAACCTGCGCCGCCGGGGGCTCGGCCGGGCGCTGCGCATCGGGGAGGACCAGTGAGGGTGCTGCGGCTGGCCGGGGCGCACCGGGGCACGGTGGCCGTCCTGGCGCTGCTCGCGCTGAGCGCGTGCGTGCTCGTCGCGGGGCTGCCGCGTACGCTGCAGGCCGCGTACGACGGGGCGCTGCGCGCGTCGCTGGCCGCCGCGCCCGACTACCAGCGGGACGTGACCACCTCGCTGACCTCGTACGGGGGCGAGGGCGACCTGCGCGAGCGGGCCCAGCTCACCTCGTACGGCGAGCGGTTCACGGAGCTGGTGCCGCAGCCGCTGAAGGGCCTGCTCGGCGGCGCCGGGCACGCCAGCGCCCAGACGTACATCACGCCCGTCCACGGCTCGGGCGGGAGCAGGTACGTCAACCTCGGCTGGCTGTCCGACAGCGAGCGGCGGGTGGAGTGGGTCGAGGGCCGGGCTCCCGCGAGCGTGTCCACCACGCGGTTCGAGGGGCAGCGGCTGACGCTGTACGAGGTGGGCGTGTCGGCCGAGGCAAGCGAGCTGATGGGGCTCGAGATCGGCGACGAGCGGATCATCGGTCAGGGCTACCTCGCCGCCGTGCGGGTGGTGGGCGTCTTCCGCGCCCGCGACGCCGGCGACGGCTACTGGTCGCACCACGGCGAGATCCTGCACGTCACCCGGGTGCGGCCGCCGGGCAGGCTCGACGAGGAGTTCCACACCACCGCGCTGGTCGGCGACGCCGCGCTGGCCGAGATCAGCGGTGCCGACCGCAACCTGTCCTACCGCTGGGTCCTGCCGGTCGATCCGGACCGGCCCGGCGCGGGCCAGGTGGACGAGCTGAGCGAGGCTCTGGCCGAGTACGAGAGGGTGCTGAAGGTCCAGCCCGGCCTGCTGTCCGGCACCGTGGTCTCCACCGGGCTGCCCGGCCTGCTCGGCAGTTTCCGCGCCGCGCTGACCACCGCCCAGACCGTGATGTTCCTGGTGCTCGGCGGGCTGCTGGTGGTGGCGCTCGGGGTGATCCTGCTCGCCGTGCGGCTCCTGACCGACCGGCTGGACCAGGCGCTGTCGCTGATGCGCGCCCGCGGCGGGTCGCTGGGGCAGCTCATGGGGACCGGCGCGGGGCTGGTCGCGGCCGTGGTGGGTCCGGCCGCCATCCTCGGGTACGCGCTCTCGTACCTCTTCCCTGGACCGGTGCTGCCGCTCGTGCACGCCGGGCCCGCGGCCGTGGCGGTGGCCGCGGTGGGGTTCGCCGCCGCCCGGATCGCCGTCACCCACCGGACGCCGCTGCACGAGCGGCGCGACGACGTGACGGCCGCCCGGCCGTCGGCCCGCCGCGTCACGCTGGAACTGCTCGTCGTCGGCCTCGCCCTGGCGGGCGCCTACCTGCTGCGCACCCGGGGCACCGCCACCGCCGGGCTAGACCCGTTCCTGCTGCTGGTACCGCTCGCCCTCACGGTCGCCGCCGCGCTGATCACCATGCGCTGCTACCCGTACCCGCTGCGCCTGCTGGTACGGGCCGCGGGCAGGTCCCGGCCGGCCGTGGCCTTCCTCGGGCTGACCCGGGCGGCCAGGGCGGGCTCGGCCAGCATGTTGCCGGTGCTCATCCTGCTGCCCGCGCTGGGCGTGTCGGTGTTCGCGTCGGTGATCGCCGGCAGCGTTGCGGACACGCAGGGGCTCGCCGCTTGGCAGGCCGTCGGCGCGCCCATCAAGATCACAGCGGATCGGGAGCTCACCGCCGAGGAGGTCGAGCGGGTGCGGCAGGTGCCCGGCGTGACGCGGACGGTGCCCGCGCAGGTCGCCGAGGTGCAGGTCGGCCACACGGCCGAGCGGGCCCGGGTGATCGCCGTCGACCTGGCCGCGTGGCGGGAGCTGATGGCGGGCGCGCCGGTCACCCTGCCCGCGCCGCCGCCCACGGCCGGCCCGGGGCTTCCGGCGCTGGTGTCGCACGAGATGCGCGGGCGCGGCACGTTCGAGGTCGGCTGGCACTCACGGCTTGCGATCACCACCGCGGCCGTGGTGCCCTCCGTGCCGGGGTTCTTCACCGAGGGCAAGTTCATCGTGCTGCCGTACGACGTGGGCCAGCGGCCGGTCGTGAACACGCTGCTCCTGTCCGGCTCGGCGGACCGGGCCGCGCTGGAGCGGGCCGTGCCGGACGCCCGGGTGGAGACGCGGGCCGCGACGCTCGCCGCCATCCAGGACGACCCGATGACGAGCACGGTCAGCAGCACGCTGCTCGTGGTGACAGCCGCGCTCGGCGGCTACGCGCTGGTCGCGGTCCTCATCACGCTGGTCATCGGAGCCGCCGACCGGGCCCGGGCACTGTCGCTGCTGCGCACCCTGGGCCTGCCCGACCGGCAGGCGCGGCGGCTCACCGTGCTGGAGATCCTGCCGATGGTCCTGGTCACCGCGCTGGCCGGTCTCGGCCTCGGGCTGGGCCTGCCCGTCGCGCTCGGCCCCGGCATCGACCTGTCCGCCTACGCCGGCGGGCTGGCCGTCGGCGGCTACGATCTCAACCTGACCACCCCGGCCGCGCTGGCCGCCGGGCTCGCCGCCGTAGCCGTGCTCGGTGCGTACGCGCACGCCGCCATCAGCCGCCGGCGCGATCCGAGCGCCGTCCTGAGAGTGGGGGATCTGTGACGAACCCGACGTTGTCCGAGCTGGAGGCGGAGGCCGGCCGCGAGCGGGCCGCCTTCGGCGGCGACGCGCACATCGTGTGCGACAACCTCGTCCGCATCTACAAGACCGAAGGCGTCGAGGTGGTCGCCCTGCAGGGCCTCGACCTGCTCGTACAGAAAGGCGAACTGCTCGCCATCGTCGGCGCGTCCGGGTCCGGCAAGTCGACGCTGCTGAACGTGCTGTCCGGGCTGGACGTCCCCACCGCCGGCGTGGCCCGGGTGGGCGGCATGGACCTGCTCGCGATGACGGCCAAGGACCGGCTCCGCTACCGGCGCGAGGTGGTCGGGTTCATCTGGCAGCAGACCGCGCGCAACCTGCTGCCGTACCTGTCGGCGCGGGAGAACGTCGAGCTGCCGATGAAACTGGCCGGCAAGGCGCGCCGCGGCCGGGCCGCCGAACTGCTGGACCTTCTCGGCGTCGGCTACTGCGCCGACCGCAAGACGCCCCAGATGTCCGGCGGCGAACAGCAGCGGGTCGCCATCGCGGTCGCCCTGGCCAACGCGCCCCAGCTCATCCTCGCCGACGAACCCACCGGCGAACTCGACAGCGAGACCTCTGAGCAGGTCTTCGAGGCCCTGCGCACCGCCAACAGGGAGCTCGGCGTCACCGTGGTCGTGGTGACCCACGACCCGCTCGTGTCCGAGCAGGTCGACCGTACGATCGGCATCCGCGACGGGCGCACCAGCAGCGAGACGCTGCGCCGCGAGGGCGCCGAAGGGCAGATCGTCGCCGAGGAGTACGCCGTCCTCGACCGGGTCGGCCGGCTGCAACTGCCGCGCGACTTCATGAACGCCCTCGACATGGAACGCCGTGTCCGCCTGGAGCTGGAGACCGACCACATCGGAGTGTGGCCGGCACGGGAGGAGCCCGCCGATGAGCAGTGAACCGTTGGTCGTCGTCGAAGGGCTGCGCAAGGTCTACCGCACCGGGCCCGAAGAGGTCGTGGCACTGCGGGAGGTGTCCTTCGAGGCCCACCCCGGCGAGCTGATCGCCATCCGCGGACGGTCGGGATCCGGCAAGACGACGCTGCTCAACCAGGTGGGCGGGCTCGACCGGCCCGACGCCGGACGGGTGGTGGTCGCCGGCCAGGAGGTCACCGCACTGCGCGAGGACGCGCTCCTGGCGATGCGCCGGGACGTGATCGGGTTCGTGTTCCAGTCGTTCGGGCTCATCCCGGTGCTGTCGGCGGCCGAGAACGTCGGCGTCCCCATGCGCCTCACCCGCACGCCGGTGGAGGAACGGGAGAAGCGCGTGCGCACCCTCCTCGCCCTCGTCGGGCTGGACAAACACGCCAACCAGCGCCCGTACGAGCTCTCAGGCGGTCAACGGCAACGGGTCGCCATCGCCCGGTCCCTGGCCAACCGCCCCCGCCTGCTCGTAGCCGACGAACCCACCGGCCAGCTCGACTCCCAGACCGGACGGCAGATCATGGAACTGCTGCGCGCCCTGGTCCGCAGCGAAGGCGTCACCGCCCTCGTCGCCACCCACGACCCTGGCATCATCACCCTGGCGGACCGCGTCCTGGAGATCAGCGACGGCACCCTCACCGAAGCGACCCTCCAACACTCCTGACCACGGAAGCTCCGCGTTGCGCAGAAGGCGCCCACCCGGAGGCGCCTTCGCCTGGAGAAACCATCCCGTCTCCGGCAGCTCCCGGCGCAGAGAAGCCTTCTCCCCCGACCGCGCCTTACACAGAAGCCGCTCCACCCGGCCGCGCCTTCACCCGGAGAAACCATCCCACCTCCGGCAGCTCCTTGCTCAGGGAGGCTGCCCCAATTTGGCGGCTCCCGTTTGAGGTCGTTTCACCGTCAGCCTCCCACTAGGGAGAAGCCGCTTCACCTCGCGGCGCTTCGCGCCAGGCGTCCTGCCACCGTAAAGGAATCCGTCACCGCGAGGTGTCCGCCACCGCGATCCGGCCCACCGCTCCCCCGACGTGACTACCGTCCCGTACGACTGGCCACGATGACCTGGACGGTGTGCTCCAGCGCGTACGCAGGGTCGGCCCCACCGCCCTTGACCTGCTCGTCGGCGTCGGCCACGGCCTGCATGGCCTGCGCCAGCCCTTCCGGCCCCCACCCCTTGATCTGCTTCCTGACCCGGTCGATCTTCCACGGCGGCATGCCCAGATGACTCGCCAGTTGCCCGCCCCGCAGGTTGCGCGGAGCCCCGGCGACCTTGGCGATGGACCGCAACCCACCCGCCAGCGCGCTCACCAACAGCACGGGCGCGACCCCTGTGCCCAGCGCCCAACGCAACTGCTCCAGCGCCTCACCCAGCCGCCCCTCGACAGCCGAGTCGGCGACGTTGAACCCGGTCACCTCGGCCCGGCCCTTGTGATAGCGCGCCACCGCCGCAGGCGTGATCGTCTTGTCCTGCGTGTCGAACATCAACTGGTTGCACGCTGCGGCCAACTCCCGCAGGTCGTTGCCCACCGCCTCCAGCAGCGCCTGCGCGGCCTCCCCCGAGATGCCCCGCCCGGCCCGCCGGAACTCACCCTTGACGAACTCCAGCCGCTCCCCCGCCTTGGTCACCTTGGTGACGGTGACCACCTCGGCCCCGGCCTTCTTCACCCCGTCGACCAACGCCTTGCCCTTGACCCCACCGGGATGCACCAGCACGAGCACCACGTCATCGGACGGCTGCTTGGCATAGGAGACCACCTCGGCGATCACGTCCTTGCCGAGGTCCTGCGCGGACCGCACCACCACGACGGTCCGATCACCGAACAACGACGGTGACGTCAGCTGCGTCAGCTCTCCGGTGGTCACCTTCGACCCGACGAGATCGTGCACTTCGGCCCCGGCATCCTGAGCCCGCGCCGCCGCGACGACCCCGCTCACGGCCCGCTCCGCCAGCAACTCCTCATCGCCGACGACCAAGGTCACCGGTGCTGGATCGCTTCCCGCCATGCCGAGCAGCATCCCACGCCCACCCGCCAACCCCAAACCGCCCGTCCACCCACCCCTCCACCCTCAAACCGCCCGCGAACCTCTCCAACCCTTCAACCCCTCAGCGCCCGTTCACCCAACCTTCAACCCCAAACCACCCCCGTCCACCCACCCTCTAACCTCAACCGCCCCATCCGCTCACCTCACCGAGCCCTCCCTCCCCACGCCCAGTCTTCAGACCGGCTGCAAGACCGGCACCAGAGCAACCCCCGAGCAGCCCTCGCAACCAGCCCCGGACAGACCCCGACACCGTCCTTTGGAATCAACCCCCGAACCAGACTCCGTGATCAGCCATCAAAACCAGCCCTGGACCAAGACTCTGGCGCTGGCCATTGGAACCAGCGCCAGATCTGACTCCGAGCCCTGTCATGCCAACGCAGAGATCGACCTTCAGGAACCCACACGTGGAATCCACCATCGGGAACCCACACGTGGAATCCACCATTGGGAACCCACACGTGGAATCCACCATCGGGAACCCACACGTGGAATCCACCATCGGGAACCCACACGTGGAATCCACCATCGGGAACCCACACGTGGAATCGGCCATCGGGAGCCCACGCTGGGAAATGCCCGCCGAGAACCGATGCAGGGGATCTTCCTTCAAGACCTGACCTCCGACTCCTCTCTTTGCTTTGCGCTCAGAGGCCACGTGCCACCACCGCCAGGCCGTTTCCTTGGTCGACGATGGCCAAGTCGCCCGACTTGTCCGTGCGGTAGACCCGGGCGCCCGAGTGGTGCAGCAGGCCGAGCGTCGAGGGGGCGGGATGACCGTAGCCGTTGTCAGCCCCCACGCTGACCAGCGCAGCCCGCGCGTGCACCGCCGCGAAGAAGGCGGGCACCTGTCGGGGCGATCCGTGATGGGGGACCTTCAACACGTCGGCCTGCGGAAGACCTCCACGAAGGAGCCGGTCCTGAGCCTCGGACTCGATGTCGCCGCTCAGCAAGGCGGACCCTGACCGCCAGCGGACGTGCAGGACGACGCTCGCGTTGTTCGCCGCGCTGCCCTCCCCCGGCCCTTCTGCCTCAGGGGTGGTGTCAGGAGCGATGACGGTCAGCTCGGACGGACCGAGCCGCCATCGCGTGCCCGCTTGCGCCACCTGCTGGGGGATCCGGCGGCGTGCCAGGTCGGCGCTGAGCCGGGCACTCTGCGGCGCGGACGGCCGATGCGGACTGGTGACGACAGCTCCCACCCTCCGGTCTCGGTGTACGCCTGCCAGGCCGTCGATGTGGTCGGCATGCGGATGCGTGAGGACCACCAGAGGCACCTCCCGAACGCCGAGCCTGCGCAGGCAACGGTCCATGACGACCGGATCCGGCCCGGCGTCGACGACCACGCCTTGGCCAGGACCGGCCGCGAGGACCAGCCCGTCACCTTGGCCGACGTCGCACATCACCATCAGCCAACCTCGGGGCGGCCAGGGCGCGGCCAGGGGCCTGATCCCGAGCACCGCGACCAGGACGCCACCCACGACGGCCAGCGTGACCACCCGCCACGCCCGCCGCCGCAGCACCACGACGGCTACGGCGACGACGACCGCCAGCAGCCCGATCCCCACGAATCCCTGCGGCCAGGCGACATTGGCCAGCGGAACTCCGGCCGCCCAACGGGCAACCAGGATGATCCACCCGACCGCGTACCCTGCCGGAACCACCAACGCCTGCGCCGCCTCGGGCCAGACCGGCGCGACCAGCGCCGCCACGAACCCCAGCAGCGTCGCAGGCGCCACGGCCGGCCCCGCCATCAGGTTGGCCGGCACCGCCACGAGGCTGATCTCGCCCGACATGAGCACCAGCACGGGAGTCACAGCCGCCTGCGCCGCAGCAGGCACCGCCACCGCCTCCGCCATCCACCGAGGCCACCCACCCCGCCGCCCTCGCCGTCCCTTCACCCCCTCCGCCCCCGCCAACCGCCCCCGGTGCGCGCCCCTCGTCCGCGCCCCCGCCGCCTCCTCTGCGTTCGTGGCATCTCCCGCCGCCACCCGCACACCCGTCGTCCCTGTTTCCGCAGCTTGCGGATCCGCCGAGCCGCCCGCCGCCACCCGCACACCAGTCGTCCACGTCCCCGCCGCCTCCTCTGCGTTCGTGGCATCTCCCACCGCCACCCGCACACCCGTCGTCCGCGTTTCCGCAGCTTGCGGATCCGCCAAGCTGCCCAGCGTTCCGGGGTGGGGCGGTGGGTTTGCTCTGTCGCGTGCTGGTCTTGCTGTCGCGGCCGGTCGCTCATGGGCCGGTCGGTGGTCTGGGTGGGTGGCGGTGTCGCCGGTGAGGCGGGTGCGCCAGCGGGGGGCTAGGAGGAGGATGCCTCCCGTGGCCGTCACCGAGAGGGCGAAGCCGTACGAGCGGGCCAGGTCGGGGGCGAACAGGATGAGGAGGAGGACTGTTGCCGACAGGGCGGCGACGCCGTCCTTGGCTCGGCCGGTGCCCAGGGCGAGGGCTGCCACCAGGCCCATCAGGAGGGCGCGCAGGACGCTGGGCGAAGGCCGGGCGACGATGGCGAAGGCGATCATGGCAAGGGCGGCGAAGGCGGCTCTCGGGACGAGGGGCAGGCCTGCCAGGCGGCAGAGAGCGAGGGCGGCGCCCGCGACAATCGCGAGGTTGGCACCACTGACGGCGTTGAGGTGGCTCAGGCCCGCTTCCTTGAGGTCCGCGTCGACCTGGCGATCCAGCCCCGAGACGTCGCCGACCACCAGTGCGGGGAGGAGTCCCCGCTGGTCCGGTGGGAGGATGCCCGCCGCTTCGCGCAGCCCGGCGCGGAAGGCACCCGCGACCGTGTGAACGGAGGAGGGCGGGGTCACAACCTTGGGCGGATCTCGTACCAGGAGGATCGCGGCGACGAGACCGGGTGAGGTGGGTTCGGCGAGGCGGCCTCTGACCTGGAGCCGCTGGCTCGGCAGGAGCGGGCGCCACTGCGAGCCGTTGGCGAAGACGACGACCGGGGCGTGGACGGCCAGGCGCTTGGCGCCGACCTGGATCAGCTCCATGGTGGCCTCGGCGACGACGCTGTCCTGATGGAACCGGCCGGGCTTGGGGTGTCGGACCTTGGGGTCGCCGGTGAGGGTGATCTCGGCGGTGATCGACGCGCCCTCGGCGGCCAGTTCGGCGACCGGTCCTGTGGTGACGGCGTGCAGGCGGAGCGCGATCGAACCCCCGACGGCTGCGACGCAGATCAGTACGGCGGCCACGGTGTTGCGGTGTGCCGGGTCTCGGATCAGCCGCCAGGCTGCGAGCGTGCTTGCCACGGACGCGAGGCAGACCAGGGTGACGACGGGCACGGGGCAGCCGAGAAGCACGATGGCGGCGCCCCAGGCAGCCAGGGCCGGAAGCATGAGCGGCCAGAGGTGCCCGCGTCTTCCGTCTTCGTCAACGTCATGACGGGCTGTGCTGTCCCCGCCGGTACAGCGCCCCTCACTACGGGCCCTGCCAAGGCCATGGGGCTCGTTGCCGTTGCGCCTGCTCTCCTCCCGTTCCCCGTCGTCTCGAGGGCCGTCGTTCCGCCCACCTCCGGAGCGCCCATCGTCGTTGCGCCGCCCGCCGTTGGGGTTTTGATGGCTGGGGTTGGGGAGGGTTCCGGGTCGAGGGGGGTGACCGATGGTGGCGCTGCTTCGGGACTCGCCGCTTCGGGACTCGTCGCTTCGGGGTGCGCTGGTACAGGGCGCGCTGGGACGGAGGTCGTCGCTGGGACGAGGGTCGCCGGGACGAGGGTCGCCGGGATGGAGGTTGTGGGGGAGGTGGGAGGGGGTTGGTGGTTCGAGGGGCTTGGGCATCAGACTCGGACCTTTGGCTTGATCTCCTCGAAGCGGCGGGTGCCGATGCCGCTGACCTCGCGGAGTTGGTCGACGCTGGTGAAGCCGCCGTGGGTGGTGCGGAAGTCGACGATGCGGGCGGCCAGGACCTCGCCTACGCCTGGGAGTTGCTCGAACTGGTCGAGGGTGGCGGCGTTGAGGTCGAGGACGGTGGCTTCGGGAGCTCCGGCGGGGGCCGCTGCCGTGGCTGCGGGAGCGCCGACCAAGATTTGTTCACCGTCGATCAGGCGTCTGGCCAGGTTGAGGGTGTCGAGTGAGGCGCCACGGCGGATGCCGCCTGCGGCGGTGATCGCGTCTTGTACGCGGGAGCCGGTGGGAAGCGGGTAGACGCCTGGGTCGCGGACTTTGCCTGCGACGTGGACGGTCACCTGGGTTGTCGGGGTGGTGGCGGGTGCGGGGCTGGACAGTGGGGTGGGGGCGGGCAGGGGTTCTGGGACTGGTTGGGAGCGCCAGAGGAGGAAGCCCGCTACGAGGACGGCTGCGGCTCCGAGGGCTAGCAGGACGCGAAGGCCGGGCCGTCCTGGGTCGAGGGAGGCGGTGGAGGCGCGGAGAGCCTGGAAGGACTCGGGCACTCCGGCCAGGAACGGGGCACGGTCAGGACCGGTGAGCGAACGTAGCCGGGACTCGGCGATGGTCCGCTCGGATGTCGGGTCGGAGGCGCGCACGGGAGGAAGCTACGGCGGGATCGATCGGCGCCGTCCCGCCGAATGGGACTCTGTGGATTGGTGGCCCAGCGACGGTCGTGCTGTGGATAAGGGGCGCGCCGACGGTGCGGGTAAGCGGCCAACCAAAGGTCCGGGTGCGGCTGGACGGTCAACCGGCGGGTCCTGTTGCAGACAGGCATACGAACGGTCCTGCTGCGGTAGACGACCCACCGTCCGTTCTGGCGCGCGTAGGCGGCACACATACGGTCCTGCTGTGGAGGGCCGGGGTACCGGCCGCCGTGGCGAGGGCGTACCGGCCGCCGTGGCGATGGCGTACCGGCCGCCGTGGCAGCTAGGACGAGGGAAAATCATGACCCAGCGCAACACGGGAGATCGCTGACGACGGCTGGAACGTGGGCAAGGCCAGGTCTCCGCCGCACCAGGGCTCCCCAAATGGGTCAGGGTGACGGGGAGAGGGTGATGCCGAGGGTGCCGGGGCCGACGTGGACGCCGATGACCGCGCCCACCTCCACCACCCGGACCCCTGCCGCGCCGGGTATCCGTTTGGCCAGGTTATCGGCCAGGACCTCGGCGCGGTCCGGGGCGGCCAGGTGTTGGACGGCGATCTCCACCGGGTCGTCACCCGCTTCCCGCACCGCCAAGTCTTCCAGGCGGGCGAGGGCGCGGGAGGCGGTGCGGACCTTTTCCAGCAGGGCGATGTGGCCGTCCGTGAGATGCAGCAGAGGCTTGATCATGAGAGCCGTGCCCACCAGCGACGCGGCGGTGCCGATCCGGCCGCCGCGGCGGAGGTGGTCGAGCGTGTCGACGTAGAAGAACGTGCGGGTACGGGCGGCGCATCGGACGGCCGCCTCGGCCACCTGTTCAGGGGTGCCGCCTGCCTCGGCGGCGTGGGCCGCCGCCAGGACGGGGAAGCCGAGGCCCATGCCGATCGAGCGGCTGTCGACGACGGTGACGGGGATCGGGGCCTCGCGGGCCGCTGCTCGGGCCGCTTCGACGGTGCCGGACAGTTCTCCTGAGAGGTGGATGGAGACCACGCCGGCCACGCCGCGTTCGGCGAGCGCCGCGTAGTAGGACGCGAAGCGTTCGGGCGAGGGTCGCGACGTGGTCGCCTTCGCGAGATCAGCCCAGGTCGCGGGCTCGGTCTCTCCTCTGGGCGCGGGCGTGGAAGAGCGATCGGCTGCCGTCCCCTCCGGTCTCGCGGAGGAAGAGCGATCGGCTGCCGTCCCCTCCAGTCTCGCGGAGGAAGAGCGATCAGCTGCCGTCCCCTCCTGTCTCGCGGGGGCAGAGCGATCAGCTGCGGTCCCGTCATGGCCCGCGATCTCAGCCGTGGAAGAGCGATCGGTCGCCGTCCCATCGCGTCCCGCGGAACCGGTCGCAACACCCCTCATGAGATCCGGCTCGTCCCACGACCGATCCCCCACGATCACCTGGACGGGGACGACGCTGACGCCCGGTACGTCAGGCAGGTAGGCGGTGGAATCCGTGACTACGGCGACAGCGGGCGACATATCCCGACTTTAGCTACTGAACCGGCGTCCCACCCCGCCAGACCCGGCGCGGCTTGAGGCCGAAGGACCAGGCGAAGGCGCCTTCGTGGTCGGCGTCCCACTGGACGATGTCGGCGAGCCGGCCCGGCTGCAGCACCCCGCGGTCGGGGGCGCCGAGGACGGTCGCGCCGCCCAAGGTCGCCGCGCGCAGCGCGTCGTTGACGCTCATGCCGAACGCGGACACCGCCATCGCGATGACCAGCGACATGGAGGTGATGCCGCAGTAGCCGGGGTTGTGGTCGCTGCCGAGCGCGATCTGCACGCCGTGCTTGATCATCTGGCGGACCGGCGGCAGGTGGCCGCGCTGGAGTGCGGTGGCGGGGCAGACCACGGCGGGCACACCGTAGCGGGCCATGATCGCGATGTCCTCTTCGGACATGTGGTGCAGCCCGTCGGCGGAGGCGCAGCCGAGTTCGGCGGCGAGCTGGACGGCGCCGCGGCGGCTGAAGATGCCAGAATGGATGCGCGGCAGCAGGCCGACGTTGCGGCCCGAGGCGAGCACCCAGCGGGACTCCTCGGTGGTGAAGTGGCCCTCGTCGCAGTAGACGTCGACGCTGTCGGCGCCGGCCGCCGCCGCGTCGGCGCACCAGGCGCCCACGGCCTCGACGTACTCGCGCTGCCGGCCGAAGTACTCCGGAGGCACGACGTGCGCCGCGAGGAAGGTGACGTGCACCCGCGGCATCATCGGCTCCTTCTCCAGCTCGCGCAGGAGCCGCACGTCGGCCAGCTCGCCGTCGCGGGTGAGGTGGTAGCCGGTCTTGGCCTCGACGGTGGTGGTGCCGTTGAGCAGCCAGCCGCGCAGCCGCTCGCGCACGCCGTTGCAGAGGGTCCACGGGTCGGTGCCGCGGGTCACGGTGACGGTGGAGCCCACTCCGCCGCCCGCGGCGGTGATCGACGCGGAGGTCGACCCGCCGGTGCGGATGGCCAGCTCGGCGTAGCGGTTGCCGGCGTAGACCGGGTGGGTGTGGGCGTCGATGAGGCCGGGGGTGACGAGCGCGCCGCTCAGGTTTTCGACGTGGTCGACGTCGACGATGTCGTCGACGACTCCGGGGACGCTCTGCGGCAGGTCAGGCGCCCGCCCGACCCACGCGATGCGGTCGTTGTGCACGAGGATCGCCGCGTTGCTGAGGACCTCGTTGCCGGTCCACAGGCGGCCGATGTTGGTCAGCAGTCGAACGGTCACCGCATCACCGCCCCACGCGCGAGCAGCACGCAGCGCACGGCCTGTGCCGCGCCCACTGAGTCCGCTCCGGGTCCGGACGACATGGGGGGTCTCCTGCTCTCATCCGCAAGCTGTGCGGTGACCGTATCGCCGAACTCATGATCCGGCGATTTCAGTTCAGTTACGTTATTTCACATGCGGGCGCGCTGTACAGGGTTATTCGGAAGAAAGCCCACTCATCCCAACCGTCGCCCTGGCACACCCACAACCTCTGGCCCCCACGTGCTCCATCGAGCGCGGCAGCCGTCATGCGTTAACCCGTGTCATTCAGTCGAAAGGCTTGGCTAATCCTAGCAATCCCAGCGTTGCTGGACCACTGCCGCGTTTGGGCAGCCCTGTACCACTTTGTGGCCAGAGCTGCCCTGACGAGCCGTCAAGCGACGCGTTCGACCGGCTTGCCCACCCGCACGAGCTCCTGGTAGAGGCTGGGCAGCACGCGGGCGTGCAGGACGGTGCCGTCCTCGACGTGGTCGACCGCGAGCACCTCGCCCTCCTTGTGGGCCCGCGAGATCAGGTCGCCCCGGTCGTACGGGACGAGGAGGGTGACCTCGTGGTCGAGGCGCGGCAGCCGCTGCTCGACGAGGGCGAGCAGCTCGGGGATGCCGGCGCCGGTGCGGGCCGAGACCACGACGCTGTCACGCTCGCGCCGCGTCAGACGGTCGAGCACCTCCTGGTCGGCCGCGTCGGCCTTGTTGATCACCACGATCTCGGGCACGTCGGCCGCCCCCTCGATGGTCCTGAAGACCTCGCGCACCGCGGCGAGCTGGCCTTCGGGGTCGGGGTGCGAGCCGTCGACCACGTGCAAGATCAGGTCGGCGTCGGCGACCTCCTCCAGCGTGGACCGGAACGCCTCGACGAGCTGCGTCGGCAGGTGGCGCACGAAGCCGACGGTGTCGGCGATCGTGAACACCCTGCCCTCCGGCGTGCGCGAGCGGCGCACGGTCGGGTCGAGGGTGGCGAAGAGCGCGTCCTCGACCAGCACGCCCGCCCCGGTGACCCGGTTGAGCAGCGACGACTTGCCGGCGTTGGTGTAACCGGCGATGGCCACCGCGGGCACCTCGCGCCGCTGACGGCTCTGCCGCATGGTCTCGCGCGAGGTCGACATGCCCCTGATCTGGCGGCGCAGCTTGGCCATCCGCTCGCGGATGCGGCGCCGGTCCAGCTCGATCTTGGTCTCACCGGGACCGCGGCCGCCGATGCCGACGCCGCCGGCCGCCCGGCCGCCGACCTGGCGGGACAGGTTGCCGCCCCAGCCGCGCAGGCGCGGCAGGAGGTACTGCAGCTGGGCGAGCTCGACCTGGGCCTTGCCCTCCCTGCTCTTGGCGTGCTGGGCGAAGATGTCGAGGATCAGGGCCGTACGGTCGATGACCTTGACCTTGACGATCTCCTCGAGCTGGCGGAGCTGGCCGGGGCTCAGCTCGCCGTCGCAGATCACGGTGTCGGCGCCGGACGACTCGACCACGTCGCGCAGCTCCAGCGCCTTGCCGGAGCCGATGTAGGTGGCGGGGTCGGGGAACTTGCGGCGCTGGATCAGGCCTTCGAGCACCTCGGAACCCGCGGTCTCGGCCAGGAGCTTGAGCTCCTGCAGCGAGTTCTCGGCATCTTCGACCGTGCCCGAGGTCCAGACCCCGACCAGGACGACCCGCTCGAGTCGCAGCTGCCGGTACTCGACCTCGGAGATGTCTTGAAGTTCGGTGGAGAGGCCCGCCACGCGGCGCAGCGCCTGGCGCTCCTCGAGGTCCATGTCGCCGGTCTCGTACTCTTCGAACGCGGGGTTTTCGTGCATATGTGTCATCTCTTATAGGGAACGTCTGGGCACCTCGGTGTCTTCCCCGATCGTGGCACGACATCCCCACCGTCAACACCTGATTATCGCGGCTGCACGCTGACGTCGCCCGATCCGGCGCTGACCTTGACCTTGCGCGGCGCGTTCTGGTCGTCACGCACGGACACCGTAGCCTCCCCGCTGCCGACCTCGGCGTCCACGTCGTAGCCCTCGTCGGGGAGGCGCAGGACGACGCTGCCCGAGCCCGTCTCCAGCTGGGCGTCGTCGGGCGCGGCGGCGTACTCGAGCTTCAGGTCGCCCGAGCCCATCTCGGCGGTGACCGTCTTGCCCGTCAGGCCGGTGGCGTCCACCGTGCCGGAGCCGGAGGTCACGACGAGCGGACCCGACAGCGACCTGAGCGTGACGTCGCCGGAGCCGGCCTTGGCCACGACCTCCAGGCCCTTCGGGATCTCGATCTTGTAGTTGACGCCGCAGTCGCCCCACGCCCGCGCGCACTCATACGTGATCAGGAGCGTGTCGCCGTTCACCGTGTGCTCGGTCTTCGGCTTGTCGCCGCGCCAGTGGAGGGTCTCGTCGACCTTCACCGCGCCGCCCCAGGTCTCGGTGATCAGGGTGTCGCCGGAGCCGTTGCGCACCTCCAGCTTGGTGACCTTCTCCGTCACCTCGTACGAGACCTTGTCCTGCTCGCCCGGGCCGGTGAGACCGCCCAGCCCGCACCCCGTCAGCAAAGCGGCCGAGGCCAGCAGGCCCCCCGCCAGCGCAATCCTCTTCATGACCCGATCGTCGCGCGCTTGGCGGCGCCAGACATCGGGGATGCCCCCGAAGGCACCCCGGCTTTGACCCCCTGAACCCGGATAGCGTACCTTCCCTTCCATCATTCAGAATCAATTTTCCACGAAGCGGAAAGAGATCGCACCATGGAGATCACCGGCCCGATGCTCGACCGGTTCGACGAGGTCCTGACGCCCGAGGCGCTCGCGTTCGTCACGACGCTGCACCGGGAGTTCGACGGCAGGCGGCTGGAGCTGCTGGAGGCCCGCGAGGCCAGGCAGCGCGAGCTGGCGGCGGGCGGCACGCTCGACTTCCTGCCGGAGACCAAGGAGATCAGGGAGGGCGACTGGACGGTCGCGCCACCCGCCCCCGGTCTGGAGGACCGGCGGGTCGAGATCACCGGGCCGGTGGACCGGAAGATGACCATCAACGCGCTCAACTCCGGCGCCAAGGTCTGGCTGGCCGACTTCGAGGACGCCAACTCCCCGCTCTGGGAGAACTGCGTGCTCGGCCAGCTCAACCTGCGCCTCGCGCTCGACCGTACGATCGACTTCGAGTCCGGCGGCAAGTCCTACGCGCTCCGCCCCGACGAGGAGCTGGCCACGGTCGTGGTCCGGCCGCGCGGCTGGCACCTGGACGAGAAGCACGCGCAGGTCGACGGCGCGCCGGTGTCGGCGTCGCTGTTCGACTTCGGCCTCTACTTCTTCCACTGCGCCCAGCGGCAGCTCGACAAGGGCAAGGGCCCGTACTTCTACCTGCCGAAGCTGGAGTCCCACCTGGAGGCGCGGCTGTGGAACGACGTGTTCACCCGCGCCCAGGAGCTGCTGGGCATCCCGCACGGCACGATCAGGGCGACCGTGCTCATCGAGACCTACCCGGCCGCGTTCGAGATGGAGGAGATCCTGTACGAGCTGCGCGACCACTCGGCGGGGCTCAACGCGGGCCGCTGGGACTACCTGTTCAGCGTGATCAAGAAGTTCCGCACCCGGGGCCGCGAGTTCCTGCTGCCGGAGCGCAACGCGGTGACGATGACGGCCCCGTTCATGCGCGCCTACACCGAGCTGCTGGTCCGCACCTGCCACAAGCGGGGCGCGCACGCGATCGGCGGCATGGCGGCGTTCATCCCGTCGCGGCGTGACCCGGAGGTCAACGCGGTCGCGCTGGAGAAGGTCCGCGGCGACAAGACCCGCGAGTCGGGCGACGGCTTCGACGGCTCCTGGGTGGCGCACCCCGACCTGGTGCCGATCTGCCGCGAGGTCTTCGACAGCGTGCTCGGCGACCGGCCCAACCAGCTCGACCGGCTGCGCGAGGACGTCACGGTCACGGCCGCCGACCTGCTGGCCGTCTCCGAGACGCCGGGCGACATCACCGAGGCGGGGCTGCGCAACAACGTCGACGTGGCGCTGCGTTACCTGGCCGCGTGGATGGGCGGGCTGGGCGCGGTGGCGATCCACAACCTGATGGAGGACGCCGCCACCGCCGAGATCTCCCGTTCCCAGATCTGGCAGTGGATCCACAACGACATCACCCTCGCCGACACCGGCGCGCAGGTCACCAAGGAGCTGGTCGAGCGGATCATCGGCGAGGAGCTGGAGAAGATCGCGGCGGAGCCGGGCTACGACGAGCAGCTGTTCGCGCAGGCGACGGCACTGTTCAAGGAGGTCGCGCTGGACGACGACTTCGCCGAGTTCCTGACGCTTCCGGCATACGCCCGCATGCCGTAAATGCCGTCCTATATTTGCACTGACAGCAGGCCGACTGCGCTGGAGGCGCCATGCTCCCCACGCTGACGGCGGCGCTGCGCGAGGCGCTGCCCGCCGACGCCGTGATCACCGATCCCGTGCGGCTGCGTACCTACGAGTGTGACGGTCTCACCTATCACCGGGCCACGCCCGGCGTGGTCGTGCTTCCCGACACCGCCGAGCAGGTGGCGGCCGTGGTCAGGCTGTGCAACGAGTTCGCGGTGCCGTTCGTGGCCCGCGGCTCGGGCACGGGCCTGTCGGGCGGCGCGCTGCCCCGCGAGGACGGCGTGCTCATCGTCACCTCCAGGATGCGCCGCATCCTGGAGGTCGACCTGCCCAACCGGCGGGCCGTGGTGGAGCCGGGGGTCACCAACCTGGCGATCACCGAGGCGGTGCGCGACCAGGGCTACTACTACGCGCCCGACCCGTCCAGCCAGCAGATCTGCTCGATCGGCGGCAACGTGGCGGAGAACTCGGGCGGCGCCCACTGCCTCAAGTACGGCTTCACCGTCAACCACGTCGAAGCCTGCGAGATCGTCACCCCGGACGGTGACCTGGTGACGCTCGACCTGCGCGACCCGGGCTACGACCTGCTGGGCGCCTTCATCGGCTCGGAGGGCACGCTCGGCATCGCCACGAAGATCACGGTACGGCTGAGCCGGGCGCCCGAGTCGGTCACCACCGTGCTGGCCGCCTTCGAGAACATCGAGCAGGGCGGCCGGGCGGTGTCGGCCATCATCGGCGCGGGCATCGTGCCGGCGGCGATCGAGATGATGGACGCGCTGGCCATCGAGGCCGCCGAGGCGGCGGTGGCCTGCGACTACCCGCGGGGCGCCGGGGCCGTGCTGATCGTCGAGCTGGACGGCCCGTCGGCCGAGGTCGAGCTCCAGTTCGCGCGGCTGAAGGAGATCTGCTCGGGCGCGTTCGAGCTGCGCGTGGCGGCGGGCCAGGAGGAGCGGGCGGCGATCTGGAAGGGCCGCAAGTCGGCGTTCGCCGCCGTCGGCCGCATCAGCCCGGCCTACATCGTGCAGGACGGCGTCGTGCCGCGCACCGCGCTGCCGCGCGTGCTGGCCGCGATCGACCGGCTGTCGGCCGAGCACCGCATCAGGGTGGCCAACGTGTTCCACGCCGGAGACGGCAACCTGCACCCGCTGGTGCTGTTCGACGACGGCGAGCCGGGCGCGGGCGAGCGCGCGGAGACGGTGTCCGGCGCGATCCTCGACCTGTGCATCGAGCACGGCGGCTCGATCACCGGCGAGCACGGCGTCGGCGTGGACAAGGCGAAGTACATGCCGCGCATGTTCTCCGACGACGATCTCGACACCATGCAGCTCGTACGGTGCGCGTTCGACCCCAGGGGCCTGTCGAACCCCGGCAAGGTGTTCCCCACGCCGCGGCTGTGCGGCGAGGTGCCGGGCGTGCGCAAGGGCGTGCACCCACTGGTGGAGTCCGGGAAGGCGGAGCAGTTCTGATGCTCTCAGAGGATCTGGCGGCGACCGGGGTGACGGTCAGGGAGGCCGGGCCCGGCGACGCCGTGGGCGGGGTCACGCCGCGCTGGGTGGCGCTGCCCGAGACGGTCGAGGAGGTGTCGGCCGTGCTGCGCGCCTGCGCGGCCCGCGACCTCGCGGTGGTGCCCGCAGGCGGCGGCACCAAGCTGCACTGGGGGCCGCCGCCTGAGCGGTTCGACGTGCTGCTCGACCTGTGCTGCATGAACGAGATCGTCGAGCACGCGGCCGGCGATCTGGTGGTGCGCGCGCAGGCCGGGGTGACCATGGAAGCGCTGGCCGCGGCGCTCGCGGAGAGCGGCCAGGAGCTGGCTCTCGACGTTCCGTTCACCGAAGGCACCACGATTGGTGGTACGCTCGCCGCCGCGGTCGCGGGGCCGCGCGCCTTCCGCTACGGCACGGCCCGCGACCTGCTCATCGGCATCACCGTCGTGCTGCCCGACGGCACTGTCGCGCGCTCCGGCGGCAAGGTCGTCAAGAACGTCGCCGGTTATGACCTGGGCAAACTCTTCACCGGTTCGTTCGGCACGCTCGGCGTGATCGCCGAGGCCACGTTCCGGCTCCACCCGCTGCCCGCCGACCGGCGCTGGGTGGTCGCGGTGGTCGAGCCGCCCCAGGTGTCGGAGCGGGAGCCGTGCCAGGTGCGGGAGCTGGCCGCGATGCTGGCCGCCGCCCAGGAGGAGCCGAGCGCCGTCGAGCTCGACTGGCCGCACGGGCAGGGGCCGATCTGGATGACCGCGCTGGTCGAGGGCGCCGCCGCCGAGGATCGCGCGCGGACGCTGGCCGCGCGGATGGGCGACGTGGTCACCGGGGTGCGCGAGGAGCCGCCGCCGCAGTGGGGGCTGATCGTGGACGACGGCCTGCTGGCCGAGGTGCGCTTCGACCCGGCGGCGCTGACCGGGGTGCTCGACGCGGTCCACTACAGCGGGTTCTCGCTGCGCGGCTCGGCGGTGGGCGGCCGGCTCTGGCTGGAGCTGTGGGGCGAGGAGGACGAGGAGAAGGTCACCGGCGCGGTGGCCGCACTCCGCGACCGGCTCGACGGCTGCGGCGCCCGGCTCGTCGTGCACGCGACCCCGTACGAGAGCGTGCAGCGCTGGGGGCCCGTCAGCGCGCTGCCGCTGATGCGGCGGGTCAAGGAACGGTTCGATCCGGGACGCATGATGTCTCCCGGCCGGTTCGTGGGAGGGATCTGAGATGGCGGCCGAGCCCGATCCGAAGCTGATCGGCGACTGCGTGCACTGCGGGTTCTGCCTGCCGACCTGCCCCACGTACGTGTTGTGGGGCGAGGAGATGGACTCCCCGCGCGGCCGCATCCACCTGATGAAGCAGCACGTGGAGGGCACGCCGGTCACGCCGGAGATGGCCGGGCACTTCGACGCCTGCCTGGGCTGCATGGCCTGCGTGACGGCCTGCCCCTCCGGGGTCCAGTACGACCGGCTGATCGAGCAGACCAGGGCCGTCGTGGAGCGGGAGCACGAGCGCGACCCGCAGGAGCGGGCGGTGCGCGGCCTGGTGTTCGGGCTGTTCCCGTACCCGCGCAGGCTGCGGCTGATGCGGCCGGGCACCGGGCTGGTCCGGCGGCTGGCGCCGTTCCTGGAGCGGGCGCACCCGAGCCTGGGCGCGATGGCCGCGCTGGCGCCCACGGTGCGCCGCCGGCAGCGGCTGCCCCGGCTGGTCCGGGCCAGGGGGCCGCGCCGCGCGGTGGTGGGCATGCTCACCGGGTGCGTGCAGGGCGAGTTCTTCCCGCAGGTGAACGCGGCGACCGCACGGGTGCTCGCGCTGGAGGGCTGCGACGTGCTGATCCCTGCGGGGCAGGGCTGCTGCGGGGCGCTGAGCGTGCACGCGGGACGGCCCGACCAGGCCCGGCGGCTGGCCCGCCGCACCGTCCGCCTCTTCCGCAAGGCGGGCGTGGACACGGTGGTGGTCAACGCGGCCGGCTGCGGCTCGTCCATGAAGGAGTACGAGGAGCTGCTCGGCGAGGAGCCGGGCTTCCGGGTGCTGGATCTGTCGGAGTTCCTGGCCGAGCTGGGACCGGTCGCCGAGCGGCACCCGCTGCCGGTGACCGTGGCCTACCACGACGCGTGTCACCTGGCGCACGCCCAGGGCGTCCGGTCGCAGCCGCGCGAGCTGCTGCGCGGCATCCCCGGGCTGGAGCTGCGCGAGGTGCCCGACGCGGCGATCTGCTGCGGCTCGGCCGGCACCTACAACATCTTCCAGCCGGAGGCGGCCCGCGAACTCGGCGACCGCAAGGCCAAGGCGGTCGGCTCCACCGGGGCCACCCTGCTGGTGTCGGCCAACCCGGGCTGCACCATGCAGATCGCCGCGGCGATGCGCCGCCAGGGAGCCGAGATCAAGGTGGCGCACACCGCCGAGGTGCTGGACGCGTCGCTGCGCGGGGTCGCCCTGTGAGCGTGCAGTCGGTCGAGCGGGCGCTCGACGTGCTGGAGGCGCTGGCCGAGCGGGGCGGCGAGGCCGGCCTCTCGGAGATCGCCGCCCGCACCGGACTGCCGTACGGGACCATCCACCGGCTGCTGCAGACCCTCCTGGCGCGCGGGTACGTGCGCCAGGAGTCGGACCGGCGCTACGCCCTGGGCGGCGGGCTGGTGCGGCTCGGCGGCGTGGCCGAGGGCATGGTCGGGGTGTGGGCGCAGCCTCACCTGACGAGGATGGTGGAGCTGTCGGGCGAGACGGCCAACCTGGCGGTGCTCGAAGGCGACTTCATCGTCTACGTCGCGCAGGTGCCCTCGCCCCGCAGGCTGCGGATGTTCGCCGAGGTCGGCAGGAGGGTGCTGCCGCACAGCACGGCCGTCGGCAAGGTGCTGCTGGCCTGGCGGGCCGCCGAGGAGGCGGTGACGCTGCTGGAGCGCACCGGCATGCCGCGGCGCACGCCCAACACGATCACCACCACCGACGCCATGCTCACCGAGTTCGGGGTGGTGCGCGACCGCGGCTACGCGCTCGACCTGGGCGAGGAGGAGCTGGGCGTGCACTGCCTGGCCGTGCCGGTGCGCGACGGCGAGCGGGTGGTGGCCGCCATGTCGGTGTCGGGCCCGGCCGAGCGGATCGACGCCCTGGACCGCGACGAGCTGGCCCGCGGCATGCTGAAGATCGCCGACGCGTTCGGCGCCGAGCTCAGCCCGGCTCCCGGAGGCTGAAGAACCCGCCGGCCGGATGGCTGACCACGGCGACCCGGCCGTAGGGCGAGCCGAACGGCTCCACGGGCACCTGACCGCCGAGCCTGGTCACGGTCGCGCAGGCGGCGTCGAGGTCGCCGGTGTCGAAGTAGACCATCCAGTGCGAGGGCACGCCCTCCCAGTGCTCGTCCATCCGCAGCCGCCCGCAGACGGGCTCGCCGCCGGACCGGTAGACCATGTAGTCGACGCCGCCGGTCGGCACCGGCTCCCGCTCGTAGCCGAGGACCGCGTGGTAGAAGGCGTCGGCCACCTCGCCGTCAGGGGAGTTGACCTCCGCCCAGCTCATCGCGCCCGGCTCGGCCGTCACCCCCGCCCCGGCGAACTCGCCCGGCTGGAACAGCGCGAACGTGGCCCCGGCCGGGTCGGACGCCAGCACGTAGCCCGCGACCGGCCCCTCGATCAGCTTGCCCCCGGCCGCCTCCAGCCGGGCGGTCGCGGCCGCCAGGTCGGCGACGGCGAGGTAGACCGTCCACGCCGGCGGGTCGGCGGCCTGCTCGAACGGGGTGATCGCCGCCACCGGCCGCCCGCCCAGCCGGGCCGTCGACCAGCCACCCTGGTCGTGGCACTCCCAGCCGAAGAGCGCGGCGTAGAACCGCTCGGCCGCGGCCGCGTCACGGGTGAGGAGCTGCGCCCAGCAGGGCGCGCCTTCCGCGTACGTTTTGTTTTCGACCATGTGACGACCGTCTCATAAGGCTCCGACAGATTAAGCTGTTGCGCTATGAGCAACAGCTCGGTGCAGTCCGTCGACAGAGCCATCGCCATCCTGGAGATCCTCGCCCGTGAGGGGGCGACCCGCGTGACGGATCTCGCCTCGGAGCTCGACGTGCACAAATCCACCGCGTCCCGGCTGCTCGGCGCGCTGGAGCAGGGCGGCCTGGTGGAGCAGACCGGCGACCGCGGCCGCTACCGGCTCGGCGTCGGCGTGGTCCGGCTCGCCGGGGCCGCCACCGCCCAGCTCGACCTGGCCAAGGAGAGCAGGCCGGTGTGCCGGAGGCTGGCCGGGGAGCTCGGCGAGACGGTCAACATCGCGGTGGCCCGCGACGGCGACGTGGTCAACATCAGCCAGGTGCGCGGCCCCTCCGCGATCAGCGGGCAGTCCTGGACCGGCGCCCGCACTCCCCCGCACGCCACCTCCAGCGGCAAGGTGCTGCTCGCCTTCGGCGCCCTCGACGTGCCCGCCGAGCTGCACCGGTTCACCCCGCTGACCATCACCGACGAGCGGCAGCTCGGGCTGGAGGAGATCGTCCGGCGCGGCTGGGCGGCGGCGGTGGAGGAGCTGGAGCCGGGGCTGAACGCGGTCGCGGCCCCGATCAGGAACATCGACGGCACGGTGGTGGCCGCCGTGAGCGCGTCCGGGCCGTCCTTCCGGCTGACCCCGCAGCGGCTGCCGGAGATGGGCGCGTGCGTGGCCGAGGGCGCGCAGGAGATAAGCCAGCGGCTCGGCTATTACGGTTGAGACATGTGCCGAAGCATCAAGACCCTGCGCCCCCCGTACACCGAGGACGTCACCGAGGACGACGTGCGGGCGGCGGCGCTGCAGTACGTGCGGAAGATCTCCGGCTTCCGCACCCCCGCCCCGCACAACGCCGAGGCGTTCGACCGCGCGGTGGAGACGATCACCCGGGCCTCCGAGGAGCTGCTGAGCTCGCTGCGAGTTCGCGGATCCCGTTGACACGCCCGCCCGTCCGGAGAAGTGTCCGGGTGTAACCCACCGACTCCAGGGGGCGATCATGATCAGCGGGCTGTACGAGGGCCGTGACGGCGACATGACGCTGGCGCTCCGCGTCGACGTCGACGGGCCCAGGCCGACGGGCCGGGTGAGCGGCGACCTGTTCTCCACCGTGGGCGCGACCGTCACCTACGAAGGGTCCTTCGTCGCGCACGCGCCCGCCGTCCTGGCGGAGGGTGACGAGGTGCGGGTCGAGGGGCGGGGCGCGTTCACGTTCGCCACGCCCGACCGGGACGTGCGGGTCACGATCACCGACGGCGGCGGCACCGCGCACGTCGCCGGGCGGGCCTTCCCGGTCGCGTTCGCCTCGCGTCACTTCCGCAAGGTCGTGCTGGAGCAGGACTCGGTGGCCGGGGCCGTGCCGTTCGTCTCCTACCACACCGGCCGGTTGCGCGGGCCCGCCGGATCGCCGGCGCGCGAGCTGGACGTGGCGGGGGCCTGGGCGGAGGCGGGCGTCGAGCTGGCCGTGACCGAGCCGGGCGTGATCCCGGTGGACGGGTCCGGCCCCGACCTGGCCTGGGACGACGCCGAGCTGCATCACGCGATGACGCAGCAGTTCGGGCAGTTCGGCGACGCGCCGACCTGGCGGGTGTGGCTGCTCGTGGCCAGCCGGCACGTGGGCGGCTACCGGGGCATCATGTTCGACTACGACGACGCCCACCAGCGGCAGGGCGCCGCCGTCTTCCACGAGGCGATCAAGGGCGACTCGCCGGACGCGCAGCGGGCCCAGTTACGCACGTACGTGCACGAGCTCGGGCACGCGTTCAACCTGCTCCACTCCTGGCAGAAGAACCTCGCCTCGCCGCCTCAGCCGCTCGGCCCGCACGGCGGCTTCGGCGACCTGTCCTGGATGAACTACGTGCAGAACTACCGGCCCGGCGGCGAGGAGGGCTACTGGGCGGCGTTCCCGTTCCAGTTCACCGACGCGGAGCTGGTGCACGTGCGGCACGGCTTCTTCCGCGACGTCGCCATGGGCGCCAACGCCTTCGGCACCGGCGCCGCCGAGGCGGCCCCGTTCGAGCAGCCGCTCGAGGACCACTCGGGGCTGCGGCTGGAGGTGCGGGCCAAGGAGTGGTTCGGGTTCGGCGAGCCGGTGGTGGTCGAGCTCAAGCTCTCCTGTACGGGCGAGCCGCGCGTCACCCACGGCCACCTGCACCCCGACACGGAGTTCACCCAGGTCACGATCACCCAGCCGAGCGGCAGGACCGTGCTCTACCGGCCGATGATGCGCCACTGCGTCGACCGCTCCCCCGAGATCAGGCTCGACTCCGGCAACCCGGCCATGTACCGCAGCGCCTACATCGGCCACGGCCGCGACGGCCACTACTTCCAGCAGCCCGGCGAGTACCGCGTGCGCGCCCAGTACATCGCGGCCGACGGCTCGCACGTGGTCTCCCCGCCCTGCCTGGTCCGGGTCCGCTATCCGGCCTCGGGCGACGACCACCGGGTGGCCGAGCTGATGCTGGGCGAGGACCAGGGCAAGCTGTTCTCACTGCTCGGCTCCGACTCGCCGGCGCTGAGCTCGGGCAACCGGGCGCTGGAGGAGCTGATCGACCGGTACGGCGGCCACCCGCTGGCGGTCTACGCCCGGCTGGTCAAGGGGCTCGGCGCCGAGCGGGAGTTCAAGGCCATCGGGGCCGACAAGCGGCTGCGGATCCGGCCGCCCGACCCGAAGCAGGGCATCGAGCAGCTGGCCCAGGTGGCGAAGGCGGGCACGATCGACAACATCACGCTCAACATGGTCATGCGCCGCTGGGCCAGGGCGGAGGCGCGGCAGGGCGACCTGCCGAAGGCCAGGGCGGTCCTGGACAAGATGGTCGCGACCTTCCAGGCCAAGGGGGTCAACCCGATCATCATGGGGCAGATCAGAAGGCAGGCCGAGCTGACCTCGCAGGCGCTCAGTCTCGAAGCATGACCGGGCGGCCGCTCACGCACCGGACCTTGATCTCCACGTCCTCGGCGCCGTCGGCGTCGGCCTCGAACTCCACCCCGGCCTCGTGGTCGGGGCCGGGGTCGACGCCGTCGACGGAGTAGCCCTGCGCGGGGCTCCACGAGCGCAGCGTCACCTGGTCGCCGGCGCAGGTGGCGATGACGGTGCCGCCGGCGGTGCGGATGACCTCGCTGACCGGCGACGCCTGGGTGACCGTCGGTGAGGGGCTCCCCGTCGGGCCGGCTGAGGGGCTCGCTGTCGGGCCCGCCGACGGGCCCGCCGACGGGCTGCGGGGCACCGCGGTCGCCGTGGTCAGCGCGGCGCGGGCCTCCTCCTGCGTCATCACCCGGCCGGAGGCTCCGGTCAGCCCGCCGCCGAGCAGGCCGAGCACGGCCACGGCCGCCACGGTCGCGGCGACCGCGGTCAGCACCCAGGCCAGGACGAGTCGCTTCACACCCGCCACCTTCCCCCTCGTACGGCTAAGGCGGGGTTAAGACAGCCCTAAGAGGGTGCCTCGTACTCCGGTCCACCGTCTACGGTTTCACCATATGGCTGACATCCTGCTGATTGAGGACGACGTGACGATCCGCACCGCGCTGAGCCGTGGGCTGCGGGATCTCGGCCATGCCGTCTCATCCTCCCCCACCGCGCTCGACGGACTGCGGATGGCGGTCCAGGACCGCCCCGACCTGATCGTGCTCGACCTGGGGCTGCCCGACCTGGACGGCGCCGAGCTGCTGCGGATGCTGCGGGCGGTGAGCAAGATCCCGGTGATCGTGGCGACCGCCCGCGACGGCGACGCCGAGATGGTGCCGGTGCTCGACGCGGGCGCCGACGACTACGTGGTCAAGCCGTACAGCGCCGCCCAGCTCGACGCCCGCATCCGGGCGGTGCTGCGCCGGGCCGGCGAGTCCGCGCCGGACCCGCTCCAGGTGGGCGCGCTGCGCGTGGACCCGCGCGCCCGGCTGGCCGAACTGGACGGCGCGGCGCTCGACCTGACCCCGCGCGAGTTCGACGTGCTGCACTACCTGGCCGCGCGGGCGGGCGAGGTGGTCACCAAGCGGGAGCTGCTGACCGAGGTGTGGCAGCTCCCGTACGGCGGCGCGGACAAGACCGTCGACGTCCACCTGTCGTGGCTGCGCAGGAAGCTCGGCGAGACGGCGGCCGAGCCCCGCTACCTGCACACCGTGCGCGGCGTCGGGGTGAAGCTGGTCGAGCCCTCATGAGGCGCTGGCTGGCGCTGCTGGTCGCGGCCACCACGTCGCTGGTGCTGATCGCGCTGCTGGTGCCGATGGCGCTGCTGATCCGCACGGTGGCGGAGAACGGCGCGATGAGCCGCGCCACCGCCGCCGCCGAGTCGGTGGCCGTCTCGGTCGGCACCGCGGACCTGCCGCTGGCGGTCGAGCGCGTCGAGGAGCCGGTCACGGTGTTCCTGCCCGACGGGCGGGTGATCGGCGAGGAGGCCGAGCGCACCGACGCCGTCCGGCTAGCGGCGACCGGCCGCAGCGTCACCGCCGACTGGAAGGACGGCAGGGAGGTGCTGGTCGCGGTGCAGTCGCCGGAGGGCACCGTGGTCATCAGGGCGTACGTGAGCGGCGAGGAGCTGCTGCGCGGCGTCCGCGAGGCGTGGGCGGGCCTGCTCGTGCTCGGGCTGGCGCTGGTCGTGCTGGGCATCGTGCTCGCCGACCGGCTGGCCAGGGCCATGACGGCGCCGATCGACGGGCTGGCCAGGGTGTCGCACCGGCTGGCGGGCGGCGACCTGGACGCGCGGGCGGAGCCGGGCGGCCCGCCGGAGGTGCGGGCGGTCGCGCTGGCGCTGAACCACCTCGCCGGCCGCATCGGCGACCTGCTGGCGGCCGAACGCGAGTCGGTGGCCGACCTCTCGCACCGTCTCCGCACGCCCCTGACGGGTCTCAGGCTGGACGCGGAGTCGCTGCGGGACCCGGAGGAGGCCGCGCGCATGGGAGCGCGCGTGGACGCGCTCGAACGCGCCGTCAGCGCGGTCATCAACGACGCCCGCCGCCGCTCGGCGGGACGCGAGTCGTGCGACGCCACCGCGGTGGTGCGGGACCGGGTCCGGTTCTGGTCGGTGCTCGCCGAGGACCAGGGCCGCGAGGTCGACGTCGACCTGCCCGGCGGCGAGCTGCCGGTCGCGGCCGGCGCCGAGTCGCTGGCGGCGTGCGTGGACGCGCTGCTGGGCAACGTGTTCGCGCACACCCCGGAAGGCGCGGCCTTCTCGGTACGGCTCGCGCCGCACCCGGCGGGCGCCGTGCTCGTGGTCGGCGACACCGGCCCCGGCTTCGACCCTGCTCTGCTCGCCCGGGGCACCAGCGGCGGCGGCTCGACCGGTCTCGGCCTGGACATCGCCCGCCGCACCGCCGAGTCCACCGGCGGCGGCCTGACGGTCTCGTCCGACGGCGGGGCGAAGGTGGAAGTGACGTTAGGGAGGCCTTAACGCGGCGTTACCGGCGCCCGGGGTTTCCTTGAAGGCATGCAGACCACGACGAAAATCATCGTTGCCAGCGCCGCCGCCATGACCCTCGTGGCCGGTGGCTCCGCCGCCTTCGCCGCTTCCAAGAGCGCCGCCCCGCAGAGCTCCGTGTCGCAGGACTCCGCCGTCGCCCAGAAGGCCCCCCAGGTGACCGCTCAGCAGGCCATCGAGCTGGCCCTGAAGCAGGTGCCGGGCTCGTGGGTCTCCGAGGTCGACTTCGACGCCCGCGGCACCAAGACGGACGTGTGGGAAGTCAAGGCGATCAAGGGCGATGTGGAGCACGAGCTCGACTTCGACGCCGCCTCGGGCAAGCTCCTCAAGGAGGAGACCGAGCGGGCCGACGACGACGACCGTGACGACGACAACGACGACGACTGACGCTCAGCAGGAGTCGAGGATGCCCTCCATCGCGGCCTTCTCCGCCTGCGTCACCCAGAGCTCGTACTTCGCCTTCACATCGATCTGACGGGCGATGTACGCGCACCGGTAGGCCCGGCGCGGCGGCAACCACGTCGCCGCGTCGGAATCGCTCTTCTGCCCGTTGAGCGGGCCGTCGACGGCCAGCAGGTTGAGCGGGTCGTTGGCGAACTCCTTGCGCTTGGTCGCCGACCACTGCTGCGCGCCCTTCTGCCAGGCGTCGGAGAGCGGGATCAGGTGGTCGATCTGCACCTTGCTGCTGGTGTCCTGGCCGCGCTCGAACTTGATCGTCTTGCCGCTGTACGGGTCGTCCAGGACGCCGGTGAGAACGATGCAGTCATGGGTGCCCGGCTTGAAGGTCTCGTCGGACATGTCGCGCTTGAGTATGTCGTTGCGGGTGTCGCAGCCGTTGCGGTCGACGTCCGCCCAGGCGGGGCCGAACTCGTCCCGGTCGAACCCGGTCTTCGGCGCCCGGCCCTTGACGTCCAGCTCCTTCAGCTTGGCGCGCGCCTCCTTGACGTCGACCTTGGAGGAGGACGAGGAGGAACCGCTGTCCTTCTCCGCCTGCCGCTCCAGCTGCGCTTCCAGCTCTCCGCATCCGGTGAGCACTACCGCGGCGGTCAAACCCGCCAAGACCGCCCGAACACGCACTGCGACTCCCAGACTCGACTATCGATCGTCTAGGTATATCAATTTCCTCTTTGCCAGCGCTTTATCCCTCCATGGCATCAATCAACCACTCAGCGAGATAACTCGTGTACGAGGAGCGAACGAACACCCGGTAGCCGTCGCCGCGCCGTTCCAAGATCACCGGCGCCTTGCCGAGGACCGTCTGGGCGTGGCCGGTGAACACCGAGGGGTGCAGGTCGACGGGGCACCCGGTGATCAGCACGTCCCGCGCCCCAGGGCCGGTGAGCTCGATGACGGTCCGCTGACCTGAGACGTCGACCCAGCCGGGACCCGGCTCGGCCTCCCCGGCCACCAGCCACCAGTCCGGACCCAGCCGCATCCCCGTCCCGGGGTCGCCGCCTCGTACCTCCCACATGGGCACGAACGGCACCTCGCGCACCCGTACCCGGTCGTTCCCCGCGGCCGCGAACCGCGCCGCGAAGGCGGCGGCGGGGCTCTCCGCCCGCGGCGGCGGGAGATTCGCGCCACCGCGCGCGGCCACCGGCTCCCCGTCGCGGCGCGTGTTGTCCGGGTCGTGGAAGACCGGTGAGACGACCCGCACCGCAACCGTCGCGTCGCCCGAGACCGCCGTCAGGAGGTCGCCGTCCCGCACGTCGCGGGCGAGTGCCAGGCTGATGGAACGCCCGAGCGCGACGCTGGGATAGCTGGAGGTGACGTGGCCCAGCATCGGCCCGCGCCCGCCGTCGGCGACGAGCTGCGCGCCCTCCTCGACGAACGCCGACGGGTCCTCCGTCAGCAGGCCCACCAGCCGCTTGCGGTCGTCGCGCGCGGTGTCGGGCCGCGCGTGCGAGCGCTTGCCGACGAAGTCCGGCTTGCGCGCGGACACGATCCAGGACATGCCGAGGTCCTGCGGGGTGACCGTGCCGTCGGTGTCCTGGCCGACGATCGCGAACCCCTTCTCGGCCCGGAGCACGTGCATGGTCTCGGTCCCGTACGGCACGGCGCCGAGCTCCAGCACCGCGTCCCAGAGCGCCCGCCCGTAGGCCCAGGGCACGTTCACCTCGTACGCCAGCTCGCCCGAGAAGCTGATCCTGAAGACCCGGCCGGGCACGCCGAGCACGGACGCCCCGGTGTACCGCATGAACGCCAGGTCAAGCGACTCCGGGGCGACGGCGGCCATGACCCGGCGGGCCAGCGGCCCGGCCACCACGACGGTGGCCCAGTGGTCGGTGACCGAGGTGAGGCGGACGTCCAGGGACGGCCACTCGGTCTGGTTCCACTCCTCCAGCCAGTCGAGCACGGCGGCGGCGTTGCCGGTGGTGGTGGTCATCAGGTAGTGGTGCTCGCCCAGCCGGGTGGTGGTGCCGTCGTCGAAGACCATGCCGTCGGCGGTGCACATCAGCCCGTAGCGGCAGGCGCCGACGGCGAGCGTGGAGTACATGTTGGTGTAGATCCGGTCCAGGAACGCGCCCGCGTCCGCGCCCCGGATGTCGATCTTGCCGAGGGTGGAGGCGTCCATCGCGGCCACGGCCGTGCGGGCGGCCTCGCACTCGCGCCGCACCGCCTCGCGCAGCCCCTCGCCGTCGAGCGGGAAGTACCAGGGCCGCTTCCACTGGCCGACGTCCTCGAACACCGCCCCCCGGGCGACGTGCGAGGCGTGCATGGCGGTGGTCCTGGCCGGGTCGGACAGCGCGCCCCGGTCGCGGCCGGCCAGAGTGGCGAACGACACGGGCGTGTACGGCGGCCGGGACGTGGTGACGCCGACCTGGCCGGGGGCGGCGCCGAGCAGCTCCGACAGCACGCCGACGACCAGGGCCCCGGAAGTCTTGCCCTGGTCGGCGCCGGTGCTCGCGGTGGTGAACCGTTTGACGTGCTCCACCGAGCGCATCCCGGCCCCGGTGGCTCTCGCCACGTCGGCCACGGTGACGTCGCGCTGGAGGTCGACGAAGGCGGTGGGGTCGGGGTCCAGTTCGCCCCAGTACGCGGCGGGCGGGCGCGGCGCGGGCTCGTCCACCTCGGGCACCCGGAAGCCGGAGGAACCGGCCAGGTCGCCGACGGCCTCGGCGCCCGCCCGGTAACCGTCCTCGATCGCCTGCGCGGTCCCGAACAGCCCCCGGCAGGCCCCGGCCGAACGCTCGGCCTGCGCCGACTCGCCGGGCACGAACGCCCGCAGGGTCTCGTCGTACCGCAGCCTGCCCTGCGACTGGCTGAACAGGTGGACCGCCGGGTTCCAGCCGCCCGCCACCGCCAGCAGGTCCGCCTCCACCCGCTCGTCGCCGATCAGGACGGCCGCGAGCGTGCCGTCGGCTCCGGCCACGGTGCCGGTGACGCGCCGGCCGCCCATCGGCCCCCCGAGGCGCGGGTCCACGACGGCGGCGATCTCCACCCCGGCCGCCTCCAGGTCGCGGGCGGCCTCGTAGCCGGAGTCGGCGCACGCGTACACGACCGCCCGGCTGCCCGGCCGCACCCCGTACCGGTTGGCGTAGCTGCGCGCGGCGGCGGCGAGCATGACGCCGGGCAGGTCGTTGCCGGGGAACGGCAGCGACCGCTCGTGCGCGCCGGTGGCGAGCACGACGCGGCGCGTGCGGACGTGCCACAGCCGCTCGCCGCGCGGCCCGCGCTCGACGGCGACCAGGTAGTTGTGGTCGTAATAGCCGATCGCGGTGGTCCTGGTGAGCACCAGCACCTCGGGCAGCGCCGCCAGGCGGGACGCGACCGCGTCCGCCCAGTCCGCCGCCGGTGCGCCGTCGAGCGGGACACGGCTGCTCAGCAGGTCGCCGCCGAGCCGGGGCTGGTCGTCCATCAGGATCACCCGCGCGCCCGACTCGCCGGCCGCGAGCGCGGCGGCCAGCCCGGCGGGGCCGCCGCCCACCACGAGCACCTCGCCGTGCAGGTAGCCCTTGTCGTGGCGGCGCTCGTCCGTCGCGTCGGGATCGAGCCGGCCCTTGCCGCGCAGGCTCCACGCCTCCAGGCCCGCCCGCAGCTCGACGGTGGTGGCCGCCAGCATCGGGTCGGCGCCCACCCGGACCAGCGCGTTCGGCTCCTCGGGCCCGGCGGAGAAGATCCCGCGCGGGCGGCCCAGGTTCACGCTGTGCCCGACCACGCGTACGCCGGAGGCCAGCAGCGCGGAGGCGAGCGTGTCGCCCGGGTGGCCGTGCAGCGGCCGCCCGTCGAAGCGGAAGGGCAGCGTGACGGAGCGGTCGATCAGACCGCCGGACGGCAGACGGCTCATGGGGCCTTCCGGATCTCGTGGGTGACCGTGTGCCGCTCGACGGTGAACCAGGTGCGGCAGCCGAGGCCGTGGAACCACCGCTCGTGGAACCAGCCCCTGGGGTTGTCGCGCATGAACACGTACTCCGCCCACTCGCTGTCGGACAGCTCGCCGGGCGTCTCGGGGTAGGCGATGCCGGCCTGTCCGCCGTAGTGGAACTCGTTCTCGTCGCGGGGCCCGCAGAACGGGCAGTCGATGAGCATCATCAGTGCGCCACCGCCGCCGCGCCGTGCTCGTCGATGAGCGCCCCGCTGGTGAACCGGTCGAGCGCGAACGGCTCGGCCAGCGGATGGGGGGCGCCCTCGGCGATCGTGTGCGCGTAGACCCAGCCGGACCCCGGGGTGGCCTTGAAGCCGCCGGTGCCCCAGCCCGCGTTGACGTAGAGGCCGTCGACCGGGGTGCGGCCGATGATCGGGGAGGCGTCCGGCGAGACGTCCACGATGCCCGCCCAGGTGCGCAGCACCCGAGCCCTGCTGAAGATGGGGAACAGCTCCAGCGCCGCCGCCATCTGCGCCTCGATGACGTGGAAGGCGCCGCGCTGCCCGTAGGAGTTGTACGCGTCGATCCCGGCGCCCATCACCAGCTCCCCCTTGTGCGCCTGGCTGACGTACACGTGCACCGCGTTCGACATGACCACGCAGTCGAGCACCGGCTCCAGCAGCTCCGACACCAGCGCCTGCAGCGGGTGCGACTGCAGCGGCAGCCGGATCCCGGCCTTGGCGGCGAGCACGGAGGTGTGCCCGGCGGCGGCGAGCGCGACCTTGCCCGCGGCGATCCGGCCCCGGCTGGTCTCGACGGCCAGCACCCGGCCCTGGCTGATCTCGAAGCCGGTCACCTCGCAGCCCTGGATCAGGTCGACGCCGTACGCGTCGGCCTTGCGGGCCAGCGCCCAGGCCACGTGGTCGTGCTTGGCGATGCCGCCGCGCCGCTGGAGCGTGCCGCCCAGGACGGGGTAGCGGGCCCGGTCGGACACGTTGACGATCGGGCAGAACTTCTTGACCTCGTCGGCGTCGAGCCACTCGGCGTCCACGCCGCTCCGCCGGTTGGCGTTCACCCGCCGCTTGCCCTCGCGCACGTCGCCGAGGTTGTGCGCGAGGTTGAGCACGCCGCGCTGGCTGAACTGCAGGTCGTAGTCGAGCTCGTCGCTCAGCCCCTCCCACAGCTTCAGCGCGTGCTCGTAGATGGCGGCGCTCTCGTCCCACAGGTAGTTGGAGCGGATGATCGTGGTGTTGCGCGCCATGTTGCCGCCCGCGAGCCAGCCCTTCTCCAGGACGGCCACGTTCGTGATGCCGTGGTTGCGCGCCAGGTAGTAGGCGGTGGCCAGGCCGTGCCCGCCGCCGCCGACCACGACCACGTCGTAGGCGGGCTTCGGATCGGGGTCGCGCCAGAGGAAGTCGGGATGGGTCACCGTCGGATCTTCTCCATCTTCGGATCGAACAGCGGCTCGGCGGCGACCTCGGCCGGCACCCGCCGCCCGAAGTACGCGACCTCCACGGAGGTCCCCGGCTCGGCCAGCTCGGCGGGCAGCCAGGCGTAGGCGATGGGCCGCCTGATGGTGTGGCCGTAGGCGGCGCTGGTGACGTACCCGACGGCGCGGCCGTCGTGCCGGACCGGCTCCTTGCCCATGACCACCTCGGCGGTCAGCAGCGGCACGAGCCTGCGGGTGACCTCCGAGGAGAGCGCGTCGCGGCCCACGAAGTCCTTGCCCATCTTGACGGCGAACCCCAGCCCCGCCTCGTACGGGTCGTGCTCGGGCGTCATGTCGACGCCCCACAGCCGGTAGCCCTTCTCCAGCCGGAGACTGTTGAACGCGGCCCGGCCGCCCGCGACCGGCAGGCCGGTCGCCCAGAGCGTGTCCCACAGCTTGAGCCCGAGGTCGGCGGTGGTGTAGAGCTCCCAGCCCAGCTCGCCCACGTACGAGACGCGCATCGCGGTCACCGGCACGTGGCCGACGTAGCCGGTCTTGCAGCTGAAATAGCGGAAGCCGGTGTGGGACATGTCCAGGTCGGTGAGCGGCTGCACCAGCTCCCTGGCGTGCGGCCCCCACACGCCGACGCAGCAGGTGCCGGGCGTGAGGTCGCGCACGTACACGCCGCCCGGCGCGTGGCGGGTGATCCAGTCGAGGTCCAGGTTGCCGTTGGCGCCGATCTGGAACCGGTCCTCCTCGATCCTGGCCACGGTCAGGTCGGAGCGGACGCCGCCCTTGCCGTCCAGCAGGAGCGTGTAGGTGACGGAGCCCGGCTTCTTGTCCACGTCGTTGGTGGTCAGCCACTGCAGGAACGCCGCCGCCTTCGGGCCGCCGACCTCGATCCGCTTGAGCGGGGTCATGTCGTAGAGCGCCACGCCCTCGCGGGTGGCGCGCGACTCGGCCGCGGCGATCGGCGACCAGTAGCGACCGGCCCACGCGTCGCGCCGCTCGGCGCCGATCTCGTCCTGGGCCAGGTCCTCCAGCAGCGGCCGGTTGGCCTCGAACCAGTGCGGCCGCTCCCAGCCCGCGCCTTCCAGGAAGAAGCCGCCCAGCTCGCGCTGCCGCGGGTGGAACGGGCTGGTCCGCATCGGCCGCGGCGACTCCATCGGCTGCAGCGGGTGGATGACGTCGTACACCTCGACGAAGTTCTGCGCGCCGCGCTCGGCGATGAAGGCCGGGGAGAGCTGGACGGGCTCGAACCGGCTCAGCTCGCACTCGTGCAGGTCGGTCGCGGTCACCCCGTCCACCAGCAGCTCGGCCACCGCCTTGGCGACCCCGGCCGAGTGCGTCACCCAGACGGCCTCGGCCAGCCAGAACCCCTCCAGGTGCGGCGCCTCCCCGATCAGCGGGAAGCCGTCGGGGGTGAAGGAGAAGATCCCGTTGATGCCGTCCTCGTACTTGGTCTCGGCCAGCGGCGGCAGCAGCTCGCACGCGTCGCGCCAGGCGGGGTCGAAGTCCTCCTCGGTGAACGCCTGCACCGACGGCATCGTGGTGCCCCTGGGGCCGATCTCGTGCTGGGCGACGGGCATCGGGCGGTGCGCGTACGAGCCGACGCCGACGCGGTCGCCGTGGTGCCGGAAGTACAGGTCGCGGTCCTGGTGGCGCAGGATGGGGCCGGTGCCGGGGCTGCCCGGCAGCGGGCCCGACTTGGCGTACTGATGGGCCAGCGGCAGGAGCGGCACGGTCAGCCCGGCCAGCTCGCCGATCGACGGCCCCCAGAAGCCGGCCGCGCACACCACCACGTCCGCCTGGATGACCCGGTGGCCGTCGGCGGACTCGACGGCCACGCCGGTGACCCGGCCGCCGTGCTGCTCGACGCCGACGACGGTGTGCCCGCCGAGGAACCGCGCGCCGCGCTCGGTCGCCCGCCGCGCCTGCGTCTCACAGCAGCGCACGGCGGTGGCCAGCCCATCGGACGGCACGTGGAAGCCGCCGAGCACCTTGCCGGGATCGAGCAGCGGCCACAGCTCGCCGCAGGCGGCGGGGTCGATCAGGCGGCTCTCGACGCCCCACGCCTCGGCCCAGCCGTGCTTGCGGTGCAGGTCCTGCCAGCGTTCGGCGGTGGTCGCCACCTCCAGGCCGCCGACCTGCTCGAAACAGCCCAGCTCGGTGTACTTCCGCACGGTGTACGAGGCGAACTCGGTCATGGTCTTGGACGGGTTCGTCTGGAAGACCAGGCCCGGGGCGTGGGAGCTGGAGCCGCCGGTGGCGTGGAGCGGTCCCCGGTCGACGACCGTGACGTCCGTCCATCCGCGTGCGGTCAGCTCGTCGGCCAGGGCACAGCCCACGATGCCGGCTCCTATGATCACCAAACGAGGCCGGCTCGTCATGGGCCCTCCGGTTGTTCCTTAATACGCAACACGGACCGGACTACGCAACGAACATAAGGCCCAGCGATCCACTGGACAAGAGCCTCCCCGCATGGAGACGGACCGTCTCGTCTCTTGCTAGGATCGGGGCGTGCAACGACGAACCACACCCGACGCGGGCCGCCGCAGCGAAGCCTCCCGCCGCGCCATCCTCACCGCCGCCTTCGAGCTGGCCGGAGAGGTGGGCTACGCCAAACTCAGCGTCGAGGGCATCGCCGCCAGGGCGGGCGTCGGCAAGCAGACGATCTACCGATGGTGGCCGTCCAAGGGCGCGGTGCTCTTCGACGCGTTCCTGAGCCTGTCGCAGGGCCAGGACGGGCAGGAGGGCCTGCCCGACACCGGCGACCTGGAGGCCGACCTCAAGGTGGTGCTGCGCGCCACCGTCGACGAATTCGCCGACCCGCGCTACGACCGGCCGCTGCGCGCGCTCACCATCGAGATCATGAACGACCCGGAGCTGGCCGCTCTCTACGCCGAGCGGCTGGACGGGCCGATGAAGGAGCTGAAGAAGGCCCGGCTGCGCGCCGCCCAGCAGGCCGGCCACCTACCCGAGGACCTCGACCTGGACGTGGCGGTCGACCTGATCTGGGGGCCGCTGCTCAGCCGCTGGCTGCACCGCTCGGGCCCCCTCACCCACGCCTACGCCGACACCCTCGTCGAAACAGCCCTCCACGGCCTCCTCCCCCGCTGAGAGCCGACCCTCCCCCTCGCGCGTGATCAGGTGAGCCGCCGTCGACCGGGAGGATGACCCACGGCCCTCCCCCACCGACACCAAACCCATCCCCCTCGCGCGTGATCAGGTGATGAGGAGGCCGCCGTCGACCGGGAGGATGACCCACGGCCCCTCCCCCACCGACACGAAACCCATCCCCCTGGCGCGTGATCAGGTGATGAGGAGGCCGCCGTCGACCGGGAGGGTGACGCCGGTGATGTAGGAGGCGGCGTCACTGGCCAGGAACACCGCGGCCGCCACCAGCTCGGCCGGGTCGCCAGGACGAGCCATCGGCACCCGCTGCTCCACGACCCGCTCCAGGTAGCCGGGCTGGTACTGCTCGGTCATCTCAGAGGCGAAGAACCCCGGCACCAGGCAGTTGACCCGGATCCCCCGCCGCCCGGTCCACTGCTGAGCGAGATCCCGGGTGAGGCCCTCGACGCCCGCCTTGGACGCGCTGTAGGCGGCCTGCGGAAGCCCGGCGGTGGTGCCGCCGAGCACGCTGCCGATGTTGACCACGGACGAGCCGGGCCGCATCACCCGCGCGCAAGCCTGCGCCATCCAGTAGGTGCCGAGCAGGTTGACGTCGATCACCTGCCGGAACTCCTCCGGCGTCTCACGCAGCGCGGGCACGGCGGTGCCGACCCCGGCGTTGTTGATCAGCACGTCGACCGCGCCGAACTCGGCGACGGCCGCCTCCACCAGCGCCGTGCAGTCTTCCGGCCGGGCCACGTCGGTGGCCACGGCCAGGCACCGGCGGCCGGTCTCCTCGACCAGCCGCCGCGTCTCACCGAGCCGCTCGACCCGGCGCGCGCCGATGACGACGTCGGCCCCGGCCTCGGCGAGCCCTCTGGCGAAGGCCACCCCCAGCCCCGAGGACGCGCCGGTGACGACGGCGACCTTCCCGTCGAGCGCGAAACGCCCCAGCATGGTCAGAGACCGTACTCCTTGACGATGCGCTCGTGCCGCTCGACCTCGACGTCGACCTCACGGGCGAGGTCGAGCCAGGCCAGCGGGTGGGACCAGCGCTCGGTGGCGTCGTCGAGCAAGGCGTCGACCTCGACCGGCGAGACGCCCGGAGGCACCGCCACCCAGCCGAACACGCCGGGGATCTGCTCGCCGCTGGTCGGGTGGTTGACCTGGTAGTTCTCGTCGCTGTAGACCCACATCGGCCAGCCGCGCTCGGCCATGACCTCGGTGAACTCGGCCCAGTCGGACTCGCTCGGCGCGGCCCCGTCGAAGAAGTAGCTCGTGTAGCCGCCGGGCCGCAGGATGCTCACCGCGGCGAACGGCGGCACGAAGTTCTTCTGCTCCTCGGGGTCCTCGGGCAGCGGCTCCAGCAGCTGCGGGTCGAACACCACGAGGTCGCCCGCGTTGTATTCCATGCCGCGCGGCTGCGGCAGCGCCAGCCGGGCGGTGGCGGGGCCGGTGCGGATCGAGAGCACCTGGCGGCGGCCGCCGTCGGGGGCGGGGAGGATGACCCGGATCAGGCCCATCTCCTCCTCGATCGGCCCTTCGGTCGACTTGATCGGCATGCCGATCTTGGCGGCGCCCTTGCGGACGGTGTCCCAGTCCTCGGCGGCGGTGGCCATGACGATCATGCGCCAGATGTCTTCGTCGCCGAGGTCGCCGAGGACCTCCAGCAGCGCCTGGGCGCCCTTGGCGTTCTGGTCGAGCTGCTGGGCGGCGGTGGCGACGATGCGGCGGCCGTCGACCCCGGCGCCCGCGGCCACGGCGTGCTCGGCGTTGTCGAGGGCCTCGGCCCAGCGCTCGCGGGCGACGTGGAGGCGGGCGAGCGTGAGGTGCTTGGCGGCGTGCGGCAGCATGCCGGCCATCTGCTCCAGCCGCTCGTCCTGCCGGGCCTCGACGAGGAGCGTGGTCAGGTAGGCCACGTCGTCGGGGTCGGCGGAGGCGATGTCGCCGGAGTCGACGAGCATCTTCCAGTAGATGTCGGCGCCGGTCGCGGGGTAGCCCAGGAAGCCGAGCGTGGTGGTGTGGCGGCGGGTGGCCTCGATGTCGCTGCCGGACAGCGGGGCGAGCCAGCCGATCCAGCGCTCGGGGTCGGCGTTGTAGCCGTCGGCGGCGTCGAAGTAGGCGACGCGCTCGGCCTCGGGGCCGGGAGCCTCGGGCTCGGCGGTGGCCTCGGCGGCGGCCCGCAGCGCGGCGACGCGCTCGGCCACGCCGGAGTCGTCGCGCAGCTCGGCGGCGGCGGACTCGACCAGGTCGGCCAGGGCCTTGGCCTGCCAGACGCCCTGCCTGCCGACGGCCAGGTCGCCCGCCACCAGGGCGAGCTCGACGCGGGAGCGGTAGCCGCCCATCATGCCGAAGTAGTCGATCCACTGGCGCAGCACGCGGCCGAGCTGCCAGGTGTTGGTGATCTGGGAGGAGCCGGACAGTTTGTAGACGGCCTGCGCCCACTCCACGAACACCCGCGGGTGCTCGCCGACCACGTCGAGGTCGGGCAGCGCGTCGACGGCCTCGGTGATGCGGTCGAGGGTGGCCAGGATGAGCGCGCGGCGCACGCCGTCGCGGTGCTCCTTGGCGACCGGGTCGTCGGCCTGGAACCCGGCGGCGGCCTGCAGGGCGTCGAGCGCGGCCTCGGCGCGGCCGTCGGCGAGCAGCGCGCGGGCGCTCTCGGCGCCGAGCTCCCAGCTCGCCTCGCGACCGGCGGCGCGCAGCCGCTCGACGGCGGACTCGGCGTAGGCCACGGCCTCCCCGGCCCGGCCGGCGTCGACGAGCGCGGAGACGTACTGGGTCACGAGGCCCGAGAACGCGGGCCCCGCGGGCTCGGCCTGCTCGATGGCCGGGCCCAGCAGCTCCAGCCGCTGGGCGGCGTAGCCGGGGCCGTCGGTGTTGGCCCACACGACGGCGAGCGCCTCGACCGCGGCCGGACCGGCCGGGCAGCCGCGGACGTCTTCGCGCTGGGCGAACTCGAGCAGGTGCTCGGCGTCCTCGATCGCGACCGCGCCCTGGACGCGGTCGCCGATGCGGCCGACGAGGTGCCAGTAGCGGGCGTAGAACTCCAGCCAGGGCAGCTCCAGGGCCTCCGCCTGCTGGGCGATGGCCGGGGCCATCACGTCGAGCTGCGGGTATCGCCCTTCGTAGGCCTGCGCGGGCAGGTCTCCCAGAGCCATGGCGAGGCCTACGTTGCCCGCCTCGGAAAGCTGCTGCTGGGTTTCGCCGACCCACGCCCAGATGTCCACGTCCATGGGCAGTCAGTCTGCCAGGTCAATGAGCGTGCCCCAAACGCAGAAGCCCGATGAGCTCGTCCGATTCGTCGCTATTTAGCACGGAAAATACCTGTGCCATCAGATCGTCGGTGGCGTTCTCGACGGCGGCCCGGCGCGCGATGAGCTCCGGTCCCGGCGTCGGGTAAGGCTCGGGCCACTGCAGGAACTGGGCGACCATCTGACCGCTCCGGTCGCCCAGCGGGGTCCCGTCGTGCGCGGCGGTCAGCGTCGCGTCCAGAGGATCCATCCCGGCGGCGAGCACCGTGTTGGCGTGCAGCCCGCCCCGCAGCTCACGCAGCACGTGCAGGAGCTGGGCGGCCCGCGCGGGCGGGTCTCCGGCCAGCGGGACGGTGCGCCACCCGGCGAACAGCGGGGCCCCGATCGGCGAGGCCGCCTCGGCGACTTTCTCCAGCAGCTCGGCGATCCTGGCGCAGCCGTCGTACCCGCCGAGCTTGCGCCGGCCCCACTCCTGACAGGCTCCCGCGTACAGCTCGACGGCCTGCTCCACGGGCATCTTGCGGCCGCCCTCCCAGCTCTCCCTGACATGCTCGACCGGGAAGAACACGGCCACCGCCGCGACCACGTCGGCCTCGCACTCGCCGAGCACGCCGCACCGGCCGCGGAAGTAGAACTCGCGGGGGCCCATGGCGTACTCCTCGCACGCCGCCTTGGCCTCGCGGGAGATCATGAAGCCGCCGCCGTACTGCCCGATGGGCCCCTTCACCTGGACGGCGGTGGTGCGCGGGTCTGCCATCGAAACCCCTCTCGGTTCGAGAAACAGACCCAGCATCCCTTAGGAGAACATCATTCTGCAAGCATCAGTTCGCCCGAGGCCACGATGACCGCCGGGCCGCGCAGATAGCTCGTCTCCTCGTCGAGCACCACGGTGAGGGTGCCGCCCAGCACCTCGATCGTCCACGTGCCGGTGGTCTCTCCGGACAGCGCGGCGGCCGCGACCGCGGTGGCGACCGCGCCGGTGCCGCAGGACCGGGTCTCGCCGGAACCGCGCTCGTGCACCCGCATCACCGCCCGGCTGGTGCCGACCGCGTTGAACAGCTCGATGTTGACCCCGGCGGGGAACACCCCGGGGTCGAAGGTCGGCTGGTGGGTGAGGTCGAGCTGGGCCACCGGGTCGCCGATCGAGCAGGCGAGGTGCGGGTTGCCCAGGGTGACGTGCACGCCCTCGTACGTGACGCCGCCCACGATGGCGGCGCTGGCGCCCAGCACCTCGGGCTTGCCCATGTCGACGGACACCTCGCCGTCGGGCTCCATCCGGATCCGCCGGACGCCGCCCCGGGTGGCGACGTCGAACTCGTCGCCGTGCACCAGCCCGGCGTCGACCAGGTAGCGGGCGAAGACGCGGGTGCCGTTGCCGCACATCTCGGCCACGCTGCCGTCGGCGTTGCGGTAGTCCATGAACCACTCGGCCGGCTCGTCGGCCACCTCGGGCACCTGCTTGGTGCGCACGACGCGGAGCACGCCGTCGGCCCCCAGGCCGGCCCGCCTGTCGCAGACGCGGGCGACGAGGGAGGCGGCCAGGTCGAGCTCGCCATCGGGATCGGGAAGGATGACGAAGTCGTTCTCGGTGCCGTGCCCCTTGAGAAAGCGCATTGGCCGATTTTATCCGGACGCCTGCCCGGCTATCAGCGCCAGGGACCTGTCGAGCAGATCAGGGTCGTCGTACGGGAGCCAGCGCACCCGCGGATCGCGGCGGAACCACGACTCCTGCCGCCGGGCGAAGCGCCGGGTCGCCCGCACCGTCTCCGCGAACGCCTCCTGCTCGCTGCACTCCCCCTCCAGCCAGCGGATCACCTGGGCGTAGCCGAGCGCCCGGCCGGCCGTGCGGCCCTCGGCCAGGCCCTGCCCGAGCAGCCCGCGCACCTCGTCGACCAGGCCCGCCGCCCACATCCGCTCGACCCGGGTCTCGATCCGCTCGTCGAGCACCGGGCGGGGCACCTCAAGGCCGAGCTGCACGCTCGGGTAGACCGCCTCGTAGGACGGCATGGTGGCCGAGAACGGCCGGCCGGAGTGCTCGATCACCTCCAGCGCGCGCACGATGCGCCGGCCGTTGCTCGGCAGGATCGCCGCGGCCGCCGCCGGGTCGAGCTCGCTCAGCCGCGCGTACAGCGGCGCGGTGCCGCGCTCGGCCAGCTCCGCCTCCAGCCGGGCCCGGATCTCCGGGTCGGTGCCGGGGAACTCCAGGTCGTCGATGGCCGCCCGCACGTACAGGCCGCTCCCGCCCACGAGCACCGGCACGCCGATCGCCTCGATCAGCGGCCTGACCAGCTTCTGGTACTCCGCCACGCTGGCCGTCACCGTCACGTCCCAGACGTCGAGCAGGTGGTGGGGAACCCCCCGCCGCTCGGCCTCGGTGAGCTTGGCGGTGCCGATGTCCATGCCGCGGTAGAGCTGCATGGAGTCGGCGTTGACGCACTCCCCGCCGAGCCGCAGCGCGAGATCGACGGCGAGATCGGACTTACCGGCCGCGGTGGGCCCCACGACGGCGATGACTGGGTGACGCACGCCTACCAGTGTCCGCTACAGATCGAGCAGTGTGGGCTGCAGGTAGCCCTCGTGGGTCAGCAGCCAGCGCTTGGTCTCGACGCCGACGCCGCCGCTGAACCCGCCCAGCCCGTTGCCCGCGACCACCCGGTGACACGGCACCACGATCGGCAGCGGGTTGGAGCCCATGATCGAGCCGATCCCGCGCGCGGGCACGCCGGTGCCGCTGCGCGCCGCCAGCTCACCGTAGGTCACGGCGGTGCCGTACGGGACCGCGTGCAGCGTCCGCAGCACCTCGCGCCGCACGCCCGACGTCAGCCGCCAGTCGATCGGCGTCTCGAACCGCCGCGCGTCGCCGGCGAAATAGGCGAGCAGCTCGCCGACCACGGAAGCCGTACGATCCGGGTCATGGACCTCAGGCAGGCCGAGGCGGTCGCGCAGCCGCTCGCGAGAGCCCCAGCCCGACGCGACCAGGCCGTCATCGGTGACGGCCAGCACGAACGGCCCGACGGGCGTCGGCACCTCGGCGAACGCGACGGTGGTCATCATGTCTTCCCGTGAACTCGTCATCCTCGGCACCTCCAGCGCGGTCCCCACCCGACACCGTAACCACAACGGCTACCTGTTGCGCTGGGACGGGCAAGGCTACCTGTTCGACCCGGGCGAGGGCACCCAGCGGCAGATGCTGCACGCCGGGGTGAGCGCCGGCGACGTGCACTGGATCTGCGTGACGCATTTCCACGGCGACCACTGCCTGGGCGTGCCCGGCGTCGTCCAGCGCGTCGCCCGTGACAGGGTGCGCCATCCCGTGCGGGCCGTCTTCCCCGCCTCCGGGCTCGAATACTGGCGCAGGCTGCGGCACGCCGCCGTCTTCGCCGACACCGGGGTCATCGAGGAGCACCCCGTCTCCGGCGACCTGGCCGCCGTGCCGCCGCTGATCGCCCGCCGCCTGTCGCACCCGGTCGAGTCGTACGGGTACCGCGTCCAGGAGCCGCCGGGCGTCCGGATGCTGCCGGAGCGGCTGGCCACGCACGGCATCCGCGGTCCCGAGGTGGGCGAGCTGCAGCGCACCGGCTCGGTGCGCGGCGTGACGCTGGCCCAGTGCAGCGTGCCGAGGCCCGGCCAGAGCGCGGCGTTCGTCATGGACACGCGGTTGTGCGACGCGGTGTTCGAGCTGGCCGACGGGGCCGACCTGCTGGCCGTCGAGGCCACGTTCCTGTCGGGCGAGCAGGCGCTGGCCAAGGAGTACGGGCACCTGACCGCGTTCGAGGCCGGGCTGGTGGCGGCCCAGGCGGGGGTGCGGCGGCTGGTGCTCACGCACTTCTCCGAGCGCTACACGTTCGCGCAGGAGCCTGCTTTCCTGGAAGAGGTGCGGCGCAGCTTCGACGGGGAGGTGTTCCTGGCGCGCGACCTCATGCGCGTTCCCGTGCCGCGCCGCCGCCGCTGAGCCCGGAGGTTCCCATGGCCCATCCCGGCGCCGCCATGTATGTGGGCATGCTGACCGCGCCCGAGGCCCGGACACGCCTGGAGGGGATCGCGCGCTGGACGGAGTACGGCGCGGGACCGTACGAGATCGTGGCGTTGCTGGACGATCCGGCGCCGGTGCCGCAACCGCACGCCGGTCGGGTGTTCCTCGTCGAGGTCCGGGCGCGGGCCCTCGTCGCGCTCCAGGACCACTACCGGCGCGGGCGCAGGCCGTGGGACCTCGGCCCGGTGCGGGTCCGCGCGGGGATGCCGGCGGACGAGGCCGGGGAACGCGCCGCCGCCCTCGCCCCGGAGCGCCGTCGATCGGTGCTGGCGACGGCCGAGCGGTTCCTGGCCGAGCGGGTGCGCCCCTTCGACCGTGACCGGGCGGCCTGCCTGGCCTACGCGGTGCTGCTGCAGCTGGGTGAGGTCGCGTACGAGACGCAGGAGGTCGGCGGCCGGACCTGGCTGACCCCGCTGCAGGAGGCGGTCCACGCCTCCCAGATGAGAAGCCCGCGGCCCGTCCCGCACCTGCGGTTCGACGGCGCGCGCGGGCCGGTGGGCTACGTCTACCGTGCGGGGTCCGGATGGGTGCTGGACTTCGACGAGAGCCCGGAGGCCGCCGAGATCGCCGCGGCCGTGCGCCTGTGGCGGGGCGTCGAGCGCGGCGGCGTGCCCCGCGTCCTGCACGACGAGGCGGGCCGCCCGCTCAGGAACGGCCGGGCGCTCGTCCTCGACGGTGTGGTCCCCGATGGCACCCCGGACCCGGTCGCGTGGCTGCGCAGCCTGGCCGCGGCCGTGGAAGGCCGCCACCCGGCCCGTCTGGTCCTGTGATCCTGGCCGGTCAGTACGGGTCGCGGCCCTCGCTCACGGCGCGGATCAGGCCGACGGCGTACGCGTGCGTGGCCTGGTGCAGGCCGTGGCCGTAGCTGACGCGGGCCACGCCCAGCTCCGCCAGCCTGGCCAGGCTCGGCGCGCCCGGCCTGAACAGGATGTTGACCGGGCCGCCCGTCTCGTCCACCAGCGCGCCGATCTCGGCCTCGTCCGCCAGGGCGATCGGGTAGACGCAGTCGGCGCCCGCCTCCAGGTAGCGCCGGGCGCGCGCGACCGCGTCGGCGCGCTCACGGCTGCCGTCGCGGGCGATGTAGGTGTCGATCCTGGCGTTGACGACGAGCGCCGGTCCGGCCGCGGCCCGCACGGCGGCCAGGAACGCCGCCTGCTCGTCCGGGTCGATCAGCTCGTCCGTACGAGGGTCGGAGTCTTCGAGATTGCAGCCCGCCGCGCCGGTGGCGATCAGCCGTTCGGCCAGCTCCGCCGGGTCCAGCCCGTAGCCGCGCTCCATGTCGGCCGTCACGGGCACGTCCACGACCCGCACGACGCGGGACACGGCCGCCAGCATCTCCGTCACCGGCGTCAGCTCGCCGTCCTCGTACCCCAGCACCCGCGCCACCGCAGCGCTCCCGGTCGCCACCGCCGGGAAACCGGCCTCCCGCACGGCCCGCGCGGACGCGGCGTCCCAGGCGTTCGGCAGGATCAGCGGCTTTCCCGGCACGTGCAGGGCGCGCAGCGCAGCCGCCTTGTCAGAGGTCATGGCGTCGATCGTCATGGCCGCACCTTAGAAAGGCGCGGCCGGTGACTGTAGGTCCAATGCTCGCGATAACCGGCGAGCCACTTCGGCGGCGCCGGGGTGCGTCCGGAGGGTGAACGTCCGCACCCCGCGCCACCGGGCTCGTCTCGTACGAGGGATCACCCGGAGGGTGTACGGGCGATCCCCGGGGGTGGTCCGCCGGTCAGCAGCCGTCCTTGGCGCACTGGCCGTTGACCGCGCCGGCCGGGCCGTCGGCCGGGTCGTCGCCGTCGGACTGCGGCGGCTTGGCCGCGGACGTGGGCTTCTTGCCGCCGTCGTCCTTCTTGGTGCCGGAGTCCTTGGTCGCGGTGCTCTTCTTGGCGGTGTCGTCGCCTCGGCCGCTGTCACGCTTGGCGGCGGTGTCACCGGACGTGTCCGGCACGGAGGCGTCGCCCATCTCGGCGGCCTCCTCCTCGGGCAGGCCGGTGTCGGCGTCGCCCATGGTGGCCTCGTCGGCTTCGGCGTCGTCCTGCAACGGCTCGCCCTCGCCCTGGGCGGCGTCGTCGCCGGTGCCGCTCTGCTCCGGGCCCGCCTGCTGACTCTGCTGGGCGGGGGTGCCCGCGTCGCCGGACCCGGCGGTCAGCGCGTATCCGGCGCCGCCCACGGCCAGCGCCGCCACGAGGACGGAAGCCGCGATGACGGTGATCTTTTTCTTGGTGCTCGGCCTGTTCTTGGCGGCCCGGCGGCGTTCGCCCGGCCCGTTGAGGATCTCTTGGCGATCCGGCTCGGTCGGATCTTGCATGGTCGCATTTCTCCCTGCGGTCGTATCGGGAAAGCTCTCCGGCTTCCGCGGGCGATGGACCACACTAGCCGCAACAGCGGAATGCTCGCGCAACAATCACAAAGGAATCACGACTTGTCCCCCCATGGCCCTGTTCGCCCAGGTCGTCGCCGTCTCTTCGCTCCCGCCGCGGCCGCCACCACCGTCCTGGCCATCGCCGGCGCGGGAATTCTCCTGGCGTTCACCGGCCCGCGAATGCACCCGCGGGAAACGGCGCCGGAAATCGATCAGGAAACCCCGCTTTCCGATCATTCTCGACCGGCGGCGAAAACGCCCAGGTGGGCGTCCATTCCAACGATCCATTCCGGCACCCCGGCCGCGCCCCGCGACAGCCCCTGGTTCCAGCCGCTTCCCCCTCCGTCCTCCTCTCCGGACGAGATGTCGGGGACCGGCGCGTACGATGCCGACCGAGATCACGAGGGCCTGTACGACGCCACCGCGCCAAGCACGCCGGACGGACGAGCGGGCGACGACGGGCCGGACGCTTCGGAAGGGCGCCGCGACGGGCCGGGTCACTTGGCGCGGCGGGGACGGCATGACCAGCCGGGCTCCTCCGAGCCGCGCGCACGCCAGGACGAACCGGAATCCGTGGAACGTTCCACCCCCCGATCGACCGACCGCCGCGCAAGCACTCCTTCACCCACCCCGGCTCCCCAGCCGCAGGCCGAGCCGACGCTGCCCGCCGGGCTCCCCGGGCCCGACCCGTGCGCGACCTTCCACGACTTCCGCCGGGACGCCTGCTATCAGGTGCTCAACGGCTCCGGCCGCTGAGCACCCGGGAGCGTACCGGTCAGTGGGCGGCGCAGCCGGACACCGGAGCGGCGGCCTGGGCGGGACGGCCGATGGCGGGCATGCCGAGCATGACGCCCGGCGACGGCGGCGGGCCCTCGCGCCGGGCCTGCCAGGCGTCGCCCGCGCGGGTGCGCCGCAGCTCACGGACCGGGCCGTCGGCGACCAGGTGGTGCGGGGCGGCGTAGGTGACCTCGACCGTGACCATGTCACCGGGGCGGGGCGTCTCGGCGCCCGCCGTGAAGTGGACCAGGCGGTTGTCGGGGGCGCGGCCGGACAGACGGCGGGTGGCGTCGTCCTTGCGGCCCTCGCCCTCGGCGACCAGGACCTCGAGCGTCCGGCCGACCTGCTTCTTGTTCTCCGCCCAGGAGATCTCCTCCTGCAGCGCGACCAGCCGCTCGTAGCGCTCCTGGACGACCTCCTTGGGGATCTGGTCGTCCATGGTGGCGGCGGGGGTGCCCGGCCTGATCGAGTACTGGAAGGTGAAGGCGTTGGCGAAGCGGCTCTCCCGTACGACGTCGAGGGTCGCCTGGAAGTCCTCCTCGGTCTCGCCGGGGAAGCCGACGATGATGTCGGTGGAGATGGCCGCGTCGGGCATGGCCGCGCGGACGCGCTCGATGATGCCGAGGTAGCGCTCGGCGCGGTAGGAGCGGCGCATGGCCTTGAGCACCCGGTCGGAGCCCGACTGGAGCGGCATGTGGAGCTGGTGCATGACGTTGGGCGTCTCGGCCATGGCGGCGATCACGTCGTCGGTGAAGGCGGCGGGGTGCGGCGAGGTGAACCGGACCCGCTCCAGGCCTCCGACGTCGCCGCAGGCGCGCAGCAGCTTGCCGAAGGCCAGCCGGTCGCCGAACTCGACACCGTAGGTGTTGACGTTCTGGCCCAGCAGGGTGATCTCGAGGACGCCCTGGTCGACGAGGGTGCGCACCTCGGCGAGCACGTCGCCGGGGCGGCGGTCCTTCTCCTTGCCGCGCAGCGAAGGGACGATGCAGAACGTGCAGGTGTTGTTGCAGCCGACGGAGACGGCGACCCACGCGGCGTAGGCGGACTCGCGCCGGGTCGGGAGCGTGGAGGGGAAGACCTCCAGCGACTCCTTCAGCTCGACCTGCGCCTCGCCCTCGATGCGGGCGCGCTCCAGCAGCACCGGCAGCGAGCCGATGTTGTGGGTGCCGAACACCACGTCGACCCATGGCGCCTTGCGAACGATCTCGCCCTGGTCCTTCTGCGCGAGGCAGCCGCCGACGGCGATCTGCATGCGCGGGTTGCGGACCTTGGCCGGTCGCAGGTGGCCGAGGTTGCCGTAAAGGCGGTTGTCGGCGTTCTCCCGGACGGCGCAGGTGTTGAAGACCACCACGTCGGCGGCCTCGCCGTCGGCCGCGGGCACGTAGCCGGCGCCTTCCAGCAGGCCGGACAGCCGCTCGGAGTCGTGCACGTTCATCTGGCACCCGTACGTGCGGACCTCGTACGTGCGGGGGCTCTCCTGGGTCACAGTCATGGCACGTTCAAGGGTAGTCGGTGCCCGCCCCACAGCGGCCGCACAGCGCCAAAAGGCCAGCTTGACTGCTTGATGTGATCGGATCGGTACCGCTCGGTTAGTGACCAGCGCCCTTGCGCCCTTTACCGTTTTGGTCCATGACGGAGAACGGGGACGCCACTCCACTCGTGCAGATGGAGCACGTCAACAAGCACTTCGGGGCGCTGCACGTCCTGAAGGACATCAACTTGACCGTCTCACGTGGCGAGGTCCTGGTCGTCATCGGACCGTCGGGAGGCGGCAAGTCGACCCTCTGCCGGACGATCAACCGGCTGGAGACGATCGACGACGGCAAGATCGTCTTTGACGGCCAGGTGCTGCCGGAGGAGGGCAAGGGCCTCGCGAGGCTGCGCTCCGACGTCGGGATGGTGTTCCAGCAGTTCAACCTGTTCGCACACAAGACGATCAGGGAGAACGTCACCCTGGGCCCGGTCAAGGTCCGCCGCAAGGCCAAGGACGCCGCCGACAAGCGCGCCATGGAGTTGCTGGAGCGGGTCGGCATCGCGGCGCAGGCGGACAAGTATCCCGCCCAGCTCTCGGGCGGCCAGCAGCAGCGCGTCGCCATCGCCAGGGCTCTCGCCATGGATCCGAAGATGATCCTGTTCGACGAGCCGACCTCCGCGCTCGACCCCGAGATGGTGCAGGAGGTGCTCGACGTCATGATCGGGCTGGCACGCGACGGGATGACGATGATGGTCGTGACACACGAGATGGGATTCGCCCGCAGGGCGGCCAACCGGGTCGTGTTCATGGCCGACGGGCAGATCGTCGAAGAGAACACCCCCGACGAGTTCTTCACCAACGCGCGGACCGACAGGGCGCGTGACTTCCTTTCGAAGATTCTCACGCACTGACTGATGAGGCAGGTACACATGCACATGCGTCGAATGGGAGCGGTGCTCGCCGCGTTCGCCATGGCGGGCGCGCTGACCGCTTGCGGTGGCGATGACGCCGGTGGCGGCGGTGACGCCGGCGGCGGTTCCTTCGCCACGGTGATCGACAAGATCAAGGGCGGCGGCACTGTCGTCGTCGGCACCAAGTGGGACCAGCCGAGCCTGGGTCTGAAGACCGGGCCCGAGCCCGAGGGCTTCGACGTCGACGTGGCCAAGGCCGTTCTCAAGGAGATGAACGGCGGCACGGACGTCAAGGTCGAGTGGAAGGAGTCGGCCTCCTCCAACCGCGAGCCGTTCCTGCAGAACGGCACGGTCGACATCGTCTTCGCCACCTACTCGATCACCGAGGAGCGCAAGCAGAAGGTCACCTTCGGCGGCCCCTACGTGATCGCCCACCAGGACGTGATGGTCCGCAAGGACGACACCTCCATCACCACTCCTCAGAACTTGGAAGGCAAGCGGATCTGCAAGGCCGCGGGCTCCAACTCCTACAAGCGCATCACCGACCCGCCCCCGGACGGCGAGCTCGACCTCGACGCCACCACCGTCGACGCGGCCAACTACTCCGAGTGCGTGCAGAAGCTCAACGGCAGCAACCTCGACGCCGTGACCACCGACGACCTGATCCTGGCGGGCTTCGCCAAGCAGGCCGGCGGCAACTTCAAGGTCCTGGGCCAGGGCTTCACGGACGAGAAGTACGGGGTCGGCCTGAAGAAGGGCGACACCAAGACCTGTGAGGCCGTCAACACCGCGGTGAAGAAGCTGTGGGACGACGGCACGATCAAGAGCCTGCTGGACAAGTGGTTCGGCGGCATCGAAGGTCTCCAGCTCTCGACCGAGGCGCCGCCTGCCGAGGGTTGCGCCTGATCACGCCTGAGGCGGCGGCCGGGGTCCCCGCCCCCGCCCAAGTAAGTGGGGGTGCACGAAGGTAGAACATAATAAGTAAGACGCCCACCAAGCCGCAAGCTTCCTGGAGAACCAA